>CAXTSE010000005.1:28377-108249 GCA_964246985.1 uncultured Microbacteriaceae bacterium
ACGCCGAGATCGGCGAGCACCGCGATCAGCATCCCCTCGAGGCGCCGCACGTACGCGACGACGTCGATCGGATCGGCGAGACGGACGATCGGATACCCGACCAGCTGGCCGGGACCATGCCAGGTGATCTTGCCCCCGCGATCCACATCGATCACCGGGGTGCCGTCGGTGGGCCGCTCATGGGCCTCGGTGCGCTTTCCCGCCGTGTAGACGGACGGGTGCTCGAGGAGGAGGACGGTATCGGGCGCCCGGCCGCTGACGACGTCGGCGTGCAGAGCACGCTGGGTGTCGAGAGCGACCGAATACGGCACGGAGTTGGCGCTTAGCCCCGTGACGACGTAGTCGACCACGCGTTCAGACTAACCCCGAAATGCGGCCGCGGCTCCCTCCACGCGTCGGCCCGAGGTGCGGAGTCCACGGGACGCTCTCGATCACCATCCGCGCGTCTTCGGCTCCGCGAGTCTCGGGGGGTGAATCCCTCGACCGTCACCGAGCTCCCGACGATCGCGGGCTATCGGCCGCTGCGCGTCATCGGCCGGGGCCGTCGGGGCGGCGAGGTCTGGCTCGGAATCGGCGATGACGGCTCGCAGGTCGCGCTGACGGTCGTCTCGGACAGCGGCGACGGCATCGCGGCGCTTGGACGCGAGGTGGCCGCCCTCGACCGCGCGGCGGGCGATCACGTCGTGCGCCTGCTCGATCTCGACCTCACGCCGGCGACGACGGTGATGGTGTTCGAGAGACTTGCCGGAGGAGATCTCGCCGACATGCTGTCGCGGCGTCCTGAGCTGGCGGCGGGGGAGGCGGTCACCATCCTGGCGCCGCTCGCCCTGACGGTCGATCGTCTGCACGCGTCGGGTGTCGCGCACGGGGGACTGCATCCGGGGCGGGTGCTCTTCCGGTCGGACGGGGCGCCGGTGATCACAGGCTTCGGTACCGCGATGCTCTTCGCCGAGAATGCGCCCGAGGTGGTGCGCGAGGCGGTCGAGGGGGTCGCCGCTGATCGTGCGGCTCTGATCTCGCTCGCCGTCGCGGTGCTCGGGCGGGTGGCGGGCCCGCGCGCGAAGGTGGCCGTGCAGCTGTCGGCGCGCATCGCGGCAGCACCTCCGGCGCAGGTGGCGACGCTGCTCGCCACGGCCGTCTTCGAGCTGGCCACGCCGTTGCCGGTGAGCTTCGCCGCCCCGACCCCGGAGGTCGACGGCGACCCGGCGACGGCCGGTCGAGTCGTCCCGGTGACGGAGCCGGCGGACGGCGCAGGCAGGCAGCGGGTGGCGGCGCGGACGCGGGCTGCATCGAGACTCCGAGCCGTGATCGGGCCGGACGGCTCGCTCGCGTCGGTGCTGGAACGCGGGCCCTCGGCGGGGCTGCGCGCTGCGGCCGCGAGTCGCTGGTCCGCCTGGAGCTCGCGCCGTCGACGGGGGACGCTCGCCGTCACCGCAGCCCTGCTCGCCCTGGTCGTCGCTGGCGTGATGGTCCCTGACGCGGGCCCGTCGGAACCGGGTCTGCCGGTGGCCCAGGCGGGCGGCGGCGCGACGCCGGACTCCGCGGGGGAGGACGCGGCCTCCGATGACGCCGACGCCGAGGACGCGCGCCTCGGCGACGACCCCCTGGTCGCCACGGCTGCTCTGCTCGAACTGCGCGCACGCTGCTTCATCGAGCTGTCCCTGCTCTGCCTCGACGAGGTGGATCAGCAGGGATCGGCCGCCCTCGAGGACGACCAGGCCGCGGTGGCCGCCGTCCTGGCGGGCGGCGAGCTGCCGCCGCGCATGGGCTTCGACCCCGCGGTCGCCGTCGTGACAGAGCGGCTCGGCGATTCGGCGCTCGTATCGCTCGGGCCGGACAGCGCTTCGGCCTCGCTCCTCGTGATGAGGGGCGAGGCCGGATGGCGCATCCGGGACTACATCGCGGTCGAGTGAGCGAGCGTCAGATGCCGAGCACGTCGGCGAAGTCTCCGCCCTCGAGCCGGCTCTTGATGGTCGTCAGGAAACGAGCCGCGTCGGCGCCGTCGACGATCCGGTGGTCGTACGACAGAGCAAGGAAGACCACCGAGCGGATGGCGATCGCGTCGAGTCCGCCGTCGCTGACGACCACCGGCTTCTTCTGCACGATGCCGGTGCCGAGGATGGCGACCTGCGGCAGGAAGACGACGGGGGTGTCGAAGAGCGCGCCGCGCGATCCGGTGTTGGTCACCGTGAACGTGCCACCGGCCAGCTCGTCGGGCTTCAGCTTGTTGTCACGCGTGCGCGCGGCCAGGTCCGCGATCTGCCCGGCGAGGCCGGCCAGGTCGAGGTCGCCCGCGTTGCGGATCACCGGAGTCAGCAGTCCGCGCTCGGTGTCGACCGCCATGCTGATGTTCTCATGATCCGGGTAGACGATGCTCTCGCCGTCGATCGTCGCGTTGATGATCGGGTACGCCTTCAGCGCCTCCGCAGCGGCGAGCGTGAAGAACGGCAGGAAGGTCAGCTTGTTGCCGGTCTTGGCCTGGAAGTCGGCCTTCACCTCGTCGCGGAACGACGCGACCTTCGTCACGTCCACCTCGACGACCGTGGTCAGCTGCGCCATGCTCTGCATCGACACCACGGCACGCTCGGCGACGACCTTCCGCAGGCGCGACATCGGCACGGTCGTGCCGCGCAGCTCCGACGTCGTCACCTGGGGTGCGGCGGCCGGCGCAGCGGGAGCCTCGGTCGCGGGCGCCTCGGCAGCCGGCGCGGGTGCCTCCGCCGCGGCGAGGACGTCCTGCTTGCGGATGCGGCCGCCGACGCCGGTGCCGGTCAGCGAGTCGAGGTCGATGCCCTTCTCATTGGCCAGCTTGCGGACGATGGGCGTGACGTAGCCGGCGTGCGCGCTCGCGAGACCGCCGGCTGCTGCAGCGGCGGGAGCCTCCTCGTCGGCGGGCTGCGCGGCAGGTGCGGCCGCGGCGGGCTCGGGCGCCGCGGCCGGAGCCTCAGCGGGTGCGGCTTCTGCCGCAGGGGCCTCGGCGGGAGCAGGAGCCTCGGCGGCCGGAGCCTCGGCGGCGGGCGCCTCAGCAGCCGGAGCCTCGGTGGGAGCGGGGGCCTCGGTGGAGGGCACCTCGCTGACGACGGCGGGATCGGCGGGAGCCGCATCGGCGGGACGCTCAGCCGGCGGGGCGTAGACCGGCTCGGCAACGGGCTGCTCGGCAGCGGGCTGCTCGTAGGCCGACGCCTCGGGCGCAGGGGCCGCGTACGCCGGCGGGGCGGGGGCCTCGGCGGCGGGGGCCACCGTGCCTTCGGCAGGCGGAGCCCACTGCGACTGCGGCGCGACGTCGGGGGCGACGGCCGCGGGGGGCTCGGGAGCCGCCTGGGGGGCGGGAGCGGGAGCGGCCTCGGCAGCCGGGGGAGCAGGAGCAGCCTCGGGAGCCGGAGCGGACTCCGCAGCCGGGGCCGGAGCCTCTGCCGGCGCCTCGGGAGCGGGTGCTGCCTCGGCGGCGGGTGCCGCGGGAGCGACCTCGGCCGGAGCCTCGCCGGTTCCGATCGTGACGAGCGCGGTGCCGACCTCGACGGTCTCGTCCTCGGCGACCAGGATCGCCTCGATGACACCGGCGATCGGCGACGGGATCTCGGTGTCGACCTTGTCGGTCGACACCTCCAGCAGCGGCTCGTCGACCTCGACGCGGTCGCCGACGCTCTTCAGCCAGCGGGTCACCGTGCCTTCCGTGACGCTCTCGCCAAGTGCGGGAAGGCTGACGGATTCGCTCATCAGTGATGCTCCTTAGGGCAGCGGTTCAAGTTCTAGCTTAGGTGCGAGGTGGGTCGCACGGTCAGATGGCGTGGAGGGGTTTTCCGGCGATCGCCAGGAACGCCTCGCCGAGCGCCTCGTTCTGCGTGGGATGCGCGTGGATGAACGGGGCGATGTCCTCCGGGTACGCCTCCCAGTTGACCGCCAGCTGCGCCTCGCCGATGAGCTCGCCGACCCGGTCGCCGATCATGTGGACGCCGATGACGGGGCCCTCCTTGACGCGGACGACCTTGACGGAGCCCGCCGTGCCGATGATGTGGCTCTTGCCGTTGCCGGCCAGGTTGTAGTCGTAGCTGGCAACGGCATCCGCGCCGTACTTCTCGATGGCCTTCGCCTCCGAGAGGCCGATGGAGGCGACCTCGGGGTGCGAGTAGGTGACCTTGGGGATGTTGAGGTCGTCGACGACGACCGGGTTGAGGCCCGCGATCTCCTCGGCGACGAAGATGCCGTGCTGGAAGCCGCGGTGGGCGAGCTGCAGTCCGGGCACGATGTCGCCGACCGCGTAGACGCCGGGGATGTTCGTGCGGAGGCGCTCGTCGGTGAGGACGAAGCCGCGGTCCATGGCGATACCCGCCTCCTCGTAGCCGAGGTTGGCGGTCGACGGGCCGCGCCCGACGGCGACGAGCAGCAGGTCGGCCTCGACGGTCTCGCCGTTCTCGAGCGACACGACGACGCCCTGGTCGCTCTGCGTGACACCGGAGAACCGAACGCCGAGCTTGAACTCGATACCGCGCTTGCGGTAGGCCCGCTCGAACGACTTGCTGATCGACTCGTCCTCATTGGGGACGAGGTGCGACAGGCCCTCGACGATGGTGACCTCGGAGCCGAAGGAGCGCCAGACGCTCGCGAACTCGACGCCGATCACGCCGCCACCGAGGATGGCGACCTTGCGCGGGACGAAGGTCAGCTGCAGGGCCTGCTCCGAGGTGATGACGCGGCCCCCGATCTCGAGGCCGGGAAGCGACCGCGAGTACGAGCCGGTGGCCAGCACGATGTTCTTGCCCGTGACGGTGATGTCGCCGACCTGGACGGTCGTGGGGGAGGTGAGACGACCCTCGCCCTCGATGGTGGTGATGCCGCGCGCCTTGATCAGACCCTGGAGGCCCTTCCACTTGCTCGCGACGACCTCCTCGCGATAGCCGGTGACGGCGGCGATGTCGATTCCGTTGAACGTCGCCGAGACGCCGTACTTGGCCGACTCGCGCGTCACATCGGCAACCTCGGCCGCGTGCAGCAGCGCCTTGGTCGGAATGCAGCCGACGTGGAGGCAGGTGCCGCCGACCTTGCCTTTCTCGATCAGTCCGACCGTGAGGCCCAACTGGCTGGCGCGCAGCGCGGCGGCGTATCCGCCACTGCCTGCACCCAGCACGACAAGGTCAAAGTTCTGCTCGGACACCCGGCAACTCCCTCGTGCACACGCACTTGATCACCGTGCACGGGGTGGCGACACGGCACTCGAATTCGGCAAGGGATTCCCTGCCGTAACGACCCTACTACGGTCGCGAGTACTCGTCTGCGAGAGCGATCAGGGTGCGCACGGTCACGCCGGTCGGACCCTTGCCGAGCATCCCGTAGGAGCTGCCGCCGTTGCTCGCGGTGCCCGCGATGTCGAGGTGAGCCCACGGGATACGGGGTGCGTCGGCGTCGTCGGACGTGCGCCCGACGAAGTGCTCGAGGAAGTGACCCGCGACGAGCATGCCGCCGACCGGGTTGGAGGGTCGGCCGTTGGACATGTCGGCGACATCGCTGTCGAGGGCCGAACGCAGCTCTGCGGGCAGGGGCATGGGCCAGAAGGTCTCTCCGACCGTCGCGCCGATGTCGGCCAGGCGACGCACGAACTCAGTACCTCCCATGATCGGGATGTACCGCTCGCCGAGGGCGCTTCGGGCGGCTCCGGTCAGGGTCGCGACGTCGACGATCGCGTCCGGGTGCTCCTCGCTGGCCGCGACCAGTCCGTCGGCCAGCACGAGGCGGCCCTCGGCGTCGGTGTTCAGCACCTCCACCGTCGTCCCCCCGCGGATCGTCAGCACGTCATTGGGCCGGATCGCCGTGCCGGACGGCATGTTCTCCGCGATGCACAGTCGTGCCGTCACCCGGACCTTCAGTCCGAGACGCGCGACGGCGAGCACGGCCGCCAGCACCGTCGCCGCGCCCGTCATGTCGTACTTCATGCCGACCATCGACGAGCCGGGCTTCAGCGAGAGGCCGCCCGAGTCGAAGGTGATGCCCTTCCCGACGAACGAGAGGTGCGACGTCGCACCCTCGGGCGCGTATCGCACCGTCACCAGGCGCGGCGGCCGCGAGGACCCCGCCCCCACTCCGGCGATCCCGCCGTAGCCGCCCTCCGCCAGCGCGGCCTCGTCGAGCACCTCGATGTCGACGGGGAGGCCCTCCGCGGCGGCGACCGCGGCATCGGCGAGGGTGGCCGGGTACAGATCGGATGGCGGCATGTTGACCAGGTCGCGCACGGTGTGGATCGCGGTGACGACGGCGACTGCGCGCGCCACGGCGCCGTCGGCCTGCTCGCCCGACAGCGCCTCGGGGGCATGCGCGACGACCACCGAGGCGGGCCCCTTCGCGGCAGGCGCCTTCGTCTTGTACGCGGTGTAGGAGTAGGCGCCGATGCCCGCTCCCTCGAGCACCGCCGCCAGGTCGGGGGCGTCACGGATCGGCAGGGCGAGGGCGACCGAGCCCGATCCGGTCAGCTGGCGGGTGGCGGCACCCGCAGCGTTCCGCAGCGTGTCCGTCGTGGGCTCGCCCGAGCCCAGGCCGATCAGGGCGATCGGGGTCCCGCCGTCGACGGGGGGAAGGCGGCGCAGCTCGTCGACCGAGCCCGTGGCGCCGATCGCGGCCAGGGACGCGGAGATGGCGGCGAACGCGAGATCGTCCCCGGCGATCCGCGGGCCATCGTCGCCCGAGACCACCCCGAGCACGAGCACGTCCCCCACGGCGTCGGATGCGGGGAGGAACGAGACGGAGAGTTCGGGGACGGCCATGCGGCAACGCTAACCCGTGTGCACCGCGACGCTGTTCGCTGTGGGCTTGACGCCCGGCGGATGCCGAACCGGCGCTCCGCCGACGCTCGGTTTTAGAATCGAGGCATGCGCGATCCCGATGGACTCTACGATCTGTCGGTCGATGCCGCCCAGATCCCGCGAGGGCTGCACCTGGTCGCCGGCCTCACCGGCTTCGCCGACGCCGGCTCCGCCGTCTCCCAGGTGAGCGAGTACCTGCTCGACGAGCTCGAGGTGCGCGAGGTCGTGCAGTTCGACACCGATGCACTGCTCGACTACCGCGCGCGCCGTCCGAGCATGACGTTCGTGCACGACCACCTCACCGACTACAAGCCGCTGAAGCTCTCGCTCTACCTGGCGAAGGACGAGCTCGGACAGCCCTTCCTGCTGCTCACCGGATTCGAGCCCGACTTCCAGTGGGAGCGCTTCACCGCCGCGGTGCTGCAGATCGTCGAGCGCTACGGGGTGAGCGACACCACGTGGGTGCACGCGATCCCCATGCCGACCCCGCACACCCGCCCCATCGGCGTCACGGTGAGCGGCAATCGTTCCGAGCTCATCGAGTCGCTCTCGGTCTGGAAGCCCCGTACGCAGGTTCCGAGCAATGCGCTGCACCTCGTCGAGTACCGTCTCGCCGAGACGGGGCACCCCACCGCGGGCTTCGTGCTGCTGATCCCGCACTACCTCTCCGACACCGAGTTCCCGCTCGCCGCCGTCACGGCGCTCGAGAGCATCAGCGCGGCGACCGGGCTGATCTTCCCGACCGATCGCCTGCGCGAGGACAACCGCGCGTTCCTGCTCAAGGTCGACGACCAGGTGGCGAACAACGCCGAGCTGCGCCGGCTCCTCGACAACCTCGAGGAGCGTCACGACAGCTACATGGAGGACAACCCGCTCCCGTCGCCGTTCGTCGACGAGGACGGGGAGGTGCCGTCTGCCGATGCGATCGCCGCAGAGCTCGAGCGCTTCCTCGCCGATCGGGCGGATGGCGACGGCCGCTAGCACCACACGCGGCCGGCCGGGTCGCCTCGCCCGCGCGTCGTAGCCTGGGTGCGTGAACTCCCGCCGCTCCTGGATCGTCTTCGGGGCCGCGGTGACCGCCTATCTCATCGGCGTCACCCAGCGCACCTCCTTCGGGGTGGCCGGAGTCGATGCGACGGCGCGCTTCGACGTGAACGCGTCCGCGATCTCGACGGTCGCGGTGCTCCAGATCGTCGTCTACGCGGCCCTCCAGATCCCAGTCGGCGTGCTCGCCGACCGCTGGGGTCCGCGGGTCCTGATCATCCTGGGCGCCGGGGTGATGGTGATCGGCCAGACTCTGCTCGCGTTCTCGGACCACATCGGGCTCGCGATCGTCGCGCGCATCCTCGTCGGCGCGGGCGACGCCTTCACCTTCGTCTCCGTGCTGCGTCTGGTGCCGTACTGGTTCGAGGGCCGCATCCTTCCTCTGCTCACGCAGGGCATCGGCATGATCGGCCAGCTCGGACAGATCATCTCGGCCGTGCCCTTCGCCCTGCTCCTGCACACGGCCGGATGGCGTCCCGCCTTCCTGGTGGCGGCAGGACTGTCGGTGCTCGCGGTGGTCATCGCGGCGGCCGCCGTGCGGACACGCGAGGTGGTGGCGACCAGTCCCGTCCCGGTCGAGTCGGGGGTGGGCAGGCTGCGCGCGAGCCTCGCGCGTCCCGGCACGCAGCTCGGATTCTGGGCTCACCTGATCGCCGGCAGCGGCCCGACGCTCATGGCGATCCTCTGGGGGTACCCGTTCCTCACGGCCGGGCTCGGGTACGACCCGGCGACCGCCGGCGCCGTCTTCAGCCTGCTCGTCGTGGGAACCGTGCTCTCGGCGCCCGTCATCGGATTCCTCGTCGCCCGCTATCCGATGCGCCGCAGCAACGTCGTGATCGCCGTCGTCACGATCACCTACGCCATCTGGGGCGTCCTGTTGCTGTGGCCGGGCACTCCGCCGATCGGCGTGGTCGTGCTGCTCTTCCTCGCGGTCGGGGCCGGCGGCCCCGGATCGCTCGTCGGCTTCGAGTTCGCCCGCGCCTTCAACCCGTCGAGCTCGCTCGGGTCCGCATCCGGCATCGTCAACGTCGGCGGATTCCTTGGCGGCTTCATCGGGATGCTCGGTGTGGGCGTGGTCCTCGACATCGTCGACCGCGCCCGCATCGCGGCCGGGCAGGCGAGCGACCTGTACGCCTTCGACGCCTTCCGGATCGCGTTCGTCGTGCCCTTCGCGGTCATCGCGCTGGGGATGGTCGGCCTCCTCCACGCCCGTCGTCGCACCCGGCGGCGGCTCTTCGAGGATGAGGGAATATCCGTCGCCCCCCTGTGGGTTGCACTCTTCAGAAGTCGTCGCACCCGGCGGCCCCCCGACGCGGCGTAGCGACGGAGGGCACGGGCCGAGAACTGTGCGATAATCGATAACCAGGACCCGGTCTGGTCCCCGTCATCATCTCCACCGTCACGGTGTGAGGCGCGGGGGACTTGACATGGGTCTTAGTACTGCCCTCCGGCGGTGCCGAATGACGCATGAGGAAAGGGTCAGCATGCCCACCCGAACCACGCAGAAGACCAGCGACGCCACGGTCGCCGGCACCACGACGGCTGCTCCCGCCGCCAAGGCTCCCGCGAAGACCACCGCGACGAAGACTCCGGCCAAGAAGGCCCCCGCCACGGCCTCCGCCGCCAAGACGGCTGCGAAGGCCCCCGCCAAGGCGGCGGCGAAGACCCCCGCCAAGGCCGCACCCGCCAAGGCCGCCGCGAAGGCCGCACCCACCAAGGGTGCGAAGGGCGCTGACGGCGACGAGGACGACGAGGACATCGACGTCGATGCGGTCGTCGAGGACGACGAGGTCGAGGTCGACGACACCGAGGTCGTCGCCGACAAGGACGTCGTCGTCGCGGAGACCCCCGACGCCGACACCGACGACGCAGACGACTCGGATGACGAGGACAAGCCCGCGGGCGCCGCCGAGCCGCTTCCGACCGGTGCCCTGCGCCTGTCGATGACCGATGACGATGACGAGGTGCCGGTCTATTCGGCCGCGATCA
The DNA here is from genome assembly GCA_964246985.1 of uncultured Microbacteriaceae bacterium. Lineage (GTDB taxonomy): Bacteria > Actinomycetota > Actinomycetes > Actinomycetales > Microbacteriaceae > CAXTSE01. The sequence continues at coordinate 38,202 of CAXTSE010000005.1, forward strand.
CCGGCGCCACCGCCGACCCGGTCAAGGACTACCTCAAGCAGATCGGAAAGGTCGCTCTGCTGAACGCGGCCGAAGAGGTCGAGCTCGCGATGCGCATCGAGGCGGGCCTGTTCGCCGAGGAGAAGCTCTCGCACATGACCGACGCCGAGAAGCGGTCGCAGCTGGGCCGCGAGCTCAGCTGGGTCGCCCGCGACGGCCAGCGCGCCAAGAGCCACCTGCTCGGCGCCAACCTCCGCCTCGTGGTGTCGCTGGCCAAGCGCTACACCGGCCGCGGCATGCAGTTCCTCGACCTGATCCAGGAGGGCAACCTGGGCCTCATCCGCGCCGTCGAGAAGTTCGACTACACCAAGGGCTTCAAGTTCTCGACGTACGCCACCTGGTGGATCCGTCAGGCCATCACCCGCGCCATGGCCGACCAGGCCCGCACCATCCGCATCCCCGTCCACATGGTCGAGGTCATCAACAAGCTCGCTCGCGTGCAGCGTCAGATGCTGCAGGACCTGGGTCGCGAGCCCACTCCCGAGGAGCTCTCGCGCGAGCTCGACATGACGCCCGAGAAGGTCATCGAGGTGCAGAAGTACGGCCGCGAGCCGATCTCCCTGCACACGCCCCTCGGCGAGGACGGCGACAGCGAGTTCGGCGACCTCATCGAGGACACCGAGGCCGTCGTACCGGCCGACGCGGTGGGCTTCACGATGCTGCAGAAGCAGCTCGAGAGCCTGCTCGACTCGCTGTCCGAGCGCGAGGCGGGCGTGATCCGCATGCGCTTCGGTCTCGGCGACGGCATGCCGAAGACCCTCGACCAGATCGGCGACACGTTCGGCGTCACGCGCGAGCGCATCCGCCAGATCGAGTCGAAGACGATGGCCAAGCTGCGTCACCCGTCGCGGTCGCAGTCGCTGCGCGACTACCTGGAGTAGGCCGCATGCGCACCGCGCTGGCGGTCATCGCCGGGCGGCTGGTCCGCGTGCTGGCGCGGCTTCGCGGCGGTGGTTCGGCGATGCCGGGTCGCGTCGCCCTGATCCTGCAGCCGGATTTCCTCCAGCGCGCCGTCGAGCGGCTGCCACTCGGCGTCGTGTTCGTGTCGGGCTCCAACGGCAAGTCGACGACCACCCAGATGCTGACCTCGATCCTGCGGGCGCACGACGTCGACGTCTTCACGAACCCCAGCGGCGCCAATCTCCCGCAGGGCATCGCATCGGCGATCCTCGCCCACGCTCCCCTCGACGGGCGACTGCGCGAGCAGATCGCCGTGCTCGAGGTCGACGAAGCCTACGGGCCCCGGCTCGCGCAGCGGCTCGTCCCGCACAGCGTGCTGCTGATCAATGTGCAGGTCGACCAGCTCAACCGATTCCATGAGCCGGATCGCGTCGTGGGCATGCTCGAGCAGTTCGCAGCGGTGGCGACTCGGCACCTGGTGATCAACGGTGACGACCGCAACCTGGTCGCCCTCGCCGGGCGCGTCGCGGCGATCGGCACCGGTGCGCCCGCGGTCCAGAGTGCGTTCGCGCTGTCGCCCGAGCTGCTGGGCCAGTCGGCGTGGCTGGCGCGCGGCGACAACCCGTCTCTCGCGGGATCGGGCACCGACGCGACGGACGTGACGGCCGCGACGCGGGTGACTGCCGCATCCGGGTCGACCGCCGTGATCGACGTCGACGGCATGGAGACGCCCGTGGTGCTGCCGGCGCGCGGACTGCACAACGCGGTCGATGCCGCGGCGGCGTTCGCGATGGCGCGCGCGCTTCTCGGCGACCGGTTCTCCCCGTCCGCCTCTGCCGCGGGGCTCGCGTCGATGGAGACCGTCTACGGCCGGGGCGAGATCCTGACCACGCGCTCGGGCGAGGAGCTCGAGATCCTCATGATGAAGAACCCGCCGAGCCTGCAGGTGAACCTCGACGCGCTGGAGGGGATCCCCGAGCAGTTCTTCGTGGCGGTCGACGAGGGCACGCCCGACCCGTCCTGGGTCTACGGATCCGACCTGTCGGCCATCGCGCACGTCGACGTGCTGACGGGCACGAAGGCCTGGCAGCTCGCGACCCGCTTCGGGTACGACGACATCGAGGTGCGGGCAGTGGTCCCCGAGCTCGGCGCCGCCCTCGAGCGGTTCCTCGCGCTGCCACGGCCGTCGGTCGGCCGCAAGACGATGCTGGTCAACTACGAGCAGATGATGCTGATCCGCAAGCACCTCGGGTACCTCGACCTCGAGGGCTCGTCGTGAGCGGCCTCGTGCTCGTCCACCTGTACCCGCGCGAGCTCGGCATCAACGGCGATGTGGGCAATGTGACGGCGCTGCGGCGTCGTGCCGGATGGCGAGGTGTCGACGTGCGGGTGATCGACGTCGCTCCGGGCGAGGAGCTGCCCGCGGAGGCTCATCTCGTGCACGTCGGAAGCGGACCCGCGTCTGCGCGCCGCCCCCTGCACGCCGACCTCGCGCGTCACTCGGATGTCCTGCTCGCCTGGGCCGGCGCGGGAGTGCCGTTCCTCGGCATCTCGGCCGGCTGGCAGCTGCTCGGTCGTGACGTCGTCGAGCTCGACGGGTCGACGTCATCGGGCGCGGGCGTGCTGCCCACCCATGCCGTCCTCGGCGCCTCTCGGATCGTCGGGGAGGTTGCGGGCGAATCGGAGCTCGGCGACGTGGCCGGCTTCGTCAACCACAACGCCACCACGACGATCGAGGGCCCGGACGCGGGGGCGCTGGCTCGCATCGACACGGGCGTCGCGGCGGGCGCCGTCGTCGGGGTCGTCAGCGGGGCGAGCATCGGCACCGACCTGCACGGGCCGTTCCTGCCGATGAACCCGCTCTGGGCCGACAGGCTCCTGGATGCGGCGGCCGCGGTCGCCGGCCTGCGCTTCGCCGAGTCCGATCCTCGCATCGCCGAGCTCGACGATCGCGCGCAGCGATCGCGCGACGCGATCCGCGCTCGCCTGTAGCGCGCCTGCACCGCGCTCGATCAGCGAGGGTCGACGTACACCCGCTCCGCACGTGCCGACGCCCGCGCCACGATCTCGTCGCCGATCGACCCCGCCCAGGCCGCCCACTCCTCGGGGGTGGGCTCGCCGTCGTCTCCTGATCCGAACACGGTCGCGATGTCACCGACCGCCGGCGCCGGCCCGTCGCCGAGCGCGATGGTGAGGGTGTCGACATCGATGTCCGTGACCTCGCGTCGCTCGCCGGCGAGCATCACCCACGCGCCCGATCCGGACGCCCCCAGCACCGAGGGCGGCACGCCGTCGGCCGACCCGATCGCGATGATCGCCGTGCCGTCGCCGACCTCGAGCACGGGTGCCGTCACCGTCATCACGGGACGGAGTCCGAGTCCACGGGCGTCGACGTCGTCGAAGGGCGAGATGCCGTAGGCCGCGATCCCGAAGCGCACGAGGTCGAGGCGTGCGTCGGGCATCCGGATCCCTGCCGAGCTCGCGGCGAGGTGCAGCACCGGCGCGTCCGGCTCGCCGGCGGCCGGGACGCCGAGCGCGACGGCGACGGCGACGGCTGCGCGGAACTCCCCGAGCGCCTGGGCATCGTCCTCGGGCGACGCATCGGCGAGGTGCGACCAGAGACCGGCGATCCGCCCGTGCCCTGCCTCGGACGCCTCCTGCGCCGCCGACACGAGTCCGGGCCAGTCCTCCGGGCTCGCGCCGTTGCGATGCAGACCCGTGTCGATCTTCAGGTGCACGGATGCGACCCCGGCTCCGCCCGCCGCGGCCGCGACGACCGCGCGCAGCTCCGTGAGCGAGGAGACCCCGAGGTCGACCCCGGCGGCGATGGCCGCTGCGAAGTCGGTGTCGCGGCCGTGCAACCACGCGAACACCGGCACGGTGATGCCGTCGTCACGCAGGGCGAGAGCCGCGGGCACCTCCAGGACGGCCAGCGAGTCGGCGCCCGCCTCGAGAGCGGCGCGCGCGAACGGGAGCATCCCATGGCCGTAGGCGTCGGCCTTCACCGCGAGCATCGTGCGCGCCGGCGCTGCGAGAGCGACGAGGTGGGCGACGTTCGCGCGGAATCCGGCGATGTCGAGGGTGATCGTCGGGCCGGTCACCGGGCACTCCTCGCGACACGTCTAATGCGCGACCCGAGTCCCGCCGTCAGCTGAACCGGGTCGCGCTCGGTGGCGGTCGCCCAGTCGAGGGCGGAGGGGGCGCCGAGCGCGGGATCGCCGAAGACGACGACGTCTGCACCGACGTCGGGTCGGACGTCGTCGCAGTCGACCACGAACTGATCCATGGCGACGCGACCGACCAGGGGCCGGCGCACCCCGGCGATGCGGACCTCGCTGCGGTTCGAAGCGAGACGCGGCAGCCCGTCGGCGTACCCGAGGCCTACGAGCGCCAGTGTCGTGGGGGAGGAGGTGCGGTAGGTGTAGCCGTACGAGACGCCGGCGTGGGCGCCGACGTGCTTGACCGCGATCACCTCGGCGACCAGCGTCAGGACCGGAACCGTCGCGGCATGATCGGCCAGGCCGTAGACCTCGGCTCCGACCACGTCGACGTCGTCCACCGCGGGGTGTCGACCGATCCGCAGGGCGGTGCGGGGATATCCGACGGCGACGGCGACGTCGACGTCGCGCTCGTCGGAGACGACCAGGCCGACGACGTCGAGGTCGCGCGCGGCCGCCGCGACGACCGCGAGGCCGTGACCGTACGCATCCGCCCGCACATCGACGAACGACCCCGACGCCTCGGCCAGGTTGGCCGACAGGGCGTCGAGGTCGATGACCGCACGGCGGCGGACGCCGGCGCGGGGAGCTGAGGTCACGGGACGAGGGTAGCTGGCGAGGGCGCCCTTCGAGACGCGTCGCTTCGCGGCGCTCCTCAGGGAGCGGAGGAGACTACTCGGTCGGGGCCGCGTGCAGGCGAGCGGTCTCGTCGTGCCAGGCGATCGCGGTCGGGGCCAGCTTCTCCTTGAACTTCGCGCCGTGGTGCGCGCAGAAGAGGAGGTCACCGGAGGCGAGCGTCACGCGGATGTACGCCTGCGCGCCGCAGCTGTCGCAGCGATCGAACGCCGTGAGGGTGTTGAGCTCGAGTTCGTCGATGGCGTCTGAGGTGATCTGCGACATGGTGTGCTCCCTCGGGATCGGTTCGCGTGGTAGGTCTTCGTCAAGTGAAGCACGAGGGTGAGACCCTGGTGTGTCATTGACGTTGCGTTTCGCTGTGCGCGTAGCCACCAGGCGGATCCGGGTGTCGCACCGAGGGTCGTGCCCGACTCTCATTAGGCTCAACGGTGGCCCTCGGGCCCGTATTCCCTACAGCGAGGAGCAGTGCCGTGGCGAGCGCCGTGCCGGAGTCATCCGCCTACAACGCGCGTCATCTCAGTGTGCTCGAGGGGCTCGAGGCCGTGCGCAAGCGGCCGGGCATGTACATCGGATCCACAGACTCCCGCGGTCTCATGCACTGCCTCTGGGAGATCATCGACAACTCAGTCGACGAGGCCCTCGCCGGGCACGGCTCGAGCATCGAGGTCGTCCTGCACGCCGACCAGAGCGTGGAGGTGCGCGACGCGGCGCGCGGCATCCCCGTCGATATCGAGCCCAAGACCGGACTCAGCGGCGTCGAGGTCGTCTTCACCAAGCTGCATGCCGGCGGCAAGTTCGGCAGCGGCTCCTACGCGGCCTCGGGCGGACTGCACGGGGTCGGCGCCTCGGTCGTCAACGCTCTCAGCGAGCGCCTCGACGTCGAGGTCGACCGGAACGGGAAGACCTGGAAGATGTCGTTCCACCGCGGCGAGCCCGGCACCTTCGCCGACGCGGATCCGTCACACCCGACTCCGGATGCGCCGTTCAGCCCCTTCGTATCGGGGAGCGAGCTCGCCGTGGTCGGCAAGGTGGCCAAGGGCGTGACGGGCACGCGCATCCGCTACTGGGCGGATCCGCAGATCTTCACCCGCGGTGCGGCCTTCCAAAGCGACGAGCTGTTCGAGCGCGCGCGGCAGACAGCGTTCCTCGTGCCCGGCCTCGGCATCGAGATCGAGGACCGCCGCGGCGCCGAGCCGGTTGCCGAGTCGTTCCGCTATGCGGGTGGGATCGCCGAGTTCGTCGACTTCCTGGCCGCGGACGCCCCGATCACCGACACCTGGCGCATCCAGGGCACCGGCGGCTACAGCGAGACGGTGCCCGTGCTGCAGGAGAACGGCCACATGGTCGCCACCGAGCTGCAGCGGGAGTGCGAGGTCGACATCGCGCTGCGCTGGGGCACAGGGTACGACACCGTCTTCCGCAGCTTCGTCAACATCATCGCGACGCCGAAGGGCGGCACCCACCAGAGCGGCTTCGAGCAGGGGCTGATGAAGTTCCTGCGCTCGGAGGTGGAGAAGAACGCCCGTCGGCTCAAGGTCGGCTCCGACAAGCTCGAGAAGGAGGACATCCTCGCCGGGCTCACCGCGGTGCTGACCGTCCGCATCCCCGAGCCGCAGTTCGAGGGTCAGACGAAGGAGATCCTCGGCACGCCGGCGATCCGCGCCATCGTCGCGACCACGATCGCCAAGGCGATGGCCGAGCGCTTCGCGAGCCCGAAGCGGGACGACAAGGCGCAGTCCGCTCTCGTGCTCGACAAGATCGTGGCCGAGATGAAGAGTCGCATCTCGGCGCGTGCGCACAAGGAGACCCAGCGACGCAAGAACGCGCTCGAGTCGTCGTCGCTGCCGGCGAAGCTGGTCGACTGCCGCTCGAACGACGTCGCGGGCACCGAGCTCTTCATCGTGGAGGGCGACTCGGCCCTCGGAACGGCGAAGCTCGCGCGCGACAGCGAGTTCCAGGCGCTGCTGCCGATCCGCGGCAAGATCCTGAACGTGCAGAAGGCCTCTGTGTCGGACATGCTGTCCAACGCCGAGTGCGCGTCGATCATCCAGGTCATCGGCGCCGGATCCGGCCGCACGTTCGACATCGAGGCGGCCCGCTACGGCAAGGTCATCATCATGAGCGACGCGGACGTCGACGGCGCTCACATCCGCACCCTGCTGCTCACCCTGTTCTTCCGCTACATGCGACCGATGATCGAGGAGGGGCGCGTCTTCGCGGCGGTGCCCCCGCTGCACCGGGTCGTCATCAAGAACCCCGGATCGAAGCCGAACGAGATCCTCTACACGTACTCCGAGGCCGAGCTGCAGGGCGTGCTCGCCGGGCTGAAGCGCACCAATCGCACCTACCAGGATCCGATCCAGCGCTACAAGGGACTCGGCGAGATGGATGCCGACCAGCTGGCCGAGACGACGATGAGCAAGGCGCACCGCACCCTCCGCCGCGTGCGTGTCGTGGATGCGGAGGCGGCCGAGAACGCGTCGCGCGTCTTCGAGCTGCTCATGGGGAACGACGTGGCGCCGCGCAAGGACTTCATCATCGCCGGGCAGGGACTCGACCGCTCGCGCGTCGACGTCTGACTGGGCGTTCACCTCGGACGTTTAGCCTGTCGCCCATGATGCCGTCGCTGCTCCGGACCGTCGCCGGCGGGCAGATCGAGGGCGCGACGCGACGCGGACTGCGGATGTGGCGGGGCATCCCGTACGCGGCGCCTCCGGTGGACCAGCTGAGATTCCGCGCTCCTGCCCCGGTCGTCTCGTGGGCCGGCGTGCGGTCGGCAATCGAGTTCGGACCCGTCGCGCCCCAGGACCGCGAGGGCATGTTCCTCGGGCCGCCGGCTCATATCGCGATGGACGAGGACTGTCTCACTCTCAACGTGATCTCGCCCGATGACGATCGGCCGCAGCAGCGACCGGTCATGGTGTTCATCCACGGCGGCGCGTACAGCGTGGGGTCGTCGCGCGAGACGCGATTCCTGGGGGAGTCGCTCGTGCGCGAGGGAGGCGTCGTCTTCGTCAACGTCAACTACCGGTTGGGCGCCCTCGGCTACCTCGACTTCTCGGCCTTCTCGACCGCGGAGCGCCCCATCGACACCAACCTCGGGCTGCGCGATCAGCTGCAGGCGCTGGAGTGGGTGCAGGCGAACATCGCGGCCTTCGGCGGGGATCCCGCCAACGTCACCCTGTTCGGGGAATCGGCCGGTGGCAACGCGGTGACGACGCTGATGGCGGTGCCGCGAGCCGAGGGCCTCTTCGCGCGCGCGATCGCCCAGAGCGCGCCGACGAACGCCATCTATCCGCGCGAGGTGACAGCCGAGTGGGGGAGGGAGTACGTCGAGCTGCTCAGCGAGGTGGTCGACGACGCCGACGTCGAGAGCGCCTCGGCCGACGAGGGCGCGCGGCTGCTGACGACCGCGAGCGCGGACGCCCTCGTGCGGGCGACGACCCTGATGGAGCGGCGGTCGCCGGATCACCTCCCCGGCACGATCGCGCTGGCCCCGGCGATCGACGGCGACCTCCTGCCCGAGCGGCCACTCGATGCGTTCAAGGCGGGCCGGGCGCACCGCGTGCCGCTCATCATCGGCACCAACGACCGCGAGGGCTCGCTGTTCCGCGGACGCATCGACATCCTCGCGACGACGCCGTCGCGCATCCGCTACATCTTCGCCAAGACGCGCAAGAAGGCGCGCAAGCGGCTGAAGGCGCAGTACCCCGGACTCCCCGCCCGGCGGGCCGCCGCCGACTTCGCGGGCGACTACGCATTCTGGTTCCCGTCGGTGAAGGTGGCCGAGCGTCACGCCGATGTCGCGCCGGTCTACATGTACCGCTTCGACATCGCGCCGCGCCTCGTGAGGCTGGCCGGCTTCGACGCCACCCACGGGCTCGAGCTGTACGCCCTCTTCGACCGCATGGACGAGCGCTTCGCCCGCATCATGGGCCTGCTGGGCGGACGCCGTGACTTCCGGCGCACGGGCGAGCGGATGCGGCGGCACTGGCTGCGATTCGCCCACGACGGCACGGTGGAGGGCTGGCCGCGGTACACGCGGCGTCGGCGGCGGACGCTGATCTTCGACCGGGTCGACAGGATCGAGTTGGACCCACGGGGTGAGCGCCGGGTCGCGTGGGCGGAGTTCGTGCCGCACATCTAGCCGCGGGGAAGGTCTCGGCATGTCGGCGCGGCCGACTGCTCGACCACCGGCGTCAGAGCGAGCGGCCGACGGATCCGATCGCCGCGTCCAGGGGGGTCCCCGAGGCGTCACGTTTGGCGCCCGAATCGGGAAGGGTGCGCAGCGACCCGTCGCCGCCCACCGCCAGAGCCGGGGACGGGCCCGCCCACGCCACAACGAGCGACGCCTCGCCCTTCAGGAACGCGTGCGCCCGCACGCCTCCGGTCGCTCGGCCCTTGGGCGGGAACTCGCTCAGCACCGAGACCTTGCCGCGGTGCGCGTCGGTGCCGGGCAGGGTGTCGGCGGGCGCGGAGATCGTGGCGACCACGGCATCCGAGGTCGGGTCCACGGTGCCGAAGAAGATCACCGTCGCGCCCGACGAGAGGTTGATGCCGGCCATGCCGCCCGCGGCGGTTCCCTGGGGGCGCACGGCGGCGGCGGAGAACCGCAGCAGCTGCGCGTCCGACGAGATGAGCACGAGCTCGTCGGTGTCGTCGCCCTGCGAGACCCCGACGACCTGATCGCCCGCCTTCAGCGCGATGACCTCGAAGTCGGGCCGGTTGGGGTAGCCGCCGGCGGTGACGCGCTTGACGATGCCCTGCGCTGTGCCCAGCGCGATCGGGCGGTCGGAGGTCAGCGACACCAGACCGAGCACCCGCTCCTTCTTGTCGACGAGGCCGAGGTAGTCGGCGATGCGAGCACCGGCGGCGAGCTGCACCGAGTTGGACGGCACCGCAGGCAGGTCGACGGGGGTGAAGCGCACCAGCCGTCCGCGCGAGGTGATCGCGCCGAGCTCGCCGCGCGTGGTCGTCGTCACGGTCGAGCGGATCGCGTCGTGCCTGCTGCGGCGTGTCGCTGCGGTGGGCGGCTCGGTTCCCTCGGGCAGGTCCACGCGCACGGCGCGCCCCGTCGTCGAGAGCACGACGATCGTCGCCACATCGGCGATCTCGAGCGCGGGACCGCCCGTGGCGGCCGCCCGCCGCTGCGCAGGAGTGGACGCCACCGACGCCCGCGCCTCGGTGAGCAGGGTGCGGCGCGGGGTGCCGAACCTGTCGGCGACCTCGTCGAGCTCGTCGCCGACGCGCACCCGCACCAGGCTGGGATCGGCGAGCAGGGCCTCCAGCTCGGCGATCTCGGCCTTCAGCTTGTCGCGCTCGGCCTCGAGCTCGATCCGGCTGAAGCGGGTGAGGCGTCGCAGCTGCAGCTCGAGGATGTAGTCGGCCTGCAGCGTCGAGAGGTCGAAGACCTCGATGAGCCGCTCGCGCGCCTGGGCCGTGTCGTCGCTGCCGCGGATGACCTGAATCACCTCGTCGATGTCGAGGATCGCGATCAGCAGGCCGAGTACCAGGTGCAGGCGCTCCTGCCGCCGCGTCAGGTTGAAGCGCGCCCGCCGCGTGACGACCGAGATGCGGTGGTCGAGGTAGACCTGCAGGAGCTGCTTCAGGCCCAGCGTCTGGGGCGTGCCGTCGACAAGGGCGACGTTGTTGATCGAGAACCCGTCCTCGAGGGGGGTGAGGCGGTAGAGCTGCTCGAGCACCGCCTCCGGGCTGAACCCGGTCTTGATGCCGATGACGAGTCGGAGGCCGTGCTTGCGATCGGTGAGGTCGGTGACATCCGAGATCCCGGTGATCTTCTTGGACTGCACCCCGTCCTTGATCTTCTCGATCACCTTCTCGGGACCGACGAGGTACGGCAGCTCGGTCACCACGAGGCCGGTGCGCCGGGTCGACAGCTGCTCGACGCTGACGCGCGCGCGGGTCTTGAACGAGCCGCGGCCCGTGGCGTACGCGTCCTTGATGCCGTCGAGCCCGACGATGGTCCCGCCGGTCGGCAGGTCGGGACCGGGCACGTAGGCCATCAGGTCGTCGAGGGTGGCATCCGGGTTCTCGAGCAGGTGACGCGCGGCCGCCGCGACCTCGATCAGGTTGTGCGGGGCCATGTTGGTCGCCATGCCGACCGCGATCCCGGACGCCCCGTTCACGAGGAGGTTGGGATACGCCGCCGGCAGCACCGCGGGCTGCGTCAGCTGGTTGTCGTAGTTGGGCACGAAGTCGACGACGTCCTCGTCCAGCCCGTCGACCATGGCGAGCGCGGCCGCCTGCAGCCGCGCCTCCGTGTATCGGGATGCGGCGGCGCCGTCGTCGAGGGTGCCGAAGTTGCCGTGGCCGTCGACCAGCGGGACCCGCATGACGAAATCCTGCGAGAGGCGCACAAGAGCGTCGTAGATGGCGGTGTCGCCGTGCGGGTGCAGGCGCCCCATCACGTCGCCCACGACACGGGCGCTCTTGACGTGGCCGCGGTCGGGACGCAACCCCATCTCGCTCATCTGGAAGAGGATGCGTCGCTGCACGGGCTTGAGCCCGTCACGCGCGTCGGGCAGGGCACGCGAGTAGATCACCGAGTAGGCGTACTCGAGGAACGAGCCCTGCATCTCGACGGAGACGTCGACGTCGTCGATGCGCTCACCGGCTGCAGGCGTGGACGAGGACGAATCAGGGGGAGTCATAAGATCGGCCCCATGCTACCGGCGCCGAAAACCACGCGATTCAGCCTGGCCGACGTGTTGCCGAATTGCCTCGACGCGCTCGCGGGACGGCGGGGCGCGATGGGTCTGGCACCGGTGACCCACGCCATCGTCCTGCTCGTCGACGGGCTCGGACGCAGTGCTCTCGGGGCCCACGCGGGGCACGCCCGCACCCTGTCTGCGCGGCTGCCGCGCGATCCGGCCATCTCCTCCGGGTTCCCGACGACCACCGCAGCGGCCCTCGCGACGCTGACGACGGGAACGATGCCCGGTCAGCACGGCATGGTGGGCTACCGAGCGCTCGATGCGGCGAACGACAGGGTGGTCAATCAGCTGAGCGGATGGGACGGTCGGCTCGACCCAGCCACCTGGCAGCGGATGCCCACGCTGTTCGAGCGGGCAGCCGCAGACGGCGTGCGCAGCGTGGCGATCGGAGCACCTCGCTACCGCGACTCGGGCTTCTCGCACGCCGTGCTGCGCGGAGCGGACTTCCGCAGCGGCACCTCGATCGCCGACCGGTTCGAGCGTGCGACGACCGAACTCGCGACGCCCGGCCCCGCCTTGGTCTACCTGTACGTGCCCGAGCTCGACGTCGCCGCGCACGCGCACGGTCTCGACTCGGCTCAGTGGGTCGCGGCGCTCGAGACCGTCGACGCCGCGGTGGCCGGGCTCGCCGCCTCGCTCGGACCGGCACAGGGGCTCCTCGTCACCGCCGACCACGGCATCGTCGACGTGCCAGCCGGGGCGCAGGTGATCGTGGCGCCGGAGCTGCTGGCGGGTGTCCGGCATGTGGCGGGGGAGCCGCGCTGCCTGCAGCTCCATCTCGAGCAGGGTGCGGATGCCGACGAGACCGCCGAGCGCTGGCGGGCCTCCGAGGGCGGGCGGGCCTGGATCGCGACGCGCACCGAGGCCGTGTCGGCCGGCTGGTTCGGCGAGGTGGACCCCGCCGTGCTGCCACGCATCGGCGATGTCCTGGTCGCGGCGCGCAAGCGCGTCGCCTACTACGTGGACGCCGACGACACCGGCCGACGCATGGTCGGCCAGCACGGATCGCTCAGCCCCGACGAGGCGCTGGTGCCGATGCTGAGGTTCGGAGCCTTCTCCGCGTGAGGCCTAGAGGTCGTCGTCGGTGCGAGCGCCGAAGACGATCTCGTCCCACGACGGCATCGAGGCGCGACCCTTCTTCCCACGGGAGATGCCGTGCGGACCTGTGCCACCCGTCGACCCGGACGAGGGCGATCCCGCGGAGGACATCGGCCTCTCGTCGGGGAAGAGCGGGATGTCGATGAGCCGGACCGCGCCGGTCGACGGGTGTGAGGCCATCGACTCCTCGTGGTTGGGGTCCATCGGGTCACGCTCGCCCCGGCGGCGGCGGAGCGCCTCGAGCAGGTCGGCGGTCTGGTTGACGGGTCGGACGTCGTCGGCGTCGGGATCCGCTCCCACGCGACCGTGCGGCACCATCTCGAGCAGCGGGCCGGTCTGCAGGCCGTCGAGGTGGTGCGCTCCGTCCGAGGCTGCGCCGGCCGCAGCGGACCCGGCGGATGCGGAGTCCACGGCCACCGAGGCGAATGCTCCGCTGTCGAAGCGGGCCGCATCCGGCTGCTCGTCGACGGCGACGGCCCGGAGCCGCGGGATCAGCGAGGCCGGGAGCTCGCCCTGCTGGGAGAGCGAGACCGCCTCCGCGTTCTGCGGCGAGAGCGTCGACTTCTTGGGGTCGAAGGTCCAGCGCGCGTCGCGATCGACCGTGTCGGAGATGAAGGTGAGCTTGACGATCCACTCGCCGCCCTCCTCCTTCCAGGACGCCCAGCGCTCGGACAGCGCACCCGACTCGACGAGACGCCGACGGATGACCGTGCCGAAGGTCGTGCCGCTCGAGAGCGGGTCGACGTCGAGAGCCGTGTGCACCGGCACGGCCAGGGCCGATTCGATGACGTACTCGCGCTCCGCGAGCACGGGCCCTTCGAAGCGCTGCACGTACTCGAGGTCGGCGCCGGTGACGGCCGAGACGTCCTCCGCGGACATGCCCGAGCGGATGTGCGACTGGATCTCGCGCGGCGACAGCTTGCGGCCGGTGCCCATTCCGGGCGACGACTGGCGCAGTCGCGACTGCAGCACGTCGTCGACGGGGACGCGGAATCGCGCACCGTCATCCGATGCGACCAGGAGGGCGCCGTCCTCGACGCCGATCACCTTGAGCTCTTGCATGCCGAACGACCTCCAGCCGTCACGAAATTCACGCTCAGGATGCCACGCCTGCACTGCAAAACCGGGGAATACCGTGGGCGCGCCGTGAGTTCTGTCGGTGGCGATGGAAAGCAGGCTCGAGCGGTTTGCTTACACAGCATGAATCATGCAGACTGTCGCCGCCCATAGAGACAGAAATTGGATGGTCATGGCAACCGACTACGACGCACCGAGGAAAAACGACGAGGACACCGAGTCGATCCAGGCCCTCCAGGAGCGTGTCCCCGACAAGCTCTCGGGAGTCGTCGACGCCGAGGATGCCGACAACCCCGGCAGCTTCGAACTGGGCGGTCAGGACCTCGCGGACCTCGACCTGGACGTCGTCGTGCTGCCCGCGCAGGAGGACGAGTTCACCTGCACCAACTGCTTCCTCGTGAAGCACCAGTCGCAGTTCGACCACAAGGGCAAGTACGGACCCGTCTGCCACGAGTGCTCTCTCTGAGCATCGTCTTCTGACGCTCTACTCCTTCAACGCCGACGCGAGAGCGTCGGCGTTGCGCGTGGAGACGAGCCAGTAGGGCGTCGGGTCGTCCGGGTCGGCGAGGTCGATGCGCACGAGGTCGGGCAGCCATCCGCGCACGAGCAGCCAGGCGCGCGCGTCCAGGTGCACGCCGCGCTGAGCTGTCGCCTCGGCTCCGTGGTGCGCCTCTGCCGCGGCGATGACCGCCCGAGGCAGGCGCGCGCGACCCGCGCGAAGCTCGTCGGCGGTGACCTCGATCGTCGGGGTCGTGGCGACCAGCACACCGACCACCGCCGCGTAGAGCAGGACCGCGACGGCGACACCGGCGATCGGCGAGATCGGCAGGAAGACGAGCAGGCTCGCGGGGATGACGAGAGCGGTCGTGAGGAACACCCAGGGGGACGGCCAGAGGCGCTCTCGGTACAGCATCTCCCCATTCGACCATGGGCTAGCCTCGTTGCGTGACCGACGCGATCGAGGTGCTGCTGCTCGGGGACGCGATCCCCGCCTACGCGCACCCCGGTGACGCGGGGGCCGATCTGGTGTCCGCGGAGCAGCTCGTCCTCAGGCCGGGTGAGCGGGCGACGGTCGGCACCGGCGTCTCGATCGCCCTCCCGGACGGCTACGTCGCCTTCGTGGTGCCCCGCAGCGGGCTCGCAGCGAAGCACGGCCTCACCATCGTCAACAGTCCGGGCACCGTCGACGCCGGCTATCGCGGCGAGATCCGCGTCACCCTGCTGAACACCGACACCACCGAGCCGTATGCGATCGCCCCCGGCGACCGCATCGCGCAGCTGATCGTCATGCCCGTCTCCCGTGCACGCTTCGTCCCGGTGGAGCGCCTCCCCGGCAGTCACCGCGGGACCGGCGGCTTCGGATCGACGGGCTACGCCACCCCGACAGGAGCAACTCCGTGACCGACACCCCCTCCGAGCTGACCGGAATCGAGACCACGGACGACGACGTCCCCGTCGAGCAGCCGAAGTCCGCACCCGACGACCGCGACACCGAGGGACCGCTCGATGAGAGCGAGGCCAACGCCGTGCGCCCCTATGTCGACCTCGGCGCCATCAAGATCCTGCCGCGCCCGGATCTGCGCGTGCGTCTCGAAGTCGAGGAGGGCACCAAGCGCGTCGTCGCGGTCGCACTCGACTACGCCGAATCGACCCTTCAGCTGCAGGCGTTCGCCGCACCGCGGAACGCGGGGCTGTGGCACGAGATCCGCGGGCAGATCTCGGAGCAGGTGACGAAGCAGGGCGGCTCGATCGCGCTCGCCTCCGGCGCCTTCGGCCCCGAGCTGCACGCACAGCTGGCGAACGCCGGCGGCACACCGCGACCGGCCCGCTTCATCGGCGTCGACGGACCCCGCTGGTTCCTGCGCGGAGTGGTGAGCGGCAAGGCGGCGACGGATGAGGCGGTCGGCAAGCAGATCGACGAACTGTTCCGCAGCGTGGTCGTGGTGCGCGGCTCGCAGCCCATGCCGCCGCGCGACCTGATCCCGCTGCAGGTGCCTCCGACGGCGCAGGCCACGGCACCCACGCAGAGCGTCTGATGTCCGAGCAGGACCCCGGTCGGCCGACGGATCCGGCGCCCGAGCCGACGACCATCCACGAGGCCTTCGCGGCAGCCGCGCAGCGGTCCGCGCTGGGCCAGGTGAAGCCGGGGGAGACGCCGAGCGGACGCGCGCTGCTGGGGGCCGTCGGCGGCATCCGGGGGCTGATCGAGACCATCCTGCCGGGCCTCGGCTTCCTCGTCGTGTACACCCTCGCCCGCGAGGTGCTGCCGGCAGTGCTGGCGCCTCTCGCCCTGTCCATCGTCTTCCTGGTGGTGCGCGTCGCGACCAGGTCGCCGGTGACGCCCGCCATCTCGGGCCTGATCGGGATCGGCATCTCTGCCGTCTTCGCGCTCATCAGCGGCAACGCGGCCGACAACTTCGTGCCCGGCTTCGTCATCAACTCGATCACGGTCGTCGCCATGCTCGTCAGCCTCGCCGCCCGTCGACCTCTCGTCGGCGTCGTCGTCGGCCTGCTCACCGGCGATCCGCACTGGCGGAAGGATCGCGCGAAGCTGCGGGTGGCCTACGTCGCAACCCTGCTGTGGCTGGCACTGTCCGCCGCCCGGCTGGCGGTGCAGGTGCCCCTCTACCTGGCAGCCCAGGACGGCGATCCCGGCGCCACGCAGGTGCTGGCGGCCACGAAGCTCGTGATGGGCGTTCCCCTCTACGCCGGACTGCTCTGGGTCACCTGGCTGCTGGTGCGCACCGCCTGGCGACCCGCCGACGAGCCTAATGCGGCGCCGACCGTCTGAATCGGGTAATGTATCTCGATATCAAGATAAATCGGAGCGTGCGCCCCGATCCCATCGGACACTGCCGGGCTTAGGCTTGCCTTGCTGGAACGTGCGCGCGAGGACCATCAGGATGGTCCCGACCAGTTAGGGAGACCACATGTCGACGGTGAACAGTTTCGGAGCCAAGAGCACCCTCGCGGTGGGCGACACCGAGTACGAGGTCTTCCGGGTCGACACGGTCCCCGGCCACGAGAAGCTGCCGTTCAGCCTGAAGGTGCTCCTCGAGAACCTGCTGCGCACCGAGGACGGCGCGAACGTCACCAAGGCGCAGATCGAGGCGCTCGGATCGTGGGTGCCCGAGGCGGAGCCCGACACCGAGATCCAGTTCACCCCAGCGCGCGTGGTCATGCAGGACTTCACGGGCGTCCCGTGCATCGTCGACCTCGCCACGATGCGCGAGGCGGTCGGCACCCTCGGCGGCGATCCGAACAAGATCAACCCGCTGGCCCCCGCCGAGCTCGTCATCGACCACTCGGTCATCGCCGACCTCTTCGGCAGCGAGAACGCCCTCGAGCGCAACGTCGAGATCGAGTACGAGCGCAACGGTGAGCGCTACCAGTTCCTGCGCTGGGGCCAGACCGCGTTCGACGACTTCAAGGTCGTGCCGCCGGGCACCGGCATCGTGCACCAGGTCAACATCGAGTACCTGGCGCGCGTGACCTTCACGCGCGAGGTCTCGACGGGCTCGACCGGCGGGAAGGTGCTCCGCGCCTACCCCGACACCTGCGTCGGCACCGACTCGCACACCACGATGGTCAACGGCCTCGGCGTGCTCGGCTGGGGCGTCGGCGGCATCGAGGCAGAGGCAGCGATGCTGGGTCAGCCCGTCTCGATGCTCATCCCCAAGGTCGTCGGCTTCAAGCTGACCGGCGCGATCCCGACCGGCGTCACCGCGACCGACGTCGTGCTCACGATCACCCAGCAGCTGCGCAAGCACGGCGTCGTCGGCAAGTTCGTCGAGTTCTACGGCGAGGGCGTCGCCGAGGTGCCGCTGGCCAACCGCGCCACCATCGGCAACATGAGCCCGGAGTTCGGCTCGACCGCCGCCATGTTCCCGATCGACGACGTCACCCTCGACTACCTGCGCCTCACGGGCCGCAGCGAGGAGCAGGTCGCGCTCGTCGAGGCGTACTCCAAGCTGCAGAAGCTCTGGCACGACCCGGCCGTCGAGCCGTCCTTCAGCGAGTACCTCGAGCTCGACCTGGCCACCGTCGTGCCGTCGATCGCCGGCCCGAAGCGCCCGCAGGACCGCGTCGAGCTGAGCAGGTCGAAGTCGCAGTTCTCGCTCGACCTGGCCGACTACACCACCGGACACGACATGTCCAAGGTCGATGCGGCCGTCGAGGGCAGCTTCCCGGCGTCCGACCCGATCGGTCTCACCTCGCAGGACGAGGAGTCGGCGCACGAGCTGTCGCACAGCCACGTGAGCCACGCCCCCGGCGACCTCTCGCATCCGGTGCAGGTCTCGACAGCGGCGGGCGACAGCTACACGCTCGACCACGGAGCGGTCGCGGTGGCCGCCATCACGTCGTGCACCAACACGTCCAACCCGAGCGTCATGCTCGCGGCCGGTCTGCTGGCGCGGAACGCCAACCTGAAGGGCCTCAAGGCGAAGCCGTGGGTCAAGACCACCCTGGCGCCCGGATCCAAGGTCGTCACCGACTACTACGAGAAGGCCGGCCTGACCGGTGACCTCGAGGCTCTCGGCTTCTACACGGTCGGCTACGGCTGCACCGTGTGCATCGGCAACACGGGTCCGCTGATCGACGAGGTATCGGCCGCGATCAACGACAACGATCTGGCCGTCACCGCGGTGCTCTCGGGCAACCGCAACTTCGAGGGCCGCATCAGCCCCGACGTCAAGATGAACTACCTCGCGTCCCCGCCGCTCGTCATCGCGTATGCGCTGGCCGGATCGATGAACTTCGACTTCGAGATCGACGCGCTCGGTCAGGATTCCGACGGCAACGACGTGTTCCTGAAGGACATCTGGCCCGACGCGGCCGAGGTGCAGGCCACCATCGACAGCTCGATCTCGACCGACATGTTCACGCACGAGTACGCCGGCGTCTTCGAGGGCGACGAGCGCTGGCGATCGCTGCCGACGCCCGACAGCGAGGTCTTCGAGTGGGACGAGGCGTCGACCTACGTGCGGAAGCCCCCGTACTTCGAGGGCATGACGATGGAGCTGACCCCGGTCGCCGACATCTCGGGCGCCCGCGTGCTCGCCACCCTCGGCGACTCCGTCACGACCGATCACATCAGCCCGGCCGGCAACATCAAGGCGGACAGCCCCGCCGGCAAGTACCTCGACTCGCACGGCGTCGACCGAAAGGACTACAACTCCTACGGATCGCGGCGTGGCAACCACGAGGTGATGATCCGCGGCACCTTCGCCAACATCCGGCTGAAGAACCAGCTGCTCGACGGCGTCGAGGGCGGCTACACCCGCGACTTCACCCAGCCGGACGCGCCGCAGTCGTTCATCTACGACGCCAGCCAGAACTACCAGGCCGCGGGAACCCCCCTCGTGATCTTCGGCGGCAAGGAGTACGGCTCCGGCTCGTCGCGCGACTGGGCCGCCAAGGGCACCACCCTGCTGGGCGTGCGCGCCGTCATCACCGAGAGCTTCGAGCGCATCCACCGCTCGAACCTGATCGGCATGGGCGTCGTTCCGCTGCAGTTCCCGGCGGGCGAGTCCTGGTCGTCGCTCGGGCTCGACGGCACCGAGATCGTCTCCATCGCGGGGCTCGAGGAGCTCAACGAGGGTCGAACCCCGAAGACGGTCCGCGTGACGGCCGCCCCCAGCGAGCACTCGGCCGAGGGCAAGCAGACGGTCGAGTTCGACGCGGTGGTTCGCATCGACACACCCGGCGAGGCCGACTACTACCGCAACGGCGGCATCCTGCAGTACGTGCTGCGCAGCCTGGTCTGAGGCACGTTCCAGCGCGCCTCGCCTAGGCTGTTTGCATGTCACTGCTCGAAGGAATCAGCGGACCGCGCGACCTCGACGGGTTGACGCGCGACGAGCTGGGGGAGCTCGCCGACGAGATCCGCCGTTTCCTCGTCGCGGAGGTGTCGAAGACCGGCGGGCACCTCGGTCCGAATCTCGGCGTCGTCGAGCTGACGATGGCGATCCACCGCACCTTCGACTCGCCGAACGACGCCATCGTCTTCGACACCGGTCACCAGAGCTACGTCCACAAGCTCCTGACCGGCCGTCAGGACTTCAGCCGACTGCGACTGAAGGGCGGGCTCGCCGGCTACCCCCAGCGCTCCGAGTCGCCGCACGACATCGTCGAGAGCTCGCACGCCTCCAGCTCGCTGAGCTGGGCCGACGGCATCTCGCGTGCCTTCGCCATGACCGGACAGGGCGATCGGCACGTGGTCGCGGTCGTCGGCGACGGCGCCCTCACGGGCGGCATGACCTGGGAGGCCCTCAACAACATCAGCGACGACAACAGCCGCCGGCTCGTGATCGTCGTCAACGACAACGGCCGCAGCTATGCGCCGACCATCGGCGGCATGGCTCGCTTCCTGAACACGGTGCGGACTCGCCGCAGCTACCGACGCCTGCACACGTCGAGCGAGAAGTTCTTCGGCATGTTCGGGGGGCCCGGACGGGCCCTGTATCGCGGCATCCGCGGGGCCGTGCACGGCTTCCTCGCCAGGTTCACCAACAACGAGGCGCTGTACTCCAACCTCGACATCAAGTACCTCGGTCCCGTGCACGGGCACGATCTCGCCGCCCTCGAGGAGACGCTGACCCAGGCGAAGGAGTACAACGCCCCGGTCATCGTGCACGTGATCACCGAGAAGGGTCACGGCTTCGGCCCGGCGGTGGCCGACGTCGCCGACCAGTTCCACGCCGTCGGGCAGATCGATCCCGAGACCGGCGAGCCCGTCGAGGCGGCCAGCCGGCCGTCGTGGACGAGCGTGTTCGCCGACGAGATCGTCGAGCTGGCCGACCACAACCCCCGTCTGGTGGGCATCACGGCCGCGATGCTGCGACCCACCGGGCTCCACCGCTTCGCCGAGAAGTACCCGGATCGCGTCTTCGACGTCGGCATCGCCGAGCAGCACGCCGTCACCAGCGCCGCCGGCCTCGCGTTCGGCGGCCTGCACCCGGTGGTCGCCCTCTACGCGACCTTCGTCAACCGCGCGTTCGATCAGATCCTGATGGATGTCGCCCTCCACCGCGCGGGCGTCACCTTCGTGCTCGACCGGGCCGGCGTCACCGGACCCGATGGACCCAGCCACCACGGCATGTGGGACCTGGCGATCCTGCAGGTCGTCCCGCACATCCGCCTCGCCGCACCGCGTGACGCCACCCGCCTGCGCGAGGAGCTCGCCGAGGCCGTCGTCGTCGACGACGGGCCGACGGTGCTGCGCTTCTCGAAGGGCAGCGTCGGGGTGGAGTTCGAGGCAGAGCGCCGCACCGACGACGGAGTCGACGTCCTCCGCGAGGCCGCCCACCGCGACGTGCTCATCGTGACGGTCGGGCCGATGGCCAAGGTCGGCCTGCAGGTCGCGGAGCGACTGGCGGCGCAGGGGATCGGTGCGACGGTCATCGACCCGCGATGGGTCGTACCGGTGCCGGTGAGCGTCGTGGACTTCGCGCGCGAGTACCGCCTGGTCGTCACGATCGAGGACGGCGTACGCGTCGGCGGCATCGGCACCCGGATCCGCCAGGATCTGCGCGCGGCCGGTGTCGACACGGCGGTCGACGAGCTCGGCCTGCCCGACGAGTTCCTCGAGCACGCGTCGCGCGACGAGATCCTCGAGGCCGTGGGCCTCACCGATCAGCAGATCGCGCGCGACATCACCTCCCAGGTGCTCGGACAGCGCATCCCGGTGGCGCGACAGCTGCCGCTGGATGCGCTCGAGTCGTCGTCGGTCTCCGCCGACGATCGGCCCTAGGGGCGCGTAGCGTGGAGGGATGAAGCACACCTCCCTCGGATCCCTCGACGTCTCGCGCCTCGGCCTCGGCACGATGGGTATGTCGGCCTATTACTCGGGTGCCCGAAGCGACGACGCGGAGTCCATCCGCACCATCCACCGCGCCCTCGACCTCGGGGTGACCCTCATCGACACCGCCGAGATCTACGGCCCGTACATCAACGAGGAGCTCGTCGGGCGGGCGCTGCACGGCCGGCGCGACGGAGTCGTGCTGGCGACGAAGTTCGGCATCACCCGACACCGAGGAGCGGATGCGAAGCCCGTCGACGGCAGCCCCGAGAACGTCCGCCTCTCGATCGATGGTGCCCTGTCGCGCCTCGGCACGGACCGGGTCGACCTCTTCTACCAGCATCGGATGGACCCGGCCGTTCCGATCGAGGAGACGGTCGGCGCTCTGGCCGAGCTGATCGAGGAGGGCAAGATCCTCCACTACGGGCTGTCCGAGGCCGCACCGGAGACGATCCGTCGGGCGCATGCGGTGCATCCGGTCACCGCCTTGCAGAGCGAGTACTCGCTGTGGACCCGGGATCTCGAGGACGAGCACCTCCCGCTGCTGCGGGAGCTCGGCATCGGCCTCGTGCCCTACTCGCCCCTCGGCCGCGGGTTCCTGACCGGGGCGCTGCGGTCGACGGAGGGACTCGAGGCCGACGACTTCCGCCGCAACAATCCCCGCTTCACGGATGAGGCGCTGGCGGCCAATCTCCGCATCGTCGATGCGGTGGAGGCGGTGGCCGCCGATGCAGGCGCGACGCCGGCGCAGGTGGCGCTCGCCTGGCTCCTCGCGCAGGGTGAGGGCATCGCGCCCATCCCCGGAACGAAGCGCGTCGAGCGCATCGAGGAGAACGCGGCCGCTGATGACGTCCTGCTGACGGATGCGCAGCTGGCCGTGCTCTCCGGCCTCGAGCCGCCGGTGGGGAACCGCTACGCCGACATGAGTCCGCTCAACCGGTAGTCGCCGCCGCCATCGCGGCCGCGCAGATGCGCGATGTCGGTGCCCGGCGCTACTCTATGTGTACAGTGTCAACAAGGCGCGGGAATCTCTGAGGTCCCGGCGCGCTTGACGTCAGAGCGCCGGTCGGCGCCGCCCCATCCACCCCGCACGGCTCCGGAGGATCTCGCGTGACCGAAACCCAGTCCACACCCACTGTCGCTCCGCCGGATCCCGACGTCGCGGCGGCCGCCTCCCGCAACCGCGTGGCGCTCGTCCTGCTGCTCGCCGCCGTCTTCGTCGTCTTCCTCAACGAGACCGTCATGAGCGTCGCGATCCCGAGCATCCAGGACGACCTCGGCATCCTCCCGACTCAGGGCCAGTGGCTGACCACCGCCTTCGCGCTCACGATGGCCGTCGTCATCCCGATCACCGGCTGGCTCCTGCAGCGACTGAACACCCGGCCCGTCTTCATCGCGGCCATGTCGCTGTTCTCGATCGGCACGCTCATCGCCGCGGTGTCGCCGACCTTCGAGGTGTTGCTGCTCGGCCGTGTCGTGCAGGCGAGCGGCACGGCGATCATGATGCCGCTCATGATGACAACGGTGCTCACGATCGTCCCGATGGCCGACCGGGGTCGCATCATGGGTCGCATCTCGATCGTGATGTCCGTGGCGCCCGCGATCGGCCCGGCCATCTCCGGTCTGCTTCTCCAGGCGCTCGCCCCGGTGATGGACCACCCGTGGCGTGGACTCTTCTGGGTGATGCTGCCGATCGGGGTGGCGATGCTCCTGATCGGCGCTCTGCGGGTGCCCAACGTGTCGGAGCCGCGCTCGGTGCCCCTCGACGTCGTCTCGGTGATCCTCTCGGCGATCGCCTTCTCGGGGATCGTGTACGGGCTCAGCAGCATCGGCGAGGCTGCCCAGGGCGAGACCCTGCTGCCGCCGTGGCTGCCGGTCGTCGTCGGCGTCGCCTTCCTCGCCGCGTTCATCGTCCGCCAGCTGCGCCTGCAGCGGCGGGATGCGGCGCTGCTCGACCTGCGCACCTTCAGCTCGTCGACGTTCACCTTCTCGATCGCCATGCTCGCCATCGCCATGGTGTCGCTCTTCGGCACCGTGATCCTCCTGCCGAGCTACATCCAGTACGGCCTCGGACAGCCGGTCGCGGTGATCGGTCTGATGCTCCTGCCGGGCGGTCTCGTGATGGGCCTCCTCGGTCCGCTGGTCGGACGGCTCTACGACCGCGTCGGGCCTCGCCCGCTGCTGATCCCGGCCTCGATCGTGCTCAGCCTCACGTTCTGGGGCATGACCATGCTCGACGAGAACACGCCCCTCTGGGCCGTCGTCGGGTCCCACATGGCGCTGAGCCTCGGCCTGGCGTTCCTGTTCACACCGCTCTTCACAACCGGTCTGGGAGCCCTGCCGCCGCGCCTCTACTCGCACGGCAGCGCGACTGTCGCAACGATCCAGCAGGTGGCTGGAGCGGCCGGTACGGCGATGTTCGTCGCGTTCTTCGCGATCGGCATGGCGGCGTCGGGAGCGACGGGGGCGGCGGAGGATGCATCGCCGGCGCAGATCGCCGACGGAATCCACCTGGCCTTCGTCGCCGGGGCCGTGGTCTCGTTCGTGCCGGTCGTGCTGTCGTTCTTCGTGCGTCGGCCCGAGCAGCCGGAGGCGGCCGAGGGTGAGACCGCCTGGGCCGGCGGGCACTGACCCGCTTCGCCCTCACGCAGGAAGGCCCGGCACCCGTCATCGGGGCCGGGCCTTCGTGCGTCGCAGCGCCTAGAGGACGCCGCGGATCACCGGGTGGTGGAACGTGTCGCCAAACACGCGCTCGGAGGCTCCCACGCGATCGAGGTACGGCGTCACGCCGCCCATCTGGAACGGGTAGCCCGCCCCCAGGATCATGCACAGGTCGATGTCCTCGGGGGCCGCGACGACGCCGCCCTCGAGCATCCGGTGGATCTCGTCGGCGAGACCGTCCTCGAACCGCGTCCGCAGCTGCTCAGCCGTCAGCGGCGTCGCGCCCTTCGGCACGTGCTTCTTGACGATGGCGAGCGCCTTCGGGTCGTAGCCCTTCGTCTTGCCCTTGCCGTCCTTCTCGAAGATCTGACCGTGCTCGGCCAGCTCGTGCAGGGCCGCGCTCGGGAAGAACCGCTCGGGGAACGCGCTGTAGTGGGTATCGAGCACATGCGCGCCGACCTTGAGGCCGACCAGCTCGAGCAGGACGAACGGGTCCATCGGGAGGCCGAACGGACGGATGGCCTCCACCACCGTGTCGAACGACGTGCCCTGCTCCACCGCGTGCATGGCCTCGCCCAGCACCTTGGCCAGGACGCGGTTGACGACGAATCCGGGCGTGTCGGTGGTGATGACGGCGTTCTTGCGCAGGGCGGCGGCCGTCACCATCGCCGTGCTCAGGGCGACCTCCGTGGTCTGCGGCGTCTTCACGACCTCGATCAGCGGCATGACCGCGACCGGGTTGAAGAAGTGGAAGCCGACCAGCCGCTCGGGATGCGCCAGCTTCGCGCCGATCTGCTCGACCGACAGCGACGAAGTGTTGGTGGCCAGGATGGCGTCGTCGGCGATGTACTGCTCGACGTCGGCGAACACGTCCTGCTTGACGCCGAGCTCCTCGAACACCGCCTCGATGACCCAGTCGCAGTCGGCGAAGTCGGCCTTGTCGGTGGTGCCGTGCACCAGGGCCTTGAGGCGGTTCGCCTCGTCGGAGTCGATGCGCCCCTTCTCGAGCAGGGTGTCGATCTCGCCGCGGATGTAGTCCAGACCCTTGTCGACACGGGCCTGGTCAAGGTCGGTGATGAGCACAGGCACCTGGAGGCGGCGCACGAACAGCAGCGCGAACTGCGAGGCCATGAGACCCGCGCCGATGACACCGACCTTGTTGACCTTGCGGGCGAGCGCCTTGTCGGGAGCGCCGGCAGGCTTCTTGGCGCGCTTCTGGACGAGGTTGAACGCGTAGATCGAGGCACGGAACTGGTCGCCCGAGATGAGGTCGGCGAGTGCCTCGTCCTCGGCCGCGAATCCGGTCTTCCTGTCGGTGTTCTTCGCGGCCTTCAGCAGGGCGAGGGCGCGATAGGGCGACTCGGCGACGCGGCCGATGCGGCTGGCGAGCGTCTTCTCGGCGACGCCGATCGCGATGTCCCACTTGACCGCCCGCTCGAGCTTTCCGGGCTCGTTCTTGCGCTTGACCTTGATGGCGCCGGACAAGACGCCGTCCATCCACTTGAGCGAGTCCTCGAGGAAGTTCGCGGGGCCGAACATCGCGTCGGCGATGCCGAGCTCGAATGCCTGGGGTCCCTTCAGCATCCGGTTCTGCTTGAGCGGGTTCGAGATGACGACCTCGAGCGCGTTCTCGATGCCGATCAGGTTCGGCAGCAGCCAGGCGCCTCCCCAGCCGGGGATGATGCCGAGGAACACCTCGGGCAGCGCGAGCCCCGCGATCGACGAGTCGATCGTGCGGTAGGTGGCGTTCAGGCCGATCTCGGTGCCTCCGCCGAGCGCCAGACCGTTGATAAAGACGAACGACGGGACGCCGAGCTCGCTCAGCTTTCCGAGCGTCGCGTGGCCGAGCTGCGCCATCTGCAGTCCCGTCTCGCGATCGGGGATCTCGCCCACCTTCGAGAGGTCGGCGCCGGCCGCGAGGATGAACGGCTTGCCCGTGAGGGCGACTCCGGCGATCTCCTTGCGCGCTGCGCGTGCCGTGAGCTCGTCGAGGACGCCGGAGAGCTCGAGCAGCGTGGCCGGCCCGAGCGTCGACGGGCGCGTGTGGTCGCGCCCGTTGTCGAGGGTGATGAGGGCCACCTTCGCCCCGCTGGCGAGAGTGAGGTCGCGCACGAAGGAGTGCGTGACGACCTCGTCGGGGTCGAGGGCGACGAGCCTGCTGAAGTCCTGTGCCATGGTCACTTGCGCCCCTTGTAGTTCGGGTTCTCCCAGATGACGGTTCCGCCCTGGCCGAGGCCGACGCACATGGCGGTGATGCCGTAGCGCACGTCGGGCTGCTCGGCGAACTGCGCCGCCAGCTGGGTCATCAGACGCACGCCGGATCCGGCGAGCGGGTGGCCGATCGCGATCGCGCCTCCCCACGGGTTGACCCGCGGGTCCTCATCGTCGATGCCGAAGTGGTCGAGGAACGACAGCACCTGCACCGCGAAGGCCTCGTTGAGCTCGAAGGCCCCGATGTCGCCGATGGTCAGGCCGGCGCGTGTGAGCGCCTTCTCAGTGCTCGGGATCGGGCCGATGCCCATCACCTCGGGGGCGACCCCGGCATAGCCGAAGCTGACCATCTTCATCTTGACGCTGAGACCGAGCTCCTTGGCCGCATCCGCGCTGGCCAGCAGCGAGACCGTCGCGCCGTCGGTGAGCGGGGAGGCGTTGCCCGCCGTCACGCGGCCGTGGGGCCGGAACGGGGTCTTCAGGGTCGCGAGACCCTCCATCGTGGTCTGGGGGCGCATGCCCTCGTCCTCGGTGGCCAGCCCCCACCCGCTCTCGCTCTTGATCGCGACGGGCACCAGGTCGGGCTGGATCTTGCCCGCGGCGTAGGCCGCCGCGACCTTCTGCTGGCTGCGCATCCCGAACCGGTCGGAGCGCTCCTTGGTGAGATGCGGGAACCGGTCGTGCAGGCGCTCCGCTGTGCTGCCCATGTTCAGGGCGTCGGGGCTGACCAGCTTCTCCGACAGGAAGCGGGGGTTGGGGTCGGCGTCGGCGCCCATCGGGTGGCGGCCCATGTGCTCCACACCGCCGGCGATGCCGACGTCGTAGGCGCCGAAGCCGATGGCGCCGGCGATCGTGGTGACGCTCGTCATCGCGCCCGCGCACATGCGGTCGATGGCGTAGCCGGGGACGCTGAGGGGCAGACCGGCGAGGATCGCGGCGGTGCGCCCCAGCGTCAGTCCCTGATCGCCGGTCTGGGTGGTGGCCGCGATGGCCACGTCGTCGACGCGGTCCTTCGAGAGGCTGGGGTTGCGCTCGAGGAGCCCGATCATGGCCTTGACGATGAGGTCGTCGGCTCGGGTGTTCCAGTACTGGCCCTTCTCGCCCGCCCGGCCGAACGGGGTGCGGACCCCGTCGACGAAGACGACTTCGGAACGCTCGACCATGCTGACTCCTTTGTTCGCCGGCTGCGTCGACCGACGCCGCGCCGTAAGACGGTTCCGATCCTAGGGAGGCCGCCTGAGCGCTTCGAATCGGCTGTCGGTTCCTACGAATCCGGGTCGGAGGGCTCCGCGGGCGATTGGCGAGGCTCTACAAAGGCCTGGGCGATCACCTGTGCGGTTGCGTCAATCTGCCAGGGTCGCGCTCCGAGCGCCGCGAGGGCCTCGCCGACCGATTCGGCGGTGATCTCGTCGGGCGGAGACCAGGACACACGCCGCAGGTAGTCGGGGGTGAGCAGGTTCTCGAGGGGGATGGCGAGGTTCTCGGACACCTCCGTCACGGCGACTCGCGCCGACTTGAACCGGGCATCGGCCTCGGGATTCTTGTCGACCCACACGCGGGGTGGGGGCAGGGTGTCGCTCGGAGGTCGCAGGAGCGGCAGGTCGGCGGTCGTCATGCCGCGCTGCACCGCATCGAACCAGCGGTCGATCTGCGAGCGGCTGGCCCGGCCGGTGAACTCGCGGAGGTTGGCGAGGTCGCGCTTGGTGGCGGGCAGAGAGCGAGCGGCCGCCACCAGGGAGGCGTCGGGGACGAGCCTGCCCGGCGCGGTGTCGATCTCACGGGCGTAGGTGTCGCGCTCGGTCCACAGCTCGCGGGCGACGGCGAGGTTGCGGGCCTGTCGGAGCGCAGCCAGGCCGGAGAGCCGCCGCCAGGGCTCGACCCGCACGGGCGCCTGGTGGGCGAGCACCGCGTCGAACTCCTGCCGTGCGATCTCGCCCTTGCCCGCTTCGTCGAGCAGCGAGCCGAGCTTCTCGCGAAGATCGGGCAGCAGCTCGACGTCGAGGGCGGCGTACACCAGCCATGCCTGGGGCAGCGGCCGGGTCGACCAGTCCGCGGCCGAGTGCTCCTTGGCGAGGTGGATGCCGAGCAGCTCCTCGACGACCGCGCCGAGGCCGACGCGGGGGAGACCCGCGATGCGCGCCCCGAGCTCGGTGTCGAACACCCGCGACGGGTCGAGCCCGATCTCGCGGAGGCATGCCAGGTCCTGGCTGGCGGCGTGCAGGATCCACTCCTCGTCGGCCATGACCTCCGCCAGCGCGGTGAAGCTGCCGATCGCGGGCGGGTCGAAAAGGAACGTGCCCGCGCCGCGCCGGAAGACCTGCACCAGGTAGGCGCGCTGGGAGTAGCGGAACCCGGATGCGCGCTCAGCGTCGACGGCGAACGGCCCGGTGCCGGCGCGCAGCGCCTCCACCGCGGCGAGGTACCCGGCCCGGCTGTCGATCACGTCGATGGTCGGATGCGTCGCCTCCTCGGTGGGCTCGCCGGGCTCGCTTGCGGCAGACACCACGTCCGGTGCCGGCTCTGCGGCCGGGTCGGGACGCCGTGCCTGCGTCGGCGGGATCACCGGCTCGAGGAACGGGTTGTCGGCGTCAGTCACGCGCCACCCGATGGCCGGGGAGCAGCCCCACGACGTCGGACGTCGGGGGCAGACCAGCGAGCAGGCAGAGCAGCTCGCTCCAGCCCTCGACCGACGCGGCGATCGAGCTCGCGCCGGGTGACCACGATGCGCGCACCTCGAGCTGCGCGCCGTCGCCCTGGTCGGCGAGTTCGCCGAAGCCCGTCGACAGCACCTTGGTCGCCGTGCCGGATGCCGCCGTGTAGTGGGCGTCACGCGCGTCGAGGGCGTCTTCGAGCCAGGACCATGCGACCTCGGCGACGAACGGGTCGAGGCCGATGTCGGTCTCGAGGGGCGCCTGCGCGAAGCACACGACGCGGAACGGGCCGCCCCATGCCTCGGGCTCCTCCGGGTCGTAGAGCAGGACGAAACGCCCCGACCCGAGCAGCGAGTCGACGCCGTGCTGCGAGGGCCGGACATCGCCCGACAGGGCGATGGCGTTCGCGGCGATGCCGGTGGGCGCCGGGATGTCGCTGAGCACGAGCTCGGACCGCGTCACCGCACCGCGGATCGCGGCCACAGCCTCGGCGAACACGGCCGGGAGGGCAGCTCCGCTCAGCGTTTCGGACACGCTTGCAGACTAGGGTTTGTTGCGGATCGCCGTCGACTGCCACGCCGTCTCTGTGGGCGCGGGCGGAGCGGCGGCGCGTGTGCAGACACGGAGGGAACAGCGGATGGCTCGTGGACGCGGCGCGAAGATCGCGACGGCGATCGTCGGCGGCATCGGCGGGGCGGCGATCGTCACGGCCGCCGCGTCGGCCGCACTGAGTCTGGTCGTCGCGCGCACCGTCATCATCCCTCCCTCGCGTCGCACCGACGACGTGCGCATCCTGTCGGTCGACGCCGACGCGGGGCGGATCGTCGTCTCGTCGACGCCGGACTCCCGGCTGCCGGGCGAGTACAGCTTCTTCTTCAGCGGCGACACCGGCCACGCGCGCGTCAGCGAGATCCTCGAGAGCACGCCGACCACGGTCACGCGCCGGCTGGAGGGCGTGGACCGCGGCGACCTGAGCGCCGCGGAGCGGGGTCGGTTCAGCGGCTGGTTCCATCTCGACCCGGCCGGGTTCGGCTTCGAGTACACCGATGTCGAGATCGCCACCCCGCTCGGCGCCGCGCCCGCCTGGCTCGTGCCGGCGTCCGTGCCGACCTCCCGCTGGGTCATCCAGGTGCACGGACGCGCGGTGCGTCGCGGGGAGACACTCCGGGCCATCGAGCCCTTCCGGGACGCCGGCTACACGTCGCTGATCGTCTCGTACCGCAACGACGGCGAGGCGCCCGACACCGACGACTTCCGCTACGCGCTCGGGGACCGGGAGTGGGTCGATGTCGAGGCGGCGATGCGGTACGCGCTGGCGAACGGCGCCGAGGAGCTCGTGCTCATGGGGTGGTCGATGGGCGGCGCGACCGTCCTCCAGGCGCTGACGCGATCGCCGTACGGCGATCGGGTGCTCGGGGTCGTGCTCGACTCCCCGGTCGTGGACTGGATCGCCACCCTCGACTTCCAGGGCAGCATCCGCCACCTTCCGGCACCGGTGCGGTGGGGTGTCGTGCAGCTGTTCCGGGCGCGCTGGGCCGGCGTCCTCACCGGACTCGCCGAGCCTCTCGATCTCGACCGGATGGACTTCGTGCGCCGGGCCCGCGAGCTGGACGTGCCGATCCTGATCCTGCACAGCGACGACGACGGATTCGTGCCGTCGGATGCGTCACGGGCGCTCGCTGTCGCCCGCCCCGACATCGTCACGCTCGAGGCGTTCGAGGTCGCGCGTCATACCAAGCTCTGGAACTACGACCGCGCGAAGTGGGATGGCGCGATACGCCGCTGGCTCGCGACGCTCTAGCGCAGGATTGTCAGGCGGACTTCTCGCGCACCTGGCGCTGGATGCGCCCGAGGAGGCCCATCATCCCCCGGATGCGCAACGGGCTGACCGCCTCGGTGAGCCCGATCGTGAGCGGGTAGTCGGCGGGGACCGCGAGCACCTCGTCGACGGTGAGTCCGGCCAGACCCTGCGCCAGGATCGACGCGAAGCCGCGCGTGGTCGGCGACTCGCGCGGAGCCGTCACGAAGATGTGGACGATGCCGTCGGCGTCCACCTCGACGAACAGGAAGACGGGCGACTGGCACTCGACGACGCGCTCGAGCAGATCGGGGTGATCCGCGTACCGCGCGGGCAGGTCGGGCAGCTCGTTCGAGAAGTCGAGCAGCAGCTGCAGCCGCTCCCGCGTCTCGAGGGCGAGGAAGTCCTCGCGGATCTCGGCGAGAGCGGCGGGCAGCGCGGGGGAGTCGTCGGTCACCCGAGAAGCCTAGGCTCCGGGGGCGGTGCCCGGCTCGGCGCCCTTCACGATCGGGACGCGCACGGCGCTGCCCCATTCTGTCCAGGAGCCGTCGTAGTTGCGCACGTCCTGGAGTCCGAGCAGGTGCGTGAGCACGAACCAGGTGTGGCTCGACCGCTCGCCGATGCGGCAGTACGCGATCACCGAGTCGCCGTCGGTGAGGCCGACCTCGTCGCGGTAGATCGCGTTGAGCTCGTCGATGCCCTTGAACGAGCCGTCCTCGGCCACCGCCCGCGCCCATGGCACGTTGGCGGCGGTCGGGATGTGGCCGGCGCGCAGGGCGCCCTCCTCCGGGTAGGCGGGAGCGGTGGTGCGGTCGCCCACGTACTCCTCGGGGGAGC
Organism: uncultured Microbacteriaceae bacterium; assembly: GCA_964246985.1. Classification (GTDB taxonomy): domain Bacteria; phylum Actinomycetota; class Actinomycetes; order Actinomycetales; family Microbacteriaceae; genus CAXTSE01. Next base: position 69,863 of record CAXTSE010000005.1, read on the forward strand.
GGACGTCGATGAGCGGGCTCGAGCCGAGCACGGCGAGCACGTCGTCCTTATAGGCGCGCACCGTCGAGTCGTCGCGCTCGACGACCGGGTAGTCCACGGTCGTCGCCGCCTCACGGTCGGTCGTGTACGGACGGCCCTCGGCCTCCCACTTGGCCCGCCCGCCGTCGAGCAGGCGCACGTCCTCGTGGCCGAAGAGCGTGAAGACCCAGAGCGCGTACGCAGCCCACCAGTTGTTCTTGTCGCCGTAGATGACGACCGTGGTGTCGCGGGAGATGTCCTTCGAGCCCAGGAGCTTCGCGAATCCGGCGCCGTCGACGTAGTCGCGCGTGACCGGGTCGTTGAGGTCGGTGTGCCAGTCGATCTTGACCGCGCCCTCGATGTGCCCGGTCTCGTAGAGCAGCACGTCCTCATCGGACTCGACGACCACGAGGCCCTCGGCACCGAGGTTCTCGGCGAGCCACTCGGTGGTGACGAGGCGCTCGGGGTGGGCGAACCCGGTGAAGGCGGGAGACGGGTCGAGTGCGGCGGGCATGGTTCCTCCATCGGTGATGCGGCGGACCGAGCGGTAAACTGAGGTCCTCCCCTCCAGGGTAGGCAGTCGACCACGGGCCCGCAGATGTGCCGTAAGACTTCGACGCACAACCGATCGCGCGTAAGGCCCGTCATGCAGCAGCTCTCCCTCCCGTCGATGCTCGAGCGTGCCCCGTCGATGACGGGAGCGGAGATCGCCGGCTCCCTGGTGCCGCCGCGGCAGTTCGAGGACGCCACCCTCGAGAACTACCAGCCTGACCCCGACTACCCGTCGCAGAGCGAGGCGGTCGAGCGCATCCGCGCCTTCGCCGCTGCCTGGAAGCCCTCGGGCGGTCTCTTCTCGCGCCGACGCGCCCCCGACCTGAAGCCCGGCATCTACCTCGACGGCGGCTTCGGCGTCGGCAAGACCCACCTCCTCGCCGCGCTCTGGAAGCTCGCCCCCGGTCGCAGCTACTTCGGCACCTTCATCGAGTACACCGCGCTGGTCGGCGCGCTCGGCTACGCGCAGACCGTGCAGCTGCTCAAGGGCTCGAGCTTCCTCGCGATCGACGAGTTCGAGCTCGACGATCCCGGCGACACGATGCTCATGACCCGGCTCCTCGGCGAACTGGTCTCGTCGGGCACCCGCATCGCCGCGACGTCCAACACACCGCCCAACGCGCTCGGCGAGGGCCGGTTCGCGGCAGCCGACTTCCTGCGCGAGATCCAGGCCATGGCCGACCGGTTCGACATCCTCCGCATCGACGGGATCGACTACCGACGGCGCGAGCTCGAGGGCCACGCGGTGGCCGTGCCGGAGGCCGAGTACGCCGCCCGGCTCGCGGAGGCCCAGTCGACGGGTCCGATCACGGCCGACGACTTCGACCGGCTGCTCGCGCACCTCGCGACCGTCCACCCGTCGCGCTACGTCAAGCTCGTCGACGGCCTCGCCGCGGTCGGCATCTCCGACGTGCACGTGCTCACCGACCAGACGGATGCCCTGCGTTTCGTCGCGTTCGTCGACCGCCTCTACGACGACCAGGTGCGCGTCATCGCGACGGGCGTCCTCCTCGATCAGGTCTTCGGCGACGACATGCTCGCCGGCGGATACCGCAAGAAGTACCTGCGGGCGGTCTCGCGTCTGGTCGCGCTGACGAACTAGCCCGCAGCGGGAACGCTCTGCGCGCGACGCACACTGCGCGCGCGCAGGGCGGTGATGGTCCCTCCCGCCAGGATCGCCAGGAGTGATCCGGCCAGCACGGCGAGCGTCCCCTCCGCAACGATCACCGGGGCGTCGCGATAGGCGAGCTCGTTCATGAGCAGCGAGACGGTGAAACCGACGCCGCCGAGTCCCGCGACGACGAGCACGTCGGCCGGCGGGAGCGCGGCCCGTCGCTCGCCTTTGGGCAGCAGCCGAGACGCGACCAGCGCGCCCGCCGAGATGCCGAGCAGCTTGCCGACAGGCAGAGCCACGACGATGCCCCAGAAGACCGGGCTGAGTCCCTCCACCCCGACGGCCGGGATCAGCACGAGCGACGCCGTGAACGCGAACAGCGGGAGGACGACGACGTTCGACCAGGGCTCGATCGCGCGTCGCGTCGCGGCGGCCGGCGTCGTCGCCATGATGAGGCCCAGCGCGACCCCCGCGATCGTCGCGTGGATTCCGGACTGATAGACGAGCACCCACGTGGCGATGCCCAGCAGGATCATGGCGGCGATGAGCACCCCCCGCCGCGGACTCGACCTGCGCACCCGATAGCTCAGCCATCCGAAGAGCAGGATGCACGGCACGGCAGCGAGCAGCGGCAGCGGGGAGAGCTCACGGGTGAAGAAGAACGCGATCAGCAGGATCGCGATGAGGTCGTCGATGACGGCCAGGGCGAGCAGAAGGGCGCGGATGCGTGTGGGCAGTCCGCGCCCGAGGACCGCGAGCAGCCCGAGCGCGAAGGCGATGTCGGTCGCCGTCGGAATGGGCCATCCGCCGGCGAGCTCGGGGTCGCGCACGATCAGGAGGAACACCGCGGCCGGCACGACCACCCCTCCCACGGCGGCGATCGCCGGCACGAGCGCCTTGCGCGGCGAGTCGAGCTCGCCGTGCCGCAGCTCGTGCCGCAGCTCGATCGCGGCGAGGAAGAAGAAGATCGCGAGCAGGCCGTCGGTCACCCAGTGGCCCGCCGAGAGGTCGAGCCCGAGCGCCGGGATGTCGAGGTGGGTGTCGCGGGCGGTGAGCAGGCCGTCCCCGACGGCTGAGTTCGCCAGCGCCAGCCCCGCGAGTGCCGCGATGAGGAGGAGCACGGCCGCGATGCGGTCGGAGCGGAGGAAGGACATGGTCTCGATTCGGGGAGTCGTCGGTGCGTCACGGCTTGTGCAGCCGGCCGACCAGACTTCCCGGCTCTCCGCTGTCGAGTCTACCGGCGACCTCGCGGGGTCCTGTGGGCAGATCGGGTGCCGCCCGAAACACAGTGTTTACATTCCTCATACCCGCGTAACCGACGCGAAACACGGCGACAGCGGGTCGGTAACGTGCCGCGGCCAGACTGACCCCCGTACCCGAGTCTCCACCCCCTCCACGAGCGATCGCGGGGCTCGCCGGTGCTCCCCTTGCAAACGTTAGAGAGGTAAGAAATGGATCAAGGCAACACGGCCTTCCTTCTCCTGGCGGCCGCCCTCGTGCTGCTGATGACCCCTGGACTCGCGTTCTTCTACGGCGGACTGGTCAAGGCGAAGAGCGTCATCAGCATGATGATGATGAGCTTCGGCGCGATCGGCCTGATCGGCGTCCTCTGGGCGCTGTACGGCTACGCCATCGCCTTCCCGGGTGCTGAGGGCACGCTCTTCCCGTGGGCGATCGACATGACGAACATCGGCCTCACCGCGGCGACCGCCGACGCGGCGGACCCGGCCGGCGCGTACCCGACTCTCGCCTTCGTCGCCTTCCAGGCCACCTTCGCCATCATCACGGTCGCGCTCATCTCGGGCGCCATCGCCGACCGCGCGAAGTTCGGTGCGTGGATGGTCTTCGCGGGTGTCTGGGCGACACTGGTCTACTTCCCGGTCGCGAGCTGGGTGTTCAACTTCGGCTTCGCCGAGGACGGCAGCTTCGCGTACGGCGGATGGATCACCCACGGCCTGCAGGATGTCTTCGGGGTCGGCGTCATCGACTTCGCGGGCGGAACCGCGGTCCACATCAACGCCGGTGCGGCCGCTCTCGCGCTCGCTCTCGTGCTCGGCAAGCGCGTCGGATTCGCGAAGGGTGCCTACACCCCGCACAACCCGCCCTTCGTGCTTCTCGGTGCCGGCCTCCTGTGGTTCGGCTGGTTCGGGTTCAACGCCGGCTCGGAGCTCGCGGCCGACGGCATCGCCGCTCTCGCCTTCGTGAACACGATCGTCGCCCCGGCGGCGGCGCTGCTCGCCTGGCTGCTGGTGGAGAAGATCCGCGACGGCAAGCCGACCTCGGTCGGTGCCGCATCCGGAGCGGTCGCGGGTCTCGTCGCGATCACCCCCGCCTGCGGATCGCTGACGCCCGGCTGGGCCATCGTGCTCGGCGTCCTCGCCGGTGCCATCTGCGCTCTCGCCGTCGACCTGAAGTTCAAGCTCGGCTTCGACGACTCGCTCGACGTGGTGGGCATCCACCTCGTCGGCGGTCTCGTCGGCACCCTGTACCTGGGCTTCTTCGCCAACGGCACGGGCCTCGTCTACGGTGGCGGCCCCGCCCAGCTCGCGGTGCAGTTCATCGCCGCCGTGTCGGTGCTCCTGTACTCGTTCGTGCTGGCCTTCATCATCGGCTTCGTGATCGAGAAGACCATGGGCTTCCGCATCAAGAGCGAGGACGAGATCGCCGGCGTCGACACCGTGGTCCACGGGGAAGAGGGCTACGTCCTCACCGACGCCAAGTAGGTCGCACCTCGGCAGCAGCTGACACAGCAGCCATGCACCACCGACGCGGGGCGTCGTCTCACCTGAGGCGGCGCCCCGTATCGTCGTGCCCGTGAACGCGCTCGTCCTGGCCAGCATCCTCGCCGCGCTCGTGGCGGGCGCCGCAATGCTGGCCGTCGTCCATGGGACGATCTCCGCCGAGACGGTCCGACGCTCGCTGCCTGCCGTGGTCGCGACGCTCGCGGCTGTCGCCGTCACCACGGGTGCGGGGGTTGCCGCGGATGCCGCGCCGACGGGCTTCCTGATCGCGCTGGCTGCATTCGCCCTCCCCGTGCTGATCGGCGTGGATGCGACGGTCTCGGCATCCGGTGCCCGCGGGCTGGCACGGTGGCTCGTGCCGCTGGCCTGGGGAGCCGTCGTCTTCCCCCTCGCGACCATCGTCCCCCTCGCGCTGACGCGCGGCTGCACCGCGCTCGACTGCCGCATCGACGACTTCGGGGGAGCCCTGCCGCTCGTCGTCTCGAGCGCCGCGTTCGCTCTGCTCGCCCCCACCGCTCGCGGATCGGGGCGCCGACCAGACCGGCCCTTGTTCCCGGCCGTGCTCGTCCTCTGGCTCGCCTTCGCGGTCTGGATCGCGTCTCTCGAGGGCGCACTGGACGCCTACATCCCGCGCATCCTGGTGCACGCGCTCGTCGTGCCGGCAGCGGCGGCGCTCGGGTGGGTGGTCGTCGACAGGCTGCGCGGAGTGGATCGCCCGGTCGGCCGATCGCTGATATTCGGACTGCTGGCAGGCATCGTCGCCGCGATGCCCGGCACGGTCACGGTGGGCATGCCGTGGGCGCTGATCACGGGCGCGCTCGCGGGCGCGCTCGGCGGGCTCGCATTCGGATCAAGGCTGCGTCCCCCCGGTCCTCGACGATGGGCGCTGTCCCTGCTGGTGGCAGCACTGGTCGGTCTTCTCGCGCCCGCGATCTCCGGTGACGCCGCCGGAGCGATCTTCACGGCGCGGTTCGTCGGGGTCACGACTCCGGTCCTCGCCTTCGCCGCGACGGCGATCGCGGCCGCGATCATCTCCGTCCCGATCTGGCTGGTCGTGCGCCGACAGCGCGTCGGGCGGGACGACCAAGGCGGATGATGGAGACACGATGACCGATCCGCTTCCCATCACCCCGACCGCTCCCGACCTCGCGGGCGGCACGATCGCCGCTCAGCGCTGGAGCGAGCTCGCCTTCCTGCACTGGCGCGTCGAGTCCGCGGCGATCGCGCCCCTGCTTCCCGACGGTGTGCGTCCGGATGAGCACGACGGGTCGAGCTGGGTCGGCCTGATCCCGTTCCGCCTCGACCGCGCCTCCCTGTTCGGCGGCCCGCCGGTGCCCTATATCGGCGATTTCGTCGAGGTCAACGTGCGCCTCTACGGCGTCGACGCGGAGGGCCGTCGCGGCGTCGTGTTCCGATCCCTCGAGGCGTCTCGGCTGCTGGCCGTGGTCGCGGCGCGGGCCACCTTCCAGCTGCCGTACTTCTGGTCGGCGACGCGGATGGCGAGCGTCCGCGACCAGCGGGCCTACTCATCCCGACGGTTCGGGGGCGGCCCGCGCAGCGCGATCACGGTGCGGGTGGGAGAACCGGTCCAGCCCACGTCTCTCGACGAGTTCCTGACGGCGAGGTGGGGCATGTTCACCCCGCTCGGCGGGCGCACGAGATTCGTGCCCAACACCCACCCGACGTGGGAGCTGCGCGCGGCCGAGCTGCTGCGCCTCGACGACGAGCTCGTAGCCGCGGCTGGGCTGCCCGGCGTCGTCGACCGACCCCCGGACTCGGTGCGGTTCTCGACCGGCGTCGTCACGCAGTTCGGTCGCCCCGCCGCCTGAGCGTCCGCACGACGAGCCGCCCCGCGCATCCGATCGCGAGCACGGCGATGCCGACCAGCAGGGACGCCGCGGGAACCGTCACGACCAGCGTCACGCATCCGGCGACCCCGAGCACCTGCAGTGCGCGGGGCCACCGGCGCTCGCTCGCGGGCTGCGTGAAAGCCGCGGCGTTGGCGACCGCGTAGTAGAGCAGGACCCCGAACGACGAGAACCCGATGACGGTCCGCAGGTCGACGGTCACGACGAGCACGATGACCGCGAGTCCGACGACGAGCTCGGCCCGAGCGGGCACCTGCCTGCCGGACACCTGGGCCAGCACGCGTGGAAGGTCGCCGGTCCGGGCCATCGCGAGCGTGGTGCGTCCGAGGCCGGTGATGAGTGCCAGCAGCGCGCCCAGGGAGCCCGCGGCCGCGCCGATCCGGACCGCGGGATCCGCCCAGGCCGCACCGGATGCGGCGACCAGATCACGCAGCGGCGCAGTCGAGCGCGCGAGGCCCTCGGCCCCGAGGACTCCGAGCAGAGCCAAGGCGACCAGGACGTACACGATCAGCGCGATGGCGAGGCTGATGACGATCGCGCGGGGGATCGTGCGGGCGGGGTCGCGCACCTCCTCGCCCATCGTCGCGATGCGCGCGTAGCCCGCGAAGGCGAAGAAGAGCAGGCCCGCCGCCTGGAGGATCTCATATGGGGTGGCCGCCCCGAGTGGATTCGAGACGGCCAGCCCGGCACCGTCCGTCAGCGCGCCGCCGGCCACGGCGATCACGATCGCCAGCGCGACCAGCACGACCGCGACCAGGATGCGGGCGAGGGTAGCCGTGCGGGTCACACCGAGCAGGTTCACCCCGACCAGCAGCACGACGACCGCGACAGCGACGGGCTTCTGCCACTCCGGCGGCACGGCGTAGGCGGCGAAGACGAGCGCCATGGCCGCGCAGCTCGCGGTCTTGCCGACGACGAAGGACCAGCCGGCGGCGAAGCCCCACCACTCGCCGAGCCGCTCGCGGCCGTAGACGTACGCTCCGCCCGAGACCGGATACCGGGCCGCGAGCTGAGCGGTCGATGTCGCATTGCAGAAGGCCACGACGGCCGCGACGGCCAGACCGACGAGCAGCGCACCCCCGGCCGCCTGCGCCGCAGGGGCGAACGCAGAGAAGACGCCGGCGCCGAGCATCGCCCCGAGTCCGATGACGATCGCGTCGACCACTCCGAGACGACGTGCGAGCTGCGGCGGCGGGGCGGGTGGGGTCGTCACGGGAGAACGGTAGGCCATCGAGGTGACGGATCGGATCGACGGATAGCCTGGGCGCCGTGCCGACCTCGCTCGTGATCATCAGCGACACCCACCTGCCGACCCGTGCCCACGACCTGCCTGGGGCGCTGTGGTCCGCGATCGAGGCGGCAGACGTCGTCATGCACGCGGGGGACTGGGTCAGTGTGGCCCATCTCGACGAGCTCACCTCCCGAGCCCGCCGCGTCATCGGCGTCGCCGGCAACAACGACGGGGCCGAGCTGCACCGTCGGCTGCCCGAGATCGCGCACGAGACCGTGGACGACATCCGGTTCGCGGTGATCCACGAGACCGGTAGCAAGACGGGTCGCGAGGCGCGATGCGACGCCCGCTTCGCCGACACCGCCGACGTCCTGGTGTTCGGCCACAGTCACATCCCCTGGGATACCACGACCCCGCGCGGCCTGCGGCTGCTGAACCCCGGATCACCGACGGACCGTCGCCGCCAGCCTGTCGGCACCTACCTGACGGCCGTGGCGGATGCGGGGCAGCTGCGGGATCTGCAGCTTGTGCCTGTCGCGAGGTGACCTCATCGCGCTGGATGCGTGGTGGGCGATACCGGACTCGAACCGATGACCTCTTCCGTGTGAAGGAAGCGCGCTACCAACTGCGCCAATCGCCCGCGGCGTCTATCCTGCCACAGCCGAAGGCGGGGCGAGGTCATGGCATCGAGGCGCGCGTCACACGGCGCGGCGTGGTTTGGCGACACCGAACCGATCGGCTAGAGTCGACTCCGCACCCGGTAACGGGAGCGAAATGCGGATGTGGCGCAGTGGTAGCGCATCACCTTGCCAAGGTGAGGGTCGCGAGTTCGAATCTCGTCATCCGCTCGAGTGAAGCTTCACGGTTCCCCTGGAATCGCACCGGAAGGTGCGCGACCCGGGCACCGCACACCTGGTGGCGTGGCCGAGAGGCGAGGCAGCGGCCTGCAAAGCCGTGCACACGGGTTCGAATCCCGTCGCCACCTCACTCCACGCAACTGAACACGGCCTCGCAAGAGGCTCCGTCACCGCGTCACGCGGCAACGGGCGATTGGCGCAGCGGTAGCGCGCTTCCCTGACACGGAAGAGGTCACTGGTTCGATCCCAGTATCGCCCACCACCAGAGCCCCGGATATCCGGGGCTCTTCGCATTCCTCGCGCAGACGGGCAGCAGAGCCGCAGGGATCGCCGGGCCGAGCCAGGCGATCGCGATGACACGCCGAAATCCGCACGCTGCGCGGAGCATTCCGCGGAATGCGGCTTCTCACGTCACCGCGACCGCCGGGCGGCGGCCCAAATCGACCGCGACGCGCTCGTTCACCCCTAGAGTGAGGCGCGCGGCCGGTGGGGCTGCTGACTCCCCGGAAGGGCACTCGATGCCGAACGCCAGCAGATCGTCTTCTCGCCTCGCGCTCCTGGCTCTGGCGGTGGGCATGCTGACGCTGGCTGTGGCGTTGCCCGCACAGGCGGCGCTTCCGACCGAGTGCACGCAGGCTCCCGGCACCGGGAATGTCACGTGCACGTACCCCGCGGGCGCGGGCGCCAGCGAGACCCCGCTGCTGGTGCCGGCGGGGGTGACCAGCCTCCACGTCGTCGCGCTCGGCGGCACTCCTGGGAACACGGGTGGCGGGGTCGGCGGCCGCGGTGCGTCCGTCGTCGCCGACGTCGCGGTGGTGCCGGGCACCACACTGTACGTCGACGTCAACGTCGGAGGCGGAGCCCGCGGGGGCGGTGGGACCGCCGGCGGCGGCGCATCCGACCTGCGCACGTGCTCGAGCAGTGCAGCCTGCGGTGCCTTCGGCACCCTCGCTGATCCGCGTCTGATCGTGGCGGGCGGTGGCGGTGGCGCCGGGGCTGCGGGCGGCGGCGGCAACGGCGGTGCAGGTGGCGCCGGCGTCAGCACGACGTGCAACATCGCCGGCGCCGGCGGCAACGGACGAGCGGGCACGTTCCGCGGCACCGGTGGCGGCGGCGGGTCATGCGTCGGCGGCGGAGCGGCCGGAATCGGCTCCGGCGGCACCAACGGGATCGCGGGGACCGCCGGACAGGGCGGCGCCGGGTCCGCCTCGGGGCAGGGTGCCGGTGGTGGCGGCGGCGGCTACTTCGGCGGCGGTGGTGGTGGCGGCGACGGCATCCCAGGAAATGCAGGAGGCGGTGGCGGCGGTTCGAGCTTCGCCGCGTCGACGCTCACCAACGTGGTCATGTCGGCCGCACCCACCTCGGCCGCCTCGGTGACGATCACCTTCGTCCGCCCGGCTGCTCAGCTGGCGATCACCCCGTCGAGCGCGACCATCGCCGACGGAGCGAGCCAGGCGTTCACGGTGAGCGCACTCGACAGCGACGGCAACGTCATCGGCGACGTGACCACCGCGACCACTCTCACCATCTCCGGCGGAGGCAGTTGCGCCGGGGCCACCTGCACAGCGATCGGGGCCGGCGCCCACACGGTGACGGCCACCGATGGTCAGCTGACGACGACGGCCACGCTCACCGCACTCGCGGCCGCAGCGCCTCCGTCCGCACCGGCCTCAGGCGCGGCCCCAGAGCTGGCCGCGACCGGCGCAGATCCGCAGGGTGAGCTCTGGCTCGGCGCATCTCTGCTGATCATCTCCGGCGCAGCGCTGGTTCTCGCCGGCCGACGCACCCGATCTCAGTAGTCGATGTCGTAGAACCCGCCGAACGGCGCGTCGCTGTCGCCGGTGTCGCGCGGGTCGAACTGCACGGTCTCGACCGAGAGAACGATGCGCGTACGGGAGTTCACCAGCACGCTCACCCCGCGGTTGCCGAGGACGACGAACTCCACGAACCGCCCCTGCGATGCAGAGGCATCCTCGATGCGCCGCTTGAGGTCGTCGACGTCCTGGTCCTGGGCGAGCATGAAGCGGACACCGTCGGCGTCGACCATCGTGCGCACCATCGTCGTGGCACCGGGCGCAGCAGTCGGTTCGCTCATGCGTGCACCCTACGACTCATTGCCCGGCACGGGAACGGCCTTGCGTGAGCGGCCCTTGCGCAGTCGCCGCACCACGAGCCACAGGACGACCCCCGCGATGGCGGCGTACACGGCGTAGTTCAGGACGTTCGAATACCGCTCGATCAGCTCGTACTGGCTGCCGAGGAGCGAGCCCAGCACGATGAGGAGCGAGTTCCAGACGGCGCTGCCGAGGGTGGTGAGCGCGGCGAACACGGCCAGGTTCATCCGTGCGGCGCCGGCGGGCAGCGAGATCAGGCTCCGCACGCCGGGGATGAGCCGCCCGAAGAAGATGGCCGGCTTCCCGTGGCGGTCGAACCAGCCGGCGGCCCTCTCGAAGTCCTCCCGATCGACCAGCGGCAGCCGCGCCAGCAGCCGGATCGCTCGCTCGCGCCCCAGCGCGGCCCCGAGAGCGTAGAGGATCAGGGCACCGGCGAGCGACCCGAGGGTGCTCGTGATGATGACGAGCACGAGGCTCAGGGAGCCCTGCGACGAGAGAAACCCGGCCAACGGCAGGATCACCTCGCTGGGGATCGGCGGGAACACGGTCTCGAGCAGCGTCAGGAACCCGACGCCCCATTCGCCGATGGCGTCGATGACGGTGGCGGCGAATCCGACAAGGCCGCCGAGCTCACCGGGGTCGGATGCGATCATCATGCGTCGAGCGTGGCAGAGGATTCTGGGTGACGGCCCGACCCTCGGTCGCGCCGCTAAAGTCGTACGGGTGAGCGCGCAGACCGGATTCGACCTCTTTCCCGACCGCGCCGTCGTCGCCCTCCGCGTCAACGGCGAGCTGAAGGACAAGGTCACGACGGTCACCGAGTCCGACACCGTCGAGCCGGTGATGATCGACTCGCCCGAGGGCCTCAGCATCCTCCGTCACTCGACCGCGCACGTCATGGCGCAGGCCGTGCAGAAGATCAACCCGGACGCGAAGCTCGGCATCGGCCCGCCCGTCACCGACGGCTTCTACTACGACTTCGACGTCGAGACCCCGTTCACCCCGGAGGACCTGAAGGCCATCCAGAAGGAGATGGACCGCATCATCCGCTCCGGCCAGCGCTTCGTCCGCCGCGTGGTCACCGACGACGAGGCGCGCGCCGAGCTCGCGGGCGAGCCGTACAAGCTCGAGCTGATCGGTCTGAAGGGCGGCGACGCCGACGCAGGCCAGGACGGCGAGAACGTCGAGGTCGGCGGGGCCGAGCTCACGATCTACGACAACGTCTCGAAGGACGGCGAGGTCGTCTGGAAGGATCTCTGCCGCGGACCCCACGTGCCGAGCACCGGCACCATCGGCAGCGGAAGTCAGCTGATGCGCGTCGCCGCCGCCTACTGGCGCGGCAGCGAGAAGAACAAGCAGCTGCAGCGCATCTACGGCACCGCCTGGCCGACCAAGGACGAGCTGCGCGCGTATACCGCTCGCCTCGAGGAGGCGGCCAAGCGCGACCACCGCAAGCTCGGCGCCGAGCTCGACCTGTTCTCGTTCCCGGAGGAGATCGGATCGGGTCTGGCGGTCTTCCACCCCAGGGGCGGCATCATCCGCTCCGAGATCGAGAACTACATGCGCGAGCGCCTCATCGCGCACGACTACGAGCTCGTCAACACCCCGCACATCACCAAGGGCCATCTCTACGAGATCAGCCAGCACCTCACCTGGTACAAGGACGGGATGTTCCCGGCGATGCACCTGGATGAGGAGGTCGACGCAGAGGGGCACGTCACCCGTCAGGGCCAGGACTACTACCTGAAGCCCATGAACTGCCCCATGCACAACCTCATCTATCGGGCGCGCGGACGCAGCTACCGCGAGCTGCCGCTGCGGCTCGCCGAGTTCGGCACCGTCTACCGGTACGAGAAGTCGGGAACCCTCAGCGGCCTGACCCGCGTGCGCGGTCTGACGCAGGACGACGCCCACATCTACGTCACAGCCGACCAGGTGAAGGACGAGATCAAGAGCCAGCTGGACTTCGTGTTCGAGACCCTGCGCGGCTACGGACTCGACGACTTCTACCTCGAGCTGTCGACCCGCGACCCCGAGAAGTCGGTGGGAACAGACGAGCAGTGGGAGGACGCGACCGAGACCCTCCGCGAGGTCGCCGAGGAGTCGGGGCTCGAGCTCGTCGCCGACCCCGGCGGTGCCGCGTTCTACGGCCCGAAGATCTCGGTGCAGGCTCGCGACGCGATCGGACGCACCTGGCAGCTGTCCACGGTGCAGCTCGACTTCAACCAGCCTGCGCTGTTCGAGCTCGAGTACGCGGCCTCCGACGGATCGCGTCAGCAGCCGATCATGATCCACCGCGCGCTGCTGGGGTCGATCGAGCGGTTCTTCGCGATCCTGCTCGAGCACTACGCCGGCGCCTTCCCGGTCTGGCTGTCGCCCGTGCAGGTGGTCGGCATCCCGGTCGCCGAGGAGTACGCCGACTACCTCGGCGACATCATCGCGCAGCTCAAATCGGGCGGGGTGCGCGCCGAGCTCGATCGGAGCGACGATCGGATGCAGAAGAAGATCCGGACGCACACTCAGGCGAAGGTGCCGTTCCAGCTGATCGCCGGTGAGCAGGACCGCGCGGCGGGCACCGTGAGCTTCCGGTTCCGCGACGGCACGCAGGACAACGGGATCGCCGTCGACGAGGCCGTGCGCCGCGTCCGCGAGGCGATAGCGACCAAGGCCCAGGTCTGACCCGTGAAGGACTACGACGGGACCGAGTATCCGGACGTCGAGTCGAGCGCCGACTTCGCCGGGGTGCCCGACGGGTTCCAACGGCTCTGGACGCCGCATCGCATCGCCTACATCGAGGGCGGAGGTCGCCCCGATGACGGCGGCTGCGTGTTCTGCGTCGCGCCCTCCATGTCCGACGAGCAGGCGCTCATCGTGCATCGGGGCGACCTGGTGTACGCGCTGCTGAATCTGTTCCCGTACAACAGCGGGCACCTGCTGGTCGTGCCCTACAGGCACTTCGCCACGTATGACACGGCGACGCCGGAGGAGACGGCCGAGATGGCGAGTGTGACGCAGGACGCCATGCGCACGATCGCGGCGACGTCACGGACCGACGGGTTCAACATCGGCATGAACCAGGGCGCGATCGCCGGCGCCGGCATCGCGGCGCATCTGCACCAGCACGTGGTGCCGCGGTGGGCGGCCGATGCGAACTTCTTCCCGATCATCGCCCGGACGAAGGCGCTGCCCCGCCTCCTCGGTGATGTGCGCGAGGAGCTCGCGCGGGCCTGGCCCGCCGCGAGCTAGAGCCGGCGCACCTCGAACTGCATCCGCGGGTGCGCGTACGACTCCTGCGCCTCCACGAGCTGCAGCTCGCGCTCGCCCGACCCGAGCGTCCGCTCGAGCAGGTCGAACACGCTCGAAGCCGTGCGGGCGAGGGCGATGGACGCGTCCTTCGTCTCGACGTAGTGCGCGGTGAAGAGCGCGGCCGTCACGTCGCCCGATCCGTTGGCCTTGAAGGGCAGGTGCGGTGTCTGCACGATCCAGGACCCTGCATCGTCGACGACGAGCATCTCGATGGTCCCCTCCTCGCGGTCCGGACGCTCGACGCTCGTCACCAGGACGGTGCGCGGACCCATGGCCCGCGCGAGCTCGACCGAGGCCAGCGTCGACTCGATGGTGTCGGGCTCGGTACCGGTCAGGAAGCCCAACTCGAACTGGTTGGGCGTGATGATGTCAGCGACGGGGACGACCCGCTCGCGCAGCAGCACCGGGATCGCGGGGGCGACGAAGCATCCGGACTTCGCGTTGCCCATGACCGGATCGCACGCGTACACCGCGTCCGGATTGGCCGCCTTGACGCGGGCGACGGCATCGATGATCACGTCGCCGATGCCCTCCCCGCCCTGGTAGCCCGAGAGCACGGCATCGATCTGGCCGAAGACTCCGCGCTCCTCGATGCCGGTGATCACCTCGCGGACGTCGTCGGGCGAGATGAGCGGTCCGCGCCAGGCTCCGTAGCCCGTGTGGTTGGAGAAGTTCACGGTGTAGACGGGGAGCACCTCCACTCCGATGCGCTGGAGGGGGAACACGGCCGCGGAGTTGCCCACGTGGCCGAACGCGACGGCGGACTGGATCGACAGGATCTTCACCGTCTCGATCATGCCACTTGCCTGCCGATTGGCCTGGTTAGCGGCGGGCGGTCGCGATCCACCTGGTCCTACGATCTGAAACATGACCGAGACAGCACCCACCGCAGCAGCCACCGACCTGGGCACCAGCCGCGTCAAGCGCGGTCTGGCCGAGATGCTCAAGGGCGGCGTGATCATGGACGTCGTGACGGCCGAGCAGGCTCGCATCGCCGAGGACGCGGGTGCCGTCGCGGTCATGGCGCTCGAGCGGGTGCCCGCCGACATCCGGGCGCAGGGCGGCGTGGCGCGCATGAGCGACCCCGACCTGATCGACGCGATCATCGCCGAGGTGTCGATCCCGGTCATGGCGAAGGCGCGTATCGGCCACTTCGTCGAGGCGCGGGTGCTGCAGACGCTCGGCGTCGACTACATCGACGAGTCCGAGGTGCTGAGCCCGGCCGACTACGTCAACCACATCGACAAGTGGCCCTTCACCGTCCCGTTCGTCTGCGGTGCGACCAACCTGGGCGAGGCGCTCCGGCGCATCACCGAGGGTGCGGCGATGATCCGCTCCAAGGGCGAGGCCGGCACCGGCGACGTGTCCGAGGCGACCAAGCACATCCGCACGATCACGGGCGAGATCAACGCGCTGAGGTCGAAGACGAAGGACGAGCTGTACGTCGCCGCCAAGGAGCTGCAGGCACCGTACGAGCTGGTCGCCGAGGTCGCCGCAACCGGCAAGCTGCCCGTCGTGCTCTTCACCGCGGGCGGCGTGGCCACGCCGGCCGACGCCGCGCTGATGATGCAGCTCGGCGCCGACGGCGTCTTCGTCGGCTCGGGCATCTTCAAGTCGGGCGACCCGGCCCGGCGCGCCGCGGCCATCGTCAAGGCGACGACGTTCCACGACGACCCGTCGGTGGTCGCCGAGGCGTCGCGCGGGCTGGGCGAGGCGATGGTGGGCATCAACGTGTCCGACCTCGCAGCGCCGCACCGCCTCGCCTCGCGTGGCTGGTAGCGAGCGGCCGCGGGTCGGCGTCCTCGCGCTGCAGGGCGACGTCCGGGAGCACCTGGCGGTCCTCGACGGGCTCGGCGCGGATGCGGTGCCGGTGCGCCGTGGGAGCGAGCTGGACACGGTCGCGGGGCTGGTGATCCCCGGCGGCGAGTCGAGCGTGATGGACAAGCTGTCGCGCCTGTTCGGTCTGGCCGAACCGCTGAAGGCTCGCATCGCATCCGGGATGCCCGTCTACGGCACCTGCGCCGGGCTGATCATGCTCGCCGACAGGGTGCTCGATGCCGCCCCCGGCCAGCAGAGCCTCGGTGGACTCGATGTCGCCGTGCGCCGCAACGCGTTCGGCACCCAGAACGACTCCTTCGAGACCGACCTCGAGGTGCCGGCTCTCGGCCCTCCGCCCGTGCACGCCGTCTTCATCCGAGCCCCGGTGATCGCCGAGCTGGGAGAGCGAGCCACGGCCCTGGCGACGCTCGCCGACGGTCGGGTGGTCGCCGTCGAGCAGGACGCGCTGCTCGGCACCTCCTTCCACCCCGAGATGACCGACGACCTGCGCTTCCACGCGCGATTCCTCGACAGGGTGCGCGCGCTCTAGGTGAGGGGCGGCATGCTGGGGGCATGAAGCTCTATGCCGACTTCCCCGCCCGCCGCACCGCTCAGATCGCCTCCGATCTCGTCGCGGTCGCGCTCATCGCGCTCGCGATCTGGATCGGCACGATCGTGCACGACGCGGTGGCCGCCCTCGCCCAGTTCGGGCAGTCGCTCGAGGATGCCGGGGCCGGCTTCGAGCAGAACATGACGGATGCGGGGGACACCCTGGGCGGCATCCCCCTGATCGGCGGGGGCATCCGCGGTCCGTTCGACGCCGCGAGCGACGCGGGACAGCAGCTGGCCGCCGCCGGTCAGGCCCAGCAGGATGTCGTGCTCACCACGGCGACCGTGCTCGGGGTCGTCACGGCCCTCATCCCCGTCGCGATCGTGCTCGCGATCTGGCTGCCGCGCCGCATCCGCTTCGCCCTGAGGGCCGGCGAGGCGTCGCGCATGGCGCGGCTGCCCGACGGGCCGGACGTGCTGGCGCTGCGCGCGCTCATGACCGCGGATGCACGGGACCTCGGCGCCGTCGACCGCGAGCCCGTCGCGGGATGGCGCCGCGGAGACGCGCGGATCGTGCGCGCGCTGGCGAAAATGGAGCTCCGCGAGGCGGGCGTCCGGCTGCAGTCGTGAGCGAGCCGGGACCGGGCGGCCGCAGCGCGGCTACAGCGTGTCGGTGCGGAGGATGACGTCGGTCGGCACCGCCGTCGCGACCGCCCGATAGGCCTCCGAACCGCGGACCGCGCGAGCGAACCCGTCGAGCCCGGCGGGGGAGAAGCACCACGCGTGCCCGCGGCCCAGGGCGCGCCGTGCCGGCGTCCAGCGGTAGGCGAGGCACAGGGTGAGCTGAGTGATGGGCTCGGCATCCTCACGGATGAGCTGCCGCGTCAGCCCGATGGTGAACCGGGCGGCGTCGGCATCCGGACCCCACTGCCAGAGCAGACCGTCGCCCTCGTCGCTGACGCGCGCGTGCTGAGCGCGCATCCGCCGGTAGAAGTCGAACCCGAGGCCCATCGCCTCGGCAGTGCGCATCGAGGGGATGTCATGCCCGCCCTCGGCCGCCAGCCGTCGCAGCGCGTTCTCGGCGTAGGCGATACGGAACCAGCGGGTCGGCATCCCGAGAGCCTAATGGGAGGGCGCGGGACACGCCCTGGGTAGGATCGACGGTGGATTCCGACACGCCGCGTCACGGCTGCCGCGTCCGCGAGAACGAGAAGGAGCACCGTGAGCGGTCATTCCAAGTGGGCGACGACCAAGCACAAGAAGGCGGTCATCGACGGCCGCCGGGCCAAGTCGTTCGCCAAGCTGATCAAGAACATCGAGGTCGCGGCCAAGATGGGGGGCGCCGACCTCACCGGCAACCCGACGCTGGTCGATGCCGTGCAGAAGGCCAAGAAGACCTCGGTGCCCAACGACAACATCGATCGCGCCATCAAGCGCGGCGCCGGACTCAGCGGCGAGTCCGTCGACTACCAGACGATCATGTACGAGGGCTACGGTCCCAACGGCGTCGCCCTGCTGATCGAGTGCCTCACCGACAACAAGAACCGCGCGGCGGCCGAGGTGCGCACGCTGATGTCGCGCAACGGCGGCACCCTGGCCGATCCCGGCAGCGTCGCCTACAACTTCGCTCGCAAGGGCGTCATCTCGATCACGAAGGTCGACGCCGTCACCGAGGACGACATCCTCCTGGCCGTCATGGATGCCGGTGCCGAGGACGTCGCCGATCAGGGCGGCGGGTTCGAGGTCATCACGGATCCGTCTCAGCTGGTCTCCGCGCGTACGGCCCTCGTCGACGCCGGCATCGACTACGACTCGGCTGAGGCCGAGTTCGTGCCCAACCTCCGGGTCGAGGTCGACGCCGACACGGCCCGGAAGGTGATGCGCCTCATCGACGCCCTCGAGGAGAGCGACGACGTGCAGAACATCTTCTCGAACCTCGACATCCCGGCCGACGTGCAGGCCGAGCTCGACGCCGACGACGAGTGACACGGGTCGCTCGTGCAACCCGGCTGCTGAGGAGCGCCCGCGGAGCGGACGCGTCTCGAAGCACGGCGAGTCACTCGAACACATGTGCGAGTGACCGGCTAGCGTGACCTCATGCGCGTGCTCGGAATCGACCCAGGCCTGACCCGCTGCGGCGTCGGCATCGTCGATGTCGCCCCCGACCGTCGTGCCACCCTCGTCTACGTCGGCGTCGTCCAGACGCCCCCGGACGCGCCCCTGGCCGAGCGACTGCTCGCCGTGTCGACCGGCATCCGGGCGGTCCTCGTCGAGCACCGCCCGACGGCCATGGCGATCGAGCGCGTCTTCGCCCAGCACAACCTCACCACTGTCATGGGAACCGCACAGGCCAGCGGTGTGGCGCTCGCGCTCGGGGCCGAGCACGGGCTCGCGGTGGGGCTGCACACGCCGTCGGAGGTCAAGGCCGCGATCACCGGATACGGCGGAGCCGACAAGGCGCAGGTCGGCGCGATGGTCGCCCGCGTGCTGCGGCTCGACGCGGTGCCCAAGCCCGCAGACGCCGCCGATGCTCTGGCCCTGGCCATCTGCCACGCGTGGAAGGGCGGAGCTGTCTCGACGGGCCCGACCGCCAGCGCGCTCACGCCGGCGCAGGCCGCATGGCAGGCCGCCGAGCGGGCGAGCCGATGATCGCCTCGGTGCGGGGCACGGTGCTCAGTGCGGTGGGCACCGTCGCCGTCATCGAGGTCGGCGGGGTCGGCATGGCGGTGCAGGTGACGCCGCAGCAGGGTCTGACGCTCCGCATCGGCCAGGAGGCCATGCTGTTCACAGCTCTCATCGTCCGCGAGGACGATCTCAGCCTGTTCGGGTTCGGCACCCACGACGAGCTCGCGGTCTTCGACCTGCTGCGCGGGGTCTCCGGTGTCGGGCCGAAGTCCGCGCTGGGCGTGCTCGCAACACTGAGTCCCGACCAGATCGCACAGGCCGTCGTCGACGACGACGACGCACCGTTCCGGAAGGTGTCGGGCATCGGGCCGAAGACGGCCAAGCTCATCGTGGTGTCGCTCGCCGGCAAGCTGGCGGCTCCGGCAGCCGTGTCCACCGCGCCGAGGTCGGCTGCCGGGTCGACGACGGTCGAGGCCAGCGTCATCGCAGCGCTCGTGGGCCTGGGGTGGAACGAGCGCGCCGCCGCGCAGGGTGTCGACGACGCGATCTCCACCGCATCCGACGCCGATCGCCGCTCGGTGCAGGCCCTGCTGCGGCTCGCTCTCGCCGCCCTCGGGCCCGGAGTGCGCGCGTGAGCGACGACATCGCGCCGGGCCCGAGCAGCGCGAGCGTCGTGCGCCCCACCCCCGAGTCGGATGCCGAGCTCGCCTTCGAGGGCGCGCTGCGGCCCCGGAGCCTGGCCGAGTTCGTCGGCCAGGCGAAGGTGCGCGGGCAGCTCCAGCTGCTGCTCGACGCCGCGGCGATGCAGAACCGCACGCCCGACCACATCCTGCTCGCCGGCCCGCCCGGGCTCGGCAAGACCACGCTGGCGATGATCGTGGCCCACGAGAGCGGCCGTCCGCTCCGGATGTCGAGCGGGCCTGCCATCCAGCACGCGGGAGACCTGGCCGCCCTGCTGTCGAGCCTCGTCCCCGGCGAGGTGCTGTTCATCGACGAGATCCACCGCATGGCGCGGTCGGCCGAGGAGATGCTCTACCTCGCGATGGAGGACTTCCGCATCGACATCATGGTCGGCAAGGGCGCGGGCGCCACGAGCATCCCGCTCGATCTTGCGCCCTTCACGCTGGTCGGCGCGACCACGCGGTCGGGTCTCCTGCCGAATCCGCTGCGCGACAGGTTCGGGTTCACCGCCAACCTCGAATTCTACGCCGACGACGAGCTCGACCGGGTGCTCGAGCGTGCCGCGCCGCTGCTCGACCTCGACATCCCGCCGGTCGCGCGCCTCGAGATCGCGATGCGCAGCCGCGGCACTCCGCGGATCGCGAACCGCCTCCTGCGCCGCGTGCGGGACTACGCCGTCGTCAGCGGGGGAGGAGCCGGACTCGACGCCGTCAACGCCGCGCTCGAGCTGTACGACGTCGATCCGCTCGGGCTCGACCGGCTCGACCGCGCGGTGCTGGAGATGATCGTCGTGCGCTTCGAGGGCGGACCGGTCGGCCTCAGCACCCTGGCCGTCTCGGTCGGCGAGGAGTCGGAGACGATCGAATCGGTCGTCGAGCCGTTCCTCGTGCGCGTCGGCATGATCACGCGGACCCCGCGCGGACGCGTCGCCACGAAGCGGGCCTGGGAGCACCTCGGCGTGCGGCGGCCGGCCGTCGGTCCACAGGGAACGCTCTTCGACGATGACGTATGATCGGCACCACGCCGCACAGCCCCTTCTCGGCTGACGCGTTTCGCAGACTTGGAAGGCTCTTCCCCCATGGATCCGTTGACAATCGGTCTCTTCGCGCTCGTCGCGGTGATGATCTTCTTCATGTTCCGCAACTCCCGCAAGCGCAAGGCCGAGGCCGAGGAGATGCAGGCCAAGATGGTGCCCGGCGCCGAGGTCATGACCCAGCACGGCATCTACGGCACCCTCATCTCGATCGATGACGACAAGAACGAGGCGATCATCGAGACCACGCCCGGAACAATGCTCCGGGTGCACCGCCAGACCGTGTCCCGCATCGTGGAGCCCGAAGTCGCGGTCGACGAGGACGTCGACTCGACCGATGGCACCGTCGTCGAGGGCGCAGAGCTGAACGAGGACCACGCGATCGTCGCGGGCGACCCCGAATTCGGTGAGCGCTCGGCCGACGAGAAGCCCAAGCGCGCCACGCGCAAGAAGGCAGCCGAGTAACGCCGCTCGTCCAGAGCACTATTCTTGGATGCTGGCCCGGCTAGCCGGGTCAGCATCGCTCTGTGCGCGGGGATCCGGCGCACTCGTCTGATAGAAAGCAGAGCCGCCACGTGGCAACGAAGTCCTCGACGCCCGCCCGCAAGGCCCGGAGGTCGCTGAGCTGGCTGCTCGCGATCGTGGTGGTCCTGATCGGGATCCAGGCGGCCGGCATGATCTTCGGCGGCTGGGGCATCACCCCGAAGCTGGCCCTCGACCTCGAGGGCGGCACGCAGATCATCCTGACCCCCGTCGTCGCGGAGGGCCAGGACGTCACGCAGGAGCAGCTCGACCAGGCCGTCTCGATCATCCGCCAGCGCGTGGATGCCGCGGGCGTCTCCGAGAGCGAGATCAGCACCCAGGGCGGCGACAAGATCGTCGTCGCCATCCCCGGGGTCCCAGACCAGGCGACCCTCGACCGCATCCAGGCGTCGGCCAAGCTCGAGTTCCGCGCCGTGCTGGTGGCGTCGGCTCCGACAGCCGACTCCGTCGGCGGCGAGGACGGCGCGACCGCGACCCCGACGCCGACCCCGTCGGCTCCGGCGGCCGAGCCCACCCCCAGCGTCACGCCGACGAACGGCAGCGACCTGGCCTATGTGACGCCCGAGCTCCAGTCGCAGTTCGACACCTTCGACTGCGCGACCCTCGACACCGCCGAGACCAACGTCGCCCCCGTCGACCAGCCCCTCATCACCTGTCAAGATGACGGCACGGCCAAGTACATCCTCGGCCCCGTCGAGGTCGCAGGCGAGACCATCAGCGACGCCAACGCGTCGCTCGTGACCTCCAGCCAGGGCGTGTCGACCGGCCAGTGGGCCGTCAACATCGTCTTCAACGGCGAGGGCACCGCCCAGTTCGGCGACGTCACGAAGCGCCTCGTGCTGCTGTCCGGGGCCCAGAACCAGTTCGCGATCGTCCTCGACGGCAAGGTCATCTCGGCGCCGGCCACCAACGTCGCGATCACCGACGGCAAGCCGCAGATCACCGGCAGCTTCACCCAGGACACGGCTCAGGTGCTGGCGGACCAGCTCAAGTACGGCGCGCTGCCCATCGGCTTCCAGGTGGAGAGCCGCGACACCATCTCGGCCACCCTCGGTCAGAGCCAGCTCACGAGCGGTCTGGTCGCGGGCGGCATCGGCCTGATCCTCGTCGTCCTGTACTCGTTCCTGCAGTACCGCCTCCTGGCGTCCGTGACGATCGCGTCGCTGATCGTCGCCGCCGTCATCACCTACCTGGTCATCTCGATCCTGAGCTGGCGCGAGGGCTACCGGCTGTCGCTCGCCGGCGTCGCGGGACTGATCGTGGCGATCGGATTCACGGTCGACTCGTTCATCGTCTACTTCGAGCGAATACGAGACGAGCTGCGTGACGGTCGAGGCCTCGTCGGCGCGGTCGAGGCCGGATGGAAGCGCGCCCTGCGCACCATCTACGCGGCCAAGGGCGTCAACATGCTGTCGGCCATCGTGCTCTTCATCGTCGCGGTCGGCAGCGTCAAGGGCTTCGCGCTGACCCTCGGCATCACCGTCATCATCGACGTGCTCGTCGTCGTGCTGTTCACACATCCGATGATGCAGCTCATCGCGACCACCCGGTTCTTCTCGAGCGGGCATCCGGCGAGCGGGCTCGACCCGACGGCCCTCGGCGCCGTCTACCGGGGCCGCGCCGAGTTCCGCGTCTCGACCGAGGCGCGCAAGTCGGGCGCGAGCCGCGAAGCGGGCAAAAGGCAGACGATCGCCGAGCGCAAGGCGGCTGAGGCTCTCGAGGCGAGCGCCGCGGCAGCGAAGGCCGCGAAGGCCGCCGAGAAGTCCGCAGCAGCCACGGCGCCGACCACGACGACGCCGACGACCACTGCGACCGCCACACCGGCCGCGTCCACCCCGGCATCGAAGCCCCGCTCGACCGGCACCTCCAAGAACTCGGGCACGTCGAAGAAGGGCAAGCGCTGATGGCCAGCCGCATCACCAAGTTCGGCAACGACCTCTACACGGGTGAGCGCTCCGTCGACTTCATCGGCCGACGCCGCCTCTGGCTCAGCATCGCGGTCGCCCTCGTGCTTCTCGCGATCGCCGTCCCGTTCATCCGGGGCGGCGGCAACTTCGCCAACGGCTTCAACTTCGGCATCGAGTTCCGCGGCGGATCGCAGTTCCAGGTGCTCGGCGCCGATTCGACCGACTCCGCGATCGCCGAGGACGCGGTCCACGGCGTCGTCCCGGAGGCCGTCGTGCGCGTCACGACGGTCGGCGGCGACGGGGTGCGCGTGCAGACCGACCAGCTCACCGAGCCCGAGACCCAGGACGTGACGGCTGCGCTCCGAGACGCCTACGGCACCGAGACGGTGGACTCCTCGTTCATCGGAGCGACGTGGGGCGCCGACATCACCCAGCAGGCGCTCGTCGGCCTCGGGGTGTTCCTCGTGCTCGCCTTCATCCTGATGGCCCTCTACTTCCGCACCTGGAAGATGTCGGTGGCCGCGATGCTCGCGCTGCTGCACGACCTGGTCATCACCGTCGGCGTCTACGCTGCAACCGGATTCGAGATCACCCCGGCCGCGGTGATCGGCTTCCTGACGATCCTGGGCTTCTCGCTCTACGACACCGTGGTGGTGTTCGACAAGATCCGTGAGAACACCTCCGAGCTCGGTGACGACTCGACTCGCACGTTCGGCGAGACGGTCAACCTCGCGGTGAATCAGACGCTCGTGCGCTCGATCAACACCGGCGTCGTCGCAGCCCTGCCGGTGGCGGCGATCCTCTTCCTCGGATCCCTCGTGCTCGGCGCGGATACTCTGCGGGACATCTCGCTCGCGCTGCTCGTCGGGACGCTCATCGGCACCTACTCGACGCCCTTCGTCGCCTCGCCGCTCTACGCGCTGTTCCGTCAGAACGAGACGCAGATCGCGCAGCGGGACAAGCGCGCGCTCGCCCTGCGTGCCAAGAGCACCGCGCCGGCGACGGTCTGACTCCGCTCAGAGCGGACCTGTCAGCGGGCCTCGGTCGTCGCTCGTAGAATTCGATCACCGAGAGTGAACGGGAGGTGACGGCATGACCGAGACGCAGGCTCCCAGCACAGCGACCCTGCGCACGCTGCTGCCTCGCCTCTTCTCGCGCGCGCAGCCGGCCGGTGCCGTCGACAGGCTGCTCAAGACGGTGCGCGCCACGCATCCCAAGGC
The DNA here is from genome assembly GCA_964246985.1 of uncultured Microbacteriaceae bacterium. GTDB lineage: Bacteria > Actinomycetota > Actinomycetes > Actinomycetales > Microbacteriaceae > CAXTSE01. The sequence continues at coordinate 94,040 of CAXTSE010000005.1, forward strand.
CGACCTCGCTCTCATCGAGCGCGCGTACTCGGCCGCCGAGAAGGCCCACCGGGGCCAAGCTCGCAAGAGCGGCGAGCCCTACATCACGCATCCGGTCGCGGTCGCCCAGATCCTCGCGGACCTCGGGATCGGACCCAAGACGCTGGCTGCCGCCCTGCTCCACGACACCGTCGAGGACACGGCGTACGAGCTCGACCAGCTGCGCGCCGACTTCGGCGACGAGATCGCGATGCTCGTCGACGGCGTCACGAAGCTCGACAAGCTCAAGTACGGCGACAGCGCTCAGGCCGAGACCGTGCGCAAGATGGTCGTCGCGATGTCGAAGGACATCCGGGTGCTCGTCATCAAGCTGGCCGATCGTCTCCACAATGCGCGCACCTGGGGCTTCGTCCCCGCCGAGTCCGCGCAGCGGAAGGCCCGCGAGACCCTCGAGATCTACGCTCCTCTCGCGCACCGGCTCGGCATCCAGACCATCAAGTGGGAGCTCGAGGATCTGAGCTTCGCCGTGCTCTACCCGAAGCTCTACGTCGAGATCGAGAGCCTCGTCAAGAACCGCACGCCCCAGCGTGAGGAGTTCGTGCAGTCGGTCATCGACGCGGTCAGCGACGATCTGAAGTCGAGCAAGATCAAGGGCCAGGTCGTCGGTCGGCCGAAGCAGTACTACTCGATCTACCAGAAGATGGTGCTGCGCGGACGCGAGTTCAGCGAGATCTACGACCTCGTCGGGATCCGCGTGCTCGTCAACAACATCCGCGACTGCTACGCCGTGCTCGGATCGATCCACGCCCGGTGGAACCCGATCCCCGGCCGCTTCAAGGACTACATCGCCACGCCGAAGTTCAACCTCTATCAGTCGCTGCACACGACGGTGATCGGTCCGCACGGACGCGCGATCGAGATCCAGATCCGCACCCACGACATGCACAACCGCGCCGAGTACGGCGTCGCCGCGCACTGGAAGTACAAGGAGCGCGTCAACGGGGGCAAGGCCGAGGGCGCCGACGCTGGGGCCGACACCGAGATGGCCTGGTTGGCGCACATCAGCGACTGGCAGTCCGAGACCGTCGACCCGGCCGAGTTCCTCGACAACCTCCGCTTCGAGATCGGGGCGAAGGAGGTCTACGTCTTCACTCCGCAGGGCAAGGTCATCGGCCTGCCCGCCGGGGCGACACCCGTCGACTTCGCCTACGCCGTGCACACCGAGATCGGCAACCGCACGATGGGCGCGAAGGTCAACGGCCGTCTGGTGCCTCTCGACAGCGTGCTCAACTCGGGCGACTCGGTCGAGGTCTTCACGTCGAAGAACCCGGACGCCGGGCCGAGCCAGGACTGGCTCAACTTCGTCAGGAGCCCGCGGGCGCGCAACAAGATCCGCGGCTGGTTCACGAAGGAGCGCCGCGAGGAGGCGGTCGACCAGGGCAAGGACGCGATCGCCCGCGCCATGCGCAAGCAGAACCTGCCGCTGCAGAAGCTCATGAGCCAGGATGTCGTCAGCGAGATCGCGGCGTCGATGCGCTACGACGGCGTGGAGGCCCTCTACGCCGCGGTCGGCGAGGGCCACGTCTCGACCCAGTCGGTGCTCGAGAAGATGGTCGCGGCCGTGCAGGGCGAGGCAGAGGCCGACGAGGCCGAAATCCCCTTCGTCCAGAAGGGCCGCGCGCGGCAGCTGCGCAACAGCGACTCGGGCGTGCTCGTGCGCGGTGCCCCCGACATCCTCGTCAAGCTCGCCAAATGCTGCACCCCGGTGCCCGGCGACGAGATCATCGGCTTCGTCACGCGCGGAACCGGCGTCTCGGTCCACCAGAACGACTGCGTCAACGTGAAGAGCCTGCTGACCGAGCCGGAGCGCCTGATCGACGTCGAGTGGGCGCCGACGTCGTCGAGTGTGTTCCTCGTGCAGATCCAGGTGGAGGCCCTCGACCGGTCGGGGCTGCTGTCGGATGTGACCCGCGTCCTGAGCGAGAACCACGTCAACATCCTCTCGGCGAGCGTCTCGACCTCGAGTGATCGCCTAGCGCTCAGCCGGTTCGTGTTCGAGATGGGCGACACCGTGCATCTCGACCGGCTGCTGAACTCGGTCCGTCGCATCGAGGCCGTCTACGACGTGTACCGGGTCAGCGCGGGCTGATCAGTCCCTCGGCCAGCCGATGGCCGACAGGGCCGCGCGTGCCCTCCGCTTGCCGGGGAGGTTGCGCCGGCGGTCGAGCATCGCGCGCAGGTCGTCCGGTGCGACCCGGCCGATCCTCAGCAGCTCGCGGATCGTCGTCTGGTCGTCGAGGGTGAGGACGAGCCGGAACCGCGCGAGGTCGACCGCCGTCCGCAGCGGCGTCGTGACGCTCACCCCGTCGAGCGGCACGTGGTCCTCCGGATCGAGCACCAGGTCGCGCACCTGGGCCGGATCGCTGCGCGCGATGCGGGCGCGGTTGCCGATCGCCGAGCAGAACTCCCAGGCCGAGGGCTGCACCGGGGTCGCGCCCCAGATCCAGGCCGCGGTGCCCAGCTCGGCGACCAGTCGCCGCGAGCGCGAGCCGATGGCGGTCACCGCCCGCAGTGGCGCAGTCTCGAGCTCCGCCACCGAGCAGTAGCGGTCGCCGAGCGGGAACAGCTCGCCATCCAGCCGAGCGGCGGTCAGCTCGGCGAGGGGGAGATGCTCCCCGCCCAGATCGGCGGGCAGACGGCTGGGCGACGGCATGACCCCATGGTGACCCGTGCCACGAGCCCGCGAGCCCCGACGGCCGTCATCGGTGGAGACAGTGAGCCTGTGGAGACCGCGCGCTACGACCCCAGCATGTCGCGCAGGGCGATGCGCGAGGCCAGAGCCTCTTCGGCATCCTTGATCTTGCGCGAGTCCTTCGCGGCCTTCGCCGCCGCGAGCTCCTTCTCGAGCTTTGCGATGGCGGCGGTGATCTGCGACGAGAAGCCCTCCACACGAGCGACCTTCTCGGGGTCGGACTTGTTCCAGTGGTCCTCGTCGAGCTTCCGCACGTGGTTCTCGACCTTGCGCAGGCGGTCCTCCGTCGACTTGACCGCGTCGCGCGGCACCTTGCCGATCGCATCCCATCTGCGCTGGATGCCGAGCAGAGCCGACTTGGCCTGCTCGCGATCGCTGATGGCGAGGATCTTGTCAGCCTCGTCGAGCAGCGCCAGCTTCTCGGTGAGGTTGCCGGCGAACTCGGCGTTCTCGACCGCGTCGACCTCCGCCTTCGCCGCATAGAGCACGTCGCCGGCGGCCTTGAATCGCGCCCAGAGCGCATCGTCGACGCGCTTGCCCGCGCGGCCGGCGAGCTTCCAGTCGTCGAGCATCCGGCGGTAGTCGGGGATCGCGGCAGTTCCCTTGGATGCCAGAGCCTCGGCCTTCTCGACGAGCTCCTGCTTCTTCTGGCGAGCGTCCTTGTGCACCGAGTCGAGCTCGGCGAAGAACGCCTTGCGGTGACCCTCGATGGTCGTGCGCGCCGCGCGGAATCGCTTCCAGAGCTCGTTGCTCTCGTTCTTGGGCAGGCGCGGGCCGTCCTTCTGAGCGGCCTGCCACCGTGCGAACAGCGCCTCGAGCTGGGCGGTGACGAGCTTCCACTGCGCCTTCGCGGGATCCTGCGCGGCGAGCGTCTCGGCTTCGACCACGAGCGCCTCGCGCTCGGCGATGGCGTCGGCGACCGCCGCCTTCGCCTCGGCTGACTGCTTCTCGGTCAGCTCGCCGACCGTCCCGCCCAGCTTCGCCAGGCGAGCAGTGAGGGATGCCAGGTCGCCGACCGCATTGGCGGTCGCGACCGACTCGGTCAGGTTCGCGATGGTCTTGGCGACGTCAGCGGCCGGAGCACCGCCGCGCACGCGCTGCTCGACGAGGCCGACCTGGCCGGCGAGCTCGGCGTACTTGCGCTCGTAGTAGGCGAGAGCCTCCTCAGGCGTGGCATCGGGGTACTGGCCGACTGCACGCTCACCCTCCGCCTCGCGGACGTAGACGGTGCCGTCGTCGTCGACGCGCCCCCAGGGTGCCTGATCGTTGGTCGCCACTGCTGAATCACCTTGCCATCGGGTCCGGCTGCTGTCGCCGGGCGCGATCCAGCCTATTGCACGCCCTCTACTGGATCGTCAGCGCCGTGATCGTGGTGGGCACCAGCGGCGAGCCGGTGCCGTCGGACCCGACACCCGCCGGATCGATGCCGGGCGTGACGACTGCCGCGACGAGTGCATCGAGTCCGCTCGTGACGCGACCGACCACGGTGTAGCCGCCCGCGGCATCCGCCGGGATCGTCGTGTCAGCCGTCACGAGGAAGAACTGGTGGCCGTTGCTGTAGGCGTCGCCGCCGGCCCGCGCCATCGCGATGGTGCCCGCGGGGTAGACGTCGTCGGCGGGGGCGTTCTCGATCGGCCCGTACGAGAACGACGGGTCGGATGCGCCGGTGCCGTCGAGCGACCCGCACTGGAGCAGCTGGAAGGTGGGCTGGGTGGCGAGCCGGTGGCAGGTCTTGTCCACGTAGTAGCCGGATTCCGAGTCCTGCACGAAGCCGGCGACGGCCTGCGGCGCGTTGACCCCGTCGAGCTCGATGCCGAGCGCGATGTCGGAGTTCAGGGTCATGGTGCCCGTCCAGATGCGACTCTCGCTGAGCGACGCGTCGGGTGCCCCGACGTTCTCGCCCGCGGCGGGGGAGGCGGAGGCGGACGCGGACGGCTCGGGCGTCGGCGCGCCCGGTCCGGCCGTGAAGAAGAAGATCTGGGTGGCCGCGGCGAGGGCCCCCACGATGACGACGCCGGCGACCGCGACGATGTTGTCGCGCACCCGCCGCTTCGTCGACCGCTCGTGCACCTGCTGCCGAGCCGCATAGCGCTTCAGCCGATCGCGTGCCTCACGCGCTTCACGTTCCTGCTTGCTCGATGCCACCAGTGCAATCTAGCGGGGCGGTCTGAGGCCGCCAAAACCGCGCGCCGGTCGCCGTCGGGTGCCCCGGATACGATGGCGTGATGGTCGGCCAGCAGGGGCTCCGTACGGGGTCCACTCCCTTGGCCGTGCGCATGCGACCGACGTCGCTCGACGAGGTCGCCGGTCAGACGCATCTGCTCAAGCCCGGCTCGCCGCTGGTCAACCTCGCCAACGACGCGACGGGCGAGAGCGGCTCCGTGTCGGTGATCCTCTGGGGCCCGCCGGGAACCGGCAAGACCACGCTCGCACAGGCGATCGCCCACAGCTCCGGGCGACGGTTCGTCGAGCTCTCCGCGGTGACGGCGGGCGTGAAGGACGTGCGCGAGGTCATGGAGCGTGCCCGCACCGATCGCGACCTCTACGGCGTCTCGACGGTGCTGTTCCTCGACGAGATCCATCGCTTCAACAAGGCCCAGCAGGACGCGCTGCTCCCGGGCGTCGAGAACGGCTGGGTGATCCTGGTGGCGGCCACGACCGAGAACCCGTCGTTCTCCGTCGTCGCGCCGCTGCTGTCGCGGTCGCTGCTGCTCACTCTCGAGCAGCTCGACGACGACGACCTCGGCATCGTGGTCGACCGCGCCGTGTCCGACCCGCGGGGGCTGAACGGTGCCGTGACCCTCGAGGCGGACGCGCGGGCCGCCATCATCCGCCTGGCCTCCGGTGACGCGCGGCGGGCCCTCACCGCCCTCGAGGCGGCGGCGGTCTCCGCCACCGCCGACGCGGGTGGCGCGGAGGGCGGTGCGGCTCTCGACGGCCTGCAGCCCGCGATCACCGTCGACATCGTGTCGGCCACCGTCGATCGCGCGCTGCTGCGCTACGACCGGCAGGGCGACGAGCACTACGACGTCATCAGCGCGTTCATCAAGTCGATCCGCGGATCCGACGTCGATGCCGCTCTGCACTACCTTGCGCGCATGATCGAGGCGGGCGAGGACCCGCGCTTCATCGCCCGACGGGTCATGATCTCCGCCGCGGAGGACATCGGCATGGCCGACCCGCAGGCCCTGCCGATCGCCGTCGCCGCGGCCGAGGGCGTCGCGCTCATCGGCATGCCGGAGGGGCGCATCCTGCTCGCCGAGGCCGTCGTCTACCTCGCCACGGCGCCCAAGTCGAACGCCGCGTACAAGGCCCTGGATGCCGCGATCGCAGACGTGCGCGCCGGCAGGATCGGACGCATCCCCAAGCCCCTGCGCGACGCCCACTACCCGGGTGCCAAGCGGCTCGGCCACGGCAAGGACTACGTCTACAGCCACGACGCGGAGTTCGGGGTGGCGACGCAGCAGTACCTGCCCGATGCGCTGAAGGGCACGGAGTACTACACGCCATCCGGCAACGGGAACGAGCGGGATGTGGCGGCGAGACTCGAGAAGATCCGCGCGATCATCCGGGGGGAGTAGGGAGTCCGGTCAGCAGGGTCGTCAGCTCGTCGAGGGAATCGAGGCGGACATCGGCGAGGTGAGATTCGGCCCGCTCGGCGTGGATGAACCCCCACGGTCCCCGTCGCAGGAACGCCGTCCGCATCCCGGCCGTACGCGCGGGCAGAACGTCGTTGTCGAGGCGGTCGCCGACATAGAGGACCTCGCGCGCATCCACACGGGCCTCGTCGATGACGCGGGCGAAGAACTCGGGCGACGGCTTCTCGACGCCCCACTCGGCAGACGACGCGACGAAGTCGGCGGTGAAGCCGGCCGCGCGCAGCTGAGCGGTCGCCGCCGCGGGCTGGTTGCCGGCGATGCCGACCACCAGACCCGCCTCAGCGGCGGCACGGAGACAGTCGAGTGCGTCGGGATAGAGATCTGCCGAACTGATATCCGACGGGCGACCGGGTGGAGCCACGCCGAGCCTGCTCCACACGGCGCGGTGATCCTCACCCCGCTCGATCGACGCCCCGAGGACACCCATCAGGGTGAGCGGAGTGACGCCGACGTCGCGAGCGTGCGCCGTCCAGCTGCGCGTCTCGTCGACGAGCGTCTCACCGACGTCGAACACGATGCCGCGCAGGCCAGGGGGGAGCATGAGATCGACCATGCCGCATCATTCCATGGCGCGAATCCGCCGTCTGGTAGGCTTTCGAGGTTCGACTCCGTGTTGGACACATCCCACTCCACAACTCTCCGGCGCCTCGGCGTGCGTCGGGCTGCGATCTCTGCAGTGCGGGGGAGCGGGAATGTACGTCCGTGAGCAGCGACAGCCGCTGCCATGTCAGGTGGAAGGAAACCCGTGTCGACAACGTCACGTACCCGCAGCAAGACCCGCCTCTCGCGCGCACTGGGCATCCCGCTCACGCCGAAGGCCGCCCGCTACCTCGAGAAGCGCCCCTACGCGCCCGGCGAGCACGGCCGCACCAAGCGCAAGACCGACAGCGACTACGCCGTCCGCCTGCGCGAGAAGCAGCGTCTCCGTGCCCAGTACGGCATCCGCGAGGCCCAGCTCAAGATCGTCTTCGCCGAGGCCCGCAAGTCGAAGGGCCTGACCGGTGAGAACCTGGTCGAGCTTCTCGAGATGCGTCTCGACGCGCTGATCGTCCGTGCCGCGATCGCCCGCACCACGGCGCAGGCGCGCCAGATGGTCGTGCACCGTCACATCCTCGTCGACGGCAAGCTCGTCGACCGCCCGTCGTTCCGCGTCAAGCCGGGTCAGCTCATCCACGTCAAGGAGCGCTCGGAGGGCATGGAGCCCTTCCAGGTCGCCGCGGCCGGCGGTCACGTCGACCTGCTCCCCAAGACCCCGCCGTACCTCGAGGTCGAGCTCGACAAGCTGCAGGCCCGCCTCGTGCGCCGGCCGCTGCGCGCCGAGGTCCCGGTCACTGCCGAGGTCCAGCTCGTCGTCGAGTACTACGCGGCTCGCTAGTCTCAGCCGCGCAGCACGCGCATCACGAAGGGCCGGGGAGCGATCCCCGGCCCTTCGCGCATAAGCTGGACACGCCGTTCCGATCGCCACGAGGGAGAACACCATGAAGGGTCTGCTGATGCTGGCCGTCGGCGTCGCCGCCGGATTCGCGATCGCCCACCAGGTGTCCCGCAGCCCGCAGGGCAAGCGGTTCCTCGATGACATCGACGCCCGCGCCCGCGACTTCGGAGCCGCCGTCGTCGACGGCTACAAGGCCCGCGAGGCCGAGCTGCGCGATCCCGCCGCCGACCTCCTGAGGTGACGGCGCGGCTCTGCCGCGATCACGCTCCACCTCCGACCTCCCACCTCCGACAGACCTGGAAACGCCGTGCAGACCGCCGAGATCCAACGCCGCTGGCTCACCTACTTCGGGGAGCGCGGCCACACCGTGGTCCCGTCCGCGTCGCTCGTGAGCGACGACCCCGCCCTGCTCTTCGTGGTCGCCGGCATGGTGCCGTTCATCCCGTACCTGACCGGCGTGGTGCCATCGCCCTATCCGCGCGCGACGAGCGTGCAGAAGTGCATCCGCACGAACGACATCGAAGAGGTCGGCAAGACGCCCCGTCACGGCACGTTCTTCCAGATGAACGGCAACTTCAGCTTCGGGGACTACTTCAAGGAGCAGGCGATCGCCTACGCCTGGGAGCTCCTGACCACCTCCGAGGCGGACGGCGGACTCGGCTTCCAGGAGAAGGACCTGTGGGTCACGGTCTACGAGGACGACACGGAGGCGCGCGCCCTCTGGAAGAAGATCGCCGGACTCCCCGACGAGCGCATCCAGAATCTCGGCAAGGAGTCGAACTACTGGCACACCGGCCAGCCCGGCCCGGCCGGCCCGTGCTCCGAGATCTTCTTCGACCGGGGTCCTGCCTATGGCGTCGACGGAGGCCCTGCGACAGACGACGACCGCTATGTCGAGATCTGGAATCTGGTCTTCATGCAGTACGCGATCCAGAACGTGCGCTCGAAGGTCGACTTCGACATCGTCGGCGACCTCCCGAGGCAGAACATCGACACCGGCATGGGCATGGAGCGCGTCGCGTTCCTCAAGCAGGGCGTCGACAACATGTACGAGATCGACCAGGTGCGTCCGGTGCTCGACATGGCCTCCGCTCTGTCGCGCCGCGAATACGGCACCGACCACGACGACGACGTGCGCATGCGCGTCATCGCCGACCACGTGCGCTCGAGCCTGATGCTCATGACCGACGGGGTGACGCCCGGCAACGAGGGGCGCGGCTACATCCTCCGCCGCCTGATGCGCCGCGTCGTGCGCGCGATGCGGCTGCTCGGGGTCGACGGCACGAGCTTTCCCGAGCTGTTCGACGCGTCCCGGGTCGCGATGCGCGACGCCTACCCCGACGTCGAGGAGCAGTGGTCGCGCACCTCGCGCCTCGCGTTCGGCGAGGAGGAGGCCTTCCTCAGCACCCTCGCGAGCGGCACCACGATCCTCGACACGGCCGTCGAGGCGACGAAGAAGGCGGGCGGATCGACGCTGCCCGGCGACACGACCTTCCTGCTGCACGACACGTTCGGCTTCCCGATCGACCTGACGCTCGAGATCGCCGAGGAGGCCGGCCTGACCGTCGATCGCGCCGCCTTCGACACGCTCATGACCGAGCAGCGCACGCGCGCCAAGGCCGACGCCAAGGCGAAGAAGGGTGCCCTCGCCGACCTGTCGGTCTACTCGGAGCTCCGCGGACAGGGCGAGACCGTGTTCACGGGCTACGACTACCTCGACACCGAGACCCGTGTGCTCGGCATCCTCGTCGACGGGCAGCCGGCGCAGACCGCCTCGGCGGGCGACATCGCCGAGGTCATCCTCGCCGAGTCGTCGCTCTACCCGGAATCGGGCGGACAGGCCGCCGACCAGGGATCGATCATCGGCAGCGGTTTCGACCTCGAGGTGCTCGACGTGCAGCGCCCCGTCAAGGGCCTCATCTCGCACACCGTCCAGGTGCGCTCGGGCGAGGTCGCCGTCGGCGATGCCGCCACGAGCGTCGTCGACCCGGTGTACCGCCATGCGGCATCCCAGGCGCACTCGGCCACCCATCTCGTGCACGCCGCTCTGCGCCAGACGCTGGGGCAGGAGGCCCACCAGGCCGGCTCGTTCAACAAGGCGGGCTACATGCGCCTCGACTTCTCGTGGAACCAGGCGCTGAGTCCCGAGACCCGCAGCGAGGTCGAGGAGGTGGCCAACAACGCCGTCCGCGACAACCTGGAGGTGACGACGCGCATCCTCCCGATCGCCGAGGCGAAGGCCGCGGGCGCCATGGCGCTGTTCGGTGAGAAGTACGGCGACACGGTCCGCATGGTCGACATCGGCGACGGCGGGTGGTCGCGTGAGCTCTGCGCAGGCATCCACGTGCGCTCGTCGGCGGAGGTCGGGCTGGTCAACCTGGTCAGCGAGTCGAGCGTCGGGTCGACCAACCGCCGGGTCGAGGCACTGGTCGGCCTGGATGCGTTCCGCGACCTGGCAACAGAGCGCGCGATCGTGTCCCAGCTCACCTCGAGCCTCAAGACACCGCGCGAGCAGCTCCCTGACCGCATCGCCTCGCTCGTCGAGCAGCTGAAGGCAGCCGAGAAGAAGATCGCCGCGTTCGAGGCCAGCAGGCTGTCCGGCCGTGTTCCCGCCCTCGTCGAGACCGCGACCCGGCTGGGTGCCTACCTGGCCGTCGTCGAGGACATCGGCGACGTCGCATCCGGCGACGATCTGCGGTCGCTTGCGACATCCGTGCGTGAGCGGATCGCCGGTGAGTCCGCCGTGGTGGCTCTCGCGGCGCGGGTCGGCGGAAAGCCGTCCGTGATCGTGGCGACGACTCCGGGTGCGCGGGATGCGGGGGCCAAGGCGGGCGCTCTCGCCAAGGTCGCCGCGGGCGTGCTCGGCGGCGGCGGCGGGGGCAAGGACGACCTCGCCCAGGGCGGCGGCACCGATGTCGGCGCGATCTCGGCGGCTCTGGACGGCATCCGCACCTCGCTGAGGGACTGAGCGGCTGAGCATGCGACCGGGCGTGCGCATCGGGATCGATGTCGGACGCGTGCGCGTCGGGGTGGCCCGCAGCGACCGCGATGGTCTCCTGGCGACGCCGATCGTGACGCTCGCGCGGGGTGACAGCACGCAGGACGAGCTGCGGGCCCTGGCGGTCGAGCTCGAGCCGTCGGAGTTCGTGATCGGGCTGCCGCTCTCGCTGAGCGGAGGCGACACCGCGTCGACTTCCGACGCGCGCGAGTTCGCGGCCGCCGTGGCCTCCTGGGCCGCTGAGCGGGCCGAACCCGTCACCGTGCGCCTGGTCGACGAGAGGCTGTCGACAGTCACCGCGCAACGCCAGTTGCGCGACAACGGACGCCGCGCCAAGGGCTCGCGTCCCGTGATCGATCAGGTGGCCGCTGTTATCATCCTTCAGAACGCCCTCGACTTCGAGCGCACCGCGGGACGACCGCCGGGTGAGCTGGTCGACCCGCACGAGAGACTGTGAACCGTGGCCAACGAACCCAGCTGGGAAGAGATCTTCGGGGGAGCGCAGACGGCGCGTCCGACGCAGACCACCCCCGCCTCCGTCGAACCCGTGTCCCCCCAGTTCCCGACGGCCCGCCTGTCGGACCCGTTCGCGGTGGCCGCGGCTGAGGCGACCGCGACGTCGGCCATCCCCGTGCAGTCGTCCGCGTCACAGCAGGGCGCCGTCCGGACGGCCGAGCGGCCGCCCGCCACCGTCGAGTCCTCGCGGCGCGAGGCTCGCCAGTCGGAGGGACGTCGCGGAGGGCGCGGCGGCTCGGGCCGGTCGGGCTCCGATCGCAATGTCACCGACCCGCTGACGAAGAAGAAGCGCGGCCGCTGGATCCCGTGGGTGGCCACCCTGCTCGTCTTCGCCCTGGCCGGCGGCGGCGTCGCCTGGTACGGCTGGAGCACCTACGAGACGCAGATCCGCGACCTCATGGGTTGGCAGATCGCCAACGACTACGAGGGCACCGGGAACGGGTCGCCCGTCACGGTCGTCATCCAGTCGGGTGACATCGGCTACAACGTGGCCCAGAAGCTGGAGGCCGCCGGCGTGACGATGACGTTCGACGCCGTCTACGACTATCTGGTCGAGAACCCCGATATCGGCTTCGAGCCCGGCAACTACACGCTGCAGCAGGAGATGAGCGCGGCCAGCGCCGTCGCCGCCCTGAGCGACCCCGCCAACCGCATCATCAACTCGGTCACGATCCCCGAGGGCACGGCCGCGATCGACATCTACGCCCTGCTGGCGGCGGCAACCGGTCTCACGGTCGAGGACTACCAGGCTGCGGCCGTCGACTACACGGCCTACGGAGTGCCGGCCCAGTCGCCGAGCATCGACGGCTGGCTGTTCCCGGCGACGTACCAGTTCGATCCCGGCGTGACCGCTCAGCAGGTGCTGCAGCGGCTCGTGTCCGAGATGATCTCCCGTCTCGACACCGCGGGCGTCGCCCCCGAGAACCGCTTCGACACCGTGCGGCTCGCGTCGATCATCCAGCGGGAGGCGGGATCGAACGTCGACGACATGGCGAAGATCGGTCGCGTGTTCCTCAACCGCATCGATCAGGGCATGCGCCTCGAGTCCGATGCGACCGTCGCCTACGGCACGGGAAACACGCACACCGTGTGGACCTCCGACGCCGAGCGGGCCGACGCGAGCAACCCGTACAACACCTACGCGAACGACGGGTACCCGATCGGACCGATCGGAAACCCCGGGGACGCTGCCATCAACGGCGCCGTCAACCCCGCCGACGGCTCCTGGCTGTTCTTCGTGCCCATCAACCTCAAGACGGGCGAGACGGTGTTCTCCGAGACGGCGTCTCAGCACGAGGCGGCAGCCGCTCAGCTGCGTGCCTGGTGCCGCGAGAGCGACGAGAACGCCTCGTACTGCGAGTGAACCGCGACGTGGAGGAGCACCGCCTGGCGGTGCTCGGATCCCCGATCGCGCATTCGAAGTCGCCCGCACTGCACACGGCGGCGTACGAGGTGCTCGGGCTTCCGTGGACGTACGACGCGATCGAGGTGCGTGACGACGAGCTGCGGTCGTTCCTGGAGACGGTCGACGGGCACGGTGCGACCGACGGACACGAGACCCTCTGGCGCGGGCTGTCGCTGACGATGCCGCTCAAGCGCGAGGTGCTGCCCCTCCTCGCCGACCAGACGCGTCTCGTCGAGGTCGTCGGCGCGGCGAACACCGTCCTCCTCCGACAGGGACGCTGGCACGGCTACAACACCGACGTGGCGGGAATCGTCGCGGCGTTCGCGGATGCCGGGGTCACCCGCCTGCGCTCGGTCCAGATCCTGGGGTCCGGAGCGACCGCTGCCTCGGTGCTCGCCGCGGTCGCGGAGCTGGGCGCGACTCGGGTGCAGGTGTTCGCACGCGACCCCGAGCGTGCCCAGCCGCTGGAGCGGGTCGCCACGCTGCTCGGGGTCGAGCTGACGATCCGGCGTCTGGGCATCTCCGACCGGTCGATGATCGTGCCGGACGCGATCGTCTCGACCCTCCCCGGCGGTGCGGCAGACGAGCTGCCCGTCTACGCGGCTCCGATCCGCGAGGGCGCCGTGCTCCTCGATGTGGCCTACGACCCCTGGCCGAGCGCGCTCGCGCGCAGCTGGGAGGAGGTCGGCGGCACCGTCGTGAGCGGGCTGTCGATGCTCCTCCACCAGGCCGTGGCGCAGGTGCGGATCTTCGTCACCGGCGACGAGGGCGGCCACCTCGATCGCGAGGCCGAGGTGATCGCGGCCATGCGGTCATCCGTCGGGCTCCGAGGCTGAGAGAATCGACCCATGCTGCGTTGGTTGACGGCCGGTGAGTCGCACGGTCCCGAGCTGGTCGCGATCCTCGAGGGTCTGCCCGCGGGTGTGCCCGTGTCGCCCGCCGCGATCCAGGCCGACCTCGAGCGGCGCAAGCTCGGCTACGGCCGCGGCGCCCGCATGAAGTTCGAGCAGGACGCCCTCGACATCTCGGGCGGCATCCGCTTCGGGCTCACCATGGGGAGCCCGGTCGCCCTGCGCATAGGCAACACCGAGTGGCCGCGCTGGGTCGACGTGATGAGCGCCGAGCCGGTGGATGTCGAGAGCCTCCCCAAGGGACGCGGCGCCCCGCTCACCCGCCCGCGCCCCGGACACGCCGACCTCGTCGGCATGCAGAAGTACGGGTTCGACGAGGCGCGCAACGTGCTCGAGCGCGCCAGCGCACGGGAGACGGCCGCACGTGTCGCTCTCGGCGCCGTGGCGCGGGCCTTCCTCGGCGAGCTGGGGATCCGCCTGGTCGCGCACACCCTCGCGATCGAGACGGTCCGCGTGCCCGACGGCACCGCCCTCCCGACGCCCGGCGATGTCGCGGCGCTCGACGCCGATCCGCTGCGGTGCTTCGACGCGGCCACGTCGGCGGCGATGGTGCAG
>CAXTSE010000005.1:108259-128112 GCA_964246985.1 uncultured Microbacteriaceae bacterium
GGTGCAGCGCATCGACCGCGCCCATGACGACGGCGACACCCTCGGCGGGGTCGTCGAGGTGCTCGCCTACGGACTGCCTCCGGGCCTCGGCAGCTACACGCACTGGGACAAGCGGCTGGATGCGCAGCTCGCCGCCGCGGTCATGGGCATCCAGGCGATCAAGGGCGTCGAGATCGGCGACGGGTTCACGACGGCCACCCGCCCCGGATCCGAGGCGCACGACGAGCTCGTCGCCGGGCCGGATGGCATCACAAGGCTGAGCGACCGGGCCGGCGGCACCGAGGGCGGGATGTCGACGGGCACCGTGCTGCGCGTGCGTGCCGCGATGAAGCCGATCGCCACCGTGCCGCACGCGCTCCGCACCGTCGACGTCGCCACGGGTGCGGCTGCAGACGCTCACCACCAGCGCTCCGACGTGTGCGCCGTGCCGGCCGCCGGCGTGGTCGCCGAGGCGATGGTCGCGCTCGTGCTGGCGAATGCGGTGCTCGAGAAGTTCGGCGGCGACTCCGTCGTCGAGACCCGGCGCAACCTGGACGCCTACCTCGCGGCCATCCCCGAGAGCCTGCGCACGGCATCCGCGTCGGACGCCGGAGCAACCGACCAGGCCGCGCCGGCAGCGCCCGCCGGATGACCGGGCGACCGCCCGTCGTCTTCGTGGGTCCGATGGGCGCTGGCAAGACCCGCGTGGGCAAGCGCGTCGCCCGCCGGATCGGGGCGGGCTTCACCGACACCGACAAGGTGATCGTCGCCGAGCACGGCCCGATCGCCGCGATCTTCGATGAGCTGGGGGAGCCTCGGTTCCGGCAGCTCGAGCGCGAGGCCGTCGCCCGCGGCCTCGACGACGACAACGTGCTCTCGCTGGGCGGCGGTGCCGTGATCGACCCGGCCACGCGATCCGCACTGCGTGATCACCGCGTGGTCTTCCTGACCGTGTCTGCGGCCGCCGTCGAACGACGCCTCGGAGACGGGAAGCGGCCTCTCGTGCGTGGCGGCATCGCCGACTGGGAGCGGATCCTCGCCGAGCGCTTGGAGCTGTACCGCGAGATCGCGGACGTCGAGATCGACACATCGCACCGACCGTACGGTGCGATCGCAGACGAGGTGGCGGAATGGCTGAGCACGAGATGACCCCCGACCAGACGACGGAGATCGCGGTGGCGGGCACTCCCGGCTACACGGTCTTCGTCGGGCGCGGCCTGCTGGCCGACCTGGCGTCCTATCTGCCGCCGAAGGCGCGGAAGGTGCTGATCGTGCACGCCCCGACCCTGGGTGCCCGTGCCGAGCAGCTGCGGGTCGAGCTGTCGGACCGGTTCGAGGTCATCCTCGCCGAGGTGCCGGATGCGGAGGCCGCCAAGCGCGTCGAGGTCGCGGCGTTCTGCTGGCAGGTCATGGGGCAGACCGACTTCACCCGGTCGGATGCGGTCGTCGGACTCGGCGGCGGTGCGACGACCGATCTGGCAGGCTTCGTGGCGGCGACCTGGCTGCGCGGGATCGCCATCGTGCAGGTGCCGACGACGGTGCTCGCGATGGTCGACGCGGCCGTCGGCGGCAAGACCGGCATCAACACGGCCGAGGGCAAGAACCTCGTCGGGGCGTTCTGGGCGCCGCGCGCGGTGCTCTGCGACCTCGACACGCTCGACGCGCTGCCCAAGAACGAGATCCTCGCGGGCTACGCCGAGATCGCCAAGGCCGGGTTCATCGCCGAGCCCGAGATCCTCGACATCATCGAGGCCGACGTGGAGGCCGCGACCGACCCCGCGTCGCCGCAGTTCCGTCGTGCGATCGAGCTCGCCATCGCCATGAAGGCGCGTGTCGTGGGGGAGGACTTCACCGAGCAGGGTCTGCGCGAGATCCTGAACTACGGGCACACCCTCGGCCACGCGATCGAGCACGCCGAGCGCTACCAGTGGCGGCACGGCGCGGCGATCGCGATCGGGATGGTGTTCGCGGCCGAGCTGTCGCGGCTGACCCGCTCGCTGAGTGATGCCGACGTCGACAGGCACCGCCGCATCCTGGAGTCGCTGTCGCTGCCGACCACCTACCCGGCGGGGCGGTGGCCGACACTGCTCGCGACGATGAAGCGCGACAAGAAGGCGCGCGGAGACCTGCTTCGCTTCATCGTGCTCGACGGGATCGGCCGCCCCACGACCCTGACGGGCCCCGAGGAGCAGCTGCTCTTCGCCGCGTACCAGGAGCTGAGCGAGTAACGCAGGCCGAGCTGGCTGAGGAGCGCCGCCGGAGGCGACGCGTCTCGAAGCCCACCCCGAGAGGACGTCAGCCCCGCGCCCGCCGCCGCGATCCCAGGGCCCGCAGGTCCCCGATCCGTCCCTCGATCAGCGCCAGCTTCTTCGAGCGAGACCAGCCGTGCACCTGCCGCTCGCGTTCCCAGGCGTCGTCGATGCGTTCGTACTCCTCGCAGTAGACCAGGCGCACCGGCCGCCGCGACGCCGTGTACCCGTCCGGGTACGCGCCCACGGCGTGCTCGCCGAGCCGCCGCTCCAGGTTGCGCGTGCTGCCGACGTAGTACGAGCGGTCGGCGCATTCGAGGATGTACATGTGAGGCATGCCGAGATGGTCGCGAAGCGCGGTCCCGCGCGGCAGGACCTCTGCACAGGCGGGCTTCGAGACGCGTCGCTTTGCGGCGCTCCTCAGCCAGCTCTCGTGGGGTGGGCTTCGCGACGCGTCGCTTCGCGGCGCTCCTCAGCCAGCTCTCGTGGGGTGGGCTTCGAGACGCGTCGCTTCGCGGCGCTCCTCAGCCAGCCGGTCCGCGGTCGATACAGTGAGGGCATGCGCCGCGTGCTCGTACTCAACGGACCCAACCTCGGCCGGCTCGGCAGCCGGGAGCCGGACGTGTACGGCAGCCAGGACCTGTCGGCGCTGCGCGAGAAGCTCGTCGAAGCCGCCGCGGACGGCGTCGAGATCGACCTCCGGCAGACCGACGACGAGGCCGAGCTGATCGGCTGGCTGCACGAGGCCGTCGACGCGGGCAGCGATGTGATCCTGAACCCCGCCGCCTTCACCCACTACAGCTACGCGCTCCGGGACGCCGCCGCCCTGGTCACGAAGGCCGGGCTGCAGCTCGTGGAGGTGCACATCTCGAACCCGCACGCGCGCGAGGAGTTCCGGCACACGAGTGTCATCTCGGGCGTGGCCACCGGCGTCATCGCGGGCTTCGGGTTCGAGTCGTACGTGCTCGCACTGCACGCCATCTAGACTCGTCTCTCATGGCCACCACCAACGACATCAAGAACGGCTCCGTGCTGAGCATCGACGGGCAGCTCTGGAACGTCGTCGAGTTCCAGCACGTGAAGCCCGGCAAGGGCGGCGCGTTCGTGCGCACCAAGATCAAGAACGTGATGAGCGGCAAGGTCGTCGACCGCACGTTCAACGCCGGCACCAAGATCGACTTCGCGACCGTCGACCGCCGCGACTTCACCTACCTCTACCGCGACGGCGACGGGTTCGTCTTCATGGACACCTCGGACTACGACCAGGTGACCATCCCCGCGAAGGTCGTCGGCGACGCGTCCAACTTCATGCTCGAGAACCAGGTCGTCACCATCGCGACCCACGACGGCGACCCGCTGTACGTCGAGCTCCCGACCTCGGTCGTCCTCGAGGTGACCTACACCGAGCCCGGCCTGCAGGGCGACCGCTCGAGCGCCGGCACCAAGCCGGCCACGGTCGAGACCGGCTACGAGATGCAGGTCCCGTTGTTCCTCGAGCAGGGCACCCGCGTCAAGGTCGACACGCGCGACGGGTCGTACCTCGGCCGCGTCACCGACTAGGGCGACGCCGACCCGTGAGCGCACGCACCAAGTCCCGCAAGCGCGCCCTCGACATCCTGTTCGGGGCCGACCTGCGCGAGCTCCCGATCGCCGCACTCCTCGACGAGGAGGCCGGACGCGCGGCCGCGACACCGCAGCGCGAGTCGTCGTGGCCCTATGCCCGCGAGATCGTGGAGGGCGTCGAGAGCCACCTGACCGCCATCGACGCCGCGATCGTCGCGAACGCCCAGGGCTGGACCCTCGAGCGGATGCCCGTCCTCGACCGCGCGATCGCCCGATTGGCGACGTGGGAGATCCTGTACAACGACGAGGTGCCGGATGCGGTGGCCATCGCCGAGGCGGTCGAGTCGGCGACCGTGCTGAGCACCGAGGACTCCGCGGGTTTCCTGAACGGCCTGCTCGCCGCGATCGCCCGCACCAAGGCGTGACGCAGGGTTCTCGTCCGTCCTGGGTGCTCCAGTGTTGCGCTTCATGACACGTCGTTTAGGACACGCGGCGACGCTCTCGTAGCGTCGTGCGGGTGTCCACTCCGACGATCGCCCCGGTCCGCGCGCTGCGGGTGCGCCTGTCCGCCGTCGGTCGCCGCTTCCCGTCGCCTGCCGGCGAGGAGCGGATCGTCCTCCGCGACATCGACCTCGACATCCGTCCTGGTGAGATCGTCGCGCTGCTCGGCGCCTCGGGCAGCGGCAAGTCGACCCTGCTGCGCCTCGTCGCCGGGCTCGATGCTCCGAACTCCGGCTCGGTGCAGATCGACGAGACACCGGTCGCGCCGGTCGATCAGCGGGGAGCGGTCGCCTTCCAGGAGCCGCGGCTGCTGCCGTGGCGCACGGTCACCCGCAACGTCCAGCTCGGACTCCCTCGGGGCACGGGGGCCGAGGCCGGTCGGGATCGCGTGGCTCGGCTGCTCGAGCTCGTCCAGCTGCAGTCGTCCGCGGCGCTCCGACCCCGGCAGATCTCCGGCGGCATGGCCCAGCGCGCATCGCTGGCACGAGCTCTCGCCCGCGGCCCCGGCGTGCTGCTGCTCGACGAGCCCTTCGGGGCACTCGACGCGCTCACCCGCCTGACGATGCAGGACCTCCTGCTCGACATCCACCGCGCCGAACCGGCGACGATCCTGCTGGTCACCCACGACGTCGACGAGGCGCTCGCCCTCGCCGACCGCATCGTGCTCCTCGGCGAGGACCCGGCCGCACCGGGAACCGGCTCGACGATCCGCTCGATCCTCGACGTGCCGGGCCGCCGACCGCGTGACCGCGGTGACGCCGGCCTCGCGGTGATCCGTGCCGAGCTGCTCGAGCGCCTCGGCGTGCCGAGCCACCACGCGTCCAACTACGTCACGAAGGCCCTGCGCAGCCAGCGCGCGGCCGGAGCGGCACGCGCGGCCGATCCGTCCCAGGAACCCACCCGCCCGCACTCGTTCTGACACAGCACCTCGTTCTGACACAGCAAAGGAACCCGCCCATGAAGAAGCCCCTCGTCGCCCTCGCGGCGATCGCCGCATCCGCCGCCCTCGCCCTCACCGGCTGCGTGGCGGGGGAGGGCGCGCCCGCCCCGGTCGAGTCGGAGGCCGCCCTCGGCGCCGACGGCTGGTCGGCCGACACCCTCAACATCGACTTCGCCACCTACAACCCGCTCAGCCTGGTCATCAAGGACCAGGGCTGGCTGGAGGAGGCGCTCGGCGACGACGTCACGGTCAACTGGGTGCAGTCCGCCGGCTCGAACAAGGCCAACGAGGCTCTGCGCGCGGGTGCGATCGACATCGGGTCCACGGCGGGGTCCGCCGCCCTGCTCGCGCGCTCCAACGGCTCGCCGATCAAGGCCATCGACATCTACAGCCAGCCCAAC
This sequence comes from uncultured Microbacteriaceae bacterium, assembly GCA_964246985.1. Lineage (GTDB taxonomy): Bacteria > Actinomycetota > Actinomycetes > Actinomycetales > Microbacteriaceae > CAXTSE01. The sequence continues at coordinate 113,893 of CAXTSE010000005.1, forward strand.
TGGGCCGCGATCGCGGTGCCGGCGGGATCGTCGATCACCGACGTCGAGGACCTCAAGGGCAAGAACATCGCCGCCACGAAGGGCACCGACCCGTACTTCTTCCTGCTGCAGGCGCTCGAGGAGGCCGGCATCGGCCTCGACGAGGTGACCATCCAGAACCTGCAGCACGCGGACGGCAAGGCCGCCCTCGAGTCGGGTGCGGTCGACGCATGGTCTGGTCTCGACCCGCTGCTCTCGACGAGCGTCGAGACCGCCGGATCCGAGATCATCTACGACAACATCGATTTCAACAGCTACGGGTTCCTCAACGCGACCGAGACCTTCCTCGCCGCGAGCCCCGACCTGGCGCAGCTGGTCGTGAACGCCTACGAGAAGGCCCGCGCATGGGTCGAGGAGAACCCGGATGAGGCGGCCGGCATCCTCGCCGGTGTCGCCGGCATCGACCCGGCCATCGCCTCCGCGGTGCTGATCGACCGCACCAACCTCGACATCGACCCGATTCCCGGTGACGCGCAGCGCGACGTGCTCGCGGTCATCGGACCGATCTTCGTCGAGAGCGGCGACGTCGGCTCTCAGGACCAGATCGACGACGCGCTCGACAGCCTCTTCGAGCCGACGTACGCCGAGAACGCGGACCCGGCGTCGCTGTAGCGGATGTCTCTCTTCCAGACCGTCAGCTCGTACGGGTTCTCGTCGGCGGGCTCCGTCGCCGGGAACCCGTCGAGCGGCGGTCGGCCGCGCCGCCTGTGGGTCATCCTGGGCGGCGCCGTCCTGCCGCTCGTGATCCTCGCCGTCTGGTGGGGCATCTCGGCCTCCGGAATCGTTCCCGCGTACCGGCTGCCGTCTCCGCCCGCCGTGGTCGCGGCCGCGATCGATCTCGCCCAGCGCGGACTCCTGTTCCAGGACGCCGCCATCTCGACCCAGCGCGTGCTGATCGGGTTCGCCCTCGGATCGAGCATCGGGCTGGTGCTCGGCGCGCTCGTGGGCCTGACGCGGACCGGCGACATCCTGCTCTCGCCCCTGCTCGGTGCGCTGCGAGCGGTGCCGTCGCTCGCCTGGGCCCCGCTCCTGCTGCTGTATGTCGGCATCTTCGAGCCTCCGAAGATCATCCTGATCACGATCGGGGCGGCGTTCCCGGTCTTCACAACCTTCGCGGGCGCACTGCGCCACGTCGATCCGCACCTCGTCGAAGCCGGTCGCGCCTTCGGCCTCCGGGGCTTCTCCCTGCTGACGACCGTCCAGCTGCCGGCGGTGATCCCGTCGATCGTGAGCGGTCTGCGGCTGGCCCTGGCGCAGTCGTGGCTCTTCCTCGTCGCGGCGGAGCTGCTCAACTCGTCGATCGGTCTCGGGTTCCGACTGCTCGACTCGGGGCAGAACGGTCGGATCGATCGCATGTTCGTCGCGATCATCCTCCTCGCGATCCTCGGCAAGACGACGGATGCGCTGATCGGCGTGCTCGAGCGCTGGCTGCTGCGGCGCTGGAGCTAGTCCGCGGGTGCGCTAGTCTCGTCCCGAACGACATCCTTTAAGTCCGTCCAGAGAGACGGGGAAGGAGGTCAGGATGCTGGCGCGGACCGTGCTGCAGCAGGCTGACATCCAGCGGGCGCTGACCCGCATCTCACACGAGATCCTCGAGTCGGGTGGCTCGGATCTCGTCCTCCTCGGCATCCCCACGCGGGGCGTGCTCCTCGCGGAGCGCATCGGCGGGATCCTCGAGACCCTCGCACCCGGCTCCGCCGCCGTCGGCGCCCTCGACGTGACGATGTACCGCGACGACCTCGCGCGGCAGCCCACGCGCACCCCGAGCCCGACCCGCCTGCCCGGCGCGGGCATCGACGGTCGCACTGTCGTGCTCGTCGATGACGTGCTCTACTCGGGCCGCACCATCCGGGCTGCTCTCGACGCGATCGGCGACCTGGGTCGTCCCCGCGCCGTCCGGTTGGCGGTGCTGGTCGACCGGGGACATCGCGAGCTGCCGATCCGCGCGGACTACGTGGGCAAGAACCTGCCGAGCTCGAGCGGAGAGCGCATCAACGTGCGCCTCGCCGAGCTCGACGGCGACGACCTGGTCACCATCAGCGGGGGAGGCGACGCGTGAAGCACCTGCTCTCGGTGCGCGACCTCGACCGCGAGGCGGCCGTCGGCATCCTCGACATCGCCGAGGAGATGGCGGATGTCGCCACCCGCGCCGTTCCCAAGCTCCCGACACTGCGCGGTCGCACCGTCGCGAACCTCTTCTTCGAGGACTCCACCCGCACCAGGCTGAGCTTCGAGGCTGCGGCCAAGCGCCTCGGCGCCGACGTCATCACCTTCAGCGCGAAGGGGTCGAGCGTGTCGAAGGGCGAGTCGCTGAAGGACACGACCCAGACCATCGCGGCCATGGGGATCGACGCCGTCGTGCTCCGGCACGGCGCGTCGGGAGCGGCCCGCACCCTCGCCGACAGCGGCTGGATCGACGCCGCGGTCGTGAATGCCGGTGACGGCACGCACGAGCATCCGACGCAGGGCCTGCTCGACGCGTACACGATGCGCAAGAGGACCCACGGCGCGGACTCCCGCGGACGCGATCTCGACGGTCTGCGGGTGACCATCGTCGGCGACATCCTGCATTCGCGCGTGGCGCGGTCCAATGTCTGGCTGCTGCAGACCCTCGGCGCCACGGTGCACCTCGTCGCCCCGCGCACCCTGCTGCCCGCGGGGGTGGAGACCTGGCCGGTCACCGTCTCGGATGACCTCGACGCAGCAATTGCCGAGCATCCCGACGTGCTGATGATGCTGCGCATCCAGAGCGAGCGGATGCACGCGGCCTTCTTCCCCCACGAGCGCGAGTACGCGCGCCAGTGGGGCCTCGACGACGCGCGGTTCGCCCGGCTCGGCGCGGATACGATGGTCATGCATCCCGGCCCGATGAATCGCGGGCTCGAGATCTCGGCGATGGCGGCCGACTCAGGCCGCTCGGTCATCCTCGACCAGGTGGCCAACGGGGTGTCCATTCGGATGGCGGTGCTCTACGCAGTGCTGAGCGGCGCGGAGGGTGCGGCATGACGATCCTGATCCAGGGGGCGACGCTCCCGGACGGCACGACGACCGACCTGCTCATCGACGGCGGCGTGGTCGCCGAGCGCGGCACAGGGCTGTCAGGCGGATCCGGTGCCCGCGTCATCGACGCCGCGGGCCTCCAGGCGCTTCCCGGCCTGGTCGACCTGCACACCCATCTGCGCGAGCCGGGCTTCGAGCAGAGCGAGACCGTGCTCACGGGCTCGCGCGCAGCGGCGGCAGGCGGATTCACCGCGGTCCACGCCATGGCGAACACGAGCCCCGTGCAGGACACCGCCGGCGTCGTCGAGCAGGTCGCCTCGCTCGGCGCTCAGCACGGCTACGTCACCGTGCGCCCGATCGGCGCGGTGACCGTCGGGCTGGCGGGGGAGCGGCTGAGCGAGATCGGCGCGATGGCCCAGTCGCGGGTGCGGGTGCGCGTGTTCAGCGACGACGGCAAGTGCGTCCACGACGCTCTCCTGATGCGCCGCGCGCTCGAGTACGTCTCCGGCTTCGGCGGGGTGGTCGCCCAGCACGCACAGGAACCGCGGCTCACCGAGGGTGCCCAGATGAACGAGGGACCGCTGAGCAGCGAGCTCGGCCTGGCCGGCTGGCCCGCCGTCGCCGAGGAGTCGATCATCGCCCGCGACGTTCTGCTCGCCGAGACCACCGGCGCCCGCCTGCACATCTGCCACCTGTCGACGGCCGGCAGCGTCGACGTGATCCGCTGGGCCAAGGCACGCGGCATCGCGGTCACCGCCGAGGTGACCCCGCACCATCTGCTGCTCACGGAGGAGCTGGCGCGCGGCTACGACGCCCGCTACAAGGTCAATCCGCCGCTGCGCCGCGACGAGGACGTGCGGGTCCTGCGCGAGGCTCTCGCCGACGGCACCATCGACATTGTCGCGACCGACCACGCCCCCCATCCGCTCGAGTCGAAGGAGTGCGCCTGGCAGGAGGCCAGCTTCGGCATGGTCGGCCTCGAGAGCGCCCTCAGCGTCGTGCAGCAGGCTGTCGTCGACACCGGGATGCTGGGCTGGACCGATGTCGCCCGCGTCCTCTCGAGCGCCCCGGCCGTGATCGGCCGCCTCGACGGGTACGACGCGCCGTTCGGGGTCGGCAGTCCCGCTCACATCACCCTCTACGACCCCGCCGCACGCAGCGTGTTCTCGGTCGACCACCTGCACGGCAAGGGCGTCAACTCGCCGTACCTCGGTCGCGAGCTGCCCGGCCGCGTCGTCGCCACGATCCACCGCGGCGTGCCGACGGTGCTCGACGGCGCTCTCCGCGACCCCGAGGAGGTGGCCCGTGGATAGCAAGCTCCTCTCGGCGCTCAGCGTCGTGATCGTGCTCGTCGTGCTGGTGCCGCTGCTGATCGTCGGCTGGCGCCGCCGCCTGCGACGGCAGGGCGACGTCGGCCCGCTCCCGACGCCCCCGGCGGAGATCGGCGACATGGCGCTGGTGGAGGATCTCTTCTACGTCGCGACGACCCGCGCCGAGCAGCCGCTCGAGCGGATCGCGGCGCACGGCCTCACCTTCCGCGGGCGGGCGATCGTGACCGTCGCCGCATCCGGTGTCCTCCTCGAGATCGCGGGCAGCGCGCCGCTCTTCGTCACCGCCGGTGCGATCACGGGAGCCGGGCGCGCCACCTGGACCGTCGACCGGGTCGTCGAGAAGGACGGTCTCGTCTTCCTCCGCTGGACGCTGAACGGCACGCTCGTCGACACCTACCTGCGCTCGGCCGATCCCGCGGCCCTCGTCGCCGCGATCGACGCACTCGTCCCCATCACCCCCGACACTCCCGACACCCCCGCAACGGAAGGCGCCGCATGAGCACCGACCCCGCAGTCCTCGTTCTCGAGGACGGCACCCGCTACACCGGACGCGCCTACGGCGCCCGCGGCCGCACCCTCGGCGAGGCCGTCTTCGCCACCGGCATGACCGGCTACCAGGAGACGCTGACCGACCCGAGCTACGCGGGGCAGATCGTGGTCATGACGGCTCCCCACATCGGCAACACGGGCATGAACGACGCCGACCTCGAGTCGTCGCGCATCTGGGTCGCCGGCTACGTCGTGCGCGACCCCAGCCGCGTGGTCAGCAGCTTCCGGTCGCAGCGCAGCCTCGACGACGACCTCGTCGCCGGGGGGATCGTCGGCATCAGCGGCATCGACACGCGCGCCGTGACCCGACGCCTGCGCGACAGCGGCACCATGCGCGCCGGCGTGTTCTCCGGCGCGGATGCGGAGCTGAGCGAGTCCGAGCAGCTGGCGCTCGTGCGCCAGGCCCCCGAGATGACGGGTCAGAATCTGTCAGCGCAGGTGTCGGTCTCCGTCCCCACCGTCACGGCGGCTGCCGAGGGGGTCGAGTTCGTCGGCCGTCTCGCCATCCTCGACCTCGGCGTCAAGCTCTCGACCGTCCACAACCTCGCCGCGCGCGGATTCGAGGTGCACGTCCTCCCGCAGAGCTCGACGATCGCCGACATCCAGTCCATCGACCCGGTCGCCGTCTTCTACTCCAACGGCCCCGGCGATCCCGGCGCCTCCGACGATCACGTCGCGGTCCTCCGCGACGTGCTCGACGCCGGGCTGCCGTTCTTCGGCATCTGCTTCGGCAACCAGCTTCTCGGACGCGCGCTCGGCCTCGACACCTACAAGCTGCCCTTCGGCCACCGCGGCATCAACCAGCCGGTGCTCGACAAGGAGACCGGGCGCATCGAGATCACCGCCCACAACCACGGATTCGCCGTCGACGCGCCGCTCGAGGGCGTCATCGACAGCCCCCACGGGTACGGGCGGCTCGAGGTCAGCCATGTCGGGCTCAACGACCACGTCGTGGAGGGGCTGCGCGCCCTCGACATCCCGGCGTTCTCGGTGCAGTACCACCCCGAGGCCGCGGCCGGTCCCCACGACGCCAACTACCTGTTCGACCGGTTCGTCGACATGGTGCGCGAGCACCGTGCGGGGCGGGTCTCGACAAGCTCGACCGACGGAGTGAACTAAGTGCCCAAGCGCGACGACATCCAGAGCGTCCTCGTCATCGGCTCCGGGCCGATCGTCATCGGCCAGGCCGCCGAGTTCGACTACTCGGGCACCCAGGCATGCCGCGTGCTGCGTGCCGAGGGGGTGCGCGTCATCCTCGTGAACCCGAACCCGGCCACGATCCTGACCGACCCCGACTTCGCCGACGCCACCTACATCGAGCCGATCACGACGGCAGCCCTCACCCGCATCATCGAGAAGGAGCGCCCGGATGCGGTGCTCCCGACCCTGGGCGGCCAGACCGCGCTGAACGCGGCCATCGCCCTCGACGAGGCCGGGATCCTCGCCGAGTACGGCGTGGAGCTCATCGGCGCGAAGGTGGAGGCGATCAAGAAGGGCGAGGACCGCCAGATCTTCAAGGAGCTGGTCATCGACGCCGGTGCCGAGGTGGCCCGCAGCCACATCGCCCACACCGTCGAGGAGGCCGTGGAGGCCGCCGAGGACCTCGGCTACCCGCTGGTCATCCGTCCGTCCTTCACGATGGGCGGGCTGGGATCGGGCTTCGCCTACGACCGCACCGAGCTCATCCGCATGGTCACCGACGGACTGCACCAGAGCCCGACCACCGAGGTGCTGCTCGAGGAGTCGATCCTCGGCTGGAAGGAGTACGAGCTCGAGCTGATGCGCGACACCGCCGACAACACGGTGGTGGTCTGCTCGATCGAGAACGTCGACCCCGTCGGCGTGCACACCGGCGACTCGATCACGGTGGCTCCCGCCCTCACTCTGACCGACGTCGAGTACCAGAGGCTGCGCGACATCGGCATCGACATCATCCGCCTCGTCGGCGTCGACACCGGGGGATGCAACATCCAGTTCGCTGTCGAGCCCTCGACCGGGCGCATCATCGTCATCGAGATGAACCCGCGCGTCTCGCGGTCGAGTGCGCTGGCCTCGAAGGCCACGGGATTCCCGATCGCGAAGATCGCGGCGCGCCTGGCCATCGGCTACCGGCTCGACGAGATCCGCAACGAGATCACCGGGGGAGCGACTCCGGCGAGCTTCGAGCCGACCCTCGACTACGTGGTCGTCAAGGTGCCGCGGTTCGCCTTCGAGAAGTTCCCGTCGGCGGATGCCACCCTCACCACCACGATGAAGAGCGTCGGCGAGGCGATGGCGATCGGCCGCAACTACTCGACCGCGCTGCAGAAGGCGCTGCGCTCGCTCGAGAAGCGCGGATCGAGCTTCCACTGGGGCACCGAGCCTCGCTCGAAGGCCGAGCTGCTCGAGGTCTCGCGCATCCCCACCGACGGACGCATCGTGACCGTGCAGCAGGCGATGCGCAAGGGCGCGACGACCGAGGAGGTCTTCGAGGCCACCAAGATCGATCCCTGGTTCATCGACCAGATCGCGCTCATCAACGAGGTCGCCGCCGACATCTCGGGCTCGCTGAAGGTCGACGCCGCGCTCTTCCGTCACGCCAAGGACCACGGCTTCAGCGACATCCAGATCGCCGAGCTGCGCGGCCTGACCGAGGAGCAGGTGCGGAACGCGCGCTGGCAGTTCGGCGTGCGCCCCGTGTTCAAGACCGTCGACACCTGCGCCGGCGAGTTCCCGGCCGTGACCCCGTACCACTACTCGAGCTACGACCTCGAGACCGAGGTCGCCCCCAGCGAGGGCAGGAAGGTCGTGATCCTCGGGTCCGGGCCGAACCGCATCGGCCAGGGCGTCGAGTTCGACTACTCGTGCGTGCACGCCAGCTTCGCGCTGCACGACGCGGGGTACGAGACGATCATGATCAACTGCAATCCCGAGACCGTGTCGACCGACTACGACACGAGCGACCGCCTCTACTTCGAGCCGCTCACGCTCGAGGACGTGCTCGAGGTCATCCACGCCGAGTCGCAGACCGGCGAGCTGCTCGGGGTCATCGTGCAGCTCGGCGGCCAGACCGCCCTCGGGCTCGCCAAGGGCCTGGAGGCCGCCGGGATCCCGATCCTCGGCACCTCGCCCTCCGCGATCGACCTGGCCGAGGAGCGCGGGCTGTTCTCGGGCATCCTCGACGCCGCCGGTCTCATCTCGCCGAAGAACGGCACGGCGATCGACGCCCCCACGGCCGTGCGGGCCGCCGAGTCGATCGGCTATCCCGTGCTGGTGCGCCCGAGCTTCGTGCTCGGCGGCCGCGGCATGGAGATCGTCTACGACACCCCGAGTCTCGAGGACTACTTCGACCGCGTGCGCGATCAGGCCATCATCGGCCCCGGATCGCCGCTGCTTGTCGACAGGTTCCTCGATGACGCTCTCGAGATCGACATCGACGCCCTCTACGACGGCACCGAGCTCTACGTCGGCGGCATCATGGAGCACATCGAGGAGGCCGGCATCCACTCCGGCGACTCGGCCTGCACCCTGCCGCCCGTGACGCTCGGCCGCGACGTGCAGGACCGCGTCGTCGATGCGACGCGGAAGATCGCCGAGGGAATCGGAGTGCGCGGGCTGCTCAACGTGCAGTTCGCGATCGGCGCGGGCGTGCTCTACGTCCTCGAAGCGAATCCGCGGGCCTCGCGCACCGTGCCGTTCGTCTCGAAGGCGCTCGGCATCCCGCTCGCCAAGGCGGCCTCGCTGATCATGGTCGGCCGCAGCATCCGCTCGCTCGTCGCCGACGGCCTGCTGCCGGTCGCAGACGGCTCGAACGTGCCCCTCGACTCGCCGATCTCGGTCAAGGAGGCCGTGCTGCCGTTCAAGCGCTTCCGCACGCGGGAGGGCAACATCGTCGACTCGGTGCTCGGACCGGAGATGCGCTCGACCGGCGAGGTGATGGGCATCGACGTCGACTTCCCGCGCGCGTTCGCCAAGAGCCAGGACGCGGCCTACGGCGGCCTGCCCACCTCGGGGACGGTCTTCGTCTCGGTCGCCGACCGCGACAAGCGCGCGATCGTGCTGCCGATCCTCCGCCTGTCTCAGCTCGGATTCGACATCGTCGCCACCGGGGGCACCGCCGAGGTGCTCGCGCGGAACGGCATCCGGGCCCGATCGGTGCGCAAGTACTTCATGGGCCAGGAGGCCGTCGACGGAGACCCCTCGATCGTCGAGCTCATCAACGCGGGTGAGATCGACGTCGTGATCAACACGCCGTCCGGCCGCAGCGCGCGGGCCGACGGATTCGAGATCCGCACAGCGACCGTCGCGGCCGACAAGCCTCTCTTCACGACGATCGCCCAGCTCGGCGCCGCCGTGGCGTCGTTCGAGGTGCAGCGCGGGGAGATGAACGTGAAGTCCCTGCAGGACTACGCGAAGGACCGCGCAGAGAGACGTGGGCGGGGTGAGTAGCGCCGGAACGACGCGGACCGAGACCGCCCCACGTCGGTCCTTCGGCACCCGCCTCGCCGCGACCTTCGCGACGCACGGACGACTCTGCGTCGGCATCGACCCGCACGCCTCGCTGCTGCGCGACTGGGGGCTCGCGGATGACGCGACCGGCGTCCGCGAGTTCGGGCTGCGGGTCGTGGATGCCGCGGCCGGCCGGGTGGCCGCCGTCAAGCCCCAGGTGGCGTTCTTCGAGCGGCACGGCTCGGCCGGCTACGCCGCGCTCGAGTCGGTTCTCGGAGCCGCGCGCGCCGCGGGCCTGCTCGTCATCGCCGACGCCAAGCGCGGCGACGTCGGCACGAGCGTCGACGCCTACGGCGAGGCCTGGCTCACCGCCGGCTCGCCCCTGGAGGCCGACGCTCTGACCGTCGTGGCCTACCAGGGTCTCGGCTCTCTCGACTCGGTGATCGAGCGCGCCGCAGCCGCGGACAAGGGTCTGTTCGTGCTCGCAGCGACGTCCAACCCGGAGGCCGCCGCGACGCAGCTGGCGGTGCGCGCCGACGGCCGCAGCGTCGCCGCGGGGGTCGTGGCCGACATCCGAGTCCGGGCGTCCGACTCGATCGGCGTCGTGCTCGGCGCGACGGTCGCGCTCGACGACTTCGGCATCGACACCGACGCCCTGGCGGGAGTGCCCGTGCTGGCGCCCGGTTTCGGCGCCCAGGGCGGGGTCATCGCCGACCTGCCGACGCTGTTCGGCGCGGCGGCGCCCCAGGTGCTCGTCGCGGTCTCTCGGAGCATTCTCGGAGGCGGACCCGATCAACTGGTGTCCGCGATCGAGAGCGCGAACGGGGAGGTGGCGGCATGTCGAGTCTGACGCCGCCCGAGGTCGACCGGGTCGCCGCCGCGCGGGCCGCCGTCGCCGCGCGCCGCGCGCGGGCTGCCGTGAAGGCCGCCGTCGCCGCCCGCACCCGATCCGCGCTCGACGTCGCCCGATCCGCGTGGACGGGAGCCCCGACGACGCCCGAGGCAACCCTCCGCGTGCGCGAGCTGCTGATGAGCATCCCCGGGCTCGGCCCCACCCGCGCCGACCGCGCCATGCAGCAGCTCGGCATCGCCGCGTCCAAGCGGGTCGGCGGGCTGGGCGTGCGCCAGCGCGACAAGCTCGGCGACTGGCTCGAGGCGCGAGAGCGCCGCGCCGGACACCCGACCAGCAGGCTCGTCGTGCTCGCGGGACCGACGGCCGTCGGCAAGGGCACCGTGTCGCGCCACATCCGCGAGAACTACCCGGATGTGCTGCTGAGCGTGTCGGCGACGACGCGTCCTCCGCGTCCCGGCGAGGTCGAGGGGGAGCACTACTACTTCCTCAGCGATGCCGAGTTCGACGCGATGATCGAGCGCGGGGAGTTCCTCGAGCACGCCGTTGTGCACAACGCCTTCCGCTACGGCACGCCGCGCCCGCCGATCGACGCCGCTCTAGCCGAGGGCCGCAGCGTGCTGCTCGAGATCGACCTGCAGGGCGCACGTGCTGTCCGGCAGCAGATGCCCGAGGCCCTGCTGGTGTTCCTGCTGCCCCCGACGTGGGAGGAGCTCGTGCGCAGACTGGTCGGACGAGGCACCGAGGATGCCGCCGAGCAGGCCCGTCGGCTCGACACCGCGAAGGTCGAGTTGAGCGCCCAGGACGAGTTCGATGTGAAGGTCGTGAACGGCGAAGTCGGCCAAGCGGCCTCCGAGGTCGTAGAATTGCTCGCAGTGCCCTGAGTTGACCTCTGTCTCTCGGTCCGGCGCGACCATCTTCCAACTGCAAGGAGCCACCCATGGCCGACAAGAACTCGGGCATCATCGACCCGCCGATCGACGAGCTGCTCTCGAAGGTCGACTCCAAGTACCAGCTGGTCATCTTCGCGTCCAAGCGCGCGCGCCAGATCAACGACTACTACGCCGACCTGCACGAGGGCTCGCTGTTCGACAACGTCGGTCCGCTGGTCGACTCGACCATCGACGACAAGCCGCTGTCGGTCGCGCTGCGCGAGATCAACGACGACAAGCTGATCCTCAAGCCGCTCGACGAGCCGGCCGCTCAGTAGCCACACCCGCATGAACATCGTCGTCGGGATCGCCGGCGGCATCGCCGCCTACAAGGCGGTGGCGGTCGTGCGGGGGTTCGTCCTTGCCGGCCACGACGTGCACGTCGTGGCGACGGATGCGGCGCTCCGCTTCGTCGGGAAGCCGACTCTCGAGGCCATCAGCCGCAATCCGGTGCACTCCGATCTCTACGAGGGGGTCGCCGAGGTGCGGCACGTGGCCATGGGGCAGCGCGCCGACCTGATCGTGATCGCCCCCGCCACGGCGCACACTCTGGCGAAGCTCGCGACCGGACTCGCCGACGACCTCCTCGGCAACACCGTCCTCGCATCCACAGCCCCCCTCGTGCTGGCTCCGGCCATGCACACCGAGATGTGGCAGAACCCCGCCACGGCCGCCAACGTCGCGACGCTCGTCGCGCGGGGCGTCCACCTCGTGGGTCCGGCCCGCGGACAGCTCACCGGGTCCGACGCGGGCGTCGGCCGCATGGCAGAGCCCGACGAGATCGTGGCGACGGCGCTGCGGATCATCGATGGTCACGACGCACCTGGCGATCTGGCCGGCCGTCGCATCCTGGTGACCGCCGGAGGCACGCGCGAGCCGCTCGACCCGGTGCGCTTCATCGGAAACCGCTCCAGCGGCAAGCAGGGCGTCGCACTAGCCCGTGCCGCCGCCGCGCGCGGAGCCGAGGTGCATCTCGTCGTCGCCAACATCGAGGACGGCGTGCTCGCCGAGTCGGGCATCGCGGGCGTCGACGTCACGCACGTCTCGACGACGCGGGAGCTGCAGGAGGCCACGCTGCTCGCCGCGGGCACCGCCGACGTGGTCATCATGGCTGCAGCGGTGGCCGACTACCGCCCGGAGACCGTCGCCGACGCGAAGATCAAGAAGGAGACGCAGGGCGACACCCTCGACCTCCGGCTCGTCAAGAACCCCGACATCCTGCGCGAGCTCACTGCCGCGCGTCGCGACGGCCAGACGGTCATCGGCTTCGCCGCCGAGACCGAGCCCGACGCCCAGGCACTGCTCGAGCTGGGTCGGGCGAAGGCCGCGCGCAAGGGCGTCGACTACCTCGTCGTCAACAGGGTGGGCTGGACCGAGGGGTTCGCCACAGAGGGCAACACAGTCGTCGTGCTGAATGCCGCCGGGGATATAGTGGCCGAGGTCGCCGGGTCCAAGGCGTCGGTCGCCGATGGCATCCTCGACGCCGTGTGCTGACACCCGCGCCCATCCCGCCGAACCGCACTCTCGAAACCGTGCCGCTGAAACGATTGGTCCTCCTGTGAGCGAGTCCACCCCCGCCCTCCGTCTCTTCACCTCCGAGTCGGTCACCGAGGGCCACCCGGACAAGATCTGCGACCAGGTCAGCGACTCGATCCTCGACGCGATCCTCGCCGCCGATCCGCAGGCCCGTGTCGCCGTCGAGACCCTCGTGACCACCGGGCTCGTCCACGTGGCCGGCGAGGTCACCACCTCGGCCTACGTCGACATCCCCGGCATCGTGCGCAAGCGCATCACCGACATCGGATACACCTCCTCGGATGTCTGGTTCGACGGTCGCTCGTGCGGAGTGTCGATCTCGATCGGCGCCCAGTCTCCTGACATCGCGCAGGGCGTCGACTCGGCGTTCGAGAGCCGCGAGGGCGACAGCGTCGACCCGCTCGACATGCAGGGCGCAGGCGACCAGGGCCTGATGTTCGGCTACGCGACCCGCGAGACCCCCGAGCTCATGCCGCTGCCGATCTGGCTGGCCCACCGCATGTCCGAGCGCCTCGCCGAGGTGCGCCACGCCGGTGAGGTCGACTGGCTGCGCCCCGACGGCAAGACCCAGGTCACGGTCGGCTACGACGGCACCACTCCGGTGCTCGTCGACACCGTGGTCGTCTCGACCCAGCACTCGCCCTCGATCCCGCTCGACGAGCTGCGCGCCGAGATCGAGCGCCTCGTGATCCGTCCCGTGCTCGCCCGCATCGACCTCCCGTCGGCCGACGCCACCATCCTGATCAACCCGACCGGTCGCTTCGAGATCGGCGGCCCGCAGGGCGACGCCGGCCTCACCGGTCGCAAGATCATCGTCGACACCTACGGCGGCGCGTCGCGTCACGGCGGCGGTGCGTTCTCGGGAAAGGACCCGTCGAAGGTCGACCGCTCCGCCGCGTACGCCATGCGCTGGGTCGCAAAGAACGCGGTCGCCGCCGGGCTCGCCGACCGCCTCGAGGTTCAGGTCGCCTACGCGATCGGCAAGGCCTCGCCCGTCGGTCTGTATGTCGAGACCTTCGGCACCGGCCATCTGCCCGACGAGCAGATCACTGCGGCGATCCGCGAGGTGTTCGACCTGCGCCCCGCCGCGATCATCCGCGACCTCGACCTGCTGCGCCCCATCTACGCGGCCACCGCGTCGTACGGCCACTTCGGACGCGAGCTGCCCGACTTCACCTGGGAGCGCACCGACCGCGTCGACGCCCTCCGCGCCGCCGCCGGGCTGTGACCGCCGTCGGGCGCTCGTGACGCGATGACGGACGGCCCGGCACCAGCCGCGGCGGCCCCCGTCGCGATCGCGCGGGTGCTCGTCGACTCCTCGCTTCCGCAGCTCGACCGCCTGCTCGACTACCGCATCCCGGCGCACCTCCAGGGGGTCGTGCCGGGAGTGCGGGTCTCGGTGCCGCTCCGCAGTGCGAGTCGGCTCGCCCAGGGCTTCGTGGTCGAGCTCGGCCACCAGCAGGACTATCCGGGCCCGCTGAGCGACGTCGACGCCGTGGTGTCGCCTATCCCGGTGCTCCGTCCCGAGGTGTGGGCGCTCGCGCGCACGGTGTCC
>CAXTSE010000005.1:128122-147711 GCA_964246985.1 uncultured Microbacteriaceae bacterium
CGACGTGCTGAGGCTCGCGATCCCACCGCGGCAGGTGCGGGTCGAGAAGGCCTGGCTGGCGCGGGAGGCGCCGACGGCAGCTCCCGTGGTCGGCGAGCTCCCGCCGATCTCCGACTACGCGGAGGGCGCCCTCGACGCCGTGGTCGCCGAGGGGCGACGCGTCGCCCTCTCGGTCCGACCCGGAGTCGTGCAGCTGCCCGCGGGGGACTGGGTGGGCCGCTGGGCCGTGACGCTCGCTCAGGCGGCCGCCCGCGTGATCCGCGCGGGGTCATCGGCGATCCTGGTCGTTCCCGACTACCGCGACCAGGAGCAGCTCGCCGCCGCCCTCGCCGCCCTGCTGCCCGCCGACGCGATCGCACGGTTCGATGCGCGCCAGCCCAACCCGGATCGCTACCGCAGCATGCTGCGCGCGAGCGACGACGCCCCCGTCGTGGTGCTCGGAAACCGGTCGGCCGTCTACGCCCCGGCCGGGCGACTCGGCCTGATCGCGATCTGGAACGACGGCGATCCGCTGCTCGGCGAGCCGCTCTCGCCCTACGTGCACGCGCGCGACGCGGCTCTGATCCGCCAGGAGCAGCAGGGTGGAGCGCTGATCCTGGCCGCTCAGACCCGTACCACCGAGGTCGAGCGCCTCGTCGAGATCGGCTGGCTCGAGCAGCTCGCGCCGGCGCGCTTCCGCCGCCCCGCCGTCGTGCCCACCGCCGACGTCGCGGCGCAGGACCGCCTCGCCGCCCAGGCACGCATCCCGTCGATCGCCTGGATCGCCGCGCGGGACGCCGTCGCATCCGGGCCCGTGCTCGTGCAGGTGGCTCGACCCGGATTCGCACCGGGCCTCCGCTGCGCGACCTGCCGCGAGGCAGCGCGCTGCCGCCGGTGCGACGGTCCGCTCCGTCAGCGCCGCGCGGGGGCCCCGCCCACCTGCGCCTGGTGCGGAGCGATCGAGGGTGCTTTCCGCTGCCCCAACTGCGACGGCACGGCACTGCGGCCCGCGGGCACCGGCACCCGCCGCACCGCGGAGGAGCTCGGCCGGGCCTTCCCCGGCGTCAGCATCATCGTGTCCGACGGTGACAAGCCGCGCACGACCGTCGGCGACACGCCCGCCCTCGTGATCGCGACCCGCGGCGCCGAGCCGATCGCCGCGGGCGGGTACCGGGCGGTGCTGCTGCTCGATGGGGAGCGCATGGTGGCCCGCGAGAGCCTGCGCGTCGGCGAGGACGTGCTGCGCTGGTGGTCCGACGCCGCCGCACTGGCCGCCGACGACGCGCAGATCGTGCTGGTCGGAGTCGGCGGTGCCCTCGCTCGCGCCCTCGTCACCTGGAACCAGCCCGAGTTCGCGCGGGCCGAGCTCGCGGACCGCCGCGCGCTGCGCTTCCCTCCCGCCGTCCGCACCGCCACGCTGCAGGGCGCCCCGGATGCGGTGGCCGCCGCCGTCTCCGCGCTCCCGTCGGCCGCAGAGCACGTCGGCACGACCGTCGTCGAGGGACGCGCGCGGGCGATCATCCGCTTCGACTTCGCCGGCGGACACCTCGTCGCGGAGGCCGTGAGGTCCGAGATCGTCCGCCAGGCCACCGCGCGGCGGAAGCCCGTTCCCGGACAGCCGAAGCGGGGCCGCCAGCCGCTGCCCCTGCGCGCACGGTTCGACGATCCGGAGCCGTTCAGCGAGTAGCGGGCCGGGCCGCGGCCCTCGACAGGGCAGAATCGAGGGATGCCAGCCCTCCGGATCGTCTTCGCGGGAAGCCCCGCCGCCGCGGTCCCGAGCCTCGAGCGGCTCATCGCCTCGTCGCACGAGATCGTCGCCGTCGTGACGCGCGAGGACTCGCCGCAGGGACGCCGGCGCGTGCTCACACCCACCCCCGTAGCCACGACGGCGGAGTCCGCCGGCATCCCCGTGGTGCGCGCCAATCGGCTCGCCCCCGTGGCCGACGAGATCGCCGCGCTCGGGGCCGACCTCGGCGTGATCGTCGCCTACGGCGGCCTGATCCGCGAGCCGCTGCTCAGCGCGCCGCGGCTCGGCTGGATCAACCTGCACTTCTCGCTCCTGCCGCGCTGGCGGGGTGCCGCCCCCGTGCAGCGCGCGGTCATCGCGGGCGATGCCGAGACCGGGGCCGCCGTCTTCCAGCTCGTGCCCGAGCTCGACGCCGGCGACATCTTCGGCACCCTCCGACGGCAGATCGGGGCCCACGAGACGGCGGGCCACCTCCTCCAGACACTGGCCGTGAGCGGCAGCGAGCTGCTGGCCTCCGTCGTCGACTCGCTCGCCGACGGGTCGGCCGTCGCGACGCCGCAGACCGGCGCGGTCACCGTCGCGCCGAAGCTGGCGCTCGAGGACGGCCGGATCGACTGGTCGCGACCGGCGGCGGAGCTCGACGCGCAGATCCGAGGAGTCACCCCGGAGCCGGGCGCGTTCACGACGATCGACGGAGACCGGCTGAAGCTGCATGCGGCGGCCGTCGCGCGCGACACCCCGGTGCTGCGGGCGGGTCGTCTCGACCTGCGGGAGGGGCGCGTGCTCATCGGCACCGCCACCGACCCGCTCGAGCTGCTGCGCGTGCAGCCGGCGGGCAAGACGGCGATGGCGGCGGCGGACTGGTGGCGGGGGCGCGCTGCGGGCGCCCCCCTCGACGCGGACGCGGTCGTCGGGGAGCCCGCCTCGTGACCCGTGCGGACGGCTCGGCACCGCGGGTCCAGCCTGCGCGCCGGATCGCGTACGAGGTCCTGCGCGCCGTGCGCGAGGACGACGCCTACGCCAACCTGATCCTGCCGGGTCTCATCGCCGAGGCGAGGCTGAGCGCGGCGGACGCCGGCCTGGCGACCGAGCTGACCTACGGGACGCTGCGTCGGCGCGGCTACTACGACCGCGTGCTGTCGCTCGTCACCGACAGACCGCTGAGGCGGCTCGACCCCGAGGTCGTCGACGCCCTCCGCCTCGGCGCGCACCAGCTGCTCGCGATGCGCATCGCCCCGCACGCCGCGGTGGGGGAGTCGGTGGCGCTCGTCGCCTCTGCCGGCAAGGGCTCGGCGAAGGCCTTCGCCAACGGCGTGCTCCGCACCCTCACCCGCAGCACCCCCGAGGAGTGGCGCGAGCGGGCTCTCGAGGGACTGCACGGAGACGCGCGACTCTCCGTCGAGTTCGCCCACCCCGACTGGGTGATCGGCGCCCTCCGGCGCTCGCTGGCCGCCGAGGGGCGCGCCGACGAGCTCGAGGAGCTCCTGGCGGCCGACAACGTCGCTCCTGCGGTGAGCCTCGTCGCCCTTCCGGGTCTCGCCTCTGTCGCCGAGCTGGGTGAGCCCGGCGCGGTGTCGCCCGTGGCGGCCCGGTCGGCAGGCGGAGACCCGGCCGCCAACCCGACCGTGGCGAGCGGCCGCGGGCGCGTCCAGGACGAGGGATCGCAGCTCGCGGCGCTCGCGCTGAGCAGGGCGCGTCCGATCGAGACGGGCGAGCGCTGGCTGGATCTCTGCGCGGGGCCCGGCGGCAAGGCCGCCCTGCTGGCAGCCGAAGCCGCCCGCGGGGGAGCGACCCTGGTGGCCAACGAGCTCGTCCCGACGCGGGCGCGGCTCGTGCGGAACGCGCTGGCCGTCTTCGACCCCGCACCCGAGGTCGTCGAGGGAGACGGCATCCGCATCGCCGACCCGGCCGAGCTCGCCCGTCTCGGCGGGCCCTTCGACCGCATCCTGCTCGATGCGCCGTGCACCGGACTCGGCGCCCTGCGCCGCCGCCCCGAGGCACGCTGGCGCAAGCAGCCGTCCGACGTGGCCGAGCTCGCTCGACTGCAGGCCGACCTGCTGGACGCCGCCGTCGCCGCGCTCGTGCCCGGCGGCATCCTGGCCTACGTCACCTGCTCGCCCCATCTCGCCGAGACCCGCGAGGTCGTGGCCGCGGCGCTCGCGCGTCACGCCGGCCTGCGCGCTCTCGACACGCCCGCCGTGCTGGTCGACGTGGCGATCGCGGACCTCGAGCTCGCATCCGGGACCGCCGCGCAGCTCTGGCCGCACCGCCACGGAACCGACGCCATGTTCATCCAGCTGCTGAGCACCTCGGCTCAGCCCGCCGCTCCCGACCCGCTCGGTACAGTGACGACGTGAGCGCGCGCATCAACCCGAGCATCCTGGCCGCCGACTTCGTGAACCTCGAGGCCGACATCGCACGCATCTCGACCGCCGACGCCGTGCACGTCGACGTCATGGACAACCACTTCGTGCCCAACCTGACATTCGGTCCGCAGATGGTCGGCCGCATCCAGGACGTGTCGACAATCCCGCTCGACGTCCACCTGATGATCTCCGACGTCGACCGGTGGGCCCCCGGCTACGCAGAGCTCGGAGCCTCCTCGGTGACGTTCCACGCCGAGGCGGCCGCGGATCCGGTGGCCGTCGCCCGCAGGCTGCGGCAGATCGGAGCGCGGTCCGGCCTCGCCCTGAAGCCCGGCACCGACCTGACGCCCTACCTCGAGCTGCTGCCCGAGTTCGACCAGCTGCTGGTCATGACCGTCGAGCCCGGATTCGGCGGGCAGGGCTTCATCGACGAGATGCTCCCCAAGATCGCGGCCGCACGGGCGGCGATCGACACCGCCGGGCTCGACGTGTGGCTGCAGGTCGACGGCGGCATCACGACCGACACGATCGTGCGGGCTGCCGAGGCGGGGGCCGACACCTTCGTCGCCGGGTCGAGCGTCTACAGCACCCCAGACCCGGTCGCCGCCATCGCGGAGCTGCGCGCCACCGCGGCCGCGCACGCGCATCCCCATCAGGTCTGATTGACTGGACCCATGACCGACCTGACCAAGCCCGAGATCGAGCCGACCCTGGGCGAGGCGCCCACCGAGCTCGTCATCACCGACCTCGTGATCGGGAACGGAGCCGAGGCGCAGACCTCGTCGACCGTCGACGTGCACTACGTCGGTGTCGACTTCGAGACCGGCGAGCAGTTCGACGCCAGCTGGGACCGCGGTCAGTCGGCCAACTTCCCGCTGTCGCAGCTCGTGCGCGCGTGGCAGCTCGGCATCCCCGGCATGAAGGTCGGCGGCCGTCGTCAGCTCATCTGCCCGCCCGAGCTCGCCTACGGCCCGGCCGGCGGCGGCCATCGCCTCAGCGGCCGCACCCTCGTCTTCGTGATCGACCTCCTGGGCGTCAAGTAACCCCGAGGTCGGCCCGGTACCCTCGTACCGTGAAGACCTTCGACGAACTCTTCGCTGAGCTCAGCGAGAAAGCCGTCACGCGCCCCGAGGGCTCGGGCACCGTCGCGGAGCTCGATGCGGGCGTCCACGCGATCGGCAAGAAGATCGTCGAGGAGGCCGCCGAGGTCTGGATGGCGGCCGAGTATCAGAGCGACGCCGAGACCGCGGAGGAGATCTCGCAGCTGCTCTATCACCTGCAGGTGCTGATGGTCGCGAAGGGTCTCACCCCCGCCGACGTCTACACGCACCTCTGACCGGAAGACCCGCCATGCTGCGAATCGCCGTGCCCAACAAGGGCACGCTCAGTGAGACCGCCGTGCAGATGCTGCAGGAGGCCGGCTACGCGACGCGTCGCGACCCCAAGGAGCTGATCGTCAGCGACCCGCGCAACGACGTCGAGTTCTTCTACCTGCGCCCCCGCGACATCGCCACCTACGTCGGCTCCGGCGCGCTCGACGTGGGGGTCACGGGCCGCGACCTCCTTCTCGACTCCCACTCGGCCGCCGTCGAGATCGACACCCTCGACTTCGGGGCGTCGACCTTCCGCTTCGCCGGTCCGATCGGCGCGTTCCAGAGCCTCGACGATCTGCAGGGGCTGCGGGTCGCCACCAGCTACGACACGCTCGTCGCCGACTTCCTGGAGCGGAACGGGGTGACGGCCACCGTCGTGCGACTCGACGGCGCGGTCGAGTCCGCCGTCCGCCTCGGGGTGGCGGATGCGGTGGCCGACGTCGTCGAGACCGGCTCCACGCTCAAGAAGCAGGGCCTCGAGATCTTCGGCCCCGTGATCCTCGAGTCCTCCGCCGTCCTGATCGCGTCACGACCGGCGCTGGACGGGATCGAGACGCTGCGGCGGCGCATCCAGGGCGTGATGGTGGCGCACCAGTACGTGCTGATGGACTACGACCTGCCGGCCGGTCTCGTCGACGCCGCATCCGCCGTCACGCCGGGCCTCGAGTCGCCGACCGTCTCGCCGCTTCGCGACAGCGACTGGGTCGCGGTGCGCGTCATGGTGCCGCGCAGCGAGACCAACCAGGTCATGGATGCGCTCTACGAGCTCGGCGCCCGCGCGATCCTCGTCACGACGATCCACGCCGCGCGGATCTAGGTCACTCAGGTGTCTCTCGCGACGCGCGTCATCCCGTGCCTCGATGTGGCCGCCGGCCGGGTCGTCAAGGGCGTCAACTTCCTCGACCTGCGCGATGCGGGCGACCCGGTCGAGCTGGCGCGTCGGTACTACGAGCAGGGTGCCGACGAGGTCACGTTCCTCGACGTCACCGCAACCGTGGAGGACCGCGCCACCATGTACGAGACCGTCACCCAGACGGCCGAGCAGGTCTTCATCCCGTTGACCGTCGGCGGCGGCGTGCGGAGCGCCGACGACGTCGCACGGCTGCTCGCGAGCGGCGCCGACAAGGTGGGCGTGAACAGCGCGGCGATCGCCCGCCCCGACCTCATCGGCGAGATCGCCGACCGCTTCGGAGCGCAGGTGCTCGTGCTCAGCCTGGACGTGAAGCGCAGCGACCGCGTGCCCGGCGGATTCGTCGTCACCACCCACGGCGGCCGCACCGAGACCGACGTCGACGCGCTGGTCTGGGTCCGCGAGGCCGTCGAGCGCGGCGCCGGGGAGCTGCTCGTCAACTCGATCGACGCCGACGGCACCAAGCAGGGCTTCGACCTCGAGCTGGTGCGGGCCGTCCGAGGCCTGAGCACCGTGCCGGTCATCGCGTCGGGCGGCGCGGGTGCGCTAGAGCACTTCGCCCCCGCGGTCGCAGCCGGCGCCGACGCGGTGCTCGCGGCCTCCGTGTTCCACAATGGAGAGCTGACGGTCGGCGATGTGAAGGGCGCTCTGCGCGCCGAGGGAGTGGTGGTGAGATGACCGAGCTCACGACGGACACCGTGGAGGACGTCGTCGCGCGCGCGGCCTTCAAGGACGACGGACTGATGCCCGCGATCATCCAGCAGCACGACACCCGCGAGGTGCTGATGCTCGGGTACATGGATGCCGAGGCGCTCCGCCGCACGCTGACCGAGGGCCGCGTGACGTTCTGGTCGCGCAGTCGACAGGAGTACTGGAGGAAGGGCGACACGTCGGGCAACCGCCAGTACGTGAAGGGCGCCGCCCTGGACTGCGACGGCGACACCCTGCTGGTGCAGGTCGACCAGCACGGCCCCGCCTGCCACACCGGCGCGCACGCCTGCTTCGACGTCGACCCGCTCGAGCCGCACGTGGGGGAGTCATGACCACCACGACGCGCGCCGACTTCGATGCGGCGCTCATGGCCGGCCACCGCGTCGTCCCCGTCCTCCGCGAGCTCTTCGCCGACGGCGAGACGCCGATCGGCGTCTACCGCAAGCTCGCCCTCGGCAAGCCCGGCACCTTCCTGCTCGAGTCGGCGGAGCAGGGCGGCATCTGGTCGCGCTGGTCGTTCATCGGCGTCGGCTCCCTCGGCGTCCTGACGCAGACTGCGGCGGAGGCGACCTGGCTCGACTACGGGCTGTCGGCCGCGCGCGCCCTGGGTACCGACGCACCCGCCGCCCCGCTCGCGGCCCTCGCGCATCTCTACGAGCGCTGGAGCACCCCGCAGCAGGACGGCCACCCGCCGCTCACCGGCGGGCTCGTCGGCTTCATCGGCTGGGAGGCCGTGCGCCAGCTCGAGCACCTGCCGCACGTGCCGCCCGCCGACTTCGACGTGCCCGGCCAGGCCCTCAGCTTCGTCTCCGAGCTCGTCGTGCTCGACCACCGGAACGGCACCGCGACCCTCATCGCCAGCGCCCTCAACGACGGCGAGCAGACGGCGGACGAGCTCTGGGGCATCGCACAGGAGCAGCTCGATGCCCTGCAGACCGGCCTCGCGCAGCCGTCGGAGGCCTGGCTCGCCGACGTCGATCTCGCGACGGCCGCGCAGCCCATCCCGCGCGTCGATCCCGCCGACTACCGCGCGGCGGTCGAGCGGTCGAAGACGTACATCCGCGACGGCGACGTCTTCCAGGTCGTCATCTCCCAGCGCTTCGACCACGAGATCGACGCCGAGCCCATCGACGTCTATCGCGTGCTGCGGGCGCTCAATCCCAGCCCGTACATGTACCTGCTCACCCTCGACAGCCCGTCGGGAGAGCCCTACTCGATCGTGGGCTCCAGCCCGGAGGCGCTGGTCAAGGTGCAGGACCGCCGGGTCTTCACGCATCCGATCGCCGGCTCCCGCCCGCGTGGCGAGACGCCCGAGCGCGACATCGAGCTGGCCGACGAGCTCCTCGCCGACCCCAAGGAGCAGGCCGAGCACCTGATGCTCGTCGACCTCGCGCGCAACGACCTCTCGAAGGTCTGCGTGGCGGGCAGCGTCGAGGTGACCGAGTTCATGCAGGTGGAGCGGTTCAGCCACATCATGCATCTGGTCTCGAGCGTCGAGGGCGACCTGCGACCGGATGCGACCCCCATCGACGCTTTCATCGCCACGTTCCCGGCGGGCACGCTCTCGGGCGCCCCGAAACCCCGAGCGCTCGAGATCATCGACGAGCTCGAGGTCGCCCAGCGCGGCGTCTACGGCGGCGTGGTCGGGTACTTCGGCCTCGCGGGCGACGCCGACCTCGCCATCGCGATCCGCACCGCGACGATCGCCGGCGGCATGGCGCGCGTGCAGGCGGGTGCCGGGCTGGTCGCCGACTCCGACCCGGAGTCCGAGCACATCGAGGCGCAGAACAAGGCGGCGGCCCCGCTCCGCGCTGTGGCGATCGCCAACGCGATGCGCCGCCTCTCCTGATATGACCCCGTCCCGTCTGCGCACCGTGGCCCTGCTCGGTTTCATCGTCCTGGCCGTCCTCCTCGGACTGGCCTGGTCGCAGCCCTGGTTCACCCTGCAGGTGGCGGATGCCCCCCTCGAGGTGCCGGGCTCCGTCGCCGGGGGAGCCGTGCTGCCGCTCGCCCTCACGACCGGAGCACTCGTCGCCGCTCTCGCCATCGCCGGGCCGGGGTTCCGCGTCGTGCTCGGCGCACTGGGTGCGCTGCTCGGCGTCACGATCGCCGCCGTCAGCATCTTCGCCCTGGCCGATCCGGCCGGCGCCTCCGCCCAGGCCATCACCGACGCGACGGGGATCAGCGGGCGGGGTCCCGTCCACGACCTGGTCACGGCGTCGACCCCCACCGCCTGGCCGGTGGCGGCCCTCGTCCTCGGCGTGCTGGTGATCGCGGCGGGCGTCTTCGTGGTCGCGACAGGGCGACGGTGGCCGCGCTCCGGCGACCGCTACGACCGCACCCGGACGGCCGGAGCGGATGCCGACGCGCCCGACGCCGTGACCGACTGGGACGCTCTGAGCGACGGCGACGACCCGACCGCAGCGCGGTGACGCGGGTCGGGGCCGCGCCCAGGTCGGATAGACTCGAATCCCACCCAACAAGGAGTCAGCAGTGAGTGACGAGGACGAGCCCGGAGAGGGCAACTCGCCCGCAGCATGGGTCGCGGTGATCATCATGCTCGTGGCGGTCGCCGGGGGCACCATCGCGTTCTGGTTCGACATCCCCTGGCTCGTGTGGGCCTTCGCGGGCCTGCTGGTCGTGGGCGCCATCACCGGCGCCGTCCTCAAGAAGCTCGGCTACGGGGTCGACGGACCGCGCACCGTGCCCAAGACCAACGCCTAGAGTGCTCACCGATCTGGTGGCCGGCGCCCTCGCCGATGCCGCCGAGCGCCGCGCCGCTCGCCCGCTGGCTGCCGTCGAGGCAGCCGCTGCCGCACGCCCGCCCGCCCTCGATGTCCTCAAGGCCCTCGCACCGTCCGACCGCGTGAAGATCATCGCCGAGGTGAAACGCGCCAGCCCGTCCCGCGGGCCCCTGGCCGAGATCGGCGATCCCGCAGCTCTCGCCGTGTCGTACCAGACCGGCGGAGCCTCGGCCATCAGCGTCCTGACCGAGCAGCGCCGGTTCGGCGGCTCGCTCGACGACCTCGAGCAGGTGCGCGCGGCCGTCGACATCCCGGTGCTGCGCAAGGACTTCATCGCCGAGCCCTACCAGGTGCTCGAGGCCCGCGCCGCGGGCGCCGACCTCGTGCTGCTCATCGTGGCCGCGCTCGACCAGCCCCGTCTGGCCGAGCTGCACGCGCTGATCGGCGAGCTGGGTATGACCGCGCTCATCGAGACCCACTCGGCCGAGGAGGTCGACCGGGCCCTCGAGGTCGGCGCGCCCATCATCGGCGTGAACGCCCGCGACCTCAGCACCTTCGAGCTCGACCGCGATCTGTTCGGGTCGCTGGCCGACCGCATCCCCTCCGGCGTCGTCCGCATCGCCGAGTCGGCCGTGCTGGAACCCGCCGACGTGACCCACTACCGCTCGGCCGGCGCCGATGTGGTGCTCGTAGGCGAGGCCCTCGTCACCGGCGACGACCCCGTCGCCACCCTCGAGTCCTTCCTGGCCGCCGGCGCAACGACAGGAGCATCGTGACCGACCTGCAGACCCCCACCACAGCCCTCCGCAACCAGCCCGGCCCGTTCTTCGGGGAGTTCGGCGCGCGGTTCATGCCCGAGTCGCTGATCAAGGCGATCGACGAGCTCGCCGCCGCGTACGAGTCGGCCAAGGTCGACCCCGAGTTCCAGGCCGAGCTGGCCGAGCTGCACCGCACCTACACGGGGCGCCCGTCGATCATCACCGAGGTACCACGGTTCGCCGCCCACGCGGGCGACGCCCGCATCCTGCTGAAGCGCGAGGACCTGAACCACACCGGCTCGCACAAGATCAACAACGTGCTTGGCCAGGCGCTCCTCACGAGGCGCATCGGCAAGAAGCGCGTCATCGCCGAGACCGGCGCGGGGCAGCACGGAGTCGCCACCGCGACCGCCGCGGCCCTGTTCGGGCTCGAGTGCACGATCTTCATGGGCGAGGTCGACACGCAGCGCCAGGCGCTCAACGTGGCCCGCATGCGCCTGCTCGGCGCCGAGGTCGTCTCGGTCACGACGGGCTCGCGCACGTTGAAGGACGCGATCAACGAGGCCTACCGCGAGTGGGTCACGAGCGTGGACACCACCAACTACATCTTCGGGACCGCGGCCGGCCCGCATCCCTTCCCCGCGATGGTGCGCGACTTCCAGAAAATCATCGGCGAGGAGGCGCGGGCTCAGGTGCTCGAGCTCACCGGCCGCCTCCCGGATGCGGTGACCGCCTGCGTCGGCGGCGGATCGAACGCGATCGGCATCTTCCACGCCTTCCTCGACGACCCCGAGGTCGCCCTCTACGGCTACGAAGCCGCGGGCGACGGCGTCGACACCGATCGCCACGCGGCGTCGATCGAGCGCGGCCGACCGGGCATCCTGCACGGAGCGCGCAGCTACCTGCTGCAGGACGAGGACGGGCAGACCGTCGAGTCGCACTCGATCTCGGCCGGGCTCGACTACCCCGGCGTCGGGCCGGAGCACGCCTTCCTGGCCGACATCGGCCGCGCGACCTACCTGCCGGCGACCGACACCGAGGCGATGGAGGCCCTGCGTCTGCTCAGCCGCACCGAGGGGATCATCCCGGCCATCGAATCCGCCCACGCCCTCGCCGGCACCCTGCGCCTCGGGCGCGAGCTCGGCCCGGACGCGATCATCCTGGTGAACCTCAGCGGACGTGGCGACAAGGACGTGGCGACCGCCGGATCCTGGTTCGGCCTGTTCGACGAGGGCGCGGTCCAGTCGTGAGCGGGTCGGTCGCCGGCGGCGTCGGGCCGGCCATCGACAGCTCGGACGGCGTGCTGGTCGGCTACCTCCCGATCGGGTTCCCCGATCTCGCGACCAGCATCGACGCGGCCGTGGCCCTGGTCGACAACGGCGTCGACGTCCTCGAGCTCGGCCTGCCGTACTCCGACCCGGTCATGGACGGCCTGACGATCCAGAAGGCGACGCAGGCCGCGCTGAGCGGCGGGTTCCGCACCCACGACGTCTTCGCCGCCGTCGAGGCGGTGCGTGCGCGGGTCGACGCTCCTGTCCTGGTGATGACCTACTGGAACCCCGTGGTGCAGTACGGCGTCGACCGTTTCGCGGATGCGCTGCGCGACGCCGGGGGAGCGGGTCTCATCACGCCCGACATCACACCGGACTCCGCAGCCGAGTGGATCGCGACGAGCGACCGCACCGGGCTCGACCGGGTGTTCCTCGCCGCCCCGAGCTCCACCGACGACCGACTCGCCGCCACCGTCGCCGCCAGCCGCGGCTTCGTCTATGCCGTGTCGACCATGGGCGTCACCGGAGCCCGCGCCGAGGTCGACATCGCCGCGCGCACCCTCGTGACCCGACTGCGCGACGCGGGCGTCGAGCGCACCTGCGTCGGCGTCGGCATCTCGACCGCCGATCAGGTGACCGAGGTGCTCGGCTACGCGGACGGCGCCATCGTGGGCGCGGCACTCGTGGGTGCCCTCGCCGAGGACGGCGTCGACGGCGTCGCGCGGCTGGCCGCCACCCTGGCCCAGGGAAAGTAGACTGCACGACGTGATCGCCGCGCCCCTCAGCATCCCGAGTCCCCCCACCGACTGGTCGGTGTTCTACCTCGGTGACTGGATCCGCACCTGGCTGCCGATCTGGCCCGAGAACCTGCCGGTCGCGATCCACGTCTACGCTCTCGCGATCCTGACGGGCATCATCGTCGCCCTGATCATCACCAACAACCGGCTCACGAAGCGCGGCGGCGAGCCGTGGATCATCATCGACATCTCGCTGTGGGGCATCGCGCTCGGCATCGTCGGCGCCCGCGCCTGGCATGTCGGCACCCACCTCGACGACTACTTCGGTCCCGGCAAGGACCCGATCACGGCCCTCTACGTGTGGGAGGGCGGCGTCGCCATCTTCGGCACACTGCTCGGCGGCGCGATCGGATTCTGGATCGGCTGCCGTCTGGCCGGCATCCGCTTCCTCAGCGTGGCGGATGCAGTCGTTCCCGGCCTGTTGCTCGCGCAGGCGCTCGGCCGTCTCGGCAACTACTTCAATCAGGAGCTGTTCGGGCTGCCGACCAGCCTGCCCTGGGGCCTCGAGATCGACCGCCCGAACCCCGCGATCCCGATCGGCATCGGCGACGACGTGCTATTCCACCCGACGTTCCTCTACGAGATGATCTGGAACATCGTCGGCGCGCTCATCATCACGCTGGTGATCGAGAACGTCGTCACGATCGTCAAGTCCGGGCCGAACTCCGGCGGAATCCTGCCGTTCTCGGTCAGCATCACCCGTCGCCCGCAGTGGCAGTGGGGCAAGGTCCTCGGCCTCTACCTGATCTGGTACGGACTCGGCCGCACGTGGTTCGAATCGATCCGCCTCGACCCGTCGGAGACGTTCTTCGGCATCAGGAGCAACGTCTGGGGGGCCCTCGCCGCGGTCCTCCTCGGCATCGTGATCATCGCCGTGCAGAGTCGTCGCCATCGCGGAATCGAGCCGAGCATCTACCTGCCGGGTCGAGAGTGGACGCCCGAGGCTGAGGTAGAGTCTGATGACACCTACTCCGATACCGACGAGGGCGATGATGCCGCGGTAGAGACGGTGTCATCACCCGCAGAGCCCGCCACAAGCGGCGCGAAGCGCAGCAGATAGCTCGCGTCACATCGCCGACACTCCTTCCGTTGGGCCAGCGACGTCCCATCCCACCAGCACCTTCGTGAGGACGGTACTCATGGCGAACGAATCCTCGTCGCCCTTCCGGCAGTTCTCCGCGATCCCCGCGGCGCAGGGCCTGTACGACCCGCGCAACGAGAAGGACGCGTGCGGCCTCGCCATGGTCGCGACGCTCCGAGGGACGGCCGGGCACGACATCGTCGTGGCCGCGCTCGACGCCCTGCGTCACCTCGAGCACCGCGGCGCCGTGGGGTCGGATGCGGGCACCGGCGACGGCGCCGGCATCATCACGCAGATCCCGGACGAGTTCCTGCGCGCGGTCACGCCCTTCGAGCTCCCGCCCGTGGGACGCTACGCCGTCGGCATGGCGTTCCTCCCTCTCGACGACGCCGAGCGCGAGACCTTGAAGGCCGGCATCGGCTCCATCGCCGAGGCCGAGGGCCTGAAGGTGCTCGGCTGGCGCGACGTGCCGACCGACCCGCAGCACCTCGGACACCTCGCGCGCGAGGCGGCCCCCGCCTTCGAGCAGCTCTTCCTGGAGCCCACGCGCACGGGTGCCGGCGGCGCGGCGCTCGAGGGCATCGAGATCGATCGGCTGACCTTCCGCGTGCGCAAGAGGGCCGAACGCGAGCTCAGCGCGTACTTCCCGTCGCTGTCGGCTCGCACCCTGGTCTACAAGGGGATGGTGACGACGCTCCAGCTCGAGCCGTTCTACCCCGACCTCAGCGACGAGCGCTTCGCGAGCAAGCTCGCTCTGGTGCACTCGCGGTACTCGACCAACACGTTCCCGTCCTGGCCGCTCGCCCAGCCGTTCCGCACCATCGCCCACAACGGCGAGATCAACACCGTCCAGGGCAACCGCAACTGGATGCGCGCGCGTCAGAGCCAGCTCGAGAGCGAGCTCCTCGGAGACCTCCGCCCGGTCTTCCCGATCGTCAGCGAGGGCGCGAGCGACTCGGCATCCTTCGACGAGGTGGCCGAGCTGCTGCAGCTCTCGGGGCGCAGCCTGCCCCACGCGATCATGATGATGGTGCCCGAGGCGTGGGAGAACCAGGTCGACATCGATCCGACCCGCCGCGCGTTCTACGAGTACCACTCGATGATGATGGAGCCGTGGGACGGCCCCGCCGCGCTCGTCTTCACCGACGGCTCGCTGGTCGGAGCCACCCTCGACCGCAACGGCCTGCGGCCCGGCCGCTTCCTGGTCACCGACGACGGTCTCGTCGTGCTCGCATCCGAGATCGGCGTGCTCGACTTCCCGGCCGAGAAGATCGTGCGGAAGGGCCGTCTGCGCCCCGGCAAGATGTTCCTCGTCGACACGGTCGCGGGACGCATCGTCGAGGACGATGAGATCAAGTCCGAGCTCGCGGGGTCGCAGCCGTGGCAGGAATGGCTCGACGAGGGACGCATCCACCTGGCCGACCTTCCCGAGCGCGAGCACATCACCCACACCCCGGCCTCTGTGGTCCGTCGCCAGCGCACCTTCGGGTACACCGAGGAGGAGGTGCGGATCCTCGTCATGCCGATGGCGCAGAACGGGGCCGAGCCCCTCGGCGCCATGGGCTCGGACACGCCCATCGCGATCCTCAGCCAGCGGCCGCGCCTGCTGTTCGACTACTTCACACAGCAGTTCGCCCAGGTCACCAACCCCCCTCTCGACTCCATCCGCGAGGAGGTCGTCACGTCGATGAGCTCCGGGCTGGGGCCCGAGCGCAACCTGCTCGCGGCGACCGCCGAGCATGCGCGGCAGATCGTCCTCGACTTCCCGGTGATCGACAACGACCAGCTCGCGAAGGTGCAGCACTTCGAGACCCGCAGCGGCCGCAAGCCGGCTCGCGTCATCCGCGGTCTGTACCCGGCGCGCGGAGGCACCGAGGCCCTGGCCGAGCGCCTGGCCGAGATGTGCCGTGAGGCGGACGCGGCGATCGAGGCGGGCGCGCAGTTCCTGGTGCTGAGCGATCGCGACTCCAACAGCGACCTCGCGCCCATCCCGTCTCTCCTGCTGCTCGCGACGGTGCATCACCACCTGATCCGCCAGGAGACCCGCATGAAGGTCGGTCTCGTGGTCGAGGCCGGCGACGTGCGCGAGGTGCACCAGGTTGCCCTGCTCATCGGATACGGCGCCTCGGCCGTCAACCCGTACCTGGCGATGGAGACCGCGGAGCAGCTCGTGCTCAGCGGGATGATCACCGGCATCACGGCCGAGAAGGCCGTCAAGAACCTCATCAAGGCGCTCGGCAAGGGCGTCCTCAAGATCATGTCAAAGATGGGCATCTCGGTCGTGAGCTCGTACGCGGGCGCGCAGGCCTTCGAGGCCGTCGGCCTCAGCGCCGAGTTCGTCGACCAGTACTTCACGGGCACGACCACGCTGCTCGGCGGGGTCGGTCTCGACGTG
Organism: uncultured Microbacteriaceae bacterium; assembly: GCA_964246985.1. Taxonomy (GTDB): domain Bacteria; phylum Actinomycetota; class Actinomycetes; order Actinomycetales; family Microbacteriaceae; genus CAXTSE01. The sequence goes on from CAXTSE010000005.1 coordinate 144,255, forward strand.
ATCGCCTCCGAGAACGCCGCGCGTCACACCGCGGCCTACCCCGAGGACGGATCGACGCTGTCGCACGAGCGCCTCGCGACCGGCGGCGAGTACCAGTGGCGTCGCGACGGCCCGCCCCACCTCTTCAACCCCGAGACCGTGTTCAAGCTCCAGCACTCCACGCGGGCGCGGCGGTACGACATCTTCCGCGAGTACACGCGGGCGATCGACGAGCAGGCCGAGAACCTGATGACTCTGCGCGGGCTGTTCAAGCTGCGCGACGGCGTCCGGCCCCCGGTGCCGATCGACGAGGTCGAGTCCATCGAGGCGATCGTGTCGCGGTTCAACACCGGCGCGATGAGCTACGGCTCGATCAGCATGGAGGCGCACGAGACGCTCGCCATCGCGATGAACCGCATCGGCGGCCGCTCCAACACGGGCGAGGGTGGCGAGGACGTCGAGCGCCTCATCGACCCGGAGCGCCGCAGCGCCATCAAGCAGGTGGCGAGCGGCCGCTTCGGCGTCACGAGCATGTACCTGACGCACGCCACCGACATCCAGATCAAGATGGCGCAGGGTGCGAAGCCGGGGGAGGGCGGCCAGCTGGCCGCCACGAAGCTGTACCCGTGGATCGCGCGCACCCGGCACTCGACACCCGGCGTCGGCCTCATCTCGCCGCCGCCGCACCACGACATCTACTCCATCGAGGACCTCAAGCAGCTGATCTTCGACGTGAAGCGCGCCAACCCCGCCGCGCGGGTGCACGTCAAGCTCGTCTCGCAGTCGGGCATCGGCGCCGTCGCGGCCGGCGTGACGAAGGCGCTGGCGGATGTCGTGCTGGTCTCCGGCCACGATGGCGGTACCGGCGCCTCACCCCTCAACTCGCTGAAGCACGCGGGCACGCCGTGGGAGATCGGCCTCGCCGAGACGCAGCAGACGCTGATGCTGAACGGCATGCGCGACCGGGTCGTGGTGCAGGTGGACGGCCAGATGAAGACCGGCCGTGACGTGATCGTGGCCGCGCTGCTCGGCGCCGAGGAGTACGGCTTCGCCACCGCGCCTCTGGTGGTGAGCGGCTGCATCCTGATGCGCGTCTGCCACCTCGACACCTGCCCCGTAGGCGTCGCGACGCAGAACCCCGAGCTGCGGGCCCGCTTCACCGGCAAGCCCGAGTTCGTGGAGACGTTCTTCGAGTACCTGGCGCAGGAGGTGCGCGAGTACCTCGCCGAGCTCGGATTCCGCTCGCTCGACGAGGCGATCGGCCGGTCCGAGCTGCTCGACGTCGACCGCGCCATCGAGCACTGGAAGACCGACGGTCTCGACCTCGCTCCCGTCCTCGTGGGTCCGCACTTCGCCGACGACGAGCCGCGACGGAACGGCACCACCCAGGAGCACGAGCTCGACAAGCACTTCGACGTGGGGCTCATCGCCGCGAGCCAGCCCGCGCTCGACCACGGCGAGAAGGTGCGCATCGCGCTGCCGATCAAGAACACCGAGCGGGCCGTCGGCACCATGCTCGGCCACGAGGTGACCAAGCGGTACGGCGAGCACGGCCTGCCGGCCGACACCATCGCCGTCGACCTGCGCGGATCCGCGGGCCAGTCGCTCGGCGCCTTCATGCCGTCGGGCATCACCCTGCGACTCGAGGGCGACAGCAACGACTACGTCGGCAAGGGGCTGTCGGGCGGGCAGATCGTCGTGCGGCCTCCGCGCGACGCCGTGTTCGAGGCCGAGCACAACGTGATCGCGGGCAACGTGATCGGCTACGGCGCCACGCAGGGCAGCATGTTCATCCGCGGAGTCGTCGGCGAGCGATTCCTGGTGCGCAACTCCGGCGCCACCGCCGTCGTCGAGGGCGTGGGCGATCACGCCCTCGAGTACATGACCGGCGGTCTCGCCGTGATCCTGGGCGGCACCGGGCGCAACCTCGGGGCCGGCATGTCGGGCGGCACCGCCTACGTGCACGAGCTGCGAACCGAGCGTGTCAACCGCGAGTCGCTGGCCAGCGGCGAGCTGATGCTGCTGCCGCTGGACAGCGCCGACGTCGAGATCCTGACCGACCTGCTGCGCACGCACGTGGCCGAGACCGACTCGACCGTCGCATCCGCGATGCTCGACGACCTGGACGCGACCATCGCCGCGTTCGTGAAGGTGCTGCCGCGCGATTACGCAGCTGTGCTCAAGACCCGCCAGGAAGCCGCCGACGAGGGTCTCGACCCCGACGGCGACGTGACCTGGCGCCGCATCCTGGAGGTAACAGGTGGCTGACCCGAAGGGATTCCTCAAGGTCCAGGAGCGCGAGCTCCCCCCGAGGCGACCCGTCCCCGTGCGCATCATGGACTGGAAAGAGGTCTACGAGGCACAGGAGTCGGGCCAGCTGCGACGCCAGGCCGGGCGCTGCATGGACTGCGGCGTGCCGTTCTGCCACCACGGCTGCCCGCTCGGCAACCTCATCCCCGAGTGGAACGACCTCACCTGGCGGAACGAGGGCCGCCAGGCGATCGAGCGCCTGCACGCCACCAACAACTTCCCGGAGTTCACCGGGCGGCTCTGCCCGGCTCCGTGCGAGGCCAGCTGCGTGCTCGGGATCAACCAGCCGCCGGTGACGATCAAGCAGGTCGAGGTCTCGATCATCGACCAGGCGTTCGCGAACGGCTGGGTCACCCCGCACCCGCCCGAGCGCCTGACGGGCAAGACGGTCGCCGTCGTCGGCTCCGGTCCCGCGGGACTCGCCGCCGCCCAGCAGCTCACGCGCGCCGGCCACACGGTGGCCGTGTACGAGCGCGACGACCGCATCGGCGGTCTGCTGCGCTACGGCATCCCCGACTTCAAGATGGAGAAGAAGCAGATCGAGCTGCGCCTCGCGCAGATGCAGGCCGAGGGCACCCGCTTCCGCGCGGGCGTCGAGATCGGCACCGACATCTCGTGGTCGGACCTCCGCTCGCGCTACGACGCCGTCGTGGTCGCCACGGGCGCGACCGTGCCCCGCGACCTGCCGATCCCCGGCCGCGACCTGCTGGGCGTGCACTACGCGATGGACTACCTCGTGCAGCAGAACAAGGTGGTCGCCGGCGACACCGTGCACAACCAGCTCACCGCCGAGGGCAAGCACGTCATCGTGATCGGCGGCGGCGACACCGGCGCTGACTGCATCGGCACCGCCCACAGGCAGGGCGCGCTGAGCGTCACCAACCTCGCGATCGGAGTGCAGCCGCCCGCCGAGCGTCCCGAGCACCAGCCGTGGCCGCTCTATCCGACGCTGTTCGAGGTCACGAGTGCCCACGAGGAGGGCGGCGAGCGCATGTACCTGGCCTCGACGGTCGAGTTCCTCGCCAACGAGGCGGGCGAGCTGCGCGCCCTCCGCGTCGCCGAGACCGAGTACATCGACGGTCGCCGCGTGCCGAAGTCGGGCACCGAGCGCGAGATCCCGGCCGACCTGGTGCTCATCGCCATGGGCTTCACCGGACCCGAGCCGGAC
>CAXTSE010000005.1:147721-224410 GCA_964246985.1 uncultured Microbacteriaceae bacterium
GCCCTCGACGACCAGCTGCGGCTGCCCTTCGACGACCGCGGCAACGTCACCCGCGACGAGACCTACGAGACCAGCGAGTCGGGCGTCTTCGTCGCCGGAGACGCAGGGCGCGGACAGTCGCTGATCGTCTGGGCCATCGCCGAAGGGCGCGCCGCCGCATCCGCCGTCGACCGCTTCCTCGAGGGCGAGACGCAGCTGCCGTTCCCCGTCAAGCCGAGCGACCGCGCTCTCGCCGTCTAGGCTGTCTGACGGTCTCGACGCGCCCTCCTGCGCATCCCGCAACATCCACGCCACCACACATAAGGAAGTCATGAGACGAGCAAAGATCGTCGCCACCCTCGGGCCGGCCACGTCGAGCTACGAGAACATCCGCGCCATCATCGAGGCGGGCGTCACAGTCGCCCGGATGAACCTGAGCCACGGCAGCTACGACGTCCACAACGAGGTCTACGCCAACGTCCGGAAGGCCGCCCAGGACACCGGGATCCCGGTCGCGGTGCTCGTCGACCTCCAGGGGCCGAAGATCCGCCTCGGCAAGTTCGCGGACGGTCCGCATGACCTCGCCGTCGGCGACATCCTCACGATCACCACCGAGGACGTGCTCGGCACGAAGGACCTCGTCGGCACGACCTTCAAGGGTCTGCCCCAGGACGTCGCGCCCGGCGACTTCCTCCTCATCGACGACGGCAAGGTCAAGGTCGAGGTCGTCTCGACCGACGGCGTGCAGGTCGTCACCCGGTGCGTCGTCGCCGGACCCGTCAGCAACAACAAGGGCATCAACCTGCCGGGCGTCGCGGTCAACGTGCCCGCGCTGTCCGAGAAGGACGAGGACGACCTGCGCTGGGGCCTGAAGCTCGGCGCCGACTACATCGCCCTCTCGTTCGTGCGGAACGCCGCGGATGTCGACAGGGTCTTCGAGATCATGGCGGAGGAGGGTCGCAAGATCCCCGTCATCGCCAAGATCGAGAAGCCGCAGGCCGTCGACGCCCTCGAGGAGATCATCGACGCCTTCGACGGCATCATGGTCGCCCGCGGCGACCTCGGTGTCGAGCTGCCGCTCGAGGCCGTCCCGATCGTGCAGAAGCGCGCGGTCGAGCTCGCACGCCGCATGGCGAAGCCGGTCATCGTGGCCACGCAGATGCTCGAGTCGATGATCTCGAGCCCGGTCCCGACGCGCGCCGAGACGTCCGACGTCGCCAACGCCGTGCTCGACGGCGCCGACGCGGTCATGCTGTCCGGCGAGACGAGCGTGGGGGAGTACCCCGTCGTCACCGTCTCGACGATGGCCCGCATCGTGACCTCGACCGAGGACCACGGCCTCGAGCGGATCCCCCCGCTCGGCACCAAGCCGCGCACCCAGGGTGGCGCCATCACGCTCGCCGCGGCTGAGGTCGCGGACTTCGTCGATGCCAAGTACGTCTGCGTCTTCACCGAGTCGGGCGACTCGGCTCGGCGCATGTCGCGGCTGCGCTTCCGCATCCCGATGAAGGCGTTCACCCCCGACGAGGCCATCCAGCGCCGCATGGCGCTGACCTGGGGCATCGAGTCGTTCCTCGTCGAGCGCGTGACGCACACCGACGCCATGTACAAGCAGGTGGACACCAAGCTGATCGAGGCGGGCCTCGCCGAGGTCGGCGACCGCGTGGTCGTCATCTCGGGATCCCCTCCCGGGATCCCCGGATCGACGAACGACCTGCGCGTGCACGTCATCGGCGACGCACTCAACGCGGTCGCCCCGGTGTGGGAGAGCGGCGAGCACGCCGACTGATGGCACGATGACGTCCATCGGACGATGCCCGGCCGGCCCTGCCCCCCGCAGGCGGGGTCGCCGGGCGTCATCCGATGAGTCAGGATGTGGCACACCGGGGAGGGTGGACTTGTGATCGACGGCCAGAACGAGATCGTTCCTGTCGCCCTGCCCGCGCCCGGCTGGTATCCCGACCCCGGCAATCCCGCGATGACGCGGTGGTGGAGCGGAAACGGCTGGACCGACTACGTGGCGCCGCTCGAGGAGCGACCGGCTCCGGCCATGGCCGAGCTCGAGGCGTCCTCGTCGGCATCGCAGGAGCGGGCATCCGTCGGGACTGCAGACGGTGGATCAGCTCGGGCTGCTGACGCACAAGTCGGCGCGCCTGTCGACGTCGCCCCGGTGCCGCCCGCGCTCGACACCCCGGTCTTCCAGGCGGAGCCGCCACCCTTCGCGCCCGACGTGACGGTGACCCCGTCCGCCGCTGCCGCCGAGCAGCAGGCCTGGCATTCCCGCAGCAACCGCAAGGCCGACCCGCGCCGCGGCGAGGTCGCCACCGCGGGGGCTGCGCGTCCGTCGACTCGACGTCCCGCATCCGACTACCAGCCCAACTGGATCGCCGGGCTCGCCTTCGTGCTCGCCATCCTCAGCATCCCCGTCATCTCGGTGCGGGTGCTGATGGACCTGCACCCGCTGACCCAGAGCATCGCCGCCGGTGCGCCGATCACGATCGCCCTGCTCGCCTTCGTCACCTCCGTGCGTCGAGGAGGACGCGGCATCCTGCTCTCGATCGTGGCGGTGGTGCTCAGCGCGGCGACCCTCGCGGCGGGTCTGCTGATGCCCCGTGAGATCGTCCAGACGGCCACCGACCTGGTGCTGGGCTACCTCAACATCAGCTGAACCGGGACCAGCGGGTCAGATCGCGCGCACCCTGTTGTTGCGCGGGTCATGGGTCAGCTCGACCAGCCCGAGGCCCTCGAGGAGCGGCGGCAGGTACATGCCGAAGCGCCCCCGGTAGCCGGAGCGGAGTCCGTACCATCCGCCGACAGGATTCTGCGGGTCACGTCCCCACGCCTCGACGGTTCCCACCGCGGGCACCTTGCTCTCGTCGGCCGCACCGAGGTCGACCCAGTCGCCCTGTTCGAGGAGCCAGGCGTGCAGATCCTCGACGGCGCCGGCGCGGTACGACAGCCGCGTCGAGCCCACCTGGCAGACGAGGGCGGGCGGATCGGCGTCCGGGTCGCGGTGCATCGTGTACTCGCTCGAGCCGGGGGCCGTGGTGAGCCGCCAGGGATCGTCCGTGGTTCCTGTGCCGTCCATGGCGCCCCACGCTAGTCCCGTCGGGGCGCTGTCGCACCATCGCGCCCGTACGGGGGATGCCGCGCGCCGCCACTGCGGACGATCATCGGAGGATGACGGATATCGGTGCACCGCCCCGCGAGAGGTCGCGCCCGCCGTCGCCGCGGCGAGTCCGCCGCCCGGCTGGTACCCGGACCCCGTCGACTCGGAGCAGCGACGCTGGTGGAGCGGTCTCGGCTGGACCGAGCACGTCGAGGTGGCCCAGCCCGCCGAACCGGAGGTGGTCGCACCCCGGAGGCTCGCGGTGCGCTCCGCCAGCTCCGAGCAGGCCGTCGCGGAGGCTCTCGCCGCACGCTCGGGCGCGAAGGACCCGTACCGCGATCGAGAGCTGGTCTCGAAGTCCGCCCTCGTCTTCGCGCTGGTGAGCATCCTCGGCGTGGGCGCGCGCCTGGTCGTCGACGTCCCCCTGCTGCTCCAGTTCGTGTTCGGGGGAGCACCGATCTCGGTCGCCGGGTTCGCGATCTACCTCGCGTTCCGATCCGGGGAGAGCATGCGCATCCCGATCATCGCCGGGGTGATCAGCGTGGGGACGGCCGCGGCCAGCTCTGCGCTCGACGCCGCCTCGCTGACCGGGATGATGTCCGGTCTGCTCTGACCAGCATGTCGCGATATCGCTCGAGGTGCCGGATGAGGGACTCGAACCCTCACGCCCTCACGGACAACCGATTTTGAGTCGGTCGCGTCTGCCATTCCGCCAATCCGGCGCGCACGCTCCGTCGTGATGGTGGTGACCCCGGTCGGGACGCGGCACTCAGACGATACCGTAGGCTCTGCTCTGTGAGTGATGAGCCGGAGACCACAACCGCCCCGCGACGCGTCGTCGTCGCAGAGGACGAATCTCTCATCCGTCTCGACATCGTCGAGATCCTGCGCGACAACGGCTTCGAGGTCGTCGGCGAGGCGGGCGACGGCGAGACGGCCGTGGCCCTCGCCACCGAATTGCGCCCCGACCTCGTCATCATGGACGTCAAGATGCCGCAGCTGGACGGCATCTCGGCCGCCGAGCGGCTCGCGAAGAACCACATCGCCCCCGTCGTGCTGCTGACGGCCTTCAGCCAGAAGGAGCTCGTCGAGCGCGCCAGCGAGGCGGGTGCGCTGGCCTACGTCGTCAAGCCGTTCACGCCGAGCGACCTGCTCCCGGCGATCGAGATCGCGCTCAGCCGCTACCAGCAGATCGTCACCCTCGAGGCCGAGGTCGCCGACATGGTCGAGCGTTTCGAGACCCGCAAGCTGGTCGACCGCGCCAAGGGCCTTCTTAACGAGAAGATGGGCCTCAGCGAGCCGGAGGCCTTCCGCTGGATCCAGAAGGCATCCATGGATCGCCGGCTCACGATGCACGACGTCGCCCAGGCGATCATCGATCAGCTGGCCGCGAAGAAGTAGCGTCTAGCCGACGTCCCTGAGCATGTTCGTCATGCGCACCGTCGAGAGCCGTCGGCCCTGCTCGTCGGTCATGACGATCTCGTGGGTGCACAGGGTGCGGCCGAGCACGAGCGCCCGACAGGTGCCGGTGACGAGCCCCTCGGTGATCGAGCGGCTGTGCGTCGCGTTGATCTCGATGCCCACCGCGTAGCGACCGGCGCCGGCGTGCAGAGCCGAGGACACGGAGCCGAGGGACTCGCCCAGCACGACGTGAGCGCCGCCGTGGAGGAGCCCGACGACCTGGGTGTTGCCGCTCACCGGCATGGTCGCGACCGAGTACTCCGGCGAGAGCTCGAGGAACTCGATGCCCATCTTGACGGCCAGATCGCCGCCCCCTGTGGCGAGTCGCTCGAGCAGCTCGGGAGGGGTGTCCGGGGGCAGCTTCGTCACGTGATCCCCTCGGATTGCCTGTCGGAACCGGCGGATAGGCTGGGCCCGTGCCGGACTCCGAAAAGCCTACCCTTCTGCTCATCGACGGCCATTCGCTGGCATTCCGCGCGTTCTACGCGCTCCCAGTCGACAGCTTCGTGACCCGCGACGGCCAGCACACCAACGCCATCCACGGCTTCATCTCGATGCTGCTCAACCTGCTGCAGCAGCAGAAGCCGACGCACCTCGCCGTGGCGTTTGACATCTCGCGCTACTCGTTCCGCAACCGCGAGTATCCGGAGTACAAGGGCACCCGTGGCGAGACCCCGCCCGAGTTCAAGGGCCAGGTCCCCCTGCTCGAGGAGGCGCTGAAGGCCATGAACATCCGCACCCTCAGCAAGGAGGACTACGAGGCCGACGACATCCTGGCGACCCTCGCCTCGCGGGGTGCCGCCGAGGGCTTCAAGGTGTTCGTGACGTCCGGCGATCGCGACGCGATCCAGATGGTCACCGACGACGTGACCCTGCTGTATCCGAACGCGCGAGGGGTCAGCGAGCTGAAGGTCTACGACCCCGACGCGGTGCGCGAGCGCTACGGCATCGAGCCCGTGCAGTACCCCGAGATCGCCGCCCTCGTCGGCGAGACCAGCGACAACCTGATCGGCATCGACAAGGTCGGCGAGAAGACCGCGGTCAAGTGGATCCAGAAGTACGGCACCGTCGACGAGGTCATCGCGCACGCCGACGAGATCTCGGGCGTCGTGGGGCAGAACCTGCGTGACCAGGCCGACCGTGCGATCCGAAACCGCAAGCTCAACCGCCTGCTCACCGACGTCGAGCTGCCGTACGGACCCACCGACCTCGCCCGCGAGCCCATCGACGGCCAGAAGGTGCGGGAGGTCTTCGACCGGCTGCAGTTCCGCACCCTGCTCGACCGGGTGTTCAAGATCGAGGGCACCGCCGAGGACCTCGGTCTGGTCGACGAGCCGACCGCCGAGACGAAGACCGCACCTGTCGTGCGCACGATGGTCGACGAGGAGCTCGCCAAGTGGCTCGACACGCAGTCCGCTCAGGGCACCGCACCGCTCGGACTGCGCATCACCAGCGTCAACGGCAAGGTCGACGGCTTCGGCATCTCGAGCGCCACCGAGAGCGCATGGGTGCCCTGGGCGCCGGGCCGTCCCGACTACGAGGCCCTCGAGGCGTGGCTGGCCGGCCCCGCCCCGAAGTACCTCCACGAGTCCAAGCGCCAGCTCAAGCTGCTGCTCGGCACCGGCCTCAGCCTCGACGGCATCGCGTTCGACACGGCCCTCGGGTCGTGGCTGCTGCGACCCGGCGGCAAGTCCGACACCCTGCCAGGGCTCGTCTACTACTACCTCGGCGAGACGCTCGCCGAGCCCGATCCGAACCAGCTGGTGCCTGAGACGGATGCGGTGAGCCCCGCCACCGAGGCCTGGTACGTCCTGCGGCTGGCCGACGACCTCGCATCCCGTCTCGATCCCGGCTCGCTCGAGGTGTCCCGCGACATCGAGGTGCCGCTCGTCCCCGTGCTCGCACGCATGGAGATCCAGGGCGTCACCGTCCAGGCGGCCGTGCTGGCCGAGCTCAACAGCCGGCTGACCGCCACCGCCACCGAGACCGCTCAGCGCGCCTTCGCCGAGATCGGCCGGGAGGTCAACCTCGGCTCGCCCAAGCAGCTGCAGGAGGTGCTGTTCGAGCAGCTCGGCATGCCCAAGACCCGCGCCAACAAGACGGGCTTCTCGACCGATGCCGCCTCGCTCGCCGACCTCGAGGAGTCGAGCCCGCATCCGTTCCTGGCCATGCTGCGCCAGCACCGCGACACGACCAAGATCAAGCAGATCGTCGAGACGCTCGAGCGCGGCATCGGCCCAGACGGCCGCGTGCACACCTCGTACGAGCAGACAGGATCGGCGACGGGCCGCATCTCGTCGAATGACCCCAACCTGCAGAACATCCCGATCAAGACCGAGGTCGGCCGGGAGGTTCGGTCGGCGTTCACGATGGGTGAGGGATTCGAGACGCTGCTCACCGCCGACTACTCGCAGATCGAGATGCGGATCATGGCGCACCTCTCCGAGGACGCCGGACTCATCGAGGCCTTCAACTCGGGGGAGGACCTGCACCGCTTCGTCGGCGCCCGCATCTTCTCGGTCGATCCGGCGGATGTGACACCCACGATGCGCACGAAGGTCAAGGCCATGTCGTATGGCCTCGCCTACGGCCTCAGCGCCTTCGGGCTCTCGAAGCAGCTGCGGATCGAGACCAGCGAGGCGAAAGAGCTGATGGCCGACTACTTCGCCCGCTTCGGTGCCGTGCGCGACTACCTGCGCGGCGTCGTCGTGCAGGCCAAGGAGGACGGCTACACCACCACGATCTTCGGTCGTCGACGCCCGTTCGCCGATCTCACCTCGACCAACCGGGTCCTGCGCGAGAACGCCGAGCGTCAGGCGCTCAACTCGCCGATCCAGGGATCGGCCGCCGACATCATCAAGCGCGCGATGCTCGGCATCGACGCCGACATCCTGGAACGCGGCCTCTCCTCGCGGATGCTGCTGCAGGTGCACGACGAGCTCGTGCTCGAGGTCGCGACAGGGGAGCTCGACGAGCTGACGGCGATCGTCAGCGACCGCATGTCGGGGGCGGCGACTCTCACGGTCCCGCTCGACGTGCAGGTCGGCCACGGTCCCAACTGGGACGCCGCCGCACACTAGGCACCGCACCGCTCACCTGTGTTTCCCAGGTTGGCGGTGTCTGAGTCGGCCCGGACGGACCACTGCACCCGCGCGTCAGATTGACATACGGACACAAACGGACTTCTATGAAGCCAGAACCACACCACCCCCGTAGTCCTGAACGATGAGGTCAGTCCTGTTGTACGCACCGGAGCGTCACCAGCAGATCCTCGACACCGCGCGCTCGCACGGTCGCGTCGAGGTCGCAGGACTGGCGCGCGACCTCTCGGTCACCCCCGAGACGGTGCGCCGGGACCTGACGGCGCTGGAGCGCCGCGGAGTGCTCCGTCGCGTGCACGGCGGCGCGATCCCGGTCGAGCGGTTCGGCATCGAGCCGGCCGTCGCCGACCGCGAGGTGCACGCCATCGACGAGAAGGAGCGGATCGCCCGCGCCGCGCTCGACGAGCTGCCCGACGGCGGATCGATCATCCTCGACGCCGGAACCACCACGGTCCGTCTCGCCGAGCTCCTGCCCTCGGACCGCGAGCTCACGGTCGTCACCCACTCGATCCCCGTCGCAGCCGTGCTGGTGTCGCGACCGCGCATCAGCCTGCACCTGCTGGGCGGCATCGTGCGCGGCCGCACCCTCGCGGCGGTCGGCGAGTGGACCCGCTCGCAGATCACGGAGGTGTTCGCCGACGTGGCCTTCATGGGGACCAACGCGGTGAGCGTCGAGCGCGGACTGACGACCCCCGACATCGCCGAGGCCGGGGTCAAGAAGGCCCTCATCGCAGCGGCGCGCCGCACGGTCGTCCTGGCCGACCACAGCAAGTTCGGGCGCGAGGACTTCGCCCGCGTCGCGCCCCTCAGCTCGGTCGACACGATCATCACCGACAGCGGAGTCGACCCCGAGCTCGCCGAGGACATCGAGGCCGCCGGCCCCCGGGTGGTGATCGTGTGATCGTGACGTTGACGCTCAACCCCAGCCTCGACCGCACCGTGCTCGTCGACACCCTGACCCGCGGGGGAGTCGTCCGTACGACCGAGCCCGTGCTCGAACCGGGCGGGAAAGGTGTGAACGTGACTCGTGCCCTCGCCGCCAACGGCGTGCCGTCCCTCGCGATCGCCGCCGTGGCGGGCCCGGAGGGCGCCGAGCTGAGCCGCCTGCTCGCCCGCGACGGGATCCTCTGCCGTTTCGTTCCGGTCAGCGGCCGCACGCGATCGAACCTCACGGTATGCGAGCCCGACGGCACGGTCACCAAGCTGAACGAGCCGGGGTCGGCGCTCCTGGAGGCCGATCTCACGGCGATCCGCACCGCCGTCCGCACGAGCGTCCGCGATGGCGACTGGGTCGTCGTCTCGGGCAGCACCCCACCCGCTTTCGACGCCGAGCAGATGACCGCGCTGCTGACCGAGGCGACCACGGCCGGCGCCCACCTGGCCGTCGACTCGAGCGGGGACGCCCTGCTCGCCGCCGTGGCTGCCGGGCCGCGCATCATCAAGCCCAACCGCGACGAGCTCGCCGAGCTCGTCGGCCGCCCCCTCGACTCCGTGGCCGCGGTCGTCGCGGCCGCCGAGGAGATCCGCGCCCGCGGGGTCGAGCTGGTGCTCGTGAGCCTCGGCGCCGAGGGCGCGGTCCTGGTCGGACCCGACGGCATGCTCGTCGGCGAATCTCACGTCTCGCGTCCCCGCAGCACCGTCGGCGCGGGCGACAGCTTCCTGGCCGGGTTCCTCTCGGCCTTCACCGCCGACGAGACGGACCTCGAGTCCGCCCTCCTGACCGCCCTCAGCTGGGGCGCCGCCGCCACGCGGCTGCCCGGCAGCGCGGTGCCCTCGCCGTCCGACCTCGACCCCTCAGATGTCCAGCTGGTGTGGCAGCCAGATCTGGATCGGCCGCTCCTGGCCAGCTAGAACCGCCACCGTCCCCGAAAACGCCCAAGAAACGTACGAAGGAGTACCACCCCTCATGTCAGATTTCACCCCAACGGTCACCGGGACCGGTGCGCGCGCTCGCGTGCAGCGGTTCGGTGCCTTCCTCGCGGGCATGGTGATGCCGAACCTGGGCGCGTTCATCGCGTTCGGGCTCATCACCGCCCTCTTCATCACCACCGGCTGGATTAACGTCATCGCCGGCCGCACCGAGGACCCGCTGCCCTTCACGGTGCAGATCGCGACCCTCGTCGGACCGCTGATCTCGATCCTCATCCCGCTCCTCATCGGCTACACCGGCGGAAAGATGGTCCACGGCACCCGTGGCGCCGTCGTCGGTGCGGTCGGAACGCTCGGCGCGATGCTCGCGCCGGTCGCCCTGCAGCTCACCGGCCTCGCTCTGAACGCCGACGAGCCCGCTGCCGCGCCGGCCAACATCTCCGAGGTCGGCCCCGCCATCCTCGGTGCGTTCGTCATGGGTCCGCTGACCGCCCTGCTGCTCAAGCTGTGGGACAACGCCATCGCCGGCAAGGTCAAGGGCGGCTTCGAGATGCTCGTCGACAACTTCTCGGCCGGCATCATCGGTGGTGGCATGGCCATCCTCGGTCTGTACGTCTTCGGTCCGATCACCTTCTGGATCGGTCAGGGACTCGGCTTCCTCACCAACGCCCTCGTGCAGACCGGCCTGCTGCCGCTCGTCTCGATCGTGGTGGAGCCGGCAAAGGTGCTGTTCCTCAACAACGCCCTCAACCACGGAGTGTTCACGCCGCTCGGCGCCCAGGCCGGTGACGCCGGCTCGATCTTCTACATGATCGAGACGAACCCCGGCCCCGGCCTCGGAATCCTGACCGCGATGCTGCTGTTCGGACCGCGTGCGATCCGTCCCACGGTGCCGGCCGCCATGGTCGTCCACTTCCTCGGTGGCATCCACGAGATCTACTTCCCCTACGTGCTGATGAAGCCGATCCTGATCGTCGCGGCGATCGCGGGTGGCGCCACCGGCGTGCTGTGGGCGCAGATCTGGGGCCTGACGCTCAACGGACCGCCCTCGCCCGGCAGCATCTTCGCCTGGATCCTGGTGTCGCCGCCGGACAAGCTGCTCCTGAACATGGTCGGGATCGTGCTCGCCGCTGCGGTCGCGTTCATCGTCGGATCGCTGCTGCTCGGCTTCGGCCGCAAGGAGTCCGCGACCGACGAGGCCATCGATCTCGAAGCCGCTCGTGAGAAGGTTGCCGAGAGCAAGAAGGCCTCGAAGGCGGGCGTTCCCACGGCCGCCGACCAGGCCTGACGTTCCCGGCTCACCGAAATCTAGGGAGAACAGACATGACCACCATCGACGGATCCAGCGTCAAGAAGCTGATCGTTGCCTGCGACGCGGGGATGGGCTCGAGTGTGATGCTCGCCTCCACGCTCAAGAAGCAGCTCGCCAAGACGGGTGTGACGGTCGAGCACTCGCCCGTCGCGAGCATCCCCGGCGACGCCGATCTGGTCGTCACCCAGGCGGGTCTGGCCGAGCGTGCACGCGGGGTCGTCCCCGACGTGCCGGTCGTGCCGTTCCAGCTGTTCCTGGGCGACCCGAAGATCACGAAGATCATCAAGGCCATCCAAGACGGCACGACGGTCGAGGTCTGATCGGATGTCCGACGACCAGTCGAAGCCGCTGACCGAGCTGCTCGCCCCCGCATCCATCCGTCTGGATGCGGTGGCGGCAGATCGCGATGACGCGATCAGGCAGGCCGGAGCGGCCCTGCTCGACGCGGGCGCCATCGACGCCGGCTACATCGACGCGATGCTCGAGCGCGAGAACACGGTCTCGACCTTCGTCGGGGAGGGTGTCGCGATTCCTCACGGCACCCTCGCCGGCAAGGATGCGGTCAAGGACGATGCCATCGTCGTGCTCCGCTTCCCCGAGGGCGTGGACTGGGACGGCAACGACGTCAGCGTCGCGGTCGGCATCGCCGCGAAGGGCAACGGCCACATCGCTCTGCTCTCGCAGCTGGCGACGGTCCTGCTCGATCCCGACAAGGCGGCCGCTCTGCGCGCCGCGACGTCGGCCGATCAGGTGTACGAGCTGCTCGCGGACGACGACTCCGAGGACGACGAGTAGCTCCTTGAAGGTCGCGAGGTTCTATGCCCCCGGCGACGTCCGACTCGAGCAGGCGCTCGAGCCGGACGTCGCTCCGGGTGAGGTGAAGGTGCGGGTGCGCGCGTGCTCGCTCTGTGGCACCGACGTCAAGATCTCGCGCTCCGGACACCCCAACATGACCCCGCCCCAGGTGATGGGGCACGAGATCGCGGGGGAGATCGTCGACGTCGGCGCCGGCGTGGCCGGCTGGTCGGTCGGCGACCGCGTGCAGGTCATCGCCGCCATCCCGGACGGCACCTGCGAGGACTGCCTCGCGGGTCATCAGGCCATCTGCCCCCACCAGCTCTCGATGGGGTACCAGTTCCCCGGCGGCTTCGCCGACTACATGATCGTGCCGCGCGAGGTGCTCGCCGTCGACGGGCTCACCCGCATCCCCGACGGCCTGTCCTTCGCCGAGGCATCGCTGGCCGAGCCGCTGGCCTGCGTGCTCAACGGTCAGGAGCTCGCACGAGTGGGCCGGGGCGACACGGTGGTCGTCATCGGATCGGGTCCGATCGGATGCCTGCACGTGCGCCTCGCCCGCTCCCGCGGTGCCGCCCGCATCATCCTCATCGACCTCAACGCGGAGCGCCTCGCCGCCGCCGCCGCCCTCGTGCGGCCGGACCACACCGTGGCGACCGACACCCAGGACCCCGTCGCAGCTGTGCTCGAGCTCACCGGCGGACGCGGCGCCGACGTGGTGATCACGGCGGCCGCATCCGGAGCGGCCCAGGAGCAGGGCCTGCTGATGCTCGCCCGCCGCGGCCGTCTGAGCCTCTTCGGCGGTCTCCCGAAGGACGCGTCGACCATCACGGTCGACGCCAACCTCGTTCACTACCGCGAACTGACCCTGGTGGGCGTCAACGGATCGACGCCCGACCACAACAAGCGTGCCCTCGAGCTGATCGCGGCGGGGGAGGTGCCGGTGGCCGACCTGATCACCCACCGGCTCCCGCTCGACCAGGTCCTCGAGGGCATCGAGATCGTCGCCCGTGGCGAAGCGATCAAAGTCACCATCGAACCGTAGGAGGAACCCCCATGCCAGAACGCACCGTCACCGTCGCCTCGAGCGTCGGTCTGCACGCCCGCCCCGCATCCCTCTTCAGCCAGGCTGCGGCCAAGACCGGCGTCCCCGTGACGCTCACGTCGGCGAAGGGCAAGAGCGTCAACGCGGCGAGCATCCTCGGCGTGCTCTCGCTCGGCATCGGCTCCGGCGAGGAGGTCACCCTCGCGTCCGACGCCGAGGGAGCGGACGCCGCCCTCGACGAGCTCGTGAAGGTGCTCGAGACGGACCTCGACAAGGAGTAGGACGTCGCCGGTCGAGCCTGTCGAGACCCACCGCGCGGATCTCGACAGGCTCGATCATCGGCCTGGCCCGATCACCGGCCTGCCGCTCCGCGACGGGCGGCCCTGACTACGCTGTCTGCATGACCGACGCCGCTCGTGAGTCCACCCCCATCGACGCCATCGCAGAGGGCTGGGTGCAGACCCTCATCGACCTCAATCCCGACGTGGCCGTCTGGATCGGCACGGAGGGTCGCCTCGGGGAGTACGCCGACCTGTCCCCGGCCGGACACGACGCGCAGATCGCCGCCGCCCGGTCGGTCATCGGCTCCCTGCGCGGCGCGGAGCCCCTCGACGAGGTCGATCGCGTCACGCGCGCCGACCTCCTCAGCGACCTCGAGCTGGCCGTCGAGTCGTACGAGGCGAAGCTGCATCTGCGCGACCTCAACGTCATCGTCTCGCCCGCCCAGGAGATCCGCGAGACCTTCGATCTGATGCCGACCGCGACGACCGACGACTGGGCGACGATCGCCGAGAAGCTGGGCAACCTCCCGGCCGCGGTCGACGGCTACATCGAGACCCTCCGCGCCGGCATCGCGGCCGGTGTGGTCCCGGCGCGTCGCCAGGTCGCGGAGGTCGCAGCCCAGGCTCGTCGGCACGCGGACGCCGACGGATTCTTCTTCGACTTCACGGGCCACGCCGCGCTCGAGGGCGGGGGCACGCTTCCGGACCCGCTGGCATCCGATCTGCGCGCAGGCGCCGAGGTGTCGGCGCGCGCGTACGGCGAGCTGGCCGAGTTCCTCGAGCGCGAGCTCGCGCCGGTCGCCGGCGAGCGCGACGGCGTCGGTCGGGAGCACTACGCGCTGCAGTCGCGGCACTTCCTCGGTGCCGAGATCGACCTCGACGAGACCTACGAGTGGGGGATCGACGAGCTCCGCCGCATGGTCGACGAGCAGACCCGGATCGCGGGCGAGATCGTGCCCGGAGCCTCGGTCGAGGAGGCCATCGCCTTCCTCGACGACGACCAGAGCCGCAAGCTGCACGGCACCGACGAGCTGCAGTCCTGGATGCAGGCGCTCAGCGACAAGGCGGTCGCCGAGCTGTCGCGCGACCACTTCGACATCCCCGAGCCGGTTCGCACGCTCGAGTGCATGATCGCCCCGACGCAGGACGGCGGGATCTACTACACGAGCCCGAGCGACGACTTCTCACGGAGCGGCCGGATGTGGTGGAGCGTGCCCGAAGGAGTCACCGAGTTCGACACCTGGCGCGAGACGACGACGGTCTACCACGAGGGAGTCCCCGGTCACCACCTTCAGCTCGGTCAGGCGGTCTACAACCGCGCGACCCTCAACACCTGGCGCCGCAACCTGGCGGGCACCAGCGGCCATGCCGAGGGGTGGGCGCTCTACGCCGAGAGGCTCATGGAGGAGCTCGGCTACCTCGACGACCCCGCCGACCGGCTCGGCATGCTCGACGGCCAGCGGATGCGGGCGGCACGGGTCGTGCTCGACATCGGCGTCCACCTCGGAAAGCCCCGGCTCGGCGGCGACGGTGTCTGGGACGCGCAGGAGGCGCTGCGCTTCATGCGCGCCAACGTGAACATGAACGACGCCTTCATCAAGTTCGAGGTGAACCGCTACCTGGGATGGCCGGGTCAGGCGCCCTCCTACAAGGTCGGTCAGCGCATCTGGGAGCAGATCCGCGAGGCGGCTCAGCGGCGGGAGGGGGCGGCCTTCTCGTTCAAGGACTTCCACAAGAGGGCGCTCGACCTCGGCGGCGTCGGACTCGACACCCTGCGCGGGGAGCTGCTGGCCTGACCCCCGCAATGGGTCCAGGGGCGCTCTGGCCCCGCCCGAACCGCGTCGGTAGCCTCGATCACAGGGGATTGACGGTCGACGGGGGACTGCAGAGTGACCAGAGCAGGGTGGGGATCTCTCGCGGGCGCCGTCGTCGTGGTGGCGGCATCGCTGGTCGCACCGCTGAGCCCGGCAACCGCGTCGGAGGCATCGTCGGACGTCCTGATCGACGTCGACGGAACCCTGCTCGTCATGTACTCCGAGAGTCCGACCGGCGCAGGCGCGGCTGAGCCGGACAGGTCGGTGTCGGTGCTCGTCGGGGACTCCTACATCGAGCTCGACGGCTCGCAGGTCGACGACGCCGCGACCGGTGACCGCTTCCAGGGCACGGTCGCCGTTCCCGAGGAGATCGCGGATGCCGCGGCCGGCACCGCCGCCGCGTCCGATGCCGAGGTGCTCGCCGCGGCCGCCGAGGCCGAGGAGCCGGTCGCGATCACCGACGGCGACATCGTCACGGCGCTCGCCAGCACGGCGACCCCGCATTCGCATTCGTTCCAGATAGCTCTCCCCACCGTCGGAGGCACTGCGTCGCCGTACAACGCGTCCAGCGGCCAGTCCATGATGAACCTCGTGTCCGGCTACTGGCAGGGCCAGTCCGACGGCGCCATCGACAGCTCCTCGGTCGGCGTCCCCGTCTCCTACACATCGGGACTGGCGTGCACCGCCGACCCGCGTCCGATGTGGGCGGAGGCGATCAACCGCACCTACCCGACCTACGCCAACTCGCTGCAGGGTCTGAGCGCGTTTCTTGCTCAGGACGACGGTCGGCACGTCGCCGTGATCCTCCCGGCCGCGTGCGGAGCGAGCTCGCCGATCGGCGTCGGCGTCGTGGGGAACTCGCTTCACAGCAACGGCGTCCTCACCATCGTCGGCGGCACCGGAATCGACAAGTCGACGGTCATCCACGAGGTCGGCCACAACATGGGCCTCGGCCACTCGAACCTCGTCGTGTGCGCCGCGACGTGCTCGTCGAGCGAGTACGGCGACTTCTGGGACGTGATGGGCAAGGGCATCGTCGGGTACGACAGCCCCGGACAGCTCAACATCCGGTCGAAGTGGGCGCTCGGCTTCGTCGACGCCACGCAGGTGCCGCTCGTCGAGATCGGATCGGCGGCCACGCTCTCCACGGTGCGCACCCTCGCCCAGATCAACAGCTACGGCACCGTCGGGTATCGCATCAAGGATCCCGTCACCGGCGAGATCCTGTTCGTCGAGAACCGCGCGGGGGAGACGGGGACGTTCTACAGCGCCCCGAACAAGACGGCCGGCATCGGGGGACTCACGATCCCGATGCGCACCGGGATCCGTCTCTCCGGAGCGACGGCGCAGGGCGGCTCGCAGGTCTTCGCGAGGACCTGCCCCGACCGGTCGGACTGGACCTGCGCCACCGCCTCGGCCGTGGGGCAGCAGGTCTCCAACGCGTCGGGCAGCGTGACCGTCACCATGCTCGCCACCGGCGGCAGCGCGGCGAACAACATCCGGATCGACCTCGTCGCCGGTGCACCCGTCTACAGGTTCTACAGCCCGCAGAACGCGACGCACTTCTACACGATCAGCACGGCGGAGCGCGACGCCATCGTCGCGAGCTACCCGCCGCAGGTCTGGACGTACGAGGGGGTCGCCTACACGGCCTACGCGACGCCGGTCGCCGGATCCACGCCTCTGTACCGGTTCTACAGCCCCAGCATGAAGGGGCACTTCTTCACGATCTCGGATACCGAGAAGTCGTCCATCATCGCCAACTTCCCCTCGACCACCTGGACGTTCGAGGGAACCGCCTACTACGTCCTCCCCGTCTCGGCGAACCCCGCGACGAGCACGCTGGTCTACAGGTTCTGGAGCCCCAAGAACCAGCACCACTTCTACACGGCCAGCCCGACGGAGAAGAATCAGATCCAGGCCGGCTACCCGGCGGAGATCTGGACCTACGAGGGCGAGAGCTTCCGGGTGCCGACCACCTGATCGCGAATGCTGACGGACCGTCAGGTCGCACCTAGACTCTCCGACATGACCGAGCCCGTGAGTCCCGACCCTGCGAACCCCGATGCGGTTCCCGCGCCTGGCGCGCCCGCCGCGCCCGCGGGCGGAGTCCACCACCTGTCGCGATTCTTCGTGAAGCAGCGCCTGACGATGATGGTGAACCGCTACGAGGTGCGTGTCGCGAACCCCGACGGCACTCCGGGTCCGCTGCTGGCGGTAGCCCAGCAGAAGCGCCTCGCCATGAAGGAGCGCGTCACCTTCTTCGCCGACGAGGCCCGCACGCAGCCGGTGTTCTCCTTCGCCGCCCGCCAGATCCTCGACCTGTCGTCCGTCTACGACGTGTTCGACGCGGCCGGCACGCCGATCGGCTATTTCCAGAAGGACTTCAAGGCCAGCCTGCTGCGGTCGAGCTTCCACCTCGGCGGTCCGGGCATCGACGCCTACGGCCAGGAGCGCAACGAGGTCGTCGCTATCATCCGGCGCTTCGTCGACTTCCCGTTCTCGTTCCACTTCGACTTCCGCGACAAGGCCAGCGGCCAGGTCGTCATGTCGAGCGACCGGCAGTTCTCACTGCGCGATCGCTACACCGTCGACGTGCCCGACCCGAGGATCGACTTCCGTCTGGCGGCCGCGATGGCCGTCGGGCTCGACGCGCTGCTGCAGCGCTGACGCCTCTCGTAGCTCAGACCCCCATGCGCTAAGCTGGAGTGTCGCTCTCGCGGCATTCCCATCACTCATGCCCTCGGCGCAGCCAGCATCATCGTGCCGTCGGCCCGACACCCATCCATCCGGAGCACCCACTACATGACAACCGCAACGACCGCCACGGCTACCAAGCAGGTCGCCATCAACGACATCGGATCTGCTGAAGACTTCCTGGCCGCGGTCGAACTGACCCTCAAGTTCTTCAACGACGGCGACCTCATCGAAGGAACCGTCGTCAAGATCGACCGCGACGAGGTCCTCCTCGACGTCGGCTACAAGACCGAGGGCGTCATCCCCTCGCGCGAGCTCTCCATCAAGCACGACGTCGACCCCTCCGAGGTCGTCAACGTCGGCGACATGGTCGAGGCCCTCGTTCTCCAGAAGGAGGACAAGGAAGGCCGTCTGATCCTGTCCAAGAAGCGCGCGCAGTACGAGCGTGCGTGGGGCGACGTCGAGAAGATCAAGGACTCGGATGGCGTCGTCACCGGGTCGGTCATCGAGGTCGTCAAGGGCGGGCTCATCGTCGACATCGGCCTCCGCGGCTTCCTCCCGGCCTCGCTCATCGAGCTGCGCCGCGTCCGCGACCTCACGCCGTACCTCGGTCAGGAGATCGAGGCCAAGATCCTCGAGCTCGACAAGAACCGCAACAACGTCGTCCTGAGCCGCCGCGCGCTGCTCGAGCAGACGCAGAGCGAGTCGCGCTCGACGTTCCTCAACAACCTCCAGAAGGGCCAGGTCCGCAAGGGCGTCGTGTCCTCCATCGTCAACTTCGGCGCGTTCGTCGACCTGGGCGGCGTGGACGGCCTCGTGCACGTCTCCGAGCTCTCGTGGAAGCACATCGAGCACGCCTCCGAGGTCGTCGAGGTGGGCCAGGAGGTCACCGTCGAGATCCTCGAGGTCGACCTGGAGCGCGAGCGCGTGTCGCTGTCGCTCAAGGCCACCCAGGAGGACCCGTGGCAGCTGTTCGCCCGCACCCACGCGATCGGCCAGATCGCGCCCGGAAAGGTCACCAAGCTGGTGCCGTTCGGTGCGTTCGTCCGCGTCGCCGAGGGCATCGAGGGCCTGGTGCACATCTCCGAGCTGTCGGGCAAGCACGTCGAGCTCGCCGAGCAGGTCGTGTCGGTCGGCGACGAGGTCTTCGTCAAGGTCATCGACATCGACCTCGAGCGTCGCCGCATCTCGCTGAGCCTCAAGCAGGCCAACGAGGGCATCGACCCGAACAACGCCGAGTTCGACTCCGGCCTCGCCGCCCTGTACGGCATGGTCACCGAGTACGACGAGCAGGGTAACTACAAGTTCCCCGAGGGCTTCGACGCGACCAGCGGCGAGTGGCTCGAGGGCTTCGACACCCAGCGCGAGGCGTGGGAGGCCGAGTACGCGGCCGCTCAGGTGCGCTGGGAGGCCCACAAGAAGCAGATCCTCGCGGCCGAGGAGGCCGAGTCGCAGATCGACGAGACCCGCCCCGCCGCGTCCTCGTCGTCCTCGTCGTCGAACTCCTTCTCCAGCGAGTCGGCCTCGGCCGGCACGCTGGCCGACGACGAGTCGCTCGCGGCTCTTCGCGAGAAGCTCAGCTCGAACAACTAGGTTCTGACTCATGGATGAGGGCCGGGCGCAGATGCGTCCGGCCCTCTCTGTGTCCGGCGACGGCGGGTCAGACGACATCCTCGCGCTCTTCGACGCTCAGGTTCGGGGTGGTGCGGCGACCGGCGACGGTGCGCCGGCCCAGATCGACGGCCCCGTCACCCGCGTCACCTACTCCTCGGGCGGCTTCATCGCGACGCCGCGCGACACCGGCCTTCGCGGCGCCGACCTCGACGCCCTGATCGCCCGCCAGCGCGACCACTTCGCGGCCGTCGGCTTGCCGGTCGAGTGGAAGACGTATGGCTACGACCAGCCCGACGATCTGACGGATCGGCTGATCACCGCCGGGTTCTCTCCCGAGGAGCCGGAGACCGTCCTCATCGGCACCTCCGCCGACCTGGCCGGCCTCGGCTCGGACGTGGCCGGAGTGAGCGTCCGCGAGACGGACGACCCCCGCGATCTCGCCGCGATCGGAGTCCTGCACACCGAGGTCTGGGGCGAGGACTGGTCGTGGATCGCCGCCGACCTGCGGCAGCGCATCGATGCACTCGGCCAGGACGGCATCCGCGTGCTGGTCGCCGAGGCAGACGGCGCCGTCGTCTCGGCCGCCTGGCTCGTGATGAGACCGGACGGCGACTTCGCCGGACTGTGGGGCGGATCGACGCTGTCCGCCTGGCGCGGACGGGGCGTCTATCGCGCCCTGGTCGCCCGCCGGGCGGCGATCGCGCGGGAGCGCGGCTACCGGTACCTGCAGGTGGACGCGTCCGAGATGAGCCGCCCGATCCTCGAGCGTCTCGGATTCCGCGCCATCACCCAGACGACGCCGTATGTGTGGACGCCCCCGTCGGCGCGATCTGCGGGGCCGCACCCAGCTGACGGCGCTTCCGTCGCATCCGCCTGATCAGGGCGACGAGGCTTGCCACGACGCCGGCGATCGCGACGATCACCAGCAGCGGGAACAGAACAGCCAGCACCGTGAGCACGACGCTCGCGACGTCCTCTGCGGCGCTCAGGGCGGGCGCGGCGAGCCCGAATGTGACGGCGTTGGCGGCGGGACGGGCCATGGACTTGGCCGCGTGGACCGTGAGCGAGAGCAGGATGCCGATGACGATCGGCACCCACTGGTTGCTTGCGAAGAACGACGCCGGATCGGTGACCGCGACGGTCTCGGACGACGTGCCCGTTCCGAACAGGATGCCGCCTGCGGCCGGGCGCACGAGAGTCTGGATCCAGTCGTTGACCGAGTCGACGGCCGGGATCTTGTCGGCGACGATCTCGATGACGAGCAGGACGCCGAAGATCACCATGACCCACTCGTTGCCGAGCCACGCCCACCCCGACGGCAGGGTGACCCAGTCGGTGAAGCGCCCGAGGAGCCCCATCGCGAGCAGCGGGATGTAGGCGTTGAGGCCCGCCGCGGTCGCGAGACCGGCTCCCGTCAAGAACTCGAGCATGGCTCCGAGGCTACCAGCCGGGCCCCGCGCGACCGAGGGCGGTTACGATGGCCGGGTGCTGCTCGTGGGACTGACCGGCGGGATCGCATCGGGCAAGTCCGTGGTGGCGGCACGCCTGGCCCAGCACGGCGCCGTGGTGGTGGACGCCGACCGCATCGCCCGCGAGGTCGTGGAGCCCGGCACCCCCGCCCTCGCCCGGATCGCCGAGGTCTTCGGGCCGGGGGTCATCGCGAGCGACGGCTCGCTCGACCGTCCGGCGCTCGGGGCGATCATCTTCGCCGACGCGGAACGGCGTCATGAGCTCAACGCCATCACGCACCCGGCGGTGCGCGCGCTGTCGGCCGAGCGGTTCGCGGCCGCCGGGCGCGCCGATCCGCACGCCGTCGTCGTCTACGACGTGCCGCTGCTGGCGGAGGGCCGCATCGGCGACCGCGAGTTCGACCGCGTCGTGGTCGTCGAGGCCGACGACGACGTGCGCGTACGGCGGATGGTGGAGCTGCGCGGCATGTCCGAGGAGGACGCGCGGGCTCGGATCGCGTCGCAGGCGACCAACGCCGAGAGGCGCGCGATCGCCGACCACGTCATCGACTCCGGGGGCACTCTGGACGAGACCCTCGAGCGCGCGGACGCCCTCTGGACCGTGCTCGCCGAGGCTCGCTGAGGCCCGGCGGGGTGTCGGCGGCTCGACGTACGCTGGAGGGATGAAGCCCACCCGTTCGGTCCGACCCTTCGAGGTCATCAGCGAGTACGTGCCGAGCGGTGACCAGCCGCAGGCCATCGCCGAGCTCGCGCAGCGCATCAACGCCGGTGAGACCGATGTGGTGCTGCTCGGCGCGACCGGAACGGGCAAGTCGGCGACCACCGCGTGGCTGGTCGAGCAGGTGCAGCGCCCCACCCTGGTGCTCGCACACAACAAGACGCTGGCGGCCCAGCTGGCGACCGAGTTCCGCGACCTGCTGCCCAACAACGCGGTCGAGTACTTCGTCAGCTATTACGACTACTACCAGCCCGAGGCGTATGTGCCGCAGACCGACACCTTCATCGAGAAGGACTCGTCGATCAACTCCGAGGTCGAGCGCCTGCGGCACTCGACGACCAACGCCCTGCTGAGCAGGCGCGACGTGATCGTCGTGTCGACCGTCTCGTGCATCTACGGCCTCGGCGCCGCGGAGGAGTACCTGGGTGCGATGTCGGCGCTGCAGGTCGGCGACCGCATCTCGCGCGACAAGCTCGTGCGCGGGTTCCTCAACATGCAGTACGAGCGCAACGACGTCGACTTCTCGCGCGGCAAGTTCCGCGTCCGCGGCGACACGATCGAGATCATCCCGGTCTACGAGGAGCACGCGATCCGCATCGAGATGTTCGGCGACGAGATCGAGGCGCTGTACCAGCTGCACCCGCTCACCGGCGACGTGCTGCGCAAGATGGATGCGGTCTCCGTGTTCCCCGCGACGCACTACGCGGCGAGTCCCGAGGCCATGCACCGGGCGATCGCGTCGATCAAGATCGAGCTCGCCGAGCGCCTCGCCGAGTTCGAGGCGCAGGGCAAGCTGCTCGAGGCGCAGCGGCTGCGCATGCGCACCAGCTTCGACCTCGAGATGATGGAGCAGATCGGATTCTGCAACGGCATCGAGAACTACTCCCGTCACATCGACGGCCGTCAGCCCGGTCAGGCCCCCAACACCCTGCTCGATTACTTCGCCGAGGACTTCCTCGTCGTCATCGACGAGTCGCACGTGACCGTGCCGCAGATCGGCGCGATGTACGAGGGCGACGCCAGCCGCAAGCGCACCCTCGTCGACCACGGCTTCCGCCTGCCGAGCGCTCTCGACAACCGCCCGCTGCGCTGGGAGGAGTTCCTGAACCGCGTCGGCCAGAAGGTGTACCTCTCGGCCACCCCCGGGCGCTACGAGATGGGCATCACGGACTCGGTGGTCGAGCAGATCATCCGCCCGACCGGTCTGATCGACCCCCAGATCATCGTCAAGCCGTCCAAGGGCCAGATCGACGATCTGCTCGAGGAGATCCGCACCCGCGCCGAGAAGGACGAGCGAGTGCTCGTGACCACGCTGACCAAGAAGATGGCGGAGGAGCTGACCGACTACCTCGCGGAGGCGGGCGTCCGCGTGCGGTACCTGCACTCCGACGTCGACACCCTGCGACGCGTCGAGCTGCTCACCGAGCTGCGGGCCGGTGTCTACGACGTGCTGATCGGCATCAACCTCCTGCGCGAGGGTCTCGACCTGCCCGAGGTGTCGCTGGTGGCGATCCTGGACGCCGACAAGGAGGGCTTCCTGCGATCGTCCACCTCCCTCATCCAGACGATCGGTCGCGCGGCGCGCAACGTGTCGGGCGAGGTGCACATGTACGCCGACAACCTCACCGACTCGATGAAGCAGGCCATCGAGGAGACGACCCGTCGTCGCGAGAAGCAGGTCGCCTACAACCTCGAGCGGGGTGTCGACCCGCAGCCGCTGCGCAAGAAGATCGCCGACATCACCGACGTGCTCGCACGGGAGGGCGCCGACACGGCGGCGCTGCTCGCGGGACGCGACGGCAGGAAGCGCGCGCCGACGCCCAATCTCAAGCGGGAGGGTCTCGGGGCAGCGGGAGCCCGCGAGCTGGAGACGATCATCGCCGACCTCAACGACCAGATGCTGCAGGCGGCGGGGGAGCTCAAGTTCGAGCTCGCCGGTCGGCTGCGCGACGAGCTGAGCGAGCTCAAGCGCGAGCTACGGCAGATGGAGACGGCGGGGCATGTTCGCTAGTCCGATGCCCGGGACGGGCATCGGCGCTGGCGTCGCGGCGAATGCACGAAAGTGCATTCGCCCTTAGCTCCAGCGCGCGATGTCAGTGGCGTCGGTAGACTGGGTTCAGTGTCGATCACCCCTGTTTCCGGAGCCCATAAGCTCAGCGTGCGCGGTGCTCGCGTCCACAATCTGAAGAACGTCGACCTCGAGATCCCTCGCGACTCGCTCGTCGTCTTCACCGGCCTCTCGGGCTCGGGCAAGTCGAGCCTCGCCTTCGACACGATCTTCGCCGAGGGCCAGCGCCGGTACGTCGAATCGCTGTCGGCCTATGCGCGGCAGTTCCTCGGCCAGGTCGATCGTCCCGATGTCGACTTCATCGAGGGTCTCAGCCCCGCGGTGTCGATCGACCAGAAGTCGACGAACCGCAACCCGCGCTCGACCGTCGGCACGATCACCGAGATCTACGACTACATGCGCCTGCTCTGGGCACGCATCGGCGAGCCGCACTGTCCCGTCTGCGGCGAGCTCATCCAGCGGCAGACCGTGCAGCAGATCGCCGACCAGCTCATGGAGCTCGAGGTCGGCACCCGCTATCAGGTGCTCGCGCCGATCGTCTCGCAGAAGAAGGGCGAGTTCGTCGACCTCTTCAAGGAGCTCGCCGCCGGCGGATACTCGCGCGCGATCGTCGACGGCGAGCTCATCCAGCTCACCGACCCGCCCATCCTCAAGAAGCAGATCAAGCACGACATCGCCGTGGTCGTCGACCGCCTGGTCGCCGCCGACGACCTGCTGACCCGCCTCACCGACTCCGTCGAGACCGCGCTGGGCCTGAGCAAGGGCCTCGTCACGGTCGACTACGTCGACGTCGAGGGTCCGGGCGGACTCCGCACCTACAGCGAGAAACTCAGCTGCCCGAACAACCACCCGATCCAGCTCACCGAGATCGAGCCCCGCACGTTCTCGTTCAACGCTCCCTTCGGCGCCTGCCCTGAGTGCTCCGGGCTCGGCACCAAGATGGCCGTCGACGGCGACCTGCTCATCGGCGACCACAGCCTCAGCCTGAACGAGGGCGTCGTGCTGCCATGGAACCAGTCCGGCAAGGGCATGTACAGCTACTTCCAGCGCCTGCTGGAGGGCCTGAGCCGCGACCTCGACTTCTCGCTCGACACACCGTGGGGCAAGCTCCCCGAGAACGTGCGCGAGGCGATCCTCAAGGGGAGCGACTTCGAGGTGCAGGTGCAGTGGCGCAACCGCTACGGCCGCACGATGAAGTACTCGACCGGATTCGAGGGCGTCATGCCCTACATCGAGCGCAAGTACCTCGAGGCCGAGAGCGACTACTCGCAGCAGCGCTACGGCGAGTATCTCCGCGAGATCCCGTGTCCCGTGTGCGACGGCCAGCGGCTGAAGCCCGAGGTGCTCGCGGTGCAGGTGGCCGGCAACAGCATCTCCGCCGTCTCCGACCTGAGCCTCCTCGACTCGTACGCGTTCATGAACGACCTCGAGCTCACCGAGCGGGAGGCGAAGATCGCGGCCGCGGTACTGCGCGAGATCCGGCTCCGGCTCGAGTTCCTGCTCGAGGTGGGCCTCGGGTACCTGACCATGGCGCGCGCGGCCGCGACGCTCTCGGGCGGCGAGGCCCAGCGCATCCGCCTGGCCACGCAGATCGGATCGGGTCTGACCGGCGTGCTCTACGTGCTCGACGAGCCCAGCATCGGCCTCCACCAGCGCGACAACCGCCGTCTGATCGACACCCTGGTCAAGCTCAAGAACCTCGGCAACACGCTCATCGTCGTCGAGCACGACGAGGACACCATCCGCACCGCCGACTGGATCGTCGACATCGGTCCCGGCGCCGGCGAGCACGGTGGCGAGGTCGTCCACTCGGGCAGCTACGAGGCACTGCTGGCCAACCAGCACTCGGTGACCGGCGACTACATCGCGGGCCGCAAGGCGATCGAGATGCCCTCGAAGCGGCGCCGGATCGACAAGAAGCGCCAGATCACGGTCGAGGGGGCGAAAGCCAACAACCTGCGCGACGTGACGGTGAGCTTCCCGCTCGGCGCGTTCGTCGCGGTCACGGGAGTCAGCGGCTCCGGCAAGTCGAGCCTCGTCAACGACATCCTCTACAAGGTGCTGGCCAACACGCTCAACGGCGCCCGTCAGGTGCCGGGCAAGCACAAGCGCGTGACCGGGCTCGAGCAGCTCGACAAGGTCGTGCACGTCGACCAGGCGCCGATCGGGCGCACGCCGCGCTCCAACCCTGCGACCTACACGGGCGTCTTCGACCGCATCCGCAGCCTGTTCAGCGAGACGATGGAGGCGAAGGCTCGGGGCTACCAGCCCGGCCGGTTCAGCTTCAACGTCAAGGGCGGGCGCTGCGAGAACTGCTCCGGCGATGGCACGATCAAGATCGAGATGAACTTCCTGCCCGACGTCTACGTCGCGTGCGAGGTGTGCGGGGGAGCGCGCTACAACCGCGACACGCTGCAGGTGCACTACAAGGGCAAGAACATCGCCGAGGTGCTCGACATGCCGATCAGCGAGGCCGCCGACTTCTTCGAGCCGATCAGCGCGATCCACCGCTTCCTCAAGACGCTCGTCGACGTGGGGCTCGGCTACGTGCGTCTCGGTCAGAGCGCCACGACCCTCTCCGGCGGCGAGGCGCAGCGCGTCAAGCTTGCGACCGAGCTGCAGAAGCGGTCCAACGGCCGCAGCGTGTACGTGCTCGACGAGCCCACCACGGGCCTCCACTTCGAGGACGTGCGGAAGCTCCTCCTCGTGCTCAACGGCCTCGTCGACAAGGGCAACACGGTCATCGTGATCGAGCACAACCTCGACGTCATCAAGAGCGCCGACTGGGTCATCGACCTCGGCCCCGAGGGCGGATCCGGCGGCGGCCAGGTGCTCGCGGTCGGCACCCCCGAGAAGATCGCCACGGTCGAGGCCAGCCACACCGGCCTGTTCCTGCGGGAGCTGCTCGAGTCGGAGTCGGCGGGGCAGGGCCGGCGCAAGGCGAGCTAGGGGAGGCCGCGCACCATGGCCCGAACCGAGCGGCCCGACGCCATCTCCTGGCGTCCCGAGGCCGGCGAGATCCCGACCCAGCCCGGCGTCTACCGCTTTAGCGACCCCTCCGGCCGCATCCTCTACGTCGGCAAGGCCAACAACCTGCGCCAGCGGCTCAGCAACTACTTCCAGCCGCTGCGCAGCCTGCACAAGCGCACCCGCCACATGGTGCTGTCGGCGTCGAAGGTCGAGTGGACCACGGTCGGCAGCGACTTCGAGGCGCTGCAGCTGGAGTACACGTGGATAAAGGAGTTCGACCCGCCCTACAACGTCAAGTTCCGTGACGACAAGAGCTACCCCTTCATGGCGCTGACCATGGCCGACGAGGCCCCGCGCGTGATGGTGACCCGCAACCACCGCATCCCCGGCGCCCGGTACTTCGGGCCGTACCCGAAGATCTGGGCGGTGCGCGAGACCATCGACCTGATGCTCAAGGCGTTCCCGATGCGCACCTGCTCCGACTCGAGCTACGCGAAGGCGATGGCGAGCAGTCGCTCGTGCTTCCCCGGACAGATCGGACGCTGCGGGGGGCCGTGCTCCCAGAAGGTCACGATCGAGGAGCACCGGGCGATCGTCGAGCAGTTCGCGGCGTTCATGACCAGCCACGACCGCTCGGTCATCACGCGGATGCAGCGGCAGATGAAGCGCGCGTCCGACGCCCAGGAGTACGAGGAGGCCGCGAAGCTGCGCGATCGCGTCTCGGCGCTCGAGAACGTGCTCGAGAAGAGCGCCGTGGTGCTGTCCGACGGGGTCGACGCGGATGTCTTCGGCATCGAGCAGGACGAGCTCGCCGCCGCGGTCCAGCAGTTCGTCGTGCGCGGCGGCCGCGTGCGCGGCGTGCGCAGCTGGGTCGTCGACAAGGAGCTCGACGTGACGCTCGGCGAGCTCGTCGAGTCGGTGCTCGAGAGCGCGTACGACACCGAGGCGCCCCCGCACGAGATCATCGTGCCGGGCCTGCCCGACGACGCCGCGGCGCTCGAGCGCTGGCTCGCGGCCCTTCGACCCCGCGGGGGGAGCGTGGCGCTACGGACGGCGCAGCGCGGCGACAAGGCCAAGGTGCTCGAGATGGCGACGCTGAACGCGCGCCAGTCGCTGATGCTCTACAAGACCCGGCGCGCGAGCGACTACGTCTCACGCAACCAGGCTCTCACCGACATCCAGGACGCCCTGGGCCTCGACGAGGCCCCCCTGCGCATGGAGTGCTACGACGTGTCGCACCTCGGCGGCACCAACATCGTCGCGTCGATGGTCGTGTTCGAGGACGGTCTGCCCAAGAAGAGCGACTACCGCAAGTTCGGGATCGCCGAGTACGCCGACGACACCGAGGCGATCTACCAGGTGCTCACGCGCCGCCTGGCGCGCTACCAGGACGAGTCCGACGAGCCCGAGCAGCAGGTCGACGCCGACGGCGTGCCGACCGGGCAGCGCAAGCGGTTCGCCTACAAGCCGGGCCTGATGGTGATCGACGGCGGGCAGCCGCAGGTGCAGGCGGCCAAGCGCGCGCTCGACGACGCGGGCATCACCGACATCCCCATCTGCGGGCTCGCCAAGCGGCTGGAGGAGATCTGGCTCCCGGACTCCGACTTCCCGGTCATCCTGCCGCGCAACAGCGAGGCGCTCTTCATGCTGCAGCGGATCCGCGACGAGGCTCACCGCTTCGCCATCACCTTCCAGCGGCAGAAGCGCCGATCCGACATCTCGTCCGTGCTCGGCGAGATCCCCGGACTCGGCCCGACCCGCGTCAAGATGCTGCTGAAGCACTTCGGATCCGTGGCCAGGCTGAAGGCGGCCACCCCCGAGCAGATCAGCGAGGTGAAGGGGGTCGGCCCGGCCCTGGCATCCGCCATCATCGCTAGGCTGGGCATCGAGGTCGTGCCCGACGACGCCTCGCTCCTCCCGTCCGGATCCCCGCCCCAGGAGACGCAGCCAGCCGAATGACGACCGATCAGGTGTCCCGCGAGATGCTCATCGTGACCGGCATGTCCGGCGCGGGGCGCTCGACCGTCGGAAACGCCCTCGAGGATCTCGGCTGGTACGTCGTCGACAACCTGCCGCCGTCGATGCTGCGGCCGCTGGTCGACCTGTCGAGCGCGACGGGGGAGTCCATCCCGAAGGTCGCGGCCATGGTCGACGTGCGCGGGGGGAGGCTGTTCGCCGACGTGCAGGAGGCGCTCGAGTCGCTCCGCGACCAGGCACACCTGCGCATCCTCTTCCTCGACGCCACCGACGCCGCTCTCGTGCGGCGGTTCGAGCAGGTGCGGCGTCCGCACCCGCTGCAGGGCGACGGCACCCTGCTCGACGGCATCACGGCCGAGCGGGCACGCATCGCCGAGCTGCGCGAGCTGAGCGACGTCGTGATCGACACCACCGAGCTCAACATCCACCAGCTGGCACTGAAGGTGCAGGAGCAGTTCGCCGACGACATCGAGACGGCGACGCGCGTCACTGTCATGAGCTTCGGGTTCAAGTACGGCCTGCCCACCGACTCCGACTCCGTGGCCGACTGCCGGTTCCTGCCGAACCCGTTCTGGATCCCCGAGCTCAGCGCGCAGACCGGGCTCGACGAGCCCGTGCGCGACTACGTGCTCGGGCAGGAGGGCGCGGCGGAGTTCATCGACGCGTACGTCGCGGCGCTCACCCCGGTGCTCGCCGGGTACCGTCGCGAGAACAAGCGACACGCTACGATCTCCTTGGGCTGCACCGGTGGAAAGCACCGGTCCGTGGCCATCGCCGAGGAGATCGGACGCCGCCTGAGCGCGCTCCCCGGCCTCAATGTCAACGTCAAGCACCGTGATCTCGGTCGTGAATGACCGGATCGACGAGGTGCGCATGAAGCGGGAGCCGGTCGACCGGCGCCCGTCAACGGGAAGTGGGAACACCGCGTGGCTCTGACCTCGGATGTGAAAGAGGAACTCGCCGCCGTCGAGGTCGGCAAGACCACGGTGCGAGCCGCAGAGCTCGCCACTCTGCTGCGGTTCTCGGGCGGCCTGCACATCATCTCCAATCGCATCGCGGTCGAAGCCGAGCTCGACTCGCCCCAGATCGCGCGGCGTCTGCGCAAGGACCTGGCCGAGCTGTACGGCGTGCGCAGCGAGGTGTCGGTGATCTCGGGCAGCAACCTCCGCCGCACGAGCACCTACCTGGTGCGGGTGATCGACGGGGGAGAGACCCTGGCTCGACAGGCGGGTCTGCTCGACGCTCGGCGCCGCCCTGTGCGCGGGCTCCCCAACCGGCTGACCACCGGCTCGCGTGAGGAGCTGGCGGCCGTCTGGCGGGGCGCGTTCCTCGCCCATGGCACCCTCACCGATCCCGGCCGGTCGGCAGCGCTCGAGGTCGGATGCCCCGGGAACGAGGCGGCCATGGCCCTCGTCGGCGCCGCCGGGCGTCTCAAGATCGCCGCCAAGGCCCGCGAGGTGCGCGGCATGCACCGGGTCGTCATCCGCGACGGGGATGCGATCAGCGCCATGCTCCGCCTCATGGGCGCCGAGAAGAGCGTCGTCTCGTGGGAGGAGATGCGCCAGCGCCGCGAGGTGCGCGCCACAGCGAACCGGCTCGTCAACTTCGACGACGCAAACCTCCGCCGCAGCGCCCAGGCCGCGGTGGCCGCGTGCTCCCGCGTCGAGCGCGCGCTCGAGCTGCTCGGCGACGACGTCCCCGAGCACCTGCGGTACGCCGGTCGCCTGCGACTCGACCACCGCGACGCCAGCCTCGACGAGCTCGGCCACCACGCCGATCCGCCGATGACCAAGGACGCCGTGGCAGGTCGCATCCGACGCCTGCTCGCCATGGCCGACAAATACGCCGACGACAACGGGCTCCCCGGCACCGACGCGAACCTGCCACCCGGCTTCGAGGAATAAGCCCGCCCGAGCCGCGTTCATAGACTGAGAATCCAATCGCAAGGAGAGAGACAACGATGGCCGACTACACGCTCCCGGAGCTCCCGTACGACTACGCGGCACTCGAGCCGCACATCAGCGCCCGCATCATGGAGCTGCATCACTCCAAGCACCACGCCGCCTATGTCACCGGCGCCAACACGGCCCTCGAGAAGCTCGCCGAAGCCCGCGAGGCCGGCGACTTCAGCAAGGTGAACCAGTTCTCAAAGGACCTGGCGTTCCACCTCGGCGGCCACGTCAACCACTCCATCTTCTGGACCAACCTCAGCCCCGACGGCGGCGACAAGCCCGAGGGCGAGCTCGCCGCGGCGATCGACGACAGCTTCGGATCCTTCGACAAGTTCCAGGCGCACTTCACCGCCGCCTCGCTCGGCCTCCAGGGCTCGGGCTGGGGCATCCTCGCCTGGGACTCGCTGGGGGAGCGCCTCATCATCGAGCAGCTCTACGACCAGCAGGGCAACACCCCGCAGACGACCACGCCGGTCCTGCAGCTCGACATGTGGGAGCACGCGTTCTACCTCGACTACGTGAACGTCAAGGCCGACTACGTGAAAGCCTTCTGGAACATCGCGAACTGGGCCAACGCGGCCGAGCGCTTCACCGCCGCACGCGGCTGAGTGAGCACGTCGGGCACAGGCTCGACTGCTAACGTTGGTGAGCCGGAAGCCGGGGTCTCGCACCCCGGCGCCGGCTCGCCACCACCCCCATCACACGGGCGCTCGATGAGCGCCGACAGCTAGGAGAATCGTGTCCGTCAAGATCGGCATCAACGGATTCGGCCGCATCGGCCGCAACTTCTTCCGCGCGGCGCTCGCCAAGGGCAGCGACCTCGAGATCGTGGCGGTGAACGACCTCACCGACAACAAGTCCCTGGCGCACCTGCTCAAGTACGACACCATCACCGGCCGCCTCGACGCCGAGGTGACGTACAACGAGAACGAGATCATCGTCAACGGCAAGTCCATCAAGGTCTTCGAGGAGCGCGACCCCGCCAACCTCCCCTGGGGCGAGCTGGGCGTCGACATCGTGATCGAGTCGACCGGCCGCTTCACCAAGGCCGAGGATGCCCAGAAGCACATCACCGCGGGCGCCAAGAAGGTCATCGTCTCGGCCCCTGCCACGGGCGCCGACGTCGCCACTCTGGTGCTCGGCGTGAACGAGGACACCTACGACCCGGCCATCCACTCGATCATCTCGAACGCCTCCTGCACGACGAACTGCCTCGCGCCGCTCGCCAAGGTGCTGCTCGACAACTTCGGTATCGAGCGCGGTCTCATGACCACGGTCCACGCCTACACGGCAGACCAGAACCTGCAGGACGGCCCGCACAGCGACCTGCGCCGTGCCCGCGCGGCCGCCGCCAACATCATCCCGACGTCGACGGGCGCCGCCAAGGCTCTCGGCCTGGTCATCCCCGAGCTCGTCGGCAAGCTCGACGGCTACGCGCTCCGGGTGCCGGTTCCGACGGGCTCGATCACCGATCTGACCGTCGAGCTGACGAAGCCCGCCACCGTCGCCGAGATCAACGCCGCGTACAAGGCCGCCGCCGAGGGTCCCCTCAAGGGCATCCTCAGCTACACCGAGGACGAGATCGTCTCGAGCGACATCGTGTCCGACCCGCACTCGTCGATCTTCGACTCGGGTCTGACCAAGGTCATCGGCAACCAGGTCAAGGTCGCGTCGTGGTACGACAACGAGTGGGGCTACTCCAACCGCCTCGTCGACATCACCGAGTTCGTCGGCGCCAAGCTCTAGGGCTCGCGTCTCGACGGCTCCGACGATGACCCTGCGCTCCATCGAGTCCCTCGGGGACCTCGACGGCAAGACAGTCCTGCTCCGCTGCGACCTCAACGTCCCGCTGAAGGACGGCGAGATCACCGACGACGGACGTGTCCGCGCGTCGGTGCCCACCATCCGGCTGCTGCTGGATGCGGGCGCCAAGGTGATCGCGATGTCGCACCTCGGTCGCCCGGACGGCACCCCCGACGCCAAGTACAGCCTCGCGCCGGTGGCCGTCCGCCTCGGCGAGCTCCTGGGCGAGGACGTCGCCTTCGTCGCCGAGGTGCCCACCGATCCCACGGTGATCGCGGGACGGGTCAGCCTGCTCGAGAACCTGCGGTTCGATCCTCGCGAGACCTCGAAGGACGACGACGAGCGCGCGTCCTTCGCGGCCGAGCTGGCGAACCTCGGCGACGTCGTGGTGTCCGACGGCTTCGGCGTCGTGCACCGCAAGCAGGCGAGCGTCTACGAGCTGGCCGAGCTTCTCCCGAGCGCGGCCGGTCTGCTCATCGCAGCCGAGCTCGATGTCCTCGATCGCTTGACGGGTCGGGTCGAGAAGCCCTACACGGTTGTGCTCGGGGGATCGAAGGTCAGCGACAAGCTGGGCGTCATCGGCCACCTGCTGCCCCGCGTCGACTCGCTCCTCATCGGCGGAGGGATGCTGTTCACCTTTCTCGCCGCCCAAGGTCACAAGGTCGGCGCCAGCCTCCTCGAGGCCGACCAGATCGACACCGTCACGAACTACCTGGCCGAGGCCGAGAAGCTCGGCGTCGAGATCGTCCTGCCGACCGATGTCGTGGTCGCCTCGAAGTTCGGCGCAGATGCCGAGCATCAGGTGACCGCCGCCGACGCGATCGAGGACACGCCCTGGGGGGCGTCCGGTCTCGGACTCGACATCGGACCCGAGACCGCCGAGCGCTTCGCAGGAATCGTCGCCGCGTCGAAGACGGTCTTCTGGAACGGCCCGATGGGCGTGTTCGAGCTGGCACCGTTCGCGGCCGGCACGAAGGCGGTCGCCGGTGCACTCACGGAGGTGGACGGGCTGGGTGTCGTCGGAGGCGGCGACTCGGCCGCCGCGATCCGCCAGCTCGGATTCACCGACGACCAGTTCGGGCATGTCTCGACCGGCGGCGGCGCCAGCCTCGAATTCCTCGAGGGCAAGGAACTTCCCGGACTCACGGTCCTCGGATGGGAGACAGAATGAGCACCACCCCGCGCGTCCCGCTCATGGCGGGCAACTGGAAGATGAACCTCGACCACCTGCAGTCGATCGCGTTCGTGCAGAAGCTCGCCTGGACGCTGAAGGACGCGCATCACGACGCGACCACGGTCGAGGTCGCCGTGTTCCCGCCCTTCACCGACCTGCGTTCGGTGCAGACGCTTGTCAACTCCGACGACCTGCCGATCGCGTTCGGCGCGCAAGACATCTCCGCGCACGACAGCGGCGCGTACACCGGCGAGATCTCCGGCGCATTCCTCAAGGCGCTCGACGCGAAGTACGTCATCATCGGCCACTCCGAGCGTCGCCAGTACCACGGGGAGACCGACCAGCAGATCGCCGGAAAGGTAGCCGCGGCACACCGCCATGGACTCGTGCCGGTCATCTGCGTGGGCGAGACCGCCGAGGACCTCGAGACACACGGTGCCAGCGCCGTCCCGGTGGCGCAACTGCGCGTCGCGCTCGAGGGCGTCGTCGCCGGCCAGCCGATCGTCGTCGCCTACGAGCCCGTCTGGGCCATCGGGTCCGGCCAGGCGGCGACCAGCGACCAGGCCCAGCAGGTCTGCGCGGCGCTGCGTGCGCTTCTGGCCGAGGTGCTCGGCGACGAGGCGGCTCAGTCCACCCGCATCCTCTACGGCGGCTCGGTCAAGGCCGCCAACATCGCCGGCTTCATGCGGGAGACCGACGTCGACGGCGCGCTCATCGGCGGCGCCTCGCTGCAGCTCGAGGAGTTCGCGAGCATCGTGCGCTACCTCAAGCACGTCGGCACCTGATCAGCCTGACGGCTGATACTCAGGTTTCGCCTATACTGAACGCTGGCCTTCGGCCAGACGAAAGGTCTTTCACGTGGAAATCCTCCAGGTCATCGTGCAGGTGCTGCTCGGAGTCACGAGCCTCCTGCTGACGCTCCTGATCCTCCTGCACCGCGGTCGCGGCGGCGGTCTGTCCGACATGTTCGGCGGCGGCGTCACGTCCAACCTCGGCGCGTCGGGTGTGGCGGAGCGCAACCTGAATCGCATCACGGTCATCCTCGGCCTGATCTGGCTGGTGTGCATCATCGTGCTGGGCCTCATCCTCAAGTTCGACGGCGCGTAAGGAGCTCCAGTGGCATCAGGCGGCAGTGCAATCCGAGGATCCCGCGTCGGATCCGGACCCATGGGCGAGCAGGACCGCGGCTACCACGCCGATCGCGTCGCCATCTCGTACTGGGACGCTCTCGGCAACGAGACCGTGCGCCACTTCGCGGCCAACCTGCCCGACGAGGAGATCCCCGAGACCATCGACAGCCCCAACTCGGGACTGCCGGCCGGTCGCGACAAGGAGAACCCGCCGCAGCTCGCCAAGATGGAGCCCTACAAGACGCACCTCGCGTATGTGAAGGAGCGCCGCACCGAGCAGGAAGCCGAGCAGCTCCTCGACGAGGCGCTCGATCAGCTTCGAGCGCGCCGCGGCACCGTCACGAAGTAGCGCGCACTACTCGTTCGCAGCGGTCCAGTACTGCGATGTCGCCGTGAGCGACTCGGGCACCTCGGCCGCGGCGTCCTGATCGACGAAGAACACCGTGCGCTTGCGCCCCTGGGCACCGGCGGCGGGCACGTCGTCGATGCTGGCGCCCGCGAGGGTGAGACCGAGCGCCGACGCCTTGTCGGCGCCCGCGAGCACGAGCCAGATGCGGTCCGATGAGTTGATGACCGGCAGCGTGAAGGTGAGGCGCTCGGCGGGCGGCTTGGGCGAGCCGAGCTCGGCGATGACCACCCGCTCGGTCTCGTGCACCGTCCGGTGATCCGGGAACAGCGAGGCGATGTGCCCGTCCGGGCCGACACCGAGGAAGGTGATGTCGAAGCGCGGGTACGGGCCGCCGTCGTTCGCTGCCGCGGCCAGCTCGGCCTCGTAGGCCAGGGCGGCCTGCTCGATGTCCGCCTGCTCTCCGGGAGCCGGCATCGCATGGATCCGGGCCTCGTCGAGTCCGAGCGCGTCGAGGAGCGCCTCTCGCGCCTGGGTCTCGTTGCGGTCGGCGTCACCGTGCGGGAGGTAGCGCTCGTCACTCCACCAGAAGTCGATCCGCGTCCAGTCGACGCTGTCGCGCGCGGGCGAGGAGGCGATCGCGGCGAGCACCGCCGATCCCATGGTGCCGCCGGTCAGGCAGATGTTGGCCTCGCCCTGCTCATCGAGGACGTCGATCACCTTGGTGATGAATCGGGCGGCGACGCTGCCTGCCAGCGATTCCTTGTCAGGGTGCACGAGCACCCGGCGTTCATTGGTCACGTGCTCGAGCTCCGGCCCTTCGACTTCTGCGCTGCCGGGATGCTGAGGGCACCCAGCCCGTTCTGCACGACCTCACCGAAGAGGTCGTCGGGGTCGAGCCTACGCAACTCCTCTGCGAGGCAGTCGCGAAGACTGCGCCGGGGGAGGGCGATGTCGTGGTCGGGCTGGTTGGGCTGGGTCAGCGTGGCGACGTTCGGCTGCAGGCGCTCCAGGTCGATCGGGCCCGATGCGCGTTCGAGCCGCACCCCGTGGATGCCGCTCGAGCCGTGCGACGGCGTCGTGATGTCGAGCTCCACCGGCACCTCGAGCTGCTGCTGCAGCCACGCCGCGAGCAGCTCGGTCGAGGGCGAGTCGGATGCGCCCGAGACCCGGATCGCGGTCACCGGCTCATAGGGCGGCTGGTCGAGCACCGCCGCGAGCTGGGCGCGCCAGTTGGTGAGCCGGGTCCAGGCGAAGTCGGTGTCGCCCGGCGCGTAGTGCGACCCGAGCTGCTGCAGCGCCTTCAGCGGATTCGGGGCCGAGGCGGCGTCGGTGATGCGCCGCTGGGCGATCTTGCCGAGCGGCGAGGTGCTGGGGACGGCCGGCGCGTGACTCGGCCACCAGGCCACGACGGGTGCATCCGGCAGCAGCAGGCTCGTGACGAGCCCCTCCTCGTCGGAGGCCGCGTCGCCGTACGCACGGAGCACGATCACCTCGCTCGCACCCGCGTCACCGCCGACACGGATCTGCGCGTCGAGACGTGCATCCTCGCGCTTCGGACCGTCGGCGTGCTTGGACAGCACGATGACGCGCATCGGGTGCTCGCGCGACGCGTCGTTGGCGGCCTCGATGGCCTCCTCCTCCTCGCCGAGCGGGGTGGCGATGACGAGCGTCAGGACGCGACCGAGCGCGACGGCGCCGCCCTCCTCGCGGATCTTGACGAGGGTCTTCGAGACCGCGCTCGTCGTGGTGTCGGGAAGATCGACGATCACAGTGCACTCCGAATCATGGACGTCTCCAGACGCGCCCGTCGCGGGCGAGCAGCTCATCCGCCGACGACGGGCCCCAGGTGCCCGGCTTGTACTGCTCGGGCTGGCCGAGCGTGGTCCAGTACTCCTCGATCGGGTCCAGGATCTTCCAGCTCAGCTCCACCTCCTCGTGGCGGGGGAACAGGGGCGGATCTCCGAGCAGCACATCGAGGATGAGGCGCTCGTAGGCCTCGGGACTCGCCTCGGTGAAGGCGTGGCCGTATCCGAAGTCCATGGTCACATCGCGGACCTGCATTCCGGCACCCGGCACCTTGGAGCCGAAGCGGATCGTGACGCCCTCGTCGGGCTGCACGCGGATGACCAGCGCATTCTGTCCGAGCGCCGACGTCTGGCTCGCCGCGAACAGGTACTGCGGCGCGCGCTTGAACACGACGGCGATCTCCGTCACACGACGACCCAGGCGCTTGCCGGCGCGCAGGTAGAAGGGCACACCGGCCCAGCGGCGCGTGTTGATGTCGAGACGCAGGGCCGCATAGGTCTCGGTCGTGGACTTCGGGTTCATCCCGTCCTCGTCGAGGAAGCCGAGCACGCGCTCACCGCCCTGCCAGCCGCCCGAGTACTGCCCGCGGGCGGTGACGGTCGAGAGGTCGGCGGGCAGGGTGACCGCCGAGAGCACCTTCTCCTTCTCGGCGCGCAGGTCGGCGGCGTCGAACGACACCGGCTCCTCCATGGCCGTGAGGGCGAGCAGCTGCAGGAGGTGGTTCTGGATCACGTCGCGCGCGGCGCCGATGCCGTCGTAGTACCCGGCGCGACCGCCGACGCCGATGTCCTCGGCCATCGTGATCTGCACGTGGTCGACGTAGTTGGCGTTCCAGATGGGCTCGTAGAGCTGGTTGGCGAAGCGCAGAGCGAGGATGTTCTGCACCGTCTCCTTGCCGAGGTAGTGGTCGATGCGGAACACGCTGTCCGGCGGGAACACGCTCTCGACGACGTCGTTCAGCTCGCGCGCGGTCTTGAGGTCGGAGCCGAACGGCTTCTCGATGACCACGCGGCGCCACTGGCCGTCCTGCTGCTCGGCGAGGCCCGAACGCCGCAGCTGCTCGGTGACGAGCGGGAACGACTTCGGCGGGATCGACAGGTAGAAGGCGACGTTCCCCATCGTGCCGCGGTCGCGGTCCAGCTCGCTCAGCGTCTCCTTGAGGCTGTCGAACGCCGCATCGTCGTCGAACTCACCCTGCACGAAGCGGATGCCCTGCTTGAGCTGGCTCCACACATCCTCATCGAACGGCGTGCGCGCGTACTGCTTGACCGCATCATGCACGACCTGCTCGAAGTCCTGGTCGTCCCAGTCCCGGCGGGCGAAGCCGACCAGCGCGAAGCCGGGGGGCAGCAGCCCGCGATTGGCGAGGTCGTAGACGGCGGGCATGAGCTTCTTGCGCGACAGGTCGCCCGTGACGCCGAAGATCACCAGACCGCTCGGACCGGCGATGCGGCTGAGCCGCTTGTCGCTGTCCGACCGAAGCGGGTTGTTCTCGGCGGAGATCTCCACGGGCATGCTCAGCCGATCGCGGAGCGCAGCGTCGCGGCTGCGGCAGCCGTATCGCGCAGCGTGAGCGAGAGCACCGGACGCCCGTGATCCGCGAGCACGGACGCGTCGCCGGCAGCCTGCGCCTGCAGGAGCTGACCGAAGGTGAACGGGCGGTCGGGGATCTCGAGGTCGTGCTCGGCGGCGCTCACCAGCTGCAGGAAGACACCGATCGCAGGCCCGCCCTTGTGGAACTGACCGGTCGAGTGCAGAAAGCGCGGGCCCCATCCGAAGGTCACCGGACGGCCCGACTTCGTCGCGAGCAGGGCGCGCAGCTCGGCGAGCTCCGGATAGGCGATCCGGTCGGCGTAGGCCTGGACGGCGAGGTAGCCGTCCTCGGGGAGCTGCGCCAGCAGCGCGTCGATGGCCGCCGAGAGCGTCTGCTCGCGGGCGCCCAGGGCGAGCGGGCCCGCCACGCGCACGTCGATGGTGTCGGCGCTGAAGACGGGGGCCGTCGGCTCGGGGCGGTTGTCGAGCAGGCCGCGCGTCGCGATCTTGGCGGACTCCACATCCGGCTGGTCGAACGGGTTGATGCCGAGGATGCGTCCGGCCACAGCCGTCGCGTACTCCCACACCAGCATCTGACCGCCGAGCGAGCCCGAGACCTCGATCTCGCCGTCGGCGACCTCGCGGGTGGCCCGCTCGTTGGCGACGATCCGCACGATCTGCACGTCGGGCAGACCCGCGGCGACCTCGGGGGAGTCGAGCTCGAGCACGACGGGCAGGATGCCCTTCCCGTCCTTGCCCGTCGACTCGGCGATGAGCTGCTCGGCCCAGTCGGCGAAGCCCACGATGTGGGTGCCGTCGGCGATGATGCCGAGCTTGTCCTTCAGAGGCTTCGTGCCCGAGATCGCGGCCCCGAGGATGAGGCCCGGATTGTGCTCGCTGTCGAGGGCGAGCTCGAGCGACACGGCCTCGGCCTCGTCGAGGAGCTCGCGGATGTCGACGCCGGCCAGTCCGCTCGGCACCAGACCGAAGGCGGTCAGCGCCGAGTAGCGGCCCCCGACGGTCGGATCGGCGTTGAAGACCCGGTAGCCGTCGGCACGGGCGGCCTTGTCGAGAGGGGAATCGGGATCGGTCACGATCACGATGCGCTCGAGGGGGTCGATGCCCGCCTCGCGGAACGCCTTCTCGTAGACGCGCTTCTGGCTGTCGGTCTCGACCGTCGACCCCGACTTCGACGAGATGACGACAGCGGTCTCGGCCAGGCGGTCCTCGAGGGCGGAGCGCACCTGCTCGGGGTCGGTGGCGTCGAGGACGGTGAGCGGCACGCCGTAGGTCTTCGCGATGACCTCGGGCGCAAGCGACGATCCGCCCATGCCCCCGAGCACGATGTGGCTGACGCCGCGCTCGCGCAGGTCGTCGCGCAGCGCGACGATGTCGTCGACGAGGGCGGACGAGACCGCGACGGCCTCGGTCCAGCCGAGCCGCTTCGACGACTCCTCCTCGGCCTCCGCGCCCCAGAGGGACGGGTCCTGCGAGGTGATGCGCCCGGCGACGCCATCGCTGATGAGCTGGGGCAGCAGGCGCTCGACGGCCTCGGCCGCCGCGCCGCGGACCCCGACCGTCACGCTCACTTGGAGGCCTCGAGAGCCGCGGTGACGGTGTCGAGCAGCTCGTTCCAGGAGACGATGAACTTCTCGACG
Organism: uncultured Microbacteriaceae bacterium; assembly: GCA_964246985.1. GTDB lineage: Bacteria > Actinomycetota > Actinomycetes > Actinomycetales > Microbacteriaceae > CAXTSE01. The sequence goes on from CAXTSE010000005.1 coordinate 187,406, forward strand.
CCCTCGGCCTCGAGCGTCGCCGTCACGTCGTCGTAGTCGACCCCGACAGCGGCGAGATCGTCGAGCACCTTCTGCGCATCGGCGTACGAGCCGCGCACCGCGTCCCCGTGCAGGGGAGCGTGGTCGGCGGTCGCCTCGAGCGTCTTCTCGGGCATCGTGTTGACGACACCGTCGACGGCGAGCTCGGTCACGTAGAGCGTGTCCGGCAGGTTCGGGTCCTTGACCCCGGTCGAGGCCCACAGCGGACGCTGCTTGGTGGCGCCCGCACCCAGCAACGCGGTCGCACGCTCGGTCGCGAACTCCTGCTCGAAGAGCTGGTAGGCGAGCTGGGCGTTGGCGATGCCGGCCTTGCTCTTGAGCGCCGACGCCTCGTCCGTACCGATCGCGTCGAGGCGCTTGTCGATCTCGGTGTCGACGCGCGACACGAAGAAGGAGGCGACCGACTCGATGGTCGACAGGTCGATCCCCGCGGCCTGAGCCTTCTCGAGGCCGCTCAGGTACGCGTCGATGACCGCCTTGTGACGGTCGAGGCTGAAGATCAGGGTGACGTTGACGCTGATGCCCGATCCGATGACCTCGGTGATCGCCTCGAGTCCCTCGACGGTCGCGGGGATCTTGATCATCGCGTTGGGACGGTCGACCTTCTCCCAGAGCGCCTTCGCCTGCTCGATGGTGCCGGCGGCGTCGTGGGCCAGGCCCGGCTCGACCTCGATCGAGACTCGACCGTCGGTGCCGCCCGATGCGTCGTAGACACCGCGGAAGATGTCGGAGGCGGCGGCCACGTCATCCGTCGTGATCTCGAAGACGGCCTGCGTGACCGTGACACCCTCGGCAGCCAGCGCCGAGACCTGCTCGTCGTACGCCTGACCCTTGGCCAGCGCACTCGCGAAGATCGTGGGGTTGGTCGTGACGCCCACCACGTTGCGCTCGGCGATCAGCGTCTCGAGTCCACCCGAGGCGATGCGCTCGCGCGAGAGGTCGTCGAGCCAGATGCTGACTCCGATGTCGGACAGGTTCTGCGTGTTGCTGTTAGCCATGGTCCTGATTTTCTTCCTGGTGCGTAGGTACTGGACTCAACGCGCGGCGGCGGCGAGGGATTCCTTGGCGGCGGCGACGGTGGCCTCCGTGGTGATGCCGAACTCCCGGTAGAGCGTCTTGTAGTCGGCCGACGCGCCGAAGTGCTCGATCGAGATGCTGCGGCCGACGGAGCCGAGGTACGGCTTCCAGGTCAGCGCCAGGCCGGCCTCGATCGAGACGCGGGCCGTGATGGCCGCGGGGAGCACGGACTCCTTGTAGGCGTCGTCCTGCTCCTCGAACCACTCCTGGCTCGGGACCGACACGACACGGGCGTTGATGCCCTCGTCCTTCAGCACCTGCCGGGCCTCGACGGCGATCTGCACCTCGGATCCGGTGGCTATCAGGAGGACGTCGGGCGTACCGCCGGGTGCCTCGACGAGCGTGTAGGCGCCCTTCGCGACTCCGGCCGCCGAGGCGAACGTCTCGCCCGAGGCCTCGCCGTCGCCGCGCTCGAACACGGGGAGGTTCTGGCGGCTGAGGGCGATGCCCGCAGGACCGTTGCGGCGCTCGAGCATCGTCTTCCAGGCGAACGACACCTCGTTGGCGTCGGCCGGCCGCACGATGTCGAGGCCGGGGATGGCGCGGAGCACCGTCAGCTGCTCGACGGGCTGGTGGGTCGGACCGTCCTCGCCGAGAGCGACCGAGTCGTGGGTCCACACGTAGATCGCGGGCGCCTGCATGAGCGCGGCCAGCCGCACGGCGGGACGCATGTAGTCGCTGAAGATGAGGAAGGTGCCGCCGTACGGGCGCGTGTTGCCGTGCAGCACGATCCCGTTGAGGATCGCCGCCATCGCGTGCTCGCGGATGCCGAAGTGCAGCGTGCGGCCGTACTCGGTGCCGGTCCATTCGTGCGTGGAGTGCTCGGCAGGGATGAACGACGGCGCGCCCTCGATGGTCGTGTTGTTCGACTCGGCGAGGTCGGCCGAGCCGCCCCACAGCTCGGGGATCACCGGTCCGAGCGCGCTCAGCACCTTGCCGCTGGCGGCGCGGGTCGAGACGTCCTTGCCGGCCTCGAAGACGGGCAGCGCCGCGTCGACGCCCTCGGGCAGCTCGCCGCTGAGCACGCGGTCGAGCAGGGTCCTGCGCTCGGGGTTCGCCGACGCCCAGGCGTCGAACTCGGCCTGCCAGGCCGCGTGCGCCTCGGCGCCGCGGTCGACCGCCTTGCGGGTGTGCTCGATGACCTCGTCGGCGACGGCGAACGTCTCGGCGGGATCGAAGCCGAGCACCTCCTTGACCGCAGCCAGCTCGTCGGCGCCGAGCGCCGATCCGTGGATCTTGCCCGTGTTCTGCTTCTTCGGGCTCGGCCAGCCGATGATCGTCTTCAGGATGATCAGCGACGGCTTGTCGGTGGCGGCCTTGGCTGCCTCGATGGCCGCGAACAGCTCCTGCGTGTCTTCGACGTACTCGCCGGTCTTCTTCCAGTCGACGGTCTGCACGTGCCAGCCGTAGGCCTCGTAGCGCGCCTTCACGTCCTCGCTGAGGGCGATGTTGGTGTCGTCCTCGATCGAGATCTGGTTGCTGTCGTAGAAGGCGATCAGGTTGCCGAGCTGCTGGTGACCGGCGAGCGATCCGGCCTCGCTGGTGACGCCCTCCTGGATGTCGCCGTCGCCCGCGATCGTGTAGACGAAGTGGTCGAACGGGCTGGTGCCGGGGGCGGCATCCGGGTCGAAGAGGCCGCGCTCGAAGCGGGCGGCGTAGGCGAAGCCCACCGCGGATGCGAGACCCTGACCGAGCGGACCGGTCGTGATCTCGACGCCGTCGGTGTGGTGGTACTCGGGGTGGCCGGGCGTCTTCGAACCCCAGGTGCGGAGCGCCTTCAGGTCGTCGAGCTCGAGGCCGTAGCCGCCGAAGTAGAGCTGCACGTACTGGGTCAGCGAGCTGTGGCCCACCGACAGGATGAAGCGGTCGCGGCCGATCCACTCGCTGTCGTGCGGGTCGCGGCGCATCACCTTCTGGAAGAGCAGATAGGCGAGGGGCGCGAGACTCATCGCGGTGCCGGGATGGCCGTTGCCGACCTTCTCGACGGCGTCGGCGGCGAGGATCCTCGCCGTGTCGACTGCCCGGTCATCCAGTTCATCCCAGGAGAGTGTTGCCACGTGCGTGTCGACCTTTCGTGCTGTACGGGGGCGGGGTGGCCGCCCTCGGAGGTGCCACTCACCGACGTACGTCATCGGCTCACCGCGGGCGCTCCTGATCGCATCACGAAGACGGATCGGGGGAGGCGGGGTCGCGGCCGGCGAGCAATCTGATCATAGCGATGTCGCCTACACTCGATGTAGAACGCCCGTCTGATACTGAGGAGCCATGCAGGGAGCCGTCGAGACCCCCGTCGCGAAGCCCGTATCGGGTCGGTTCGCGAGTCGGGTGGGCCGCAAGATCTCCGCGTACGTGGCTCTCACCAAGCCGCGTGTCGTCGAGCTGCTGCTCGTCACCACCGCGCCGGTCATGGTGCTGGCTGCGCGAGGCATCCCCGACCTCTGGCTGATCCTCGCGACGCTCGTCGGCGGCACGCTGTCCGCCGCGTCCGCCAACGCCTTCAACTGCTACATCGACCGCGACATCGACCGGGTCATGAAGCGCACGCAGAAGCGTCCGCTCGTCACCGGCGCGCTCAGCGATCGCGAGGCTCTCGCCTTCGCGTGGATCACCGGGGTCGCGTCGATCGCATGGCTGTGGGCCTTCACGACGTGGCTGGCCGCCGTGCTGTCGCTCGCCGCGATCCTCTTCTATGTCGTCGTCTACACGATGATCCTCAAGCGCCGCACGCCGCAGAACATCGTCTGGGGCGGCGCCGCCGGCTGCATGCCGGTGCTCATCGGGTGGGCCGCCGTCACCGGCGACCTGAGCTGGGCGCCGGTGATCTTGTTCGGCATCGTGTTCCTCTGGACGCCTCCCCACTACTGGCCGCTCTCGATGCGCTACCGCGAGGACTACGCGTCCGTGCACGTGCCGATGCTGGGCGTCGTGCGCGGCAGCACCACCGTCGGTCTCCAGGTCGTGCTGTACGCCTGGGCGACTGTCGCGTGCTCGCTGCTGCTCGTGCCGATCGCATCCATGGGCGTGCTGTATGCCGTCGTCGCGACGCTCGCGGGCGCCTGGTTCCTGCTCGAGAGCCACCGTCTCTATGCGGGGGCGATCCGCGACGAGGAGCTGCGGCCGATGCGGGTGTTCCACGCGAGCATCACGTACCTCACGCTCGTCTTCCTCGCCGTCGGCCTCGACCCGCTGCTGCACCTGCCGATCCCCTTCTGACGCACGCGCTCGTCCTCGAGTTGCGTTCCGTGGCGGGTTTCGCGCGCTCTTCGTCCTCGAGTTGCGTTCCGTGGCGGGTCGCACGGGCCGCGGACCCGCCACGGAACGCAACTCACCCCGTCCAGCCGAACGCACGGAGACGACGCCGAGCGGTGGCGACGACGCGTTCGAAATCCGGGAGGTCGTCGGCCGTGGCGCGGATCACACCGATCCCGAGGTCCTCGATGGCAGACAGGCGGATGACGTCACGTCGCCACTGGCGCGCATCCGTCCGGTGCTGTTCGCCGTCGTACTCCAGGGCGAGCGGCCAGTCGCGGAAGCGGAGGTCGGGCCGTGCCACGAATCGACCTCGGGCATCACGCAGGTCGACGTTCGCGATCAGGGGCGGCAGGTCGGCGACGGTGCAGGCGAGTCGCAGCAGGGTCTCGGGCCGCGACTCCGAGCCCGGATCGAGGAGAGCAAGCGCCTGACGGAGTTGCGCCACTCCACGGCGCTCCACCCGCCTGTCGACGGCTCGGAGGAGCTCGGCGACCTCGGTCTGCGGGTTCCGACCCGCGATCAGGTGGTCGCCGACCGCGACGAGATCCGGCAGCGAGAGCAGGGGCGCCAGATCGCACCAGGTGCGCTCTCGCGAGGTGACCGGTATCGCACGGACCACGTCCACATCCGGCTCGTCGATTCGGCGCTGGTGCCCGACGACGCCGTCGGCGTCGGGTGCGCGACGGCCGCGCGGGTAGGTGACGTGGATGTCGGATGCGTTCGAGAGTCGGGTCGGCAGCGGCATGCCCCAGAGCAGCGCGGCCGTGCTGTGCGAGACGACGGCATGCCGCGGGAGGCGCGTCAGGAGAGCCGCGGCTCGGTCCTCCGTCGACGTGGGCGGCCGGATGCTCCGCACCCCGATCCAGGGACGCTCGAGATCGCGAGCGCGCAGTCGCGAGCGTGAGACACCGAGGTCGATCGCGCTCCGCACAGCGAAGGCCTCCGCAACTCAGGATGAGGGGAGCAGGGGTGGGCCGGGGTCAGCTCAGGCGACCGGCACCCGCGGCGACGGGTGCGGATGTGACTTCACCGGGCGCTGCGCCAGCCGCGACGACCGGATCGGCCGGGCGCTTCAGTGAGAGCACCGTGGCGGTGGCGGCCGAGACCAGCAGGCACGCGAGCAGCATGTGCGCCCCGACCAGGAAGGGCGGGAGCCCGAGCCGTGCCTGCGCGAGGCCCACCGCGATCTGCACCAGCTCGACCGCGAGCAGCGCCACGAGCCACCGCTGCGACGGCAGCCGGCGCATCGTCGCGATGCCCACCAGGAGCACGGTGAGCCCGAACAGGATGTAGGCGGGCCACGAGTGCACGTGCTGCAGCAGCACCGGGTCGAGTCCGTTGCGCGCGGCGCCGCCGTCTCCTGCGTGCGGGCCGGATCCGGTGGTGAGGATTCCGACGAGCACCGTCACCAGCACCAGGGCCGACATCAGGTGCACCCCGATCGCGAACGGCCGCGGCGCCGTGGACACACGCGCCCCGTTGCCGCGGTACACCCGCCACACCAGGACCGTGGCCAGCACGACCAGGACCATCGACACCACGAAGTGCAGACCGACGACGTAGGGGTTCAGGTTCGTCAGGACCGAGATGCCGCCGATGACCGCCTGCACCGGGATCCCCAGGCCGAGCAGCAGGGCCACGACGAACAGATCCCGACGCTCGCGACGGATCCGCAGCACCGCGAGGAAGGTCAGCAGCGCGACGACGACGAGCACGAAGGTGAGCAGCCGGTTGCCGAACTCGATGACGCCGTGGATGCCCATCTCGGGCGTCGCCACGAAGGATCCGTCGGTGCACTGCGGCCAGGTCGGGCAGCCGAGCCCCGACCCGGTGAGGCGCACGAGGCCGCCGGTTCCGACGATCACGATGTTGACGACGAGCGACACCCACGCGAGCACGCGCACGCGTCGATCCGCTGTCGACGTCGGGAACCGGAGCACTGCGGGCCTCATGCTGACAACTCTAGGCTTGCGAACCTGTGGGTCGCCCACCTGGCAGACCGCCGCACCCCGGTCGATCCGGGGCCCCGCCCTGTAGCATTGAACGGTTCAGGAGCGTCATTCCCGGATGCGGTCGATGGGGCCCGCGCTGCGTCAGGCACCAGGTGCCCCCGCAGTCCGAGGATCCGCTCCGAATACGGAATGCCGATACGAGCGGAATGGTTCGACTCGGCAGGAGAAGAGGTAAGCCCCATGTCAGACGTGCTCATCGACCGACCCGAGCTCGCAGGTCTCGGCCAGTACGAATTCGGCTGGTCCGACTCGGACGCCGCAGGTGCCACCGCGCGCCGCGGCATCGACGAATCGGTCGTCACCAACATCTCGGCCCTCAAGAACGAGCCCGACTGGATGCTCAAGATGCGCCTCAAGGCGCTGAAGCTCTTCGGCATCAAGCCGATGCCGACGTGGGGCGCCGACCTGAGCGGCATCGACTTCGACAACATCAAGTACTTCGTGCGGTCGACCGAGAAGCAGGCCACGACGTGGGAGGAGCTCCCCGACGACATCAAGGCCACCTACGAGCGACTCGGCATCCCCGAGGCCGAGCGTCAGCGCCTCGTCGCCGGTGTCGCCGCGCAGTACGAGTCCGAGGTCGTCTACCACCAGATCCGCGAGGACCTCGAGGCCCAGGGCGTCATCTTCATGGACACCGACACCGCGCTCCGCGAGCACCCCGAGTTCTTCACCGAGTACTTCGGCACCGTGATCCCGTCGGGCGACAACAAGTTCGCCGCTCTGAACACGGCCGTGTGGTCGGGTGGATCGTTCGTCTACGTGCCCAAGGGCGTCAAGGTCGAGATCCCGCTGCAGGCCTACTTCCGGATCAACACCGAGAACATGGGCCAGTTCGAGCGCACGCTGATCATCGCCGACGAGGGCTCGTACGTGCACTACATCGAGGGCTGCACGGCCCCGATCTACAAGAGCGACTCGCTGCACTCGGCGGTCGTCGAGATCATCGTGAAGAAGAACGCCCGCGTGCGCTACACGACGATCCAGAACTGGTCCAACAACGTCTACAACCTGGTCACCAAGCGCGCCCGCGCCGAGGCCGGAGCGACGATGGAGTGGATCGACGGCAACATCGGCTCCAAGGTGACGATGAAGTACCCGTCGATCTACCTGATGGGCGAGCACGCCAAGGGCGAGACCCTGTCGGTGGCCTTCGCCGGTCCCGGCCAGCACCAGGACGCCGGCGCCAAGATGATCCACATGGCGCCGTACACGACGTCGTCGATCGTCTCGAAGTCGATCGCGCGCGGTGGAGGACGAGCCGGATATCGCGGCGAGATCCGCGTGGACGCGAACGCGCACCACTCGGCCAACACGGTGCGCTGCGATGCTCTGCTCGTGGACACCATCTCGCGATCCGACACCTATCCGGCGATCGACATCCGTGTCGACGACGTGCAGCTCGGCCACGAGGCGACCGTCTCGCGCGTCAGCGAGGAGCAGCTGATCTACCTGATGTCGCGCGGCATGGCCGAGGACGAGGCCATGGCCATGATCGTGCGCGGCTTCATCGAGCCGATCGCGCGCGAGCTGCCGATGGAGTACGCCCTCGAGCTCAACAAGCTCATCGAGATGAGCATGGAAGGCAGTGTCGGCTAGATGTCGTCCGCAACACTCACGGTGCCGGTGCAGACCCGGTCCGAGCGATTCGCGTCGCGCCTCCACGGCGACTTCCCGGAGGTCACCGGGCGCGAGGTCGACTGGAAGTACACGCCCGTCGAGCGCATCCGCGACCTCATCGACGGCGAGCTCGACGGCTCGCCCTACGTGATCCTCTACCCCGAGGTCGCGGGCACGTCGGTCGAGTGGATCGATCGCTCGGATGCGCGCATCGGCCTCGGCGGCGCGACACCCGAGGACAAGGCATCGGCCAACGCCTGGTCGAGCTTCGAGAAGGCGCTGCACGTGTCGGTGGTGGGTGAGGAGCCGTCGACTCTCACCATCGCCCGCGGCGACCTCGGCACGGCGCCTCGCGCGGCCCACACCCTCATTACGGCGGCCGCCAACAGCGTCGGGCTCGTCGTCATCGACAGCCGCGGCGGGGGCAACCTGGTCGAGAACGTCGAGATCGTGCTCGAGCAGGGTGCGCACCTCACCGTCGTGAGCCTGCAGGAGTGGGCCGAGGACGGCATCCACCTGGCGAGCCACTTCGCGCGGGTCGGGCGCGACGCCCGCCTCAAGCACATCGTCGTCTCGCTCGGCGGATCGATCGTGCGGGTCAACCCCTCGACGCACCTCGCCGAGGCGGGCAGCGACGTCGAGATGCTCGGCGTCTACTTCGCCGACGCCGGCCAGCACCTCGAGCAGCAGGTCTACGTCAACCACGACGCTCCGCAGTCGAAGAGCCGCGTCACCTACAAGGGCGCGCTCAACGGCCAGGGGGCGCACACCGTCTGGATCGGCGACGTGCTGATCGGGCGGGCCGCGGTCGGCACCGACAGCTACGAGCAGAACCGCAACCTCGTGCTCAGCGAGGGCACGCGCGCCGACTCGATCCCGAACCTCGAGATCGAGACCGGCGACATCGCGGGAGCGGGCCACGCGAGCGCGACCGGCCGCTTCGACGACGAGCACCTCTTCTACCTGCAGTCGCGGGGCATCAGCGAGGAGGAGGCGCGGCGCCTCGTCGTGCTTGGCTTCCTCAGCGAGATCGTGCAGAAGATCGGCGACCGCGAGCTCGAGACGCGCCTGCTGGCGGCCCTCGAGTCCGAGCTGGGTGGGATCGCGTGACCTCCACGAAGGTCTTCCCGCTCTCCGACCTGACGCAGGATGCGGCCACCAAGGTCGTGCTCGACGGTGTCGCCATCGCGGTCGTGCTCGACTCGGCCGGCAGCGTCCACGCCATCGGCGACGTCTGCACCCACGGCGACATCTCGCTCAGCGAGGGCTTCGTCGAGGACGACACCCTCGAGTGCTGGGCCCACGGCTCGAAGTTCGAGCTGACCACGGGCAAGCCGCTCACCCTGCCGGCCTACGAGCCGGTCCCCGTCTTCGCCGTCGAGATCATCGACGGCGACGTCTACATCGACCCCGCCACCACCGTGGCCGTCTAAGGAACATCATGAGCACTCTGGAAATCAAGGACCTCAAGGTCTCGATCGAGACCGATCAGGGCACCAAGCCGATCCTCAAGGGCGTCGACCTGACGATCAACGAGGGCGAGATCCATGCCGTCATGGGCCCCAACGGCTCGGGCAAATCGACCCTCGCCTACACGATCGCCGGTCACCCGCGCTACAAGGTCGACGGCGGCTCCATCACCCTCGACGGCGCCGACGTGCTCGCCATGAGCGTCGACGAGCGTGCGCGCGCAGGCCTGTTCCTGGCGATGCAGTACCCCGTCGAGATCCCCGGCGTCACGGTCTCGAACTTCCTGCGCACCGCCAAGACGGCGATCGTGGGAGAGGCTCCCGCGATCCGCCCGTGGACCACCACCGTGCGCGACGCGATGAAGGATCTCCGCATGGACTCCGAGTTCGCGGCCCGCAACGTCAACGAGGGCTTCTCCGGAGGCGAGAAGAAGCGTCACGAGATCCTCCAGCTCGAGCTGCTGCAGCCGAAGTTCGCCGTGCTCGACGAGACCGACTCCGGCCTCGACGTGGACGCGCTGAAGATCGTGTCGGAGGGCGTCAACCGCGCGAAGGACAAGACCGGCCTCGGCATCCTGCTGATCACCCACTACACGCGCATCCTGCGCTACATCCAGCCCGACTTCGTGCACGTGTTCGTCGACGGCCGCGTCGCCGAGGAGGGCGGCCGCGAGCTCGCCGACCGTCTCGAGGACGAGGGCTACGACCGGTACCTCGTCGGATCGGCCTGACCGTGCCCACCGCGCTCGAACCGCAGCTCTTCGACAAGCTCGAGGAGGGCCTGAAGGACGTCATCGACCCCGAGCTCGGCGTCAACATCGTCGACCTCGGGCTGATCTACGACCTGGCCTGGGATGACGAGAACGACGCGCTGATCATCTCCATGACGCTGACCTCGGCCGGCTGCCCGCTGACCGATGTCATCGAGGAGCAGACCGGTCAGGCCCTGGACGGGCTCGTGGAGCGGTTCCGCATCAACTGGGTGTGGATGCCGCCGTGGGGTCCCGAGCGGATCACCGACGACGGCCGCGACATGATGCGCGCAATCGGCTTCAGCATCTAGCTGGCTGAGCACCGCCGCGGAGCGACGCGTCTCGAAGCCCGACGCCGACGCGTCGTCGGAGCCGATTGCGCATCGGCTTCAGCACCTAGCGGCCTCGCCGAGGCGCTCGATCTCGTCGACGAGCTCGGGGAGCGGTCGAGTCGCGTCCAGCTCGACGTCGCACACACGCCTCAGCAGCGGCTCGATGTCGCTCAGGTTGCGCGATATCTCGGCGCGATCCTCCGCTGTGCGCCCGTACGGGTTGTCCGGACGCTCGGCCACCCGCCCGAGGAGGACCTGCTCCGGGGCCGACAGGAGCACCGTCGACGTGAAGTCGAACTCTCCCTGGTTGACGACGCAGCCCGCGACGAACACGACCTCGGCAGCCGACCCGACCAGCCAGGCGCGCATCCGCGTCTCGTCCCACATCGGCTCACCGTCGACATCGACGCACCAGCCGTCGTCGTCGGTGTCGATGCCGCGGAAGCCGCGCTCGACGAGAGCTCGGAGGACCGACGACTTGCCGGTCCCCGACATGCCGGTGATGAGGACGGCAGGCACGTCGGCGGCGGCTACCGGTCGCGGGTCAGCTTCGCGGCGCCGCGCCAGGCGAGCGGCAGCAGTCCCCCCGCGATGAGGGCCTTGATCGCGCCGCCGATGAGGAACGGGTAGAGACCGGACTGCAGGGTCTGCCCGAGGTCCAGCCCGAGCACGACGGCGAGCCAGGGGAGGCCGACCGCGAAGACGACGAGCGTGCCGGCGGCGAAGGTGACGACGGCCTTCAGCACCTTGCGATCCCAGGAGCGCTCGGCGAGCCAGCCCACCAGGGCAGCCGACAGGATGAACCCGACGATGTAGCCGCCGGTCGGTCCGGCGAGCACGCCGAGGCCTGAGGCGCCTTCGGTGAACACCGGGAGGCCGACGACGCCGAGGACGGCGTACAGGACCATGGCCAGCGATCCGCGGACGGCGCCGAGCGTCGAGCCGACCAGCAGCACCGCGAGCGTCTGCCCTGTGACCGGGACCGGCCACAGGGGCACGTAGAGCTGCGCGAACACCGTGACGAGAGCGGCGCCCGAGACGACGAGCACGGCATCCATCAGCAGGCTGCGGTCGAACACGCGGTCGGCGAGGACGAGACGGGGAGCGGTGGGGGAGAGCGCGGTCATGCGGAATCCTTGCGATCGTCGGCGGACGGAATGGGCGGCGGGCCCTGCCGGTTAGACTACTGGGCTGGTGCACTCGCGCCCTCTCACTCCTCCCCACGAAGATTCGGACGTTCTGCTGTGCTTGCCGTGCATGACCTCGAGATCCGCGTCGGAGCACGCGTGCTGATGGAGGACGTCACCTTCCGCGTGGACAAGGGCGACAAGATCGGCCTCGTCGGACGCAACGGGGCGGGCAAGACGACACTGACCAAGACGCTCGCCGGCGAGGCCCAGGCCGCGGCCGGATCGATCGACCGCACCGGCGAGATCGGCTATCTGCCGCAGGACCCGCGCACCGGGAACCCCGAGGACACCGCCCGCACCCGCATCCTCGACGCGCGCGGACTCGGCCAGCTCGTGCTGCAGCTGCAGCAGTCCACCGTCGACATGGCCAGCACCGACCCCGCCGTCAGCCAGCGCGGCATGGACGCCTACAGCCGCATCGAGGACCGGTTCCTCGCCCTCGGCGGGTACGCGGCCGAGGCCGAGGCCGCGTCGATCGCGTCCAACCTCTCGCTGCCCGACCGCATCCTCGATCAGCCGCTGAAGACCCTCTCGGGTGGCCAGCGACGCCGCATCGAGCTGGCGCGCATCCTCTTCTCGGGTGCCGACACGATGATCCTCGACGAGCCCACCAACCACCTCGACGCCGACTCGGTCGTCTGGCTGCGCGAGTTCCTCAAGACCTACGCGGGCGGGGTCATCGTGATCAGCCACGACGTCCACCTCGTGGAGGAGGTCGTCAACAAGGTGTTCTACCTCGACGCGAACCGCCAGGTCATCGACATCTACAACATGGGCTGGAAGAACTACCTCCGTCAGCGCGCCGCCGACGAGGAGCGCCGCAAGAAGGAGCGCGTCAACGTCGAGAAGAAGGCGACGACGCTGCAGCTGCAGGCCGCGCGCTTCGGCGCCAAGGCATCCAAGGCCGCGGCCGCCCATCAGATGGTCGCGCGCGCCGAGAAGATGCTCGCCGGCCTCGACGACGTGCGGGTCGCGGATCGCGTGGCCAAGCTGCGCTTCCCCGATCCCGTCGCGTGCGGGCGCACCCCGCTGGCCGCGTCCGACCTGTCGAAGAGCTACGGCTCCCTCGAGATCTTCACCGCCGTCGACCTGGCGATCGACCGCGGGTCGAAGGTCGTGGTGCTGGGGCTCAACGGCGCGGGGAAGACGACGCTGCTGCGCATCCTCGCCGGTGTCGACACGCCCGACACGGGCCAGATCGAGCCGGGGCACGGTCTGCGGGTCGGCTACTACGCCCAGGAGCACGAGACCATCGACGTCAAGCGCACGGTGCTCGAGAACATGGTGTCGTCGTCACCTCAGCTGACCGAGACCGAGGCACGCAAGGTGCTCGGATCGTTCCTCTTCACAGGGGACGATGGCCACAAGCTCGCGGGCGTCCTGTCCGGCGGCGAGAAGACCCGGCTCGCGCTGGCGATGATCGTCGTCTCAGGGGCCAACGTGCTGCTGCTCGACGAGCCCACGAACAACCTCGATCCCGCCAGCCGCGAGGAGATCCTCGGAGCCCTCGCCGGCTACTCGGGCGCCGTCGTGCTGGTGTCGCACGACGAGGGCGCCGTCGAGGCGCTCAACCCCGAGCGCGTGCTCATCCTCCCCGACGGCGTCGAGGACCACTGGAACAAGGACTACGCGGATCTGATCAGCCTGGCGTGACGCCGGCGTCCCTAGCGAGCGCCGAGCGTCTCGATCAGCGACCGGAGGGTCTCGATCGGGAGCTTCGGACGTCGATGCTCGTCGAGCAGGCCGTTCTTCTCCTGCAGCGTGTCGGTGAGCTGCGTGTAGCAGACGCCGGCCAGAACGCTGCTGGCGGCCGCACCACCCATCACGTCGGCGAGCCGCGCCTGGAAGTCTCCGGCGGTCGACGCCTCGGTGTACCCCCACGAGTCGTCGTCGACGCCGGGCGCCTCCGACGCGAACTTGATGCCGCCGAACTCGGTCAGCATCACTGGTCCCTCGGGGACGGAGGTGCCGACCAGGCTGATCCGCCGCCCGGCCGGGCCGATCCCCGCGAAGAGCGGCACCAGAGCCGCTGCGTCGCGATACCGCGCGGCGACGATGTCGCCGTCGCCCTCGTAGTCGTGCACCGTCCAGATGTCGGACGCCATGTGCTCCCAGCCGTCGTTCGAGATGACCGGTCGCGATCCGTCGAGCGCTCGGGTGAGCTGCGCGAGCCCGTCGGCGAAGGCCTGCGCCCGCGCGTCCTGCGCGATTCTGTCGACGCCCCAGCTCTCGTTGAGCGGCACCCAGGTGACGACGCTCGGGTGCGATCTGTCGCGGGCGACCGCCTCGCTCCATTCCGAGACGATCCGCTGCGCGGTGAGCGGCGAGAAGCCGTAGGCACTGGGCATCTCGACCCAGACCAGCAGTCCGAGGCGATCCGCCCAGTACAGGAACCGCGGGTCCTCGATCTTCTGATGCACGCGCACCGCCGTGAACCCGAGGTCCTTGATCGCCTGCGCCTCGGCCCGCAGGCCGTCGGCCGAGGGTGCCGCCAGGTGGCTCTCCGGCCAGTAGCCCTGACTCAGCACCGAGCGGACGTAGTAGGGCTTGTCGTTGAGGAGGAACGCGCTGCGGTCCACCGCGACGCTCCGCATCCCGAAGTAGGACGCGGCCGCGTCGACGACGCCGCCGTCCGGTCCGATGAGCTCGACGGTCGCGTCCAGGAGCGCGGGATTCTCGGGGCTCCAGAGCAGATCCTGCACGTCCTGCGCGTTGCGGAAGCGGGGGAGATCGACGGATGCGCGGATGTCACGGTCGTCCGCCGTGGCGGACATTCGGCCGAGGACGACGTCGCCTCGGGTCACCGTGACGCGCGCCGTCGAGCCGGGGAGCGGCCGCCGGTCGAGGGCGATCTCGACATCGACCTTCGAGGCCGGCACGTCGGGCGTCCAGTGGATCGCGGACACGGCCACGTCGGGCAGCGGCTCCAGCCACACCGGCTGCCAGATGCCGGTCGTGCGGTGGTACCAGACCGCGTGCGGCTCGAGCTCCCAGTCCTGCTTCCCTCGCGGCTGCGAGGGATCGGCGGGGTCGTCCTCGACGCGCACGACGATCTGCCATTCGGCGTCCGGGCCAGGAGCTCCCAGCTCGACCTGGAACGGCGTGTGCCCGCCCTCGTGGGCGCCCACCTCGCGCCCATCCACCCAGACGGTGCAGCGGTAGTCGACGGCTCCGAAGTGGAGCACCGCACGGGATCCGGGATCCGGCAGCTCGGCGGAGCCGACAGTCCGGGCGTACCAGCACACCGGGTGGAAGCCGGTGTCGCCGATGCCCGATGCGGAGGACTCGGGCGGGAAGGGAACCTGGATGGTGCGGCGCCGATCTCCGGAGCGCCACGAGCCTGCCGACCATCCGTCGGCGAGCCCGCGGTCGTCATCGTCGTAGGCGAAGTCCCAGGCGCCGTCGAGGTCGACCCAGGTCTGGCGCACCAGCTGAGGACGCGGATATCGGCCGCCGTCGGTCGACGCGGTCGGTGGTATCGAATCCCGCGTCGGCGCGTGCACACTCATGCGCACAGTCTGCAACAGATTTCTAGCGCTGTAAACGCGCCGGCTCAGGAGGACGCGGGAGCGCTCTCCCGTACCACGAGGCGGTGACCCGTGATGCGGTGCCGACCGAGACCTGCCTCACCGGCGATCCTCTGCTCGAGCAGGTCGAGGGCGACGCGAGCCAGCTCCTCGAGGTCGGGCGCGATCGTGGTGAGGGCGGGGCGGGTGAAGGAGGCCATCGTGATGTCGTCCCAGCCGACGACGGCGACGTCGCCCGGAACCGTGAGACCGCGTTCGAGGATCGCGCGCAGCGATCCGATTGCGGCGAGGTCGTCGCGGCAGACCAGCCCGTCGAAGCGGAGCCCCGCATCGAGCGCCGCGCCGACGGCGGCGTGGGCGGCGTCGGCGCTGATCGCGGCGGTGGGCAGCAGAAGGGCGGGATCCACCGACAGCTCGGCGGTGTCGAGGGCCTCGCGGTACCCCTCCAGGCGCCACCGCGAGGTGGCGGACGGCGTCGGCATCTCGTGGCCCACGAACCCGATGCGGTGCCGGCCGAGCCCGATCAGGTGCTGCGTCGCCTCGATCGCCGCCGAGGTGTTGTCGACCATGACGTGGTCGACGCCCAGCGGCGCCTGCCGCTCGCCGAGCAGCACCATGGGCACGTCGTTGCTATGCTGCGCGATCTCGAGGCTCGAGAGGATCGAGGGCTGGAAGATGACGCCGTCGACCAGGCCGGCCTCGCGATCCGACACGATCTCGCGCTCGGTGTCGAGGTCGCCCGCCGTCTGCTCGAGGAGGAGGCGGTAGCCGCGGCGGCCGGCCTCGTGGGCGACGATGCTCGCGAGCTCGCCGAAGTACGGCAGGCCGACGTCGCTCAGCGCGAGAGCCAGCATGCCCGACCGTCCGGTCGCGAGACGCCGCGCCGCGACGTTGGGGCGGTAGCCGAGCTCGATGATGGCGCGCTCGACCTTCTCGCGGGTCGCGGGGCTGACGTGCTCGTAGTTGCGCACCACGTTCGACACCGTCTTCATCGAGACGCCCGCATGGCGCGCGACATCTTCGAGGCGGATGTTCGGCACCCGATCACCTTATCGATCGACCGGCTCGATCTGCCCCAGGGGGTTGACGTTCGGTTTACAGCGCTGTAAACCGGAAGAAGCACGGGAGGCCGTGCGCGCGCCGGACGTCCCCCTGCACCGGCACCACTCAAAGGAGAGCACCATGAGACCACGCACGCAGCGCGTCACCGCCGCGGCCCTCGCGATCGGCGTCGGAATCGCCCTCGCGGGCTGCTCCGGAGGCGGAACGGCCACCGGTACGGGCAGCGTCCCCGCCGAGGCCGAGTACGACGGCCCCGCCGTCGAGATCAGCTTCTGGAACGGCTGGACGGGAGGCGCCGCGCCCACGATCGTGCCGCAGCTCATCCAGGAGTTCAACGACACCCACGACAACATCACGGTCTCGAACAACGCGATCGAGTGGGGCGACATCGCCGACAAGATGCCGCTGGCGATCAAGGGCGGCAAGGGTCCGGACATCGCAGTGCTGCACGGCGACGACGTCGCCACCTACGCGGCTCAGGGCCTGCTGCTCGAGACCGACGACGTCATCGACGCCCTGGGCTACAGCGAGGACGACTTCCCGAGCGGGCTCTTCTCGGCCGACACCTACAACGACACCACGTACGGCGTGCCGTGGAGCGTCACGCCGCTCGGGCTCTACGTCAACACGTCGGTCCTGACGGACGCCGGACTCGACCCCGCGAACCTCCCCACCGACAAGGAGAGCTACCTCGAGATGCTGGACACGCTCAAGGCGGCCGGCGTGCAGGGGGAGTGGGTCGACGGCTATGTGTTCACCGGCACCTTCGAGTTCCAGTCGCTGCTGTGGCAGTTCGGCGGCGACCTCTACAACGACGACGTCACCGAGGCGACCTTCAACTCGGACGCCGGCGTCGAGGCGCTCACCTGGATGACGGACCTCGTCGACAAGGGCTACAGCCCCGCCGACGTCGCGCAGGATGCGAACTTCAACGCACTGATCTCGGGTGACACCGCCTTCAGCTGGAACGGCATCTGGCAGACCACGAACGAGGCGCTGCAGAACGTCGAGTGGACCGCCGTGCCCGTCCCGCAGATCGGCACCGAGCAGGCCGTCTGGTCGAGCTCGACCCACTGGGTGTTCCCGAACAACAAGGGCGCGGACCCGAACAAGTCCGCGGCCGCTGCGACGTTCGTCAAGTGGATGAACGACAACTCCGCCCGCTGGGCCGAGACCGGCGAGCTGCCGGCGCAGAACTCGGTCCGCGAGGACCCGCAGCTGATCGCCGACCACCCGGCCCTCGAGCCGTTCCTCGGTGAGCTGGAGTACGCGCACTATGAGACCGCAGCCCCCGGCATCACCGCCGCGACTGCGCTCGTCACCGTCGCGATCAATGAGGCGCTCGCGGGGCAGAAGACCCCGAAGCAGGCTCTCGACGACGCCGCGACCAAGGCCGACCAAATCCTGAAGCAGAACGCGGCTCAGTACGGTGGCTGACATCGCCCTTGCCGGGCCCCGTGCACGCTCCGGCGTGCGCGGGGCCCGGCGGCGGTCGGCGCTGATCGCCTACCTGTTCCTCGCGCCCTTCCTCATCCTCTTCGGGGTGTTCCTCCTGGCCCCCGCGGTCTATGGACTGTGGATCAGCCTCCACGTCTGGAACCCCCTCCTCGCGGACCACCCGTTCGTCGGCCTGCAGAACTACATCGACCTGTTCACCCCCGGATCGCTCACCTCGGGCGACTTCTGGAAGAGCATGGGCAACACCGGCATCTTCACCGTCGGCAGCGTCCCCTTCCTGATCGTCATCCCGCTCGCGATCGCGATGCTGCTCAACCAGCGCATCAAGGGCAGCGGCATCTTCCGCGCGGTGTTCTTCGCGCCGTACGTGCTCGGTGTCGCGGTGGTCAGCGTCCTCTGGCGCTTCCTGCTCGACCCGCAGTCGGGTGTGCTCAACACGGCCCTCGGCTCGAGCATCCCCTGGACGACCGGTCTCCCGTGGGCCTGGATCTCGCTCATCGGCGTCACCGTCTGGTGGACCCTCGGCCTCAACACCGTCATCCTCCTCGCGGGCCTCAAGGGCATCAACACCGACCTCTACGATGCCGCGTCGATGGACGGCGCCGGCCCGTGGCGCACCTTCATCAGCGTCACGTTGCCCGGCCTCCGACCCGTCATGACGTTCGTCACGACCGTGACGATCCTCGCCAGCGCGAACATGTTCGGGCAGTCCTACCTGATCACCCAGGGCGGTCCGGGCACCGACACCCGCACGGCGATCATGTACATCGCCGACCAGGGTCTCTCGCAGAACCAGATGGGCGCCGCGACCGCCATGAGCTACCTCCTCTTCGCCGTGCTGGCCGTCGTCAGCATCATCAACTTCCGAGTCCAGAGGGAGCGCCCCTGATGGTCGCCATCGACCCCCGAGCCTCCATCCGCCAGAATCCTCGACGCGGACCGTCGTCGATGGCCCTCGTCTACCTGGCGCTCATCGTGATTGCGCTGGTCATCGTCGTCCCCCTGCTCTGGATGTTCCTGACGTCGTTCAAGACCGACTTCGACGCGATCAGCGATCCGGCCAACCCGATCCCGAACCCGTTCACGGTCGAGGCGTACGGCGTGCTGTCGTCGGGTCAGTACCCGATCTTCCGCTGGTTCCTCAACAGCGTGCTGGCCGCGGTCGGGCAGACGCTCCTGATCCTCGTCACCGCGTCGATGGCGGCCTACGCGCTCGCGCGCCTCGAGTTCCCCGGCAAGAAGATCGTCTTCGGCGCCGTCATCGGCACCCTCCTGGTGCCCGGTGTCGTCTTCCTGATCCCGAACTACCTGATCGTGCAGGGCTTCGACTGGCTCGACACCCTCTGGGCGCTGATCGTGCCGGGCGCGGCCAGCGCGTTCGGCGTGTTCTTCCTGCGGCAGTTCTTCATCGGGCTGCCGCGCGAGGTCGAGGAGGCGGCGCGCGTCGACGGCGCCGGCGACATCCGGATCTTCTTCCAGATCCTGCTACCCCTGTCGCGTCCCGCGCTGGCCACCCTGGCCGTGCTGAGCTTCCTCACCAACTGGAACGACTTCATCTGGCCGGTGTACGTGCTGCTCAGCCCCGAGAACTTCACCCTGCAACCCGGTCTGTCTCTGCTTCGGGGCGCGTACTCGACGCATTACAGCATCATCATGGCGGGCGCCGTGGTCGCCTCGGTGCCGGTGCTGATCCTCTTCACCCTCGCCCAGAAGCAGATCGTGGCGAGCGTCGCGAACTCGGGGATCAAGGGATGAGGCTGCGGATCGCGGCCGCGGCCGCGGGGCTCGCCCTCCTGGCCGGGTGCACCGCGTCCCCCGCAGGGACCCCGTCCGACGCAGCGGGAGCCGAGCGGCCGGTCGCCTTCGCCCTGGACGCCGACTTCCCGGATCCGGATGTGCTGCAGTCCGACGGCACCTTCTACGCCTTCGCCACGAACACCGCGGGGACGAACGTGCAGGTCGCGACATCGGACGACCTGGACGACTGGGAGCTGCAGACGACCGACGCGATGCCGACGCTGCCGTCCTGGGCGACCGAGGGCCGCACCTGGGCTCCCGAGGTGTTCGAGCCGACGCCGGGCAGGTTCGTGCTCTACTTCACCGCCTGGCACACGACGCCGAGTGCGCAGTGCATCGGGGTCGCGGCAGCTGATTCGCCCGAGGGGCCGTACACCGCCCTGAGCGAAGAGCCGCTGGTCTGCCCGATCGACGATGGGGGAGCGATCGACGCCTCCACCTTCGTCGATGACGACGGCACCGCCTACCTGCTGTGGAAGAACGACGGCAACTGCTGCGGTCTGCCGACCTGGCTGCAGATCGCCCCGCTCTCGGCCGACGGGTCGACGCTGACGGCCGAGCCGACCAAGCTGGTCGAGCAGGATCAGGACTGGGAGGGCATCCTCGTCGAGGCCCCGACGCTCGTGCGGCACGACGACGCCTACGTGCTGTTCTATTCGGCCAACGACTACGGCGGAGACCAGTACTCGACGGGCTACGCGACGGCGGCCGCGGTGCTCGGGCCCTACGAGAAGCCGGCGGAGCCCCTGCTGACCACGGCGTCGACCGACGGGCGCTACCAGGGTCCGGGGGGCCAGGACGTGGTCACCATGGCCGACGGCACCGACCGCCTGGTCTTCCACTCCTGGGACCCCGCCTACATCAAGCGCGGAATGAACGTCATCGCGCTCGACTGGGACGGCGACACCCCCGTGCCCGTCATGCCGGACTAGCCGGTCACCAGGCGCCGGGCGCGTAGTCCTTCAGGAACACGCCGAACACGTCGTCACCCGCCTCGCCGCGCACGATCGGGTCGTAGACGCGTGCCGCGCCGTCGACGAGGTCGAGCGGGGCGTGGAAGCCCTCCTCGGCCAGCCGGATCTTGGTCGGGTGCGGACGCTCGTCGGTGATCCAGCCGGTGTCGACGCTGGTCATGAGGATGCCGTCCGACTCGAACATCTCGCGTGCGCTCGTGCGCGTGAGCATGTTGACAGCGGCCTTCGCCATGTTCGTGTGCGGATGTCCCGGACCCTTGTACCCGCGCCCGAACACCCCTTCCATCGCCGACACGTTGACGATGTAGGTGCGCCTGGCGGGCGACGCGGCCATCGCCGGGCGCAGCTTGGAGATGAGGATGAACGGCGCCGTGGTGTTGGCGAGCTGCACCTCGAGCATCTCGAGCGGATCGACCTCCTCCACCTTCTGCACCCAGGAGTTCGAGTGGTCGAGGTCGGGCACGAGGCCGCCCGCGTCGATGGCGGTGCCGGCGATGTGCCGCTCGATCGACGAGCTGCCCGCGCTCATCGCCTGCTCGGTGAGCTCGTCCGCGCGTGCCGCGGCGGCCGCCAGGATCGGATGCGCGGCCACCGACTCCTCGAGGGCGTGCGGATGCGCGTCGTTGGTGTGGCCGAACGTGACCAGCTCCGGGAGCGGCCCGTCGGGCAGGGGAGCGAGCTCGGCATCCACCAGCGGCTGGTAGGCGCCGGGGGAGCGGCGGACCGTCTGCGTGGCGTTGTTGATGAGGATGTCGAGAGGTCCGGCCGCGGCGACGTCCTCGGCGAGGCCGATCACCTGGGCGGGATCGCGCAGGTCGATGCCGACGACCTTGAGGCGGTCGATCCAGTCGGCCGAGTCCGGGAGGCTCGAGAACCGGCGCACGGCGTCCCGCGGGAACCGGGTGGTGATCGTGGTGTGCGCGCCGTCGCGCAGCAGCCGCAGGGCTATGTACATGCCGATCTTGGCGCGGCCTCCGGTGAGCAGCGCGCGCTTGCCGGTCAGGTCGGTGCGCGCCTCGCGCTTGCGGTGGCTGAGCGCCGCGCAATCGGGGCAGAGCTGGTGGTAGAACGCGTCGACCCGCGTGTACAGCTGCTTGCAGATGTAGCAGTTGCGCGCCTTCAGCAGGGTGCCGGCGGTCGCGGCCGACGTGCTCGACGAGATGGGGACGCCGCGGGTCTCGTCGTCGATGCGGTCGGATGCGCCGGTCGCCGTCGCGGCGATGACGGCGCGATCGGCGGCGGCGATCTCGGCCCGGATCTCGAGTCGGCGCACCTTCTTGACGTCCTTGAACATCTTCGCCGTCGCCCGTCGCACGGCGATGTAGTCGGGGTGCGTCTCGTCGACCTGCGGCATCTGCGCGAGGACGCGCAGCGCGGTCGCCAGGTCGGCGGGATCGATGCCGCTCGGCCGATCGTGCACGTCGGTCATGACCGCCCGATCCGGTCGAGGATCGCGTCCTCCTCGTCGGTGTCCGCAGACCGGAGCCGGGGGGCCCGTGCCGCCGCCTGCTCCTCCTCGGGCAGGGCCGCGATCCGCTTCTCTCGCCGGTAGGCCCACACCAGGCCGATGAAGGCGAGGATGCCGAAGGCGATCCACTGCAGCGCGTACGACAGGTGCGGGCCCTCGTCCTCGTCGGGCTTGGTCGCCGGCGCGGGCAGCACCGCGACGGACGGGTCCTCGCTGACGAGCAGTCCGTATGCACCCGTGTAGGTGTCTCGGTCGAGCAGCACGGCGATCGTCGGAAGGTTGATCGTCGCGACCTGACCCTCGGGAGCGCTCCGCCCGAGCAGCGTCGGCTCGCCCTGCTTCAGCCGGGCGACGACGGTCACCTCGCCCTCGGGAGGCTGCGGCACGTCGTCGGGTCCATCGATCGTCGCGCCGTTCGGCAGCCAGCCGCGGTCGACGACGAACACCGTGCCGTCGTCGAGCAGGAGCGGCACCAGCTGCTCGTAGCCCGAGCCGGAGGCGCCGGGTCGGTTCCGCACGAGCACCGCCTCGTCGGCCAGGTACTGGCCGCGGAGCTCGACCGGCGTCCATTCGGCGTCCTCGTCCCAGGCGTCGAGGGTGCCGATCTCGTCACCGAGCGGCACCGGCGCCGCGTCGTAGTTGCTGATGATGCGGTCGACCTCCGCGACGGCCTCCGCGCGTCGCGACCACTGCCACCACGACAGGAAGCCGCACGCGATGGCGAAGACGATGACGAGGGCGACGTAGCCGCCCCATCGTCTGAGCCCGGTCACGCGCTCTGCCCGGCTGCGTCGGGCACGAGCTCGACGGGGGCGGCCATGTCGCTGACCAGCACCGGGAAGCCGCGGGTCGCGAGGTAGTCGCGCAGGCTCTCGCGGTGGGCGTCGCACGCCAGCCAGACCTTCACGCGGTCAGGCGTGTGGATGCGAGGGTTGCGCCAGTTGACGCGCCACGCCGCTGCGCTCGCGCAGCCGGCGCTTGAGCACGCCACCGGGGCGTCGGCGGATCCGAGCTGGATCACGCGGCGTCCTCGTCGCGCACCACCCGGACGATCGCTCCGGGACGCATGACACGCGCCGTCGGGCGCGTGCGGACGGTGTTGGCCAGGACGACGGCGAAGTAGGGGAGCGCGATCGCGCCGATCGCGGGGATCAGCCGCCACCATCCGGGAACCACCAGCAGCAGGATGATGCACACGATTCGCACGGCCATCGCGAGGCTGTACTTGATCATGCGCGAGCGACGCTCGTCGTCGGGTGACGGCGGGAGCTCGGTGATGGAGTAGGCGGTGTCGCGCATGGGTGGTATCAGCCTACGTCTCGCGCGCATCTCGCGCCGTTAGTCTGGAGCGCATGACACCCCGCACCGTCCTCGTCACCGGCGGCAATCGCGGCATCGGCTTCGCCATCGCCGAGGAGTTCGTCGCCCAGGGCCACCGCGTCGCCGTCACCGCCCGATCCGGAGAGGGCCCCGAGGGCACGCTCACCGTCCGGGCGGACGTCACCGACGGCGCGTCTCTCGATGCCGCGTACGCCGAGATCGAGGCAGCCCTCGGTCCGGTCGAGGTGGTCGTCGCGAACGCCGGGATCACCCGCGACATGCTGCTGATGCGCATGTCCGACGACGACTTTGCCTCGGTCGTCGACACCAACCTCGGCGGCGCCTTCAAGGTCGTCAAGCGCGCCACCAAGGGGATGCTGAAGGCCCGCTTCGGCCGCATCATCCTCGTGTCGAGCGTGATCGGGCTGTTCGGCGGGGCCGGGCAGGCGAACTACGCGGCATCGAAGGCCGGCCTGGTCGGGCTCGCGCGGTCGATCACCCGAGAGCTCGGCGGTCGCGGCATCACCGCCAATGTCGTCGCCCCCGGATTCATCGAGACCGACATGACAGCCGAGCTGCCCGAGGCCCAGCAGGCGGAGTACAAGAAGGCCATCCCGGCCGGGCGGTACGCGTCGCCGATCGAGGTCGCGAAGGTGATCGCCTGGATCGCCTCCGACGACGCCGCCTACATCTCCGGCGCGGTGATCCCCGTCGACGGCGGCCTCGGGATGGGCCACTGACCACCGACCCGTGTCAGCGGGCGGCGACGCCCGTTCCGGCCGCGAGATCCCGGTCGAGCATCTGCCAGAGCGTCGTCTCGCCGACAGAGAACGTCCGCTCCTGCTGAGCAAGGGCCTCGTCGACCAGCGTCCGCGCGGTCGCGAGGTCGCCCATCGCGATCGCGGTGAACACGCGCGTGTCGCGGTAGAGGTACGGGAGGTCGGGCCGTTCGGCCCGCGCCGCGTCGACGACGGCGGCGAACGCCGCCAGATCGGGGACCTGGGCGGCGTGCTCGCGGGCGGACGCGGTCAGCGAGTCGACCGCGGACTGCGCCTCGTGCTGGAGGTCGACACCCGGTCCGTCGACTGCGGGACGCTCGAATCCGAGGGGGATCGGCGTGACCGCGAACGCGCCGACCACGCGGAGCCCGAGCTGCTTCTTCGCCGATCCCATGTCCTGGTCGGGGCCGAGCGTCGTCCACAGCAGGGGATCGAGCGCGAGGGGCTTCGCCGACATCGTCCAGGACGCGCGCAGGATCCCGTCCGGACCCGGCTTGGCCTGAACCGAGGTGATCGCCGCGACGATGACCGCATCGTCGACCTCGGCCACCCAGCCGGCCCCCTGGGCGCGCGCCCCGGCGGCGGCCGTGACCGCGGCCGACCACGCCTTCTTCTGCTCAGCCGAAGGCAAACGCCACCGCCTCCGCGCCCTCGCCGGTCTCATAGTCGAGGGACACCCCTGCCGTTCGCATCTGACCCGCGATGAGGCCCAGCGCCTCGAGTGCCGTCGGCGTCGGCGGCACCCGGAACGAGAAGCTGATGCTCGGGCTCTCGAATGCGTAGTCGGGCCGCTCGGGGTGCGCCTCGCGCGCCTGACCGCTCAGCAGGAACGTCATGTAGTTGGTGATCTTGGCCGCGATGAGCTGCAGGTGGGCCTGCTCGTCGGCCCAGTCGAGGTGGTCGTACACGCGGAGGATCAGACGACCGGATTCGGGATCGAAGCCCATCCCGTCGACGGTGTCAGGATTCTCGATGGTCATGTCTCATCCTTTCACGCAGGGGGACGACGGATCTCGACCTGGATCGGCTTCAGGATGACGCCGCCGACGAAGTCGCCCTTGCCGGCGCCGACGACCTCGCCCCCGTTCTTCAGGAAGATCGGGAAGCCCTCGCGCTGGTTGTCGGTCAGCCGAGCGGTCTGGCTGGACTTGTACTCGATCAGCTCCACCCGTCCGGTCTCGGGGTTGACGCCGATGCCGTCGATGCGGAAGCGGGTGACGGTGCCGTCGTCGGCGGTCACCCTGATCGTGATCTCCTGCTGGAACCCGTCGAGGCGCTGGGCATCGATCGCCGCCTGCTCGTTCCCGTAGGCCGCACCCTGCGCCCGGTTCTGCTCGAGCTGGCTCGGAGAGTCGGCGGGGTCGGCGTCGCCGGGGCCGTCGGTGTCGGGGTCGCGCGTGCCGCCGGGACCGTCCACCGGTGTGTCGCCGTCGGGCCCGCGCGATCCGGGCGGGAGGCCGCCCGGTCCGGGGCCGTCTGGCCCGCCTGGCCCGCCTGGCCCGCCTGGCCCGCCCGGCCCGCCCGGCCCTCGAGGCGCCGTCGGCGCATCCGGGCCCTTCGCGCCCGGCACGTTCCGCAGCGCGCCGGACACCGTGTCACCCAGACGCTTGAACAGCGCGACGAGATCGTCGATGAGCTTCGTCAGGTTCTTGATCGAGGACAGCAGCCGGGTGACGAACTTCACGAGCTTGGCCGACAGGCTGGCGACCTTGGAGGTGACCTGGGCCACCGCGTACGGCGCGCCGAAGCCGAGCGTCACGACCGTCGTCGTGGCTGCACTGGCGGCCGTGCCGATGATGGTCGTGATCGCGTCGCGCGTCATGTCGTGCACCATCTGCACGATCGCCGAGGCGATCTCCATGCCGGTGCCGATCGCCGACGACCACTGGCCGGCCGCCGCGAGGTGCTTCGAGGTGTCGGCGTGGAACGCGCGGAAGGCCTCAGCCGACGCGCCCTGGAAGCCGGTGAGTCCGGACAGCGACGACTGCAGGTCACCCGCAGCCTCGCCCAGGTAGGCGGCGATGTTCTGCCAGGTGCTCGCGAATCCGGAGACCTCGCCCGCATCGCCGGTCAGGTCGTTGAACCAGCCCTTGATCGGCTCGATGTGGTCGATGACCCACCCGAGACCCATCGAGATGAGCGAGCCGAGGGGATCGAGCGCGAAGCTGACCCCGTCGAGGGCCGCCGAGAAGACGGCGAGGCCACCCGAGACCCAGTCGCCGTTCGCGATGGCGGTGCAGAGCATCTCGCCGTCCTCGAGGAGGAAGGTGCCGCTGAACGGGGTGGCGGTGTCGATCGAGGGGGCGACCAGGGGGTTGCCGCTCATCGCACGCCGTCCAGGGTCGCGTCGAGGCCCGAGAGGGTCGAGCTCGTGTCGGTCTCGCCCGATTCGAAGTCGGAGGCGATGGAGCGCAGGGCGGCGGCCTCGCGTCGCAGCATGTCGGCCGTCTGCCGCATCGTGCCCACGGCCGCGTTGGTGATGAGCTGCGCGCTGGGAACGAGGAACGCGCACATGATGCCGAACGCTCCGCCTCCGAGGTTCATCGACGTCGCGGCGTCGACGCTGAGGTCGACGGCGCCCGCCGTGGTCTCGATCTGCGTCGCCCCCGTGCGCAGCGCCGCCGGCTCGACCTGGATCTCGTCGCTCATCGGGTCACGACCGGTAGCCGAGCTCGTCGTCGTCGACGGGGCCGATCCGCGCCGCGTACTCGTCGCGCACCTGGCCGGCGAGCGAGGACGTCGCGCCGAACGCCTCCTCGGTGAGCGCGATGGCCTGCCGCCCCGCCGCCTTCTGCGCGCGGGCCGCCGTGGCGATGATCAGCGCGGACAGCTCCTGGGGCGGGAGCTCCATCGCAGCCTCGGCAATGGCCAGCGCGGCGATCTTGCCCCCCGCGTCGACGCTCAGCGTCACCTCGCGGCGGGGGGAGGTGGCCTCGCCCCGGATGGCGGTGATGCCGTCGGCGAGGTCCTGCGCCTTCACCGCACGGGCCTGCGCGTCGAGCGCCTCGCGTTCGACCCTCGCGATCAGCTCGTCGGGATCCATGGAATAGGGCTGAGGCAAACTCATTACTGCAGACTAGCGGGAGAGTCCCATCAGGGGAAGCAGCATCGAGAGATCGCGCTCATCGAGCAGGAGGTGCGCCAGATCGCGCACCGGCGCCTTCGCGTCGAAGCCGATGGCCAGACCGCAGACGGCCATCATCGGCAGGTCGTTCGCTCCGTCGCCGACGGCGATCGTCTGCCGCATCGGCACCCCGGACGCGGCGGCCCACTCCCGGAGGGTGTCGGCCTTGGCGGCGGCGTCGATCACCGGAGCCAGAACCTCGCCCGTGAGGACGCCGCCCGCCGCACCGAGGCGGTTCGCGCGCCAGAAGTCGAGGCCGAGCTCGCGAGCCACGGGGTCGATGACCTCGTGGAATCCGCCCGACACCACGCCGACGGCCCCGCCGGCCGCATGGACACCCGCCACCATCTGCGGCACGCCGCGGGTGACCGTGACGCGGGACCGGACGATGTCGACGACGGACTCCGGGAGACCGGCGAGATGACCGACGCGTTCGCGCAGGCTCGCCTCGAAATCGAGCTCGCCGTTCATGGCGCGGAAGGTGACGTCGGCGACCGCGGCAGCGGCATCCGACCCCGCCTCCTCGGCGAGCAGCTCGATCACCTCGTCCTCGATGAGGGTCGAGTCGACGTCGAGCACCACCAGGAAGCGCGCCATGGGTCGGGGTGGGCCTTCCTGGGGGTCCGCGAGGACGGCGAGTCAGCTGACGTGGACGCCCTTGCCGACGACGGTGATGCCGGAGTCGGTTACCGTGAAGCCGCGAGCCCGGTCGGCGTCGTGGTCGACTCCGACGGTGGCCCCCGCGGCGACGACGACGTCCTTGTCGAGGATAGCGCGCTGCACCACGGCGTTCGCGCCCACCTCGGCCCGCTCGAAGACCACCGAGTCGACGACGCGCGCGCCCGATCCGACGGTCGTCCAGGGCCCGAGGACGCACCGCTCCAGATGCCCGCCCGAGACCACGCAGCCGAGCGACACGATCGAGTCGATCGAGGTGCCGACGTTGCCCAGGCCGTCGCGGACGAACTTGGCCGGCGGCGAGTTGAGCTGCTGGCTGAAGATCGGCCAGTCGCGGTTGTAGAGGTTGAAGACGGGGAGGGCGGAGATGAGGTCCTGGTGGGCGTCGAAGAACGACTCGATCGTGCCCACGTCGCGCCAGTAGAACTTGTCGCGGTCGGTCGAGCCCGGGACGTCGTTGTTCTTCAGGTCGTAGACGCCCGCGTCGCCGCGCGCCACGAAGTCGGGCACGATGTCGCCGCCCATGTCGTGGTCGGACTCCGGCCGCTCGCCGTCCCGCTGCACCGCGTCGATGAGCACGTCGGCATCGAAGACGTAGTTGCCCATGGAGGCGAGCACCTCGCCGGGGGAGTCCGCGAGGCCGACCGCGTTCTTGGGCTTCTCGAGGAACGCCGAGATGCGGTTCGGGTCGTCGGCGTCGAGCTCGATCACGCCGAACTGATCGGCGAGCGCGATGGGCTGGCGGATCGCCGCGACGGTGACCCCGAGCCCGGAGGCGATGTGGGCGTCGATCATCTGGCTGAAGTCCATGCGGTACACGTGGTCGGCGCCGACCACGACGACGATGTCTGGCTTCTCGTCACGCAGCAGGTTGAGACTCTGCAGGATGGCATCCGCCGATCCGCTGAACCAGCGCTTGCCGAGGCGCTGCTGCGCGGGCACCGAGGCCACGTACGCTCCGGTCAGCCCGCTGAGGCGCCAGGTCTGCGACACGTGGCGGTCGAGCGAGTGCGACTTGTACTGGGTCAGCACGACCACCTGGCGGAGCCCCGAGTTGATCAGATTCGACAGCGCGAAGTCGATCAGGCGGTAGCCGCCGCCGAAGGGGACCGCGGGCTTGGCCCGGTCCGCGGTGAGGGGCATCAGACGCTTGCCCTCGCCGCCGGCCAGCACGATGCCGAAGATCTTCTTTGATGCCATAGGCACAGAGTAGGACACGACCCCGGGCTGTACTAGCGTCATGAAGATGCGAGTCGACGTGGTATCCCGTGAGTATCCGCCCGAGGTCTACGGCGGTGCCGGGGTCCACGTGGCCGAGCTCGTCCATGCTCTCCGACCCGACGTCGACGTGGTCGTCCGGTGCTTCGGTCTGCCCCGAGACGAGCCCGACGTGCACGCCTATCTCGTGCCTCCGCAGCTCACCGACGCGAACCCCGCGCTCGCCACCCTCGGCGTCGACCTGCAGATCGCCGAGGACGTCGCCGGCGCCGACATCGTGCACTCGCACACCTGGTACGCCAACGGCGCCGGTCATATCGCCAAGCTGCTCCACGGCATCCCGCACGTGGTCACCGCGCACAGCCTCGAGCCGCTGCGGCCATGGAAGGCCGAGCAGCTGGGGGGCGGCTACCAGGTCTCCAGCTGGATCGAGAAGACCGCCTTCGAGGCAGCGGATGCCGTGATCGCCGTCAGCGCCGGCATGCGCGCCGACATCCTGCGCTCCTATCCCGCGATCGCCCCCGAGCGCGTGCACGTCGTGCACAACGGCATCGACCTGCAGCGCTGGACGCGCATCGACGACCCGGATGCGGTGCGCCGCCACGGGATCGACCCGGACCGTCCCAGCGTGGTCTTCGTCGGCCGCATCACGCGCCAGAAGGGCCTGCCCTACCTGCTCGCCGCCGCGCGGCTTCTGCCCCCGGAGGTGCAGCTCGTGCTGTGCGCGGGCGCCCCCGACACCCCCGAGATCCTCGCCGAGGTGCAGGAGGGCGTGCGCGCCCTGCAGGCCGAGCGCACGGGCGTCGTCTGGATCGAGCAGCTGCTCAGCCAGCCCGAGCTCGCGGCGATCCTCTCGGCCGCGACGACCTTCGTCTGCCCCTCGGTCTACGAGCCCCTCGGCATCGTGAACCTGGAGGCCATGGCGTGCGGGGCTCCCGTCGTCGGCACGGCCACCGGCGGCATCCCGGAGGTCGTCGCCGACGGCCTCACCGGTCGTCTGGTGCCGATCGAGCAGGTCACCGACGGCACGGGCACTCCCGTCGATCCCGAGAAGTTCATCGCCGACCTGGCGGCCGCCCTCACCGAGGTCGTGTCGGATCCCGCCACCGCCCGGCTCATGGGCGAGGCCGGGCGCCTGCGCGCCGAGGCCGACTTCTCGTGGGTCAGCATCGCGCAGCGCACGCGGGCGATCTATGCCAGCCTGCTGCCTCCCATAAGCTGAGACGATCATGGCTCCGGTGCTGGAACTCTCCGATCTGACCGTCGTCCGCGACGGAAACCGCATCCTCGACATCCCCAGCTGGATCGTCGAGCCCGAGCAGCGGTGGATCGTGCTCGGCCCGAATGGAGCCGGCAAGACCACGCTCCTGCAGGTCGCATCGGCGTCGATCCACCCGACCAGCGGGTCCGCGGTGATCCTCGGCGAGACCCTCGGCAAGACCGACGTGTTCGAGCTGCGGCCGCGCATCGGCTTCGCGTCGTCGGCCCTCGGCCGCCGCATCCCGGCCACCGAGCAGGTCATCGATGTGGTGATGACCGCCGCCTACTCGGTCACCGGCCGGTGGAACGAGACCTACGAGGAGGTCGACCTGTCGCGCGCGCGCCGGGTGCTGCGCGAGTGGAAGCTCGACCACCTCGAGGAGCGCACCTTCGGCACGCTCAGCGACGGCGAGCAGAAGCGGGTCCAGATCGCGCGGTCGGTGATGACCGACCCCGAGATCCTGCTGCTCGACGAGCCCGCCGCATCCCTCGACCTGGGATCCCGCGAGGAGCTGCTGCACCTGCTCGGCGGATACGCCAGCAACCCCGGATCGCCCGCGATGATCATGGTGACGCACCACGTCGAGGAGATCCCGGCCGGCTTCACCCACGCCCTCCTCCTGAGCGACGGACAGCTGCAGGTGGCCGGACCGATCCACGAGGTCGTCACCGGCGGCAACCTCAGCGACGTGTTCGGTCTGGAGCTCGTGGTCACCACGAGCGAGACCGGCCGCTTCGCGGCCCGCGCCGCCTTCTAGCCCGCGCCGGCATCTGCTAATATCGGTCCTTGGCCCTTCGGCCCATCGACTTTCCTGCGACATCATCCGGAGTTCACCATGCAGACCGACATCCACCCCGAGTACAAGGCGGTCGTCTTCCGCGACCTCGCCAGCGGCGAGACCTTCCTCACGCGCTCGACCGTCTCGAGCGACAAGACCATCGAGCTCGACGGTGAGACCTACCCGGTGATCGACGTCGAGATCTCCTCTGCCTCGCACCCGTTCTACACGGGCAAGCAGCGCATCATGGACTCGGCCGGTCGCGTCGAGAAGTTCAACTCGCGCTACAAGGGCTTCAGCAAGTAGTCCCGCAGCTCGTCACGAGACCGGCCAGGTGATCCTGGCCGGTTTCGTCGTTAACGTGCGGTCGGCGGGCGCCGCTCAGAAGAGCGACGGACGACGCTCGATCCAGAGCGGCAGCAGCGACTCTCGAGTGAGGGGCGCGATGTCGACGGCGATGTCGTCGACGTGCTCGATCCAGAGCAGCTCCTCGATCTCGCCGCTCGCGGTCACCGGTGCCGACGTCGAGAGGTAGAACACCTCGGCACGCACGATCGTGTTCTCCTCGTTGGCGGCCTCGGCACGGAAGCTGCCGATGTACTCGGTCTCTCCCTGGTCGATCTCGATGCCGAGCTCCTCGCTCAGCTCGCGCGTGAGCGCGGTGAGCGCGCTCTCGCCGGGCTCGATCTTGCCGCCCGGCTGCATGAAGACGCTGGTGCCGGCCTTCCGCACCAGCAGGTTGCGGCCGGCGGGGTCGGTGACGATGGCGGCCGCGAGGCGTAGCACGGTCGGCTTCGGGGGCGCGGGAACGTCCTCGGCGGCCGGTTCCGGGTCGGGCACGGATGCGGGGGAGCCGTCGACGGGCTGCCCCTCCTGCCAGGCGGGGTCGTCGACGGGATCGCTGTCGTCGTCGACCGCGTCCGAGCGGTCGAAGGGGAACTCGAGCTCGGCGGGGTCGGCGGGCGCATGGTCGGCGGGCTCGGCATGGTCGTCAGAGGCGCTGGGCAGTACCGCGTCGAAGGACGCCTGCTCGTCGAACGCGTCGGCACGGTCGCTCTCGTCGACATCGTCGTCGTCGCGACCGGCGTCGTCACCGTGGGCGCCCGCGATGAACGCGTCGTCCTCCGCGACGATCTCGGCTGCGGTCTCGATGTCGTCGAGCGAGAACGGCAGCTGCGTCGCAGCCGTGTCGTCGAAGCTCGGGGCCGTGCTCTCGGCCGCCAGCTGTGCCGCCACCGACGTGCGCGCGGACGCCGGCGCGGCGATGATCTCGCGCGGTCGGAACTCGGAGAAATCCAGGATCGGCACCCGCCCGGGCCGAGGATCGGGCACGGGGATCGGCTGCGTGTCCTCGTAGGCCATGACGTCGTCCAGGGGACGAAGCGGCCATGAGGCGTCGGCGACATAGTCGGCGTCGCCCTTCTTCGTGCGCACGTAGTCCTGGAAGCTGGCCGCCTGCGTGCGGTACCAGATCTCCTGCCGGCCGTGGAGGTCGGCCAGGGAGAGGTCGAGCTCGTCGGGGAAGGCGCGCGCCATCGCCTGCGCGACGCGGCCGGCCGCGATCGCATCCGCACCCGCGTCGTGCGCATCGTCGAGGGCGACGCCGTAGCGCTCGGCAGCCGCGACGAGCGTGCGCTTGCCCTTGCGGTAGCGGTCGAGGGCCTTGTCGATGACGAGAGGATCGATGACGGGCGAGGGCAGCTCGATCGGCGCGAGGCGATGGCGACGGCACTCGCGGTCGAGCAGCGACAGGTCGTACGGCGCGTTGTAGACGACGAGCGGGACGCCGAGGCCGAACAGCGCCCGGAGCGTCTGGGTGATCTCGGCGACGACGAGGGCGGCCGGTCGCCCGTCCTCCTGCGCGCGCTGGGTCGTGATGCCGTGCACCTCGCTGGCGGCCTCGGGGATCGGGATGCCGGGGTCGGCGAGCCAGTCCCAGCGCGAGACGACGGAGCCGTCGGCCTCGAGCACCGCGACGCATGCGGAGACGATGCGGCTGGTGTCGACGTCGACGCCGGTGGTCTCGAGATCGAAGACCGCGAGCCGGCCGCTCCAGGTGCTCATGCGGTCAGAGTACGGTCAACACCCGACCGCGCCGCGGCGACGCTCGGGGGTGGGGGAAAACCGGTTCAGCCGTGGTGGGTGGGCTGGTAGCCGGTCTCGCCGACGTGCAGCCAGTAGAAGCTCTGCGTCGCCAGCGTCAGGGCCAGCTTGCCGTCGTCCCCGACGCTCGGGAACGACCCGCCGCCGAACAGGTCGTAGAGGGGCAGACCCTCGAAGCCGCTCATGTCGATGGTGACCGAGGCCGGGTTGTGCGCGAACGAGAACACGCACAGGATGCGCTCGGGAGCGTCGCCGAACTGGGTGCCGGATCCGCCGTACTCGCGCACGAACGCGAGCACCGACTCGTGATCGGTGTCGAGAACGGTGATCGTGCCGAGTCCGAAGGTCGGGTGGGCCTTCCGCACGTGGATGACGTTGCGCACCCAGTGCAGCAGCGAGCGCGACTGGGCGAGCTGCGCCTCGACGTTGACCTGCGCGTAGTGGTAGACGAGGGACTGCACGACCGGCAGGAACAGCTTGCCGGGGTCGGCCGTCGAGAACCCGGCGTTGCGGTCGGGCGTCCACTGCATCGGCGTGCGGGATGCGTCCCGGTCCGGGAGCCAGATGTTGTCGCCCATGCCGATCTCGTCGCCGTAGTACAGGAACGGCGATCCCGGCAGCGAGAACAGCAGCGCGTGCGCGAGCTCGAGCTCGGCGCGGCTGTTGTCGAGCAGGGGAGCGAGGCGTCGCCGGATTCCGATGTTGGAGCGCATGCGCGGGTCGTAGGCGTACCAGCCGTACATCGCCTGGCGGTACTCCTCGCTGACCATCTCGAGCGTCAGCTCGTCGTGGTTGCGCAGGAAGACGCCCCAGGCGGCTCCGGGCGGCACGTCCTGCGTCTCGCTGAGCACGCGCTTCAGCTCGGTCGCGGACTGCGATCGCAGCGAGTAGAAGATGCGCGGCATGACCGGGAAGTCGAACGCCATGTGGCACTCGGGCTCCTCCTCGGTGCCGAAGTACTCCGCGACCTCGGACGGCCACTGGTTGGCCTCGGCGATGAGCACGCGGCCGGGGTACTCGAGGTCGAGCATGGCCCGCAGCTTCTTCACGAACTCGTGGGTCGCGGGCTCGCTCTCGCCGTTGCCCTCGTCGGTCTCGTAGAGGTACGGGATCGCGTCGAGCCGCAGGCCGTCGACGCCGAGGTCGAGCCAGTGGCGCACGACGTCGAAGATCGCGTCGTGCACGGCCGGGTTCTCGAAGTTCAGGTCGGGCTGGTGGGAGAAGAACCGGTGCCAGAAGAACTGGCGGCGCACCGGGTCGAACGTCCAGTTCGACTCCTCGGTGTCGACGAAGATGATGCGCACGTTCTCGTACTTCTCGTCGGTGTCGCTCCACACGTAGAAGTCGCCGTACGGGCCGTCGGGGTCGGTGCGCGACTGCTGGAACCATTCATGCGCATCCGAGGTGTGGTTGATGACCAGGTCGATGACCACGCGCATGTTGCGCTCGTGGGCCTTGGTGACCAGCTCGCGGAACTCGTCGAGCGTGCCGAACTCGGGGAGGATGCCCTTGTAGTCCGAGATGTCGTAGCCGCCGTCGCGCATCGGCGACGAGAAGAACGGCGGCAGCCAGAGACCGTCGACGCCGAGCCACTGCAGGTAGTCGAGCTTTCCGATGAGGCCGCCGAGGTCGCCGGTGCCGTCGCCGTTCGAGTCGACGAACGAGCGCACCATCACCTCGTAGAACACCGACCTGCGGTACCACTGGGGGTCGAGCGCGAGTCCGGGCAGGGTGATGGGCGCAGTGAAGGTCACCACCCGAGTCTAAGGAGGCGGAGGCCGTGCTCCGTCATAGACTCGGGTCTCGATGGCCGTTCCCACACCGCACGCCGCTGCCCTCGCCGAGATCCCGGTCAGCGAGGCGACCGTCGAGGTCCTCGGGAGCGCGACGCGCTACTGGATCTACGGCCCGGCGGATGCGGCGGTCACCCTCGTCCTCGTGCACGGGTACCGCGGTGACCACCACGGTCTCGAGCCGGTCGTCGCGCGGCTTCCCGGCATCCGCATCGTCTCTCCGGACCTGCCCGGATTCGGCTCGTCGACCCCGATGACCGGAGCCCCGCACTCGGTCGCGGGGTACGCGCGGTGGCTCGACGGGTTCCTCACGGCACTCGACCTGCGCGGCACTGCCGTGCTGCTCGGGCACTCGTTCGGCTCCATGGTGGCCTCGCTGGCGGTGGCCGAGGGCCTGCCGACGCCTCGCCTCATCCTCGTGAACCCGATCTCGACCGACCCGCGGCTCGGCGGCGGCAAGGTGCTCAACGCGCTCACCCGCGGCTACTACGGTCTGGCGCGACGGCTGCCCGATCGCGCGGGCCGCGCGATGCTCGGCAACTGGGTCATCGTGCAGGGGATGAGTATGGCGCTCGTGAAGACGCCGGACCGGGCTCTGCGCCGCTGGATCCACGAGGAGCACCACCGCTACTTCAGCGCCTTCAGCGACACCGCGACGGTCGCCGAGGGGTTCGATGCCTCGACGAGCACCAACGTGACGGTGAACGCTGCGCGGATCCGGGTTCCGACCCTCATCATCGCGGGCGACGACGACACGATCGCCCCCGCCTCGGGCCAGCACCTCCTGGCCGAGCTGGTGCCGGACTCGACGCTCGTGATGATCCCCGGTGTCGGGCACCTGGTGCACTACGAGAAGGCGGCGGAGGCCGCGTCCGCGATCCGCGAGTTCGTCGGGTGAGCGTGCTCTCGTGAGGATCTTCGCCGACTGCCGGTACACCCGCATCGGCCACCACGACGGCATCAGCCGCTACGGGGCGCGGGTCACCGGCGCCCTCGCGCCGCTGGCCGCCGCTCGCGGCCACAGCGTCACGATGCTGATCAGCGACCCGGCGCAGCTGACGATGCTGCCCGACCTTCCGCACGAGATCATCTCGGGCCCGACGAGCGTCCACGAGCCGAGCGTTGCCCGTCAGATCAACGCCTTCCAGCCCGACGTGGTGTTCACACCGATGCAGACGATGGGCGGATCGGGGCGGCGCTATGGGCTCGTGAAGACCCTGCACGACCTCATCTACTACCGCAACCGCACGCCCCCGCGCGATCTGCCGGCGGCGGTGCGCGTGCTCTGGCGGCTGTACCACCTGGCGTGGTGGCCCCAGCGGATCCTGCTGAACCAGGCCGACGAGGTCGCGACGATCTCGTCGACCACCCGCGGCCTCATGGAGCAGCACCGGCTGACGAGGCGCCGCATCTCGATCGTGGCCAACGCGGCCGAGTCGGTGCCGGGATCCGACGCCCCTCGGCTCATGCCGCCCACTCGCTCCCTGCTCTACATGGGCTCGTACATGCCCTACAAGAACGTCGAGACGCTGGTGCGTGCCGTGGCGACGATGCCGGGGTACCGCCTGCACCTGCTGAGCCGCATCGGCGAGGCCGATCGCGCGCGGCTGGCCGCCCTGGCGCCCGCGCACGCGCTGAGGTTCCACGACGGGGTCACCGACGCCGAGTATCAGGAGCTGCTGCGGCACGCGACCGCGCTCGTGCACGCCTCGCTCGACGAGGGGTTCGGCATCCC
The DNA here is from genome assembly GCA_964246985.1 of uncultured Microbacteriaceae bacterium. GTDB lineage: Bacteria > Actinomycetota > Actinomycetes > Actinomycetales > Microbacteriaceae > CAXTSE01. Next base: position 224,224 of record CAXTSE010000005.1, read on the forward strand.
GCTGATCGAGGCGATGAGCGTGGGCACACCGGTCGTCGTCAGCGACATCCCGATCTTCCGGGAGGTGGGGGCGGATGCGGCGAGCTACTTCCAGCCCACCGATCCCGCGGATGCGGCGCGTGCCATCCGCGCCCTCGAGGACCCGGCGCTCTGGCGCTCGCGCTCGGACCTTGGCCGCGTCGCGGCC
>CAXTSE010000006.1:0-185144 GCA_964246985.1 uncultured Microbacteriaceae bacterium
ACTCCTGGTCGGTGCCGGGCAGGTAGCCGGGCACGTCCACGAGGGTGAGGATCGGCACCGAGAACGCGTCGCAGAACCGCACGAAGCGCGCCGCCTTCTCGCCGGCCTCGATGTTCAGGGTGCCCGCCATCGCCTGCGGCTGGTTGGCGATGATGCCGACGGAGCGACCCTCGACACGGGCGAACCCGATCACGATGTTGGGCGCGTAGAGCGGCTGCACCTCGAGGAAGTCCTCGTTGTCGACGATCCGCTCGATGACGGCCTTGACGTCGTAGGGCTGGTTCGGCGAGTCGGGGATGATCGTGTTGAGCTTGCGGTCGGAGTCGGTGATCTCGAGCTCGACCTCGCTCTCGTAGACCGGCAGCTCGGCCAGGTTGTTGTCGGGCAGGAACGAGATCAGCGCCCGCGCGTAGTCGAGGGCGTCGTCCTCGTCGGAGGCGAGGTAGTGCGAGACGCCCGAGATCGTATTGTGCGTCAGCGCACCGCCGAGCTCCTCGAAGCCGACGTCCTCGCCGGTGACCGTCTTGATGACGTCGGGTCCGGTGACGAACATCTGGCTGGTCTTGTCGACCATGATCACGAAGTCGGTGAGGGCGGGCGAGTAGACGGCGCCGCCCGCGGCCGGGCCCATGATGATGGAGATCTGGGGGATGACGCCGGAGGCCTGCGTGTTCAGGCGGAAGATCTCGCCGTACTTGCCCAGAGCGACGACGCCCTCCTGGATGCGCGCTCCGCCGGAGTCGAGCATGCCGATGATGGGGACCCCGGTCTTGAGGGCGAGCTGCATGACCTTGATGATCTTCTCGCCGGCGACCTCGCCCAGCGATCCGCCGAAGATCGTGAAGTCCTGTGCGTAGACGGCGACCTGGCGACCGTGGATGGTCCCGGTCCCGGTGACGACGGCGTCGCCGTACGGGCGGTTCTTCTCCATGCCGAACGCGTGGGTGCGGTGGCGCACGAACTCGTCGAGCTCGACGAAGCTGCCCTGGTCGAGCAGCTGGTCGATCCGCTCGCGGGCGGTCTTCTTGCCCTTCGCGTGCTGCTTCTCGATGGCGGCGGCGCCGCTGGCCGTCACGGCTTCGTGATACCGCACCTTCAGGTCGGCGATCCGGCCCGCCGTGGTCATCAGGTCGGGGATGTGCGGATCAGAGACGTGCGGGTCGGGCGTAGCGTCGGCGGTCACGGCGTTCAGCCTACCCAGTCAGGTGCCCGCGGGACGGCGCGAGCGCCGCGTCAGCCCCCACCAGGTGACCCGCGCCATGGCCTCCACGACGATCCCCATGCCCATCTTGGACGCGCCCGCGATGCGGTCGGTGAACGTGATCGGCACCTCCCCCACGCGGTGGCCGGTCTCGATCATCCGCAGCGTCATGTCGATCTGGAAGCAGTAGCCGCGCGAGGTCACCGACCGCAGGTCGAGCTCGCGCAGGGCGGAGGCGCGATAGGCCCGGTAGCCGCCCGTCGAGTCGCGGACGTGCATGCGCAGCAGGAGGCGGGCGTAGAGGTTGGCGGCCCGGCTGAGAAGCTCGCGGCGCTTCGCCCAGTTCTCGACGCGACCGCCGGCGACCCACCGCGAGCCGATCACGAGGTCGACCCGCCGGCCGGCTCGGGTGTCGACGAGAGCGTCGAGCATCGCGGGCAGCGCCTCGGCCGGGTGGGACCCGTCTGCGTCCATCTCGACGACCGTGTCGTATCCCTCGGCGAGGGCACGCTGGAATCCGGCGAGGTAGGCCTGCCCGAGCCCCGCGCGGCCTCGGCGGTGCAGCACGCTGATGCGAGGATCGTCGGCTGCCATCCGGTCGGCCAGCAGGCCGGTGCCGTCGGGGCTGGCGTCGTCGACCACGAGCACGTCGACGTCGGGGACCACGTCGAGCAGGTGGCCGACCACCCGCTCGAGGTTCTCGACCTCGTCGTACGTGGGCACCACGACCACCGCGCGCGGGCGGCCGTCGGGGCGCGGTTCGGGAGCTGCCATCGTGATGCCCACTGTAGCTTTCGGCAGGGCGGGCTCCGGCCCCGCCCCCGGCACGTCCCCCGCCCGGCGGCAGCTCGCGGGGAGCCTCCGGGCTGACCGTCGGCGGATGCCTAGGCTGAGCCCCATGGACTTCCCCCTCTCGCGCGCGCTCGCCCCCGAGCTCGTCGTGCGGGACACCTCGCCGTCCACCAACTCGGAGCTCGTCGCCCTGGCGCGCGAGGGGGCGCTTCCGCCGTTCACTGCTCTCGTGACTCTCGACCAGACCGCTGGGCGCGGGCGCCTCGGGCGCTCGTGGCAGGCGCCCGCGGGCTCGGCGCTCGCGTGCTCCGTCTACCTCACGCCGCAGACCGACGGCGGGGCCCCCCTGCCCCTCGACCGGTTCGGGTGGTTCGCGTTCGTGGCCGGCGTCGCGATGACCGAGACGATCCGCGCGCTGCTGCCCGGCGCATCCGTCGGCCTCAAGTGGCCGAACGACGTGCTGGTCGGTCCCGATGCTCGCAAGGTGTGCGGCATCCTCGCCGAGCTGGTGCCCGAGCGGTCGGCCCTGGTCATCGGGGCCGGGGTCAACGTCGGCATGTCGGCCGACGAGCTGCCCGTCGAGACGGCGACCTCGCTCGCCGTCGAGGGATCCCGCGCCGACCCCGACACCGTGCTAGCCGGGTATCTCGAGCGCCTGCGCCACCACGCCGACCGCTTCACCTCGACGGGGGGAGACGCGGACGCCAGCGGCCTCCGGGCGCGGTCCCGCGCCCTCTGTGCGACCCTCGGTCGCGACGTGCGCGTCGAGCTCCCCGACGGATCGCAGCTCGTCGGGACCGCGACCGACCTCGACTCCGACGGCCGCCTCGAGGTGCGCATCGGCGACGGGTCGACGGTGGCCGTCGCGGCCGGCGACGTCACGCATCTGAGGCACCTGTGACGCTCGATCCGAATGCGCCTCCCGGCCCGCCGCCCGAGTCGGTGGTGGCGCGCCTCCGCCCGCACGGCCGGTTCCTCGTGTGGCCGGGCATCGCCCTCATCGTCGACGCGGGGGCGACCGCCTACTTCGCCGGCAGCTTCCCGCAGGAGTGGCTCAACTGGACGGTGCTCGGCGCCGGAGCGCTGATCGCGATCCTGCTCTTCTTCGTGCCCCTCCTCTCCTGGCTCGCCTGCACGTACACGATCACGACGCGGCGCATCGTGCTGCGCGACGGCGTGCTGGTGCGCACACGACAGGAGCTGCTGCACAGTCGCGGCTACGACGTGACGGTGCGGAAGGCCGGGCTGCAGATGCTGTTCGGCACCGGCGACGTGCTCATCGACACCGGACACGAGACCCCGGTCCGGCTGCGCGATGTGCCGTCGGCCGACCTCGTGCAGTCGGCGCTCCACGACCTGATGGAGTCGAGCCTCAATCCCCTGGCCGCGCGACGGCAGCAGGACCGGTCGCGGCAGGGACCGAGATCGGATCCGGACGAGACGACGGCGTGGGGGGTGCGCTGACCGCGGCACCGGCATCGGCACCCGCCTCGAGCTCGTCGTCGAAGACCGGCGGCGCGGTCTCGCCGCGATGGGGTGCGAACACCCAGGCGCGGTAGAGGGTGAAGCGGAACAGCGTGCCGAGCCCCAGGCCGATCACGTTCGACGAGATGTTGTCGGCCAGGACGCTCGTGAACCCGAGCAGGTAGTGCGAGACGAACAGGCAGCCGAGGCCGATGAGCAGGCCGCCCGCGGCGACGATCGCGAACTGCACGCCCTCGCGCACGAGCTGCGGACCGCGATGCTCGCGGAAGGTCCAGTGGCGGTTGCCGAGCCAGTTGAAGACGACGGCGACCAGCGTCGACAGGATCTTGGCGAGCACCGGCCCCTCGTGGAGGTTCTCGGGGCTGAGCAGGGTCGTCCTGAGGAGGTTGAAGATCGTCAGGTCGATGATGAACCCGCCGGCGCCGACGACGCCGAACCGCGCGAACTGGGCGGCGAGCTTGCGCATCGGGTGAACATCCTTCGGGGCAATAGGGTCGTAGACGCGAGAGTCTAATCGCGGGTGATGTGAGGCGTTCGTAAGGAGCAGCCGTGCGGGTTGGTGTGATCGGCGGAGGCCAGCTGGCGCGCATGATGGTGCCGCCCGCCGTGGCGCTCGGTCTCGAGATCCGCGTGCTCGCTGAGACCGAAGGCTCATCAGCCGACATCGCGGCGACGGCAGTCGGCGACTACCGCGACGCGGAGACGGTGCTCGCCTTCGCACGGCAGGTCGACGTCGTGACGTTCGACCACGAGCACGTGCCCCAGGACGTGCTGACCCGCCTCGTCGCCGAGGGCATCGCGGTGCATCCGGGACCGGATGCGCTCGCCGTCGCGCAGGACAAGCTCGTCATGCGCGAGCGGCTCACCGCGGCGGGGGCACCCGTGCCCGCCTGGGCCGCCGTGCACGACGCGGCCGAGCTCGGCGCCTTCCTGGCCGAGCACGGGGGTGCGGCCGTCGTGAAGACGCCGCGCGGCGGATACGACGGCAAGGGCGTGCGCGTCGTCCGCGCCGCCGACGCCGCCGACGACTGGTTCGCCGGGGCGGGCGCGTCACCGCTGCTCGTCGAGGAGCTGGTCGACTTCCGTCGCGAGCTCGCCCAGCTGGTCGCGCGACGCCCGAGCGGCGAGGTGGTCGCCTGGCCTCTCGTCGAGACGGTGCAGCGCGACGGGGTCTGCGCCGAGGTGACCGCTCCCGCTCCGGAGGCGGGCGGGCTGTCGGTCGAGGCGGCGGCGCTCGCCGTGCGCATCGCCCAGGAGCTCGGGGTCACGGGCGTCCTGGCCGTCGAGCTCTTCGAGACGACCGACGGCCGCCTGCTCATCAACGAGCTCGCGATGCGTCCGCACAACACCGGGCACTGGTCGATCGACGGAAGCGTGACCGGCCAGTTCGAGCAGCATCTGCGCGCGGTGCTCGACCTGCCGCTCGGCGACCCGTCCCCACTCGCTCCGTGGTCGGTGATGGTGAACGTGCTGGGCGGACCGGAGGGCGCCACGATGCCCGACCGCTACCCGGCGGCGCTCGCCGCGCATCCGGCGGTGAAGTTCCACTCGTACGGCAAGCTGTCGCGCCCCGGACGCAAGGTCGGACACGTCACGGGCGTCGGCGACGACCTCGAGGCGGTCCGCGCCGGGGCGCGTGCCGCGGCGGGGTTCTTCAGCGACTGACGTCTACCATGGCGGGGTGTCAGACACTCCCGCCCCCTCGGCAGCGCCGCTCGTCGCCGTCGTCATGGGCTCCGACTCCGACTGGCCTGTCATGGCGGATGCGTCCGAGACGCTGACCGCGTTCGGCATCTCCCACGAGGTCGAGGTGGTCTCGGCCCACCGCACGCCGCAGCGCATGATCGCGTTCGGCGAGCAGGCCGCGAGCCGCGGCATCCGCGTCATCATCGCGGGCGCCGGCGGAGCCGCGCACCTGCCCGGCATGCTCGCGTCGGTGACGACGCTCCCCGTCGTCGGCGTCCCCGTGCCGCTGGCCACGCTCGACGGTCTGGACTCCCTTCTGTCGATCGTGCAGATGCCCGCGGGCATCCCCGTCGCGACGGTGTCGATCGGCGGGGCGCGCAACGCCGGTCTGCTCGCCGCCCGCATCCTGGCCTCCGGCGACGCCGTGCTCTCTGAGAAGCTGGCCGCGTACGCAGCGGATCTCGCCTCGCTCGTCGAGGAGAAGAACGTCGCACTGCAGGCGGCGCGAGGGCAGCAGCAGCGGTGAGCGCGTCGACGCCGGTGCGCGATCCCGATGTGAGGTCGCAGCCGCTCATGACCAAGCGGGCCTGGTGGCTCGTGGGGCTGAACATCCTCATCCCCGGTTCGGCGCAGGTGCTCGCCGGAGACCGACGGATGGGACGCTTCGGACTCGGCGCGACCCTGGTCCTGTGGGTCATCGCGGCCGCGGCCATCGCATTGGCCGTCGTCAACCGCAGCCTCCTCGTGGGGCTGCTGACCAACAGCATCGTGCTCATCGTCCTGGTGGTGCTGCTCGCCTTCTACGCGATCCTCTGGGTCGTCATGACCCTCGACACGCTGCGGCTCGTGCGGCTGGTGCGTGTCGCGCCGTCCGCGCGCGCCTTCGTGGGCGGACTCGCCGTCGTGGCCCTCATCGTCACCTCGGGCGGCGCGGGCTACGCCGCGACCAACGCCGTCTCGGCCATCGGCCTGCTCGACACCGTCTTCTCCGGCGGCCAGGTCGCCCCGCCGATCGACGGCCGGTACAACATCCTCCTGCTCGGGGGCGACGCGGGCCCCGACCGCATGGGCCTCCGGCCCGACAGCATCTCGGTCGCGAGCATCGACGCCGAGACCGGCGCGGCCGTGATCTTCGGCCTGCCTCGCAACATGGAGCTCGTGCCGTTCGTCGAGGGATCGCCGCTGTACGGCCCGTTCCCCGACGGCTACGACTGCGGCGACGACTGCCTGCTGAACTACCTCTACACGTACGGTCAGGACCACCCGGACCTGTACCCCGAGGCCGTCTCCGGCGGCAGCAACCCGGGGATCGAGGCCACCAAGGACGCGGTCGAGGGTGTGCTCGGCATCACCCTGCAGTACTTCGTGCTGATCGACATGCAAGGCTTCAGCGACCTGATCGACGCCCTCGGCGGGGTCGACATCACCGTCGCCGAACGGCTGCCCTACGGGTCGAACAACTACGACGACGGATCGTCGGCGCCCCCGCTCGGCTACATCGAGGCGGGCGAGCAGCACATGAGCGGCCAGGTGGCGCTCTGGTACGCGCGGTCGCGGTACCAGTCCAACGACTACCAGCGCATGGAGAGGCAGCGGCAGGTGCAGGAGGCGCTGCTCAAGCAGTTCGAGCCGAGCAACGTGCTGCTGAAGTTCCAGGCGGTCGCGGCGGCCGGCGGCGAGGTGGTGTCGACCGACATCCCGCAGCCGATGCTGAGCTACTTCGTCGAGCTGGCCGGCAAGACGCGCGCCCTGCCGATCGAGAAGCTCAACTTCGCCCCGCCCGAGGTGCCGGACACTGCGCACCCCGACTTCGCGGCGATCCAGGCCCGCGTCGCCGAGATGCTCGCGCCGCCTGTCGAGGGCTGACCGCTACAGGTCGGCGTGCAGCTGCCAGACCTTCTCGGCGGAGTCGCGCCAGCTGAACGCTCCCGCGCGATCCTGGCCCGAGACGCCGAGCATCGTGCGCCCGGCGTCGTCCTCGAGGAGGCCCGCGATCGCTTCGCCCAGCCGTGCCGGGTAGCCGTCGGCGTCCTGGCGCGGCACGCTGAGTCCGGCGTCCGCCGCGATCTCGACGAGTGCGGGAGCGTCGGAGTGCACGACGGGACGGCCGAACGCGAAGGCCTCGAGCATCGCCAGCCCGAACCCCTCCTCGAGGCTCGGCTGCACGACGATCGTCGCGCCGGCGAGGATCGCCGCCAGATCGTCATGGCCGACGGTGCCGAGGACGCGCACGCGCTCGGGGTCGACACCCGCATCCGCGGCGATCGCCCGGAGCTCCACCTCGGCGCTCGGCTGGGCTCCCGCGACGAGCAAGGGGATGCCGCGGGTGCCGGGATCGGCGAGCCCGCGCACGAGCGGCTCGAGACCCTTGCGCGGCTCCCACCCGGCCATCGTCAGCAGGAAGTCGCCGTGGATGCCGTGCCGGTCGCGCCGCTCGCGGGCATCGGCCTGCCGCGTGAGCGTCGAGCTCGGGGCGCCGCCGATCACGCGCACGCGCTCGCCGAGCGAGAGGTGCTCGGACAGCTCGGCGGCGACGGCGTGCGTCGGCACCACGACGGCGTCGGCGTACTTCTCGGCGCGCTTGCCCATGCCGCGGGCCCAGCTGGCGGAACGCGGGGGGAGCAGCTCGGGCCGGGTCCAGGCGACAGCGTCGTGGATCGTGACGACGGTCTGCGTGCCCGCGACAGCGTGCCGATCGTGGCGGCTGAGCGGAGCCAGGAGGCTCGTCGCGTGGACCATCCCGGATCCGGGGAGGAGGGTGAAGCCGTGCTGCCAGGCGGCCGACAGCTCCCGTCGGGCGAGCGGGCTCTTGTAGAGCTCCTCCAGACCTGGCAGGCGCACGCGCAGCTCGTCGTAGTCGTCCTCGGGGGATGCCGAGACGATCCCCGACACCCGCGACCCGCGGGGCGCAGTGGCGATCAGCTGCCGCGTGAGCTCCTCGGCGTAGCGCCCGATGCCGGTGGGAGTCGCCGAGACGACGTCGTCGACGATCACGCGCAGAGTGCTCATGCGGTCAGGACCCCGTCCGCGGCGGCGGCGCCGAGGGCCGCCCGCCAGTCGCGCGGGGCCTCGAGACCGGCGCGCGCCCATCCTCCGTGCGCGAGCACCGAGAACGCGGGTCGCGGCGCCGGACGCACGAAGGCGGCGCTGTCGGTCGGCAGCACGCGGGCGGGATCGAGGCCGGCCTCCTCGAAGACGGCGCGCGCGAAGTCGAACCAGCTCGCGCGTCCGCTGTTCGTGCCGTGGTAGATGCCGGCCGGCGCATCGGCGTCGATCAGCCCGACGATCGCGTCGGCGAGGTCGCGGGTCCACGTGGGCTGGCCGACCTGGTCGGTCACGACGCTCACCGTGTCACGGGATGCCGCGAGGGTGAGCATGGTGCGGGCGAAGTTGGGGCCGTGGGCGCCGTACAGCCACGCGGTGCGGACGATGTATGCGCCGTCGGGGTGAGCGGCGAGCACGCGACGCTCTCCGTCGGCCTTCGTGCGTCCGTAGGCCCCGGTGGGGGCGAGCGGCGCATCCTCGGCGTACGGCTCGGTGGCGTCGCCGCCGAAGACGTAGTCGGTCGACACCTGCACCACGCGTGCGCCGGCCGCGGCGGCGGCGGCCGCGGCGTTCTCGGCGCCGAGCGCGTTGATGGCAGAGGCCTCGTCCTCGTGGGTCTCGGCGTCGTCGACTCGGGTGTAGGCGGCGGCGTTGACGACCACGCTGTGACCGGATGCGGCGTCGGCGACCGCCGCTGCATCCGTGATGTCGAGGTCGGCGCGCGTGAGCGCGGTGACCTCACGGCCGTCGAGGGCGCGGACGAGGTCCTGGCCGAGCATGCCGCCGGCCCCGAGGATCAGGACGCGCGTCATCAGCTGAGGGCGGCGCGGGCCTTGAGGGGCTCCCACCACGCGCGGTTGTCGCGGTACCACTGCACGACGTCGGCGAGCCCCTGGTCGAACGGCACGAGCGGCTCGTAGCCGAGCTCGGCGCGGATCTTGCCGATGTCGACCGAGTAGCGGAGGTCGTGGCCCTTGCGGTCCTCGACGCGGTCGACGTACGACCAGTCGGTGCCGGTGGCGTCGAGCAGCAGCTGCGTCAGCTCCCTGTTGGTGAGCTCGGTGCCGCCGCCGATGTTGTAGATCTCGCCGGCACGGCCGCGGGCGACCACCAGCGCGATGCCGCGGGTGTGGTCGTCGACGTGCAGCCAGTCGCGGATGTTGTCGCCCTCGCCGTAGAGCGGCACGTGCGTGCCGTCGATGAGGTTGGTGACGAACAGCGGGATGACCTTCTCGGGGAAGTGGTACGGCCCGTAGTTGTTGCTGCAGCGCGTGATCGACAGGTTCATGCCGTGGGTGCGGAAGTAGCTGCGCGCGAGCAGGTCGCTGCCCGCCTTGCTCGCCGAGTAGGGGGAGTTGGGCTCGAGCGGACGCTCCTCGTCCCATGAGCCCTCCGCGATCGAGCCGTACACCTCGTCGGTGGAGACGTGCACGAAGCGCTGGATGCCGGCGCGCAGGCTCGCGTCGAGCAGGCGCTGGGTGCCGAGCACGTTGGTCTCGACGAAGATGCCCGAGTCGCGCACGGACCGATCGACGTGCGACTCGGCGGCGAAGTGGACCACGGTGTCGACGGTCGGGAGCACCTCGTCGAGCAGGTCGCCGTCGCGGATGTCGCCCTGGACGAAGCGGTAGCGCGGGTTCTCGGCGACCGACGCCAGATTCTCGAGGTTGCCCGAGTAGGTCAGCGCGTCGTACACGACGACGTCCGCCCCCTCGAGGCCGGGGTAGGCGTCCTCCAGCGTGCGTCGCACGAAGTTGGAGCCGATGAAACCGGCGCCGCCGGTGACGAGGATCTTCATGGGGGGAGTTGCTCTCTCTGTAGGACCCCGACGAGTCTAGCGACGGGGGGTCAGGCGCCGGACGACGAGCGCCGAGCGCACGGCGAGCCCGACCCGGAGCGCCGTGCGCACCGGCCAGAGCACCACGCCCGGATACTTCTTGGCGAGGAAGCGCTTGGCGCTGTCGTGGTGGGCGCGCACCATGCCCGCCGAGTCGGTGTTCGTGGAATGGGCACCCGTGTGCACGACGACCGCGGTGGGCTCGAAGCGGTTGCGGTAGCCGGCCTTGCCCAAGCGGTAGCCGAGGTCGACATCCTCGAAGTACATGAAGAAGGACTCGTCGAAGCCGCCCACCTCGTCGAACGCCGACCTGCGCACGAGCAGGCAGGCACCGGACAGCCATCCGGCGTCCCGCACCTGACCGTCGGACCGGTCGCCCTGCCGGTAGGCGCGCGTCCACGGGTTGGTCGTCCAGAGGTTGACGAAGAGGGCGTGGCCGACGCCCGTGCGCAGGGAGGGCACGGCGCGGGCAGAGGGGTACACCTCGCCCTCGGCGGTGAGGATCGTCGGGCCCACGGCCGCGATCGACGCGTCGGCCTCGCCGGCCTCCCTCATGCGGTCGATCGAGCCGGGCCTCAGCTCGACGTCGGGATTGCTGATGAGGATCCAGCCGGTGTCGCCGGGGAGCGCCTCGACGGCCGCGTTGATGGCGGCGCCGTAGCCGCGATTGCGGTCGAGAGGCACGTAGATGCCGCCCGCGGCATCCGTCAGATCGCGGACGACGTCATCTGCGGGCTCGGCGTTGTCGGCGACGACGGTGGTGAGTGCGCCCTCGCTGGCGCCGGGAACCGACCGCAGGAATCCGGCGAGGACGCCCGCCGAGTGGAAGCTGACCGTGACCACTCCCACCGATGCGGAGGGGGCTGCGGGGGGCGTCGGGAGGGCGGCCATCAGACCTCCGATCCTACTTCTAGAGTAGAGTTCCTACGTTCTGGGCCCTGCGATGCGAGGTGTGATGCGGTACCTGAAGGCGATTTTCGCCTCCCGCGAGCTCCTCGCCAATCTGACTCTGCGCGAAGTGCGCGGCAAGTACAAGCGGACGGTGTTCGGCCAGCTGTGGTCGCTCGCCAACCCGCTCGCGCTGATGCTCATCTACACGTTCGTCTTCGCGCTGATCTTCCGGATCCCGATCGAACCCGGCGACCCGAGCGGCATCGACGTCTTCCCGCTCTGGCTGCTGTGCGGCCTCCTGCCGTGGACGTTCTTCTCCACGGTGCTGACCAACGGCGCCAACTCGCTGGTGTCGAACGCGCAGCTGATCCAGAAGGTGTCCTTCGAGCGGATCGTGCTCCCGCTGTCGCTCGTCGGATCGGCCGCCTACAACTGGATGTTCGAGATGGCGGTGCTCGTCATCGCGCTGTCCATCGCGGGTGCGTTCGTGCTGCCGTGGATCCCGCTCGTGGTGGTGGCCATGGTGCTGCTGGCCGTCTTCGCATCCGGCGTGGCCCTGATGCTGTCGATCGCCAACGTGTACTTCCGCGACACGCAGTACTTCATCTCGCTCGTCCTGCAGATGGCGATCTACCTGACCCCGGTGATCTACCCGGTGACCCTCGTGCAGAACCTCTCGCGCGACGTGGGAGGTCTGCTCGGCACACCGGTCACAATCGAGGGCATCTACACGCTCAACCCCATGCTCCACTTCATCGAGCTCTTCCGGAACCTGCTGTACGACACCCGGTTCCCCGACCCGATCGAGTGGCTCATCTGCCTCGCGTGGGCGGTCTCGATGCTGGTGCTCGGCCTTATCGTGTTCCGGCGCAACGAGCGCAACCTGGCGGAGTCGATATGAGCGACATCGCCGTCACCGTCGACCACGTCAGCAAGAGCTTCCGCATGTACAAGGAGCGCAACCAGACGATCAAGTCGGCCATCATGCGCCGTCGCACCTCGGTCCACGAGGACTTCTGGGCCCTCGACGACGTCAGCTTCGAGGTGCCCGTCGGGTCGACCTTCGGCCTCATCGGCAGCAACGGCTCCGGCAAGTCGACGCTGCTGAAGTGCCTCGCCAACATCTACTACCCCAACAAGGGAACGATCACCCACCACGGGCGGGTGGCCGCGATGCTGGAGGTCGGATCGGGCTTCCACTCCGAGCTGTCGGGGCGCGACAACATCTTCCTCAACGGGTCGATCCTCGGGATGTCGAAGAAGGAGATCACGCGCAAGTTCGACGAGATCATCGACTTCTCGGGCGTCGAGCAGTTCATCGACCAGCCGGTGAAGAACTACTCGTCCGGCATGTACGTGCGTCTCGGCTTCGCGATCGCGATCAACGTCGACCCCGACATCCTGGTGGTCGACGAGGTGCTCGCCGTCGGCGACGCCGAGTTCCAGGAGAAGTGCTTCCAGAAGTTCCGGGACTTCAAGAAGATGGGCAAGACCGTGATCCTCGTCAGCCACTCGATGGGGACGGTCGAGGAGATGTGCGACCACGCCGCGTGGATCAACCGCGGTCACCTGATGGAGTCGGGTGCTGCGGCCCCCGTCATCCAGGCCTACACCGACAGCTACTCACACGACGGCTGAGCCGATGACGGCGCACATCTCGGTCGCTCTGTGCACCCGCGACGGCGCCGCCTACATCGGCGACCAGTTGCGGAGCATCCTCGCCCAGACCGTCCGGCCGGCCGAGATCGTCGTGTCCGACGACGCGTCGAGCGATGACACGGTCGCCCAGGTCGAGCGCATCATGGCCGAGGAGGGCGGCGACATCGTCCTCCGGGTGATGCGGAACGATCCGCCGCTCGGCGTCACCGCCAACTTCGAGCGGGCGATCCTCGCCTGTCGGAGCGGGTTCGTCGCCCTGTGCGACCAGGACGACATCTGGACGCCGACCCGGCTCGGCGATGCGCTGACGGTCCTCGAGGCCCGGCCCGGCATCTCGCTGGTGCACAGCGACGCCGCTCTCATCGACGGCTCCGGCGGCGCCCTCGGCTCCACGCTCTTCGAGGCGCTCGGGGTGGGCGAGGCCGAGGTCGCCGCGATCCACGCGGGGCGGGCGCTCGAGCTGCTGCTCCGACGGAACATCGTGACCGGCGCGACGCTGCTGATGCGCCGCGAGCTCGCCGAGACCGCCGCTCCCTTTCCCCCGGCGTGGCTGCACGATGAGTGGCTGGCGATCGTCGCGGCGGCGCGAGGGGGAGTCGATGTGGTCGACGCTCCGCTCATCAGCTACCGGCAGCACGGTGCGAACCAGGTCGGCGCTGTGCGCCTGTCGCTGCTCGGCAAGCTCCGGCGCATGGCCCAGCCGGGGTCCGAGCGATCGGCCCGGCTGCTCGAGCGCGCGACGCAGCTGGCTCTGCGGGCCCCGGACCTCGACCCGCAGCTGGCTGCCGCGGCCGTCGACAAGCTCGCCCACGAGCGGATGCGGTCCGCGCTTCCCGCGCTCCGCGTCGCGCGTGTCGCGCCCGTCCTCCGCGAGCTGCGAACCGGTCGCTACGGCCGCTTCGGACGCGGTCCGGCCGACGCCGTCCGCGACCTGGTGCAGCCGCTGAACGGTGCCGGGTAGGGTTGTCGACGTGGAAATTCGCGAGCTGTCGGTGCCCGGATCGTTCGAGATCACCCCGATCCAGCGGGCGGACGACCGTGGCGTCTTCCTCGAGTGGTACCGGTTCGACGTGCTCGAGAAGGCTCTCGGCCACCCCCTCGACCTCCGCCAGGCCAACACCTCGGTCTCGAAGCGCGGGGTCGTCCGCGGCATCCACTTCGCCGACATCCCGCGGGGACAGGCGAAGTACGTCACCGTCACCCACGGCGCCGTCATCGACTACGTCGTCGACATCCGGGTGGGCTCGCCGACCTTCGGCCAGTGGGATCAGGTGCGTCTCGACGACGTCGACCGCAAGGCGATCTATCTGTCGGAGGGCCTCGGCCACGCGTTCGTCGCCCTGACAGAGGGTGCGACGGTCAGCTACCTCGTCAGCGACGTCTACAACGCCCCCGCCGAGCACGGCATCGATCCGCTCGACGCCGAGGTCGGCCTGGTGTTCCCTGAGGAGGCGGGCGAGCTGCTGCTCTCCCCCAAGGACACCGACGCCCCGTCGCTGAGCGAGGCCGCGGCCAGCGGGCTGCTTCCCACCTGGGACGCGGCGACCGCGTTCTACGCCGAGCTCGACGGGCGCGGCCGATGAAGGGCATCATCCTCGCCGGCGGGTCGGGTACGCGCCTCTGGCCCATCACCCGCGGCATCTCGAAGCAGCTCATGCCGATCTACGACAAGCCGATGATCTACTACCCGCTGTCGACGCTGATGATGGCCGACATCAACGAGATCCTGATCATCACGACGCCCGAGTACAACGATCAGTTCCGGGCTCTGCTCGGCGACGGCAGCGACCTCGGCATCCGACTCGAGTACGCCATCCAGCCGTCGCCCGACGGACTCGCCCAGGCGTTCATCATCGGCGAGGAGTTCATCGGCGACGACAGCGTCGCGCTGGTGCTCGGCGACAACATCTTCCACGGGGTCGGGCTCGGCAGCTCGCTGCGCCAGCACACCGCGATCCAGGGCGGGCTGATCTTCGCCTACCAGGTGGCGGAGCCGGCGGCCTACGGCGTCGTCGAGTTCGACGACGAGCTGCGGGCGATCTCGATCGAGGAGAAGCCCGCCAAGCCGAAGAGCAACTACGCGGTTCCCGGTCTCTACTTCTACGACAACAGCGTCGTCGAGATCGCCAAGACGATCGAGCCGAGCGCGCGGGGCGAGCTCGAGATCTCGACGGTCAACGAGCGGTACCTCGAGGCCGGCACGCTGCAGGTGCAGGTGCTCGACCGCGGGGTCGCCTGGCTCGACACGGGCACCTTCGAGTCGATGATGCAGGCCTCGGAGTACGTGCGCGTCATCGAGGACCGCCAGGGCTTCAAGATCGGGTGCATCGAGGAGATCGCCTGGCGCGCGGGCTGGATCGACGATCGCCAGCTCGCCGTGCTCGCCGCGCCGCTCGCCAAGAGCGGCTACGGGGCGTACCTCCAGAGGCTCCTCGCCGGATGAGCGCCGCCGCGTGAGCGACGGGATCTCGAGCGCGCCTGCCGCCGGTCCCCGGCCGCAGAGCCGGCTCGACATCCAGGCGCTCCGTGCCCTCGCCGTCGGCGGCGTCCTGCTCTATCACCTCTGGCCGGAGCGACTGCCGGGCGGATTCGTCGGGGTCGACGCCTTCTTCGTCATCTCGGGCTTCCTGATCACCTCCCATCTGCTGCGGAGCGCCACCGGCGCGGGGCTGCACATCGGACGGTTCTGGGCGCAGCGCGCCCGACGCCTCCTGCCACTGGCGGGAACCGTTCTCGCGGCGACC
Organism: uncultured Microbacteriaceae bacterium; assembly: GCA_964246985.1. Classification (GTDB taxonomy): domain Bacteria; phylum Actinomycetota; class Actinomycetes; order Actinomycetales; family Microbacteriaceae; genus CAXTSE01. Next base: position 15,341 of record CAXTSE010000006.1, read on the forward strand.
CTCGTGGCCGCGCTTCTGGTCATGCCCGCGTCCACGTGGGTGTCGAGCCTGCGAAACATCATCGCGTCGGCTCTGTACGGCCAGAACTGGCTGCTCGCTGCGGACGCCGTGAACTACCTGTCGCGCGACAACGATCCGCCGCCGACGCAGCACTTCTGGTCGCTCTCGGCCGAGGAGCAGTTCTACATCGCCTGGCCGATCCTGATGCTCGTCGCCATCTGGGTCGGCGGGCGGATCGCGCAGAATCGGTCGGCTCCGGCAGACCGACCGCGTCATGTGCGCACCGCGGCCTTCGTGATCCTCGCCGCGGTCTTCGTGGCATCGCTCGCGGTGTCGCTGGTCCTGACGACCACCGATCCCGCGCTCGCGTACTTCGCGACGACGACCCGCGCGTGGGAGTTCGCGGCCGGAGGGCTCCTGGCCTTTGCGGTGCCGTCGGTCGCGTCGGCGACGACGGATGCGGGGGCCCGCCTGGCGGTGCGCGCGATCGCCTCGTGGGCCGGCTACCTGATCCTGATCGGGACCATGGTCCTCCTGCCGACCGACGCCCCGTTCCCCGGCGTCGCGGCCCTCCTGCCCGTGGGTGCCACGGTGCTCTGCCTCGCGGCCGGCGACGCCGGGCGGGTCTGGACGCCGTCTGCCCTCGGGCGCGTGCGGCCGATCCGCTACCTGGGCGACCTCTCCTACGGCATCTACCTCTGGCATTGGCCGATCATCGTGATGGTGCCCTTCGTGATCGGCCCGCTGACGACGGTCGCGAAGCTCCTCATCGCCGTGGCCGCGGTGGCGCTCGCCGCGGCGTCCAAGGTGCTCATCGAGGATCCGTTCCGCTTCCGCCGATTCTGGGTCACGCCCTGGTGGCGGGGCTTCATCCCGGCGGGGGTGGCGCTGGTCACCGTCGTCGCGGTCGCGGTCGGCGGCATCCTGGTGATCCGCGCGACCGTGCCGGAGCCGACCGTCGCCGCCGAGATCACGCCGCTCGATCCGGCGGCGCCCACCTATGAGGATCAGCCGCTGCTGCCGCCCATCGAGGCGCGCATCGATGACAACGCCGGCATGTACGACTGCTTCGACCTGACGCACACGACGGGGCTGAGCTGCACCTACGGCGACGCGGATGCGCCGATCTCGATCGCCGTCGCCGGCGACTCGCACATCGCCGTCTACCTTCCCGCGCTGCAGCAGCTGGCGGAATCGGAGAACTGGCGCATCACGACCTTCGTCGGGCTGTCCTGCGATGCGGCCCCCGAGGAGGACTGCGCCGACGGCGACACCTTCGTCGACACCCTGGTCTCCGAGGACTTCGATCTGGTGCTGGTCTCGAGCTACCGCGCGTCGACCACTCCCGCCGCCGACGTCGAGGGCTACTGGCGAGAGCTCGGCGACGCCGGGCTGCCGTTGCTCGCGATCGTCGACGTGCCCAAGATCACCGAGGCGTCCTACGCGTGTCTCGACCGGAGCGGGGGAGATCCTGCCGAGGCCAAGGCGTGCACGTTCTCACGGGCCGATGGTCTCGACGCGGTCCCGGATCGGGTCGGCCCGATCGCCGCAGAGCTCGGCATCGAGACGATCGACCCGACGGAGCTGTTCTGCGACGCCGTCGTCTGCCAGAACGTGATCGGCAACTACGTGGTCTACCAGGACATCAACTCGCACCTGACGCGCACCGTCTCCCTGTCGCTGACGGACTGGCTCGACGGACAGATCAGCGCGCGGCTCCCCCAGGGCTGAGGATCGCGGGCGACCAGCGCCCGCTCAGCTCACGGCCGGTTTCCACCCTCGTCGGGACGAGAGCGACGGAGGGGCTTGGTGAGCAGGGCTCCCGCTCGCGCGACACCGGGGTAGTAGCGCATGAGCAGGTACTTGACGACCGCATATCGGCCGCCGCGGAGCATCCGCGTCACGGACCGCACCTGGTGCACCTGGTCGTAGGCCGCGCCGTGCACCCCCTGGCTGATCTGGTCGAGCTTGTACTCGAGGTAGGTGTGGCTGATGGCCGCGTACTCGGCGGTGGCGATCGTGCGCGTGTGATGGCCGGTCTCGGCGACGGCATAGGACACCAGGCGCTCCTGCGCGTGCGCCAGGGTGCCGTCGGCGTACTCGCCCTCCGGGGGGTACTCGTCGAAGCTCCACTGCTCTGCCGTCAGGGGCCGGAGAGCCGCCGTCCGCGCGATGAACATCCCGCCGTAGGGCGCGAGCGGCGAGCTCGTGTCGAGATGCACCTTGATGCCGAGGCGCTCGGCGAGCTGCTTCGCGAGAGGTCGGTTGGTGAACCAGGCGTTGCCCATCGTGGGATAGCCGATGTGGATCATCGGGGCGTAGACGACGCCGAGCCCCGGCTCGCGCTGGAACAGGCCGAGAACGCTCGACGCGTACTCGGGACTGTCGAGGAGGTTCTCGAGCTGCTGGCGTTTGAAGAGCACTCCGGCCTCGCCGTCCTGCACGGAGCGCTTGGAGTGGATCTTGACGACGATGTCGTAGCGGCCGTCGACGAGCACGTCGCGGCTGGTGACGTAGAAGGCGCTCTGATCGCGCCCGCGGTTGGATGCGACCACCCGCACCTCGCTGTGCGCGAGGTGCTCGTCACCGCGACGAGCGATCGCGGCGCGGATCTGCTCGGCCTTCTCCTCGGTGTCGGTCGTGGCCACCAGGTCGTAGTCGGCGGGAAGCGTGGCGAGGCGGTCCAGGAGCTCGTCGGCCATGTCGACGTAGTAGATGTGCACGACCGCGACGATGGAGAGCGGACGCGTGGGGTCGTAGGCGAGCGCCGGCGTCGGCAGGATCTCCATCATCGACGCGTTCGTGTACAGCACCTTCGCGGAGGCGCCGCGGGTCATGCTCTGCCAGATGAACCGCTCCGGGTAGCCGTGCGAGACCGCCGCGTCGACGAGCCACCGACCCACGATCCCCTCGCGGTCGAGGTACAGCGGGTCGTGGAAGAAGGGCCGGCGCTTGATCGCGGGGTTGCCGTCGTCGAGCAGTTCGCGGGCGTTGAGGAAGGCGGGGTGGTCGGTGCCGTAGTCGGAATAGGGGAAGGCCACCGAGAACGCGTGGCCGAGCCCGTCGAAGTGCGCGGCGAATCGGGCCTCATGCTGCCGGATCGACTCGTCGTAGGAGGTGATCAGAGGCATGTCCCGCCAATAGGATCGCCACTCGTCGGTCAGGAAGAGCGACCGCCTCACCGCGATCCAGTGCGACTGGATGTGCGCGGGAAGAGCGGGCTTGCCGTCGTCGGTCTCCGGGACCGGTCCGTGATCGGTGAGACCCCAGAACCCGACCTCGAGAGCGTCCATGCGCTCGAAGAGGGGCTCCAGCGGGCGGACCGGACCGAACCAGGTGTAGTTCATCAGGATGAGCTCGTCGAACTCGGCGAGCCGTGCCTCGCCGAAGCGCTCCAGCGCCCACTTGTATCCCCCGACGTCGAACCCGACGTTCTCGCGCTCCCAGACCTCGTCCGAGACCCCGGCGAGTCGCTCGTGCCCCTCGGCGGAGACCCGCCCGTTCACGATGACGATGATCTGCTCGGCGAACGGGCGGAGCCGCTCGAGCTTCCAGGGGATGTAGTCGTCGACGTCGCCCCGCTCGTCGAAGAGCAGGTAGAAGATGACGCGTCGGCCACCGGTAGGAAACGCGGTCTCGTTCATGACGGGTCGAGTTTACGCGACCTCCGATACCCCCTCGCGTGAGGACGCCGTGGAGCGATTGCTAGACTTCCCCGCGGCCCATGCCGTGATCGAAAGGGTGTCCATGTCGCGAGCCCGAGCCGGAGTCGTCTCCGTGGTGCTCGTGAACTTCCGAGGCACCGACGACACCCTCGACGCGATCGGCCACCTCCGGGGCCTCGACTGGCCGGCCGATCGGCTGGAGATCGTGGTCGTCGAGAACGGCTCGGGCGACGACAGCGCCGCGCGGCTGCGAACCGAGGCAACCGATGTGGTGCTGGTCGAATCCGCCCAGAACCTCGGCTTCGCCGGGGGGTGCAATCTCGGGGTCTCCCGCAGCCAGGGCGAGGTCGTGGCGTTCCTCAACAACGACGCGCGCCCGGATGCCGGCTGGGTGCGCGCCGCCATGGAGGCCTTCGCCGAGTCGCCCGCCATCGGCGCGGTCGCCAGCCGCGTCCTCGACTGGGATGGCGAGCTGGTCGACTACACCGGGTCCGCCATGACCTGGTTCGGGCAGGGCTACAAGCCGTCGACCGCCGAGCCGTACGTGCCGCTCGGCGATGTGCGCCGGGATGTGCTGTTCGGCACCGGTTCCGCGATGTTCGTCCGCCGCTCGGTCTACGAGGTGCTCGGCGGCTTCGACGAGCGGTACTTCATGTTCTTCGAGGATGTCGACCTCGGCTGGCGGCTCAACCTGCTCGGCCTCCGCTTCGTCTACGAGCCCGCGTCCCTCGCGTTCCACAAGCACCACGCCTCCATGACCTCGTTCGGCCAGCACAAGGAGCACTACCTCCTCGAGCGCAACGCGCTGTTCACCCTGTACAAGAACGCCTCGGCCGAGACCCTCCGCGAGGCCCTGCCCGCGGCCATGGGCCTCGCCGTCCGTCGCGGCATCAGCAGGGCGGGAGCGGACTCGCAGGAGTTCGACCTCCGCCGCGGAGCCCCCGACGGCGAGACGGTCGAGATCGGCGCCGACGCGGTCGCCCCGCTCTTCGCGATCGACAGGTTCGTCGAGGAGCTGCCGGGACTCGTGGCCGACCGGGATGCGATCCAGGCGTCGCGCACGGTGACCGACGCCGCGATCTGGCGGCTCTTCGGGCTCGTCGACACGCCGATCCTGGCCGAGCCGTCCTTCGTGACGGGGTACGAGAACCTGACGATGGCGTTCGACGTGACGGAGCCCCCGCAGACGCGGCGCGTCCTGGTCATCACCGGCGACCCGATCGGCGCGAAGCTGGCCGGTCCCGCCATCCGGGCGTGGAACATGGCCGCGGCGCTGTACGTCGACAACGAGGTCACCCTCGTGACCCTCGCGGGCTCCGACCGCGACGACGCCCCCTTCCCGATCGTGCACGTCATCTCGGGAGACGACCGCCGTTTCGCGCCCCTCGAGAAGTGGGCCGACGTGATCGTCTTCCAGGGCAACGCCATGGCCGTGTTCGACGATCTCCATCGGACCAAGAAGATCGTCGTCGCCGACGTCTACGACCCGATGGCCCTCGAGCAGCTGGAGCAGGCGCGAGGTCTCGCGGCGGCCGACTGGGCGGGCGCGGTAAGCGACGCGACGGATGTGCTCAACGAGCAGCTTGCGCGCGCCGACTTCATCCTGGCCGCCTCCGAGCGGCAGCGGCACTTCTACCTCGGCCAGCTGTCGGCTCTCGGCCGGCTGGGCACGACGACATACGACGGCGATCCCGATCTGCGCGGCCTGATCGATGTGGTTCCGTTCGGCCTCCCCGTCGACCCGCCCGTGCACCAGAAGGACGTGCTGAAGGGCGTCTGGCCGGGGATCGGGGCCGACGACCACGTGCTGCTGTGGGGCGGCGGGCTCTACAACTGGTTCGATCCGGAGACGCTCATCTCGGCGGTCGCCGCGCTGTCGGCGAGGCGACCCGGCATCCGCCTGTTCTTCCAGGGAACGAGGCACCCGCATCCCGGCGTCCCCGAGATGGCTGTCGTCGCACGGTCACGCGCGCTCGCGGCGGAGCTCGGCGTGCTGGACGTCTCCGTCTTCTTCAACGACTCGTGGGTCGACTACGACGACCGCCAGAACTACCTGCTCGAGGCATCCGCCGGAGTCAGCACGCACTTCGAGCACATCGAGACCACGTTCTCGTTCCGCACGCGGATCCTCGACTACCTGTGGGCGCAGCTCCCCATGGTCGTGACGGCCGGCGACCACTTCGCCGACCTGGTCGAGCGCGAGCAGCTCGGCATCGTCGTGCCGGCCGCCGACGTCGCAGCCCTCGAGGCCGCACTCGAGAAGATCCTGTTCGACGAGGAGTTCCGCGCGACCGCCGTCGAGAACATCGTCCGCGTCCGCGAGGACTACCGGTGGGATCGCGTGCTCGAGCCGCTCGTGCGGTTCGTCGCCGACGCCCATCCGGCCGCCGATCGGGTGCTCGGGGGCGCGGCAGGCGGCATCCGACGCCGCAAGCGGGTGCGTCGATCGGGCGTCGTCCACGACCTCCGCCGCACCCTGCACTACCTGCGCAACGGCGGTCCCGCGATCGTCATCCGCAAGGTGCGCAAGCGGCTCGACCGCCGCTGATCGTCCCCCACGCATCCGCATCTCGACGCACCAGAAGGAGACACCCCATGGCGTCCACTCCCACCGTCCTCGTCACCGGCGGGGCCGGCTTCATCGGATGCGCGATCGCCGAGCGCTGGGCCTCGCGCGCCGCTCGATGGGTCGCCTTCGACAACCTGCACCCCCAGGTGCACACGACCCGCGAGCGCCCGGAGGCGCTCGTGGCCGAGGCCGAGCTCGTCGTGGGCGACGTCACCGACCCGGCGGCATGGGACGCGCTGCTCGCCGACCTGAAGCCCGACGTCGTCATCCACCTGGCGGCCGAGACCGGAACCGCTCAGTCGCTCAGCGAGGCGACTCGGCACGCCCAGGTCAACGTCGTCGGCACCACCGCGATGCTCGACGCCCTGGGCCGAGCCGATCACGTGCCTGACCACATCGTCTTGAGCAGCAGCCGCGCCGTCTACGGCGAGGGTGCCTGGCGCCGGTCCGACGGCACCGTGTTCTCGCCGGGCCAGCGTCCGCATCGCCAGTTCGTGGCGGGGCAGTGGGACTTCCCGGACGCGGTGTCGCTTCCCAGCACCGCGGCCTCGACGGTACCCGCCCCCACGAGCGTGTACGGCGCGACGAAGCTCGCGCAGGAGCACGTGCTCTCGGCATGGGCGGGCGCGAGAGAGGCGGGACTGACGATCCTCCGCCTGCAGAACGTCTACGGCCCGGGCCAGTCGCTCACCAACAGCTACACCGGCATCGTGTCCCTGTTCTCGCAGCTGGCGCGCGCGGGCACGTCGATCCCGCTCTACGAGGACGGCGCGATCGTGCGCGACTTCGTCCTGATCGACGACGTCGCCGACGCCTTCGTCGCGGTGCTCGATCGTGGCTCGCAGGGAGTCTCCGGGCCGTACGACATCGGCACGGGCGTCGGGACGACGATCGCCGACCTCGCGTCGGCGGTCGCGGCCTACCACTCGGCGCCCGCGCCCCACGTCACCGGGCAGTTCCGAGACGGTGACGTGCGCGCGGCGTCGACCGACATCTCCGCCTCGCTCGCCGCCTTGGACTGGACCCCGCGCTTCGCGGTCGACGAGGGCCTCGCGCGGCTGCAGGAGTGGATCGCCGTCGTCGACCCCCGCTGAGGGCCGGCTCGCCGGCACCAGAGGTCAGGGCAGCGACGCCGTCGAGATCCGGAGGGCGCGGAGTGCTCTGAGCGCTCGTGGTGACGGGCCGCCCACTGCTCGCACGAGTGCCACCACGCCCACGGCCAGGATGACGGCGGTGAGGGCGAGTGAGGGCACCACGCCGAGCGGCGGCTGCCATTCCGGATTCCGCAGCATCGTGCCCAGGGATCCGCCGCCCCCGACCGCCGAGCGTCGCAGCGACCCGGTGAACGCAGCGAACTGCGCCACGGCCATCAGCAGGCCGAACACCACGACCGCGTGGTAGGTGAACTTGCCCGACCTGACCACGGTGTCGAGGGCGAACCCGGCGGCGATCAGCACCATCGCGAACAGCGCGAGGTTGTAGCGACCCTGCCAGATGATCCCGATGCTGCCGACCAGCGTCCCCTGCACGATCGGCGGGATGAGGACGAGCGCGACGATCAGGAACACGAGGACGACGCGGAGCCGACCACGAGCCACGGCGAGCGAGCCCGCGACCAGCGTGATCAGCAGGGCGTCCCAGAGCACGTAGGTCACCTCGGGGGCGAGCAGGGTGCCGAATGCCGCGACCCACCCCGTGATGTAGTGGAAGGTGTCCTGCAGCATCGTGCCGAATCCGAACCAGAAGGATTGGCCCGACCCGAGGTTGCCGGTGTCGGATCCGACGTACTGCGACTGCCGGTACCAGAGGAAGGACAGCAGGCCGACCGCCGCCGTCAGACCGATCGCGACGAGATACGGAGGCCGCCGCAGAGCACCGCGCACGGCACCCGGCCTCAGGAGAGCGAGCGCGGCGATCGCGATCAGGACGACCCAGAGCAGAGCGATGCTGCGCGTGCTCGCCAGCAGCGACGCGCTGGCGAGGATCGCGGCCGATCTCTCGACCGCCAGCTTCGTGGTCGACGGCCGCCGGAGCGTGGTGATCAGGGTGGCGAAGAGGGCCATGGCGGCTGTCGCCTCCAGGGAGTTCGGATTGACCGATCCGCTCAGGAAGAGCGTCTGCGGGGTGAGTGCGACCGCCGCGCCGATCATCGTCCAGCGGTGGCGGCCCAGGTCGCTGAGCGCCAGGAATGCGAGTCCGACCATGGCGCTGCACAGCAGCACGTTGAGGAAGCGCATGGCATAGAACGACCTGTCGTCGTTGACGAGCAGGGTGGGCCAGCCGACCAGCGCGTAGTAGACGGGGCTGTTGGCATCCGCCGTCGTCGGCGAGTCGACGATCCGGTCGGGGTCGCCTGTCGGCGCCGGCTGGCAGGCGGCCGACGAGTTGAAGAAGGCGAAGCACGACAGGTCGTGGGCGCGGTCGACGAACGCCGGGACGGCGACCGTCGGCTGGCCGTCGGAGCTGAGCGTGCCGCGCGCGACGGCTGCCCCTCGCACGATGTGGGCGGCCTCGTCGGGGATGCCCATGAGCGGCGTCGCGAGGGCCCAGCTGGACGCGAGTGCGCCGAAGACGAGGAAGGGGACGAGGAAGCTGCGCCACCGTCGGCGGGGGGAGGGCGAGGCGACGGAGGTCACTGTCGAGAGGCTGCTTCCGATGCTGAGGTCGATGGGCAGACCAACACTAACCCAGCCGTTCCGACGGGCTTCCGGAGAGACACGTGCGGCCGGCGCGACCCGCTTCCGCCATCCAGCGCCCGCGTGCACGTAGTCTGAGACCGGTCGGATCTGACGGGGGTGAGGATGATGCGGACGACGCGGCGCGCATCTGCGGCTCTCGTGGCGATCCTCGCCCTGCTCGTCGGGACGCTGTACCCCCTGCTTCCGGTCGCCCCCGCGCAGTCGGCATCCGCCGCCGTCGCCGGCGAGTTCGACCCTGGCTACATCATCTCGGACGAGGCCTTCTACAACGGCAACGACGTCAATGAGGCCCAGGCTCAGGACTTCCTGAACTGGGTCAATCCGCGGTGCTCTGCGGGCTACACCTGCCTGAAGGACTACCGCCAGGACACCTGGACCCGTCCGGCGGATGCGATGTGCGGCCAGTACACGGGTGCGGCGGGTGAGCCTGCGGCTCGCATCCTCGTGAAGGTCGCCCAGGCGTGCGGTATCAGCGTCCGCGTGCTGCTCGTGACGCTGCAGAAGGAGCAGGGGCTGGTCACGTCCACGGCTCCGACGGCGGGCAAGTACAACATCGCCATGGGCTACGCGTGCCCCGACACCGCGCCCTGCGACGCGCAGTACTTCGGGTTCTTCAACCAGGTCTACAAGGGCGCCTGGCAGCTGAAGCGCTATGGCAACCCGCCCGGCACCTCCAACTACTTCACCTGGTACCCCGTGGGTTCGCCGAGCGCCGTGCGCTATCACCCCAACGCCGCGTGCGGGGCCCCTGTCATCACGATCCGCAACAAGGCCACGGCCGCGCTCTACTACTACACGCCGTATCAGCCGAACGCCGCGGCCCTCGCGAACCTCTACGGCACGGGCGACGCGTGCTCCTCCTACGGAAACCGCAACTTCTTCCGCTTCTACTCCGACTGGTTCGGATCGCCCACCCAGGCGCACACGCCGTTCGGATTCCTGGATGCGGCGACCTCCGCCACCGGCGGAATCCGGGTGGGCGGCTGGACGATCGACCCCGATACGGCAGCTCCGATCTCGGTGCAGATCGCGATCGACGGCGTCGTGGTGCAGTCCTTCCCCGCGGCGATCGTGCGCCCCGACGTCGGGGCCGCCTACCCGGCGTACGGCGACGCCCACGGCTTCGACCGGGTGATCCCGGCATCGCCCGGAAGCCATCGAGTGTGCGCCGCGGCTCTGAACGTCGGTGAGGGCACCGCGAAGGATCTCGGATGCCTCACGGCGACGGCGCTCGCGGGGACCCCGGCGCCCCAGCCCGACCTGCCCGTCGGCGCGCCCCGCGGCTGGGTCGACCTCGTCACGACCGCGCCGGGTGGCGTCCGCGTCGCCGGGTGGACGCTCGACCCGGAGGTCGTCGAGCCGATCACGGTCCACGTCTACGTGGACGGGGTCCCGACGAAGGACCTCGCGGCCGACAAGTCGCACCCGGGTGTCGCGGCGGCGTACCCCGCGTACGGCGGCTCTCACGCCTTCGATGCCGTCATCCCGACGAGCCCTGGCGACCACACCGTCTGCGTCTACGGCATCGGCTACGGATACGGGGGCAATACCCTCCTCGGCTGCGCGGCTGCACGCGGCGGCACAGGATCGCCTCTCGGCTACATCGACGCGACGTCGACCGCTCCCGGCACGCTGAAGGTCGGCGGCTGGGCGCTCGACCTCGACACCACCTCCTCCGTCGAGATCTCGGTGACTGTCAACGGCGCCGATCGCGGCCGATTCACGGCCGACGCCACGCGCTCCGACATCGCCGCGCTGTATCCCGCCTACGGCTCGTCGCACGGGTTCGCGATCAGCCTCCCGGCCGCCGGTGGGCGCAACACAGTCTGTGCAACGGCTGCCAACACCGGTGCCGGCTCGGCCGCGTCCCTCGGGTGCGTCGTCATCGAGCTTCCGTCGGGGCCGCCGGTCGGCTGGATCGACGCGGTCACGCCGGGCGTGGGATCGGTGACGGTCGCGGGCTGGGGCCTCGACCGCGATTCCGCGGATCCGATCAGCCTCCGCGCCACCGTCGACGGAGTGGTCGCCGCCACGTTCGTCGCCGACGGCGCTCGTCCCGATCTCGCCGGGCCCTATCCCGGAGCCGGCACCAACCACGGCTTCTCGTCGTCGGTGCCCGCGGCCGCGGGACTGCGGACCGTCTGCCTGACCGCCGTCAACGTCGGACCGGGCGGAGACACCTCGCTGGGCTGCTCGCGGGTGACCGTTCTCACCGGGGCGCCGTCCGGATGGTTCGATCTCGCGAGCGCCGGACCCGGCCAGATCCTGGTGCAGGGCTGGGCGCTCGACCGGGATGCCGGTACCGGACCCGTGCAGGTGCGAGCGAGCATCGACGGCGGACCCGCGACGACATTCGCGGCGTCGGGTGTCGCTCGCCCGGATCTGGCCGGAACCTACCCCGGCCTCGGCGCGGATCACGGATTCTCCGCGCCGCTCACCGCCGCGGTCGGCCGCCATACCGTCTGCCTCACCGCGGTCAACGTCGGTGCCGGTGCCGACACATCGCTCGGCTGCCTGCCGGTCGAGGTCCGCGCCGGTTCACCCTTCGGCTACATCGACGCGAGTGCGCGGACCTCGAGCGGGTTCGTGGTCGGCGGGTGGGCGATAGACCCCGACCTCGCCGGACCGGTCCCGCTGCAGGTCTCGGTCAACGGGGTGCCGGTGGCATCGGGCACGGCCGGGAGCGACAGGCCCGACGTGGCCAAGCTCTACCCCGGCTACGGCCCCGCGCACGGGTTCTCCATCGTGCTGCCCCCGCAGTTCACTAGCGGCACGGCCTGCGTCGACGCCGTGAACACCGGGACGGGCTCCAATGTCCCCCTCGGCTGCGTCGCGATCCGCTGATCGTCCGATCCGGTTCGCGATCGCACAGGGAGGGCTCAGCCGAGGGCGTCCTCGATCGCCGCGCCGAGGTAGGGCGCCAGCGTCCGGGCGTATGACGCCGTCAGATGATTGGAGTCGAAGTACACGATCAGGCCGCCGATGAGCGTGTGGCACGTCTCCTCGTCGCAGAAGTTGTCGGTCAGGTCCACTCCGGCCACCTCGGGCATCGCCTGCACCGCGGTCCACTGAGGGTCGTCGGCGGGCAGCGCCGCCGCACGGGGCGTCGGGCACGGATCGTAGGTCGCGAGCTGCTGGGCTATGCACTGCGGAGGGACGACGGCCGCGGCATTCGGGGGGTCCCGCAGCACGACGACGCGCTTGCCGGCGTCGAGCATCCGCTGCCATGCCACCTCGAAGTCGGCTGGCACGATGGGACGACCCGCCGAGGCCGGCAGGGTGTACTGGTTCGTGAAGTTGGCGAATACGACCACGTCGACCGACGCATCGGCGGCGATCTGCGAGAGGGCGGCGTCGCCCCAGGCGGCGCAGCTCGCGATGTTCCCCGGCTGCGCGTTGTCCGGGGGTGCCACGTCGGTGGCTCCGGTGCCCTGGCACCAGGTCTTCAGGTACGTGGTCACGCGCCACCCGTTCGCGCTGCCGTAGCTGTCGAGCGGTTCGAGGAACTGGCCGGCGTGAGAGTCGCCGAGGAGGGCGACGTGCAGGGTCGGTGAGTCCGTGTCCCCGATCTCGCAGGTGAGGACCCCCGAGTCCTCGGGGGTCTGCTTGCACTCGTCGACGACGCGGACTCCGCTCCCGACGTCCTGGCCCGCGGTCGCCGGATCGGTCAGATCGGTGACGGCGAACGGCCTCGCGCAGTCCCGTCCGGGCCCGAATGCGGCCGCCCCGATGCAGGCGGCTCCGGAGTCGATGACCGCGAGGGCGTCGGCGCGGGCCTGCTCGGCCTGCGCACGGATCGCGGCGCTCGCCGCGAGCGCCGACCCCGCGATGAGGAGGGCGACGACGACGGTCGCGACGACGGCGAACCACGAGCCGCGGCGGAGCAGTCGGGGAGATCGGCGCACGGGGTCCTCGATCAGCACCATGCTGGCCCAGCCGATCGCCAGGGCCGCCACCAGGAGCGCGAGCTTCGCGGGGGTGCCGAGGGGGTGGCCGACAGCGAGGGGCGCGATGACCACGATCGGCCAGTGCCACAGGTAGAGCGAGTACGACGTGTCGCCCAGCCACTGCACCGGCCGCAGGCGGATGAGGGGAGCGGGGGAGAGCCGTCCCGAGGGCAGTCCGGCCGCGATGAACAGGAGGGCGCCGGCGACCGGAAGCGCCGCCGCGTAGCCGGGGAAGGCCGTCCCGTCGGAGTACGCGACGACCGCCACGGCGATCAGGCCGAGGCCCAGCCAGCTGAGCGTGGAGGCGACGCCACCGCGCGGAATCCGCAGGCGACCGCCGAGCGCAGCGAGCACCCCGCCCGCGCTGAACTCCCACGCACGGGTGGTGGTGAAGAAGTAGGCCGAGGCCTGGCTGTCGGCGGTCGACCACACCGAGTGGACGGCGCTGGCCGCGGTGACGACGACGAGCAGGATGAGCATCGCCCGGCGACGGTCGGCCCATCGGAACATCCGGGCGGCGGCCAGAACCAGCACGATGAGCAGCGGCCAGGCGATGTAGAACTGCTCCTCGACCGAGAGCGACCAGAAGTGCTGCACCGGCGACGGTGCGTTCTGCGCACCGAGGTAGTCGACCGAGCTCGCGGCGAGGGCCCAGTTCACCACGTAGAGCGCGGCGGCTCCGAGCTCGTCGAGGAACTGTGTCCAGTAGACACGGGGAACCCAGATCACGATGGCGACCGCCGTGGCGATGAGCGTCACCGCACTGGCGGGGATCAGGCGCCGGGCTCGACGTGCCCAGAAGTCCACCAGCCGCACGCGGCCCGTGGACTCCACCTCTCGGAGGAGGTGGCCGATGATGAGGTAGCCCGAGATGACGAAGAACACGTCCACACCGACGTAGCCGCCGGGAAGCCGGCCGGGGAAGAAGTGGTACACGACGACGGCCACCACCGCGATGGCGCGCAGCGCCTGGATCTCAGGTCGGATGCGGCCCGAGGGGTCATCCGGGCGCGTGAGCGCGCGGCGCACCCCAGGAGCAGACGCGGGAGGTGCGGGCCGGGTGTCGTGGGCCGTGGTCATGGACTCGTCGAGGACGAGTCGGTCGTCTCGTGGCTGCCGTCGCCGGCGTCGCCCTCGAGCTCGCGGAGCCGCAGGTCGAGCAGCGCCACCCGCTCCGCCAGCTTGCGGGTCTTGCTCTCGAGCTGCGTCAGCTCGGAGCTGTGCTGCAGGCACACGAGCACGAGGATCGCGATGCTGACGAAGAAGACCAGGTTGGTGGGCACGGCGACACCGAGCGCGACCGACACCGTCGCGAGGAGGGGCGGGAACACCCCAGCCACCAGCGCGAGCAGGGAGCCGATGATCCACCAGATCGCGTGGCGCTCGCGCAACCGGCGTCGTCGCAGCATCTCGAGCACGATGCCGAGGGTGACGAGTGCTGCGGCGATCCCGAGGATGTAGCTGGCGACACTCATCGCAGCGGCTCCAGATGCTGGCGGTCCGCGGGGCGGGCAAGAGCGAACATCAGTGCGAACACGGCCCGGCCCAGGTAGACCGCAGCCTTCCAGGGGTGGTGCGAGGGCGACCCGCCGCTGCGCTCGCGCATCGCGACAGGCACCTGGCGCACGATGAGACCGTGCCGCACCGCGATGACGAGTGCCTCGATCGTGTCGCCCAGGTACTCGGCGGGGTAGTGGTCGGCGAACAGTCGCACCGCTCGCGGCCCGCTCGCCTTGAACCCGCTGGTCGTGTCGGTCAGGCGGGTCTTCGCGGCACGGCTGAGCGTCGAGCTCAGGAGGCGCATGGCCCACCGCCGGGGTCCGCGCACCGAGTAGTCGCCGATCCCGGCGAAGCGCGCTCCGATGACGACATCGGAGGTCTCGAGCTCGGTCAGCAGCGCCATCACCCCGGCCGGGTCGTGCTGCCCGTCCGAGTCGATCTGCACGACGTTGTCGTAGCCGTTCTCGAGCGCGTAGAGGAAGCCGAGGCGCATCGCACCGCCGACGCCGAGGTTGAACGGCAGCTGCGCAGTGGCGGCACCGGCCCGGCGAGCCACCTCGGCCGTGCCGTCGGTCGACCCGTCGTCGACGACCAGGCAGGTCGCCCCGGGGACGGCCGCGTGCACCTCGCGGATGACCGCCGCGACCGACGCCGACTCGTTGAACGCCGGCATGACGACGAGAGTTCGGACGGGCGTGGTCATGTCACACGATGGTAGCAACGCGGCACAGGGTCAGGCCGCCGGGACGACCTCGAATATGCGCACGGTGGTCTTCGGCAGCTCGTACGTCCGGACCTCCTCCAGGCACGGGGAGCTCGGCGGCGCGAGGTCGCTCACCACGTACTCGATCGTCGACTGGGCGAAGTCCGAGCACGCGTCGAACGTTCCCCGGATCACGTCCGGCGCCGGGTTGTCGACGACGGGCTCGCCCTGGCCGTACACCCACCGCACCGTGCCCAGTCGGTTCCAGGCGAACAGGTATACGTGCTCGGGGTCGACCTGATCCCACATGACCTCAGACGGGGCGCCTTGCGTGCCGCTGAACGTGTGCATGCCGTCCTCGATGAGGAGAGCCGTGGGCAGTCCCGAGCCGATGGCGATCCAGTCGTCGTCGCGGGTCGGATCGAGGGCGACGATGTCCTGGGCCACCTCGGTCTCGCGGAGGTCAAAGACCCCTCGGTACAGCGGATTGACCCCGACCGCGCCCGCAAGGCCGATCACGGCGACGAGCAGGACGGCGATCGTCGTGCGCCCCAGCGCGAACAGGGCGATGGATGCGGCGGAGGCGATCGCGAACAGCCACCAGAGCGGTGCCTGCTCGGCCACGCCGTCGACGCCCTCGCGCAGCGCCAGCGCCGCGGCGATCCCGACCTGGGAGAGCAGGAAGAGCCCGGCGGCCACGATCCCGGCGACGCGCACCGCTCGGACCCGGCCCACCTCCTCGACGGCGCGGACGGCGAACGGGATCATCGCGAACGAGGCGACCCCGAGACCGATCCGCAGTCGGATGGCGGTGGTGCGATCGAGGAACAGCAGGTGGGCCAGCGCATCCCAGCCGGGGATCATGACGTAGGCGAAGAGCAGCAGCGCGCCCGCCGTGAGACCGATCAGCTCCCAGGGCGCGCGCCCTCCGGTGCGCCGTTTCAGGAGGAAGCCCGCGATGAGGGCGCTCGGCAGCACGAAGGCGCCGAAGAAGAAGAAGGTCGACGCCTCGGACGAGTTGAGCCCGAGGAACCCGTCGTGGTTGATCAGCGCCTCGGAGAATGACGACGCGATCGTGCGCGCCAGAGTGAGAGCATCTCCGCTGCCGGACGGCACGAGCCGCTCGCCTGGGTAGCTCGTGCCGAGGAATGCGTCGACCGCCGCCTGCTTCTGCCGTAGCCAGAGTGCCGTGATCCCGGCGGCGGACCCGCCGGCGACGATGATCGGCACGGATCGCAGGAGCGCTCGACCGAGTGGCACGTGGTCGCGGACGCGACCCACGAGGGCGCCGGCCGCGAACAGCAGCACGACCAGCACCACCGGCACCATGTACGGCACGTAGATGCCCATCGCCATGACGACGGTCAGGTACCCCGCCGCTGCCGCGAACCCCCAGCGCGCGGCTCGGGAGGGCGAGCGAAGCGCCCACAGCACGGCGCTCATCGTCGTCAGACCCCAGGCGGACGGCCAGAACGACACGGTCTGGAACCACCACTGGAAGAACGGGGACGCGCCGAATCCGATCGCCGCGAACGCCGCCAGCTCCGGCCGCCGCGGCAGCACCGTGACGACGAACTGGTAGGCGGCGATCAGGAGTCCCACGAGCGGGATCCACCACGCCCACGCCCACGCTCCGTCGACGCCGAGGAAGAGATGGCCCACGTGATGCGGGCGGAAGATCACCGACCAGTCCCGCCGGGGCAGGTCCATGGGGATGGCGGCGTCCTGTCCTCCGGGGAGGCTGTCGTTCACCTCCGGCAGACCCTGCTCCACCTGACCGAGCGAATAGGGCGTGCCGATGTTCCACTCGTCGGAGCGGATCTCGCGTGCCTCGCCGGCGATCAGGTCGGGGTCGGACCCCTCGGCGACCGCCGAGTAGTAGAAGCCCGACGAGGTGCCGTTGACACCGGTGGCCACGGCGATGCCGAACGCGATGGCGACGAGCACGGGGAACGCCCAGAGCACACGCCAGGTGGGCAGACCGCTCGCGCTCGGCTCGACCCAGCGCGCTCGCCGCTCGCGGAATCTCGCCCAGCGGCCCTCGGGTGCGCCCGCCTCGGCGGAGGGCTCGCTCATGCCGACCTCACGCGACCGCTGGCGACGATGTGCCGCAGGAGCGGCCGGGCCCCGCGGGCGCCGGCCGACCGGATCGCCGCCGGGAGCTGGGTGACCGCGTTCAGCCGGGAGCTGAGATGGGCGCGCGCCGCGCGGGCGGCCGACGTCCAGCCGAGCCGGCCGGTGCGCTCGGCGGCGTCGCCGAAGAACGCGCGCTCCTCGTCGAAGCGGGTGCCGTCGACAGCGGCCGTCGACGAGGCGCTGGCCCCGTGCCGCCGATAGAGGAAGGTCTCGACGCCGTCGACGAGCAGCGTGCCCCCCGAGACGGCGATGTCGATCTGAAGCGCCAGGTCGAGGACGATCTCGTAGTCGGCCCGGAAGCCGTGCCGACGGATCGTGTCGGTACGCCAGCAGATCGACGGGAAGTAGGTCCAGTTGCCGCGTAGCAGGCTCTGCGCGAGCGGCCCGCCTCTCAGCTCCACCTCGTCGCGGTGCCGCGGGCGGTAGAGAGCCTTCACCCGGTCGGCGAGCGGCGCGATGCGACGGTCGTCGTCGTCGATGACACCCACGCCGGGCTGGATGTAGTCCACACCCGGATGCCGCGCGATCAGCTCGCGGGTGCGTGAGACGTAGTCGGGCAGCAGCAGGTCGTCGCAGCCCATGATCACCATCCACGGCGCCTCCGCGAGGTCGACCGCCTTCTGGAAGTTGCCGGCCACACCGAGGTTGACGTCGTTGCGCACGTAGGCGATCCGCGGATCCGCGACCCCTGCCAGGTAGGAGAGGTGGCGGTCCCCGGGGTACCGGTCGTCGATCACGACCAGCCGCCAGTCCGGGTCGGTCTGCGCGAGCACGCTGTCGACGGCGCGGGCGAACTGGTCGGGGTCTCCGTAGAACGGCATCATGATGTCGATGACGGCGTCCACGCGCCTACTCTACGGCCGGGGCGCCGAGGCCCTCGGATAGGCTGATCGATGCCGTCTCGGCTGAGGCGGACGCTTTCTCGAACACCAGCCGGAGATCCCTGTGTCTGAAGCCCCCCGTCGCGCCGTCATCACCGGCATCACCGGCCAGGACGGCAGCTACCTCGCCGAGCTGCTGCTCTCGAAGGGCTACGAGGTGCACGGCTTCATCCGCCGCTCCTCCTCCTTCAACACGGCACGGATCGATCACATCTACCAGGAGGAGCACCTCGAGGGGCAGCGGCTCTTCCTCCACTACGCCGACCTCACGGACGGCTCGCGCCTGGTGACGCTGCTCGGCGACATCAACCCCGACGAGGTCTACAACCTGGCCGCACAGTCGCACGTGCGGGTCAGCTTCGACGAGCCCGAGTACACGGCCGACACGACCGGCCTCGGCACCGTCCGGCTGCTCGAGGCGATCCGCCAGTCGGGGGTGCAGGCGCGGTTCTACCAGGCGTCCAGCTCCGAGATGTTTGGCGCGAGCGCCCCGCCCCAGAACGAGGACACCCCCTTCTACCCGCGGTCGCCCTACGGCGTCGCGAAGGTCTACTCGTACTGGATCACCCGCAACTACCGAGAGGCCTACGGCCTGTTCGCCTGCAACGGCATCCTCTTCAACCACGAGTCCCCGCGCCGCGGCGGCACCTTCGTGACGCGCAAGATCACGCGCGCCGTGGCCCGCATCGCCGCCGGGCAGCAGGACCTGCTCTACATGGGCAACCTCGACGCGGTGCGCGACTGGGGCTACGCGCCCGAGTACGTCGAGGGCATGTGGCGGATGCTGCAGCACGACACAGCCGACGACTACGTCCTCGCGACCAACACCGCCTACACCGTCAAGGACTTCCTGCAGTTCTCGTTCGAGCGGGTGGGCCTCGAGTGGGAGAAGCACGTGCGCTTCGACGAGCGCTATCTGCGTCCGACCGAGGTCGACGCGCTCATCGGCGACTACAGCCGCGCCGAGACCGTGCTGGGCTGGACGCCGAAGGTGCTGCCGCCGAGGCTCGCGCAGATCATGGTCGACGCCGACGTCGCTGCGCTCGAGACGTCCGGGCAGCACTACGTCGACACCGTCCAGACCTCCTGAGGTGAGCACCGTGCCCCGCGTCGCGCTGAGCATGCTGAATCTCGTTCCCGGCGGGATGGGCGGCAGCGAGACCTACGCGCAGGAGCTCATGCGCGAGCTGGCGACGTCGCCCGACGTGCAGGCGACGGCCGTGGTCGCCGAGACCGGCGCCGGATTCAGCGAGAGCCTCCCCGAGATCGTCATCCAGGGGGTGCGCGGCGGTCGCACGAACGGCGAGCGCCTGCGGGCGCTCGCCCAGGCGCAGCTCCACACGGGCAGGGTGCGCGAGCTCACGGCCGATGCCGATGTCGTGCATTACCCGTTCACGGTGCCCGTGCCGCGGCCCGCGAAGGGCCAGGCGCTGGTGCAGAGCCTGCTCGACGTGCAGCACCTCGACCTGCCTCACCTCTTCAGCCGCGCCGAGCGCCTGTACCGCAGGCCCTTCTATGAGGGAGGTGCGCGCGCGGCCGACAAGGTCATCACCATCAGCGAGTTCGCCAAGCAGAGCATCATCCGGCACATCGGGATCCCCGAGGAGCGCATCGCGGTGGCGTACCTCGGTGTCGACGCCGACGAGTTCGTTCCGCAGCTGGGTCCGCGAGAGGACTTCGTGCTGTACCCGGCGCGAGGCTGGAAGCACAAGAACCACGCGCGCCTGATCGAGGCCATGGAGATCATCCGCCGCGACCAGGGCGACCTGCGTCTCGTCCTCACCGGCGGCAACCTCGACGTGCTGGGCGACCTGCCCGACTGGGTCGACCGCCGCGGGCTCGTGCCCATCAGCGAGCTGCGGGAGCTCTACCGCACCGCGTCTGCGCTCGTGTACCCCAGCCTCTACGAGGGCTTCGGCCTCCCGCCGCTCGAGGCCATGGCGTCCGGATGCCCGGTGGCAGCGACCGATGCCGGCTCGGTCCCCGAGGTGTGCGGCGACGCCGCCCTGCTCTTCGACGCGACCGACTCCGAGTCGATCGCCGACGGCATCCTGACCGCGATCTCGCGCACGTCGGAGCTGTCGGCCCTCGGACTCGACCGGGTGCGCGAGTTCACCTGGAAGAGCTGCGCCGACGCCCATGTCGAGGTCTATCGCGAGGTGGCGTGATGGCCGAGGCGCGGCGGTACCTGGTGACCGGCGCCAGCGGACAGGACGGCGGCTACCTCGTCGAGCAGGCACTCGTCGACGGACACGAGGTGCACGGGATGTGCCAGTCGGCCGAGTCGGCCGAGCGACTGGAGCTCGACGCGCCCGGCGTCGTCTCGCACATCGGTGATCTCGCGGACGAGGCGGGCCTCCGCCGCCTCGTCGACGAGGTGCGCCCGACCCGGATCGTCAACCTCGCCGGACGCACCTCCGTCGCGTGGTCGTGGGACTCCCCGGCCGAGGCCGCGGATCTGATGGGGGTGGGACCCATCCGTCTCTACGACGCGGCCTGGCGCCTCGCGGAGGCGGGGCATCCGGTGCGCCTGCTCCAGGCGTCGAGCGCCGAGATCTTCGGCGACGCCGCCGACGAGCCGCAGACCGAGCTCACGCCGATGCGGCCGATCAACCCGTACGGGGCGGCCAAGGCGTTCGCCCATCAGATGGCGGCCGTGTACCGCGGTCGCGGTCTCCACGTGAGCACGGCGATCCTCTACAACCACGAGTCGCCGCGCCGCCCCGACACGTTCGTGACGCAGAAGATCGTGAAGGCCGTCGTCGGCATCGCCCGCGGGCGACAGCGCGAGCTGGTGCTCGGCAACCTCGACGCCCAGCGCGACTGGGGGTGGGCTCCCGACTACGTCGACGCGATGGTGCGGATCCTCGAGCAGCCCGACGGTGCGGACTACGTCGTCGCGACCGGGGCCGGCCATTCGGTGCGCGAGTTCGTCGCGGCGGCCTTCTCGGCGGTCGGCATCGACGACTGGGAGGACCGGGTCGTCGTCGATCCGGCGCTGTACCGGCCCGCCGATCCCAAGCGGCTCATCGGCGACGCGTCGCGCCTGCGTGCGATCGGG
Source organism: uncultured Microbacteriaceae bacterium (assembly GCA_964246985.1). Lineage (GTDB taxonomy): Bacteria > Actinomycetota > Actinomycetes > Actinomycetales > Microbacteriaceae > CAXTSE01. Next base: position 36,502 of record CAXTSE010000006.1, read on the forward strand.
TGGGCGCCGAGCGTCGACTTCCGACGGATCGTGGAGCTCATGGTCGAGGCCGAGCTGGCGGCGACGACTAGCGGTTGAGGTCCTGATCGAGAGGTCGCCCGCGCAGCCGCTCGATGGCGCGCTTGATGCGCGCCTGGCGACTGATCGAGACGTAGTCGGCGGCGAAGCTCTGGAGCCAGCTCCTGCTCACGAGCGCGAGCAGCAGCTCCTGACGTGCGATCCGCCGTGCGGAGGCAGGAATGCCGGCGCGCGCCGCTCCGCGCCAGAGGGCCCGCCAGAGGCCCGCCCGCGGACGGCCCCGCTTGCGGAAGGACGCCACGCCGATCCCCGCCGACATGGCGGCGTCGCTGCGATCGCGGTCGTCGATCCGCTTGCGGATCAGCGGCTCCTCGATCACCGTGATCGTTCCCCGCAGGACGAACCACCAGCTGAGCAGGACGTCTCCCCCGAAGGTGGCGGGGAACATCGGCGACGCGAGGAGGGCCTCGCGTCGGTACAGGCTGTAGAGCTCGCCCCATCGCACACGACGCAGGTACGAGCGCACGCGCTGCCGCAGCCCTGGCGCGTTGAGGCCGGTGGTGCGGTCGTAGTAGAGCACGTTGCCGTCGTTGTCGAAGTACTCGACGAAGACGAAGGCGGCATCGACGTCGGGCCGGGTGTCGAGCAGCTCCGAGGTGCGACGGAGGTAGTCCGGTCGCAGCGCATCGTCAGCCGACAGCCACGCGAAGTAGTCGCCCGAGCTGTCTCGGGCGGCCCGGTTGAAGTTCTCCGCCGCGCCGAGGTTGCGCGCGGCGCGGCGGACCGCGCCGTCCGGGAGGAGCTCGGCCGCGATCCGGTCGGTGCCGTCTGTCGAGGCGTTGTCGAACACCAGGATCTCGCTGGCGGGGGTCGTCTGCGCCTGCACCGAGCGGATCGACTCCTCGATGTACCTGGCTTCGTTGTACGCCGGGATGCCGACCGAGATGCGCGTCACGGCCTCAATACTCGCACGCGTTAGTCTGGGGCCCGTGAAAGCAGTGATCCTCGCCGGAGGCCTCGGCACACGTCTCAGCGAGGAGACGAGCATCCGGCCGAAGCCCATGGTCGAGGTCGGCGGCATGCCGATCCTCTGGCACATCATGAAGCTGTACTCGAGCCACGGGGTGAACGACTTCATCATCCTCTGCGGGTACAAGGGCTACGCGATCAAGGAGTTCTTCGCGAACTACGCCCTGCACACCTCGGACGTGACCTTCGACCTCCGCACCAACGAGATGGAGATCCACGAGAGCCGGGCCGAGCCTTGGCGCATCACCCTGGTCGACACCGGGGACAGCACCATGACGGGCGGACGCCTCCTCCGCGTCGCCGACTACCTGACCGGCGAGGACGCCTTCTGCCTCACCTACGGCGACGGCGTCGGAGACATCGACATCACCGCGACGATCGCCTTCCATGCCGCCCACGGGCGCGACGCCACCATGACGGTCGTGCATCCGCCGGCTCGGTTCGGCGCCGTGGTCATGGACGACGACGGGCAGGTGACGAGCTTCCAGGAGAAGCCCGTGGGCGACGGCGGGCAGGTCAACGGCGGGTACTTCGTCCTCTCCCCGCGGGTGCTCGACCGCCTGCGCGACGACACGACCGTGTGGGAGGAGGCGCCGCTCAAGAGCCTCGCGACCGACGGACAGCTCGTCGCCTACGAGCACGAGGGCTTCTGGCAGCCGATGGACACGCTCCGCGACAAGAACCACCTCGAGCAGCTCTGGACCTCCGGCGATGCGCCGTGGAAGGTCTGGAGCTGACCATGGTCGACGCGCAGGTCTGGGCGGATCGCCGCGTCCTGGTGACGGGGCACACCGGCTTCAAGGGCAGCTGGCTCTCGCTCTGGCTGCACTCCCTGGGCGCCGAGGTGCACGGGCTCGCCCTCGACCCGCCGACCGATCCCAGCATGTTCGAGGCGGCGGCCATCGCCCCGCTGCTCGCGAGCGACGCACGGATCGACATCCGCGACGCCGCGGCCGTCGCCGACGCTGTGCGCACGGTCTCGCCCGAGGTCGTCATCCACATGGCTGCTCAGCCGCTCGTCCGAGCGTCGTACGAGATCCCGCTCGAGACCTACGCCACGAACGTCATGGGCACCGCGCATGTCCTCGAGGCGCTGCGCGGACTCGACGCGGTGCGGGCCGTCGTGAGCGTCACGACCGACAAGGTCTACGAGAACCTCGAGCGACCCGGCGGGTACCGCGAGGACGAGCCGCTCGGGGGCTACGACCCCTACAGCAGCAGCAAGGCCGGTGCGGAGCTGGTCACGGCGGCCTATCGTCGGTCGTTCCTCGCCGAGCAGGGCGTCGCGGTCGCGTCGGCGCGCGCGGGCAACGTCATCGGGGGAGGGGACTGGGCCGTCGACCGGCTCGTCCCCGACGCTCTCGCGGCGTTCGCCGCCGGTCGGCCCGTCGAGATCAGGAACCCCGCCGCGGTGCGTCCCTGGCAGCACGTCCTCGAGCCCCTGTCGGGCTATCTCGCGCTCGCCGAGCGGATGATCGCCGACCCCGTGGCATACGCCGAAGGCTGGAACTTCGGCCCGGACGCCGACGACGCGATGCCGGTCCTCGAGATCATCGAGCGCCTCGCGGTGCTCTGGGGCGACGGTGCGACCTGGGTCGGCGACGACCGCGTCGCACCCCACGAGGCGGGTCTGCTCGGGCTCGACGCGAGCAAGGCCGCGGCGCGACTCGGCTGGCGCCCGCGCTGGACTCTCGACGACGCTCTCACGGCGACGGTCGGCTGGCAGCGGGCCTACCTCGCCGGCGATTCGCCGCGCGACACCTCGCTCCAGCAGATCCGATCCTTCGAGGCCGCGAGACCCGTGGAATAGGGTGGTGCGCGTGACAGAGACGCCGAGCTCCCACGGAACCCCCGTCCCCGACGCCGACAGCTTCGCCACCGAACGGGCGGGCTGGCGCCGCGATCTCGCGGCCGACGACAGCATCCGCGCCGACGCGGTCGCGCTGCAGCTGAGCGCCGAGTCCCAGCACTACACCTACCAGCGCGAATGGGCGGGGGTGCCGATCATCCGGCTCCCCGACGACATCGTCGTCTTCCAGGAGCTCGTCTGGGCCTACCGTCCCGAGCGCATCGTCGAGACCGGGATCGCCCGCGGCGGCAGCCTCCTGCTCGATGCCGCGATGCAGCGCATGGCGGGTCTGGAGCCCCGTGTGCTCGGCATCGACATCGCGATCTTCCCGCACACCGTGGAGGTGATGGCCGCGCATCCCCTCGCCGAGGGCGTGCAGATGGTCGAGTCGGGCTCCACCGATGCCACAGCCGTCGAGGCCGTCCGCACCTTCGTCGGCGACGCCGAGCGAGTCCTCCTGGTGCTCGACAGCGACCACACCCACGACCACGTGCTCGCCGAGCTGCGCGCCCTCGCGCCCCTCCTGCCCGTCGGCTCCTACGTGCTCGTCGCCGACACGATCGTCGAGGAGTTCCCCGCCGGGCACTACGAGGACCGCTCGTGGGACAAGGGCAACAACCCGATGACCGCCACCCGTCAGTTCCTTGCGGAGCAGACGGACTACGAGCTGGATGCCGACTGGAGCCGCCGCGCACTCCTCACCGAGTTCCGCGACGGCATCCTGGTCCGCACCGGCACCGCATGAGAGAGCTATGACCACCGAACTCACCCCTCGCGGGACCGACATCTGCCGAGGATGCCACTCCACCCCGCTCGTCTCGGTCCTCGACCTCGGCGAGCAGCCCGTGTCGAACCGCCTGCTCGGAACCCCCGACACCGCCGATCCGGTGTTCCCCCTGCACCTGCGGGTGTGCCCCGAGTGCGGGCTCGGCCAGATCGGCGAGTACCTGCTGCCCGACCAGATCTTCGATGACGAGTATCCCTACCTCTCGTCGATGAGCACCTCGTGGCTGCAGCACGCCGAGGAGTACGCCGCGCGACTCACCGCCGATCAGCAGCTCGGCCCCGAGACCCTCGTGGTCGAGGTCGCGTCGAACGACGGCTACCTGCTCGCCCGGTTCGCCGAGCGCGGCATCCCCGTGCTCGGGGTGGAGCCGTCCGGCAACGTCGCCGACATCGCGATCGCCGCGGGTGTGCCGACGGTGAAGGCGTTCTTCGGGGTGGAGACCGCCGAGCGGATCGTCGCCGAGCACGGGCATCCCCGAGTCGTCGCGGCCAACAACGTGCTCGCCCATGTGCCCGACCTGGCCGACTTCGCCGGCGGATTCGCGACGCTCTGCGACGAGGCCACCGTCATCACGGTCGAGAACCCGTCCTTCGCGGTGCAGCTCGAGCAGAACCAGTTCGACACGATCTACCACGAGCACTTCTCCTACCTCACGGCGCACGCGGTGCGGATCTTCGCCGGCCTCGCCGGCCTCGACCTGTGGCGCGTCGAGACCCTGCCGACCCACGGCGGGTCGAACCGCTACTGGCTGGGCCTCGCCGGGGTCCGGCAGATCGAGCCGAGCGTCGACGCGGTCATCGCCGAGGAGCTCGAGACCGGCCTGCTCTCGCCCGCCACCTGGCAGTCGTTCGCCGCGAAGTCGCAGAGCGCGATCGACGGACTGAGCGAGTGGCTGGAGGAGCGGTCCGCATCCGGTCGCACCATCGTCGGCTACGGTGCCGCCGCGAAGGGCAACACCTTCCTCAACGCGGTCGGCGAGCCGGCCCGGCGCCTCGACTGGGTGGTCGATGCGAGCCCCGAGAAGCAGGGCAAGTACCTGCCCGGCAGCCACGTGCCCATCGTCGCCCCCGAGACCATCGGACAGCAGTCGCCGGATGACGTGCTCATCCTGCCGTGGAACCTGCAGGCCGAGATCAGCGCCCTCGTCGAGCAGCGTTCGCCCGAGTCCGAGTCGTGGGTCGCCATCCCGGAGATGCGCCGAGTGGGGGGATGATCGCGCAGCTCGCGATCCCCGGCACGTACCGGGTCGACGGCAGGCTGGCCCGCGACGAGCGCGGGGCGTTCCGGAAGGTGCTCGATACGGTCGCCGACGACATCCCGTCGCAGTTCCGCGAGCTGACCGAGGTCGCGATCTCGCACAACTCCGTGGCGGGCACGCTGCGGGGGATGCACTGGCAGGCCGACCCCGACGGCCAGACGAAGGTGGTCTGGGCCGCGTCCGGCCGCGTGCTCGACGTGCTGGTCGACGTGCGGCCCGAGTCGCCCGCCTTCGGCACCTGGCTGTCGGTCGAGCTCGCCGCTGAGGAGGCGACGGCGCTGCTCGTGCCGACGGGCGTGGCGCACGGGTTCCAGACGCTCGAGGACGCCTCGAGCATCGTCTATCTGATGAGCGGCGGATACGCGCCCGACAGCGCGCGCACGCTGCGGTACGACGATCCCGCCGTCGGCATCTCCTGGCCATTGCCGGTGTCGGTCATGTCGCAGACCGACCGTGCGGGGTCGTCGTGGCCCGTGTCCTGATCACCGGGGCATCCGGCCTGATCGGACGCAGAGTCGTCGAGGCGCTCGACGCCGCGGAGGGCATCGAGGTCATGCCGGTCGGAAGCGCCGACATCGACCTCCGGGCCACGGGATCGTGGGACCGGCTGCTCGCCGACCGACACCCGGACGCGGTCGTGCACCTGGCCTGGTCGGCCAGCGGCACGCCCGGCTACCGGGAGCATCCCGACAACGCCCGATGGGCGGCATCGACGATCGCCGCGGCCTCGGCGGCGGCGGAGCGCGGCATCCGCTTCGTGGCGACGGGCACCTCCGTGGACGACGCCCCCGCGGCCGATCTGTATTCGCGATCGAAGGCGGACGTGCGCGCGGCGCTCGCCGACCGCATCGAGGCGGGCCAGATCGCCTGGCTCCGCCCGTACTACGTGTTCGACGAGCGGGAGCCGAGCCCCGCGGTGCTGCGCGCCGCGCTCGCCGCGCGCTCTGCGGGGCAGCCGGTGGGGTTGTCGAGCCCGGACGCGCGACACGATTTCGTGCACGCGCGAGACGTGGGGACGGCGGTGCTCGCGGTCGTCGCCCACGGGCTCGCCGGCGCAATCGACATCGGATCGGGTGAGGTGGCGACCGTGGCTCAGCTGGTCGAGGCCCACAGATGCGCCTGGGTCGCCCAGGGGGTCCCGTCGTCCGCCGCGGCCAGCGAGACAGCCGCGGACGTCGCGGTCCTGCGCGCGGCCGGATGGGCTCCGACGGTCACCGACGAGCGGCTCGGACGCGCCTAGGCCGCGTCAGCTCCTCGGACGTCGCAGCGCGGCCAGCTGCACGACGGACCCGAGCAGGGGCCCCGCGATCAGGGCGAGGACGGCCGCCCACTCGAACGACACGGGCGCGAGGAACAGCACGACCAGCGCTCCGAGGATCGCCACCACCCACCCCAGCAGGTAGAAGCTGTGCTGAGCGGAGGTGATGGCGGCGACGCCGGTCAGCGTGATGATCCCGAGCCCCGCGGCACCGGCCGTCAGCGCCGCGATGATACCCGCGCTGGCCTGGTACTCGTCCCCGAAGATCAGAGGCAGGAGGGGCGGGCCGAGCAGCGCGGCGAGCCCGGAGAGCACGGCGCTCGCCGCCGCGATGATCCCGATCCCCGCCGCGACCCAGCGTCGTCGCCCGGACAGGTCGAGACTGGTGAACCGCGCGATCAGCGCGTTCTGGAACGACGTCAGCGGCACCATGAGCGGCGCGCGGGTGAGCGTCACCAGCAGGATCAGCACGCCGAGGGTCACGGCGGTCGACCCGCGCGGGTTCGCCGCGGCCGCAGCCGACATGAGAGCCGGCCAGCCGACCGTGAGCACGCTCGACAGGCTCGAGGCTGCCATCGAGCGCACGATGCGCGTCGTCGACCGACCCGTGGTCGCATCCGATCGGATCGAGAAGGACTCGCGGCGGATCGGGCCGTAGAGCACGCCGACCAGGAAGGCCGGGAGGAACGCGAGCGCGGCCGCGATCGAGAAGCCGAGGATGGTCGGCATGAGCACCGCGGCGAGCACGAAGACGACGATGCGGGCGACGCCCTCCAGGATGACGAGCAGGGAGTAGGTGCGCCAGCGCGCCAGGCCGGCGAACATGCTCCCGACCGCGAGGGTGCCGCTGACCAGCACGCCGGCGAGGAGGAGCAGCAGCAGCGACGGCAGCCAATCGGCTCCGAAGGCCAGCGGGCCCCAGACCAGTCCGGTGAGGAAGGCGACCAGCGCGGTGGCGACGCCGACGCTCAGGGCGACCAGGCCGATCCGGGGGTTCGCGAGGTCGGTGTCGCCGATCGGCATCGCGGCGGCGGCGCCCTCGGAGTCCCGCAGGATCTTCGCGACCCGCGAGACCCGGATGACCTCCTGGCCCACGCCGCTCAGCGTTCCGACGATGATGAAGAGCACCGCCCAGAACACGGCGAACGTCGAGTAGTCGGCCGGGCCGAGCCAGCGGGCCGCGACGAACTGCGCGACGTAGCCGGCGATCGCGACGACGATCGCCGCCGACCCGACCTGGGCGGCCGCGCGCTTCATGCGCCGGCCGGATCGGGAGGGAGTGTCGACGGCATCGGAGGTAAGGCTACCTGGCCGGATCGGGCCCCAGCGCCGACGCGGACGGTGCGGGCTCGCTGGCCAGGGCTCGCCGCCACGAGAGCTCCTGCGACGCCTTCAGGCAGCAGATGACGAAGGTGAGCCAACCGAACTCCGAGAGCACCGAGCTCTCGGCGAGCGACACGATCAGCAGCGCCACGAGCACCATGGCCGGCCACACGTGCACCACGCTGCGTCGGCGTCCGGCGAGGAGCCAGGACCGCACGAACGCCAGCCCGAGCATGCCGACGAACAGCACCAGGCCGATGACGCCGAGCTGGAACCAGACGTCGAGGTAGCCGTTGAGGGCCGACTGCGCCGGGCGGTCCGAGCTCGCGGTGAGCGTCGGGAAGGGCGAGATCTCGCGCCGCCAGCGCCCGATCCAGCCCCAGCCCTCGAGACCGTTGATGCGCACCAGGTCGAACACCTTGTTCCAGAGCGACAGGCGGAAGGTGAGCACGCCGGTCGCGTTGAACAGGTCCACGATCTGGGTGCGCAGGACCCAGGCGGCGATCGCCCCGACCGAGGCGACTCCGAGCACGGTCAGCTGCGCGACCTGACGCCGGTCGGCACGCACCCGGCGGAGCCCGTACATCGTGACCGCCGCGATCAGGACCATGAGGGCCGCCCCGAGGATGACCGGGGACTGCGTGAACAGGATCGTGAAACCGGCGAGCGCGAGCGACAGCACGGAGGTGAGGCGGGACACCGAGCGCGTGCGGTGCTCCGTCGCGAAGCTGACCGCCGCGACGATGGCGATGAGCCCGAGCTGGTTGCGGGTCGACGCGAGCCCCGAGATCGGGCCGCCGAGAGCCAATGCGCCCTGGATGTTGAACAGCGGCACGGGCGCGTCGACCAGCAGGCCCGAGAAGATCTCCATGACGAGCGAGGCGGCGAGGAACACCCGCAGCACGTCGCCGAAGGTGCGCACGATCTGGATCAGGTCGCGGGTGAGCGCGACGAAGATCGCGATGGCCGTGAAGGCGAACAGGTACGCGAGTCCGCCCACGGTCGCCCACTGGTACTCGCTCCAGATGATCGATGCAGTGCCCCAGGCGAGGAAGGCCAGAAGCGAGATCGGGAGGATGCCGCGCCACTCGACCTCCTCGCGGCGGGCCGCGAACGACAGGCCCATCAGCACGATCAGCGCGGCCATCGCGCCCAGCAGGCCCGCCCATCCGAAGAGCCGCTGCACCGGATACGCCGAGACGGCGATGCCGATGCCGAGCGTCGCGAGGGCCTGCGCGAACCTCGGCGAGCCGACGAAACCGCGCAGCAGGTCGAGCCACTCGCTGCGACCGGCGGCGGATCCGGCGCCCGGCGCCAGCGGGCCGGTCACGCGGGCGTCGTCTCGGCGGCGACGCTGCGGGAGGCGAGACCCCCGCGGGTGCGGATCGCGATGACGACGAGCAGCACGTAGCCGATCTCGATGAGCAGCCGGCTCTCGGCGATGCTGTGCACCAGCAGCGCGACGACGATGAGCACGGGGAGGAATCCGAGCGCGGCCCGGTTGGGCACAGCGGGGAGGGCTCGCGTCGCCGGGACGTCGAGCGCCAGCACCCACGAGCGCACGAGGGTGCCCAGCGCGAGGCCGCCGAACACCACCACGCCGACGATTCCGACCTGCAGGTACAGGTCGAGCCAGGCGTCGTGCGCCTGGTAGTAGGTGACGCCCTTGATCACGACGAGGTCGTCGAAGAACGGCTCCCAGGGGGCCCAGTAGCTGATCCAGCCCCACCCGAAGGCAGGACGCTGGGCGGCGACGTCGGCGACCGTCTGCCAGATGTCGAGCCGGTTGGTGAGGTTGGGGCTGCGGCCGAGCAGCGCGAGCAGCGGACCCCGGAACGCGAGGGCCCCGATCACGCCGGCCGCCGCGACTGCGATGCCGCCGAGGTACCACGCCACGCGGGCGCGACCGGATGCGCGACGCACCACGAGCAGGAACACCGCGACCGCGGCGGCCACCGCCCCCGCGATGAGCACCGTCGACGACCGCGTCAGCGCGAGGGTGAGCAGGGCGATGACGAGCCAGAAGCCGACCCACGGACGCGACGCCGAGCGCGACGTCAGCTGCACCGCGAACGTGATCGCCCCGATGAGCGCGGCGAGAGCGAGCAGGTTGGCGTTGCCGACGATGCCCTGGATGCGGCCGCCCTCGAAGAGCAGGTCACGTGACCAGTAGTAGGCGGCGGGGATCCTGTCGAGATCGGAGTAGTCGACCCAGAACGGCAGCACGCGGTCGCGGATGACCGTGCTCACCAGCAGCTCGAACAGCAGGGAGGCGCCGAGGATCCAGCGCATCGCCAGCCCGAGGCTGTGCACGAACGTGCGGTAGTCGACGATGACGGCGAGGTAGATCGCGAAGGTCGTCGCGGACAGGGTCAGCGCGACTCCGGCCACGCTGCCGAGCGGGTAGGCCGACCAGGCGATCGACGCCGTGACGAGCACCAGGAACGCGATCAGCGGGTACGGCAGTCGGCGGAGGTCGACGCGGGCACGCACCAGCTCGACGATCGCCATCGTCAGGAAGACCGCGACGATGATGCCCCAGCCCCACCAGCTGAACAGGTACCGCCAGACGTCGCCGGCGGCCAGGGTGAAGATGCCGAAGGTCGCCAGGAAGCGGCGATACGGTGTCGCTTCGGTCATGCCCACAGGCTACCGGCCTGCGCCAATGGCTATACGAACGCGGCCTTGCCCGTGATCGCGCGGCCGACGATGAGGGTGTTCATCTCGCGGGTGCCCTCGTATGAGTAGAGAGCCTCCGCGTCCGCGAAGTGCCGGATCACGTCGTTGTCGAGGACGATGCCGTTGCCTCCCAGGCTTTCCCGTGCCCACGCGACCGTCTCGCGCATCCGCGAGCAGGCGAACTCCTTGGCGAGGGCGGCGTGCTCGTCCTTCTGGGTGCCCTCGTCGAGCATCTCGGAGACGCGCGTGCAGAGCGCGATCGACGCCGTGATGTTGCCGAGCATGCGGGCGTAGTGCTCCTGGATGAGCTGGTGGTTGTCGATGGTCTCGCCGAACTGCTCGCGCTGTGCGCCGTACGCGACGGCGGCCTCGTAGGCACCGATCGAGTTGCCGACGGCGGCCCACGCCACCTCGGCGCGGGTCAGACGGAGCACGGCGGCGGTCTCGCGGAACGACTCCGCCTTCTGCAGGCGGTTCGTCTCGGGGACGCGCAGATCGGTGAAGGTGATGTCGGCGTTCTGCACGATGCGCAGCGCCTGCTTGTTCTCGATCTTGGTGGCCCGGTAGCCCTCGGTGTCGGTCGGGACCAGGAAGCCCTTCACCTGTCCGTCCACGGTCGACTTCGCCCAGACGATCGCGTGCGTGGCGATGGTGCCGTTGCCGATCCATCGCTTCGAGCCGTTGATGATCCAGTCGTCGCCGTCGGGCGTCGCCGTCGTGCGGAGGCCGCGCGCGCTGTCGGAGCCCGAGAGGGGCTCGGTGAGGGCGAAGCAGCCGAGCCATTCGCCGGTCTGGAACTTCGGCAGCCACTCGGCGCGCTGCGCGTCGGAGCCGGCCACGCCCACGGCGCCCATGACGAGCCCGTTCTGCATGCCGACGAGGGTGGCGACGCTCGCGTCGATGCGGGCCAGCTCGACGGCGACCCAGCCGCGGAACACGGCCGAGTTCTCGAAGGTGCGGGTCTCCTCCCAGCCGCTGCCGAACAGTCCGAGGTCGGCGAGCCCCTTCACGATCTGCATCGGGAACTCGGCCCGCGCCCAGTGGTCGTTGATGATCGGCTTGACCTCGGTCTCGAGGTAGTGGCGGAGCCGCCGGAGGAGATCCTTCTCCTGGTCGGTCAGCGCGTTCTGGAAGCCGTAGAAGTCGCTGGGGATGGGCGTGAAGGCCGGCGCGGACGCGGTGGTCTCGTCGGCGCTGCCGGCATCCGTCAGGTCAGGGGCGGTGATGGTCATCCGTCTACTCCATTGTTCTAGGGATCGGGGGGAGCCTACGCTCGCTGGCCGGGACGGCACCGGGCGTTGGTACTTTGGTGCAAACCGGATGAGGAGAACCCCCGCGATGTTCGTCGGAATCACCAACACCCCCCGCGACTACGCCTGGGGGTCGCGGACGGCGATCGCCGACCTGCTCGGCGTCGCCCCCTCCGGCTCGCCCGAGGCCGAGCTGTGGCTCGGCGCCCACCACGGGTCGCCCGCGCAGCTCGTCGGCCACGAGGGCACCCTGGCCGATGTCGTCTCCGGGCGGCTGCCGTTCCTGATGAAGGTGCTCGCGGCCGGGGCCCCGCTGTCGCTGCAGGCGCATCCGACCATGGCGCAGGCGCAGGAGGGCTTCGCCCGCGAGAACGCGGCCGGGGTGCCGCTCGAGGCGCCGGAGCGCAACTACAAGGACGCGTTCCACAAGCCCGAGCTGATCTATGCGCTGAGCGACCCGTTCCGGGCGCTCGCGGGGTTCCGGCCGGTGGCCGACACCCGCGCGGTGCTCGAGCCGGTGGGCTCGGACGAGCGGCTCGTGCCCCTGATGTCGCGCCTCGTCGACGATGAGTCCCTGCGCGACGTGTTCTCGTGGATCACCGCCGGGGGCGATGAGATCGCGGATCTCGTGGCCGCCCTGGTCGAGTCGGCGTCGGTCGTCGACGGCCCGTCCTGGGAGACCGTGCGGACCCTGGCCGAGGCCTACCCCGGCGACCCCGGCATCGCGACCTCGATGCTGCTGCACACGATCGCGCTCGCACCGGGCGAGGTGCTCTACCTCCCGGCGGGCAACATCCACGCCTATCTGTCGGGGCTCGGAATCGAGCTGATGGCGGCATCCGACAACGTCCTCCGCGGGGGCCTCACCCCCAAGCACGTGGACGTGCCCGAGCTGCTCTCGGTGCTCGACTTCCGCCCGCTGCCGGCACCGTACCTCGCTGCCGAGGAGCCGACGCCCGGCGTGCGCGTGTTCCGGCCCGACGTGCCCGACTTCGTGCTCACGGTGGTCACGCCGGATGCCGAGAGGCGCGGCGTGGACGTCGCGATCGAGGGCGGTGGGCCCGCGATCCTGTTCAGCGCCTCGGGCACGGTGACCCTGCACGGAGCGCTCGAGCCGTACACGCTCGAGCACGGCCTCGCGGTGTACGTCGTCGACGAGCCGACCCTGCGCGTCGAGGGCGACGGACTGCTCTTCATCGCCTCGGAGGGGTGAGCTCACCGCGTTATCGAAGCGTTGCGCAGGGACGGGTCGCGCGGGGCTACCTTCGGTGACATGAGAGACCCTCGGCCTAGTCCGACGCGGACGGCGACGGCCTTCGCGATGGCAGGCATCCTGGCCCTCGCTCTCGTCGCATGCGCGACAGCTCCTGACGCACCGACACCGGCACCGACCGAGACAGCGGCAGCTGTGGCACTCGACCGACCGATCGTGCGGATCGGAGCGACCTGTGAGCAGGTGCTCCCGGACAGCGTGGACGGCTGGTTCTCCGGTCCGGTGGACGAAGTCGTCACGGAGTCGACGCCGATCACCTCGCTGGCGGGTGCCGCCGCACTGACCGTGGGGTCGCTCGACTGCAGCCGCCGTGTCTTCGGCGACTCGCTCATCCCGACCGAGTACGTGACCTTCGAGGCGATCCCCGATGGAGCCGAGGAGTTTGCTGACGAGCTGGTGTACTACGTCGACGACGGATACACGGTCTTCGACTCCGTGGGCGACTCGTCGGCCTACTACTGCAACAGCTACGACGTCAACTGGGGCTGCACCGCCGTCATGCTCGTCGGAGTCGTGTGGGTGCGTGCGACCATCCAGGTGTCGACGGCGGAGCCGCTCGGCGACGACACCGCGCGGGAGCGCATGCACGGCCTCCTCGTGACGGCGGCTGCCGTCCTCCGCAACAGCCAGCCCTCGGGTCCCAGGTACGTGGCACCGGCCGATGCTGTCCGCGGGTCGGCGATCTGCGACGACGATGAACGCGTGTTCCCCATCGTGTCCTCCGCCTTCGGAATCCCTGATCCCTTCCACTACGGATACGACACGTTCTTCGCCGGCCCGCACATCGTCGGTCTGTCCGATTCCGGTGAATGCGGGTTCGCCTCCGAATCCGACGACACGACGCCGTCCCTCTCGATCTCGACCCTCCCCGGCGGTGCCTGGTGGGCGGAGGACTGGGCGGACAAGCCCCCGGAGGTGTTCGGGACGCCCCTTCGGCCCGTCGAGGTACCGGGAGTGGTCGCGTACGTGGGCTGCCGCGACACCTACTGCATGGCCACAGTGGTCGGCGGCGGATCGGCGTTCGAGGTGTGGAGCTCGAGCATGACAGAGGATGAGCTCGTCGCGGGGTTGGCTGCGTTCCCCGAGCTCCTGGCCGCCTGAGCTCGTCTACGGCCTAGCCGTCACCCCGCGGCGCGCGCTCCGAACGTGCGTCGGTACGTGGTCGGCGTCGTCTGCAGCACCTTGAGGAAGTGGTGGCGCATCACGGCGGCCGCGCCGAAGCCGGTGAGCTGCGCGATCTGCTCGAGACCCTCGTCGGTGGTCTCGAGCAGCTGCTGCGCTCGCAGGATCCGTTGGCGGTTGAGCCACGCTGCGGGCGTCGTGCCGGTCTCCGCGCGGAAGCGGCGGGCGAAGGTGCGGGTCGACATCAGCGCGCGCCGCGACAGCGCGTCGATCGTCAGGTCCTTCTCGAGGTTGGCGAGCATCCACTCGGTCACCGGGCCGATCGCGTCGCTGCGGCACTCGGGGACGGGCGAGGCGATGTACTGCGACTGTCCGCCGTCGCGCTGCGGCGGCACGACCATGCGACGGGCGACGACGTTGGTGGCGGCCGCCCCGAACTCGGCGCGGACGATGTGGAGGGCCGCGTCGATGCCCGCCGCGGTGCCGGCGCTGGTGACCACCTTGCGGTCCTCGACGAACAGCACGTCGGGATCCACGTCGGCGTCGGGATAGTGCAGCGCGAGGGCGTCGGTGTGCATCCAGTGCGTGGTGGCGCGGCGGCCGTCGAGGATGCCCGCCTGGCCCAGCACGAACGCCCCGCTGCAGACGCTCAGCACCCATGCTCCGCGGGCCTCGGCCGCGCGGATCACCTCGAGGTACCGCTCGTCGACCCGTCCGCGCCCGGCGGGGTCGATGTGCGCGGGAACGGCGATGAGGTCGGCGTCGGCAGCGATCGACAGATCCTCCGAGACGACGACGGGAAAGCCGAGGCTCAGCGGCACGGGACCCGGATCCGCGGTCGCGATGTGGAAGTCGAAGGTCGGACCGCCGCTCTCGGTGCGGTCGATGCCGAACACCTCGCACACGACACCGAACTCGAACGGGGCGGTGCCGGGGAGCACGAGCGCGACGACCTTCTTGAGCACGGGCGCCTCCTGGCGGGATCGGGTCGGGCAATGCGATCATGCCACCGGTGGCCGACTCTCGTCAATCGTTGCAATCCTGCCATCGGAGGCGGGGATAGCCTGGGCCCATGACCTGGCTTGTCACCGGCGGCGCCGGCTACATCGGAGCGCACGTCGTCCGAGCGCTGCAGGAGGCCGACACGCCGGTGGTCGTGCTCGACGACCTCTCATCCGGATTCCGCGACTTCGTCCCCGCCGGCGTCCCGTTCGCGCGCGGCAGCATCCTCGACGGCCAGCTCGTGATGCGGGTGCTCGACGAGCATCACGTCACGGGGGTCATCCACGTCGCCGGATTCAAGTACGCGGGCGTCAGCGTCCAGCGGCCTCTGCACACCTACGAGCAGAACGTCGAGGGCACCCGCGTGCTTCTCGCCGCCATGGCCGAGCAGGGCGTGGGCCGCATGGTGTTCTCGTCGAGCGCCGCCGTGTACGGCACGCCCGACGTCGACCTGGTCACCGAGGACACGGTCAAGTCCCCCCAGTCGCCCTACGGCGAGTCGAAGCTCATCGGCGAGTGGCTGCTGCGCGACCAGGCGGTCGCGGTCGGACTCGCCCACACCAGCCTGCGCTACTTCAACGTGGTCGGCTCGGGGTATGCCGACGTCTCCGACACGAGCCCGCACAACCTCTTCCCTCTCGTGTTCGACGCGCTCGTCGACGGTCGCACCCCGCGCATCAACGGGGGCGACTACCCGACGCCCGACGGCACCAACGTCCGCGACTACGTGCACGTCTCCGACATCGCCCTCGCCCACGTCGCCGCCGCCCGGCGGCTGGACGCGGGCCAGCCGATCGACGCCGCCTACAACCTGGGCAGCGGAGACGGCCTGTCGGTGCGCCAGATCATGGATGCCATGAGCCGCGTCACCGGGACCGCCTTCGCCCCCGAGGTCGGTCCGCGCCGACCCGGCGATCCGCCCCGCATCGTCGCCAGCGGCGACGCCGCCGCCCGCGATCTGGGCTGGCAGATGCGGCACACCCTCGACGAGATGGTCGCCAGCGCCTGGGCTGCTCGCCGCTCCGCGTGAACCGACGCTCGATCTGACCTTCGACCACAGGATGAGCGGCGCGCCGTTCCCTGTTAACTCTGCGTGACCAATTACAGTTCCCGACTTGACTTGGAGCGAATGACACCGGTGTAATTACTCCCAAGCACGGTGCGTCTACCCGCACCGACCGACGTCGGGAGAATGACACATGGCACGGACCGAATACCGGCCGTCGGTTCCCGAGGACTGGTTCGTCGATCCGGTCCGGCTCGGAGTCCCCGGACTCCGCCCCGCGAGCGTCGACGACGACAACCCGCTCGGCTGGCAGACCGATGCGCTCTGCGCGCAGACCGACCCCGAGGCCTTCTTCCCGGAGAAGGGCGGATCGACGCGCGACGCCAAGAAGATCTGCACCACCTGCGAGGTCAAGGGCCAGTGCCTCGACTACGCGCTGCAGAACGACGAGCGCTTCGGCATCTGGGGCGGCCTGTCCGAGCGCGAGCGCCGCAAGCTGCGTCGTGCCCGCACGGCCTGACCTCTCCAGCGCCCCGCCTCTGGGATCTGCCTGACTCTGTGCATCCCGTCGCGCACGCGTGTCACGGCTCGACAGCCGCCCCACCCCGTATAGCCTCGACGAGATGCAGCCACGAGTCACCGCGATCGTCGTCGTGCGCAACGGCGACACGTGGCTCGACCGCACCCTGGACGCACTCCGCGCACAGAGCCGGATCCCCGACGACCTGATCCTCGTCGATGCCGGGTCCGGAGACGACACGGCCGGGATCGCCGCGCGCGCAGCTCCGGCGCGGGTGGTCGCCGCCCCCGGCTCGACGCTCGAGGCGGGCATCGAGCACGGCCTGCGCGCCGCCTCCGTGGTCGCAGGCTCCGATGAATGGCTCTGGCTGCTCACGGCGGACACGGCACCCGACCCTCAGGCTCTCCGACGCCTGCTCGGGGCGATCGAGGTGGCGCCGTCGGTGGCCATCGCGGGTCCGAAGCTGGTCGACGCCGACGATCCGGGCATCCTGCTCTCGTACGGCGAGAGCATCTCGCGACTCGGCGCCACCGTCCCGCTCGTCGACGGCGAGCTCGACCAGGCTCAGTACGACGTCGACAGCGACGTCATGGGCGTGAGCTCGTCGGCGATGCTGGTGCGCCGCAGCACCTGGGAGGCGCTGGGCGGATTCGACCCCGGACTGCCGACCGCCGACGCGGGACTCGACCTGTCGATCCGCACCCGTCTCGCGGGAGCACGCGTGGTGCGCGTCCCCGATGCGCGCGTGACGCGGGGAGCACGTGTCGAGGACTTCGGACGCCGGAAGCCGCTCACCGTCGCGGGCCGCGCCCGCACCCAGCGCCTGGCGCAGCTGCACCGGCGCATGGTCTACGCACCCGCCGGAGCGCTCGTGCCGCTGTGGCTCTCGCTCGTGCCGCTGGCCGTGCTGCGTTCGATCGGACACCTGCTCGGCAAGCGGCCGGGGTTCATCGGCGGCGAGCTGGCGAGCGGATTCGCGGCCGCCTTCGACGGATCGGTGCCCGCGGCCCGCAAGCGGCTGGCCGCCCATCGCTCCGTGGGCTGGCAGGCGCTCGCGCCGCTGCGGGTGCCGGCAGACGAGCAGCGCGAGCGCCGTGCCGCCGCCCGCGCCCGCCGACCCGACCGGCAGGACGAGCCGGAGCTCGTGCGCGCGTCGTTCCTGTCCGGGGGCGGTGCCTGGATCGTGCTGACGGCCGCGGTGGCGGGGCTCGCCCTGTCGTGGCGCTATGTCGGCGAGAACATCCTGGTGGGCGGCGGCCTGCTGCCGCTGAGCGAGAGCGTCGCCGCCCTGTGGTCGCAGCTCGCGGTGGGCCCTCGCGAAGGCGCCGTCGACCTCGTCGGCCCGGCGGATCCGTTCCTCGCGGTACTCGCGACCCTCGGGAGTCTGACCTTCTGGAATCCGTCGTTCTCGATCGTGCTGCTCTGGATCATCGCCCTCCCGCTCGCGGCCCTCGGCGCGTGGTGGTGCGCCACGCGGCTCAGTGAGCGGCGGTGGCCGCCGATCGTGGCCGCGCTACTGTGGGCTCTCGCGCCGCCACTGCTCATCGCGCTCGGCGAGGGCCGGCCGGCCGCGGTGCTCGCCCACCTGCTCCTCCCCTTCCTGGTGCTCGCCGGCATCGAGAGCGCCCGGTCGTGGGCCGCGGCGGCCACCGCATCCCTGCTGTTCGCCGCGACGGTCGCCTGCGCCCCGTCGCTCGCGCCGGTGCTGGTCGTGCTCGTGATCGTGTGGGCGGCGACGCACCCGCGCGGGATCCCGCGAGTGGTGGGCATCGTGATCCCGGCCGCGGTGCTCTTCGCGCCGCTCGTGGTGACCCAGGTGCTGCGGGGGACCCCTCTCGCGCTGTTCGCCGATCCGGGCGTCGCCGTGCCCTCCGGCGGCGTGTCGGGCTGGCAGCTGCTGCTCGGTCAGCCGGCCGTCGGCTCGTCGACCTGGAGCGGGTTCCTGACCGGGCTCGGGCTGCCCGACGAGCTCGGCACCCTCGTGCCCGCCGTGCTGCTCGCCCCGATGGCCGTCGTCGCGCTGCTGTCGCTCTTCCTGCCGGGCGCCCGTCGGGCGGTGCCCGCGCTCATCCTCGCGCTGCTCGGCCTCGCCACAGCCGTCGCGGCGGCGCACCTGACGGTCGCGGCGTCCGGCGCCGACGCGGTGACGCTCTGGCCGGGCGCGGGCCTCAGCCTCTACTGGGCCGGGCTCGTCGGGGCGGTCGTCGTGGGGCTCGAGGCGCTGCGCCGTGCCGCGGTGCTCACCGGGTTGGCGGTCGCCCTGACCGCGACCGCGGCCGTCCTGCCGTTCGCCGCGGCATCCGCCGTCGGGGCCTCGCCCGTCGTGGCGAGCAACGGGCGCACGCTGCCCGCGCTGGTCGCCGCGCAGGCCGACACCGATCCCGAGATCGGCACCCTCGTGCTCACCGCCCAGGCCGATGGCTCACTGCGCGCCACGCTCATGCGCGGCGCGGGCACCACCCTCGACGAGACGTCCACCCTGGTGTCGACGCGCGTCAGCATCCGCGATGAGGATGCGCCGCTCGCCGAGCTGGTCGGCAACATCGCCAGCCTGAGCGGCTACGACCCCGGCCCCGAGCTGCAGGAGCTGCAGGTCGCCTTCGTCGTCGTGCCGGAGGTCGAGGGCACGGGGGCGGCCGTCCGGCAGCGCACGGCCGAGGCACTCGACGCGTCCGCCGACCTCACGCCCGTGGGCGACACGATCCTCTGGCGGTACGCCGACCTCGACGAGGCACCGGTGACCACCGCGCCTGTGAGCGCGATCGCCTCGGCGGTTCCGTGGGTGCAGCTCGGCGTGATCGTGATCGCCCTGCTGCTGGCCATCCCCACGCGCCGCCGCGCTCGCGCCGTGCGCACGACGGGTCCGCTCGACGAGGACCCGGCCGACACCTTCGACGAGGACGAGAATGGCTGACCCGGAGAAGGCAGACGAGACGTCCGCGGCCGTCGCGCCCGCGGGGCCGACGCGCGTGGACGCGCTCTCGGACGACGCGCCCGGCGCCGACGGCACTCAGACGGGCTCCGGCCGCGCCAAGCGCGCCGCCATCGTCGGGCTGCGGCTGGTCACCGGCATCGTCGGCGTCGCCGCTGCGGCCGCCACCATCGCGGCCGTCGGGCTGACGCCGCTGCCGACATTCGGCATCACCCCGCCCGGAGTCGAGGTCGTGCCCGACCCCGCCGACCAGGTGCGTACCTGCGCGGGGAGCGCCCTGCGACTCGGCGACGAGACCGGCGCCAATGCGGACGTGCCCCAGCCGCTCGGCGTCGCCTCTGTGCGCTCGGACTCCGTCGCGACGACCCTCGACAGCGCGCCCGTTCCCGTCGGAGATGCCGGGAACGGCGGCACGTCCTCCGCCCCGCAGGTGCTGACGGTCTCGCCGGCGGACGGTGCGCTGCTCGCGGGCGCGCAGTCGCAGGAGGTCGACGCCGCGGATTACAGCGGCTACGCGGCGGTGGCCTGCGCCGAGCCCAGCAGCTCGATCTGGCTCGCCGGGGGAGCGACCACGGTCGGCCGCACCACCCTGCTCACCCTGACCAACCCCACGGCCGTCGCCGCCACCGTCCGGCTGACGATCCTCGGCGAGGGCGGCTCGGTCTCGGCTCCCGGACTCACGGGAATCGACGTGCAGCCGGGAACCCAGCGCGTGCTGTCGCTCGCCGGGTTCGCTCCTGGCCTCGTGTCTCCGGTCGTCCACGTCGAGGCACGCGGCGGCCAGGTGGTCGCCTTCCTGCAGCAGTCGATCGTGCGCGGGCTCGACGCCTCGGGTCTCGAGATCATCGGCGGTACGGGCGAGCCCGCAGCGGCGATCGAGATCCCCGGCGTGCGCATCTTCGACGGCATCGGGACCACCCGCTCGCTCGGGCTCCCCGACTGGGATGACGTCTCGTCCATCGTGCGGATCGCCAATCCCGGAGCCGAGGACGCCACCGTCGAGGTCAGCGTCGTCCCGCTGACGCCGGGCGCCTCGGGCACCTCGTTCGTGGCCGAGGTCGCCGCGGGGGGCGTCGACGAGTTCGACCTCGACTCGGGGTCGGACACCGACGGAGCCGGCCTCGCCCTTCCCGACGGCACGTACACCGTGCGGATATCGTCCGACCAGCCTGTCGTGACCGGCGTGCGGGTCTCGACGGCAGTCGATCCGGGCGAGCTGCCGGCCGACGGCGAGCCGGTCGCGCCCGAGTCGGACGTCGCCTGGTACGCCGCGGCCCCCGCTCTCGAGGGCGACACGCTCGTCACCGTGGCTCCCGGCCCCGATCCGCAGCTGGTCGCGGTCAACCCGACGGACGCCGACGTCACGATCAGCCTCGACGCGCAGGACGGAACCGACAGCACGCTGCTCGTCCCGGCGGGCGGCACGTCCCAGGTCGCCGTCGAGCCGGGTGTGAGCTATCTGCTCTCGGATGCGGCGGGTGCCTCGGTCGCCATCAGCTACGCCGGCGAGGCGCAGCTCGCCGCGTACCAGCTCGCCCCCGCGCGTCCGGTCTCGACGCCACTGACCATCCGGCCCTGAGACGACAGGCCAGCGAAGCGACGCGACCGCGCTCGTGTCGCGGAGCGGGTGCGCCGCAGGGGCGGCGGCGCACGAAGAAATTCAGAAGTGGCGGTAGCGCTCCGGCGCGATGTCCCACGGGTCCTTGCCGAGAAGCTCGGCGACCGCGCGGAAGACGCAGCTCTCGATGAACGAGCGCCGGTGCCAGTCGTCGTCCTTGTGCAGGTGGGCCATCCGCTCGATCGGCAGACGGTAGAGCACGACGCGGCGCTGTGCGGGATCGACCTGCCAGCGGTCGACGCCCTGCGGTCCGGCGGCGCCGGCGGGCATGCCCGCCACCTCGAAGCGCACCGACGCGAGGTCGTCGGGCCAGAGTCCGCGCAGGTAGTCGACGGCCGAGGCGATGCACGCGTCGAAGAACTCGGCGCGCGTGCGCAGCACGTCCAGGTGCGGCCCGGTCACCGGGGAGCGCAGACCGCGTCCGTGACGGTCTCCCGAGCCGGAGCGACGCGGAGAGCTGCGCACGGAACGGGGCATGTCGTCAGTCTAGATCGGCAGGCGCGGCGATACTCTGGCCCTGTGACCGGTCGACCGTGCAGCAAGGTGGCGTGCGCCGACGACGCCATCGCCACGCTGACCTACGACTACGCGGATGCGATGGCCGTGCTGGGTCCGCTGGCCTACCGCACAGAACCCCACAGCTACGACCTCTGCGCGCGCCACGCGGAGCGCCTCTCCGCGCCGCAGGGCTGGCAGGTCGTCCGGCACGTGGTCGTGAGCGAGCTCGAGCTTCCCGCCTGATCCCAGGCTGCGCATGAGATGATCGACCCATGTCGATCACCGAAGCCGCGCCCGCCGCTCCCACAGCTCCGCCCGCTCCCCCCGCCGTGTTCAGCGACTTCAAGGTCGCCGATCTCTCCCTCGCCACCGCGGGGCGCCACCAGATCCGTCTCGCCGAGAACGAGATGCCCGGACTCATGTCGCTTCGCGAGGAGTTCGGCCCCACCCAGCCGCTCGCCGGTGCCCGCGTCATGGGCTCGCTCCACATGACGGTGCAGACCGCCGTGCTCATCGAGACCCTCGTAGCGCTGGGCGCGCAGGTGCGCTGGGTCAGCTGCAACATCTTCTCCACGCAGGACGAGGCCGCCGCCGCCGTGGCGGTCGGCCCGACCGGCACCCCCGAGGCGCCGGCCGGCGTGCCCGTGTTCGCCTGGAAGGGCGAGACGCTCGAGGAGTACTGGTGGTGCACCGAGCAGGCCTTCGACTGGTCCTCCGAGGGCTTCGCCGGTCCCAACATGATCCTCGACGACGGTGGCGACGCCACGCTGCTCGTGCACAAGGGCCGCGAGTTCGAGCTCGCCGGCGCCGTGCCCGCCGCAGGCCCCGGTGACAGCCACGAGTACGGCATCATCCTCGACACCCTGCGTCGCTCGCTCGAGGCGTCGTCCGACCGCTGGCAGAAGATCGCCGCCGACATCCTCGGAGTCACCGAGGAGACCACGACCGGCGTCCACCGCCTCTACGAGCTGCACCGCGCCGGCCAGCTGCTCTTCCCCGCCATCAACGTCAACGACTCGGTCACCAAGTCGAAGTTCGACAACAAGTACGGCATCCGCCACTCGCTGCCCGACGGCATCAACCGCGCCACCGACGTGCTGATCGGCGGCAAGGTCGTCTTCGTGGCCGGCTACGGCGACGTCGGCAAGGGCTCGGCAGAGGCCATGCGCGGCCAGGGCGCGCGCGTCATCGTGAGCGAGATCGACCCGATCAACGCCCTGCAGGCGGCGATGGACGGCTACCAGGTCGCCACGATCGAGAGCGTCATCGACCAGGTCGACATCCTCGTCACCACGACCGGCAACAAGGACGTCATCACGGTCGACCACCTGCTCGGCATGAAGCACCAGGCGATCGTCGCCAACGTCGGCCACTTCGACAACGAGATCGACATGGCCGGCCTCGAGTCGCTCGCGGGCGCCGAGAAGATCGAGATCAAGCCGCAGGTGCACGAGTGGAAGATGCCCACCGGCCGCAGCATCCTGGTGCTGTCCGAGGGTCGCCTGATGAACCTCGGCAACGCCACGGGCCACCCGTCATTCGTGATGAGCAACTCGTTCACCAACCAGGTGCTCGCCCAGCTGGAGCTCTACACGCGCACCGAGGAGTACCCGATCGGCGTCTACGTCCTGCCGAAGATCCTCGACGAGAAGGTCGCGCGCCTGCACCTTGCGGCGCTCGGCGTCGTGCTCACGGAGCTCACGCCCGATCAGGCGTCCTACATCGGCGTTCCAAGCGAGGGCCCGTACAAGGTCGACCACTACCGCTACTGAGCCTCCCGCAGCTCGGGGAGGTCTCGACAAGCTCGACCGGCGGATCCTCGTCGGTCGAGCTTCGTCGTTCAGCCGCGGGACGGGAAGCCGTGCGGCAGACCGCGCAGGGCGGGGTCCAGCCGTTCGAGCCGCTCCTGCTCGAGCAGCAGGGCGGCGAGCTCGCGCTCGCGTCGCACGACCGTGACCCCGGCGAGGAACATCTCGGGCTCGGCGACCGGGAGCGGCGACACGTAGGGCACGACCTCGCCGGCGAGCTGGGCCGCGAGGTAGCCGCGGCGCGCGGGGTCCATCTTCGGAGCCTGCGACAGGAACTGCGCGACACGACGTGACAGCGCGTCCGGCATCCGCGCGACGTCGGCGGTGCGCGCCCATGCCGTCAGCGGCGCCGGCACGCCGAAGACCGGGGTCGGCTCCCCGCTCACGCGCTCGTACTGGCTGTAGGTGCCGGCGATCAGGTCGCCGAGGCGCTTGGTGCGCGGGGAGAGGAGGCCGACCAGCGCGGCGAGCCCGCCGAACGTCGAGAACAGCTCCAGCGATCCGACCAGGGCCCGGATGGCCGCGTGGCGGAGCCCGATCGCCCCGCCGTCGTCGCGCACGATCCGCGCGCCGACCGCGAGCTTGCCGAGCGACTTGCCCCGGCTGAGCACCTCGACGGTCGCCGGCACGATCACCACGCAGAAGACGAGGGCGGCGACGCCGATGATGCCGTAGACCGAGTCCTCGGCCCCCGCGCCCCCGGCGAGCGTGAACAGTCCGATGAGGATCGCGACGTACGACCCGAAGTAGAGGAGGAAGTCGATGGCCGCGCCCGCCGCCCGCAGGGCGAAGCCGGTGGGCCGCAGCGTGAGGGCGACGGCCTCACCGGTGAGCTGCTCGTCGGGCGGGGTCTCGTCGAAGTCCCAGTCCGGGGCGGATGAGGACGCCATGCCGGTATCCTGACAGCACATGGACCTCGACGCCTACTCGACCGCGCATCGCGCGGAGTGGGATCGCCTCGCCCGGCTGAGCGCCGAGGGCCGTCTCGACGGTGCCGGTGCCGACGACCTCATCGACTCGTACCAGGCGGGTGCGACGCAGCTGTCGGTCATCTCGACCACCGTGGGCAGCTCGATCCAGGGCGACCGGCTGTCTCTCGCCCTGTCGCGAGCGCGGCTGCGGTTCACGGGCACCGGGGTCAACCCGCTCCGGCAGCTGACCGTCTTCTTCACGGCCCAGCTGCCGGCCGCTCTCTATCGCATCCGCTGGCTGTCGCTCGCCATCGGGGTGGTCACCGTCATCATCGGCCTGGTCTACGGCTTCTGGGTGAGCGGCAACCCGCAGGTGCTGGCGGCGCTCGGGCCGCGGGACTACCTGCAGGACTTCGCCGAGCAGGACTTCGTCTCGTACTACTCCGACAACTCGGAGGCCGGGTTCACCGGCCAGGTCTGGACGAACAACGCCTGGATCGCGGCGCAGTGCATCATGCTCGGCATCACCGGGGTGTGGCCGGCCTACATGATCTTCTCGACGGCGCAGCAGCTGGGGCTCTCGGCGGCGATCATGAACGAGTTCGGCTACCTCGACCACTTCTTCCTCTACATCCTCCCGCACGGGCAGCTCGAGCTGTACTCGATCTTCATGGCCTCCGCCGCAGGGCTGCTGATCTTCTGGGCGTGGATCGCGCCCGGTGCCCGCACGCGTCGTGCCGCCCTCGCCGAGGAAGGCCGCGCGTTCTTCACGATCGTGGTCGGGCTGGTGCTGACGCTGCTCCTCTCGGGGCTCATCGAGGGCTTCGTCACCCGGCAGGACTGGCCGTGGCCGATCAAGATCGGCATCGGCACGGTCGCCCTCGCGATCGTGCTGGTCTACCAGTGGGTGGTCGGCCGTCGCGCCGTGCGTGCCGGCGAGACGGGTGACCTCGGCGAATTCGACGCGGGCGCGAAGCAGATCGTCAGCGCGTAGCGCGAGGCCGGCGCCCGACGGAGCTCAGCCGCGCCAGCGCGCGAGCGCATCCGCGTCGCGCGCGTGGGTCTGCGCCCGTCGGGCCGCGTCGAGGGCCGCGACCGGGTCCGCCTCGTTGCGGGCGAGCAGCAGCTCGCGCTCGCCCTCGGCCAGCCGGGTGCGGGCGTCCGCACCCCCGCCGTGCGACCCGATGTAGTCGCTGACCGCGGCCAGCTGGGCCTGGGCCGAGACGAGGGCGCCGGCGAGCGCCTCGCGCGCGCCGTCCAGGCGACGCTGCTGGTCGCGCGCTCCGGCGACCGCGATGTCGAGGCGGTCGCTCGCCTCCACGAGGCGGTCGAGGTCGGCCACCGGATCACGAGGTCCGGATACGGCCACAGCCACCAGCTCGGCCTCGACATGGGCGATGGCCGCGTTCACGAGCGCGCCGGAGTCCGGGTCCGGCGCCGCGTCTCGCAGCGCCCGCGCGTCGACGAGCGCGAGCTGCTCCTCGTCCCGGATCGCGGCGATGCTCTCGGCGGCGTGGGCGAGCTCGTCCCGGCGCCGGTCGATCGCGTCGAGCAGCTGGCCGGCCTGCGCGCTCCGCTCCTGTGCCTCGGCGACCGCGTCGCTGACCGCGGGAACCCGGCTGGCTGCGAGGGCGGCCTCGGCGGAGTCCGCGGCGGCGCGCGCGGCGGCCAGCGCGGCGTCGGCCTCGGCGAGATTGCCGTCGATGGGCGCGAGCGCCGCTGCGTCGTACGCGGCGCGCAGATCCTCCATCGTCGCGCCGACGCTCTCGCGGCGCCCGGCGATGGCGTCGAGGTTGCGGCGCAGGAGGCGGAGCGTCTCGGGCGCGTTGGCCTCGCTGCGCCGCAGCTGCTCGAACGCGGCCGCCTCGCGGGCGATCGTCGACGCGGCCCGTTCGGCCCGCGTGCGGATCTCGCGCGTCCACTCCCGGCGCTGCCGGTCGCTGTCGGGGAGGGTGTCGTCGAGCCGCTGCTGGAGGCGGAACGCGGCGGCGAGGTCGGCCCGCCCGGCCTCGAGAGCGTCGGCGAAGGCGCGCGTGCGGTCCTCGCCGAACTGGGCGACCGCGAACGCGAGGTCGTCGGCGCCGGCGCGCACCGCGTCGTCGGCTCGCACGAGGGCGACCCCGGCGTCCGTCCGGCCGGGCGGCGGAGCGACGGCGACGCGGCGTGACCGGCGGGCGATGAGCACGACGCCGACGACGGTGAGCGCCGCGAACAGCACCAGCAGGATGCCGCCAACCAGCCCGAGGACGGCGGCCGGCTCCGAGACCATGGTCGCGATCTTAGTTCGCGAAACCCGCGCGACCTCCCAGGATTCCGGGGGATGCCGTCCTATCTTGGCCCTGTGTGGCCTGCCGATCGACGTGACAACGACCTCGACCTCCTCGAGGCGGAAGCGCCGCGCGCGGAGGACGCCATGACCGGTCCCTACCCCGTGCCGGAGCAGTCGGAGGAGTCGGCCTGGTCGATCGTCGACGTCGCCGAGCCGTCTCGCCAGAACTGGCGTGCAGAGATCGCCGGCCTCGGCGGACGCTCGCCGCTGCTGCACTTCGTCGACGCTCCCACCACGCGCATCGACCTCAGCACCACCCACCCCGGCGGCCTCGCCCGCTTCATCACCGGCTCGACCACTCTGCTCTCCCAGCTCATCCGCGACGACATGGCTCTGCGGGCCGCCCGGCTCGCGGCCGACCGCATCGCCGCGAGGGGCCTCGACCTCGCGACGACCCGCGGCCTCGACGTCACGCGCCTCGGCATCGGGCTCGCCAGCTGGACGCAGGCCGGTCAGCGCTTCTGCGCGCCGATCCTGCTGCGCCCCCTGTCGATCCGCCGCTACGGGCGCGATGCCGAGCTGAAGCTGCGCGGCGGTCCCGAGCTCAACCCCGCCTTCGCCGCGGCCCTGGAGGCCCAGTTCGGCATCGTGCTCGACGCCGACGCGTTCGTCGCGCTCACGGACACCGACGGCACCTTCAAGCCCAACGCCGTCATCGACAAGCTGCGGGCCCTCACCGGCCACCTGCCCGGATTCGAGGTCGCCCCGCGGCTCGTCGTCTCGTCGTTCGGCGAGGTGGCCAGCGCCCTGCTCGACGACGCCCGCGAGCTCGACCACCCGATCCTCGACGCGCTGGCCGGCAACGCGACGGCCAAGTGGGCGCTCGACGAGGGCCACGGCGCCGTCGAGCCGATCAGCCCCGACCGCCGCGAGCCGTCGACCGACGTGCTGCTGCTCGACGCCGACTCCGAGCAGGAGTACGTGATCGCGCAGATCGCCGCCGGCAACTCGGTCGCCGTGCACACCATGCCCGGTACGGGCGGCACGCAGACAATCGTCAACGCGCTCGGCGCGCTGGCGTCGCAGAACAAGCGCGTGCTGGTCGTCAGCCCGCGGCAGGCCACGCTCCGCGGGATCGCGCAGCGCCTCACCGACGTCGGGCTGCCGGGGATCGCGGTCGCACCGCGCACGCTCCGTCGCGACGTCATCCGGGGCATCACCCGCAACGAGAAGGCCGCACGGCCGGGGCTCGGCGACGTCGACGAGGCCCTCGTGCGCCTGCGCAAGGTGCTCCTCGACTACCGCGGCGCGCTCACGAAGCCCGACGAGTTCCTCGGGGTGTCGGTCTTCGACTGCGTGCGCGAGCTCTCGCGCCTGGCCCTGCTGCCGGATCCGCCCACCACCACCGCTCGCATGTCGCGTGCCACGGTCGAGCGCCTCGCCGCCGACCGGGCGAGCATCGCGTCCACCATGGTGGAGGCGGCGAAGCTCGGCGAGTTCCGCTACGGGCCCGGTGACTCGCCCTGGTACGGGGCGGCCTTCACGTCGGGCGACGACGCCACCCGCGCGCACGCGCTCGCCAAGAAGCTCCACGGCGAGAGCCTGCCCCGCCTGCTGGTGCGCGCGCAGCAGCTCATCGGCTCGACCCGCATGCGCCCGTTCGACACCGTCGGCGAGCTCGGGGTCTACCTGCGGCTGCTCACCGACATCCGCGACACGCTCGACCGTTTCCTCCCCGCCGTATTCGACCGGTCGCTCAGCGAGCTCATCGTCGCGACCGCGCCCCGCCGCGACGCCCCCGAGATGACGTCGGCCAACCGTCGCCGCCTCAAGCGGCTGGCGCGCGAGTACGTGCGACCCGGCATGCACGTCGGCGACCTGCACGAGGCCCTGAGCGGCATCCAACAGCAGCGCATCCTGTGGCAGCGCTTCGTCGCCGCCGGAGTGACCCCCGAGGTGCCCACCGGCATCTCCGACGTGCACGTCGCCTGGCAGCAGGTCTCGGCCGACCTCGCCGCTCTGGACGTGCCGCTCGGGCACACCACCCGCGAGCAGCAGTTCGCGTCGATGCCGCTGCACCGCCTGGGCGAGCTGCTGTCGGCGCTCGCCGAGGACAGCGACGTGCTGGCCAACCTGCAGGAGCGCACGACGCTCACCGGTCGCCTGCGCGACCTCGAGCTCGACGACCTGATGACCGACATGGCCCGTCGGCACATCCCCGACACGCAGGTCGCGGCCGAGCTGGAGCTCGCCTGGTGGCGCTCGGCGCTCGACAGCCTGCTGATCGCCGATCGCGCTCTGCTCGGCGCGAAGACCGACGTGCTCGAGCGCCTCGAAGCCGACTTCCGCCTCGTCGACGAGGCGCACGCCGCCGGCAGCGCGCAGCTGCTCGCGTGGCAGCTCGCCGAGAACTGGAAGCTGGGGCTCGCCGACTGGCCGGATGAGGCGGCCGCCCTCAAGTCGCTGCTCAAGGCGCCGTCGATGACGTCGGCGGCGATGCACCGGGCAGCGCCGCACCTGTCGCGCTCCGTCGCCCCGATCTGGCTGGCGTCGCCCTACGAGACGCCCGCCGTCTCCGACGAGATGGTCTTCGACACCGTCGTGCTCGTCGACGCCGGGGCCGTCACGGTCGCCGAGTCGGTCGGCGCGATCCGCCGTGCCAAGCAGCTGGTCGCCTTCGGCGACGCGGTGACGCAGACGCCCGCCGCCTTCGCGTTCGGGCTCGACGAGCCCGACGGCACCGAGCCGGAGGCGCCCGACGCGCGGTCCGTCGACGAGCTGCACGGGCGATCCGCTCTCGCACAGCTCTCGGAGCTGCTGCCCACGCTCGCTCTCACCCGCAGCTACCGCGCCGGCGGCGAGGATCTCGCCGAGCTGGTCAACCGCCGGTTCTACGGCGGACGCATCGACTCGCTCCCCTGGGCGGGCACCTTCCTCGGGCACGGCAGCCTCGTGCTCGACTACGTACCCGACGGCACGGGCATGCCCGACGCCGTCAGCGGCTCGGTCGAGAGCGTGGACGCCGAGGTGCAGCGCGTCGTCGAGCTCGTGCTCGACCACGCCACCGTCCGTCCGCACGAGTCGCTGATGGTGGTGTCGGCGAGCGAGAAGCACGCCGCGCGCGTCATGCAGGCGGTGCTGGGAGCTATGCAGTCGCATCCGGCCCTGTCGGAGTTCGTGGTCGGCGACCGCGCCGAGCCGTTCGACGTCCTGCCGATCCAGCGGGCCGTGGCCCAGAGCCGCGACCGCGTGGTCTTCTCGCTCGGCTACGGGCGCACCCCGCACGGGCGGGTGCTGAGCGACTTCGGTCCGCTCGGGCAGGCAGGGGGCGAGCGCCTGCTCGCCGTCGCCATGACCCGCGCGCGCAAGTCGCTCGTCATCGTCAGCTGCTTCCGCCCCGAGGACGTCGAGGACGGTCGCCTGAAGCACGGCGCTGTCGCGCTGGCCGAGATCCTCGACGAGATCGCCGCCCGTCGTGCCGAGCCGCCGCTCCCCGACGACAGCGATCCCATGCTCGTCGACCTGTCGCGCCGCCTCGCCTCGCGCGGACTCCGGGTCGCCCTCGGCCACCGGGGCAAGCTCGGACTGGTCGCCGCGAACGGCGGCACCTGCATCGTCGTCGAGACGGATGCGGTGCTCATGGGCTCGTCGCTGCGCGAGTCGCTGCGGCTGCGCCCCGAGGTGCTGCGCCGGCTCGGCTGGCACTACGCGCGCGTGCACGCCTTCGAGCTCTTCGGGGATCCGGATGCCGTGGCCGACCGGATCGCACGCCTGGGCGGGCTGGCGGCCGGCCCGGTGACCCAGGAGATCCCGGTCATCGATGTCAACGCCACCCAGCCCCTCTGACCCGCCCGTCGCGCCCCGCCGCCGGCACCGCCGGGTGACGACGGCGCCGCCCGTGGGCAGCGACCCCGAGCCGTCAGCCGAGCCCGAGCGTCACACGCTCACCGAGAACGACGAGCGACTGAAGCAGGAGAAGCCGCCGCACTACTGAGCGGGCGGTCAGGCCTTCGGCGGTTGTTGGGCAGCCAGCAGGTCGCGGATCTGCACCAGCAGATCGGTCTCGGTCAGCGGCGAGGTGGCGGGCGCCTCCTCCTCCGTCTTCCGCAGCTGGACGCGCTTCAGGTAGTTCATCGGCACGATCAGCGCGAAGTACACGACGGCCGCGATCAGGACGAACTTGATGAGGGCCGAGAGCACCACTCCGAACGCCAGGACGATGGCCGGGTCGTCGCCATTCGCGGCGCGAAGCTCGATGCCGGCCGTCTCGAGGTCGCCCGCGTTGAACAGCAGCGAGATGAGCGGATTGAAGATGCCGTCGACGAGACCCGAGACGATGGCGGTGAATGCGGCGCCGATGACCACGGCGACGGCGAGGTCGATGACGTTGCCGCGGAGGATGAAGTCACGGAAGCCCTTGAGCATGGTCAGTCCTTCTTCGTGGGGGAGGGGGACGGGGACGACGGTGCGGTGCTGGACGGCGCAGGGGTGGTGGCGGGCGCGGGGGTCGACGATGACCCGCTCGACGACCCGCCCGATGACGACGACGAGGAGTCGCTCGACGACGATCCGCTGCTCTCGCTCTTCTGCCCCTTCTCGGGGGCGCGGCTGTCGTTGCGGTAGAACCCCGAGCCGGTGAAGCTCACGCCGACCGCACCGTAGACCTTGCGCAGCTTGCCGCCGCAGGTCGGGCACACCGTGAGCGAGTCGTCGCTGAACTCCTGATGGATGTCGAAGGCCGTGCTGCACTCGGTGCAGCGGTAGGAGTAGGTGGGCATGGGTCCAGATCTGTGGGGGGCCGTCGGCGGCCGGGGGAGGGATCGGGGTCAGAACTCGACGATGCCGCCGGGAGTCACGACGCCGTCGACCGGCATGTCGTGACGCTCGCGCGGCACGGAGTCGACGAGCTCGTCGTCGAAGATCACAGCATAGACGGGCGGGGCGCCCTCCATGGATCCGAGGGTCTTGTCGAAGTAGCCGCGGCCCCAGCCCATCCGCATGCCGACGCGGTCGACCGCGGCCGCGGGGATGACGATGAGGTCGACGTCGTTGATCGCCATCGGTCCGAGCAGCTCGCTCGTGGGGGTCGGCATGCCGAGGACGTCGGTGTCCTCGTCGCCGCCGTCGTAGGGCGCCCAGTCGAGCAGGCCGTCGGCGCGCGACACCGGGATCAGCACGCGCACGCCCGCGGCGCACGCCCATGAGATGAAGGCGCGGGTTCCGGGCTCGTCGGGGAGCGACAGATAGGCCGAGAGGGACGTGGCGCCCACCCGCGTCGCGAGGGCGATGAGCTGGTCGGTGAGGCCGGAATCCTGCTGTGCCCGCTCGGGTGCGGTGCGGATGCGGCGGCGCTCGCGGATCTCGGCGCGCAGAGCTCGCTTGTCGGTCTCCGCCGTTTCGGTCACGTTAAGAGTCTAGGACGCACGGCTTTCGAGCAGGCCTCAGCCGTTATCCTCGGGCATATGCCGTCACCCATCACCAAGGCCGTCATCCCCGCTGCAGGACTGGGCACCCGATTCCTCCCCGCCACCAAGGCGATGCCCAAGGAGATGCTCCCGGTCGTCGACCGGCCGGCCATCCAGTACGTGGTCGAGGAGGCCGTCGCCGCGGGCCTCCACGACGTGCTGATGATCACAGGGCGCAACAAGAACGCTCTCGAGAACCACTTCGACAAGGTCGGCGAGCTCGAGGCGATCCTGCGCGGCAAGGGCGACCTCGAGAAGCTCGCGCGCGTGCAGGCGTCCACCGACCTCGCCGACGTGCACTACGTGCGTCAGGGCGACCCGCGCGGCCTCGGCCACGCCGTGCTGCGCGCCAAGATGCACGTGGGCCGCGAGCCCTTCGCCGTGCTGCTCGGCGACGACATCATCGACGAGCGCGACCCGCTGCTCAGCCGCATGCTCGAGGTGCAGGTTCAGCGCAACACCAGCGTGATCGCCCTGCTCGAGGTCGAGCCGTCGGCGACGCACCTCTACGGCATCGCGACCGTCGAGCCGACCGATGAGGACGACGTCGTGCGCATCACCGGTCTCGTCGAGAAGCCCGAGCAGGGCTCCGCCCCGTCGAACCTCGCCATCATCGGCCGGTACGTGCTGCGCCCCGAGGTGTTCGACGTGCTCGAGACGACCGAGCCGGGCAAGGGCGGCGAGATCCAGCTGACGGATGCGCTGCAGGCGATGGCGTCGGGCCCCGGATGGACGGGTGGCGTCTTCGGCGTCGTCTTCCGCGGGCGTCGATACGACACCGGCGACCGGCTGGACTACCTCAAGGCCATCGTGCAGCTCGCCAGCGACCGCGACGACCTCGGGCCCGACTTCCGCCCGTGGCTCAAGGACTTCGCCGCTACGCTTGCGCACGATGAACATGAGCATCCCGACCCTTCGTGACGGCGCTGTCACGATCCGGCCGATCCGCCTGCGCGACGCTCGCGCGCTCGAGCGAGAGCTCGCCGAGAACCGCAGCTGGCTGAGGCAGTGGGAGGCGACCAACCCGCACGGGCCGATCAGCTTCGACACGCGCGCCAGCATCCGCTCGCTGCTCGCCAACGCGCGCTCCGGCGCCGGCCTGCCGTTCGCGATCGAGCATGACGGGCAGTTCGCCGGGCAGCTCAACGTGTCGTCGATCAGCTACGGGTCACTGTCGTCGGCGGCGATCGGCTACTGGGTGTCGGAGCGTTTCGCCGGCAAGAACGTCACCCCGACTGCGGTCGCCCTCGCCACCGACCACCTCTTCTTCTCGGTCGGCCTGCACCGCATGGAGATCTGCATCCGGCCCGAGAACGCCCCCTCGCTGCGCGTGGTCGAGAAGCTCGGCTTCCGCTACGAAGGCCTCCGCCGTCGGTTCATCCACATCAACGGCGACTGGCGCGACCATTTCTGCTTCGCGCTCACCGTCGAGGAGCTGCCGCAGGGCGTGCTGCAGCGCTGGAAGGCGGGCAAGGTGCCGCATGGCGCCGGCGCCGTCCCCGAGTCGGACCGCGTCCTGGCGCAGCGCCCCCTCCGCCTCGGCTGAGCTGCGCCAGACGGCTCAGAAGCCGATCCAGACGAACGGGATCGTGGCGACGAGCACCGCGGTGAGGGTGAAGATCGACATGCCCACGGCGATCAGGATCCACTGCATGAGCGGACGGCGCACGACGGCGGCGACACCGAGGAGGAACAGCGTGATGGCCATCAGCGCGGTGTAGAACCCGAGCTGGTCTCCCTGGTCGCCGAGCGCGTCGCCCTCGGCGCGCAGGTCATCGGACTCGACGGACGTCTCGCCGTAGCCGCCGTAGAGGGCGGCCTGGTACTCCTCTTCGGCCTGCGGGTCGTGCCAGAACTCGGGCTCGGACTCGTCGAGGGCGGCGGCCGCCTGGATGGCGGCGTCGAGCTCCTCCGAGACTCCGATGAAGTAGATCTCGTCGTACTTGGCGGTGGCGTCGGCCGCGGTGATGGGGTCGGCGCTCTGCTTGTCGATGTCGAGCTCGGACAGGCGCAGGATGGTCGCCGAGTCCTGCACGTACTGCTGGTTGCCCTCGAGATAGAGGGACTCGGCCTCTGTGCTGGCCGCCTGACTCTTCGAGATGCGGTCGTCGCTCGCGCCGCCGTAGAGCGCCCCTTGGAACCCGGTGTAGGCGGTCGCTACCGACACGACGCCGAGCAGGATCACGGTGATGAGCTCGACGTTGGCGAAGAGCGAGGACAGGCGCCTCGGCGCCGGATTCTCGGAGGTCATGCACGAACAATATCGGCTCGCCGGGCGCCTCCCCGCCACGACCGGATCGCGCTCGTATCGTGTGCGCATGGACCTCACCGGCGCCGGCACGACGATCATGCTCGTCCTCGCCGCGGCGCTCTGGTTCCTCTATCTGGTGCCCACCTGGATCCGCCGCCGAGAGTACCTCGCGACCGAGCGCACGGCCACCCGTCTGCAGCAGACGATCCGCATCATGGCCGAGAGCTCGGAGGTGCCGGAGTCGGTGCGCTTCGCGGCCACGGCTCGCGAGGCGGTGCGCGCCGAGCGGCTCTTGCGGGCCCAGCAGAAGCGGGCGGATGCGATGGTCGCCCGCCAGGTGCGCCTCGAGCGAGCCGCCACCCCGTCTGTGCCCCGCGCCGAGCGCACTCCGCTCGCGCGCCCGGCCGCAGACGCGGTGCGCCGTCAGCGCATGCGCCGTACGCGCAGGCTGGCGAGCGGCCTGATGATCATCGGCACCCTCGCCGCCCTCGTGCAGCTCTGGCTCATGATGACCACCGGCGTCGTCGCCGGATCGTGGCTGGTCCTCGCCGCGGCCTTCGGCGGGGTGGTCGTGGCCGTCGTCACCCAGCAGCGTCTCGACGCGCGGTCGATGCCCAAGGCGGAACGCCGCGCGGCGATGGCCGGCCGCACCGAGCGCCCCCTCGAGGATCTGGCGCCGCTGCGCGCTCCGGCCGCGGTGCCTGCGGCTCCGGTGCCGTGGACTCCGGTGCCGGTGCCCCAGCCTCTCTATCTCTCGCGCTCTGTGGCACCCGTGCCGGCCGCCGCATCCGCTGCGACCACCGGAGCCGATGCCACGATGCGGTTGCGCGCCGCCGCGGCCCGCGACGAGCAGGCGGCCCGCCGCGCGCATCTCGAGCCGGAGGTGAGCGCGATGCCGGCGCCCGCTGCCCCGACCCCGGCCGCCGCACCGAGCCGGTTCGCCCGCATGGGATTCGTCGAGGTGGCCGACGAGGCGCCCGACATCGACGAGATCCTGCGTCGGCGCCGGTCGGCGAGCTGACGTGAGCTCGCTCGACCGCCACGACGACTACTCGACCGACGGGCTCGAGCCGGCGGACCTCGACGCGGATCCGGTGGTCGCCCTCGCCGGTTGGCTCGCGGATGCCGAGGACGCGTCCATCCCCGAGCCGAACGCCATCGTGCTCACCACGGTCTCGTCCGACGGTGCGCCCAGCTCGCGGACGGTGCTGCTCAAGGGCTTCCCCGGGGGACGCCTGGAGTTCGTCACGAACGGCGACTCGCAGAAGGGTCGCGAGCTCGACGGCGACCCGCGGGTGGCGATCGTGTTCCCGTGGTACGGGCTTCAGCGGCAGGTGCGGGTCGAGGGCATGGTCGAGCGTGCGCCGGACGAGCTGAGCGACGGATACTGGGCGACGCGCCCGCGCGAGTCGCAGATCGGCGGCTGGGCGAGTGCGCAGTCGCAGCCGATCGCGTCGCGCGACGAGCTGACCGCGCAGGTGGCTGCCGCGACCGAGAGGTTCGCGGGCGAGGCGGCCGTGCCGCGTCCGCCGCGCTGGGGCGCCTACCTCGTCACACCGACCCGCATCGAGTTCTGGCAGGGACGCCCGTCGAGGCTCCACGACCGGCTGTCGTACACCCGCGACGCGGGCGCCGACTGGACGGTCACCCGTCTGCAGCCCTGAGGGGCTGTCGAGGCCGGCGATTCGGGCGCCTCTGCGACAGGTGATATCGTTGCGGAGCAGTTTCCGGGCCCTTAGCGCAGTTGGTAGCGCGCCTCGTTCGCATCGAGGAGGTCAGGGGTTCGAATCCCCTAGGGTCCACCATGTAGTCCTTACTCGAAACATCGTCCGGATCGATGGCTTTGAGCCAGGCAGTAACTTTGTCCTCAACGGGACCACCTTTACCGGTGGTCCCGTTTGCATTCGCCGAGTACAGGCGATCCGCCTCGATCATCTCTGCAATCGGCGACGTCATCTCGTCATCGGTCACTTCGTCGTTCACGACGTAGATGCGCTTGAACAGCGCTTGGTTGAGCGCACGACGACTTGCATCGTTGAGACGCGAGTAGAGCTCGTATGGGTCATCAAGCACTTGGAGGAACTCGTCAATCGCCTTTGCGCTGGCGGCCAGGTCGGTGTTCGTCTCCGTCAGGCGCTCCTGGACTTCCTCGCGTTCGGCTGCGAGCGTCAGCAGTCTTCCCTTGATGCGGTCCCGCGGAAGCGTGCCATCCGCGGCGAGATCGAGCAGGTTCTCCTCGCGCGCGTTGATTTGCTCGAGCTGAGTCGAGAGCTGATCGCGGAGCAACCGTTGCGATGATTCGCTCTCTCGCAGCACTTTGTCGAGCGAGGCGCGGGCGTTCTTCACGAACTTGGGAGATAGCTTGACTGACTTGTAGTGCTCCTCGACGGCAGCTTCGACGCGCTCGATCGAGGAGTGTGGCGAACTGCAGCTGTGATCCTGCTTGCCGCGGCAGAAAAAGTAGAAGTACTCGTGCCCATTCCGGCCAATGGAACGTTGTACGATCATGCGTCGGTCGGGACGACCGTTTGCGCGGCACTCGCCGCACCAGAGCGTCCCCTTCAAGTAGTTGTGATGCACCCGACGGCGCTCGCCGGTCGGCAAGGCGCGCACTCCGGCCACGCGTTGCACGCGCTCGAATAGGACCTTATCGATGAGGGGTTCGTGGCGTCCGGCGTAGCTCTCGCCTTTGTATTGGATCTCGCCGATGTAGTACGGGTCGCGTAGCAGACTTGTGAGCTGAGTGTTCGAGATCGGCACTGCTTGCCGTACCGCGGTCGGGCGCATCAGCAGACCCCGAGTGGTCAGCTCCTCGGCGAGCTCGTCTATGCCGTATTTGCCCGTCGCATACAGCTCGAAGGCGAGCTTAATGAACGGGGCTCGTGCCGCGTCAACGACGACGGTATTGACGCGCCGGCCATCGAAGAGGTCGACGGTGTTCAAGTAGCCAAGCGGAGCCCGTCCCACGGTCCCACCGTTCTTGACCTTCTGCGCCATCTTGTACGAAATATCCGCTCCGTCCTCGCGCGAACGGTATTCGTTGAAGGACGCGAGGATGCCATGCATGAGCTGGCCGACCGGGGTGTCGTCGATTTGCTCGGTCGCAGAGACGAGCGTGACGCCCTGCTTTTGCAGATCCGCCATGACCATGGCGTCATCGATGCGGTTGCGCGCGAAGCGGGACAGTTTGTAGACGACCACGTAGTCGACGTCACGTTCTTGCCGGATGCGGTTGAGCATCTGCTGGAAGGCCACGCGCCGGGACATTTCGGTGCCGGACTGGCCAAGCTCGGCGTACTCAGCGACGACCGTAAGCCCTAGCTGTTCAGCCTTGCGTTGGCACGACAGCCGTTGGGCGGGGATCGATATTCCCTCTGGGTCGTAGTCTGTTGCGACCTGCCCCTTGGACGACACCCGAAGGTAGACGACTGCACGCTTTCCCGGCGGCACATTCACGCCGAGGCCGATCAGATCTGTCTCGGTGGCCTCCGGCTCGCGCGCCGCAAGAGGTGCGTCTGCAAGGTCAGCTGGCGGGTCTTCAAAGGGCGAGCTATGGGCGGTCATGGTCGAGCCCCCGGTGCTTCGGCCGGCTGTCGAGAGAGCGGTGCTGGTGACGGCGCCCCGACGAGATTCGGGCTGGGACGCTGCCCGATTACGAGATATTTCGCCATGTCAGGGGGTCTCCGTTTACCTTCCCATTTTACCTCGATCGCGGTCCCAGAAGGCCTGCGTTGTTCATTCCGCAACATCGCGAGTGGCTCGTTCATCGCGAGAAAACGAACGCGCGGCCGTCGAGCTCGACCACGTCCCACGCGTCTCGCAGGTGACGTTCTACAGCCCGCAGGTCGAGCGAGACTGCCCCAGGTGGCACGCCGGGGAACCGATCGCTGAGCTCCTCCACGGCGCTGCGCCAACCCTCAAGCTCGCAGAGCACCTCGATGGCTTCCGCCACGCTTGCGAAGCTGGCGTAGTAGGTGTCGATGAAGGTTGACAGCAGTCTCGGGGAACTGGCGTCGACGTCAGGCAGGGTGAGGAACGCAACGAATGCGCGGCCCTCCGCTAGGTTCAGTCGACCGAGGTCGAGCGCTACCCGGCGGATCGCCGCTGCGTCCAAGTTAGCCGGCAAGTGCACCGAAAGCAGCTCGTCGGCGATCTCAATCGGGGTCTTCACGAGCACTCGCTCCAGGCTCGGCGCAAGTCGCTCGTTCTGATAACGGCGACCAGATCCGTCGGCCTGCGCCTGGACAAGGTGCGTCCCGAGCCAGTCGATCCACTCCTTGACCATCGGCGGCGTACCGACCTCGTTGTAGAGGATCAAGTATTCGTCTCGAAGCGACTCGTACGAGCCCTCGTTCGTGCGACCGAACTCCGCCAAGGCAGATTCGCGACCAAGCGCGCGACCAAGCACGTGGGCGATCAGGCGGGCCGTGCCCGCGTCGATCTCCCGCCCTTCCGCATGGGCTGCGCTAATCCCTTCGATGATTCGCGACTGAAAGCGGTTGAGTGTGCGCTCCATGTACTCGGGGTTCAATGGTCGGTCTCCCTCAGTCATGACCGTGCCTCCCGTGGGTCTGGCGCACTGTGCCCAACGCCTCTTCTAGTGATTTCTTCATGTGGAACCTCCTTTCGATTGATCTCTCAACAGCAGAGCCATTGCCGCTTCAATAGTTGTGACTCGGAACAGTTCGCTGCTGAGCAGCGGGTCATCAGCAATCGCCTCACGTATGTGAGACGCTCGGCGTTGGTCGACGGTGACCCAGAGCACCAACGGGAAGAGGCCGGTGCGCGACTGCTCGACGCCGGACGACCAGTACCGCTGATAGACGTGACATTTTCGGAGCACGGCCGGCAGGTGCTCCGTGCCGCGGTCCACCTCGACGAACGCGTGAGACTCCGTCTCCTCGTCAGCGGTGACGACGTACAGGTCGGGCTTGAGCGTCGCGGCCTCACCAGTTGCGTCGGAGTACGGACGCCAGCACGCGGGCTCGGGATCGAGCTCGAGCACGTCTCGATCGGACTTCGAAGCCGCATTTCGGAGCTGCGCCGCCAGCGCCGCAACCTCGAGCGTGTGCTCCATGAAGCGGTGGGTCGGCTCGACGAACCGGCGTCGACGGGGCTCGCCGCGCCGCGCTCGGAGGAACCGCTCTCCTGCTGCGGCCAGCTGCCAGACCGTCGCTCCGGAGCCGGAGTTCGGTCCTCCGATGCGACGCTGCAGCGGAGAGATAAAACCCAGGCGGTGGAGGCGGGTGAGCACCCGATTGCACGCCCGCGTCGCGGCGGACACGGACTGATGACCGCCAGGGCCGACTACGAAGTGCAGCTGCTGAATCAGGCGCGCGTCCAGCAAACGAAACCTCTCGACGTCCGCGATAAGCGCCAGGTCGCGGGCGCTGAGCTGCGAGCCAAGCGCAGCCATTTGATACGGCCGCCACCGCTCGGTCATCGAGTGCTCCGATCTGTCAGTTGGAGGGACGTCGTACCGCTCGAACGAGCGGGAGTCCCATCCCAGTCGGCGCCGAATCGCTGCACGATGCTGGGCAGGCGGCAGTCTTTCGGCAGTGCCAGCGGACGCCCGAGCGGACGGGCGGCCGGACGGTCGGCACCAGATGGGAGGCGGTCGTGGCCGCGGCCGAATCGCATCATGTCCGCCTCCGCTTCTGGTGTCCAACGGGGCGCGGAGCGGCCGTCTCGGGCTTCTGGGCGGGCGCTTGCTCGTGGAGGGTTTCGCGGGTTCCGGCGAGACGCATGGTGGCCGCCCGAACTGCATCGGCCGATCCGAGTGCGGGAAGTGGTGGAAGCGTCCTCGCCAGGAACCATCCCGCGGGTGCTCCGGCCACGACGAGGTCGGCATAGACCTCGTACTTCCCGAGCGACTGGAAGTCCTCGGCGACGAGCAGGCGCGTCGAGCGAGCGAGCGCCGCGGCGTCGTTCGGACTGGCTGCGAAGGTGATCTTGTTGCGCGCGTTCAGTTCGAGCGCGAGCGCCAGCGAGTTCGGCACCTGCGACCTGCCTTGGAGGGCGAGATGCCACGCGACGCCGTAAGAACGACTCGTTGCAAGGGCGTCCTCGATCGACGTTGGCAAGTGCAGGAAGCGCTGGACCTCGTCGATATAGATCATGCCGGGCCGTTCCATCGGATTCGCTTCGCCGGCCCGCTCCATGGTCGCGAGCCAGGCTTCAGCCACTACGAGCCCTCCGAGCAGTTGCGCCGAGCCGGGACCGAGCAGTGCATCGTTGAGCGGAACGAGCACAGTCTTCTGGTCGCGGAACAAATCGCGCATCCGGAACTTGGGTTGCTCCTGGCCGAGCACAGCGGCTACGTTCCGCCGTAGCAGGTACTTGCGGAGCTTGTTCATTGGCGGGGCTATGACGGCCGCACGGTGCGCCGGGCTCAACCCGTCGAAGACAGACCAGAACGACGCGAGCGCCGGGTCGTCGGCGACCGCGCCGACGATGCCGCGTCGGTACGCGATGTCGCTCAGCAGTCGTGGCAGGTCGAGAAGCGTATGCGGGCGGCCGCGGGCGGCGCCGCTGCGAGCCAGCGTCAGAAGACCGGAGTGGAGAAGGTCCTCGGTGCGAGGCCCCCACCCGTCCTCGAACACCGCCTTGAAGACCGACAGGATCCCGTCGACAACGACATCCGCATCCCGGTCGCCGATGTCGAGCGGGTTCAGCCCGATCGGGTGCGGCTCGGCGGCGTCGATGAGAACGATGCGGTCAATGGCCTCCTGAGGGATGCGGTCAATGATGTGGTCCACGAGCTGCCGCTTCGGATCAACCAGCAGTGTGGCGCGTCCCGCCGCGATGTCCCCGAGGCACAGCCGGGCGAAGATGGTGCTCTTGCCCGAGCCCGTTCCACCAGTGACGACGAGATGCTGCGACCGATCCTCGGCGGCGATCCCGATCGGACGCTCGTGTCCCGGCATCGTCGAGTGCGCGAAGACCGCCTCATCCTTTGGCAGTCCGCCCGGTGGGGGGAGTTGGCGTGGGTGCTGCGGTGGCAGGCCTGTGAGCGACAGGTGGTCGACGGGCCAGGCCAGCAGCGGCCAGAGGCTGGCGGCCGTTGCTGAGAGGGGTGTCAGGCTCGCCGCGGCGTCGAGCCAGCGGGAGGTGCGCTCCGCGCGGACCTCAAGCCTCACTCCCGGCGAATCGATGGCGCGGAGGGCGCCACTCACTGCGCTTCGGAGCGTTTTGTCTCGGGCCCGGACGGGTGCAGAAGTTGCCAGGCGAACGGTGACGTCGACGCGAGATTGGGAGTGATGACTGACCAGCTCGCGGCGAACTTCCGTCCCAGCCCGACGATGACCGCGAAGCAGGGCGTTCACGGGTGACTGGGTCGGGTCCAGGACATCTCGGGGCACGTGGACGGGCCCATGCCCGCGCCCTAGGACGACCTGCAGTGCGATGACCTCACCCTTTCGTCTGGTGGACAGTGCTGCCCAGAAGGCGAATAGGGGGCTTGAGGAATCTCGAGCGATCGGCAGCCTGCGAGACCGACTGACGACGCGGGCCGCGGACAGCTCGCCGGTCGGGCGACTCTCGCGTTGGAGCGTGGCCTCTGGGAGGTAGGCGGCGAGTAGCTGTCTGAGCGCCCGCCTATCGGTTGCGCTACGTCCGATGAAGTGGCGAACGCCGACGTCGTCCGCCCAGGTCTCGAAGACCAGCGGGCGAGGCGCGCCCGGAGCCATCAGCCGGGTGAGGAATTGCTCGACCTGCTGCGAGGTGAGCTCGAGCCCAACATGGAGCCGGGCGAAAGAGAGGTCAGCCGACATCCGCAGCGTCCTCGTCTCGGCCCGACTGTTGCTGTGCCTCGGTCTCGAGGCGCGCCTGCTCCAAG
The DNA here is from genome assembly GCA_964246985.1 of uncultured Microbacteriaceae bacterium. Lineage (GTDB taxonomy): Bacteria > Actinomycetota > Actinomycetes > Actinomycetales > Microbacteriaceae > CAXTSE01. The sequence continues at coordinate 78,465 of CAXTSE010000006.1, forward strand.
CCGGCGAGCACGACTACCTTCATGTACTGCTCCGGCGTGAGGTCGTGGTTGAGCTGACTGAACACCCACACGCGACGATTGCCGGCTCTGCGGCCGCGCTTCGTGTAGCGATTGTGTGTCATCGTGACCTCCTTTCCGGGGGCAGGGCGCGTTAGTTGCGCTGCCGTTGGGGGATCACTGGTTATGAACCTGTCGTCCGGTTGTGTCAAGCCATGTTGTCTATTCCGCAACGGCCTAACGTCGGTCGTCGCGACTACGCCGGTCACCATCCGCGGCCTCGACGCAACAACTGCACCGCGATGAGGGTCGCCAGGACAATGAGCCCGATGCCGAGCAACCAAGGCCAGTTGCGCTCTAAGAAGCCGACGACGAAACCCAAGGCAAACACGACCAGGATCGCCAGCACGCAGAGGGCAACGATCTTCTGCATCAACGAAGTAGGGGAGTGCACGCGTCATACCTGCCGTTCTCCGTCGGTGCCCTGTCGGGCGAAGTCAGAAGGCACCGGGTAGCCCCAAGGCAATAGCGAGATGTCGCTGTCGACCTCGTTCCCCCAGATCGCCCACGGGCCTAGAGAGCTCGGTCGCGCCCTGGCAAAGAGTTCGAGGTATGGCCCGTCGAGCACTCGCTCGATCAGCGCGATCATTTCCGTCGGCTTTTCCGAGTGCTGGGTGCGGGGGAACGAGACCACGGATTTCTGCCCGTGGAACTTGAACGGTGCCCGACCTCGCACGCCGTGCAGAAGCAGCTCGTGGCTGCCGCGGAAGTAGTTGCCGAGGCCCAGGTGGTGCCCCTTGTCCCAGACGGCTGTCGTCACGAATCGGAAGCCCCACGCTTTCATGACAGCCATACCGGCCTCTAGGGCGGCGCTCGTCACCCAAAGCAGCAGCGTTGCGTTATCTGCGGAAAGCTCGCGCACCGCTGGTGCCATCGCCGTGATCTCCTCAAGCGGCATCAGGTCGTACTTCGTGGAAGCGCCACGGCCACCTTTTTGCGCGATGTCCCATGGCGGGTCGGCGTACACCACCGCGAAGCGCTTCCGGCTTTCTTCACTTGATTCTTGTCGGGTCATTGTGTTCCTCCTCTCGCTTAGTTCGAAGGCTGGTTATGGGCGATCGCCGCGCGGAAGGCAACCGTCCGGTCGGAAGTTCATGGGTGCGATCGGACGAACGATCGGACGCCGGGTGAAACTGGCGAAGGGCGCGCTTGCGCGGCGTGGGGGAGCCGATGTGAAATGCACAACGGCTCCCCGGCGCGGTCGAGCTCGGTCAGCTGCTGTGCTTGTCGAGCAGCTTGCGCGCCGCCTTCTGCGCGACGTTGGCATCGATGTACTGGTCGCGCACCTCGCGTTCAACTGCGCGACTTCGGTCGAACCGCTGTACGCCGGCCCAGGCCTTGCTCCAGACAATCGCGGCGATGACGGCTGCGGCGACCATGAGGAGCGCGATCACCGCTAGTCCTGCGCCGCCTGCGGCAGCATCTGAGTTCATCTTCATTTCCTTTCGTTGGGTGTTGCTCTTAGTCGAGCCAATGGCCGTCGAGGTCCGTGAACTGCGACTCCTCGAAGCGCTCGGTGGATCCGAGCACTCGACCGAGAGCGTCACGATGCACCTCGACGATCCGACTGATGAGCTGGTGCCTGCTCAGCCGTACAGACCGGACTGGGTAGCCGGCCAACGACCTCAAGAACTCGAGGCCCGGGCGGTTATCGTCCGAATCACTGCCACTTGTCGTGACCTGTTCGCCCATAGATGGGGGCTCGACCGTTGCTACCGTCGAGCCTCATCACCTCCCTCGGTTGGCTCGATGGGATCCGATTGGGTCCGTAGCTCGATGAAATCGTTAACGGGGACTGGTCGTCGTGACAGGGAAATGACACGAAGCCTGATTGACTCGCTTCCCATGACAGCGGAGGAGTCAGATGCCGTCTGAGTCGGCCAAGTTGGCTATCAGCAGTGAGCTGCGAAAGCTTCGTAAGCTACCTGGTCGACTGGACGCTGCGAAGCTCACGAACGCCAGGATGCTGATCAAGGGGTTCGGCGGAGACGATCCCGACGTCGCTCTCGAGCGCCTAGTGAACCTTATGAACGAATATATTGACGACCGAGAAATCCAGGTCGCCATGGCAAGCTTCGGGTGGGGCGTGACCGGGGAGACCGTGCTGGAGCGCTTGGAGCACCTCGCATCGATCTACTTCGTGGACACCCGAACAGTGCGCCGGTGGACGGACAGTGGCATCTGGCGCTTGAGCTTGCTTGTGCTCGGAGAGTCTCCCTGGATCCAGCCACGCATTCAACAGGTCATTTCAGCTAGCAGCTCGGGGATCGTTCTGATGGTCCGGGTCGCGGTGCCGAAATCGCTCTGGATGAACGCCCCGCTCCTGAAGGTTGGCGGCGAAGCACTGGATCTCGGCATCCCGCCAATGCAGGACGATTCCGAGCAGCTCAATCGCTCCTCCGCCAAGTTTCGGATTTCGATCGAGAGTGCTCCCGTGCAGCTTCGGCTGCAGTGGACAGGCGAGAAGCAAGCCTCGTACCAGTCGGTCGTTCGAGGCGGCGAGGGATTGGAGGTGTCCAGCCGAATTCTCTTTCGCGAGATGCTAACCGATCTACGTCGCGCCGCCTCCGCCATCTGAGCGCATGAACCGTCCGAGATGGTCCAGCTGTCGCGCGGATTTAGCCTGTCGGCGAGTTCGCGGCTGCTCGCGATTTGCAGGCGGTGGCGAGAGCGGCGGATCCCGAAGATCTCGAAGAGCGTAGAAGGCCTCTTCGCCAACACCTGATATATGGTCGACGCAACCGGTCGGTGGGGCCCGGATTACCTAGCTTAAATGGGGGTATCGATGATGTATCGAAAGGCAGTCGCGTTCGTGGCCGGGACAGCAATTGTCGCAACGTTGTCGGGCTGTGCCAGTTGGGGCGGCCGAATAGCCGAGGAGATCGACGCGGCCGTTGCATCCTCGGGGTTGCTAGATATGGGCGAAATCGTGTGCGACAACAAACGGCCGTCGCAACTATGGGGCGGGTCCACTCTTCGTGACATTGGGATCGGCGGCAGCTCCAACGGGCAGAGCATCCTCGATCAGCTCAAGGAGGCCGGGTTCGAGCCGAAAGACCCATCCGACGAGCTCGATGACGGATCTGTCTCGCTGTTCAAAGACGGCGTCAACTTCTTTGTACAGATCGAGCCGGAATCTGGACGAAGCTACGCGTTCGGGAACTGCACCACGCCGGAAGGTGGAGCCGTAACCATCAATGTGTCGGCGTAACCCAAACTGGGGGTAGACCGCAAGGTCTTCCACCGCTTGCATGTGAGCATCCTTCGAAAGGTCTTCACATGCTCCGAACCGCCCCCTCGCTCGTTGCGCTGCTGGCAATTGTTCTCAGCATGGAGGTGGCTTCGCCCGCTGACGCGACCGGTACCGAAGTCTGCCCCGACTATCGAATCTACGGCGCAGCGGGGACGGACGGCATCGGGCCTAACCTCGATGATGACGCTCCTGAGCTCCTTGGAAACAACACTCGTCAGGTTGCAGAGGAGATAAAGCGGCTTCTAGGCACAGGTGTCGTGGTCGATATGCGCGGGGTGGACTATCCAGCGGTCGCTGTCCCCTATGCGTCATCAGTAAACCGGGGCATTGATAACCTCCGGGGCTTGATCGACGACTTTGTCGGCGACTGCCCGAATTCCGAGCTAATCCTTGTCGGGTACTCGCAGGGGGGCGACTTGGTTGGTTCGTTCGTGCAGAGAGACGGTCATCCTGATTCTCACCTGGATCGCGTCGCGGGAGTCGTCCTCATGGGTGACACTCGGTTCGAGTCCGAGGACGACTGGGCTGCGGAAGGGACCTTCAGTCAGAATCGAAAGGGATTCTGGTGGACTGACATCCGCGATCCATTCGAACCGGATGTGGTCGACCCCAGTGCGAGTCCGGCACTCGACATGAAGGTCGTTTCGGTTTGCCGGGCCTGGGACGCATTTTGTCAGGGTTCCGAGGTGCACTATGACATTTTCGGCAATGAGTTTCTGTGGCCAGCGCCTGACGACATCCTCAACAACAATCCGCCGAACAAGCCCAACCAAGCTCACGAGCGCTATTCGGAGAACTTCGATTCCGCCGCATGCAGTCTTGTCACGAAGCTTGGCTATGACGTCTGCGATCCAGCCCGTGCCGGCGCGCCCGACACGGATGTGGTCTTCCTCATCGACACGACTTCGACCGGGTATTCGAGTGTGCAGGAGCTGCAAAGCAGGGCCGAGGCATTCGTGGACGAGGTATCTCATCAGGCAGTGGGCACACGGTACGCGGTCATCGCGTATGGCGAAGAAACGGTCGATAACGTCACTGATGGTTTCGTAGAAGATGCCGACGAGGCCATCGACGCGATTGAGAGCATCACCGCATCGAGCGGAACGTATGGATCGCTCTATAGCGCGATTATTGAGGCGAACAATCTGTACTGGCGTGAGGATTCGAAGAAGGTCTCGCTTACTCTCGCCACCTCACGTACATGCGAGTACCGGATATGCAGCTACGAGTACGGGACGGGCACGCCGAGGACTGCACTCCTACCAGCTGAGGACTTCGACGCCCGACGCGCTGGGGCGTACACGAGAGACAACCAATGGTTTTTTGAAGCAGCGGGTTGGTCAGAAGCCTTCTACGGGCAGTACGAGTCTCGTCTCGGTGAGTACGAGGTGAGCGCGCAGCAGCACATCGATGGACTTGAAGGTGTGTTCAGGAGCGCTCTCAAATCGCCCTCGAACTACGAACCCATCGTCGGAGCTACCTCTTACGTTGCCGGCCAAACAGGCACCTTCCGCGCGGAAGATATTGCTCCGTACTATGCGGACTCCCCCGACCGGCGCCTCGTCTGGAGCGTCACCAGGAATGGAGATATCGGGCCGCGCGGCGAGGACACCGGAGGTGGACCTGCTGCCGAGAGGCAGGCGGCGCCCGAGGCCGCCCCATCGGGACTCGAAGGGCCACCCGAAAACGAGCCGAAGTTGGTTGAAGAGTTGGATGAGCCTTTACCCCCGGATGAGGGCTCAACCTTCCAGTCGTCCTTCACGGAACCGGGCACCTACTCGGTCAAGGTCAGTGCATACCTAGACGGTGGAGTCCGGGAGTTTGAACAGACTGTTCGCGTCTACGACGTTCCGCCCGCGGCTCCGGCTGCGCCCTTGGTCGAGTCGCGTATCGACGGTACCGACCAGGTCTTCCACTGGTTCGCCGGGGCAGGTGAGTATGCCCCGACCTATGTCTTCTTCGATGAAGACGGAATTGCCGTCGACTCCACCACTGTCGAAACCACTCTGAGCGAAATCGGCGAAGGTGAGTTTGAGCGACGCATTCCTCTTGGCGATCCGAATGATCGCTACACATTGGTCGCATGGAACGAAGTGGGGCAGACCGAGGCAATTCCGCTCGCGACGGCCACGAGCGGCTCGTACTCTCACGTCACCCTCGACGCGGGAGTGCCACAGGGGGGTGACATAGTCCTCTCCGGTGATTCGTCGGTCGAGATCAGCGAGCTGCTATCGGATGGAGATCTGACTGCAAATTCGAACCAGGCGGCCGTACTCCAGTCACCTAACGGGGATCAGCTAGCCATCGACATGACCACCGCATCGGCCGAGATGACTGGTGGCTCAGACTGGCAGCTGACGATGGCGTTGAGAGACGCACTTGCTGTGGATAGTTCGTCGATCGCATCAGCGATGGATGACGGTTTCGCCGAAGAGCTGCTCCTTGGCGGACGGGTCCAGCTGCAGCTTGACGGCTCGCCCGTCGCAATTCAGATCGCGCCGTCGGCAGAAGTGGAGGAGCTGGATGAGTTCATCATCGAGACCAACTCGACGCCGCCCGCATCTAGCTCCGCCACGCTGATCGAGATTGGACAGTCGCCGGCAACCCTGAGGGTCGGGTCGAATGACCCCAGCGGACTGAGCTTCGTGACTGAGTCGGCCGATCCGCTGGGCGATTGGAGCACCGCGGTCGTGACGGACATTCGGACGTGGATCGGCAACACAGAAGTGACGAACACTCTCACGGGTTCATCTATCAGCGTCTACGGTTATCTCGCGCCTGAACAGGCGCAGATTGACTTCACTGGGGATGTGGTTGGCGGGAGCGGAAATCTCACTCGCGACTTCCTGCAGGGCGGCGTTGTCTCGTTCGTAGTGAACGGTGGGTCGGCGACGGCCTTATCACTCGCTATGTCGAGCGCTGACGCAGCTGCCGCATATCCGGATCTGGATCCGCCGAAGATTGTTGGTCGGAGCGGTATCTCGATGGCTCAGTACTCGGAACGCGAGCCTTGGTCTCCGGTCTTGAGCTGGGGTTCGGGATACTCGGGACAGGTCACAATCGACGGCACTCTGCCATCCGGGCTTAGCTGGGACCGCTGGAACTACAAGCTCAATGGAACGCCGGAGCAGGCTGGTACTTACCAGTTTACTCTGACGGCGCATGGGGACTACGGCGACGCAAGCAAGACTTACGATCTTGTCGTCGCTGACCCGTCCGCTGTGGCACAGGATCCCGTGGGGCAGCTTTGGGCTTACGAGTACGAGGACGGCAACGGAGATCCGGTCACGGATGTTGAAATTGCCTCTGCCGGGTATTACCGGACTGACAACCCGCAGTTCGCCTCGTCGCTACCGGTGATCGAGGAGTTCCAACAGAACGGCTACATCTACTCAAGCGTAAGCGATCTCGTCTTCCACGCTTCTAACGGTGACGTCATGCCGATAGCGGGAAGCGCCGAGCTCCAGATGTGGAGCGGGTCGCCCGATACCCTTCGAGTCATGGTGGTAGGTGCCCACCGAACGGATGCATCGACTGACCCCGTCCAGTCGCTCCTCACGGCAGGCGGATACGTCACGTTCAGCTACGGCGGAGGCGACGAGAACCGCGTGCAGTTCACAGCTGCGAGCTAGCGGTCGTTCGGAGAGAGCCCGGCTCAGCCTGCGGCGGGTCGCCGCAGGTCGCCGGCTTACGCGAGATTGCTGTAATCGCGGACGGATGTGAATTCCTGATCGTCCAGGCTCGGGCCGCTTCCGGCATTCCGCTTCATTTCGGCCCCCGTAACAGTCGGCGCGCGTCCGCGTCAGGTCGAGTTACCTCGGTCTGGAAGCGGCCAGCTTCGGCTCCTCGGGCTCGAGACGAAGTGAGCAAGCTCTATGCAGTCCACGGTTCGATTCTGTCCTTCCAACAAGATGTATCGGTCCGCGAGGAACTGGGACGCGGTGGCTGCATCCTGTTCGTGAGATGAGGGGTGTCCCACACAGGCAAGGTATGGGGCGAATTCAGTTGGGTGTCGACCATCTCGATTTATGGAGCTGCGCCTGCGACCATTCGTTCGGGGCTCAGTCTCCGTAAATCCGAGTTCGACGAAATGATGCGCGGGGCGGCGGAGCCGGGCGCTGGGCTGGACCGTGCCGGGGGCGAGCGTGACGCCTCGACCGACATCGCCGACTCGGCACGGCCGTGCGGATGCTCGGAAGGCAAGCAGAATCGAGCGTTGTGCTTTTCACACGGCCTATTGACAATCTCGACCGCAGGTTCATAATTGCTCACCCGCCACCGAAGGTTTCGGGGGCGGGACGGCACAGTCGGCGCTCTCCTTCTACGCAGCAGTCCTGCATCTGCCCGCTCTCGTTGGTGCGCTGCGGCCTTGTTGGCGACCCATCGGGGTCGCCGGTCGCTCGCATCAAGGAGGACGGAATGGTCCATAGGAACGCACGCGAGACCGAGTGGAAGGTCGGCAGGTGAACGGGATGGAACTCCCCAAGTATCCCGATTGCAAAGTGCAGCTGAGCGGGACGGATGGCAACGCGTTTGCGGTCATCGGCAGAGTGCAGGGCGCTCTGCGTCGGCACCTTGCATATTCAATGGAGCAGGGAGACCTTGAGGACGAGCTCGCTGCCTTCTACGCAGAGGCAACATCGGGCGACTACGACCGTCTGTTGCAGACCTGCATGAGGTGGGTGGACGTCGCCTAACCAAGGGGCCGGCACCGTGCCTGCCCCAACAATCTTCGCGCCCGCGAATTGCGGGTTCTCGTTGGTGCCAAGCGGCCGCGGAGACGACCTAATCGGGGTCGTCGATCGCTCGCATCAAGGAGAACCGACAGCATGTCCCAGTCGACTGCTTTCCTGGCGTAGGACGGCTGGAGGCAAGTTGCTCGCCGGTAAGGGTGCGACAGCTTTCACTGAAACAGTGGTGGGCTGACCCGCTCTGGAGAAGCGAGCGGCTCTCGCGACGCAACCGCGCATCACGGCAGCTCCCATCTTGATCACCGAATGATCGCTTTTGTGCCCGACAGAGAAGCAGTTGAGTTCGTGTGGGATGTGCTCCTAGTGTTCAGCGCGCCGTCATCCTGAGATGAAACGTCTCGGGCCCACGCCCGTCTAAAAGTTCCAAGCGAGGCGGCCCCGTAAAACACGACCAGAAGGCAGCAACATGATGGGCGAGACAACGGCACTAGCCGCTGAGCAATGTCAGGCCATCTAGGGTGGGATTACTCCGGGGACCCCGGTCCCTGTGCTGGCTTCTTCAGATCGCTGGCACTCGAACGATCCGCCGAACGCGGGGTCCGGCGTCCATCAAAGAGAAATTCACCACTAGATTGCCCGGCCCGGAGAGAGTGAACCGGTTGACGAATGTAAACGCCGTCACCGACGTCGGGCCAAGGTCGCCGATATCGACGGTAGTCAGGCGGGATTGGTCCTGAGGAGTCAAGCCCTCTAACTCGACGTCAAATGCAGTCGTGGTGCCCGAGTTCCGCAGGAGCCACGTCTCGCCGTTGTGGTGGTTAACCTCCCAGTTGACCTGCGCGATCTCCGCGACGGCCTGCGCGAACTCAGCCGACATCGGTGCGCTGACCTCAGCGGCCGCGTAACTCGCTCGGTCCTGCGCGTCCTTCGAACGCCTACTGGTCGCCAGGGTCAGCCAGCCGAACACCACTGCCACCAGGACCGCTAGAACGGCAGCGCCCGCGGTGATCCATTGGGTGGTCAGGCTCCACGCCTCGTACTCGGTCACGGCCCAAGGGTAGACGCGCGGCTTCCCGTGGCCTCTCCCGCGACACGAGAGCGCTGGCACGGCCACGAGCTCGTCCGCCGGTCCGTGGGTCGCGGGAGAGGCGTCCGTGAGCTAGCGAGTACCTTCGGTAGGTAGGCGAGGATGACGACGGAGGGCTCGCGTGCCGAAACTCACCAAACAGGACAAGATTGCGAAGGCTGATCGCGTCAAGCGCATTCGGCTGCTTAGCGCGGAACTCGACAACACGCGTCAGGCAGCCGTTGAGCGAACTCGTTCAATCGATTCGAAGTCGTCCTTTGCGATTGTCGTGGCAGGTGTGGTCGCCGGGGCCGCCTTTACTGGCCTGGTGGACCCTCGGTTCTGCTTCATCGGGCTCATCCCCCTCGCGCTCACGATCGGCAGCGTCGTCGCGGCCGTGGTGGCTCTGTGGCCAACCCGGCTGTGGGTGACTTCTGCGCGAGACCTCGTCGACACGTACGTCGAGAACCCGATGTCGGGTGACGAACTTGAAGACCACATCCTCGAGGTGAAGGCGAAGGAAGTAACCGGTCGAGACAAATACAACGAGAAGCGATCGACGGCAACCAAGATTTCGTTGGTCCTCTTGATTGTCAGTCTGGTTACTGCTCTGATCGTGGTCGGCATCAACGCTGCTCTCCCTGAAGGGGCGACTGTTGGGCCCGGAAACGGAATCACCTCAAGTCCCACTCCCACAGTGACACCTTGACGTGGAACTGTGGGCGTGATGCTCAATCGCTCGCACCGCCGATGAACTGGAGACACCATGAGTGACGAAGACCGGGAACCGACCCCTCCCACCCCCGAACGTCCCAACGTGGACAAAGTTGGAAAAACGCTTACCCATTCGGGCGATCAGCCGGACGTGGAGAAACGAGATGAGTAACGACGACAAAGTGCCCCCGCCCCCGCCGGAACGACCGAACGTCGATGGTGTCGGCAAACCGCTCACAGGTTCGGGTGGCAAACCAAGTACGAAGAAGCTGCGGTGAGCGACAAAGACGGCCCCGCGTCTCCACCTCCGCCGGAACGACCCAATGTGGACAGGGTGCTCACAAAGCTCACCGAGACCTACGTAGAGCCGCCGCCGGAGGAATAGTGGCCGAACAGCCGAACGACTGGTCGCCAGTAGAGGATTTAAGTCTCTCCACGCCCAATTGCCCCGCTTGCTTGACGCCGATGAGGCTCGCGGAATTCAACTGGAAGTGCCGCGATTGCGGCCTTGCAGTAGTGAGCTGAAGGCGAGCGCCGGGCCGGTCACGGAAGCTCGCGACCCGGCGCTGATGAACGCAACCGGCCCGGTGACCGAGACCGACCCGGAACGTCTCGAAGTCGACCTAGATGTTATTGCTAAGCCATGTGTTGACCTCTTCGGACAGGCCGTAGCTGCCCCACGACTTGCCGTCGACGTTGATGACAAGGACGTCGTCGTTGGTGTCGATGTACTTCTTGATGCCGTCGCGCAGCGTCGCCACGCTGGCGCTGGTCTTGACCAGGAAGCTGCTCTTGAGCGGCTTGCACCACGAGTCGCCAGACTTGAGGTACTTGATCAGCTCGTCGTAGTTCTGACCGGACTTGTTGAGGTCGTAGTTGACCCAGTGAACTGCCATGAGGGACTCCTTGAGGGTAAAGTGGACCTTGCTGGTGTAGCTCGGGTGGATGTAACGCTAACCAGCACCACCGACACTCAAACGCGCGGTTTCCTCAGGGGACTGAGGTGCTCCAAAGAAGCCCCTAGGTTGCAGGCATCAACCAACTGTCAAAGTCGGTGAGGAATTGGTCGATATCCCCATTGCTGCTCAAAGAGATTCGCACGTCTCCGATTCCGTGGTGCCCGGTCCCCCGCAGGTCCCGCGCGTTCGGCATGTCGGCGACCGTCTCGGCGTCGACCGGAAGGACGACTTCTAACCGGGTGTTGCTGCGAATTACGCTGGCGAAGATCTGCGACCGCTCGCCCAGGCGGGTCGACGTCGCGCCCTCCCGTCGATAGCCGAGGAACATCTTCCGAACGACGTAGTGCAGTCCCGGATTGCGCAACCGGAGCTCGCGGTCCAATCGCACGGCTAGCGTCCGCGTTGCATCATCCATCGTCGCCACAACCGCCGCCAATGCGCCGTCGTCGATGTGGAGGACCCTTGCGAGAAGTTTTTGCGCGTCCATCCCTGCCAGGACTGCGGCGTCCTCCAGGAAGTTGTCCACATCAGTCACCTGGTCTACCGCGGCGGCTTGAATGCCGCGATGATCGCCCGAGACCGGGGGCTGTCCAGGAGCATCTCAGTCGACGCGGTGTCACTGGCTTCGGCCCGCAACCGCCGCATGTCGTCCTCGGCCTTGCTGGCACGCTTGACTGCGTCGTCGATCTTGTCGCGAACCTCCTGGCCGGGCACCGGCAGCCGCAATTTCTTCAGCTCGGTCCAGCGCACTCGTGTACGTCCGATCCCTGTGGCGAGCAAGAGCATTTCCGCCCGAGCTTCGGGTGATCGCACGAGTGCCCAGATGACACTTGCAGTGAGGTCGGCGCTCGGGCGACAGACGGTGTACTCGCTAGTCACCACGAGGCCCTCGAACTCTCCCGGAACGACGGCAACCGCGCCATGGATCGCGTTGATGTGGCTGAACACGAAATCGCCCGCCTCCACTCGCGTGATCGTCTGCTTCGCCACGTCACTCGTAGACACCTCGTCGCCCGCTTCGCAGAACCCGTCGTACCTGACCCGGAGGTAGGTCACGAGTTCGTCAACGACCGAGGTATCGACCTCGCGATCGGCTTTGCTGTCCTTGTCGACAGCGAGCTTGAGAAGGTCGCCGAGCGGTTGAACCTTGAAGCCGGCTGCTTGCCAATCGGGTACTCTTGCTTCCGCTTCGGGGAGGCACGCCTTGACGTCGATCCTGTCCGTGATCGCTGCCGGCTTGACCGTCCAGTCCGCGGCTTCCGGCTCTCCGGCCTGAAACGCCCTGTAGAGCGCCGTGACCCGCTCGATCTCCGCCCGTGCATGCTCGCGATTCGCTGCGTCGATTGGGAGGATCCGCGCTCGCGATGGATCGTCGACCCCAACCCACGAGCAGTAGTACATGAACACGTCGGGCTGGACTTCCTCCGTCGCCGACTTTTTCTCGAGGACGAGCAGCGACGTCTTCACGCGCGCCTGCGATCGCTGGAACGCGTCACCCGGCAGAGACACCACTGCCTTCACAATCCAGTTCTCGCGGATCCACTCGCGGACACGCTTGTGACGCGGCGCTCCGAGGATGCTGTCGTCGACGACGGTCACCAGGCGACCTCGTGGCCCGAGCAGGTCGTAGTAACGCTCCAGGAACATGACCATGGAACTCAGCGACTTCAAAGGGCGCTTCGCTCCGCCAGCTGTGTCGTACGACAACACATAGTCGTCGAGGAGTTTGGCGTCCCCCTCCTCGTCGCGCGTGTACTCCTTTGCGAACGGCGGATTGGTGAGCACGACATCGGCCAAGCCGGACGCAGGGGACCCACCCTGGCCCGTCTGAGCCTTCTGCACGCGGGCCCGAAACTCGTCCTTCTCGGACACAATCTCGGGGTCGTCGGTGGCAATGATGGCCACCTTCTTGTCGAGAGCATCGAGCTGGAAGACGCTCGTCCCCCCGTCGCCGTGGAGGTACATGTTGATTCGAGCGATGCGGGCGAGTGCAGGGTCACGCGCCACGTCCACGCCGATCAGGGATTGCTCGGCGACCTGCATACGGAGCTCTTCGCGGCGCTTGTTCGTCAGGGAGGTGTTGGCGTCGAGTTTCGACCACATGTCGGCGAGGGCTTCGATCAGGAAGCCGCCCGTACCCGAGCAGGCGTCGATAACTCTGTCGACGTGCTTGTCGTCGGCGCGCAGCTGGGCGAGCCCCGTGGCCAGTTTGACGATGCTTCGGGGCGTGAAGTATTGCCCGAGCGCCTTGCCTCGTAGCGTCGAGTTGAGGAACGTCTCGAACATGCGACCGTTGAGGTCCGCGTCGATGCTGATGAGGTCGACGTACTCGAGGCGGTCCACCAGGACTCGGAGAGTCTCCGGCGACAGGAGCAGACGTTCCCCCTTCGGAAAGATGCGCTTCTTCTTGCCATTCGCGATCGCGATCTCGAAATCACTCAGCAACTTCTGGAAGAGGATCGCGTCGAGAGGACTCGGAGTGTCGGCTTCGCGGGACTTGATCCAGGCGGTGGAGAACTTGACGGATTCCGCAGGAACGACGATTGAGCGGTCGTCGAGAGTGCGGAGGTTTGGGTCGGCGTGCGCCTCTCGGTCCGAATGAAGCTTTAGGAAAATGACCTTCACGAACTCCATGAAGGCCGCGTTGTAGCTCAGGTTGTCGCGCTTGTAGATCAGCCGATGCGCCCAAGCAAAGTCCGTGTTGAGGTCGGAGACTGAGTGGCGGCGGAGGATGTGCTCACCCTTGGCCACAGGCGCAGCCGCGGGAGTGGCCTTGAACGCCTCGGGTCCGAGCAGCGACCGAATGGTCGCGTATGCCTGATTGTCGTCGACGAAGTCTCCAAACGACGCTTCCGCGAGAGGGGTGGCGTCGTCCCATCGGTAGACGCGGGTGGTCACGCCGTTGGTGAGCATAAAGAACTCGACAGGGTTGTCGGGTTGAAGACTGTTCAGCGCGAGACAGTAACTCTGCGACTGTCCTACCCACTCATCGAGGTCCTCCTCGACGCCCTTCGCCTCGATGATCCAGCGCACTTTCGAGCCAACGGTGATCCCGTAGTCGGGTCGCCACTTTTCACTCGTGCGGCCCTTTGAGATCTTGAGCTCGTCGATCGTCACCTTCGGCTTGATCTGGGCGTCCTTGTAACCGAGGTCCTTCAGAAGCCGAGCGACGAAGAACTGCTCGACCGTCGCCTCGTTGCTCAGGTCGGCCAACTTGCCGAACTTGCTATCTACCACGTGAACCCCATGCGTTGACGATACCGTCAAACGACGAAGTTCGCCCCGCGCAATCTATATAAGAATCAGCGCCTCCGAGGAGGTCAGAGGGCTTTCTGCACGTCGCCGACCTGGGCCGGTTCGGCGAAGGGGTCACGAAGAACGCGTGCGAACGTGGGCGTGGGAGGCTCCGCAATACGCGTTGTGGGAGCCCACGAGCTGGAGACCGTGCGGGACGTAGCGGCAGGCAAGATACACGCGACCCCCCGGTCCTTGCCTCCGGCAATCACTTCCGAATCGTCCCGTCGATAGGCCCAAACTTCATGTCTGGAGGCACTCGAAAGTCGATCAAAGTTGACAAACATTCATTTAAATGAGATACTCGAGGAACGGACCGCCTCCATTGGGGCGCAGAAGAGCCAGCTCGGAAGCTTGTTCTCCTGCGCCCCGCAGGAAAGGAAGGAGATCCGTTATGCCAGATGAGGTTCCCAACAAAGTCTTGCCGGCACCGGGGGTGGACCCACCACCGCTGATACTGGCAAGCAATATCCGCTATCGTCGCCATTTGAACGGTGGAGGCCTCGTGGACGAACGGGCCTCAGTTGACGCTGAGGTTTACATCGGACCGGAGGCATCCGTCACTGGAGCCGCGACGTTGCGAGGTCCAGTGGGCCTCTATGACCAAGCTTCTATCGATGGCGGAGTAGTAATCGTTGGCCCTGTGACGATGCGTCAACACGCACGGGTGAGCGGACGAGCGCGAATTGTTGGCCGGGTTATGCTCGCAAATCACGCTCACGTCACCGATGACGCAGATATTGATGGCACCTTTGTTATCGACTTCTTTGCGGTCGTCGGCGGCGCCTCGCGACTGCGCGGCAACTATATGGTGTCGGGCTAGCGCGAAGGGGCCGAGCTGTTTCCAGCTCGGCCCCTCTTTTCATGCGACCCTGCCCCGGCTAGCTTTGATTAGCTGATTCGCGTGGGCATAACCCCCTGCACGAAGCAGCGCGAGGGGCGGCCGACGTGTCGCCCCTCGTCCCGTTCCTGCTCACGGCCCGTTGGAAAGGCCATCCTTCTCGACTGCCTGCCTGCGCACCGATGAGGGCGTAGCCGGCGTCTAGAGTCTGTGCGCTACAGAGTGAGCTGAGTTCCCCGATTGTTGTGATATTCACAATCGCCCCCTTTTGCCGTTGACACCAGGTCAGATTGGCTCATAATAAATCCTCCGCCACGCCACCAGCTACGCGCGCTCCTTGATGCGAAGCGATTGAGAGATGACCACACGGGTCGTCGGTCGCGAGCATCAAGGAGGAGCAATGGTGAGGGGTCTAGTTGTGCCAGCTCGTATAGAGCGGCCGGTAACCGTCCGTGATCTGGAAGGCCTGGCGGACTACCAGACAGTCGTCGGAGGGTACGTCGAGCCCGTGGAAGTGGCTCGGCTCGGTCTCACGCTGTATGCAAACGAAGAGGGTCTCCTGCGACAGTTTGAGTTCAATTCGCGCGCGTCGTTTCTTTGGTGGTTTCACGCTCCGGAGGCACGGCAGCGGGCGATGCTGGTCGGCGATGTTGTTGTCGTTGGCGCCCCTGACCTTGCGGGCGAGTCGACGGACGTGCCGCAAGAGGTAGTCGATCTTCTGACGAGTTCCGGCACGTTTCGAATCGATGGGCTATGGGAGAGGGGCGGTGAGTGGATCGACTACGGCGTCCGTTATGACGACTATTTCGACGCCCTGTTCTGGGCGATGATCATCAACGAGCGGACAAGCCCCCTTGAGATCAAAGTCGTGGGGTATCTGGAGGCAGGGAGCACGACAACTCAGGCCGAGTAGCTACGCGCGGCGGCCGCATTGCCGGGACCCTAGGTTCCGCAATGCGGCTGCCGCTATTCAATTTGCGATGATGTTGAGGCCACTTGCGGTCCCTGACATTTCGGCCTCTGTGATCCTCGCGCGGGGGATACGACCGAATCGCCAGAGGTTGCCGCAGTCGGGTCAGGGAGTTCGGTGACGGCCACTAGGCGAGGACGAAGGGCCGTCTAGGAGCGAAATAGGACTCATCCCGGCACCCGCCGACAAGACAGTGTGCCAGTCGGCGAGAATCAACTCTGTTGATTCGACCATTTTGGCCACGTCCGGTTGAGGAGCCCGGCGACCTCCCTCGCGGCGGGCAACTAGTCGCGTCGGGTTGAAGGTGCAGCGTGCCGGCCCCGGAAAGAGGGCCAGCACGCTGCACTTCGGAGATAGGGTCAGCTCCGGGGCGGCTGGGTGGCGCGCTGCGGCTGGGTGGCCGTAGCGCTCTGGACCCTGTCCTTCGCCTGGCTGGCCTGGTCGGCGACGCTGGGCGCGTTCTGCGCTTCGCGTTGGATTTTCGGGGCCTCCTCCTCGGCCCTCGTGAGCATGCCCTCCCAGCGCTGCTGCATCGGCTTGATGAGACCGCCGCCAGCACCAACGATGATGACGCCCGCGATGATAGCGAGGACTGCAATCAGAATCGGGGTCGTCACCGTCGTCGCGACCTCGATCTGGTTGAGCGCTGCGGTGACACCGAGGAACAGGATGAAGACCGCGACGATGTTGCCGAGGACTTTGCCGTAAGACAGTCCGCTCAAAGTGTTTTGAATCAGACCCTTCGCGCCGGCCGCGATCGCAGCGGCGATCACGATGATGATGATCGCTACCACGATCTTCGGCAGGAAGGCGATAATGCTCCCCAGCAGGTCACTGATCGGGTTCGGTCCGAAAACGCCGAACGCGAACTGCAGGACGAAGAGCACCAGGGCGTAATACACAATCTTGGCGACGATGTCGGACGCGTCGAGCTTGGAGCCCGCCAGCGCCTTCTTGATACCGCCGCGCTCGACGAGGCGGTCGAAACCAACCTTTTCGAGGAGCTTTTCGAGCCCCTTGGAGATCAGTTTCGCGACGATCAGGCCGACGATCAGGATCAGCAAGAAGAGGAGTGCGAGCGGAACGAAAGTGACGATGACGGTCAAGCCGTTTTGTAGCACTTCAGCGAAATTCATTGGGTAGCTCTCTTTCAAATGGATGGGCGGCGCACCACGGGTGCCTAGGCGGTTGAGTTGGTTGGGGCTGACGCTGAATCAGCGGCCGAGCCCTCTCGACCTGAGGCCGAACGGTGCAACTTACGTCGTAAGCCTGATCGCTTACACCGTAAGCATGTACTCAAATCGCGTCGCGCAGGAGAGTATTGACACGAAGAGAGGTTCTATGGGAGGGCAAGACCAACCGCCGACGAGGGGCCTCAGTCGCGAGCTGATTGTTGCTACTGCGCTTTCGACGATTGATGACACTGGTGCACACGGCCTGACTATGCGACTACTCGCGCAGCGACTCAACGTGGAAGCCATGTCGCTTTATAGATACGTGCACGGCAAGGAGGACCTGCTCGAGGGTGTCGTCGCGCTTCTAATGCGGGATCTCACGGACGCCCTTCTGGCCGATGAGGACGCTCACTGGCAGGGCTTCTTGCAGATGGTCGCGCACGAGGTCCGCCGCATCGCTAGTCAGCATCCGATGGCGTTTCCCCTGGTGGCGACACGACATCCAGCCGCGCCGTGGCTTCGTCCACCACTACGCAGTGTGGAAGTGGTCGATACCTTCCTTAGCAGGCTCATCGGTCAGGGTTTTTCAGACGGTCAGGCGGTGGACGCCTACCGCGCATTTAGTAGCTTCCTCCTTGGGCAGCTCCTCCTCGAGTCCGCGGTGCAAGGCGCCCGCACCGGGCCGGTCGAGGAACCCCTCGACGAAGGCGGCGCAACGATACCCGAACGCGACGGCGGAGTCTCGCTGAGCGCGGCTCCCCAAGTGGCCCGCCTCCGGCGCCTGCTCAGCGAGGACCGAAGCCAGGAAGAGTTCGAGCTGTCTCTTCGGGCCCTTCTGGACCGGCTGGAGCGCGAACTCTCGCAGTAGTCTGCGACCCCGGGCTCGCGCAACTGCTCGCTCTGAAACCGCGCGCCCTTCGTCAATATGTGGCGACTTCGACACTTGTCGACGCCCCGAGCGGCGGGGTTCGATGGCTTCCTTAGCCGATCCTGGGGCGACTTTCGATCGCGGCCTGCTTTCCGGAACACCCGCACCTGCTCACCCCAGAGGAGGCCGGCTCATCGATCTCTATGCTCGTGGCTGGGGCGCAAAGTACGACCGCAGGAACCGCAAGAACTGTTCTTGCTTCCAGGCCTTCGCGTCCTTCGCGACCTTGGCGCGGGGCGCGAGGCCGTCGAATGCGTGCCATGCGCCTTCAAACTCCCGGAAGGAGACGGGAACACCGGCTGACCGAAGGTGCTCGACATACGCGATGGTTTCATCACGGAACGGCTCGATCCCGCCTACAAATGTCAATGTCGGCGGCAGCCCGCGATAGTCGGTTTCACGTGCCGGAGCGGCAGTCGGCGGGACATCGCCGCCGTATAGGTCGCCAAGGTACACCTTCCAGCCCGACTCGTTGCTGGTCCCGTCATACAGCGGCGCATCATTGTCTATCGAGGACGGTGTCCCCCGATCGTCGATCATGGGGTACAGCGGCATCTGGAAGGCGACGTTGACCTTTCCCTCGTTTCGCGCCTGGATTGTGACTGCCGCCGTCAAGCCACCGCCGGCGCTCCCGCCTGCAACGATGATCTGATCTGTCCTTACGCCCAGTTCCGCTGCGTGTTCCTTGAGCCATAGGAGCGCCATGTAGCAGTCCTCGAAGGCGGCGGGATATGGCGCCTCGGTACTCAGCCGGTAGTCCGGAGAAACGAATACGGCGTCGGTCAAGCCAAGAAGCTCCTGAATCACCATCAACTCGCCCCGTGCCGTACCAATCGAGTACCCGCCGCCGTGTATCCACAGAATGCCCGGACGGGCCGTTTCTGCTGACGCCGATCGAGTCACGACGATCACGCTCAGGTCGGTGCCGTCGGCCCGTGGGATGCCACGCTTCGCGACGGATACCCCGCGCAGCGGCAGCATCCCGACGATTCGCATCGCGAGTGGCGTCTTCGACCTGCGCACCTGCGCCTCCGATGACTGTCCCTTTCCGAACAGCAATCGGAATAGTTTGGCCGGGAATCGAAGCTCCGGGTCGATCATGTCCTGGGTAACACGCATGGTGATCTCCTCCTCGAGTTATCGGTTGAAGCGGCGGGGCGGTGAGATGAGCGGGGGATTTGTTGGCGAGGATCGCGAATCGGCAGAGCCGTCGCCTGCGCCACGAGAGTCATCGGTTCGGTGGCACGATTCATGTGATCGGACCTGCGCATGAGAAACGCTTATTGGGCGAGATCGGTCTGTAGCTGCGCGGCTGTCGCAGAGGTTACGTCGTCGACGCAGACCCCTGGCGCCAGCTCGACGAGAATCAACCCATCAGGGGTGACGTCTATAACGCAAAGATCTGTGATGATGCGATTAACACAGCCTCGGCCGGTAAGGGGAAGCGTGCATTCAGGGAGGATTTTCGCCGATCCATCCTTTGCTGTGTGCTCCATGACCACGATGACACGTTCTGCACCCGATACCAGGTCCATGGCACCCCCCATCCCTTTGACGAGCTTGCCTGGTACAACCCAATTGGCTATGTCGCCAGTAGCGGAGACCTGCATCGCCCCCAGTACCGCAGTCGTAATACGTCCGCTCCGAATCATGGCGAAACTTGCTGCGGAATCGAAGTAGGACGATCCGGCCAGTACGGTGACGGTCTCTTTCCCCGCATTGATGAGGGTGGGATCCTCTTCGCCTTCCCAGGGGTATGGGCCGACTCCGAGGATGCCGTTTTCGGAATGCAGGACTACCTCGATACCCGCGGGGAGGTAATTGGGGATGAGGGTCGGGAGCCCGATGCCGAGATTGACATAGCTGCCGTCTCGAAGTTCCTGGGCTGCCCGCGCAGCAAGTTCGAATCTGGTGAGAGCCATCAGCTACCGTTCTGACGTTGACGGACGGTGATCTTCTCGATAGGACGCTCGGCAGACTGATGTGCGGTGAGTTGGATGATCCTGTCGACGTATACGCCCGGCGTGTGCACATGCTCAGGATCGATCTCGCCGGGTTCCACTAGCTCGTCGACTTCGGCAATGGTGATGCGTGCGTTCATGGCAGCCAGGGGGTTGAAGTTGCGAGCTGATTGATGGAAAACGAGGTTCCCGTGCCTATCGCCGATGGCGGCGTGCACAAGTCCGAAGTCGGCCCTTATCGCTTGCTCGAGTACGTACTCGCGTTCGCCATCGAGCGTAGAGAATACTGCGGTCGGTTTCGCGGGAGAGTGGATGGCGACGGCGCCGTCGGGTGCGTAGCGCCAGGGGATTCCACCCTCGGATACCAGCGTGCCAACCCCGGCAGGAGTGTAGAACGCGGGGATTCCCGATCCTCCTGCTCGAAGGCGTTCGGCGAGTGTTCCCTGCGGTGTGAGTTCCACTTCGACCTCGCCGCTTAGATACTGTCGCGCGAATTCCTTGTTCTCTCCGATGTAGCTTGCAATCACACGGCTGATGCGCCGTTCCGCGAGGAGCACCCCCAGGCCCCAGTCGTCGACGCCACAGTTGTTGGACACCACCTCCAGTCGATCGGCCCCGAGCTCGAGCAAGGCGCGAATGAGACTCATGGGCACACCTACGAGCCCGAAACCGCCTACCGCGAGGGTCGCACCGGACGGGATGTCCGACACGGCGGAGGCGGGCGAAGGGTATGACTTGTCCATCGGCGATCCTTCCAACAGGTCTACAGTTCGACGCGGCACCGATGCACGTAGTGAAGAGCAGTGCACTGTCGATCGGCTGGTACTGCTATGCCGACCCAAGCGAGCGGGCAAATTCCAATTGGTGGGCGTGGAACTCCGCGGAATCGTTGTGGTGGTCGAGATTGTGGCCGGCTCCCACGATTCGCTCGGCAATGACCGACGGGGAAGCACTGAACGCCTTGGCGAACGCTGCGACGTTCTCGTCTGTGGAGAACCAGAGCGCCTCGTGCTCCGCGAGCGCGTAATGCACTGGCGCGGTGACGGTTGCGGCGAGTCCGGCGAAGTCGGTCGTCCAACGCCCAACGACTTCGAGAAGTTCCGCGACAGGGATCAGGTCGGTGGAACCTTCAGCGGCGTCGACTACCTCGGGGTCGTAACTTCCCTCTGGGCCATACATGAACTGGATGCGCTGGTCTTTCGAGAACGGAATTGTGGCATCGGCCGGGATGGAATTCCAGGCTGCGGTGACTTGCTCGGGCGCATCGGTGTGGATGGATGTTGCCGAGATCCCTAGAAGCGGCCAGGTGTGCGAGTGGCTGGCGATGTGGATGGCGATCGCGCCGCCCATCGAATGGCCGATCAGCACGACGCCAGAGGTCGATTCCGAGTATCGCTGCCACAGGTCGCTAATGGCCGCGTCGAGGACGACGGCGTTCTTCGCAAATGTCACGTCACCCTCGACGGGATCGCTGCCCTGGTAGCCGGGGCGGTCGAGGGCGACGATTGAGAAGCCCGCTGCGTGTGCGGCTTCCAGGAGGGAATGTCCGGGAACGTCGAAGTACTTCGAGTTGTAGCTGCCACCCGGTATGCAGACGAGCAACGGCAGTCCCGGACCGCCCTCCTCCTCAATTCCGGTGACCGTACCGTGTGTGGTGTGCAGGCTGATGGGGTGTGACATGGTTCTCTCCTTCGAGTTAGTAGCTTGCGATTGGGCGATGGTGTCGCATGTTGCACCATTCGGTTCAATGAGTTTTTTGGCCTGCGAGCCAGATCCCTGAGATCGAGCGTGTGGCGCGAATGTCCACGGTGGGGTCCCCGGTGACGAGGAGGAGGTCTGCCCGCAGATTCGGCCTAATGGATCCGCGATCGCGGAGCCCGAATACTAGGGCAGCGGACGCGGTCGCTGCGGTGAGCACTTCGGACGGTGTGAGGCCGGCATCGACCAGGAGTTCGAACTCGTCGTGGAGTGAGCTGCCGTATTTCGGGTTCCATGGCGCTGCCGGGTCGTTGTTGGCGTCGGTGCCGGCAACGATAATCAGCCCGGCCGCGCGTGCGACTGCGATGCTTGCTCGCGCATGGGCGTACTCGACGGGCGGAGCGATGTTCAGCCGGCGAAGAATACGAAACACCCGTCCCGCTTTGATGGCAGCGGTCGTGCCTTGAAGCATGGTGAGCGTCGGAACAATCGCTCCATTTCGAGATGCCAACGCGCTAGCTTCCTCGGAGGTGACGCTGCGGTTCACGGGCGCATGGGTGATCACATCGGCCCCAGCGTCGCTGGCGATGTTGACCGAGGTTGATGTCACCGCATGGGCGATCGCGATCAAACCCGCCGCGTGGGCCGCAACTACGAGGGCGGTGATGGTCTCCGGCGGCAGGGACGCGGTGCCGGGCATCTTGGGGTCTTCAACGATGATCTTGATGAAGTCGGAGTGGTCGCGCACTCGGTCGGCAACGAAACGCTGTGCGTCGCCCGCGTTCCGAACCGCACTGTCAGGGGGATACCCCATTTTCTTGGTGTGGGCACCGCCCGGTGCGCTTGCGGCCAGACCCGCCCCGAACAGTTGAGGCAAGCCGGGCCGGTTTCGCAGGGAGTTGGTGACCTCCGGGTGTGCGTTGGCCATGTCGAGCGCGGTGGTGATGCCGTGTGAACGTAGCTGTTCGAGTTGCCCGACGTTGTCGATGTGCACGTGAGAGTCGATTAGACCTGGGAGCAGCACGCCACCGCCACCGTCGATGATCTCGCCGACCGGAGCACCTCCCACGAAGGAGATACCTTCTCCGTCGATGCCAACTGTGCTGAGCGCACCCAGGTGGCCGCGGTCGAACACGCGGACGTTTGTGATCGTGGTTGACGTCATCGTCGTCTCATCTGCCTTGTTCGGTCCGCGGTCAGGTCAGTCGGTTGCGGATGGTGCCGATGCCGTCGATTGTGCTTAACAGCAAGTCCCCGCGGCTGAGATATTCGGGGGGATTCTTGCCCATTCCCACTCCGGAGGGTGTTCCCGTGAAGATGATGTCGCCGGGGTACAGGGTCGCCACCGCGGAGAGACGGGCGACCAATTCGGGGACCGCGAAGATCAGGTCTTTGGTGTTGCCGTCCTGTTTCGTCTCTCGCTGCCCGCTCACTTCCAGCTCTGTACGGAGGCTGATCTCATCCCGGTTGGGGAACTCGTCAGGTGTCACCAGAACCGGTCCGAGGGGGGCGAAGTTGGGGAACGATTTGCCCAGACTGAACTGAGGTGCCGGACCGCGCAGCTGCACCTCGCGGTCGCTGATGTCTTGACCGATGGTGAGTCCGGCCACGTAAGTCCAGCCGTCCTCGGCCGAGATGTGCGAAGCGTGCTTGGCGATAACGGCGACGAGTTCCACCTCGTAGTCGACGCTGTCGCCTGTGAGCTGAACATCGGTGTTCGGTGCTCCGATTGAGCTGGGGAACTTGGTGAACACGACCGGATCGGTTGGAAGGGTGAAGTTACTTTCTGCGGCGTGATCGGCGTAGTTCAGCCCTATGGCGAACACTTGGCGTGGTCGCGGCACTGGCGCGTCCAGATCATCCTCGAGGAACGCTGTCGCGTCCGTGAATGGCGCGGAGGATGCCCATGCGGCGAACTCGTCCCATCGTTCGAACACTGCTTGGGGGTCGGCATCGAATCGACCATGGCTTACACGTTCGACATCCCGAGCCTGGTTATCGTCGATAAGCACGAGCCGGCCCTGTAGATTACCGATCCGCATCAGTACACCTCGGGGAGGAAGAGTTCGGGAATGACAGCAGGAACGTATTCGCCGGCGCGCGCACGGGCGTGGATCTCCTCGAACGTGAGGCCACTTTCGCGGGCGTCGACGAGCTTGTCCGGGTCGAAGTGCGCGCCAATCGGATTCTCGGCGAACTCGAGCGACGACCACATCCATTCCTTCGATCGGGCCCAATCCCCGAATGTGTCCACCTGAATCTCGACACCGTTTCCGTCAGGGTCCTGATAGTAAATCGACATGGTCATTCCGTGATCGAGGGTGAGAAAGGGAACAATCCCGTGCCCGCGGAGCCGAACATAGTTGTCCAGCCACTGATCGAAATCGGCGTACTCGAACGCCGTGTGGTGGAGCCCTGCTGTGTGACCCTTGTCCTCAGGTGTCTTGATACCGGGAGGAGACAGGAACGCGATGCGGTGGTTGGCGGCGTCGTTGGTCAGCCAGGCTGCTTCTTCCCCGTAGTACGTGGGGGTGAGGCCAACGGCAAGGCCGTACCATTCGACCATCGCGTCCAGACGGGTCGTCAGGAATGTGGTGTGGTGAAATACCGGGGCGATGACCGGCCTATCCGTAGCCCGATTCTGCGACATTGCTTTCTCCTCTTATCTAGCGGTCATGAGATGGAATCTGCTCCGGAAATGATTCCGTGCGCCCGACGGCGGCGGCTAGGTCGATGTCATCGACGGACGTCGCGCGCAAGGCGATGTGCTGGTCGGGTCGTACGAGCAGCACGTCGCGACCCCATGGGTAGTCGCTCGGTGCCTCGAGGAAGGTCAGTGGCATGCCAAGCTTTTTCGCGCGCTGCCGCACTGAGTCCAGGCCCATTCCGGCGGGAGTGATGAGAGAGAACTCGGGGCCGAGTGAATCGAACAGAGGGGTCTGGTCGTCATAGAGTGCGTGAGGCACGCGGCCACCTGGGGCCGACGAGGGTCGGTAATGGACCGGGTCTGAGGATGCGCCGGCCGCGTAGCTGTATCCGAGAACCAGACCCAGGCTATGAAACTCAGGGTTCTTGATTTCCTGGATCGTGGCGGCGACACCCGATAGGTCACCCTGTCCAGCAAGGTCGGCCGGCAGGGAGCTCATATTCTTTACCGCGATCGCGATCGTTTGTTCCGCGATCGGTTTGCGCTCGCTTTCGTAAGTGTTCAGGAGGGTCGCGTCGGCCCATCCGTTGAGCACCGCCGCGAGCTTCCACCCGATATTGACCGCGTCACCGACCGAGGTATTGAAGCCGTGTCCGCCCCATGGCGGATTGAGGTGCGCACTCTCACCCACTAGGAAAATCCGGTCGGTTTGGAAGCGATCGGCGACCAGCAGTCGGGCCGTCCAGCTGTCTGTGGACACGACCTCATGCACGATGGGTCGTCCCACCAGGCTGGTGATGATTTCACCGACGCGTTCCTTCCCGTCGGCTTCTTCCACCGCGGGAGCAATCAGCCACCATAATCCGTGAAGATCCAACCGGCCGACAACTCCGGGCGTGTGCCCGCCAACTACCCAGTAGTGCACGGCATTACCCATCGGGGGATTCAGTTCGTTGGTGCGAAACAGAACGTTGAAGTTCGGGCGCGGAGCGGAAGTGCCGACGTAACGGATCCCTGCCGCCTTACGCACGGCGCTCGTTGCCCCATCGCACCCGAGCAAGTAATCCGCTTCGATGCTCTCTTGAATCCGTCCAGGGTTAGTGATGGTCGCCGTCACCCCGGCGGCAGATTCCTTGATGTCCGAAATCCGACTCCCGTATATGAAAGTGACCAGCGGCGACCGCGATAGGTGCTCGCGCAAAACTTTCTCAACCACTGGCTGCGGTATCTGTTGCCCGAGTTCGGGGGACACCGCCAAAGTTTCCTGGCCGAGGCCGAAGACATCTGAGAACGAGGTGATCACGTCGCCGGTCACCGCCGTGCAGAACACAACCCGGTCCGACCACTCTGGTGTCAGAGCCGCTGCGTCTCGAATCTGGTGTGCGATTCCCCAACGCCGGAAGTGCTCCATCGTTCTCACGCTCGTGGTCTTGGCGCGCGGCCGATCAAAGGCCACCTCGCCACGAGGTTCGACGACAACACTGGCGATTCCGTGAAACGCCAGCTCGGCGGCTGAAGCTAGACCGGCTGGGCCGCCGCCGACAATGAGGACTGGCGTTGAGAGCATGTGTCCTCCTTCGGCGTCGAATGTAGGTAGGTCGAGGATCGCCGCTAGCAATGGTCAACAGTGGCTTATTTCCAATCAGCGGCATAATTGGAACATGCAGCCAGCCGTTCCTACCCGCGGGCGCAAGCCCGTCTCGGGAGAACCAGTCCTGGATCGCGCGTTCAGGCTGCTTCACTGTTTCCAGGGCGAACCGCTGACATTGACCGAGCTCAGTGGCCTCTCGGCGCTACCGCTCACTACGACGCTTCGTCTGGCGCGTCAGCTGGTGAGGATCGGAGCCCTCGAACGCGATCAAGACGGCCGGTATGCGATCGGTGTCTCAATGCTCGAAATGGCGTCGCTGGCTCCACGTGGTCATGGCCTTCGGGCTGTTGCGATGCCCTTTATGGAGGATCTTCATCGAGCCACCGGCGAGCATGTGCTTCTGGCTGTCCGAGTTGGGCTGGAGGCGATGATTATCGAGCGGCTCTCTTCTCACCGAGCCGCGCGCATCCTCTACCGCGTCGGCGAACGGGTTCCGCTGCACTCGACCGGCGTCGGTCTTGTGCTTCTTGCTCACGCTGACGTGGAACTTCAGGAGGCGGTCCTTACTCGCCAGCTGATCCTGGAGCCGGAGCACGCCGTCCTCTCCAGTACCGAGCTGCGCCGACGTCTTTCGCGTGCGCGCGAGGAGGGCTCGGCCGTCAACACGCGCGCCGTGCCCGAGCCGGCGACATCAGTGGCTGCACCTATATTCGGTGCTCGCAACGTGGCGATCGCAGCATTGTCGGTGGTCGTAGCGACCGGGTCGATCGAGCCGACGGCGATGCGTCCTGCGGTCATGACCGTGGCACGCGCGATTTCGCGGGCGGCCGCGGGCATCAGCAGCAACGACCAGCTCGCGGACAGTCCGCAAGAAGCAGTTGGTAGAACGTGAACGTAGTGGCCGGTTCGCGCATCATGACGATCGATAGGACCCGTGAAATCGAACGCCCGTGGGCATTTGAACGATTGCAGTGGCGTCGACGACGGACGCCTCTCTTAGACGTATCGCTTCTCTCAATCGTCCTATCGTGGAGGACAGGGTGCGCTTGTTCTCGGGCGCGCGTTCTGGATTACAGTTCAGCTATCTGATGAATTTGATCTCGCCCGAGTTAAGGACCGGGCGAGCGTGCCTTCGACCTGTCGCTGAGCTAAACGATGGTCGACAGGGCGCCCGGTACCGTGTCTCGACACTCGATGTTTGGGAACAGTGCTATCGAACCGACTGATATCCGCCGTCGACGAATATGGTCTGTCCCGTCAGGTAAGTGGCGTCATCGCCAATGAGAAAGCTCACTACAGCTCCGATATCGGTATGCACATCACCAATTCGTCGAAGGGGAACTCCTTCGAGGGAACGGGCGAAATCGTCCGGGAAAGCGGCCTTCCAGCTTGCTGCTCCCTCTGACAGTGCGTAAGGAGCGATCATGTTGACGCGAATCTGGTCCGGTCCCCACTCTTGCATTGCGCCTTTGGAAAGGCCGCGGATGGCTTCTTTGGCGCCGGCATACGCGCCCATCAGGGGGATACCAGAGGTTCCCGCCCCTGAGGCGAGGTTGACGATCGACCCTCCGCCCCCCTGTTTGAGATATGGGTACGCGGCTTTCATCAGGTTGAAGGTGGCGTACGGGCCGGAGTTGAAAACGCGGTCATAATCCTGGTCGGTAAGGTCCGTGAATGGGGTGGGCAAGTTACTGGAGATCGCGTTATTGACCAGGCCATCGAGGTGACCGAACGCGCTGATCGCCGCATCGAGGATCAAGTGGGCGCTCTCAGCTACGGTGATGTCGGCCACAAGTGAGGCGACAGATGCCCCCGACTGTTCCAAAGCCGCATGTGCCGCCTGCAGCTTGTCAGCGTTGATATCTGTAAGAAAAACGGACGCTCCTCGCTCCGCGAGGGCATCGGCGATCCCTCGCCCGATTCCTTGAGCGGCTCCGGTAACGATCACCGATTTCCCCGCGAGCGAGGCCGAGTTCCAATATTGAGGCATACGTGTAGTCCGTTCAGTTGTCGGGTTAGGGAGGGAGTCCGGTCGACTTGCCCGTTGGCGTCAGGGTCGGTGTTTGTCGAGGAAGTGACGCAGCTCGACGTCAATTTCGAGATCTTCGGGAGCACCGGGGAAGCCCCCGTGCGGCATTGCTTCCCACACGTGAAGCTCAGCCTCAACGTCCGCCTCGCGGAGTTTGCGGTGCAGGCGCACAGCGTTGGAGAGAAATAGGTCGCGCGTGCCTGCCTGAATAAAAGTTGGGGGGAAATCAGACACATCCCCAAACAGTGGAGATAGGTATGGGTCGGCAAGGTCGGCACCACCCGCGTACAGCCGATTGAAATCCAGCAGTGAACCCAGAGTGTTGCTCGCAGCGGCGAGCGTCCGGAATGAGTCGCCGGACTCTGTGAGATCGACCTCAGGACTGAGAAGGACAAGTGAATTCGGCATGGGTAGGCCCTCGTCCTTCGCACGCAGAAGTAGCGCGGCGGCAAGGTTTCCGCCGGCCGACTGCCCGGCGACGACGATATCGCTCGGATCGCGCACCTCCAGCGCTTCGCGATAGACCGTCATCACGTCATCAAGCGCCGCGGGAAATGGGTGAAGGGGAGGCATCCGATAGTCCGGGGCCCAAGTGATCATCCCGGTGGCCAGCGCTCGCGCTGCACCCATGAGACCGGCAAGTTCCCCGCCGCCCATCACCAGAGCGCCGCCATGAACATCAATGAAGATAGGAGCATCTTCGTAGGCGCCCATATCGTTCGCCCTAATGACATATACGGGCACGCCGCCCATATCCCGAGAGCGTGTGTTAACGGGGAGGTCGGACGATCCGAAACGCTCTCGAATGCCCGCGTTGCCGTACAGAGCAAGTTGCGCCCAGCTTTCCGTGTCGTCCAGGGGCGGACTTCCCGTCGGCAGCATGGGTGCGGCCAGCACGGCCTGCGCTTCGCCACTAAGAAACGGCGGGACGGGGTAGGGCGAATATTCGGCCATCTCAATCTCCTTTGATCGCCACCGGTCTATATCCAATACGGTACGTCTCGAAATAGCAAGCCTGGCGCTTAGGATTGTGGCCATGACGTCAGATGCGATGTCGGGGGTGTCCAAGCGAGGACGACCCCGTGATCAAAACTCCCGCATCGCAATCCTTGCTGCGGCCGCAACGCTTGTCCGCGACGTCGGCTACGACGGCGTGACGATGGAAGGCATCGCGGCCGCAGCGCGTGTGGGGAAGCAAACGATCTACCGATGGTGGCCGACAAAGGCCGCCGTGATTGCAGACGCGTTCATCGACGGGCACGTACCGTTCCCCCAGAGCGTGCTGGCACGTACACCCGATCTATGGGCCGACCTCGAGAGCTGGATGCGAGCTGGCGAAAACGGTTTTGACGGAGACTACGGTGACTTCGTGCGTATCACCGCATCCGTCGCCGCGGCGGACAAATCCGTGGCCAGCCGAATGATCGACAGGTTCGCACAACCCTCTCGAGCTCTGCTTCTCGATCGATTGGAACTTGCGATTGAGACTGGGCAACTCAAGTCCGATCTGGACCTCGACGCGGTCGTCGACCTCCTCCAGGCGGTTGTCACCCACGCTGGCCTTACCCGCGCCGACAGTTCCGTCATCGTAAGCGCGCTGACCATCATCAGGGCCGCAGCAGAGCGTTAGATTGCGATAGCCACGAGATTTTCTGGTCCGGTGCGCTGTCATCGACTGACGATGAGGGCATCGATTGTCGTCGCAAGCGTACGCATGGTCTGGGCACGCGCCGGCCCATCGTCGAACGGCTCCGCCGAGAGGATCGCGTGCTCGACAGCTGAGTCGTAGAGAGCCCCGATAATCCGGGCAACAGCTTCCACGGGGACGATGAACCTCAAGCCCGCAAGCGATGACATACCGTCGATGAAGTCGGCGAACTGCTCGACATACGCACTTTGTTGGGCGAGATACTGCCGCGCGACGTCGGGGTCACGCATCGCAAGCATCCGGAATTCACCCTCAATGAGCAACCACTTGCGGTCATCCGGTTCGAGTTCGATAAACGCGAGAATGATTGGCTCAATGGCTGCTGATGAGGCCATACCATCACCGGGCGCGAGCTCGGGAAGGATCGCGTCAAAACCTCGTTGCAGACGGTCGAAGCGCTCCTGATTCTTTTGATGCTGCAGTGACAGAAAGAGTTCCTCTTTGGAAGCGAAGTTGGAGTAAAACGCGCCGCGCGTGAAACCGGCATGCTCGACAATCATTTCGACCGATGCCGCGCGGACTCCGTGTTCGGCAAACGTTTCGTAGGCCGCAGCCATAATTCGACTTCGAGTGCGCTGGCGGCGGGCCGACTCCACCCGCGTCTCCTCCGCACCGAGCACTTGTGCATCTTTGCTGTCCATCCTTCCCAGGGTATCGGTCGGTATCGGGTGGGATACAGCGTTGTATCGAATAACGGCCTGAGAATTGCATACAGTCATGTATCGGGATACAGTGACGTATCCGGATACAGTAGTGTATCCTTTCGATGCTCATGAAGGGCGCTGGATGTCTTCGCTGCTGTACTCGCTCGGCCGTTGGGCCTACCGCAAGCGTCGAACGGTCCTCGCGTTGTGGCTGGCCGCGCTCGTAATTCTCGCGGGGGGAGCCCTAGCGTTCAGCAAGGGTGCCGACAACGCTTTCGCCATTCCCGGCACCGAATCTCAGGACGCGATCGATTCGCTGTCGCGAACCTTTCCAGAAGTGAGCGGTGCAACTGCGCAGTTTGTCATCGTTGCGCCAGATGGGGAGACCATCGAGGACCCGGAGGTCAAGAGGACGATCGAAGACGCGGTTGTTGCCTTCGCGGCTGGCAGCGTCGTCGCTTCGGCGACGTCTCCGTTTGACCCAAACATCTCCGGCGCTATCTCCGACAGCAAGCGTGCAGCGATCATCAATATTCAGCTCGATAAGGACCAAAACAGCGTTACAGAATCGGACAAGGATGTCCTTCGGAGCGTCGCGGACGACATCTCCGCGACGCTCCCTTCCGGCGCTGAGGTGGCCTTAGGCGGGCAAATCTTCAGCACCGCTCTGCCCGGCCTGAGCATTGTTGATTTGCTCGGCCTGATCGTTGCTCTCGTGGTGCTGGTGCTGACGTTCGGCTCTTTCCTTGCGGCCGGAATGCCTCTGGTGACGTCGATCCTGGGAGTCGCCCTGTCGATCGCGCTGATCTTCTTGGCGACTCTACTGACCAGCATCTCCAGCACCACACCCGTGCTCGCGCTGATGTTGGGACTCGCCGTTGGCATCGACTACGCGCTCTTCATCATTTCTCGACATCAGCAACAACTGAAGGCGGGGGTGGATCCGGAAGAATCGACAGCCCGCGCGGCAGCGACCGCGGGATCTGCCGTCGTATTTGCCGGCCTCACCGTCATCATCGCTCTGATCGGGTTGTCGGTAGCGAATATCCCGTTCCTAACCACGATGGGTGTCGCCGGCGCGGTGTCGGTTGCGATCGCCGTCTTCTTGTCAGTGACACTGATTCCCGCCCTGCTGGGCTTTGCCGGAAACCGCCTGACTCCGCGGCTGCGACCGCTCAAGCGAACTGGTTCGAAGCGACGCTCATCGTCGACGGTCGCAAAGGCCGCCCGGAGAGAGGTGGCGAGACAACCCGAAGAGTCCAGCCGCTTCTTCCTCGGCTGGGTCCGCACCGCCACCCGCCGCCCCATTGTCACCATCGTTGCAATTGTTGTTGCGCTTGGTGCTCTTGCGCTGCCGGCACTTCAGTTGCGGTTGGCGCTTCCAGACGCCGGTGCATTGCCGGCCAACAACCAGGCCGGCATCGCCTACGACCTTGTCTCGGACAATTTCGGTGAAGGGTTCAACGGCCCCCTGATCGTCACCGGCAGCATCGTCAACAGCACCGATCCACTGGGCTTGATGGCGGACCTGAAAGCCGACATCGAAGAATTGGACGGAGTGGCTGCCGTTCCGGTCGCCACCCCCAATCGCTCCGCAGACACCGGCATCCTTCAGGTCATACCGACCGGCAGCCCGGACTCCGACGAAACTAAACAGCTCGTCACTCAGATCCGCGGGCTCCACGACCATTTCCTCGATACATACGGCGTCGACTTGAGCGTCACCGGTTTCACGGCAATCGGTATTGACATCTCTGACCTGCTGGGAGGTGCCCTGCTGCCATTCGGCGCCGTTGTCGTAGGGCTGTCCCTGATTCTGCTGACCATGGTGTTCCGGTCCATTTGGGTGCCGATCAAGGCGACGGTCGGGTATTTGCTGTCGCTGGCAGCAGCCTTCGGCGTCGTGGCGTTGGTGTTCGAACACGGTGTACTCGCGGAGGCGTTGAACGTGGCACGGACGGGGCCAATCATCAGCTTCATGCCCATCATCGTGATGGGGGTGCTGTTTGGGCTCGCTATGGATTACGAGGTCTTCCTCGTGTCGCGGATGCGAGAAGACTTCGTGCGCACCGGCAACGCAACAACCTCTGTGTCGACCGGATTCCTCGGGTCTGCCAAAGTCGTCACCGCCGCAGCCGTCATCATGTTTGCGGTGTTTGCCGGCTTTGTCCCGGAAGGCGACAACAACATCAAACCGATTGCTTTGGGGCTTGCCGTCGGAGTATTCATCGACGCGTTCCTCATCCGCATGACCTTCGTGCCCGCCGTAATGACGCTGCTGGGAGATCGAGCCTGGTACATGCCGAAATGGTTGGATCGCATGCTGCCTTCCTTCGATATCGAGGGGGAGGGGCTTCATCGTGAACTCGAGCTACGTGCATGGCCCCCCGACACGCGGACGATCGTCGCAGCCGAAGGACTCACGCTGCACGGAGAGAATGGTCCACTCTTCACCGATATCGAGGTCGCTGTCATGGAGGGCGACGTCCTAATGGTCACGGCGACCGCACCGGTCAAGGTGTCGGCCCTTCTGCTCACCCTTGCGGGACGAGTCAAGCCCGATAGCGGCCGCCTGAAAATCGCCGGCAACATCGTTCCTGATCGTGCATCAGCGGTGCGATCTCAGGTCGGCTACGTGCACATCACCGAAGGTTTCTCCCTCGACACTCTCCACGCCGCCCTGAAGGAGCGCCCGCGGATCCTGGTCGTCGACGGGATCAGCATCCTCCCTGCCGGCGGTACTCGGGACGATAGTTTTGCGATGCTCCGCGACGCCAGACGACAACGTGGCGACGGTGACTCACCTCTGACTGTCGTGGTCGGCACGGCCGAGCCGTCGGAAGCGGCAGCAGGTCTCCAGCTGTCAACGGCCGTTATCGTGCAGCTCAATAGCGTGGGGCAGCAGGTCCTTATCGGTGGGCCCCTCACCCTCGTAACCCCGACTACTCCGACCATTGTGAAGGCGACCTCATGACAAACACTTCCGCCGCCCGTCGGGATTTCGCCCGACCGATACGAACGTACCGTCCTATCTCACTCCTCGGGATCGTCCTGGTCCCGCTTATTGTTGCCGGAGTTCTGGCCTGGGCTGTATGGGATCCGCAGGAGAGGCTGGCAGGCACAACCGCGGCTATCGTCAACAATGATCAGCCTGTGCAAGTCGACGGGGAGACGGTGCCGCTCGGGCGTCAAATGACTGCCGAACTGGTCAGTGACCTCCCCAACGAGAGCGCGGATGAGACCTACACCTGGGTCGTCACGGACAAGGACGATGCCGCAGAAGGGCTTGCGAGCGGACGTTACACCGCAGTTGTCACTATCCCGGAAAACTTCTCCACCGCTGCAACGTCGGTGGGTGGTGACCCCTCCATGGCCGACGCAGCACGCATCGACGTTGCCACCAGTGGGCGAAGCAAACTGGTCGATGACGCCATCAGCAACGCGATTGCGTCGTTCGCTGCCGCCGCGCTGGGACGCACCCTCACCACCGGGTATCTCGACAACATCTATTTGGGCTTCAACACCCTCAGCCACCAAATTGGGGAGGCCGCCGCCGGCGCCGTCGAACTATCCGACGGTGGCCGCCAGCTGACGAACGGTGCGCAGCAACTGGCGGACGGCAGCGCCGCACTCTCCAGCGGCGCTTCACAGCTCGCCGCTGGCACCTTGAAGCTCAGCACGGGTACAGGACGACTCTCCGAGGGGCTCAACGCACTCAACGTTGCCGCCACCGGCGACCCCACCAGTCCAGGGCTCGCCGCTGGTGCGACAGCCATTGCCGACGGGGCCTCGGGTGTGGCTGGCGGCATCAGACAAACACAGACGGTGGTCACCGCGCAAGGAACCGAGCTTCTCGCCCTCTCTGCCGAGTGTGATCCCGTTACGTCCGGGACAGAGTTTTGTTCTCGAATTGCGGTCGCGGCGAACACGGTAGCCGGGATCGGTGCCGGAATGGGCCAACTCAGCGTGGGCGCGGGCCAATTATCTTTCGGCGCCCAGCAGTATTCCATCGGCATCACCCAGTTCACCGGTGGCCTCTCGCAGCTCGCCGCCGGCGCGGTCAATGTTGATGCTGGCGTCTCCACCCTGTCAGGCGGAGCGAACGACCTCGCCGCCGGTGCCGCCGACCTCGCCGCCGGAACAGCCAAAGCTGCGACAGGAGCCGCCGATCTGAGTGGTGGGATCACCTCCCTCTCCGAAGGACTGACCACTGCGGCAGACCAACTACCTAGCTATTCCGCGGACGACCGACAGATCCTGTCATCAGTGGTGTCGGATCCAGTTCGGGCCACCTCATCACCGACATTCTCGGCGTCCGGCAGCGCACCGTTCTACTTAGTTCTCGCCCTGTGGCTCGGCGCAATGGCGATCTTCCTCGTATTCCGCGCCGTCCCCGCAGGAGCGTTCGGCTCCACCGGTTCCTCTCTCCGGTTGGCGCTCCGGTCATACCTGCCGGCTGGTGCGGTGGGTGCGGTGCAGGGGATCCTTGCCGTCGCGCTTCTTGCTCCGATCCTTCAGTTGGAGGTCGGGCGGTGGATGGAATTTGCTGGCATCGGATTGCTGGCGGGGGCTGCGTTTGCTGCCGTGACGCAAGCTCTCTCCGCGGCGTTCGGCGGCGTCGCTCGCTTTATCGGACTCATCGTTGCGATTGTTGGGATCGCCACGGCGGTGACCAGCAGCACACCCGGCGTCCTTGCCCAGCTCCAAACCTTCTCCCCGTTGCAACCTGCTCTGGGAGGACTCCAATCAGTTTTACTCAGCCAGACAGGTACCGCCGCCGCCGTAACCGGACTTCTCGTCTGGCTCCTTGCATCGCTGGCGTTCACCACGGCTGCGATCGCACGCAAACGAACAATCAGCGCTAAAGACATCGCGAAGCTCGGCGTTAGGGTGGCGTAGAGCGTTTACCTGATGGCTATGCGCTAGGCCTCCGGGAGTCCTGAAAGACCCCGAGGTCAGGGTGCTTCGAGGCCCGCTCCACGGGAATAACCAGCCCGCTCATCGCAACGTAGACCCCCGCAGGGAGGAGTTGCACCGCCGCGAGGGCGAGACCCAGATTGCCGGCAGCGTCGCTGTCCAGCATGCGCGCCGGTTGCATCGCTCCAGTCAGCACGATTGTCTTGTCGCCGAGACCCTGAAGTGCCGAACCGGTCGCGACCATCGTGTCGGTGCCGTGAGTGATCACAATCTTCGTCTCGGTGCTTCCGGCCACGTGGACGCGAATATTGTCCCGGTCTTCGTCGCTCAACTCCAAGCTGTCCTTTCGACAGACAGCTTCGAACGTCACGTCAAGGTTGGTACGAGCGGTCGCGATGAGAGCCGGTGCCATGGCCTCACCGATGACGAGCTCTCCCCCGCGTGAATATTCCTTATCGATCGTTCCGCCTGTTGTCACAATGTGGACGGCTGTCACTTTTGAAGCCCAGCGATGACATCAAGCTCAACCCTCGCGCCGAAAGGTAACTCACCGACGGCGAAGCACGTTCGGGCAGGCAACGGAAGCGGTAGGACTTCTTGGTATACCTCGTCCATCGCCATACGGTCCGCCATTGATGCGAGGTACACGGTGATCTTGACAATGTTCTTGAAATCCATGTTGTTTGACTCCAGGGTGTCAGCAAGGTTGCTGAACGCCTGACGGGTCTCGGCCGAGATCCCGCCAGGAACTACCTCGCCGGAGTCGACACCGAGCTGGCCCGAGACGAATGCCAGGCCGCCGGCGACCCGTATCGGACTGTAGGGGTGGGCAGCGTCAGCAAAGCGTCGGGGCGCGCCAGAAGAGATCATCTATGCACGTGGCTTTCTTTCGGGGACTTGAGTCCGGCGCCGCAGAGTGGGACCACCACGTCTTCCGCGCGCAGGTGAGGCAACGCGGCTGCCCAGGTTGACCTCGGCGGCGTGCCACTGTCATCGGCTGCGAGGACTGCAGCCCAACACACGGCGGAGGTTGGCTCGACAAAAAGACCTTGCCGCGCAAGGTCGGCTCGCGCGGCGGCGGTTTGGTCGTTCGTTACCGCGACGATGGTGCCGCCGCTCGCCCGGATTGCAGCGAGAATCTGTTCCCCACGCGGCGGAGCAACGATCGCAATACCTTCGGCGATCGTCCCCACCGCTTCAACAGGTACTGCCCCGCGCGCTCCGTTGTACATAGCTTGCTCGAGGGGAGCGCATCCTTGGGCCTGAACTCCAATGATGACCGGGACGCGGTCGGCCAGGCCGGCAGCGACTAGTTCATTGAATGCTAGAGCACAGCCCAGCACCATGGTTCCGTTACCCACTGGAAGGACGACCGTTTCGGGTAGCCGGAAACCGGATTGCTCCCAGATTTCGTACCCGTACGTCTTGACTCCGTGGAGAAAGTAAGGATTGTGCACATGGCTGGCGTACATGACTCCGGGCTCGCCTGCAGCGCCCTCGGCAGCACGAGACGTATCGGCTCGCGTTCCGGGGACAAGCACGACCGTCGCGCCATGGGCACGCATCTGCGACAGCTTCCCGTCGGACGTACCCGCGGGCACGTACACGGTGCACGGGATGCCTGCTCGGGCGAAGTACGCCGCGACAGCTGTCCCAGCGTTTCCACTGCTATCGACCATCGCCTCCGCAATACCGAGCCTCTTGGCGAGGGTCGCAAGGACAACGGCGCCGCGGTCCTTGAACGACAGTGTCGGCATCAGGAAGTCGAGTTTCAAGCGCAGATTGGGTCGCTCATGCGCCTGGATGAGTGGCGTCATTCCTTCGCCCAGGCTGACGGTGACATCGAGCTCGATCGGCATCGTGCTGGCGTAACGCCACATCGAAGCCGTGTGCTGCA
The DNA here is from genome assembly GCA_964246985.1 of uncultured Microbacteriaceae bacterium. GTDB lineage: Bacteria > Actinomycetota > Actinomycetes > Actinomycetales > Microbacteriaceae > CAXTSE01. The sequence goes on from CAXTSE010000006.1 coordinate 115,505, forward strand.
TAAGTTCCTCGACGTCAATGAACACCGGGAAATTTGCGACGTCCAGCACCCCTTGGCATTCATCGCACCGCCACGCCAACATCTTGGGCGTGTACGTCCGATTGCACCGCAGACAAATCAGATCAGCCAGGGGCCGTGTCGGGGCGGTCTGAACCTGTCGGGCCATATTTTCCTCTACGTCCAATTGCCGGAGCTTTGCAGCTACAAGAGTTGCGGATCTGCGAGTCGAGTGCGCGACCTGGGCGAAAAGCGCTTGCTGACTGACGTCGGCCGATCAGCTGTGTGCTTGCTCTGCGGGCGCTTTAGGGCGCCGGTGGCTACTCGTGTCCACATCGGCGCCGAGAACGATCATCCGTATCACCGTGGCTTCGATTTTGGGTACCCGTTGGGCATCTGTGAGCCCGTTCGCCTCTTGTCGAGTGTCGGTCAGTTGCGTGTAACAAAATCCGGCCAGCACAGGGCTGGACTGAAGCGCTCGAAAAAGCTCACGTACGGAGCCCTCGAACTGCTGGGGGGAGCGTGTAGTTGCATAACCCCAGCCATCGACTCGATCCTGAACGGTGCCATCCTCGGGAGCGAGGCTGATGCCGCCGAATTCTGTGACCATAACTGGCTGATCACGTCGACCCTCGCCCAACAGGCGCATTCTGCGCCCAACTGGCCCGAGGCCTTCGAGGACTTCTTCAAGAGCAGATCTGTCGGTGTAATTGGCAGCGAGTTCAGGCCCCGTAGTCGCGTAATCGTGGATTGTCATGATATCCGAGTCCGCATGTTCCCACCCGTCATTGCTGACAACTGGGCGGGTCGGGTCGAGCGCCTTTGTCAGATGGTAGAGCGCTTGCGCATACGAAAGTTGAGCGGGATCGTGGGAGATGTGCTGCACGCCCCAGCTTTCATTGAGTGGCACCCAAGTCACGATGCACGGGTGAGAGCGGTCCCGAAGGACAACATCAGTCCATTCTGTCACCAGTCTGCGCACCGCCGTGGTGGAGAACTCGAAATGGCTAGGTGCTTCCTCCCAGACGAGTAACCCGAGCCGGTCCGCCCACATCAGAAAACGCGGATCCTCGATCTTTTGGTGAACGCGAACTGCGTTAAAACCTAACTCTTTAGCGAGTTCGACTTCTCGGCGAAGGGCGGTGGAGCTTGGGGCGGCAAGGTGGCTTTCCGGCCAATATCCTTGCGCCAAGACCGAGCGGACAAAATAGGGCCGGTCGTTCAGGATGAAGTAGCCGCGGCTGGTGCCAACGCTTCGCAGCCCGAGATACGAGTTGACTCGATCCCCTACGACGCCATTGTTCTCCATCGAAACGATCGCGTCCAGCAGGCGTGGTTGTTCCGGTGACCATAGGAGATTTTCGTAGGCTTGTCCATTTGATTGTCGCGCTAAGGTGACCACCGCTTTGCTGCGGGCGTCAGTGGCGTCCCACACTGCGCGTCCCACGATACTGCCGTCATAGAGGAGGTCGACGGAAAGTTGCGCACCGATATCTGGTCGGTCGCTGAGCTCAACCTCGACCTGCACAGTTCCGGCTGGCACGTCTGGCAGCCATGCGACCGATGATATGAAGACGTCCGGGACAGCCTCTAGCCAGACGCTCTGCCAGATCCCGCTTGTGCGCTCGTACCAGATTCCGTGCGGCTCAAGCGCCCAGTCTTGTTTACCGCGCGGCTGTCCCACATCGGTGGGGTCGTCCTCCGCGCGAACCGTGATAGCCCAGTCCTGGCCTGTCGCTGCGTGCTCGGTGACATCAAAAGAAAACGGCGTATGGCCACCTTCGTGGCGTCCTAGAAAACTATCGCCCCCCCAGACTTCGGCGCGGTAATCGACCGCGCCAAAATGAAGAATTAGACGTTTCCCCGCCGTGTAGCCGGCAGCCGACAGATCGGCGGCCCTAACAATGCGGCGATACCACACGACTGGGTGGAAACCTAGTTTCCCGATGCCGGATGCCGGAGATTCTGGCGGGAACGGCACCACAATCTGGTGTCCAAGGGGTGCCGAGTAGCCGGGTTCGGCCATTTCATCGTCGAAGTCGAAGTCCCAAGTCCCGTTGAGGCTTTGCCAGTCGGAACGGACTAGTTGGGGACGCGGATAGTCAGGATTGATCCCGGAATCATTCCGAGGGGCAGGGAAGGACATAGCAACATAGTCTCGTAGTCCACCTGTTTTTTCAACGCAGCAAACACTGGTTTGATAGCGGTGCGCCGACTCGGGCCTGCAAAAGTGGATGTAGTTGACAAGCCGGATGCGGTCGGAGATAGTGATGTCAATCAAGATTGCTACGACGCAAATGTTTTGGAGTCAAAGATGACGACCCAGTCGCCCGTGGGAATTGCGGCACCACCAGTAATGCCGCGGCTGGACCGGTCCGCGAAGCGCCTGCGTCACCGGTCTTCGTCACGCAATCTCCGCGATGGGGCACTGTTCCTCGCACCGTTCCTCGTGGTGTACGCGATATTCCTCCTCGGCCCTGTGTTCCAAGCAATCTTCATGAGCGGGTACAACTGGGATCTCCTCAGCCCGATCCGTGAATTCATCGGCGCTGACAACTACGTCCGCATGCTGGGCGGCACCAACCTCATTTGGACTCCGTTCTACGACGGGTGGACTCGACTTCTTGTGCTGGCAGCAGCCATTGTCATCGCCGTGACCGTTAGGCGGCGCTCGACTGTTGGCGCGGTGGCCGTTGTCGTCATTGCGGTTGGTGCGTGGGCGCTGATGGGAGTTCATCCGGGTGCCGATGGCTCCTGGAACGACGAAACGTTTTGGACGTCGCTCCGCAACACACTCGTTTTCACCGTATTCTCAACCCCCATCCTCATCGGCCTCGGACTAGGCCTGGCATTGCTCGTCAACACCAAGGGCAAGGCTCGAGGAGCTTACAGAGCAGCGTTCTTCCTGCCGTATGTGCTTCCGATCTCAGCGGTGACTCTGATTTGGAGTTACCTGCTAAACCCTGATCGTGGTCTCATTGCCGGTTTCCTCGGTTGGTTCGGCCTCGATGGGATTTCGTTTCTCTCCGATCCAAACCTGGCGATGCCGTCCATCATCGCCACCTCCGTTTGGTGGGGAGTGGGATTCAACATGGTCTTGTTCCTCGCCGGGCTCCAGGACATCGAACCGGCGTACTACGAGGCCGCGTCACTTGACGGCGCGAGCTGGTGGCAGAAGTTTCGCAACATCACGGTTCCAGGGCTGTCCCACGTCACGATCCTGGTGGCTGTGACCCAGTTCATCGCATCGTTCCAAATCTTCGGGCAGGTCTACATCATGACCCGTGGTGGACCTGGTACCGCGACGGTGGTGCTGATCCAACACATCTACGAAACCGGATTTAAGAACTACCAACTCGGCTATGCCGCAGCACTGTCCGTGTTCCTGTTCGTGTTGATGGCCGCAGTCGCTGCTGTCCAGTTCCGAGTGATGGCGAGAGAGCGATGACCACCCTGACCACCAGACCACCAGTGCCGTCAATCAGAACACCCCACCGCAAAGCGTCCGCAGCACAACGCTCAAGCTCGCTTCGCTACCACGTCCTTCTTATTGTTGCGGCGGTCACGTGGTTACTGCCGATCCTTTGGATGCTGTCGCTCGCACTGACACCAAACGACGTCCTCCAGCGCTCCTCGACGAGTCTCCTCCCGACTGAAGTGACCCTCGACAACTTCGTCACGGTGTTGCAAGGAAGTGACCTTCCCCGCTGGTTCCTCAACAGTGCGGTGGTCAGCATCCTCACCACACTGATCACGGTCGTGTTCTGCGCGATGGCCGGTTACGCGTTCGCGCGAATCCCATTCCCCGGGAAGCGCGGCGTGTTCGTCGTCGTGCTTGCAGGGCTCATGGTGCCCAAGGAAGCGATGTTCATCCCGCTCTTCTTGATGATCTCTGGGGCCGACCTGCAAAACAGCTACCCGGCGCTAATCCTGCCTCGTCTCGCAGCTCCGTTGGGCGTGTTCTTGATGACACAGTTCTTCAGCAAAGTCCCTGTCGAGATGGAGGAAGCCGCGCGGATCGACGGCGCAGGCCGGTGGCGCACCTTCTTTTCGGTCATGATTCCACTCGCCCGCCCCGCAATGGCATCCCTGGCGATCTTCACCTTCGTCCTGACATGGAACGACTACCTGTGGCCGCTGGTGATTTCTAGCCGCACCGATTGGTTCACCATCACCACCGGGCTTGCCTCGCTGCAGTCAAACTTCGCCTCCTCCACCAACCTCGGCGACCTGATGGCCAGAGGCCTGGTGGGCAGCCTGCCGCTGATCATCGTGTTCTTCCTCTTCCAGCGCCAGCTCATCCGCGGCATCACCCTCGGCAGCGGCGAAAAGTAGGACTCGATCTGTACCACCCATCCACCACAGCACAAGGAGAACCAATGAAAGCCCGCATATCCGCCCTCGCGGCCGTCGCCGCCACAGCGCTGCTGCTGTCCGGCTGCACCGGGGGAACCAACAGCACTGGTGCGGCAGGTTCGGACCTGTCGGACCAGATCAACGGCGTCACCGATGAGCAGCTCGATGGAACCACCATTGAGTTCGCCCACTTTTTCGGCAACTGCGACGACGAGGTCGGCGACAACACCGATCTGTCTCAGGCAGTAGGGGAGTGCCCCACAATTACGACGCTAGCGAACAAGTTCAACGCCGAGAATGAATACGGGATTACTGTCGAACGACTGGGCGGAGCTGCTTGGGACGCGTTCTACGACCAGCTCAACGCCTCGATTGCTGGCGGCACCCCGCCGGATGTCACTGTCATGCACGGACAGAGCCTCCCCGACTACGCCGAACGGCAGCTCCTACTGCCTCTCGATGACGTCACGGACGGGGTCAGCATCGACCTGTCTGACGCTTTGCCCGTGGAACAGACCGCAGTCATGTCCGATGACGTTACCTACGCTGTCCCGTTCGACTATCACGCCGGGCTCGCACACGTGAACGTCGACATTTTCAAGGAGGCTGGACTCGTCGACGCCGACGGAAACCCGATCCTGCCTACATCCCCCGAGGAATTTCTCGCCGCCGCCGCGCAGGTGAAGGAAACGACCGGTAAGAACTTCCTTGCCATCCCTCTTGTCGGTGACAACCTCGCCTGGCACTTCGTCAACACTCTGATCATGCAACAGGGAAGCTCTGTGCTCAGCGACGACCTGGAGTCGGGAAACCTTGATACCCCAGAAGCGAAAACTGCCTTCGCGTTCGAAAAGGAACTCGTTGACGAGGGATACACGAGCGGCGATCAGACTTATGACGCCGTGAATCAGAGCTTTAGCAACGGCGAGGTCGCGATGATGTACAACGGCACCTGGCTGGTGAACTCGCTGAATGACACAGCGACTTTCGATTACCAGGCTCACACCTTCCCGAACCTGTACGGAACACCTAACGGATGGGCCAACCAGCACACCTGGGCGATTCCGGTACAGCAGGAAGCGGACCCGGTGAAGTATCGGGCGGCGCTCGAGTTCATCTCTTTCCTTTACGCCAACGACGCGGCATGGGCGCTCGGAACGGGCCACATCGCCGCCCGCACGTCCGTCATCGAATCGGCTGAGTATCAGGACGCTCCCCAGCGAGCGAACTATGCCTCGACCGCTTCCGATGCGACAAAGACCCTGCCGCACATCGTGAACTGGCCGGCCGTTGAAAAGATCTGTGTCCAGGCCGTGCAGTCTGTCCTGTTCCAGAACGCCGATATCGAAGAGGCACTTCAAAACGGCAACAGCAATATCGACTCTGCACTGAAGGGCTAGAAGGTCCATGCCGGTGGGCGGGCCCCTGCCCACCGGCACGCCCAGCTTGGCCGATAGATTGCCTACAACGAGTCCCGCCTTGTCGACTATCAATGAAGGACATCAGTGCCCGCCAGCATGCGCGATGTGGCCGCTCTGGCCAACGTGTCCCAACGGACGGTTTCAAACGTGGTGAATGACTACATTCACGTCAAGCCGGAGACCAGAACAAAAGTCCAGCGTGCGATCGAAATGCTTGGGTATCGGCCCAACGTGACCGCCCGCAAACTCAGAGGCGGGAAAAGCGGGCTCATCGCTCTCGCGATCCCAGAAATTGCCGCGCCCTACTTCGCCGAGTTAGCTGATCTGATACAAAAAGCTGCTGCCGCTCAGGATCAAGTTCTCCTGATTGAGCAAACCGGTGGAACCCGCGCTCGCGAATTGTCGGTGCTCCACGGCTACCCGGCAGCGATGATTGACGGTCTTGTTCTCAACCCGATAGCCATCACCGCAGCAGATCTTGAGCCTCGGCAGGACAACGTACCTACGCTTTTTCTAGGCGAACGAATCGACCTCGAGGACGGTGTCGCGAGCGGACATTACATCCATGTATCCATCGACAATGTCGCTGCCGCTCGAGTCGCTACTGAGCATCTCATCGGCCTCGGGCGAACCAGAATCGCAGCACTTGGCGCTACGACGGTCGGACCATCAAACACTGGACCTCACCTGCGGCGCACACACGGGTACCTCGACGCCCTGCGCTCGCACGGCTTGACAGCGCATCAAGAACTAGTGATCCCACTCCCACAGTGGACAGCTGGCGAAGGCTATCTGGCCGTCAAGAAACTGATCGCCGATCGCGTGCCTTTCGACAGCCTCTTCTGCTTCAACGACACCATCGCCATCGGCGCAATTAGCGCCCTCCATGAAGCAGGTCGCACAATCCCGGACGACGTCGCGGTCGTGGGATGGGACAACACGCACGAGGCTCAATTCTCGGTACCACCACTGACCACGATCGCGCCCGACACCGCGCAAATTGCAACAACAAGCGTCGACCGCCTCCTCGCCCTCATCCGCGGCGAAACCGACGGAATGGAAGACGTGCTGGTCCCCTTCCGCCTTATCACGCGACGGTCCACCGTCGCATTTGATGACTGATTCTGGAGCCGCATGCCTGTCACACTTAGCAACGCCCTTTTACTGCGCGAGGTGACGCCTTCGGGTGTCAAAGAGACGTCCCCAACAGGCTTCCCAACGTATCTCCGATCGGATGTGACGACGGGAATCGTCCATTTTGGGGTCGGTGGGTTCCACCGCGCCCACCAGGCGATGGTCATTGACACACTGATGCGCGAGGGGAAAGCCCTTGACTGGGGGATCTGCGGCGTGGGGGTGCTGCCCGTCGACGCGAAGATGCGGGACGTCATGCGCGAACAGGACTCCCTCTACACCCTCGTCTACAAGCACGCCGACGGGTCACGCGACGCTCGCGTGATCGGGTCGATCGTCGAGTACCTGTTCGCACCTGATGATCCCGAGGCAGTCATAGAGAAAATGGCGGATACGTCAACTCGCATTGTCTCCCTCACAGTCACCGAGGGCGGGTACAACTTTGACCAGAAGACGGGCGAATTCGACTCGTCCACCCCGGCGATCCAGGCGGACCTCGTCCCAGGCGCCATGCCCGCCACCGTGTTCGGGCTGGTCGTGGAAGCACTCGCGCGGCGGCGGGAGCGCGGCATCCCTCCGTTCACGATCATGTCGTGTGACAACATCCAGGGCAACGGCCACATGGCCAGGCGCACGTTCTCCGCTTTTGCCTCTCTTCGTGACCCGGAACTGGGTGGGTGGGTGCTAGAGAACGTGGCCTTCCCAAACTCGATGGTGGACCGCATCACTCCCGTGACGACAGATGACGACCGGGCCGAAGTACTCGATCGATTTGGTATCTTCGACGCTTGGCCGGTCGTATGCGAGCCATTCTTCCAGTGGGTGCTTGAAGACACCTTTCCGCTGGGGCGTCCTCCGTTCGAAGATGCTGGCGTGCAGGTCGTTGGTGATGTTGAGCCGTACGAGCTCATGAAGCTGCGCCTGCTCAACGTCTCGCACCAGGCGATGTGCTACTTCGGCTTCCTCAGCGGTTACCGTTACGCACACGAAGCGACGGCTGACCCGGTATTTGCGAAATTCCTGCGGGATTACATGGACCGCGAGGCAACGCCGACGCTAAAGCCGGTGCCCGGTGTCGACCTTGACGACTATAAGTTGACGCTGATTGAGCGGTTTGCAAATTCCGAGATCCGCGACACTCTTGCACGCCTGTGCGCAGAGTCGTCGGACCGGATACCCAAGTGGTTGCTGCCGGTCATTCGTGCTCAGCTCGAGTCTGACGGCGAGATCTTCCGCTCCGCAGGGATTGTCGCGAGCTGGGCGCGTTACGCAGAGGCGACCGATGAGCAGGGTGCACCGATCGTGGTTATCGACCGGCTCGTCGACGAACTAGTGCCGCTCGCACAATCGCAGAAGGCGAACCCGGTGGCTTTCATCTCCAACGAGCAACTGTTCGGCGATCTCGCCGAGAGCCCACGCTTCGTCGAGGCGTACGTTGCTGCTCTCAACTCGCTGTGGGCGCACGGCGCGCACGCAACAGTGAAGGATCTCGCCCGATAGCAATGCATGAATAAGTGTCTGTAGTGCATGCTCGGAAGCGCATGCCGCGGCTCGGTCGCGGCATGCGTCTTTCATTCACCGCGTAAGTCCGAGTGTTGAGTGTTAATAGGAGTAAATATCCTCATAATAGACGGACCCCGATTCGCCCACAGGGCATACGGGATTGCCACTAAATCGACTCGCTCGCCGATCGGCGTTTCGTTCGGGAGGTATGGCTTCCAGCCGGTGTCTGCCCATGCGGAGTCGTCGCGAGTCACCCCGGTCGCCTCAATAAGGACGGCCTGCTGACCAAGGAAGTCGTCGACGAACACTTCCTTCAATTCCGAGCCGACTACGAGTTCGACTCGGTTGAGATCAACCGCAGCCTGCTGATCCTTGCTCTCAAAGGCGTATACAATCGGACCTCGTTCGATGGCCACTTCGCCCCGCACTGCATCTACAGACGGATGAGCGATCGTGAGTCGCGGAACGACAGGGATGAAAACTGTGACCTTGTCGCCCTCTCGCCAGAAGCGACGGATCTGGGCGTATCCACGCTCATTCACTGGCGCAGGTATATCCGCACCATTGACAGACACTGTGATGAGTTCCGCCCATTCCGGCACACGTAGCTCGAGCTGCCATTCAACTTGTGGGGTCTCTTCGATGGTCACCAAGATCTCCCCATCGATCGGATACGCCGTACTTACCGCGAGAGCTACGGGGCCGTGAGAAAGAGGGAACTCGAGATTGCTGGGAATGAATTGATGGAGCTGCACCCCAGTGGCTGTGTAGGTAGCAATATAAGCCGATAGCGATGAAATGGTACGCATGATGTTGGGTGGGCAGCAGGCGCATTCGAACCACGTCGGCCTGGTACCGGGCGCGTCCGCCCGATCGGGACGAGTATCAGTGGGCGCGGCAGCAAGCGCAGACCTCCGCTGCGCAGGATTGTTGTAGAAGAAGGCTGTGCGATCGATCGATGTCGAAGCCGAGAACAAGTTATACAAGGAACGTTCGATGACGTCCGCGAATCGAGACTCCCCAGTTGCCAACAGCAACCGCCAGCCGACCATGATATTGCCGATCGTCGCGCAGGTCTCTCCGTACGCGAGATCTGGGGGCAGCTCATAGCTTTCCCCGAAGGCCTCACCGACAAACCGAGACCCAACAGCTCCAGTCAAATAGGTTTTAGTGTTGATCATCGCATCCCACTGCGCGAGGGCGGCATCGAGCAAAGCTTGCTCTCCGGTCTCGATGTAGACATCGACAACGCCTGCCAGAAGGTAGATCGCCCGCACGGCATGGCCGACCACCGTCGTCTCTTCCCGAACAGGCGTGGCGTCTTGGTAGTAGGAGCTGTCGGCGAAACCATCCAACTTCAAGTTGCCGTGCCCGCGACCGTCGACGAACTGTTGAGCGAGGGCGAGATAGGAACGATTGCTTGTTTCTCGGTACAGCTCGACCAATGCCATCTCGATTTCTTCATGACCATCAGAGTCAAGGCGTCTGCTCTGCCCAAAATCGTTGACCACCAGGTCAGCGGCTCTAACCGCCACGTCAAATAGCTCGGTGCGTTGAGTGCTTCGTTTGTGAGCTATGCCGGCTTGAATGAGGTGGCCGATGCAGTAGAGCTCGTGACTCCGTATGAGGTTGTCCCATCGGACGTCGAGTCCGGCCTGCACGAAGGAGTTGATGTACCCGTCGGCTCCCTGCGCACGCGCCACAATACCCGTGAGATCGTCCAATAGCTGAGTGAGGACTCTTGTCTCCGACTCTGCGCCGCCGCGCGCGACATCCCACGCCACGGCTTCAAGTGCCTTGTACAGGTCGGAATCTGTAAACCATAGCCCCCGCCGGTCAGGATGGAGGGCCGAATCGGGATCCAGTCGCCGGAAACTGTCGATCGTGCCGTCGCTTTCCAGCCAGGTGAATGCGTGCGGAGTTGTGATCGTTCGATTGCTATCTTGCCACTTTCCCCAGCTGCCGCCGGTGATACGTGCCGTTTCGATCCCTATTGGTGTCAACTTGAGCGTGTTCGCTTCGATGGGGAGCACAGGGGCCGCTGGCTGAACGGTGGTCATACGAGATCTCCTTAGATCTGAGCGCGGGGGGTTTGAGGTTTTAAGCCCGGTTGAGAGGATCATCCGCGCAGCGCGCCGCTGACGAGTCCGGACACGTAGTAACGCTGGAGAAATAGGTAAAGAAGCAGGACGGGAACAATGGTGACGACCACGCCGGCTTGGAGGGCTCCGAAGTCGATGACGCCGTAGGCGTTTTGCCGCAGTCCTACCAGTACCAAAGGGAGCGTGTACTGCGACCCGTCGTTGAGGAATATCAGTGGAGCCAGAAACTCGTTCCACGAAGCAAGGAATGAAAACAGAGCGACGGTGACGATCCCAGGCGTTACCAGGCGGAGGGAGATATAGCGAAATGCTCCGAAACTTGATGCGCCGTCAACCAAGGCGGCTTCCTCGAGCTCCTGGGGGACAGCTTCGAAGCTATTTCGCATTAGGAATACCCCGAAGGGGAGCTGAAACATGACAAGAATCAACGCCAGCCCGAAAACAGTGTTGGTCAGTCCAATCCAGCTCAGCACGATGTATAGCGGAATGAGGATGGTGGCATACGGCACCATCAGGATGAGCAACGTGGTGCCGAAGAGAAGGCTTTTCCCGCGGAACTGGAATCGGGCGAACCCGTATCCGGCCAAGACCGTAACAAGCACAGTTCCGATGACAACGAGCCCGGATAACGCGATGCTGTTCCAAAGGTAGACACCGATACCATCACCGTAGGTGGCCAGCTTTGCGTAATTCTCCAGCGAGAAGGATTGTGGAAACCAGGTGGGTGGTTGCTGATTTGCTTCCGCCGGTGACTTGATGGAGTTCAGCACCGCCCACAGGATGGGCAGGAGAAAGATTGCTGCAAGTACGCTGCTGAACAGGTGATATCCAACGCCATTGATGATCGAACGAGTTCGGACTTGACCTGCAAGTCGCCGATGTACCGGGATCGCGCGGTTGGCAACGACGGCCTTTTCGCGGGGACTCATTTGTCTTCCTTGCTTCGCAGGAACATTAATTGGATGCCGTTTAGGACCACGAGGGCTATCACCAGCACGATGGAGAGCGCAGCCGCTTCTCCGAGATCAAACCTGGTAAACGCGGTGTTATATATAGCCAGGACTAGGGTCACCGTGCTGTTATCTGGTCCTCCTCTTGTTAGGACTTGAAACTGATCGAAGGCGAGCAACGAGGCAGTAACGGACAAGATAAATAGCAACGCAAGGGTGGGCCGTAAGTACGGGAGTGTGATGTACCTCAGGCGTTGGATGGTGCTGGCACCATCCATGCGAGCCGCTTCGTAAAGTTCCGCGGGCACGGACTGCAAGCCGACTAGAAGCACGATCACTTGGAAGCCAATGAATTTCCAGACGACCAAGGTCATTACGGTGAACAACGCTTGGCCTGGTGTTGAGAGGAACCCCCAGGGTCCTGTCGTGAGCCCCACCCTTTGGAGAATGTCGTTGGCGATGCCATTTTGGTCGTTGACCGAGGCGTACCAGATCAATGCCGCCGATGCGGTTCCAACTACATAGGGGAGGAAGAAGGCGGTGCGGTAGAACTTTGCGCCCTTGCGGCTGGAGTTTGATACTGCGACTAGCACGAAGGAAATGCCGAAGATCAGAACGGTAGTGATGACGGTATAGAGGAGTGTGAAAGCGATAGCACCGGTGAATAGCTCGTTTTCCGGGATTGACTGGTAGTTGGCGATTCCGTTCGGCGTCGGCCCGCCAAGAAGCGGCCAGTCCTGGAAAGACATGAAGATCAGCAATCCGAGTGGAACGAGGAATAGCACCAGGATGATCGCTGCCGCGGGAGCGACAAAGAGTATTCCGGTCAAGGGCCGCCGGGTCAGTGTGGAATTTGGCCGCGGGCGCCGCTGAACTCGGTCGGGGCTCTGGTTGCGTTGCGGAGACGCTTTCGTGGGGAACGACATGCGGTCAGAAACCTTCGGATTGGGGGGTTGGGGGTAGCGCGGGACACCACTGCGGCGCCCGCGCTACCTCTGTGATCGATCAGGTCAAATCCACCACGAGTCAGTTAGCCGCGTCCAACTCGTCTTGGATCGCCTTTTCCGCCGTTTCAAGCGCATCGGTACGCCCGTCGAACACGTAGGAGCGGATTGCCGTGAGCCACGGCCCCGTGCTGTCGTTGATTACAGTTCCGTACTCGGTGGAAGAAGGGGTGTATCCGTTCGCGAGGCCCTCAATAGTTGCGACGACGCGAGGATCCTTCGCGCTGAACTCGTTGTTGGCTAGGTCGACACGAGACGGGAGGTTACCGCTCTTGGCGATGATGTCTACCTGAGCCTCTTCGCTGAGTTCCCACTCGATGAAATCGAACGCCTGATCGACATTTTTCGAGTTCTCGCTGATGCCGATGACATCGCCACCCACAAACGTCGACGTTCCACTCCCATCCGGAGAGGGAAGCGGTGCGATTCCCCAATCGAAGCTTGCGTCAGCCAGCGGACCGAAGTTGAAGTTGCCGATAGGGAGAATACCGATTTGGCCGGCATTGAAAGCGGTGGTCCACGTCGAGCCGTCCTCGGTTTGCGCGGCGGACGGAATAATTCCCTCGTCCCACATCTTCTTGTAGAGGGCGAGAGTGTCGTTCATCGCTGCGTTATCTATGGAGACTGTTTTGCCGTCATCCTGGAATGCCGGGGTCCCGTCAGCCGCGCCGATCGCCATCATGTCGTACGCGTTGCATCCCGCACAGTTACCACCGAAATAGAAGCCATAGGTGTCGTCGCCGAGCGCGCGGATGGCTTTCGCGTCATTATAAATATCGTCGAAGTTCTGCGGCGCTGCCTCTGGGTCGAGCCCCGCTGCTTCAAAAAGATCTTTGTTGTAGATGATCAATGAGGAATCCACAATAAATGGAGTGCCGTAAATCTTCCCGTCCTTGCTCGCGGCCTGGGAATGCGCCGGGGTCAAATCGTCGTAGAAGGGCAGACCTTCGACCTTGCTCGTGATGTCCTGATAGAGACCCTGCGACACGTAATTCGGAGAATAAACGACGTCGGATGCCAGCAAATCTGGAAGAGCATTCGCACCGGCGGCTGATCCCACCTTCTGCTGATACGAATCGTTTGGGATGATCGTGAGCTTGATCTGGTTTTCGTGAGTTGCGTTGTACGCATCGACTAGGGGTTGAGGCAGGTCCCCTGTTCGCGCCCACATCGTGAGGGACGTCCCATTGTCGGGCTCGGACGAGCCGCTTGGCGAGGACGGGGAACAACCCCCTAGTAGCACCGTCCCTGCCGCCAGAATTGCGAGGACGGCGTGAGCGCGAGCAGGACGCGAGGGCCGAAGGTCACCCAATTTAGCCATGGTCATTTTCTCCTTTGAAAACAGATGATGCACGAGGTTTGACGGAAAAACATCCGGGTCGATCGGCCCATTGTTTCCGAAACGGATATCGATTTCCTGAAATATAACCCCGACACTAACGACAGTCAAGGCACGTCTTTGCCATAGCAGGTCGAAATTGCGGAAAGGTTTCCGTCGGTGTAGGTTGGCGACCATTAAGCCTTATAGAGAGTGAGAAAAATGTCACCGGCTATCCGGCGAAGCCCGGTCACCGTGGCCGAGGTCGCCGCGCTGGCAGGAGTGTCATCCGGAACGGTGTCAAAGGCCCTCAACGGGCGCGGGCAGTTGAAGGAAGCGACGCGTCAGCGGGTCCTCACAGCAGCCGAAGATCTCGGGTTCAGCCCAAATTTGATGGCAAAGAGCTTGCCGAGTGGGCGCACCTATACGGTGGGAATACTGACGACCGACAGCATAGGACGCTTCACTATCCCCATATTGACTGGTGCCGAAAATGCTTTGGCGGCAGGTCAGATGTCTCTTCTTCTGTGCGAAAGTCGCGGGGATCCAATCCGTGAGCAGCACTATTTGCGAATTCTTCTCGCGCGACGTGTCGACGGAATAATTGTCACCGGCCGGTCCAGTGATATCAGGCCCTCTTTGGGGGAGGACCTGCCGGTCCCCGTCGTCTACGCGCTCGTCGAGTCCGACAATCCGAACGACATATCAATCGTCCACAACGACGCTCAGGGCGCTGTCACCGCCGTCGAACATTTACTCGAAACCGGACGAAAGGACATTGCCCTTGTGGCGGGGCCAGCCCGGCATTCCGCTACGCAACACAGAATGGAAGGCGCTGTTGCTGCCCTGGACGACGCTGGCCGGTCGACGGTTTTGGGCGCACCTCTTTATGGCGAGTGGAGCGAGAAATGGGGCCGCGAAGCAGCCTTGCGCTTGATTCGGAGTGGCGAAACGGTCGACGGAGTCTTTTGTGCAAGCGATCAGATTGCGAGAGGAGTCGCCGACGGGTTTCGGGAACATGGCGTGGATGTTCCGCGGGAAGTCGGAATAGTTGGTGTAGATAACTGGGACGTTATGGCGGAAGCGTCCAGGCCCCCGCTAACAACGGTGGACCTGAATCTAGCTGAGCTCGGACACGTGGCTGCGACGCGGCTTCTCTCTGCCATCGATGGCCGCCCGATCAGCAAGGGAATCGAGTTCGTTGCGTGCAGCCTCATTAAGCGTCGTTCAACCGAAGTGGATTGAGAACGAGATGATCACCCTCCGGCTGGAACGAGCACCTTCAACAGCGCCCCGTCGAACGACGCCGCAGGGTCGAGGCGTTGCCGGGCGATAGCTCTTCCCTGGGCTAGCAAGGAGTCAAATCAAATCCCCGCCAAGGAAACAGGTCGCCAGCTGCCACAGAAGGGGATCCCCAAGTCGGGGTGATGTCTTCGTGAGGTGCGGTGTATCAATTGGGAATAGCCAATCACTGCTGTTAGCCACGATCCTGGCGAGTGTTTCCATATGCCTGTTCCCACGGGGTCAACTGAAAGCGAAAAGCCATGCCCGTGCCTCGCGAGCTCAGGAACATCGTGAGGCTCTGGTACTCGCGGTCTACGAGAATGACCTTCGAGAACTTGTCCAAGCTGCGCCGATGCTTCTCGACGACCATGTTCCCTTCGCAGCAATGTGCCTCTGGTTAGACCGGCTGGCCTCATACGGCCGGATCAAACACGGCCTCGCCGACGCGATTCACAGCGCGACGCGCGCGCAGCTTGCTGACGAGCACTACGGCTCAGTCATCGACGCCATTGCGCTATTGCTAAGCGCCTGCAAGGAAGTGGGCGCGATACGTGTGGATGTGGATGCTGACGACGTCCTCCTCATGGTCGGGTTTCTTTGGCGTATCGACCTTGACTCAGACTGGGAGTCACGTTCACGACATTTGCTCGGACTAGTGATCGACGGCCTTCGCCCACGGCTCAATCCGTGAACGACCTACGCCGATCAGCACTAGCTAAAACGGTGATTGCCGGTTCGTACCACTTCGAATGCAACGCGTCGGACGCTCGCCGAGCGGCAGGATGCACAATGAAACGTTGACACCTCGCGCTCAGTCACTGACGACGCAGAGATGGCACCTTTGTTATTGGTTAATATGCGGTCGTTGGCGGACCTCTTTTCGTGAGACCCTGCCGCAGCTAGCTTTGACGAGCTGGTTCGCGTGGGCATAACCCCATGCACGAAACAGGGCGAGGGGCGGCCAGCCGCGTCGCTCCTCGCCGATTCCCGCTCCTGGCCAGCCTGAAAAGGGCCATTCGTTGACAGCTACCTTCCTCGCTGCCCACCGATGGGGACCTAGCCGTCGTCTCCCATCTGTGCGCGACAGCGTGAGATAAAGAATTCCGACTCGCACTGACCCTGCTCGCTCGCGCAATCAACCAACCAGGATGACGGGGAAATCGGTCTGTACCAGCTTCCCGTTGACGCGACTACGTGCGAGAGCGTGGCGGACCGGCGGCATCGATGCGGACACAGGGAACCGGGCCGTGATTGCGCCATCGGATTCGTTCTCGCCGCTCAAGGCCACGGCACCCTGTCCGGAGGTGTTCGCTTCGGATGAGACGGCCGTCATCCCGGACGAAGCCGAGAACAGCACGCCGTATCGGCGACCCGCGACGCCTGTACCGCCGTCGATTAAAAGTTCGTAGCCGTAGGAATGCGCGCGGCCCGCGACCTCGATGCGGTCGCCAACCTCAAGGTTGAGGTGGAGGCAGTTGTCACGGAAGTACGCGAACACGCTGGTCAGGAAACGTGGAAACAGAACCTGCCGAATCACGAGAGAATCCTAAGTCGGCTCGTCCCGCGATTCCAGCGATATCGTCGACCGCTGTGGACGCCATGCAGGATCGCTTAACGCGATGGGCTCATAGCGCCGAATGGTCGGACTGGGTTGCGATGCGAAATGGCGGGGCATCGCAGGTTGAGCTGCGCCGCCGGGAGGGAGGCGACGCCGACGCATCTGCCGATGTGGCACGGGCCCGATCGTATGGACAACGTGCCACCGTCCGCCACCGGTCGGGTCGGCTCGTGCTGTCTACCCCTGGCTCCCGACCGCTGGTACATGTACCGTGGGCAAGCCACGCAGCGCCATTCCGGTGCTGGAAGTGCATCCCAGCGCGACTGCGCGTGCCCATTGTGGTCTGGACCTCGCCATCATGGGCACCTCGCGGTTCGCGGGACTCTTAGGCAGCTGCTATCGGGTCTCGCTGACGGTGCGTCGGCGCGTGCGCTGCGCAATTGAGCACGGGCTGGACCGCGGATCCTGGCATCGCGTTGGGGAACCTAGGCGATTAAGATTCCGCGCGGCCGTTCGTCGATAGACCAAACTTCTCTCTCATCACCGCGGTGTCGTTGCTCCAGACGTCCGAGTCGAGGCGGGCGATCACCACGAGCGAGCCCTCGAGCACGGCGGTGCGGATGTGAACGTCGCGTCCCCGAGCCAGCCGGCGGATCTCGTCACGGACGTGGTCGACATCGTTCGGGGGGACGTAACGAGAGGCCTGACCGGCATCCATGCACGAGCTCAATAGCTCGCTCGCGATAGTCATGGCACAGCCTAGGCCCGGCGCGGTTGCGCGGGCTAGGCCCTGCTGGCATGGAGCCGAATCGAGCCGCTTTTAGTCATAGCCAAGCCGGAGACCAGCGCGCAGGGGCTGGTGACGCGCACGTAAGTGGTCCAGCTCCGTGAAGTCAGAGTGCCTCGAAGTCGGTCGCCAGGATGGCGATCTGAGGTTCAGGCTGTCGTGACTCGCGCACGTCGTCGTGCCTGCTCAGTGTTCGCGACCTGTATGTATCAGTAAATACCCGAAGCCGTTGATGGTGGGTCGCGCACCTGGCCCGGTATATTTGGCGAGCCGCGGACAAGCCGCGTGCACCTGCTGTAGGGATAACGTGCAGTGGAGCTCGATCCGTTCACGATGAAAATTGGTGGCCTAGGAACCGATCTTCGTTCCGAGGGGCACGTGATTCACGTCAGCCGTACGAATCAACTCCGATGGGTGGTCGAGACCTACACTCGACACGACCGCCGACTCATCGGCTCCTTGCGCCTCGCAGAGACCTCCTGGGTGGTTCACAACAAATTTGGCGAGCCAGTCGGAGCCTTCGACGTTTGGGGCGACGCGCTTCATTCATTGATTTCCCTCCTGTGAGGCAGCTGCATGACGCTGAACTCGGGCACGGTGCCAAAGCTCAGCGCGGCCTCTGTCTTCTATAACCGTCGCGACGCGCAGGTTCCAGGTGAGCCCGGCTGCAAGGCTTGTCTCAGCGTGCACCTTCGGTTCTCAGTCATCGCCACAGCCCACAGCATCAACAGGTCCTACAGGTTGAAGTGGGCAATCTCGTGGAGAGCCGCGACTCCCTGTTTCACCGCCGCATCGACCAGCTCGCCGCCCGCGATCGCCGTCGCGGAAGTTGGGTCGCCAATCACGCCCGACGGCCCGAAGTCGTCGGACCGCCAGCCGAAACTGACGTAGCCACCGGAAAACTTGATGTGCTCGAGGTTCGCCAGGCGATCTGGCACCCACCGTTCTACGTGAGTGAGGTCGACCAGGTCGGGGCGAAGGTGCATGACGACAGAGGTTTCGCTGTGTCCACCATGAATTCCTAGCCCTCGTTCGTCCGGCCCATTCGTGCCGTCTCCGGCCGGCATCGGCACGCTCATCAGGAAGGTTCGCAGGCTGAACTCGATACGGATTTCTCGCAACGCGACCTGTAGTAACGCGACGTTGCCGCCATGCCCGTTGTAAAGCACCAGCGTCCGAGCCGGCGTGTTCGCGACAGATCGAGCGATGGACCGCACCGTGTCCATAAGCGTGAACCAAGAGATAGACGCCGTGCCCGGCGCCCAGTCGTGTTCGTCAGATTTGGTGTAGGCAAGCGGCGGCAGAATCCACACGTCGAGCCCGCTCGCCGCAGCAGCTGACACCACTCGATGACCGATCGAGTCAGCAGTGAGCAGATCCGTGAACAACGGGAGGTGTGGGCCGTGGTGTTCGATGGCGCCGACGGGCAGAAGAACTATCGAATCCGTCGTAAGCGCGTCGTTTAGCGCAGGTCCGGAACGCTCGGCCCATTCTCGATTCATGCTTCTCGTCCTTTCCGACGAGGTTCAGGAAGTGTCTCCTTACTCGCAGCTCCAGCTGCGACGACAGTTCCGTCAACCATGCATCGCCAATCCGGGAAATAGAGCGCGCTTATCGTCCTCGGAAAGGGTGTCTGTAGAACCGCTAGTTACTAGGTCCTCGAATCCTCTTTCCATCGATCCGAGGTCATTGGCCATGATCGTGACGGTGTAGAGGCGCTCTGTCTCGGATACGTTGCGTATGTGATGAACGGATCCGGCGGGGAGCACCACCACATCGCCCGCCCGTAGCTCGACCGAGTGTTCGTCGCTAACTGCGCTCGCCCTGCCGCTCAGGACGATGAAAATCTCGACCGAGTCGGGGTGCGAGTTGTCGGGCTGGCTCCCGAGCGGTTCCCAAACCTCGAAGAAGACACTTGTCGGTGAACCTTCTGACGGGCCGGTCAGATGGGTGAGTTTGACAGTGTCGCCCTCCCCAATCCGAAACGTCAACAGGTCGTTCACGTTCTTTACGACGGGAGCGGTAGCCATTTTCTTCCTTTCGAATAGCGCGTTTCATTGGGAAAGTGCTGACGTGACGTCGCCTGCTGCGGCGGTGAATCCGAAGCACTGACGAATGTTGTAGATCGTCGCGTCGAGACAAAAGCTCGGGGACGTCGTCGCGCTCGCCTGCTCGAGCATGACCACGTCATACCCGAGGCCTGCGGCGTCAATGAGCGTCGCGAAAACGCACTGATCGGCGTTGACGCCAGCGAAAAGCAAGGTGTCGATCTGGCGGGCGCGGAGCACACTGTCGAGCGGGGTGTCGAAGAATCCGCTCATCCTATATTTGTCTATATGGAGATCGTCGGGGCCCGTCTCGAGACCGTCCGCGATCTGGGCGCCCCAGCTGCCTTTCGTGAGCACGGCATCGCTGCGAAATACCCCATCGCCTATCCCGCCGCCACTTCCGTCGGGGTCGTAGACGTGTAGGACGTTCGGGGGGAGATTGGCTCGGTCGATCCGATTTCCCCAGTTCAGCCAAATGACTGGCACGCCGTGGATACGAAATCCTCGCGCGACCGCATTTATAGGCTCGATCGCGCTCGACGCGGGGCCGACATCGACACCACGTGAGTTGAGCCAACCCCCTGCCGAGCAGAAGTCGTTCTGCATGTCGACGATGATGAGAGCCGTACGACTGAGGTCCATCGTGACGTTCTGCGGTAGTGCAGTCACAGAGAGCGCCTCACCGGAGCTAGAGGGTCGCCGGAAATCGACGTGCGCTGAGGTCAAAGTCCAGGTTCTTGGGTCGGAGACAAAAGAATTACCTCGGATCGCCTGTTGCTCGAGGTGGCTCAATGCGCGCCCCATTTCGAATTGGTCAGACCGGCTGTCTGACCGCAACCATACACGGCCGTCTTATCGGGCCAACCCGATGCGCGAGCTTCTTAATTGGCTGGAAACATTGCAGCTCAGCTGCGACGCGGTACTCCGCGGATGAGCCCGTAGGGGAGCACGTCCTGACGATAAATTTCGAGGGCGTGGTACAACGGTGCACCAAGGATAGAAACCCCAAGGGTCGTCAGTTCAAGAATCGCCTCGTCAGTCTGTAGGTCGAGCAGCTTCGCCTCGTCGGTGCCGGCCGTCCTCGCTCGTATCCAGCTTGTCTCCCACTCCACCGCTGAGCCGCGGAGGCTCCGCACCGCGTCAAAAACGGAAGTGTGGGGGTCGATATGAACGCGCTCATTCTCTTCGACCGGTATCGAGTCAAAAGCGACCATGATCGGCCGCCCGCCTGCAGACCAACGCTTGATGATCTGGAGCGCGTTGTGCCCTGTCCGCACCCCCAGCTTCGCCGCGCGATCCTGATCAAGTGCGCACCACGTCGACTCAAGCACTTCGACTCGGGCTTCGAGGCCAGCGTCGCGGATCATGTCCGAGAACTCATAGCTCTGATCCAGGCGGATACCCATGTCGAGGGCCGAGCGGTTAGGAAAAGTGCCGCTATTGGGAATTCGGGTAACCAACCCGTCTGACTCGAGCCGAACAAGTTCTTCGCGTAGCTTCGGCCGGCTCACCCCTAGCGATGACGCCAGTGATAGTTCCGAGGGCAGAGGCCTCCCGGCTACTGCAGCGGCGCGCCAGACCTCGTGAAGCTTGTCCCTGATCGAACTCATGTCGAACACCGCCGCCCTCGTCCCGCCGTCGGGGTCAACCATACGGCCGCGGGGGCAGGCTCAGACTTACCCGACCTGCCAGCCGCCATCCACAAGCAAGCTGGTTCCGTTCACGTAGCCGCTCGCGTCGCTGGAGAGAAAAACGAACGCCTTTGCGATGTCCTCGGGGCTTCCCAATCGCCCCTCGGGAATGCGGTCGATGAAGAGGTCTGCTTCATGAGAGGGCGTGCGTCCGGATGCTGCAGCGCGGGTCTCAAACATGGCCTCGAGCATCGGAGTCCCTATTTGCCCAGGGCACACTGTATTGACGCGGATTCCCGCGCCGGCCAACTCTGCCGCCATGGACTGCGCAAGTCCGATCATCCCGAATTTTGAGGCCGAGTAGGCGGCATTCCCGCGCCCGCCCCGCAAGCCAAAGAGCGACGACGTGAAGACGATCGTGCCGGGCTTACCGGATGCAATCAGCGGCCGCGCGAACTCGGTCGCGGTGTAGAACGAGCCTGAAAGGTTGACGTCGATTACTGCGCGCCACTGACTCGGATCAAGCTCAAGCGCAGGCGCGACTGCCAGAATCCCGGCGTTGACCACGATTGCGTCGCAGATGCCGAATCCCGAAGATACGGCGGCTGCAGCCGCGGCCACGTCATCCGGGTCTGACACGTCCAGGGCAATACCTAGGCATTCGACGCCAAGCGCCGCGCTCGTTTCGGCGGCCACGGCGGAAGCCGCAACTCCATCGAGATCTGCAACGACTACGCGCGCGCCCTCTGCAGCGAATCGCCTCACAATGGCCCGGCCGATTGAACCGACGCCACCCGTCACCAGCGCCGTTCGACCCGAAAGCGCGCTCACCGATGTCCGCCCTTCGGATGTTGCACGGCGAGTTGCACGAGCGCATCGTGACCGGGGATGATCCGAGCACTTTTGTCGCGAGCGAAATCGAAGAGCCGATCCAGCGACGCCTCGGCGGCCCGTTCGTCGATGCGTGTGCCGCCAGCGGTTGATCCGCACGCGGCACCTTCGAGGAAGTTCTGGCCGAGATCGGCCGCGTCTCCGGCAAGGAGCCAGGTGCCCGACGACCTGAGCGTGACGGCGAATGAAAGATGTCCGGGCGTGTGCCCCGGCGTTCGGATGGCGCGAACTCCCGGCGCGACGTCTACGTCGCTACCGAGCTCATGCCAAGTCGTGGCTGGGTCTTCCCAGTCGGGTGCGAAAAAGCCGTGCTCGGCGCCAACGGCGCCGCTGCGCGCGAACGCGAGCTCGCGCTCATCGATCAATATGGGCACGCCAAATCGCGAAAGAGTGGGAATGCCGCCCGAATGGTCGACATGCAGGTGAGTGACGGCCGCGAGGGACAGGTCGCCGACGCTCAGTCCTACGCCTGCAAGCGCCGTCTCGAGCGGGTCTCCATCTTGTATCCATCCCCAATCACTCCCGGCTGGGGGCACTGGCGATAATCGCCAAGGCTCGGTTCGATGCACCTGAGAACCGGCGCGGTACGTTAACGCGATGTCAGGGCATTCAAAGGCACGCCGTGACATCCCGGTGTCTAGCAGTACCCAGCCCGCCAAGGTTTCCACCACCACGCCGAGGAACGGCTCCCAGTAATAGGTCGCCGTTCCGCCCCGCACGGAGAGCTCGTGCGGCACATGCTCCGCGCCAAAGTGAACGAAAAACATGCGCTCAGCTGTGTCGTGGGCAATCACAGCGCAACAGTCCTAGCAGCGGAGCGCACCGCCGCCGCGTTGGCTCCCACCTCGGCGGCCTGCTGGTCGACCTGCGCCGCGTAGTTAACCGGATCTGTGGCGTACTCGGTGTTGACCAGCAACACTGTCGAATCCTGCCGCAGGCCGACCGCCGATCGAGCCTGGTGGTCCGTCTCGATCGCGAGCAGTGCGCCGAGGGTCGATGCCCCCGACTCCCCGGCAATGATGCCCGCCGCGGCGTACAGCGCCATCGCCTCGTGCGCCCAATGGTCTTCGATAGTGAGGTATACGTCCGCCGACGACTCGACGACCGGCCAGGCCAGAAGCGAAGGAAGACCGCAATTAAGTCCCGCCATCGTCGATGGGTGAGGGCCTGGTGCTTCGGTGAGCTCTCCTGCACGCGCTGAGCGAAGGAGGCAGTTGGCGCGGGTTGGCTCAACGATGACAGTGAGTGGCCGCGAACGCCGCACCGGGTTCGCGACATGACGAAGACCAGCTGCGGCGAACGAACCCACTCCAGACTGGAAGAGCATCAGCTCGGGCTGCTTCCCACCGTCGGCCGCCAAAACTTCGTCGATCTCCCTGAAGATCGTCGAGTAACCGACAATGACGTCTGTGGGCGTCTCGCGATACCCGTCCCATGACGTGTCCGAGATCACAAGCACGGAGTCGCTGGCCTCGGTCGCTGAGCGGGCAATCGCGTCGTCGTAGGTCCCGTCTACGACGGTGACCGTGGCCCCTTCTCCCTCAATATCCGTAATGCGAGATCCAGCGGTCCCCTTAGGTACGAATATGTCGCATCTAAGCCCCAAGAGTTTCGCCATGCGGGCGACACCGCGGCCGTGGTTGCCATCCGTGGCAGCCGCGAGGCCGTTGCCCGGCGTTTTGCGTAAGCAATTCCTCAACCCTTCAAGGGTCAAATCCGCTAGCTGGGGAAACCACTCGCGCTGAATAGCCCGCGCGGTAGCCCAGGATGCTCCGAGCATTTTGAAGGAGGGGAGGCCAAGTCGCTCCGACTCGTCTTTGACTAGAACCCGACCGACGCCGAGCCGCTCAGCCAGCGCTGGCACGTCATAGAGCGGCGTGGCATCGTAATCGGGCAATGCCCGATGGAAGGTGAGGGGATCGCCTTCGCTCACCGCGGTGAGGTCGACAAACTCGCGTAGACCCTTCGGCTCGAACAGCTCCCAGGATGTGTTGCGCACGCTATCTTCCTTCGATTGCTCGGGTGACTTAATTGGCAAGATAGCCGCCGTCGACAACTATCGACTGACCGGTGATGTATTCGGACGCCGCCGACGCAAGAAACAGCACCGCGCCAACCACGTCCGATGGCGTACCCTGCCTGCGCAACGGAATGCCGGAAATCAGAGCTCCTTCGGTGGCCGCGGGGTCGCGCTGATGTTGCCAGAAATCGTCGTTGAATTTTGTATCTATCCAGCCGGGGCACACCGCATTCACCGTTACCCCCCTCGGGCCGAGTTCGTCCGCGAGTGCTCTGACCAACCCGAGGCCACCGGCCTTGCTCGCGTGATAGGCGGCCATTCCTGCGTGGCCGCGGAATGCTCCGGTGGACGACGTCAGCACGAAGCGCCCGCGCCCACTTGCGGCAAGCGCGTCGGCCGCTTGCTGGGCAACGAAGAACGGTGCGCGCAGATTAACGGTCATCGAGTGGTCCCACGCGTCCACTGACCATTGACCCAATGGGTGGGCCTCAAGCACTCCAGCGTTGTAAAAGACCGTGTCAAGTCGTCCTCGTCCAAACTCGAGTGCGGCGTCGACGGCATTCTCGGGCCCCCGGTCTTCCGAAAGGTCGATTGCACGGAACGTCCCCCGCCCGGATGCCTCACGGCTCATCAAGTCGCGGCCCGTCTGTGCGTTCGTGTCGACGAGCAGCACGTCGTCCCCGCGATCTCGCATCGCTTGGACGACCGCCGCGCCAATACCGGTGGCGCCGCCAAGTACCAGCGACACGCTCACGTCGACGCCTCAATTCCAAGCTGGGCAACAGCATGAAGCGCGCACTCTTCGTCGACCTCGGAGGCGGTGCCGCTGACTCCGAATGCGCCGATGAGCTCACCTTCCGCATAGAGGGGCACGCCACCGGGGAACACGATTATGCGACCTCCCAATGAGCCAGCGAGGCCCCAGTCTCCGTTTCCGGGTAGCGAAGACTCCCGCCAAGCGCTCGTCGGCATTCCAAAATTCACGGCGGTAAACGCCTTGTCGATCGCCAGGGTGAGGGCTCCGAGTTGAGCGCCGTCATCCCGCAACGCGGCCATAAGGTTTCCGCCGAGGTCAACTACAGCAAATGCAAGACTGAGGCCGCGTCGTCGACTCTCCTCCAGCGCAGCCGCGATGAGCATCTGGCCGAGAGCAGCAGTTGGCTGTCGGCAGGTGCGCGTAGTCGCGTCCATCTCGAGTTTGCCGGGAGTGCCAGATGAGTCACTACTACCCACTTTTTGCCTCCGCGACCATAAAGCTCGTCTGAATCATCAACAACGTATACTGTATACGTCGTGGGAACGACGGTCAATCAAGAGAGCACGCTCGATGTGAGCGCCGATGCCGGCTCCCGACCACGGGGCGCGGCG
The DNA here is from genome assembly GCA_964246985.1 of uncultured Microbacteriaceae bacterium. Taxonomy (GTDB): domain Bacteria; phylum Actinomycetota; class Actinomycetes; order Actinomycetales; family Microbacteriaceae; genus CAXTSE01. Next base: position 140,877 of record CAXTSE010000006.1, read on the forward strand.
TCCACCGCGCACCCGCTCGCGACCGAGGCCGCTCTTGCAGTACTTACGCGTGGCGGTTCTGCGGTCGACGCCGCAATCGCCGCACAAGCGATGATCTGCACAGTCATGCCTCAGGCGGGTGGCCTCGGAGGCGACCTGATGGCCCTCGTGCACGGGGCGGACGGCGTTGTGCACGCCGTAAACGGAACGGGGAAGAGTCCTGCGCGCGCACCAGGGGAGTGGGCGGACTCGGGCGGAAGCGCAGTGACAGTTCCGGGGCTTATAGATGGGTGGCGTGAGTTACACGCACGCTGGGGCCGGCTACCTCTCGGCGCTGACCTCGAGGCCGCGGCCTTCGTCGCTCAGAACGGCTACCACATCGATCGCGAACTCCATGCCGCTGTGAACCGCCAACGCGAGCGATTGATCAGGCACGGCGCCGCTGACTGGAGCCTCCTCGGCGCAACCGAGACTTCGGTTTGGAAACAGCCGGAATTCGCCGCACTGCTCAAAGCCGTCGGCGAGTATGGCCCGGCCGCCTTCTACAGCGGGCAGGCGGCTGAGCATGTCGTGAGCGCTGCGCGACGCGAAGGTGGCTCTCTGGAACTAAGCGATCTCGCGTTCCACCGAACCGAAAGTCCGCCCGCGATCAGCGTGGGGTGGGACGGCGGGAGGCTCTGGGTGCAGCCACCTTCCTCGCAGGGCGTAATCCTGGCGATGGCCGCGAAATGGTTGGACGCGGTACCTCGAAAGCCTTGGCAGGACAGCGACCACCTGACCGTCGAGGTCACAGAAGCCGCATTTGTACACCGGGATCGGACGGTTGTTACGGGAGCGGAGCTCCTCTCCGAGCACCTTGATGTCGATATGGAACGCGCCGGCCACCGCGGCGGCCCGAGAGGCTATCTACACACGGCGGGTGTGGCTGTCGCCGATTGCGACGGGCTCGTCATCTCCTCCCTCGTAAGCGTCTTTGATGACTTCGGGTCGGCCGTATTCGTGCCTGAGTTGGGCATCGTCCTGAATAACCGCGCGGCCGGCTTCACCTCGGGCGCCAATTCGCCGCGGCCTGGCGCGCGCCCTGTACACACCCTCGCGCCGGCGCTAAAGGTCGACCACAACGGCAATCCGCTTGCGCTCGCCACCCCAGGTGCAGACGGGCAGGTGCAGACGCTCCTGCAGGTTCTAGTGCGACTCCGCATCGAGGGCACGACACTCGATGACGCAGTCGCCGCTCTACGGTGGCGCAGCGAAAATGGAAGGCTGCTGATTGAGCGCGGACACCCAGCTCGAGCGGATCTCGCGCACCGCGGTCACCGGCTCGACGAACGTCCAATGAACGACCCCCTGTTCGGCGCGGTAGTCGCCGCGGGCCTGCACGGGGGCGAGCTTCTGGCCTCTGCAGATCCACGCCGGAACGTAAGCCGAGGAGTGCGATGACCGCCTATGCAGCAGGAACTACTACGGGCCGAGCTATCAGGGAGGAAGTTGAGCTGCGGCGAGAAGCGATCGTGTCGCTTTGTGCCCGCCTAGTTGCCGCACGTAGCGTCAATCCGGAGGGCGACACCCGTCAAGTCGCCGCGGTCGTGGCTAGCGCGCTCGAAACGTTGGGGATCCAGAGCCGGCTCGAGCGATCAATTGAGACCATGCCTTCTGTGTTGGCCGAGCTAGATTCAGGCAGACCGGGGCCCCACCTTGTGGTGAATGTTCACTTAGACACGATGCCCGCCGGTGACGAGGGCGAGTGGTCGGTGACGCCGTGGGAGCTCACGCGTAAGGACGGCAGGCTTTATGGCCTCGGCATGGGCAACATGAAAGGTGCCGTCGCAGCGATGGTGCACGCCGTTGGTCTCCTACACGAGCGGCGGAGCGAGTGGAGTGGCCGACTGACCTTCACCGCTGTTAGCGATGAGGTCGTATTCGGCGACCATGGGGCCGCATACATTCTTGCCACGCGCCCCGACCTTATCGGCGACGGAATGATCTGCGGAGAGGGGGCCGGATTCAAGAGACTGGCCCTCGGGGAGAAGGGCGTGCTCTGGCTGAGAATCTCGACCGTTGGTGACTCCGGACACTCATCGTCGGTCGTGCGAGAAACGTCGGCCACCGCCAGGCTGGCCCGCGCTGTCGTAGCGCTCGATGCCCTGACGGGCACGCTCGGATCGCTCCCAGACGGTGTCCTAGTTACGGATCCAGACAGCGCGCTGTCCCTCACCGCCAATGTCGGCACCATTATCGCGGGCACGTTCATCGGCCAGCGTGCTACTTCAGCGTCGGCCGAAGTCGACCTGCGCCTTCCTCCGGGCATCGGCGCAGATGCCGCTGAGGAGCTCGTTCGCCGCACGCTTGATGCGGTGGTCCCGACTGCGGCAGCAGAGGTGACTCGTATTAAGGGCTGGGATGCTGGCGTCACCTCGCCGCTGTCGGCGATCGCGCGGTCGTGGCGGCGGGCAGAAGTGAGGGCCGGATATCTCGCTGCTGACTCTGCCATCCGCCTCCCCGCCAGCGACGCTAGCCGGTGGCGGGCGCTCGGCACCCCCGCGGTGTGCTTCGGGCCCCAGCCCGGTTTCTCGGCCGGAGTCGACGACTACGCTGAGGAAGACGAGGTGCTGCGATGCGCCGTTCTGTACGCACTGGCGGCCTTAGATTTCTTGTCGCAGGAAGACGCGAGTTCATAGGACATCATGGTCGTATTTGGCGGAATCGCCCCGATATCGGAGCTATCGACAGGCTCCCTCCCGGCTCAAATTCACCGAGCGCTGGAGGAGAGCATCATCAACGGACGGCTGGCCCCGGAAGTCCGCTTGCGGGCTGACGATTTAGCAAGCGCTTACGGAGTCAGCCGCATTCCGGTTCGTGAGGCGCTCAGCTCACTGCATGAGGCGGGGTGGGTTGACATACGTCCGCGATATGGGGTCTACGTACGAGCCCGCACACGGTCCGAGCTCGCCGAATTGTTCGAAGCCCGAGCGGGAATCGAGAGCGAGCTAGCCCGGCTAGCCGCGCGACGTGGTACACCCGCGATGTTTCTGCGACTCGCTCAGACCTCGGCGCTGAGCGAAGCGGCTGCGTCCACTGACGACGTAGAAGCGCTCTCCGATGCCGCTGTCATCTTCAACGCGCAGCTGAGGGAGGCTTCTGGCAACGGCGTACTCAGCCAGCTGTCGTTGACACTTGAGAAGCGAGCACGATTCTATTTCTCTCCGATTGCCCACCTCCTGGGCGGTGAGTGGGCGGAGGGGCAACGACGCTTAGCTTCACTACTTGAGAGGCAAGACGTCGACGCGGCCGGGCTTTCGGCACGCCGACACATCGTTGAGACTGGAGACGCGGTTTCCCGGTTGTTGCCTGACGACTCGTTTAGCGACTAATACCGCGTGAGCGGCGCGTGATCGGGTGAGTTAGGTAATCCGACCACCTCACCCATTTTGTGCGGAACCAATACTCGCTGACCAGAGCCGGCCAGTTCTGCGTGTTGGTGCCATCGGGGGTAGTGAACCAATTGCGACACCCAGTGACCCACACGCTGCGAGAGCTCCGGCGTGCAAGCTGCTTCACGAATCGGTCAAAAACCCGATCCCGTACTTCCATACGGAACGGGCCTCTTCGCTTCCAACGCCGAGCCACACTGACGAGGTAGTGGACCTGACTTTCGAGCATTACAAGTACGGAATTCCACGCTGGATTTGTGTTGGGTCCATACATCAGAAAGAGGTTAGGGAAGCCGGGCACGGTCATACCCAGATAGGCGCGTGGGGTACCGCGCCAGTAATCGTCCAGCGACCGGCCATTGGCGCCGCGTACTTGAATGCCGTGGAGGAAGTCACTGGCGTGAAAGCCCGTGCCGTAAATGATGACATCGGCGGGCACCTCGGTGCCATCGGTCAGCTGAACTGCGTGCGGCTTCAAACGCGCGACCGAGGCGTCGTACAGACTCACCGTAGGTCGCTGCAACGTAGGAAACCATTCATTGGAAACGAGGATCCGCTTGCATCCGTATCGATCGCGGGGCTCGACCTTAGCGAGCAGCTCCGGATCCGTAACCCAGCCCCGTAGCGCCCTCCGGTGGGCGGCTTCCGCGGGCGCAACCAGCTTCGGCCAGCGGACCAGTCTCGGCGTATTTACCTCCTTGGAGAGGTAGCTTTGGTAGCGAGCAAGTCGGTTCGCAAATGCTGACCGAGAAGCAACGTACTCCTCGTCGCCCTTCTCCAGCACATACCCAGGCGAACGTTGCAGGACGGCGATGGAGCGGGCTATGTCCGCGATTGCCGGTACGACCTGCAATGCACTTGCCCCTGCGCCGACGACGACCACGTCGCGGCCCTCTAGCCGGACGTCATGGCGCCAATTGGCAGTATGAAAATGCGACCCCGCGAACGTGTCAATTCCGGGCAGTGTCGGGACAGCGGGGACGCTCATTTGCCCGAGTGCTGTAACGACGAAGTCCGCGGTTGACGTAGTTCCGTCGCGGAACCCCAGCGCCCAATGCTCTTCGGTGTCGTCCCATGTCAAGGAAGTTACCTCCCGACCTGTACGAATGAGGTCCCGGACACCGAAGTGATCAACGGTGCGCTCCATGTAGTCGAGAATTTCAGGTTGACTCGCAAACCGCCTACTCCAGGCCGGGTTAGAGGCGAACGACCATGAGTAGAGGAACGACGGCACGTCACACGCCGCACCCGGGTAGTCGTTCGCCCGCCAGACACCGCCAATCCCGTTAGAGCGCTCGAAGACAGTTACCTCGGCTCCTCGCCGGCTCAACTGAATCGCCGCGGTCAAACCAGCGAATCCAGCACCGATGATCGCAAAGCGCGGAGGTCTATCAGAGACGGTCATGAGTATATATTATACGAAAAAACCGCTACATAACAGTTGACCCGGCTGAATAATCGTATAATATCAGCATCACTCACGGCACCGACGCGTCACCCCCAAGTGAGCCCGACCCCAAGGAGTGTTTGAATGCCTGCTGCAAAGAAATATCTCGCGTCTGGCGCTGTGCTAGCCGCTACCGCCCTGGTCTTGGGCGGGTGTACGTCAGCTCCATCGGATCCGTCAGGTCCGATCACCATCGAATATCTGGGATGGGTGGTCGGGCTCGAAGACTCCATCAAGATCTGGAACCAGGAGAACCCTGACGTCCAGGTGAAGCTAACCACCACTACGGGAAGTGTCGCTGCAAACCCTCTGATCCGTTCGGGAGTCCAGGCAGGCAATGCTGCGTGCCTCACCCAGATGGCTTACTCGTCCATTCCGAACTTCGTGGCGGACGATCTGCTTGAGCCGGTGACGGCGGAGGCTGCGGAATACGAGGACGCATACATCCCGTGGACTTGGTCGTCGGTTTCACCGGGCGGCGAGACGTACGGGATACCGCAGGATACGGGGCCGATGGTCATGTACTACAACGAGGCTGAATTCGCGAAGTACGGCATCGACGTTCCCGTGACGTGGGATGAGTATGCAGCGGCAGCGCAGACGGTGCACGCGGCTGATCCGACTGTCACGCTTGGGTTCTTCGGAACCGACGACCCGGGCAACTACGCCGGACTTGTCGCCCAGGCCGGCGGCCGTTGGACGACCATCGATGGCAACGAGTGGAAGGTGGGCATCGACGACGCGGGCTCCACGAAGGTTGCTAACTACTGGCAAGAGCTCATTTCTTCCGGCAATGTCGTTGCAACCCCCAGATTCGATGCGGGAATCTACCCGTTGTTCGATGACGGAAAGATCCTCACCATGATCGGCGCCTCATGGAACTACTCCTCATTCCCGGCAAATTTGCCAGACCAGGCTGGGCAATGGCGGATCGCCCCCATGCCCAACTGGGGTAGCGATGTCAGCGCCAACTCCGGCGGCTCTGCATCCGTGGTCGTCAAGGGCTGCGAGTACCCAAAGCAGGCGCTCGCATTTGCTAATTGGCTGAACAGTTCCGAAGACAGCCTGAACTTCCTTTCTGCGCCTGACGTCGGTGGCCTCTACCCGGCAGCGACCGACGCCCTAGGGTATGAGGTTGTCAACACCGGCGTCGATTACTACGGCGGCCAGAATGTGTTCGAAGAGTTCGCGAAGTCGTCCGCCCTGGTCGACACCTCGTGGCAGTACGGCCCGACGTGGGAGTCGACGTACACCGAATACGCCGATGGCTTTGCAGCGGTGGCCACAGGCGCAAAGACTCTTCTCGACGTAGCCGAGGAGACGCAGGAGGCGACAATCAAGGACATGACCGACCGTGGCATAGCCGCTTCAGCCGGCTAGGAACCCAATGCACCGCTCCGAACCAGAGATAGGAAACTACGAATGTCGATGGTCGGCGAAAAACGTCCGGTGACTGAGAGTGTCCCTGGCACTCTCAGTCACCGTCGGAGTGCACTCAAGAGATCTCATGCACGGGCTGCAGCGTGGCTGATCGGGCCGTTCATGCTGTTCTACGTCTTCGTGTACGCAGCGCCGATCGTGTATTCGCTCGTGCAGAGTGTCTTCTCGCGGCGAAACACTTCGTCGCTGGGCTTCGGTGGTATCGAAACCATCTTTGTCGGATTTGGTAACTACGCGACCGTCCTGAATGATCCCGAGTTCTGGGCCGGGATGGCCCGCATCCTCATATTGGGCGTAGTACAAGTCCCTGTCATGCTGGCGATCTCCGTCGCGCTCGCTCTGCTGATCGACTCCAAGGTTCCCAGAGGCGCGCGGGTCTTTCGTCTGGTCTATTTCTTGCCGTTCGCGGTCCCGGGCGTCATTGCAGGGATACTGTGGTCGTTCTTGTATGGGCCCACGCTGAGCCCCATCGTCAAAGGCTTCGCCGAGCTTGGCGTCGAGGTGGATTTCCTCGGTCGAGACACCGTGCTGTGGTCGATCGCGAACATAATTTTGTGGTCGTTCGCCGGGTACAACATGTTGATCGCATTGTCGGCGCTGCAGGCAGTTCCGGCTGATCTTTACGAAGCGGCTCGAATTGACGGTGCCAACGAATGGCAAGTCGCAACGCAGATAAAGCTGCCTCACCTCCGGCCCGCTCTGGTCCTCTCGGGGACACTCTCGATCATCGGCACTATTCAAACGTTCAACGAGCCGCAAACGCTCAAAGTGGTGTCTCCCTTCATCACGAGTCAGTACGTGCCGACCATGAGCGCGCTTAATGCGGCTTTTGGACAAAACGACTTCGGGCTCGCTGCTGCAACGAGTGTCGTGCTAGCCGTGATAGCCGGCGTGACCTCAGCCATCTACTACCGGATCACTTCTGCGAGGTCCTCATAATGACCACGAGTCAGCCCTATAACCCGCCGGAAGCCGCCGGGCGCAACTCAACAGGGCGAAGCCAGATATCGCAGCTTGCCTCGACGGCTGTGCTCGGCGTCGCGGGCATCTACTTCCTACTACCGATTTGGTGGCTCTTTGTATCGTCTACCAAGTCACAAGGTGATCTGTTCGCGACGAATGGATTCTGGTTCGGCGAGTGGAATTTTTTCGACAACGTTGGCCACGTCCTCACGAAAGAGAATGGCGCTTTTCTCGGGTGGATGACCAACTCGCTGATATACGCGGGCGCGGGAGGCGTGGTGGCCACAATGTTCGGCGCTGCGTGCGGGTATGCCATCGCCAAGTTTGACTTTCCGGGCAAGGGGTTCGTGTTTGCGTCCATCATCGCCGGCGTTCTGGTTCCGAGCGCTCTGCTGACAATTCCCCTCTACCTGATGTTTTCTGCCATCGGCGTTATCAACACGTACTGGGCTGTGTTGATACCCGCAGTCGTCAGCCCCTTCGCCGTCTACCTCTCCAGGATCTACGCCACCGCGTCGATTCCGGATGAAGTAATCGAAGCGGCGCGCGTGGACGGTGCAGGCGAGCTCAGGATCTTCTTCACGATCTCGCTACGAATAATGAGCCCCGCCTTGATCACTGTTTTTCTGTTCAGCTTCGTCGGCATCTGGAACAACTTCTTCCTACCCTTGGTCATGCTCAAGGACTCGTCCCTTTTCCCGGTGACCCTGGGCATTTTCAACTGGTTCAACCGAAACAACCAAGTTCCGTACGCGGACGTCATCACCGGAGCGCTCCTCTCGGTAATTCCGCTCATCGTCGCCTTCGTTTCACTGCAGCGCTTCTGGCGGGCCGGGCTCACTGCGGGCGCCGTGAAGGCGTAACGATTATGACTCAGTCGAATTCCACCGACTTCGCTGTGTCAAAATACTCACGCCAGTGGGCGATCTTTCCGTGACGTAGTTTCACCACTATTGCGTCGGGCGTGACGCCACGCGCTCCGTCCGCACGGCGGGTGGCATCCCAAGTCCACTCGATGGCCATCCATCGCAAATCTGCCGATACGAAGAGTGACACCAGTTCGATATGCAGATCCCGAAATGACCTGTGCCAGGTGTCGATAGCCGCCGGTATGTCGGAGGCCTTCACATAGATCCCACGCGGCGCTTCGAGAACGCCATCTGGGGACCAGTCATCGAGACCTCCCGCCCAGCCACCGTTACTCTCCCAGAGCAACTTCTGACGCATGACCAGCTCAAGCTGTTGCGCGGTGTAGAGGCCATCGGGCTCGTGATTCATCGTCAGACCCGACCGTGGGTGACTGCCAGCCGCACCCACCAACTCAACGGCCGGCCCGGCGTCAGCCAAGCGACGGAGCTGCTCGCCACCGCGCGCTCGAGCGAATCAAAATACCCAGTACTCGGTTCGATGGCGATCACCGGCTCACGACTAATCGCGGCGTTATCGAACCACAGGCCCAGGTAAGGGCATTGCCGGGACCACTCAATCGCGAGGCGTGCTCCGTCTCCTCGCACGAGGTGAGCGCCGTGCGCGGGCCGCTCAGGATCCACGTACAGTTTCCGAGTCCCCGCATGCGGCACGGTGTCTATGCTTGCAAGTTCGGGCGACCAACGGTGAAGTGGCAATCTTGCGTCGAGGACGTCGACTACTAGTTGCTCCTTGACGGGCAGCTCTACGCGAGTTCCAGGCGGCGCAACGAATTGGGGATGCGCCGCCCAGAGGAACGGGATCGAACCTCCGATCGTCTCCGCCCGGTAGGACAGCAGCAGCCCGTCCTCGGTCGCACTGATATCCCGCTCGAAGCGATAGCCGAGCGAGGTCCCGATGGCGGTAAGAGTCTGGTCCTCCACGCCGAAGGGGATGTCCCAAAGGTCCCCGTGATCCGGCACAGACACTCCACCGATCGTGCAAGCGGCGATGCTCGGAGCGCACTCATCCCACCCGGCCATCTCCGCGTCTATGAAGGAAGCACCTCCGGGGGTGGCGTCCGGGTCTGCCTGGGCGAGCCACTCGATGCCAAAATCGTCAACAAGAGAGATGATCTTGCCACCTCGCTGCGGGTCGACGACGGACGTAAGTCCGCCTCCTCGGGTCACAAGGGTCATGCTCGTGCGGAGGCGACAGCGTCGAGTAGCGCTCGCGCGACAACAGCCGGGTCATTGGCTCTCGTCAGAGTGCCCCCAATCCCGAGCGCCACTGCACCGGCCCGAATCCATTCGGGGGCCGCCCCAAGTGTCACGCCGCCGGTCGGTACAGCCTGAAGGGCGGGCAGGGCGGTTAAGACCTCACGCAGTATTGAAGGAGACCACAATGAGGCCGGAAATAGCTTAACAAGGGTCGTGCCCCACTCGAGCGCCTGTAGCGCCTCTGTGGGCGTCGAGACGCCAGGGAGAGTCGCGAGGCCCGCGTCCAGCGACGCCTTGAGCACGCTCTCTCGCAACACCGGTGAAACGACGAACGTTGCACCGGCCGCGGAGGCAAGTCGCACTTCGTCAGGTGTGACTGCCGTTCCCACCCCGATGTACACACCCACGGGCGCCGATGCGACCGCAGCGTGGATAACGTCGAGGGCCCCCGGCGTCACCAGGGACACTTCGATCACTCTGAGCCCCGCGGCGACGAGGGTAGCGACATCGCGCGCAGCGGACTCGGCGTCTGGAGCGCGAACGATCGCCACGACACCTTGCTCACGAATCGCGCTAAGCACCCCGCTCACCGGACGTGTCCCAACTCGCCCCGAAGTGGCAGCCCTTCGATATCCCCTGCGGTGGCGACCACGCGCGCGGCTACCGCGGAGCCCAGTTCGAGCAGTTCATTCACAGTCGCTCCCTCCATTAGGCCGACGATGGCCCCGCCCGCGAACGCGTCCCCGGCGCCGACAGTGTCGACGACTGCCGCGGCGCGTGTGGGGATGTGATAGTCGCCGCTGCGATCCTGGGCGCGGGCGCCGTCAGCGCCCAGCTTGGTGATCACTAGCCGGCATCCCTGATCGAGCAACGCGTTGGCGGCCGCTCTTGGGCTGGTGCCGCTGAGGAGGGCGAGCTCGTTGGCGTCTCCGATGGCGACGTCGACCCGGCCCCGAAGGGTCGAGAGGGCGTCGCCAAAGACCTCCGGCGCCGCCAGGATCGGACGAAAATTCGGATCGCAGATCACTAGCGAGCCTGCCCTACGCGCCAGCCCGACCGTGCGCTGGACTGCTGCAAGTGCGCTAGGGGAGCGCACGGCGGTGATGCCGGTGACGAAAACTGCCGCGAAATTTGGCGCCCAGGCCGCCTCGACGTGTTGGGGGGCCAGCTCGGTGGCGGCGCTACCTGATCGAAGGTGTACCGCGCTGGCGGAGCTATCGGCGGCGAGGTCACGCACGAGGGTGCCGGTGGGTCGATCGCTTCGGCCCACTCTTGCATCGATACCCCAATCGTCGAGCGCGTGCTCGACGGCGTCTCCTAACCCATCGCGACCTACGACCGTGACAAGGCGCGCGGGCAGACCAAGTCTGGTCACCGCCACCGCCACATTCGCCTCCGAGCCCGCGACAGTACGTCGATAGGCGGTCGCAGTGCCTAACGCTGCACCGTCCTGCGGTATAAAAACTGCGAGCGTTTCGCCAAGGGTGAATAAGCCTGCGGTCTGGTTCGTGGCACCCCGCTGTGCCCACTCCTGCTCAGACGCGCTCACGAAACATGCCTGAGGCTGTTTGGCCGGATGTCGAGGTGGGTCCGATGCCCGGTTAGCGCCAGGGTGAGGTCGAATTCAGCCAGCAACGAGGACAGCACGTGTTCGACCCCGACTTGCCCGCCGAGCGCTAGGCCGAAAAGGAACGCGCGCCCCACGAGCACGGATGCAGCTCCCAGCGCGATCGCCCGAAAGACATCGACGCCGGTGCGCACCCCGGAGTCGAATAGAACAGGGCAGCGGCCGTCAACTGCAGCGACCACGCCGGGGAGGCTGTCGATCGCGCCCAGTGCGCCATCTACCTGCCTGCCGCCGTGGTTCGAAACGATGACTCCGTCCATTCCATGATCGATAGCTCTCAGCGCGTCGTCGGCGTTACAGATCCCCTTGATCAGAATCGGCCCCGCCCAATTCGCGCGCAGAAACTCTAGTTCCGACCACGTCATACCGGGGTTGGGGAATATTTGCAGCCACTCCTCAGCCAGCGCACTTGGGTCGGTTCGCCTGTGCGGTTCGACGCGAGAGAGGAACGCTGGGTCGCTGGCGTAGTTAGCGATTCCAATCCCTTTGAGGAACGGCAGATAGCCGCGGTCGAGGTCAGCGGGTCGCCAGCCCAACATCAGCGTGTCGACCGTGATCACGAGGTGTGAGTGCCCCGCCGCCGCAGCGCGCTCCAACATGCTGACGCAGACATCGTCATCCGTTACACGGTAGAATTGCGACCAGCGCTGGCCTTTAGGTGCAGCTGCTGCCACGTCCTCGTAGGAATACGACGCAGCTTGCGAATGGATGTAGGTGATTCCCAGGGCGGCGGCGGCGCGAGCGGTGGCCAACTCGCCCTCAGGATGCGCGAGTGTTTGCACCCCGACAGGGGCAACGATCACGGGGGCAACCATCTGCTGGCCGAGCAGGGAAAATTCAGTGGAACGCTCCGTCACTCCGGCAAGCATTGTCGGCACGATTCGCCAACGATCGAGGGCGGTGCGGTTCTCCCGTGCCGTATTACTGTCCCCAGCGCTCGAAACGATATAGCCCCGTGCCTCGTCGGAGAGCTCTCTAATGGCGAGGGCTTCGAGCTCCAACAAATTAGTGGGTAGCCCGGGCGTGATCCCCTCAAGTCCTCGACGGTAAATCTCTCCTTGGAGGTCGGCCCAGGAGCGGCGGTCACGGCCCGAGTTATGCTGCGCCGATAAGGCGCGGTCCGGGTCGATCGTCATCCGTCACTCCCCAATCTTGGATCACGCGCCGCAAGTCGCGACTAATAGTATTATCTTCATAATAGCTAGCCTGCTCCACTGTGATGCAATGTCCGGCCGAAGGGAAGAACGCATGACGACGATCGACGCGGATCGCTGGCTCGAAATTGACCTGTACTGGTTCAACAACGTTGACCTCCTCGCTTCGGCGGAAGCCTTCTGGGAGCGGTTCGCGCCTCTAATGGAGGGAGTTGACGGGTGGCGAGGCGTCATCATCAACTCGGGCTGGCTTGCTGACCAAATCTTGGCCTGGACGGGTGATCTTGACGAGCCGATCCCTTTCCCTGCGGGTCTGGGAAAGGACAAATTCTTTCCCGACAACTCACCGTTGCTCGGCACGGAGGAGCAGCGTAAGGCAGGCTGGCACGCGCGCTTTGACGATCGGGGCGAACGCAACACAGACGATTATCAGGCCTGGACATATCGGCAGTTCAGCGAGCTCGCGGCGCTGCTCCGGAAAGTGGCGAGTGAGACTCACGGAATTGAGGAACTGCGCGTCGGAACCTTCGTGATTGGCTGGGACAGCATCTATGCCTGCGAGCCTTCCGCATGGTCGAAGCGGCATCCTGAAGCTTTCTTCAAGGGGCCGTGGGTCGACCGGCTATTCAATGTGATTGCGCGTCTCACGGCTGACCCGATTGCCACAGCGGCGTTTCCAGACGGGATCGAGGAAGGGTTGCCGATTGCGCGCTTCTTCGGACAGCAGTGGGGACATCTATCTCGCACAGTCGGCATAGATGCGATCGTGCTGCGCGACTCGATGATTGGCCAAGGGATTTACGAACGTCTCGGCCCCTGGGGCGCGACGGCGCCAGCCGACGCCACACTCATTCGCGAGTGGAGCGACGCAACTGCTTCGCTCGTTCGCGAATCCAAGCAGGCGGCACCGGATGCCTTGGTGATCGGCTATTCCAACGCAGCCAGCGCAGTAGCTGACTGGCGGGTGAATTGCGTCGACCTTGAATCGATCGCCCAGGAGGGCTACCTCGACGCATGGATCGACCAGACCTGGGCAGGCGCCTGGAACGAGGTGGGGCAGCGGGAGGACATCTTCTGGAACCTGCCGCTGCAAGGCTGGACGAACCAACTCGGTTTCGTCCTATTGCGGGCTGCCGCTCTCGCCGGATCCTCGGTCCGCCACTATGTACTCACCGAGACGTTCGACGCCTGGGAGTCGTGGGACATCATTCACACCGCACCTGAGCGTCTGCGCTGGGGCATCTGGGCCTACCTGCATGCCTTTCTGAAGACACCGGCGGGGCTCCAGGCTCCGCGAGGCACCTACATTTCCTGGCTCAACCAGGGCAAGCGGCTACTCACCGAAGCGGATGTCGAGTTCCTCGCAACCAACATCAATGAAGCGACCACAGACGCGCGCGACACCGTCGAAGTCCTCGGTCCCACAGCCGTTTACTCGCGTCCTGCGATGGCATGGCAAAACGCAAATGCCCCGGAGGCAAACATAAAGGAGTGGATCGACGAACAGGTCGGCTTCCTCGTCAAATTCGGCGTCCCTATTTCGTCCGTAACGCGGAGCGAGTATCTCGGGTTTGTCGAGAGCGACTATTTCATCATTCAGACACCCAATCATCTGCCGGAAGCGCAGATCGATGCCATTCTCGAACGCATCAAGGCAGATGAGCCAACCATGGTTACTGGCAATCCTGGCGGTGGCTTCGATCCGCGCGTATCTCACGCGGTAGGCCTCTCCGGCGAAAGCGACAGGGCGGGCGCCTCGGCCCTGAGCGCAACACGCGGCGCGGGTGTTGGGCACGACATTCCGCAAGATTTTGCCATCGTGCACCCGACTTCACTTACACGGGCCGCCGAAGGTTTCGATGTTCTGTACCAAGTCGACGAGAATCCCGCACTTGTCAGAAAGGGGTCTGTCGCCGCGTGGGACCCAGCTGATGTCCGTCACCGCACCATCGCATACACGGGGCTTTGGAACTTCGGTCGTCACAACCCAGACAGCTCGGTCGTTGAGCTTATGGGCTCCGCCTACCCGTTTGCGATCACTGCGCGAGAGATCAACCGTGTCCTTGCTAGTCACGATGCCGTTTCGGTGCGAGACCTTCCAGTGGATTCGCCTCTAGCGGTCGCCGCTTGGCGTAGCTCTGCGGGGTCGGTCAAAGTACTCGTCGGCGAAGTGGAGGAAGGATTCCGCCCAACCACAGGAGGAACGTGGCCCCTGTCCGTGAGCCTTCCCGAATCCAACACACTTTCAGCTGAGCTTCACTATGGAGAATCCCGGTTGTTCGAGGTGAGCGAGAGCGGCGTCGCCGAGCGGTGGGCAAATAGCCACGACAACGGTTGACTTCAAGTTGCTGTCCCGAGCGCGACGACAACCAGCGCCGCGACGGAGATGGCGACCGCGATCCAGTGCCGCGTAGTTGGCCGCTGGCGAAGTATCGGCCATGCGATCAGTACGGTGGCTACTGGCGATAGTGCCTGTACAACCGTCACCGTCGCGAGGTCCCCTCCGACCAGTGCAACCAAGAACAGAATATTCGCAAGGACATCGCAGCATCCTGCCGCGACTGGCAATAGCCAGAATGTCCATCCGCGAACGCCTATCTCTCCTCTGGCAGGCGACGCGAAGGTTGGTCTTCGCCGAATCTCCGTGATGGCCAAGATTGCTAGGGCGGTGATCAAAACTCCGAGGCGTGCCGCGGCGAGGGGCCATAAACCGCTTGCGCCCGGAGCCTGTGCCATGAGCAAGGCGAATGATCCAAACGACAGGCCGGCTGCGAGGGCGAGGGCAAGGGCCCGCAGATTGGCACGCTCATGCGACCGCTGGCTGCTGGCAACTACCACCGCGCCGAGGCACAATGCGAGTCCGATGGCGGTGCTCGTTGTCGGTTGCCCGCTCATCCACCATGCGCCGGTTACAACAGTTATTGTCGTGGCGGCGGCGATTGAGGGGCTCACGATCCCCACCGGACCAAGGGACAGTGCAAGATAGGCGAGGGGCACGCCTATTCCGCCCGCAAGGCCAGCGAGGACGCCAGAACCTAGGCCGGTAGCCGAGGTTGATTCGCCGAAAACTACGGCGATCGCCGTAGCCGAGAAAAGCGCTGCGAGGGCCGCGACAACTAGCACTCGGGCTACTCCAGCGCGCTGAGATGCAACGGCCCCAACAACTTGGCCGAGGGAAGCTAGGACGGCCTGGCCTAGTCCGGCCGCGATCACTAACATTCGGCACGGGCAAAGATCTGATCTGTCGAATGTGCGGTCATAGAGAGATGAGCTCGAGAACGCCCGCACGCTTGAACACACAAATCGGCGCCCTTCCCGGCCGTCGACCCGGACCGGTGTGATCGTCCTTCTTGATGCCCGTGGAGGCGTCTGCACGGATACGCTGGTGACCGACCGCCCTGTGGGCGGGTGGGGCCTTCGTTCATTCCGTTCTGCTTTACGCGCGGCGCTAACTGATCACCTATCTCGGGAGCCGCATCCCGTCGCCAGTGAAACGGGCCCCTGTCATTCATGGCGTCCCGAATGCTAAGCGGCGGGGCACAGGACGTGGTTAAACGCGGTTAACCGCACCAGCCCACGTCCGGCGACCTCGAACATCCATTCCAGCCGGACGCCGCCGACACCGGGCTCGTAAACTCCTGGCTCGAGCAAGATCACCATTCCCTCCTGTAAAAGGGTGGCCTCGCCTGGAATGATTCGGGGGAATTCGTGGACTGAAGTGCCAATACTGTGGCCAGTGTGGTGCGGGTATTGGTACCCCTCGGCCTGAACAACGGAACGGACTTGGCGGTCGAGCTCACTCATTGGGATGCCCGGAACCGCAGCTTCGATCCCGGCTTGTAACGCACGGCCAGCCAGGGCGTGCAGTCTCGCAAACTCCCTGGTGGGACGGCCCACCATGAACGTGTTACAAGAATCCGCCCAATAGCCCTCGACTCGCGGGGCCAAGTCGGTGAGGATCATGTCGCCGTACTCGATACGACGATTCGTCGGCCACCCGGCGATCCCGCTCGTCCGTTCAACCCCGGACAACAAATCACCCGCGAAGGCGACACGTTCGCCCGCTGCCGACTCGACAACGCTGCGTACTCTGCTAAACAGCTCGAGCTCAGTCACTCCTGGTTCCACGAGCTCCGCCGCCGAGCGCTGAGCAAGTGCTGCTAGGCGGGCGCTCTCGCGGAGCTTCTTCAGCTCACCCTCTGTCTTGATCATCCGGGCCCGCGCAAACTCCTCCCGGCCGTCGACGGTAGTAATGCCGCGCCCCCTCAGAAGGTCGGACACCGACCAGGGCAGGGTGTCGACTTCGACGGCAGCACGGTCGCGCAGACCGACTGCTTCGATCGCGGCGGAAACTGCGGCGATGTAGTGATCCAGGTAGGGCTCAGGCGCGTCCGACGAGAAACCTACATACTCAATGACGCGGTCGGCGCTCGACCCTCTGGCCGACTCTGCCTCTAGGTCGGTTGCCACGACGTGCGTGGCCCCATCGGGCCCCACGATGACGAGCGTGGGCCCACCGGCAAAGGGCGAGGCGCCGGTCTCGATTGGCACGACGTGGCCCGTTGAATAGCACACACTGTCCGCCCCGCTCAGGATTGACCAAGCGGCATCGAGCCGACTAGCCGCCGCCGCGATACGAAGTGACGTCTCAGATGGCATGCTGCGCTCCTGTGTCAGCGGGTGGGAGCCGGCCCAAAGTCCGGAATGTCGAGCCTTGCACCTCCGGCGAGCGCCGACTCGTGCGCAACGAGCCCAGGTACCGTGTAGCGCGCAGCAGTCCAAGCGTTGAGCACGGGTATTTGGCCGGTTGTGCAGGCCATAACGTAGTCGTTGACAAGGAATTGGTGAGACCCTTCGTGGCCATTGTGAAGCCCCTCGAACTCCGGCGGGAGCACGGAGCGCTCGAGATCATGCACTGGGGCGAAGCCGCTACGGAAGCTGCCGATTAGATCTTCGGAGACTCCGGCCTGCATAAGCCCGTCGTTGAGACGGTCGGCTCTGCCCGGCGCGCCGGAGGTCGTAGTTATCTGATCAAATACGCTACGGAAGCCGTCGAGGTCTTGCCAAACCGCTGACCCGGTCTGTTGTTCGAAGCTGCCCCGCGTGCCAAACAGACTCATTCGTACCTCGGGCCGCTCATTGGGCACGCCGATCCGGCGGAACTCGTTGATTCGCATCGAACCCCCGTCGGCGGTCGCGAACAAAGCCGATTGATTACTGAATGTGTTGCCCCAGAGCGACACGTCGGCATCGAACACCCCGTCGTCCTCCAGGTCGACGAACCCGATGCAGGAGACCGAGGTTGCGTAGGACTCGGTCACCGCGAGCACATTGGCAATCGAGTGCGTCGGATAGTGCATGGGCGGCACGCTCGCGGTGGTCTTCCAATCCGCGCCCCCACTGTATTTGAAGGCGTCATAGAAGCCGTGCGACATGTCGTGGATGTATTCCCCCTCTCCAAACACGAAGTGACCGAATTCGCCCTTGCGCCAGACATCCCGACAAAACACCACGGCGGGGTAGTAGTAGCTTGTCTCGCCCGTCATGTAGGTCAGACCGGTTGAGGAGACGAGGGCCAAAATCTGCTCGATCTCTTCCACCGACACACCCATCGGCACCGCGGAGTACACGTGCTTGCCCTTTTCGAGAGCGGCGATCGTCATCGGGCCATGCAGCCAGCGCTGGGTGAATATTGCGACAGCGTCCACATCGGAATCGAGCAACGCTTCGAAGCTGCTGAACCCGCGCGACGTCCCGAAATCGCGCATGACGCGCTCGACCCGCTCCTCGATGACGTCGCATACATAAACGTCTGACACGCCTGGGTGCGCTTGGTAGAGCTCAATGAACTGCGGTGAAAACTGACCCAGCCCGACAATTCCTACCTTGATCCGGGTCATGTCGCCCTCTCTATTCTCGTTGCACTCGATGCGCACTATAATAACTTTATATGACAATTTCGACGGCTCGAGAGGCCTTGAAGGAGAATTATCATGGCCGGACACACTGACGGCGAGGTACACCTCGAGCGCGTAGGGCACGTCGCTCACGTCATCATCGATCGGCCGGAGAAACTCAACGCCATGACGGTGGCGATGGATCGTCGGATGAACGAACTGGTCTTTGAAATAAACAATGACAAGTCTGTTCGTTCGGTCCTGCTGTCGGGTGCCGGCGACCGTGCGTTCTGCGCCGGTAGCGATATCACTGACCTTGACGAGTACGGGGACAACTGGAGCTATCGCAACCGATTCGATGCCCGTGGCGACTACGCGCGTGCGGTATGGCTCATACGCAAGCCGATCGTGGCCGCCGTACACGGCTACTGCATCGGCGGCGGACTCGAGATGGCGGCGGCCGCCGACATCCGTGTCGCCAGCAGTGACGCCTCCTTCGGTGCTGGCGAAATCAATTGGGGTTGGCATGGCGGTTCCGGCCAGACTCAACTACTCACCCACCTCCTTGGGCCCGGCTGGGCCTCGCGCCTGCTACTCACAGGCGAGCGCATCGACGGTGATGAGGCGTATCGCATAGGCCTCGTGCAGCACCTCGTGCCGCGCGAGCAATTGATCGATCACGCTCTCGCGCTCGCCACCACGATTTCTGAGCGCGCCCCCATCGCAGCGGAGCGCGTCAAACATATGGTGCGCGTTGCTCAAAACGTGCCGCTAGAGGCTGGGCTGCTCATCGAGAACGACTCGTTCTCCTATCTCATGATGACGGCCGATGCCGCAGAGGGCAGGTCGGCCTTCGCTGAGCGTCGAGCCCCGAACTTCGAGGGTCGATAACAGGTGGCGGCCGACGATAGCGTCGCCTGGGGCGTTGACGAATACATCGCGTCCGCCGATGCCGCGAGTGCCCTCGCCGGTACCCGGCGCGCCGGGCCGGCGGCACCGCACGACGACACACCTCAACTCGCCGCATCGGTCGCTGATGCGCTGATCGATCTCGGCTTCAAGACCTGGGACTTCGGCGACTCGGTTGCCTTCGAGGCCCTCGTCGCGGCATCGGATGCATTAGGCGACGAGCGGTGGGTTCGCTTTGCCCACGGCTACGGTCGTGCCTGGGCGACCCGGTCGAAGCCTTTTGCTCGGCTCGACTGCACAGTTCCCGGCCGCGCATTGGTCGGCATCGCCACCCGCTACCGCGATGCGCAGCTGCTGGAAACGCTCCGGGAGCTCGCCGACTACCTGATGTCACGACCCACTCTCAGCGGGGTGTACGAGACCTGGGAGAGCTCGCCGCTTCTCGCTCCCTACAGCGAAGTGGAGCTCAACGCACACGAGCAGGCCCTCTTAATTGAGCCGCCCGCCGGTATATTCGTCGATTGCCTTCACTTCGACCCACCGTTCCTCACCGCCCTCGGGCTTGCTGTTGGCGAGCAGCGTTACCTTGACGCCGGAATCGCGCAGACGCTCGGCTACATCGGGCAGCTGCAGCAGCCCGACGGTCTGTTCGATCATTTCGCTCTACGCGGGGAGCCTGGAAGCTTTGGTCCCGGCTGGGGGCGCGGCCAAGGCTGGGCGATTCTCGGGCTGCTCGAGGTTCTGGAGACCATCGACGCGGCCCATCGGGAGAGCGACAACGTTGCGCGAGCCACTATTGCCGCGGCGGCGAGTGACTTGCTTTTTGGCATGCTCGCGCTGCAGCGGCCGGACGGGCACTGGTTCGCTGTGGTGACCGATCCCGACTCGGGCGACGAATACTCGACAGCTGGATTCATGGCCTTTGCGATCGCCAGCGCTCAGCAGCTCGGCATCGTGGAGGGCGAAGCGATGACGAGCAGCATGATGGCGGCCCGCCGCGCGATTCTAGACTCCCTCGACAACCGCGGCCAGTTGCGCGAGGTGTCAGCGGCGGTGTACGCCTCAACCGAGCCCAGTCACTACGGGCGCGTGCCGCGGGGCTATGTTGTGCCGTGGGGACAGGGACCGGCCCTGCTCGCTCTCGTGGCGAAGGGTGCAAGCGCATGAGCTTAAAGTCCGTGTTCATCACCGGGGCTGGCAGCGGAATCGGGGCAGCGACGGCGACCGCTTTTGCGGCTGCCGGACACGACGTCATAGTCACCGACATCGATGGCGGGCGCGCGACCGCGGTGGCGGCGGGCATCGTCGCTGATGGGGGTGCGGCCACTGGTCACCGACTCGATGTCGCAGACCCGCAGGCTTGGGACATGCTCGCCGCCGAACTGCATGAGGCGGGCCGCTCTCCCGGCATCGTGGTCAACAATGCATACGCCGTCGTCGATGCGCCGGCTCATGAGCAGACCGAGGTGGATTGGAACCGGCAGCTCTCGGTGACGCTGTCATCTGTCTACCGTTCTGTGCGCGCGTTCCACGCGAGCCTCACCGCAGCGGGCGGGAGCGTGGTAAACGTAGGGAGCGTTCATGCCCTGGTTGCTTGGCCGGCACGGCCGGCCTACGCAGCGGCCAAGGGCGGGGTCGTCGCCCTCACTCGTCAGTTGTCGATCGACTACGCGCCAAAGGTGCGCGTCAACTGCGTGCTGCCCGGCTCTATTCTCACGAGGGTGTGGGACGGCACCGACGAGGCCGGACTGTCAGCAGCGGCGCGCCAGGCATCGCTCGGCAGGCTGGGCCGAGCCGACGAGGTGGCGTCCGCGATCCTCTTCCTCGCAGGCGACGGCGCCTCGTACATCACGGGTACAACACTCGTGGTGGATGGCGGCCAGACGACCTCGGTCATCGACGTTGGCTGACACGCCGCTCGGACACCCGGTATTCCACGGGGTACTGCCCGTGCTTGAGACACCATTCACCACGACCGACCAGGTCGACTACGCCTCATTCGAGCGATTAGCCGCACACGTCGCGGGCACACCGGTTAGTGGACTGATGTTTCCGGGATTCGCAAGCGAGTTCGCCAAACTCGAACGCCGTGAACGACGGGAGCTCGGGCTCTTGGTGATCGCCGCCGCGCGAGACCGTCCGGGGGTGTCTTCCGTGCTCTCCGTGCCCGATCACGCAACTCACATCGCCGTGAAGGAGGCCGAATGGGCAGTCGACCACGGTGCAGACGCCCTCAATGTGCTGCCGCCATTCTTTCTCAATCCCGGTCGGCTCGAAATTGCCGAGCACCTGAGGTCGATACTCTCGGCAGTGCCAACCACTCCGGTGATCGTGCAACTCGCTCCTGGACTCACCGGTAGTTCCTTTGCGCCCGACGACCTGGCGGTGTTGGCGGCCGAGTTCAACAACCTCGCTGCCGTGAAGGTAGAGGCGGTGCCTCCTGGCCGCATGGTGTCGCGGTTGGCAGCCCTGCCATGCGCGTTGCCCTGTCTGGTCGGCTACGGGGGACTGTACCTTCCCGATGCGCTCGCTCGCGGTGCCGTCGGTGTACAGCCCGGATCTAGCGCCATCGAGCTGTACCACTCTCTTTGGGCGCTATGGAACGCCGACGACCACGATGGATTTCACCGGCTGCACCGCCGAATGGCGCCGTACCTCCTCGAGTGGATGCACAACGTCGAGTTCATCGTGCAGGTGGAGAAGACGATCTCTGCGCGCCGTGGTCTTATTGCCACCGATCGCTGCCGGGCACCCGGCTACCCGCTCGACCCACACGAGCTGGCCGGCATCGACCGGTTCCTTGCCGAGTTCGCAGACGAACTCGCGCTGTCCTGACCTCACCGCTAGAAAGGCACTTTCCCATGCGCACGACGGACCTCACCGCGACTATCGACGGCACCACCCTCCGTCTGGCGGCTGGCGTAGGCGGCCGCTTTAGGCTGATGCTCGACGGGGCGGACGGGCCCGACTGGATGGCCTCGTTTGGCGCCGACGCGCAGCTTGCCAACGCCGAGCCCGTCGAACGCGGACTCGTGATCTCGTTCCGACCGTTTCCAGGCGCTCGTCCCAACGGATTCGACGAGCTGATGCTCACAGCGGTAGTGACTCTCGGCTCGACCGGGGGGCGTAGCCCGCGGTCGGTAACGAGCATCCGGCTCTCCGGTCCCGCCGACTACCCGCTCGACGAGTACACCGGGCCCACGATCACTCCGCGCCCCGATGGATCCTTGCGCGACCATTGGCGATACCTCCTACCCGACGGAGACGGCCTGTGGATGCGCGCCGACGGAACCGGCCACGGCAGTCGGCCACGGCTCGTCTTTCACGAGCATCGAATCTCCCTGCCAATGAGCGCGATGGTCGACAGTAGCGGCGCCGGAATCATGGTCTCCGGAGTTGGCGGTAACGACCACGCCATCGACTTCACTATTGGTGCTGGACAGCACGAACTGTCCGGCATGCGGCTCGTCAATTTCTCATCCCTCGGCACCTGGCATCACGACCGGGAGTGGCGCATCGCCAGTATCGCGGAAGGGGGCGCGCCGACCCTGGCACAAGAGATGGCCGCGCAGCTGCGCGAGCAGGGCATGCGGTTGATGACACAGACAGAAAAGATGACCGAACGCGGGGTTCCGGCGAAACTGCACGCATCCGTTGGCGGCACCATTCTCTGGTGCCACTTCGATACGCTCACCTCGTCCATCGTCGGCGATTTGACAGAAGCTGGTCTGACGTCGGTCATGGTGATGGGGCGCCCCAGCGATGGCGCGGCGGCCGCGGCGCTTGCCAACTCTTCATTTGCCGGCGGCCCATACTTCCAAACTTACGACGTCTTTCCGCCCGGTTCGGTTGAAGAGCTCGGTTGGCGAGGTGTATATCCGCCAGAGGGCGCGACGACCGGGTGGCCCGAGGACCTTATCCACGGCATGGAGGGATGGCTCAACGACGGCTGGCGCTACCTGCCCTTCGCAGAGGGGCAAAAGTTCTGGCGAACCGAAGAGTACGTCGACGCCTCTGGCGGCCTTGGCAAGCGCCCACGAGCCGTGCATAACGCGACGACCGTACAGACTTACCGGCGGTGCCCCAGCCGCCACCGGCACGTGGTGGAGGAGCGGGGGATCCCGATGCTCGAATCGCTCGAAGCTACTGCCCTGTTCTACGACATCGCGACGGCGATGTACGCACTCGAGTGCTACTCGCCCGACCATCCCGTGCATCGCGTCGAAGATATCGAGTATCGGAAAGACATACTGAATCTGCTGGCCGACAAGGGGCGCCTCGTGCATTCAGAGGCCGGTAAGTGGTGGGGTATCGATCATGTGAACACATTCGAGGGCCTGTTCTCCTACGACTGGGAGTTCAACATCGGCTCCATTCAGCTCGAGGATTACCCCGTCAACCCGCAGCGGCGGGCATTTGAGTTCAACCTTGAGCACCGGGTACCGTTTTTTGGGATGGTGGCCCGGCACGCCGTCGCCCGGACGATGTGGTGGGGTACGGGCCAGGATCGCCATGCCGAGACTTGGGCCTCGAACAACGCGGTCACTGCGCTGTTCGGTGCGAATCCCATTTACATCGTCGACCCGGACCACCCGCTGTCGCCGGGCACGCCGCGTTGGGATCGTTTCGTCGAGTCAACGGCGTCTTTCGACGCGCTCCGGGCGGTGGCGGGCGACCAAAACGTGGTCGGCTACGAAACTGACGGACCCGATCTTGGCCGCACGGTGTTCGAGAGCGGCGCCTCTGTCGAGGCGAACGTAGGGGAGACAGTCGCCGGTGGTTTGCAGCCCGGGGGATATGTCATCCGAGATTCAAACGGTGCTGTCATCTCTCGAGTTGCGACCTGAATTCGCAAGGTATGATAATAATATTATTGCTATTTCCGAGGAGCACCAGATGAATCAGCCCGCAGGCGCGCTCGCCGGCATCCGTGTACTAGACGCGACGCAGATGCTTGCCGGTCCGCTCGCTGCGACAAGATTGGGCGATCTGGGCGCGGACGTGATCAAGATCGAGCCGCCGGTGAACGGTGAATTCAACCGCACGCACGGCTTCGAAAATGTACGCATTCACGGCGAAATGTCGACCTTTACTGCCGTCAACCGGAATAAGCGCAGCTTCGCTCTCGACCTGAAAAACCCAGAATCCCAAGACGTTGTCGACGATTTGGTACGCAATGCCGACGTCTTCCTTCAGAACTTTAGGCACGGCACGGGAGACCGCCTCGGAGTTGGGTATGAGCGGCTGAGAAAGATCAACCCAAGGCTGATCTATTGCTCGATCAGCGGCTACGGCTCGGCCGGGCCGTATCGTGACCGGCCAGGCCAGGACCTGGTAATGCAGGGATATTCGGGGTCAATGTTCTCAGTCGGCAGCGCCGGCGACCCGCCAGAGCCCGGCGCGCTTTGGGCGGCTGACGTCATGACCGGCTATCAAGCAGCGATTGGGATTCTCGCGGCTCTTCGCGCGCGTGAATTCAGCGGACGCGGTCAACACGTTGAGGTCGACATGTTCTCGGTGGTCCTTGATGCCCAGCTGCAAGAACTCGTGACGTTTCTGAATGCCGGTCGAGCGCCGGAGCGTACTGCTGAGCGCTCCGCCCATGCTTCGATACCCGCGCCATACGGCGTGTACCGCACTCGAGACGGCTGGCTGACGCTTGCAATGACTCCCTTGCCGGCGCTGGGAGAGGTGCTCGATGACGATTGGCTGCGAGGCCTCAGCGATTACAACGACGGCCATGACCATAAGGACGAGGTATACGCTCGGATCAAAGATTTGTTCGTCGGCCGAACGACGGCCGAATGGATCGCATTATGCGATGCTGTAAATGTTTGGGCCGGGCCGGTGTATGACTACGCCGATGTGGCTGAGGATCCGCATGCGATTGCGACCGGTATGTTCGTGGATCAGCCGTCAGCGATTGCTGGCCTAACGGTTCGTACCGTTCGACCACCGATCCGAATGTCAGACACGCCTCCGACGATTCGACGGGGAGCGCCCCGTCTAGGCGCCGACACGCGTGAGATCCTCACGGATATGGGGTATAGCGCCGAACGCATAGATGGACTTGTGAGTTCACGCGCCGTGGGCGATGCGACCGCGGTCCCCGCGCGGGAAATGTGAGTGTGACGCGACGCAGCGCGACGCGGTCGAGGGAACCGCTTGAACGAGATTCATGTACGGGTTTCCAGTCGTAATTCCTGTACGTCACGAGCCGCCGAATCAAGAAGCTGGATCATTCGCTCGTGGGCCGCGGTTTCGTCTCCTTGCTCAATAGCCACAGCTATCTGCCGGTGCATGTCCAGACCGCGTTTGATTGACACTCGATGACTGTGCACGAACTTGTCCCTCGCAGTCAGGCCGATCCCGATGATGATGCTGAGTTGTTCGATAAGTTCGTTATGAGTCGCTGCTACCAAGCCCAGGTGAAACTCGAGGTCGGCGGCGGCGATCTTGTCGGCTTCGGCGGGGCTTTCCGCCATCGCGTCTACAGCACCAAACAAGACACGCAAGTCGGCGTCGGTTCGTCGCACCGCGGCCAAACCAGCAGCTGCGGGTTCCACCATCACTCGGACCTCATGAAGCTTGTCCAGAATGCTCAGATCGGTAACGGAATCAAACTGCCACCTCAAGACGTCGGGATCGAGCAGGTTCCAGTGCACCCGTTCACGGACAAACGTTCCCCGTCTCGGGCGAGCGTCAATCAGGCCCTTTCCCGCCAGCACCTTAAGCGCCTCGCGTACGACCGTCCGACTGACGTCATACCCGGCCGCTAACTCTTCCGTGTCGACGATGGCTCCGGCTACGAGTTCGCCACTCAAAATCTTGAGCCCAAGTTCGTCGACGACGTGTCCGTGCAGCCCGCGATCCGGATAGCGCTTCATGAGTTCTCCCTGCCGCCCACACCGGAGCCACAAATCATATTATGTAGCCAATGCACCGAGCACGTTTCGGGTGGAGAGGCAGCCGACTAATTGACCGGCCGAAGCACGACCAAAAACGCATGTCCCGGTTGGGCGATCCGACGGCTTGATATGCGAATAGCCCGGTTCACGATTGCAAGCCCTGTAGCCAGCGCCACTCCCTCCGAATCAGTCGCGCGAGTCGCTCGCGGTCATGATGGATTCATGTGGGCTCGGCACGAATTTCGAGGTGGGACCGCCGCTCACTCGGTGCACTTGGATGTTGTGGCTTGTAATTTCACGAGTATTCATCATAATTGGTTGCATGATAGATAACAACAATTTGCGCGGTGCGCGCCGGGCTTGAAGACCATGGCGAGGAAGGGGAAACAGGTGGAGCGTCCAGCCGTGATCATCGCCTCGTCGGGAGAGAGTCTTGAGTATGCCGACGCCTTGCAAGTCCTGCTTGAGCCGGACTTCAATGTGACAGTTTGGAACCAGGGAGTCTTCGGTCTCAGCGGATTTGTGCTCGACACCTTTACGAGCGAGATCGGGCGTTCGTCCCTGGGCGTCGTCGTGTCCATGGGCGAGGATGAGACTTCGAAGCGCGGCACTACGAGCCACTCCATCCGCGACAATTTGCTGGTGGAGTATGGCCTCATGGTCGGGATGCTCGGTCGAGAACGTACGTTTCTTGTCGTGGACAAAGCCCAATCCACCCAGCTTCCCACTGACTTGAGCGGTGTCACGGTCGCCCATTTCGACAGCTCTCGACGGGACTCGCTGTCCGTTGAGGCGCTGATGGGACCGGTGAGAACCAGAATCAGGGCAGCGGCCCGCCATCTCGAGACCGCTCGGCAGCCAACTTTGGACGTTCCAGCGCTAGCGCGGTCGTTGTCCGACTTTGTTGGAGGCCTAACCAGCGGTGTCGCAGGCGTCACATTCGCTATCCAAAATCCGCGACTTCGAACCGAGTGGCAAAAGCGAATGGTGCAGGCCCTACACGACCTGTATCGGCGGCGCGCCGAGGATGTTTCGGTGGCGCTTCTCGTTGGCAACCCTCAGGCGCGGGGGCCACGCAAACTCCGCATTCGAACGTCCACGGGAATCGCGGACCCCGCGGCGTATTACGCGTTTTCGTGGAACGAGGGCATGGCCGGGCGGTCCTGGGCGTCCGGCATCGCTTCGGAGCACTCGTTGGTCCGCCCGAACCCATGGTGGACGTATCGAGCGGGCTGTGAAAACGCGACCTACCTCTGCGCTCCTCTGATTGTCGGGACTGATCATCTAGGCCTATTGGCGATTGGCTCGGACGACGGCTTTGCGTTGAGCGATGCCGACTTACCTCTGCTTGAGGTGTTCGCAAAGTCCCTCGCCCCCACACTTGTGCCCGAGACAAAGCGGTAGCGGCCGCGAGGGGGTGTAACCCAATTCGGTGGCGCTGTAATGGGTCTCGGGCCGCTACAAGCAAAGGCGGGTAATCAAGTTGGTCCTGTCGGCGTGAGTTGTCGAGTTGAGCGTCCGAAGTCCTAGGTGGTCTTTGCTGCAGGCGACGCAACAATCCCCTGGCAGTGTGATCTCCTTATCGCAGAGCGGGATGCTCGTGTGTCTCGCAGTGCGCGTCGGTGGACTGTAGTTCGATCGCCGCAAGTAGGGGAGCTAGAGCCCGGCGGGTAGGGTTCCTGGAAAGGAGTGCGGTGGCAAACAAAGATCTCGACGAAGGCAAAACGCCGTACCGTCGAGGCCTAGCAACAATTTACGATGTCGCACGGGAGGCGAAAGTCTCCTCTCAGACCGTGAGCCGGTACTTCAACGGCTACAAAGGAATTCGCCCTATCACGCGAGAGAAGGTCGAACGAGCGGCCGCGGCGCTGAACTACCGCCCGAACTTAACCGCGCGGCTCCTGACGACGAATCAATCCCGCCGCATCGGTGCCTTCACCCACGAAATTTCCGCTATCGGTGGGGGCAGCATCATCGCTGGTGCGAGTCGAGCTGCAAGCCAAGCGGGCTATCTTCTCGACATCGTCAGTTTGGATGTCAAAGACGAGCGTTCCATCGACCGCGCAATTCTAAGTATTGGACAGCACGAATTGGCCGGCGTTGTCGCGTTCGCGCCGACAGACGATCTTATCCGAGCCTTCGCGGACGCTGAGTTTGCAGTTCCAGTGATCATTGACTCTGACGACGACGACGGAATGCATGACGGCTTACGCAGCACGGACGGACTGAGCGAGGCCGCGGTAGTCCGATACCTTGCGTCCTTGGGGCACACTTCGATGGGTCATCTCGCCGGTCCAGAGGGATGGGTGTCGGCTCGAAACAGGTTGCTGGGATTTGAACGCGGATTGGCCGAACACCGACTTCAGCCCACGATAACGATCAAGGGAGATTGGACGGCCAAGTCGGGTTGGGACGCGAGCGCGAGATTCATAAAAAGCGACGTGACTGCGATCGTCGTCGCCAGTGACCAGATGGCTTTTGGCCTGATGCGCGGTCTCGCCGATCAAGGCATCTCCGTGCCGGGCGATATCAGCGTTGTTGGATTTGACAACCTGGGGGAGTCTCAATATTTCAGTCCCAGCCTGACGACCCTGCATCAAGACTTTGAGGGACATGGTAGATCTGCGGTGGAGAGACTTCTGGGCCTCCTGCAATCTCGAGAACGCCGAGCGACCACAACGACGCCACTGCGCCTCATTGAGCGAGAATCGTCAGCGCCGCCGCGGCGCCGTGGTAACTGATCGAGGTCTCATCCATCACTGATTTGGCTATTTGTTTCCGGAAACATTTTGCGTTACAGTCCGAAATGGCGGCTCAGCACGAGGCTCGGGCGCGACGCACAAAGAGGTGACTATGGCGACGTTACCGTCGGACTCTCAAACCACGACAGCAGTGCCGGGCCGTCGCCTTCCGCGACTTACGGCAAAAGGCAACGGTTCGCAGCGCCACCGGCTGGCGTTAGCAATCTTCGTGGGGCCGTTCGTGGCTCTGTTTATTGGTCTCTACATACTGCCGATCGGCTACTCGGTCTATCAATCACTGCTGGGAGTTGAACGCGACGGGACATTCGGCGCCTCTCGCGAGGTCTTTGTCGGCATCGAGCAGTACCTCGTTGTTTTCCAGAGCGCGCCGTTCTGGAGCTCCGTAGGCCGAGTTCTTGTCTTCGGTCTCGTCCAAGTCCCAATCATGCTTGGCCTCGCGCTTATGCTGGCGCTCCTTTTGGATTCCCCACTGGTGAGAGGGAAGAAGTTCTTTCGTTTGGCGTTCTTCGCTCCGTACGCCGTTCCCGGCGTGATCGCCGCCATTATGTTCGGGTTTCTATACGCTCCGTCGCTCTCGCCGTTCTCCGCGGTGACCTCGGAAGTACCGTTCTTGGGCCCCGATCTCGTCCTCGGCTCCATCGGCAACATTGTTACCTGGGTGTACGTGGGATACAACATGCTCATCATCTATGCAGCGCTTCTCGCGATCCCTACCGAGATCTATGAGGCCGCGAAAATCGACGGCGCGAGCAACTGGCAGATTGCCTGGCGAATCAAGGTGCCGCTCGCAGTGCCAGCTCTCATCCTGACTGCGGTCTTCTCGATCATCGGCACGCTCCAGCTGCTTGCGGAGCCCCAAACCTTGAGCAAGTTCAGCACCGCCATCACCTCGAACTACACGCCTAATCTGGTGATCTTCAATACGGCCTCAGTGCCGAATTACAGTCTGGCCGCAGCGTTCTCGGTTGTCCTCGCGGCGGCGACGTTCGCACTGTCCTTCGCCTTCCTGAAGGCCACGCAGAAGCGGGCGCTGGAAGCATGAGCGACGTCAAAGAGTTGTCACGTAGTTTGAATGGCCGGGGCCGCGAGTCGCTTGTGGCCCGACTAGGCGCCATGGCGGTCATGATTCTCATGGCGGTGTACTTCCTTGTGCCGCTGTTTTGGCTTTTGGTGACGGCAACAAAGACCCCAGCGCAAATCGCAACAACACCGCGCCTTTGGTTCACCCCGACCGTATTGACAGATCTGGCCGGCAACGTGGGGCGCCTCTTTGAATACAACGATGGCCTGTTTGCGCGGTGGCTCCTGAACTCGCTTCTGTACGCGGGAGTAGGTGCCTTGGTCAGCACCCTCATTGCCGGCATGTGCGGATACGCGTTGGCGAAATATACATTCCGAGGACGCGACGCTCTTTTTAACGTGGTGCTCAGCGGCGTCCTCGTGCCGGCCACGGCGCTCGCCTTGCCCCTCTTTCTAATATTCAGCCAGATCGAGCTCACGAACACTTTCTGGTCTGTGTTCCTACCGAGCATCGTGAGCCCATTCGGCGTCTACCTGGCACGAATTTTTGCAGCAGCATCCGTTCCCAACGAGCTCATCGAGGCGGCGCGCCTCGACGGGGCGGGGGAGATCCGGACGTACTTCACGCTCGCGACTCGTTTGATGGCGCCCGCCCTTGTCACCATTTTCCTGTTCCAGTTTGTCGCAATCTGGAACAACTTTTTCCTCCCCCTGATCATGCTCCGAGACCAAGCGCTGTATCCGGTGACTCTTGGTCTCTACGCGTGGAACAGCACGATTAGTCAGAACCCGGAGCTGCGGGCGTTCGTTGTCGTCGGCTCCCTGGTTTCCATTCTTCCCTTGATCATCGCCTTTCTGAGCCTGCAACGGTTCTGGTCGAGCGGTCTCAGCGAGGGAAGCATCAAGTGACCGCATTCCCGGTTCACCGTCGAACACACAGTTAGGAAACGATCATGGTTATGCACCGAAAGAAGGTAGCGGTCGCAGCGGCGACCGCGTCTCTCCTCATTCTCGCCGGGTGCTCGGGCGGTGAAACGGGAACCACGGCTGGGGCTTGCGAGCCGTCTGACGGCGACGTCACGCTGACCTACGCCGGATGGGTACCCGGTATGGGAGATGTCGTTGACCTGTGGAACGCCGAGCATCCTGAAGTCCAGGTCGACTACCTCGATGGGCCTTCCGGCGCCAATGGCACGTACCAGAACTTCTTCAACTCAGTCAAAGCGGGTAACGCTGCTGATCTCGGGCAGATCGAGTATGACTCGCTACCGAACTTCCGTTTGCAGGACGCCGTAGTGGATCTCGCCGCCTGCGAAGGAGTGCTGGCGGCGAAGGATGACTTCGTTGATTGGACCTGGAATCAGGCTACGTTCGGTGAGGCAGATGCTGTCTACGCTATCCCCCAAGACACTGGCCCAATGGCCATGTACTACCGTGCTGATCTGTTCGAGCAGGCGGGTATTCCCGTGCCGACCACCTGGGAAGAATTCGCGACGGCTGCGGCGGCTGTACGCGAACAGGGCGCGTATATCACCAACTTCCCGAAGGGCGACCCGGCCTGGTTTGCTGGGCTTGTGTGGCAGAACGGGGGGCAGTGGTTCTCAGCCAACGACGACGAGTGGACAGTCGACCTCACCTCTGACAAGTCAATCGAGGTCGCAGACTATTGGCAGACGCTGATCGACAACGACGAAGTTTCGCTTCTCCCCGGGTTCTCCGATGAGTGGAATGCAGCCAACGACACAGGACAGTCGTGGACCTGGATTTCGGCTGTGTGGGGTTCCACCACGCTTGCCAATGGTGCACCTAACACCTCTGGAAAGTGGGCAGTCGCGCCGATGCCTCAGTGGACAGATGGAGGCACGGAAGCTGGTAACTGGGGAGGCTCGACAGTAGCCGTTTTGAAGGGTTCAAAGCACCCCTACGAAGCTGCGCAGTTCGCGCTTTGGCTGAACACGGATCCTAACGCTCTAGCTTTGGCGAACAAGCTCGGAGGGCTCTACCCGGCAGCAACTGCCGGGGCGGACCTGCCAGCGTTTACCGGCGGCGTCGAGTACTACGGCGGTCAGAAGATCTACGACGTGTTCTCTGATGTCTCTGGGCAGGTGAACCCTGACTTCGTCTGGGGCCCGACCATGACGCAGACATACACCGACATCGTCGACGGTTTCGGTGCAGCGGTTGGTGGCAGCGGCACTCTTACTGATGCCCTAGAAGGAGCGCAAACTAAGACTATTGCGGCTCTCGAGACTCAAGGCATCGCGGTCAAGAAGTAACTGACGAAGTCCCTGATTTAGACAGCGGGGCGGATCGAGCGAGACTCACCGCCCCGCTGTTGACAGACCGCTCACCACTCCACAGCGATGAGAGACGCATGAATCAGCTCAGCTACATCACAGACACCGGTCCTGGATTGGGTCGCAAGGCTAATCCGAGATCCTTTTTGCATTCGGACGCCCCCAAGATTTCGCTTAATGGCATCTGGAAGTTCCGTTGGCTGCCGTCGGCGGAGGCACCGTCGCTCACTGCCGAACCCCGTGAGGCTGTCAACATCGCTGGTGAGGCTTTTGACGACTCATCGTGGGACGACATTCGTGTTCCAGCTCACTGGGTACTCGAAGGTAACGGACGATACGGCTCGCCGATGTACACGAACGTGCAATTTCCATTTCCCGTGGAACCACCATACGTTCCGGACGAGAACCCTACGGGCGAATACCGCCGGTGGGTCAGCGTTCCGGACTCCTGGAGCGACCGGGCCGTCACCCGACGCGTATATCTGCGCTTCGACGGCGTCGAGTCACGGTACCGAGTGTGGGTAAACGGTGACGAGGTTGGTGTCGGAGTGGGCAGCCGCCTTACGACTGAATTCGACGTCACCGATAACGTCCGCTCTGGCGACAACTTTATTGTGGTGAGAGTCCACCAGTGGTCGGCATCGAGTTACGTTGAAGACCAGGATCAATGGTGGTTGCCAGGCATTTTCCGCGACGTCACGCTTCTCTCTCGCCCTGTCGGCGGTATCGATGACGTCTGGATTCGCGCCGATTACGACCACCTCACGGGCGTAGGCAGTCTCCGAATCAACCTCGACGCGGAGTCCGGGTCTTACCCGATCACGCTTCGGGTCCCCGAGCTCGGCATCGACAAGACTTGGTTGCATCCCGAGCACGTTCTCAGCCTCGAGGTTGGGACGGTCGACCCCTGGTCCGCTGACGAGCCGCGCCTTTACGGCGGCACACTCTCGTCGGACGTAGAGAAAATTGACGTTCATTTGGGGTTCCGGACGGTGGCTATCGTCGGAGACTCGTTCCTCGTCAACGGACGGCAGGTCAGCTTCCACGGCGTGAATCGTCACGAGACCCATCCCACACGAGGTCGTGTTTATGACGATGGTGATGCCCGCGCCGACCTCGAAATGATGAAGCGCTTCAACGTGAACGCTATTCGGACATCGCACTACCCGCCCGACCCGCGCCTCCTCGACCTGGCCGATGAGTTGGGCTTCTGGGTGATCTTAGAATGCGACTACGAGACGCACGGATTCGAATTTCGTGACCAGCCTCGCGAGTGGGACCACAATCCGAGCGACGATCCGGCGTGGCGAGATGCTCTGCTGGACCGCATCGAGCGCACGGTCGAGCGTGACAAAAACCACCCCAGCATCATTATGTGGTCGCTCGGGAATGAATCCGGCACAGGCGCCAACTTGGCAGCCATGTCCTCGTGGGTGCATGCTCGCGACGCAACGCGGCCGGTGCATTATGAGGGAGATTACGTAGGCGCTTACACCGACGTCTACTCCCGCATGTACGCTCCGGTTCCCGAATTGGATTCCATTGGCGCGGAGGACGGGCGCGGGCTTCTGCTCGGTTGCGGGCCGGCCGAGTCTGCGCGGCAGCGAGCGAAACCGTTCATCCTGTGCGAGTACGTTCACGCCATGGGTAACGGGCCCGGAGCAATAGACCAATACGAGTCCATGTTTGATAAGTACCCAAGGTTGCATGGCGGTTTTGTATGGGAGTGGCGAGACCACGGGATACAGACCAGGACCGCGGAAGGTGTCGAATACTTCGGATACGGAGGCGACTTCGGCGAGGTGGTACACGACGGCAACTTCGTTATGGACGGCCTCGTGTTGTCGAACGGGCGACCAAGCCCAGCGCTCCACGAATGGGCCAAGGTGGTGAGCCCCATCCGCCTTTCGCTTACCTTCGGCCGGCTACTCGCAATCCACAACCGCCGTCATTCCTCCGACACCAGCGATCTGGTCTTCAGGTGGAAACTCGAGCATGACGGCGAAAACGTTGACACGGGCGAAGTCGGGGTTCGGGTGCCAATTGAAGCCGGCGAACGCGAATCCTTTGCGTTGCCGCCCATGTCCATCTCTTCTCAAGCCGAGACGTGGTTGACAGTGACAGCTGAGCTCGCATCTAAGTCTCTTTGGGGCGAGCAAGGTCACGTCGTGGCCAAAGAACAGTTCGAGCTCACTCCACCATCGACAAAAACGGCCCGTCTCGGTCGCCACCTTCATACATCTGCATGGCCACGCGCAACCGCCACCGATGATGTGCCAGAGCAACTGACACTCGGACTAGCTCTGTTTCGTGCGGGCCAGCTTGCTGGACTGGCAGGTAGGCCGGTTAGCGGACCACAGTTAGCGCTGTGGAGGGCACCCACCGATAATGACGAAGCATCCGGGTTCGGTAGCTTCGAACTCAACGATCCCTGGCAAAATCTTGGCCGAGGAGTCGAGGGAGTCTCGCACGCCGACGAATGGCGAGCCGCGGGCCTCGACCGACTCGTTCACAGGGTCGTATCCGTGCAGGCAACTGACTCGTCGATCCGAAGGGTGACGAGGTGGTCGGCCGCCGGTCTGCGCGAGGCCGTCTTCCTCACGGAAAACTGGGGGTGGGATGGCCATACGCTCGTTTTTCGAGCAGACATCGAGCCAACCGCCGGTTGGGACATTACTTGGCCACGGGTCGGCGTCCGGTTCGACTTCGCCAACGACATTGACCGCGTGTCATGGTTCGGTTCCGGACCGAACGAATCTTATGCAGACAGCAGACGGGCCGCTACGGTCGGCCGCCACACCGCGGACTGGCAAACCCTCAATTTCCCATACGCGCGCCCGCAGGAGAACGGCCACCGCAGCAACGTTCGAGATTTGACATTGTTCAGTCGGGAAGGACCTTGGTTGCATATCGAAGCAGCTGAGGACGCGCAGGGTCGACTACCCGGGTTCACTGTCACTCGGCATACGGCTCAGCAATTGTCGCAGGCTTCTCACTGGCATCAGTTGCCCCCATCAGATGAGACATATCTATACCTCGACGCTGCTCAGAACGGCCTTGGCTCCCGCTCATGCGGACCTGACATCTGGCCGGACTTTGCCCTGAGACCGGAGGCACGGACGATCACGGCCGCTCTCATCCCAGTCCTTGCTGAACAGGACGCTTCCGATGGGCGCGACGGCGTCCCCAGTGAAGGATCAGAATGAATTCCCCCCAGATATCCCTTCAACTTTGGTCAGTCCGTGATGAGCTGGCGAGAGATCCCGACGGCACACTTGCGAAAGTCGCAATGGCCGGGTTCACCTGTGTCGAGGCCTTCGGATTTGTCGAACGCGTCGACACATTGGCTGCGGCTTTCACCCGGCAAGGAATCATCTCTCCGACCGCGCACGCACCACTTGTCTCGCTCGTCGAGAATCCGTTCGATTCTTCACTCGAGGCGGTGAGCATGTCGCGTGTGTTCGAATCGGCAGTAACGCTCGGTGTCGACATAGTTATCGACCCTTTCGTGGCACCCGATCGGTGGAGAACGTTCTCGGACATCGAGACAACCGCTGACGCCCTCAACACTGCCGCTGAGGCCGCAGCAGAGCACGGCATCGCAGTCGGCTACCACAACCATCACCAAGAACTAGACAACATGATTGGCGGGCGGACCGCCCTAGAGGTGTTTGCCGAGCTTCTAGACCCACGGATCGTGCTTGAGGTGGACCTATATTGGGCTGCGGCCGCAGGCGTAGACGTCGTCGCGCTAATCGAGCGACTTGGGGACAGGGTCGTTGCCGTACATGTTAAAGACGGAACCCTGAGCCCGACGCCAACTGTTGATCAGGTGCCTGCGGATCAGGTACCTGCTGGCGCAGGTGTCGTCCCTCTCACTGAGGCACTCAATGCTGCGGCGCACCTGCGCTACGCCATCGTCGAGTTCGACCATTATGTCGGCGACATATGGAACGGCATTGCGTCTGGACGCGCGTTTTTGGATGCGCGGAGCCGCGCCTCATGACTTTGACCGGCCTCGGACCTGTAGGCGTCGGAATTATCGGAGCGGGGAACATCAGTGACACGTACCTCGACAACCTCAACAGTTTCCCCGACATCGACGTCGTCATCGTCGGGGACCTGGATGTAGAGCGAGCTCGGTTGCAGGCGGCCAAGCACGCCGTTTCAGAATTCGGCACGGCCGCGGATGTCCTCGACCACGGAGGCGTGGAAATCGTTGTCAACCTGACCATCCCTGAGGTCCATGCGACCGTCTCCTCAGCTGCCATCTCCGCCGGCAAGCATGTGTGGAGCGAGAAGCCGATCGCCACCGATCGAGATAGTGCTCGGCGACTCCTCCGTGATGCCGAACACGCGGGCCTGCGCGTGGGCGTCGCCCCAGACACGGTCCTCGGGCCCGGTATACAGTCCGCTCGGCGAGCGATTCAGCGTGGGGATATCGGAGAACCCCTCTTTGCCCATACGATCATGCAGTCACAAGGACCCGAGCTTTTTCACCCCAATCCGGCGTTCTTATTTGCGCGTGGCGCTGGGCCCCTGCTCGACATCGGCCCCTATTACTTCACTACGCTGGTGCACATTTTTGGTGCGGTGAAGGCGGTCGCCGCTTTTGGGATGATTCCGCGCGCGACGCGGAGCGTGCTCGTCGGTTCGGCGTGGGGGGAACGCTTCCCCGTCGAAGTGCCGACCACTATCGATGTCCTGGCAAGATTCGAGGGCGGGCAGCAATCTCACTCACTGTTCAGCGCCGACTCTGCTCTGTCCAGACAAGGTGTGGTCGAAATATGCGGAACCGAAGGGACGATCTCTTTACCCGACCCGAACCGATTCATCGGACATTCGATGATGGTACGGCCGCTTCGTCACGATGGAGACGAGCAGATTTGGCTAGACAATCCCGCAGAGGGATTGTCGGTCGGTCGTGGCCTCGGAGTGCTTGAGATGGGGCGCGGCATACGGACGGGAGCGCCGCACCGCGCCAACGGGGACGTGGGCTATCACGTGCTGGACGTGATGCTCGCCGCGGAAGAATCGGCCGAGAATGGCACATTCGTCGATATCGCCAGCTACGCCGAGCAACCGCCGGCTATGCCAATCGAGTTCGACCCATTCGCGCTCACGCTCTGACCATCAGACGCTGCGTCACCGTCCACAGCATCAGATGCGTGTTGGAAGTTGCGCAGGATGAAACCAGCTGGCTTCTGACGATTGCAGTGCCCTATCATCGTGGTCGGCGGGTGGTTCCCGCCGAATCACAGTCGGCGCCTCCCTGATCAGGTGCCGATGTTGCCGGAAACATCGTGTGGCCCGATCCCATGCGGGCCACACGATGCCTCAGAGCAAAGCAGGCGTGAGTGCCCCAAACGCGGCAAGAGCACCCTCGTCGGCGCGATCCCGACGCGGCCAATGCGAAGCACGAACCAACGCTACGAACACTCTTCAATTCGTCAACGGCCGTCAGCGCACGGATGCAAGTGAACGAGAGGACGATCCTTATGCCGGCATTCGACGGCCCCAGCCAAACAACATCAGCGCGACCGCTGCCAAATCTGATTTGCACGCTATGCCACCGGGAGTACCCTCCCGAACTGCTTTCCTGGCGATGCGAGGTCTGCCGGGGCGTACTGGATGTCGCGTACTTTCCAGCGCAGATTGACGTGGAACAGATTGTTGAGTCGCCGCCCACCATGTGGCGCTACGTCCCCGCGATGCCTGTCGACCTAGACCCATCTATCAGCATGGGTGAGGGGATGACGCCGCTCATCCAGGCTCCGGGGCATCCGAGCGTCCGGATGAAGCTCGACTTCCTGATGCCGACACTTTCCTTCAAGGACCGCGGCGCTGTGGTGCTTGCGACTCTTGCAAAGCGGCTCAATGTCTCGGCCGCGATGGTCGACAGCAGCGGGAACGCAGGGACATCAGTCGCCGCGTACCTCGCCAGAGCCAACATCCCCTGCACTGTCTACGTCCCCGCAAACACCTCCGACGGCAAGCTGGCACAGATGCGCGCTCACGGCGCGACCGTCGTGCTGGTCCAGGGCAGCCGTGCCGACACGTCCGAGGCAGCTGAGGCCGCGGCGGGGGAGCCGAGAGTGATGTACGCGAGCCACGTACACAACCCCTATTTCCTGCATGGCGTAAAGACGTACGGGTACGAGATATGGGAGCAATCAGGCTTCCGCCTCCCTGAAACGGTGGTGGTGCCGGTCGGAAACGGAACGATGGCCCTGGGCTGTGCGATGGCCTTCACCGAACTCGTTGCGGCAGGCCTAGCCGATCGCATGCCAGTGATAATCGGTGTGCAAGCTCAGGGCTGCGCTCCACTTGAGCAGGCAATGGAGACCGACTCTCAAGTTGCCGTGGCGAGTAGTGTGTCAGGCACAATCGCCGAAGGTATAGCGATCGCCAATCCGCCACGCGGTCGACAAATTCTCGCCGCAATTCGTGCCACAAGCGGCACGATCATCTCGGTAAGCGACGAGCAAACCGCTGCGGCCCGACACGATCTCGCGCGACAGGGTCTGTTTGTAGAACCGACCTCCGCCGTGTGCTGGGCAGCCATCCTATTTGCCGGGCAAGGTCCCACCTCGTCCAGGTCGACCTGGGCAGATGCCATGCCCCATCTTCTAGCCTCGGATGTCGTCGTCCCTCTTTGCGGCGCGGGACTAAAATCGCCCACGATTACTGGCATGCACGCATGAGGTCGGCTGGTGCGCCGCAGCACTACTCGGATGCCGCCCACCCCTACAGCCCGCTACGAGTTGCTGGCGGGGTCGTCTACGTCTCGGGGCAGCTTGGCATCAACTCTGGAGAGATCGTCCCTGGCGGAATCAGTGCAGAGACCAGGCAGGCTTTCCTGAATCTCGCCGCCGTGCTGAATTCGCACGACCTCGACCTCGGCGACGTAGTCAAGATCACCGTATATCTCGCATCCATGTCGGATCGGGTCGCCATGGACGAGGTGTATGAAATGGTGCTTTCTTCCCCATTGCCCGCTCGCACTTGTTTCGCGGTAGGGGAGCTCCCGTTTGGGGCGCGGATCGAGCTTGATGCCATCGCGGAGCTCCGGCGATGATCTCTGTTCACATCATCACAACCGGCGGAACTATCGACAAAAAGTACTCCCGCGCGGGGGAGCTCATCATTGGCCGGGCGATGGCCCCGACGCTAATCGCGGCAGCTCGCGTGAATTTGGAAGTGTCGTTCGAGGCGGTGTGTCGGAAGGACAGCTTGGATTTGAGCCGAGAAGACCGTGAAGAAATTCACGCTCGGGTGGAGGCAACCAATACGAACAAGATTGTTATCACCCATGGCACAGACACGATGGTCACGACCGGTATGACTCTTCGCGAAGTCGCGAACAAGACGGTTATCCTGACCGGCGCGATGCAGCCCGCACGAATGCGTGACAGCGACGCAGCAAGTAACTTGGGCCTTGCACTCGCAGCTTCTTCCCGGAGGGGTTTACATCGCAATGAGTGGGCTGGTTATACCAATCGATCGTGCTCTGAAGCGTACGGATCGTGGCGTTTTTCAGGATATAGATCCGCGTAACGCTATATGTCTGGCGAACCCTCAGCCGTGAAAACTGTCTAATTGGCCGGTGCATTGACGGGTGAATCGGCATCAGCAACAGCAACAGCAACAGCAACAGCACTGGCAGCGGCGTGCGCCACTCGCGCGTCTGCCCTCCCAGGAACTCAATCGCCCTCGGTAGCCGCCCAGTTCGCAGGTGGGCGATGCTGTGGACGTCGGGCTCCACTGCGGTCGTAATGCGACCCGTCCAGGAGCACGCTATCGGCTACGTTTCATGTCACGGCGGGCGCCTTGAGATCGGATAACTTGTGATTACGAGACAGGATGTTCTGGATGCGCAGGACCGGATCGAGGGTCTCGTTCGGCGCACCCCGCTACTGAAGATCGGTACGCCGGTCGAGCCAATGTGGCTGAAGTGCGAGTTTCTCCAGCACACGGGTGTCTTCAAAGTGCGTGGCGCGTTCAATCGGATGCTCGCGGCACGGGAGCAGGGTGAATTGAATGCTGCCGTGGGAGTGATCGCGGCGTCGGGTGGCAATGCCGGTTTGGCAAACGCCTATGCAGCTGCCGCGCTCGGCGTCCCGGCCGTCGTCTTCGTTCCGGTGACCGCACCAGCAGTTAAAATCGCGCGGCTGCGAAGCTACGGTGCGACTGTGCATCAGGTCGGGCTCGAGTACGCCGACGCATACGTGGCTGCAGTCGAGCACGCGTCGCAGACGGGCGGGTTATTTTGCCACGCGTACGACCAGCTTGAGGTCGCCGCCGGTGCCGGAACAATTGCGGAGGAGATTCTTGCGGACGAGCCCGGTATCGACACCATTGTCACAGCCGTAGGCGGTGGCGGGCTGTTTGCTGGTTTGGCCGCGGCCGCCGAGGGCCGCGCCCGAGTGGTCGCCGTTGAACCGATCACGATCCCAACGCTGAACGCGGCGCTAAAGGCTGGCAAGCCGGTCGACATCGCGGTGTCAGGAGTTGCCGCCGATTCGCTCGGTGCGCGGCGGGTGGGCGAGATTGCCTTCGAGATCGCTTCGCGAACATCGCCGGTGTCTGTGCTCGTCACGGA
The DNA here is from genome assembly GCA_964246985.1 of uncultured Microbacteriaceae bacterium. Taxonomy (GTDB): domain Bacteria; phylum Actinomycetota; class Actinomycetes; order Actinomycetales; family Microbacteriaceae; genus CAXTSE01. The sequence continues at coordinate 181,439 of CAXTSE010000006.1, forward strand.
CGAAGCGATTGTCAAGGCGCGCGAGCAATTGTGGTCGGATTATCGCATCCCGGCCGAATACGGCGCTGCCGCGGCACTGGCCGCCATCACCTCCGGTGTATACGAACCCGCGGCTGGTGAACGGGTGGCGGTGGTCGTGTGCGGCGCAAATACTGACGTGCGGACGCTTGAGCCTCGGCCCCCCCAAACCGCGTGAACCCCGCGGTCAGTGTCCCGCAGCCCTACCGCTGGTGCACCAACTGCGAGTGATCGCCCGGGCCTGGGTCTGTGCTTTTGATTACCTCTAATCCGGCTTCGAGGGCGATGAACCCCTGTCTGCCCAGAGCGTGATGTGGCGGCGCTTCTTCACCCTCCGGCGCTTCAGCGACGGTCTACCCTGGGTGCCGGCAGCTGAGGCCTCTGTGTGAGTGCTCCCACCGACGGGCATGGCCTCGGGCGCCCATAGCGTGGCGGGTTGGGGGATCGCAGCGACTTTGCTTGGTTGCCTTTTCTTGCTCAGCGCTCGCCGCGGCAATACTCGCCGGGTGTCCTGAGCAGACGCAAGTGACTCACCCATCGCCGAGATAAAAATTACCGCCATCCTTGCTGGCCACGCGTAGCGAGCTGGTCGTATACCCGGCTCCAGCCTGCCTCGAACTCGACGCCCGACAGGCGTCCCGTCCGGTAGTCGCTCTCCAGACGCTCGAGCTCGCGTCGGGCCGATTCGTAGAGGACGGGCTCTCCGTATACAGAGCGGCGTCCTGCCGTGTATGTGACGACGACGTCCACCCGCCGGATGCCGCGGCGGACCCGACGGGTCAGGTACGACATCACGGCGGCGAATGCGGCGGCGGTGGCCACGACCACGAGCATCGGGCCCGAGTTCCCCCAGCCTGCGGCGCCCGCCAGGACGACGAAGAGTGCGACCGCAGCGACGACGATCGGGCAGTCGCGGTACAGGGCCAGCAGCCGGCGTTCGGCGTGGTTCGTTCCGGGCGGGAAGACCGTGAGGCGGGTCTGCATCCAGGTGGTGCGCGCCGCCGGGACCACATCGATCCGACCCCACAGCGGCGCGGGTGACCTCGTCGACGACAGGAGGGAGGGCACACGACAGGTTTACGCCCTCGCGCGTCACCGGCGACTGATCCTTACGGAACTCCTACGACCTCGGGCAGGCGGTCATGAGGATGCCGTGAGTTTTCGCGTCCGATCCGTAAGGACTGCGTAGGGAGTCGGTCGAAGCGCTCGCGGTCGGCGTACACCTGGATCCGTGACCCTGGCCCACATCCTCCCGACCCTTCGACGCTCCATCCCCGATCCGCTGCGGCCCGACCGCTGGCCCGCCCACACGGAGGCCGGGATCACCGACATCACCATCTCGGGTGTCTCGCTCCTGCGCCTCGTCGACTGGTGCGACACCCCGTGCGTCCACACCGCGGCAGCTGTCGCGCCCGGCTCGGGCGGGCGGGCGTCGTCGACAGAGCTGGGCTCGGTGGTGGTGATGACAGTGGAGGATGTGACGCGCACCTCGGCGGGCGAGACCATGGTGACCACCGACGCGGACCTCGGCAGCTGTCGCGCCGTCTTCTCCGAGCTCCGTCTGATCGGCCGAGCCTCAACGGCCCCCGACCTCATCGTCACGCTCCGCGCGGCGTCCGCGGCCTCGGCCGATCGCGCGACGGCCGAGACCCCCGCCGTGCGCCTACCGTCTGACGTGCGCGTCGGCGACCTGCTCGTCGTGCCGTGCCTCGGCGTGGGACCGCGCATCGGCGACATCCGCGTGCACCCCGTGGCCGTGCTCCCGCACTGCGGGCGCTGAACGGCCGAGCCCACCCGCACACGGGATCCGTAAGGATTCCCGGCTGCGGCGTTAGGTAGCCGTTAGGGCGGGTCGGAAACCCGCACCGACGGCATTGACTCACCTCGTGACCAGTTCCCATCGGAAGTGTCCTGAGTCGTCAGGACGCGCTCGTGTCTCGCCTGCGCGACGCGTTCGGCATCATGATGACATCGAGACCACACTGCCGGCGGGGGACCAGGGGCGACCGTAGTTGCTCGGAGAGGAGCTTCCCGCGTCCGACCGCCGCATCCTGGGCGCGTTCTGATAACAGGTGGAGTCGGCGCTCGCCCAGCGCGAGATAGCTGACGGGGTGTGCTTTACGTCAGCTGTAGCGCTAGCACCTTCTTTATCCGGAACGGAAAGAAGCGGAATTCTCACCGTCGACTACCGATCTCATGGACAAACGCCGATGACATACGACCGGTTTACTCAGTGAAGTCGTCGCCCACGCGTCATATAGCCGCGCGTCGTGCGCTCCGTGTTAGACGGCGGCCGTCATGGTCGCGGGAGCGCTCACTACGCCTCGCCCCGGCCCCAGGTCGTGTTGAGGTGCGACTGCGCGTCGCGCTCGAGGTTGAGCGGACCGTCGATCGAGTAGTAGCGGCGACCGGCGACCAGCAGCTCCTCCGCCGGGAACTTGGTGATGACCTCGCAGCCGTCTGCGGTCACGACCAGCTCCTCCTCGATCCGCGCGGCGCCCCAGCCGTCCTTCGAGGGCCAGTAGGTCTCGAGGGCGAAGACCATGCCCTCCTTGAGCTCCTCAGGGTGGTCGATCGAGACCAGGCGCGAGAAGATCGGCTTCTCCCAGATGGAGAGCCCCACGCCGTGGCCGTACTGGAGGGCGAAGGCCGCCTCCTCATCCGCGAAGCCGAACTCCTGCGCGGTCGGCCACACCGCGACGATGTCGGCGGTCGTGGCGCCGGGCTTCACGAGGGCGATCGCGCGATCCATGTACTCGCGGGCGCGGGTGTACGCGTCGCGCTGGGCGGAGCTCGCCGAGCCCACCGCGAAGGTGCGGTAGTAGCAGGTGCGGTAGCCGTTGAAGCTGTGCAGGATGTCGAAGAAGGCCGGGTCGCCCGGCCGGATCAGCCGGTCGGAGAAGACGTGCGGATGCGGCGAGCAGCGCTCGCCCGAGATCGCGTTGACGCCCTCGACGTACTCGGAGCCCAGGTCGTAGAGGGTCTTCGCGACGACGCCGACGGCCTCGTTCTCGCGGACACCGGGACGGAGGAAACGGTAGAGCTCCTCGTAGGCCGCGTCCACCATCGACGCCGCCTGGGTCAGCAGCCGGATCTCGTCACTCGTCTTGATACGCCGTGCCTCCATGAAGAGCTGCTGCCCGTCGACGACGGTGATGCCCTCCTGCTGCAGCGCGAACAGGATCGGCAGCTCGATGACGTCGACGCCGAGCGGCTGGTCGGCCACGCCGAACTTCTCGAGCTCGCGCTTGATCTTCTTGGCGACCCCCTGCGCGATCTCGGCGTCGGGGCTGAAGGCGCCGCGCAGCGTCGAGATGCCGGCTCGTGACCCGCTCTCAAGCCTCGGGCGCTTGGCCCCCTCGTGCGGCGCGTTGGGATCGGCGTCCATCTCGGCCGTCGTGACGTCGAGCCACGGGTTGTAGAGCGAGTGGTGCTTGGCGGCCGAGCCGAAGTCCCAGAGGATCGGGTCGGTGTTGCGGGTGATGAGGCTGAAGCGGATCAGCTTGTCCATCGCCCAGGTGCCGATGTGGCTCGCGGTCATGTAGCGGATGTTCGAGAAGTCGAAGGCGAGCACGGCGCCGAGCTCGGAGCTCTCGAGCTCGGCCTTGAGGCGAGCGAGGCGTTCCGACCGGAGGCGCTCGAAGTCGACGCGCTGCTCCCAGTCGACGGCGTTCGTGCCCGTGGTTCC
>CAXTSE010000007.1:0-40636 GCA_964246985.1 uncultured Microbacteriaceae bacterium
ACATGGGGTCGCTGCCGCACATCTCGATCGCGGGCGCCATCGCGACCGCCACCCATGGCTCGGGTGATCGAAACGGCGTGCTGACCACCGCCGTGCGCGCCCTCGAGTACGCGGATGCCGCGGGCGACCTGCGCAGCCTGCGGCAGGGCGATCCCGACTTCGCCGCCGTCGCGGTCGGATTGGGCGCGTCCGGCATCGTCGTACGCGTCACGCTCGCGATCGAGCCCTCCTTTCGCGTGCGGCAGGACGTCTACCGCGGGCTCACGTGGGACGCCGGATTCGAGCAGTTCGACGAGATCACGAGCGCGGGCTACAGCGTGAGCGTGTTCACGGTGTGGGACGACGACTTCGGGCAGCTGTGGGTCAAGACCCGGCTGGAGTCCGACCACGACTCGGTGCCCGACGCGATCGCCGGCGCCGTGCGCGACCTGGTCTCGGCCGACAAGATCGGCGACTCCTTCGCCGAGAACCTGACCACTCAGGGCGGCGTGCCTGGTCCATGGTCCGAGCGCCTGCCGCACTTCCGCCTCGACTCGACGCCGAGCAACGGCGACGAGCTGCAGACCGAGTACTTCGTCGATCGCCGCCATGCCGTCGATGCGCTGCGCGCTGTGCACTCGCTCGGCGACCGCATCCGCCCGCACCTGATGGTGAGCGAGCTGCGCACCGCCGCGGCCGACGACCTGTGGCTGAGCGGGGCGTACGAGCGCGACTTCCTCGCGATCCACTTCACCTGGAAGAACGAGCCGGATGCGGTCAGCGCCCTTCTGCCCGACCTGCAGTCCGCGCTGGCCGACTTCGACGCCCGCCCGCACTGGGGCAAGTACCACTCGGTCGCGTCGGAGGAGATCGCCCGTGTCACCCCGCGGCTCGCCGATGCGCGCGCAGTGTTCGAGCGGCTCGACCCCGAGGGCGTGTTCACCAACGCGCACCTGGAGCGCATCGGCGTGCGCGTCCCGCGCTGAGCCGGAGCAGCCGACCGTTGCAGGCGGCCGCGCCCCGCACTACTCTCGGTTGAAACGATTCATCCGGCAACGACGCCCAGAGGACGCACCATGACAACCTTCGCCTCCATCGCCCCCCGCCTCGCCGAGCAGGCGATCGAGCTGCCCTCCTGGGCGTTCGGCAACTCGGGCACCCGCTTCAAGGTGTTCGGCACGCCCGGCACCCCCCGCACCCCGCAGGAGAAGATCGCGGATGCGGCGAAGGTGCACGAGTTCACCGGCCTCGCTCCGACGGTCGCCCTCCACATCCCGTGGGACCTGGTCGACGACTTCACCGAGCTGTCCGCATTCGCGCAGGATCACGGCGTCGCCCTCGGCACCATCAACTCCAACACGTTCCAGGACGACGACTACAAGTTCGGCAGCCTGACCCACACCGATCCGGCGATCCGCCAGAAGGCCATCGACCACCACTTCGCCTGCATCGACGTCATGGACGCGACCGGCTCGCGTGACCTGAAGATCTGGCTCGCCGACGGGAGCAACTACCCCGGCCAGGCCGACATCCGCGGACGACAGGACCGTCTCGCCGACTCGCTGTCGAAGATCTACGAGCGGGTCGGCGCCGAGCAGCGGCTGGTGCTGGAGTACAAGTTCTTCGAGCCCGCGTTCTACCACACCGATGTTCCCGACTGGGGGACCAGCTACGCGCAGGTCAGCGCCCTCGGCGAGCGCGCCGTGGTCTGCCTCGACACCGGGCACCACGCGCCGGGTACCAACATCGAGTTCATCGTGATGCAGCTGCTGCGCCTAGGGAAGCTCGGGTCGTTCGACTTCAACTCGCGCTTCTACGCGGATGACGACCTCATCGTGGGCGCGGCCGATCCGTTCCAGCTCTTCCGCATCCTGTACGAGGTCGTGCGCGGAGGCGGCTACGGCGCCGACTCGGGCGTCGCCTTCATGCTCGACCAGTGCCACAACGTCGAGGACAAGATCCCCGGCCAGATCCGCAGCGTGCTCAACGTGCAGGAGATGACGGCGCGCGCGCTGCTCGTCGACACCGACGCCCTGACCTCCGCGCAGAACGCGGGCGACGTGCTGGGCGCCAACGGCATCCTCATGGACGCGTTCTACACCGACGTGCGCGGCGACCTGGCCGCCTGGCGCGAGTCGCGCGGACTCGCGGGCGACCCGATGGCCGCCTACGCCGCAAGCGGCTACCAGGCGCAGATCGCCGCAGACCGCGTCGGCGGAGTGCAGGCCGGCTGGGGCGCCTGACCTCCGCCGCTCCGCCGCCGCCGAGCGCGGCGTGTCGCACCGAGCGCGGTGGTGCGACGGGGCGCGCTCGATTGGACACACCGCGCTCGGGTGCGACGCGCATCACAGACGCGCGACGAGCGCCTCTCGGAACGTGCGGTAGCACTCGTCGAGCGCGGCCGTGAGCGACGGGTCGGGGTCGACGACGGTGCGTGCGCCGGTGAACCGCTCTGCGACCTCGGCGAGGGTGCCGACGCCGATCGCGGTCGCCGCCAGCACGGCGGCTCCCTGCGCGCTGCCCGCCCCCGCGGTCACGACGACGGGCCTGCCGAGAGCAGAGGCGCGGATGCGATTCCAGACCTGGCTGGCGGACGTTCCGCCCGCGACGTGATGCCGACCCAGCTCGACGCCGAGGCCGGCGAGGCGCTCCAGCCCCAGGCGCTCGACGAACGCGACCCCCTCGTAGATCGCACGGAAGCGGGCGTCCGGGTCGAGGGAGTCGAGCCCGCGACCGCCGGGCAGCTCCGATCCGTCGAGGCCGACGGCGAACCCGGCGAACGCCGACGAGGCGACCGGGAAGCGCTCGCCGGGCCGCGCGAGCGGGTACACGACGACGTCGGACACCCCGCGGGCGGCGATCGCCGCGTCGCGTGAGGCAGGGTCGACGCCGGCGGTCGAGCCCGACCGCAGCACTCCTGCCCCCGTGTTGGAGGCTCCGCCCGGCCAGAAGAGGCCGTCGGGTGAGACGTGCGAGTAGATCCCCGCCGAGGCGTCGACGACGTCGCGGGCGGCGACCGCCTTGAGGACGAGCGTCGTGCCGAGCACTCCGACCGAGTCGCCCGCGGCGACCGCTCCCGTGGCCAGCTGCCCCGTCGACCCGTCGGTCATGCCCGAGACGATCGCGATGCCCGCCGGCAGACCGAGCGCCGCCGCATCCGCCACCTCGCCGATGACCCGACCGGGCGCCACCAGCTCGGGCAGGTGCTCGCGCGGCAGGTCGACGACGGCCAGCGCGTCGAGATCCCAGGTCGCGGCAACCGGATCGATGCCGCTCTTCAGCGCGTGGGAGGTGTCCGACGGCAGCAGCCGGCCGGCGAGGGCGGCCGCGACGACGTCGGGGGTGAAGACGTACCGGTCGGCGGGAGCGGCGTGGTGCATCCAGGCGGCGCGCGCGAGGGCGACCGACGGGCGGATGCCGAGGCCGGCCTCTGCGAGAACGTGCAGCTCCGCGGTGCCGCGCGGATCGTCGTAGAGCACGGCGTCGCCGACCGGATGCCCCGCCGAGTCGACCGGCACGACGGTGCCCGAGGTGCCCGTGATCGAGAGTGCGCGGATGCCGGCGGCGCGCGATCCGAGGTCCAGTGCGACGGCGGCGATCAGCTCGCGCACCAGCCGACCGTGCAGGGCGGGCTGCGTGCGCGAGCCGTCCCGCGACGGCGACACCCCGAGCCCCGCGCGCCGCTCGGCGAGCACGGTGCCGGTCTCGGCATCGACCGCCACGACCCGCACGTCGGCGGTCGCCAGGTCGACGCCCAGCACGATCGTCACGGCAGCACCGTCACGGACAGCACCCTCAGGACCCGAACAGGTCGAACAGCCGGGGCGCGAGTCCGTCGAGCCGGGCGACGGCGAGGTCGGGCTCGGCCAGCTGGTCGGGCGTCGGGTGGTCGGGCGCCTCGCCACGCAGCACCCACACCGTGCGGAGGCCGAGGGCCTTCGCCGGACGCACGTCGGTGTCGAGCCGGTTGCCGATGTGGACGGCCTCCTCGGGGAGGACCCCCGCCCGGTCGAGCGCCCAGTGGAACAGCTCGGGCGACGGCTTCTCGTGCCCGACCACGGCCGAGACGCCCCACACGTCGATGAAGGGGGCGACGCCGTCGCGCTCGAGCGCCCGGATCACCGACTCCTCCTGGTTGGCGAGGATGCCCACCCGCACCCGCCCGTCGAGCGCGCGGAGGAACGGGAGCACGTCGTCGTACATCGTGCCCGCGGGATGCACCCAGTGCGTGCGCGTGCGATCGTGCAGCTCGCCCCGCCGACCCCGGTCGCCGAGGAAGCGCTCGGCGAGAGCCCCGCGCAGCGAGGCACCCTGAGCGGCGCGGCTGTCGTCGTACAGGCGCCGGAACTCGACGCGATCGACAGGTGCCGCTCCGGCTTCCGCGCGCAGCTCGTCGAGCGCGGTCAGCACCGCGGCGACGAAGTTCTCGTCGTCGTAGATGGGGCCGCCGACGTCGCAGAAGACGGCGCGCAGCTCGGACATCAGGCCGTGCCCGCCAGGTTCTTGCGACGCTCGGCCATGTCTGTGCGCTCGAAGTAGTGGGCGACCGCGTCGTCGCCCAGACCGCGGACCCCGCCGATCGAGAGCGCCTGCAGCCGGGTGCGCGCACCCTTCACGGTCATGAGGGTCACGGCCTCGGCCGCGGAGGCGCTGCCCGCGATCGCGACCATGCCGTGGTTGCCGAGCAGCACCACCGAGGGCAGCTCGCCGCGCTCGGCGACGTAGCCGCGCAGCCGGTCGAGGAACAGGCGCCCGAGGTCGATGCCCGGCGCGGCATACGGCACGAACAGCGGGATGCCGATGACGACAGCCTCGTCGGAGTAGACGAACTCGGCGAAGGCCGTCTCGGCATGGATGCTCGCGACGAGCCCCAGCACTGCGGTCGGGTGCGTGTGGGCGACGAAGGCCGTCGGTCGCACGGACTGGACTGCAGCGTGCACCAGCGTCTCGATCGAGCCGCGCCGCCGCACCCCGCCGTGCTCCCCGGCATCGAGGAGGGTGGTGAGGTGCTCCTGCGTGGAGTCCGGGTCGTCCATGAGGGCGATGAGCGGCTCGACGTCCGTGACCACGAAGTCGTCGCGCGTCGTGGACTGGAGGTATGCGCCCGATGCCTTGACCGCGATCCGCCCGTCGTCGAGGCGCTGCGAGGTGTTGCCCTCGGCGAGGATGACGAGGTCCTTGGCCGGCTCGCCGAGCGACAGCGAGAGCGCGATGAGCTCGTCGCTGACGAGCTCGGGGTTCCAGGTGGTGGCCATGGGGGCTTCCTTCGGTCGGGGTGCGGGCGCCGGTGCTGCGGCGATCAGCGGGACACCGCGGCGAGGCGCGGGACCGTGGTGGACGAGCGCACGACGAGCTCGGGCACGAGCAGCTCCTGCCGGTGCAGGTGCGACTCGCCTTGATCGATCTCGTCGAGCAGCAGGCGCACCGCCCGTCTGCCGAGATCCTCGCGGGACTGCCGCACGGTCGTGAGCGGCACCATCGAGGCCTCGAGCAGCGCGAGGTCGTCGAAGCCGATGATCGAGACCTCGTCGGGGACGCGGATGCCGGCGCGGGCCAGCTCGAGCATCACGCCGAGTGCGATGAGGTCGTTGCCGCACATGACGGCCGTCGGCAGCTGGTCGCGCGGCAGGGCCGCCAGGCGCGCTCCGACCTCTCGGCCGTCGGCGATGCTCCACGACGCGGTGACGAACTGCCGGGCACGGATGCCCGCGGAGCCGACAGCGAGGGCGAATCCGTCGTGCCGTCGATCGACCTGAGCGGTCGTGCCGAGGTTGCCGACGAAGGCGATGTCGCGGTGGCCGAGCGCCATCAGATGCTCCCCGGCGAGTCGACCGCCGGTGACGTCGTCGGTCTTGACCCAGCACCGTTCGGACTGCTCCGACACCCGGTCGACGTAGACCAGGGGGATGTCGCGCGCGTCGAGCCTGTCGAGGGCCGTGTCGTCGAGGTGCACGGGCGCGATCATGATGCCGTGCACGCGCTGCTGCACGAGCACATCCAGGTTGTCCTGCTCGCGGCCGGCGTCCTCGCCGTTGTGGATCATGACGACGCCGACGCCGAGCGACTTGGCCTCCGCCTCGGCCCCCAGCGCGACGTCGACGAAGAACGGGTTCGCCAGGTCGGCGAGGGCCAGGCCCAGCGTGCGCTGTCGGCCGGCCGGGAACCGGCGGGCGCGCTGCGACGGGGTGAAGCCGAGATCCGCGATCGCCGCGAGCACTCGCTCGCGCAGCTCTGCCCCGACATAGCCGGGTCGGTTCAGGACGTTGCTGACCGTTCCCGCCGAGACGCCCGCCTGGCGCGCGACGTCGTGGATCGTCGCCATCGCCGGCTCCTCTCGCGTCTCGCGGTGCCGCGTCGCGCGGCGGATGATCGGGGCTGATGGCCGGGGCCCGCGCCGTATGACGCAGGCCCCAGCACTTCAGGTGATGCTCGGACTAGAAGGCGAAGTCGCCGACGTTGTCCTTGTCGAACACGAACAGCGGTCCGAGGACGATCTCGCCGTCGGCGCCCACGGTGTAGTCGCCGAGCTTGCCGGCGGTGAAGGTGTCACCCTCCTCGCCGGTGATGGTGCCGTCGATCAGGGCCTGCGCCGCGTACGAGGCGAGGTAGCCCAGGTCCTCCGGGTTCCAGAGGCCGAACTTCTCGACGACTCCGCTGTTCACGTAGTCCGCCATCTCGCTCGGCAGGCCGAGGCCGGTGACCCAGACCTTGCCCTGGTACTCGGGGGTGTCGGAGAGGTAGTGCGCGGCCTCCTTGACCGACACGGTGTCGGGCGCGATGATCGCGTCCAGGTCCGGGATGGACTGCATGAGGCCCTGGGCCTCCTGGTAGGCCTTCTCGTCGACGTCGTCGCCGTATGCCGTCTTGGCGATGGTGATCTCCGGGTGGTCGGCCTCGATGATCGACGTCATGCTGTCGAGCCATGCGTTGAGGTTGGCCGCGTTCGCGCCGCCCGACAGGAAGGCGATGGTGCCGCCGTCCGGTCCGAGGTGCTCCGAGACCAGGTCGACGAGACCCTGGCCGATGCCGTCGACGGTCGCCTGGTTGACGAAGACGTCGCGGCAGTCGGTGTCGGTGTCGAACGCGACGACCTTGATGCCGGCGTCCTGTGCGGCGCCGAGGTCGTTGCAGACGGCTGCGGGGTCGTTCGCCGCGATGACGATGGCCTTCTGGCCGGTCTGGATCGCGGTCTGGATGAACGGCACCTGGTCGGCCGAGCCGGTCGCGGTCGGGCCGGCCTCGGTGAAGTCGAGCCCGATCTCCTCGGCGGCCTCCTTGGCGCCCTTGTCGGATGCCTCGAAGTACTTGTTGCCGAGGCTCTTGGGGATGACGGTGACGCTTCCGGCGCCGTCTCCGCCGTCGCCGCCGCCGTCTCCCGGCGTCGCGGCGGCACAGCCTGCGAGCAGCATCGCCGATGCGGCGACGGCGACCGCGGCGGTTGCCATGCGACGCGAGGTCTTGGTGTGTGTGAACCTCATTGTTCTGCCTTCCTGTTGATCTCTTGGTGCAGTGGTTGGTGGGTGGTGGTGCGTCAGGCGCCTACCGCGATGGCGGAGGCCTTCGACCGGCGTCGGCGCGAGATGAATCCAGCGACACTCGCGACGACGACGGAGAAGATGAGGGCAGCACCGGTGACGATGCTGATGGTGTCGGAACCGATTCCGGCGAGCTGCAGGGTCTTGTTGAGGGCCGCGATGAGCAGACCGCCGGCGAGGGCACCCAGGAGCGTCCCGCGTCCGCCCCAGATCGACACTCCGCCGAGCACGATCGCGGTCACGACCTGCAGCTCGAAGCCCAGGCCGTTGGTGCCGATCGCGTTGCTGTACTGGAGCGTGTAGTAGACACCGGTCGCGGATGCGACGAGCCCGCTGAGCACGAACAGGATCAGCCGGGTGCGGTTCACCCGCACTCCCGAGAAGGCCGCGTTCTCGGGGCTCAGCCCGATGGCGAAGACCCCGCGGCCGAACGGCGTGAAGTGCAGCAGGATGGCGAACGCGACGGCCAGCAGCACGATGACGACGGTGACCGCCGGCAGCGGGGCGCCGGGGAACGGCGCGGCGGTGATGGGTCCGGTCACCTCGCGGGGGAAGCCCGTGATCGCGGTGGTGCCGAGCAGTCCGACGGCGATGCCGCGGAAGAGCGCCAGCGTGCCGATCGTGACGGCCAGGCTCGGAAGTCCGATGATCGTGACGAGCACGCCGTTCAGCACGCCGACCAGGCCGCCGCCGACGACCGCGATGATCGCGGCGACCGGGATGGGCACGCCGACCGAGAACAGCAGGCCGAAGATCGCGCTCGAGAACCCGAGGATGCTGCCCACCGACAGGTCGATGTCACCGGTGATGACGATGAGCGTCACCGGCAGCAGCATGAGCAGGATCGGTGCCGAGTTCAGGATCATCGTCAGGAACGTGTAGTCGTCGGCGAAGTACGGCACGGTCGTCCACGCGAAGATCATGAGGAGCACGATCGCGACGATGATCGCGGTCTCGGTGCGCAGCAGCAGCCGGCGCCACAGCGGGCGTCCGAAGCGCTGGTAGCGGGCGGCCGCGGCATCCGCCTCGACGCTCGCCACCGCGCGGGTGGCCATGCTCGGGTTGCTCATGCTGCGACTCCCTTCCGCTTGGCGCGGCGCGTCCGGTTGAGGAACAGGATCCGGTCGAGCAGGATCGCGCCGACGATGAAGATGCCGACGATGGCCTGCTGCCAGAGGCTGGGAACCCCGAGCACGGGCAGCGCGCTGCTGATGGTGGCGAGGAAGAAGGCGCCGAGCGCGACCCCCCAGATGGTGCCGGATCCGCCGATGATCGCGACCCCGCCGACGACCGCGGCGGCGACGGCCTCGAGCTCGTAGTTGCGACCGACGCCGGCATCGCCCGTGGCGAAGATCGACAGGTACACGAGTCCGCCGAGGCCGGCGAGCGCGCCGCTCGTCACGAATGCATTGAGCGTCAGTCGCCGCTCGCTCAGACCGAACAGGGTGGCGGCCTCCGGGTTCGACCCGAGCGCGTACAGGTCGCGGCCCGCCCGGCGGCTGGTCATGAACCAGCCGACCAGCAGCACCACGACGGCGACCACGATCAGGAGCACCGGCACGCCGAGCACCTGCGCGGTGCCGATCTGCTTGAAGTCGGCCGGCAGCCAGCTCGAGCGGATGAAGTGCGGTCCGATCCACAGGATCGCGATTCCGCGGTAGGCGTACAGGGTTCCCAGTGTGATCACCAGGGACGGCACCTTGAGGAACGCCACGAGCAGCCCGTTGATGAGGCCGAGGAATGCGCCGAGCAGGATGCCCACCGCGACCACGACGCCGATCGGGATGCCGGGGAACTCGTAGAAGAGCGTGCCGCACATGTAGGTGGAGAGGCAGAGGATCGACCCGATCGACAGGTCGATGTTGCGGGTGATGATGACGATCGCCTCACCGAGGGCGAGCAGGATGGGGATCGTCGGCTGCCGCAAGAGCTCGCGGAACCCGCCATCGCTGAACAGGAAGCCCGGCTGGTTGAGCGTCGTCACGGTGATGAGCAGGACGATCAGGATGATGAGGCCGACCTCGCGGGCGCGGATGGCCTTCGAGAAGAGCGATCGCCCGCCCGTGGACGGCGGAAGGGTCTGAGTCACGGTCATGCCGCCACCTCCGGTGCGTGGGTTGCTGCGTACATGACGTTCTCGGGCGTGGCCTTCTCGCGCGTGAACTCCGCGGTGATCCGGCCCTCGCGTACCACGAGCACGCGGTCGGCCATGCCGAGCACCTCGGGCAGCTCGGACGAGATCATGAGGAGCGCGACCCCGGTGCCCGCGAGCTCGGAGAGCAGGCGGTGCACCTCCGCCTTGGTGCCGACGTCGATGCCGCGGGTCGGCTCGTCGACGATCAGGAACTTGGGCGACGTAGCCAGCCACTTGCCCAGCACGACCTTCTGCTGGTTGCCGCCCGACAGCATCTGCGCCTCGGTGTCGAGCGAGTGCGTCTTGACCTGCAGGCGCGATGCCCAGGTGCGGGCGCTCGGCTCCTCGAGCGAGGAGGTGATGAAGCCGAGCCGGGCCAGACGCTCGCGGATCGCGAGCGTGACGTTGAACTGCACTCCGGCCGACATCGCGAGGCCCTGCTTGCGGCGGTCCTCGGGCACGAAGCCCATGCCGAGTCGCATGGCGGCCGCCGGGTTCTTGGCGGGCACGCGCGCGCCTCCGATGCGCACGGTGCCCGAGTCGTAGCGGTCGACGCCGAAGACCGCGCGGGCGATCTCGCTGCGGCCCGCGCCGACCAGGCCGGCGAAGCAGACGATCTCGCCGGAGCGCACCGTGAAGCTGACGTCCTCGAAGACGCCGATGCTGGTGAGGTTCTCGACCTCGAGCACCGGGTCGCCGATCACCGCCTCCTCCTTCGGGAAGAGGTTCTCGACGCTGCGGCCGACCATCTGCTTGATGATCTCGTCCTCGGTCACGTCGGCGGTCGCACTGGTCGCGACGTAGCTGCCGTCGCGCATGACGGTGATCGTGTCGCAGAGCGCGAACACCTCGTCGAAGCGGTGCGAGATGAAGATGATGCCCTTGCCCTCGTCGCGCAGCTGGCGGGCGATGCCCATCAGCCGGTCGACCTCGACGCCGGACAGGGCCGCGGTGGGCTCGTCCATGATGATGACCTTCGCGCCGACCGAGATCGACTTGGCGATCTCGACGACCTGCTGGTCGGCGATCGACAGACCGCGGGCCTCGCGGTCGGGGTCGATCGGCACGCCGAGGCGGGTGGTCAGCTCGCGGGTCTCGCGGCGCATCTTGCCCCGGTCGAGCGTGCCGAACCGGGTGTAGGGCTGGCGTCCGACGAACATGTTCTCGGCGACCGACAGGTCGGGGAAGAGCGTCGGCTCCTGGTAGATGACGGCGATGCCGGCCGCCTTCGCCTCGCGCGTGCTGTGGAAGTCGACGCTCTCGCCGTCGAGCAGGAACTCGCCGTCGTCGCGGCGGTACAGGCCGCCGATAATCTTCACGAGCGTGGACTTGCCCGCGCCGTTCTCCCCGATGACGGCGTGGATCGTGCCGGCGTCGAGCTTCAGGTCGGCGCTGACGAGCGCGGCCACCGCGCCGAAGGACTTGCGGACGCCGTGCAGCTCGAGCAGGGATGCTGCGGTCATGCTGCGCTCACCTCGATCTCTATGGAGTAGGAGCGGCTCTCGCCGGGTGCCAGGTAGGGGAGGAGTCCGTTCGCCCGCGCCGCGGCGCGACCCTGGATCTCGGGGGTGTTGGCCGGCTCGAGTCCGAGCACGAAGTGCTTGGTGGCCGTGAGCTTCCACTGGAACAGGGCCGGCAGCGTCTCGGAGTAGCGCAGGGTGAACACGAGCCCGCGCGCGGCGTTCGTGACGCGGGCGACCCGGTCGTCGCCGGCACGGTGCACGTAGACCTGCTCGCGGAACCCGACCGTCGGCTCGCCGATCTCGTTCCGCACGTCGAAGCCCTCGACCGCGTCGGGATCCCGCGGCTCGACAGACGCGGCCGGGATGTCGATGACGGCGCCGCTGTCGAGCAGCGGCCAGCCGAGGTTCACGTGGTACAGCACCATGTGCGGGCTCTCGGCCTCACCTTCGTTGGTGACGGTGTCGTCGATCGTGAACGACGACGACCCGACCCGCGACCAGATGCGACGGCGCAGCACGAGGTTCTCCTGGAAGACCCCGGCCTGGCGCACCTCGCCCGCGACGGCGACGACCTCGGAGGTGGCGGTCACCTCGGTGACGCGGGCCGGCACCGTGCCGACGCGGCCGTGCATGCCCGAGACCCCGTCCTCGTCGTCCGCCGGAGGCCCGAAGCTGTCGAGCCCGCACGTGGTGACGAGCCCGCCTCCGAACGTGCGCAGCCATCCGCGTCCGTGCGGCTCGTAGGCGTCGGGGCGGGTGATCCCTGTTGCAGACAGCCACGCCAACGGGACCCCGTTGAAGCTGGCCGCGCCGATGTCGAGGGCGCGATCGGGGTGCACGTCGAAGTCGAGCCCCCCGCCGTTCACCACGCGCATGCGACGGGCTCCGCGAGCCGGGCCGTCGTCCTCGACGAAGCGATCCACGCGCGCGACCTGGTCGAGCGAGCCGACCCGGAGGGCGGCCTGCGTCGCGTCGGTGCCGAAGATGACGGCGTCAGTCGTGTCAGCCAACGGGTCCGAGCTCCACATTGCCGGGGCCGAAGTGCTTGAGGATCACGATGTCGTCGGTCGTGCTGCGGTTGGTGATCGTGACGCCCGCACGCGCGGCGCTCTCGGTGACGAAGAACTCGTCCTGGCTGAGCTGGCCGTAGCGGATGAGCGTGGCGGCCTGGGCGTCGTGCACGCCGAAGGTGCCGGAGCCCTGCACGAACAGGGCGCCGTACGCGTCCTGGTCGACGATCGTGACGGTCTGTCCGGGACGCACGGTGAGCTCCTTGGCGCTGAAGCCCTCCGAGCGGAACACGATCCACTTCTCGACGTAGGCGATGCCGCCGTCGGCGTCCGAGGTCGCGGTGCCGTAGGGCGTCATGAACCGGTTGCCGACGAAGTCGACGTCGACGTTCTTCTCCCAGTCGAGCAGGTCGAGGATGAAGTCGTAGTCGCCGTGGTGCTCTGCGGGGACGTCCTTCCAGAGCAGCTCCTCGGGGACCTCCTTGTTATTACTCCACGATTCGCACATGGCGAAGACGTCGCTGGCAGCCTGCGGCTCGTAGGTGCAGATGCTCGCCGGAGCGTGCAGCACGCCGGCCGGGATGTCCCATCCGGTGCCGAGCTGGGTGCGGTAGCCGAGGGCGAGGTCGGTGATCCGGTTGTCGCCACCGGCGGCGAAGCGCTGGAGGCGCTCCTTGACCTGGTCCCGGGTCGTGCCGGGCTGGAATCCGAAGAACGAGATCGGCTGGAGGCCGAGGTTGTCGTTCATGTGCGGCGAGTAGTAGTAGGCCTCGGGCTTGCCGACCTTGTCGACGAGCGCGGCCTTCTCGTCGGAGTGGTGCACGTGGAACGGCAGCGGCATGAGGTTGTCGTAGAACTTCGAGTACATCGTCCAGCCGCCGTGGGCGTCCCACAGCCGGGAGCCGAGCACGTCGGCCTTGTGGTGCTCGATGAACTCGTCGAACGGCAGCAGTCCGCCGTCGGGGTCGACCACGAGGCTGAGTCCCTCGTGCGCCCCGGTGAGCGGTCCGTTGTCGGCGCGGATGCTGGAGGCGAGCCAGCGCTCGTCGATGCCGCCGCGGCCGTGGCCGAGCGGGTAGTAGTCGTCGGGGTGGAGGCGGATGCGCTTGCCGGGGGTGCAGAACGCCCGCGGGACCCAGGCCGGCGCGAACCGCACGATGCCCTCGCCGGCGCTGAGCGCCCGGTCGAATGCGGTGGTGGAGGAGCCGACGTTGTCGTAGGTCTCGGATGTCATCTGCGACGCCCTTCAGGTGCCGAGCGACGCTGCTTCCGCATGGCGCCGCTGCCGGGGGTATTCGGTTCAGTGAACCTCGTCGGAATGTAGCACCGGCGAATCAGTGCGTCAACGATGCGAATTGCCACAGAATCGCGCCCAATGAATTGCTGATCTCGCACCCGCAGATGTTACATTTATCTCGATATGTAACATCGACTTCACAGAGCGGCGGCATGATGGCCACGACGGGCACCACCGAATCCGAGGAACGCCGGGCCCTGCTGCTGCAGGCGCTGGAACGCGAGAACGTCATCAGGCTCACGGACGCGGCGGTCGAGCTGGGCGTCTCGGCCATGACCATCCGGCGCGACCTCGCGGATCTCGAGAACGAGGGCCTGCTGCGGCGCGTTCGCGGCGGCGCCATCTCGGTCATCGGCCCGCGGCCCTTCGGCGAGCGCCGTGCCGTGCGCTCGCGAGCGAAGGAGATCATCGCCGACAAGGCGCTCGCGCTCGTGCCGCGCTTCGGCTCCGTCGCATTCGACGCCTCCACCACCGTGGGCACGCTGGCGACGAAGGTGGGCCCGCGATCCGGTCTGCTCATCAGCACGAACTCGTACCCGACCTACGCGACCCTCAAGGGCAGCGTCGGCATCACCCCGATCATGGTCGGCGGCGAGACCGAGGAGTCGACCGACACCTTCGTCGGCCCGCTCGCGGTGCAGGCGGCCGAGTCGCTGCGCTATCAGCGCTTCTTCTCGTCGGCGAGCGCCATCGACTCGACGTTCGGCTCGACCGAGGTCTCGCTCGCCGAGGCTCAGATGAAGCAGGCGTTCGCGCGGGTGTCGAAGGAGCTCGTGCTCTGCCTGGACTCGTCCAAGCTGCAGCAGGAGGCGACCGCTGCGTCGATCGAGCTGTCGCGCATCTCGGTGCTCATCACCGAGCTGGCGCCGTCCGACAGTCGCCTCGACGAGTTCCGCGACCGCGTCGAGCTGCGCTGAGCGGGTTCGCCGTCGGCGGCCCGCGGATACTTGCAGGCCTCGTGCAAACGCGTTACGTTTCACAAATTAGGACACGTCGCCTGTGCCGCTCCCCGCGGGGCCGACCGCGATGAACCGTAGGAGCAGAGAAGCGCTATGACCGATCCGACCGTCGCCGACCTCGTCGCCCGCAGCAACCGCCTGGGCAGCGACCCGCGCATCACCAACTACGCGGGCGGCAACACCTCCGCCAAGGGTCCGGGCATCGACCCGGTCACGGGTGAGCAGGTCGAGCTGGTGTGGGTCAAGGGCTCCGGGGGCGACCTGGGCACGCTCACCGAGTCGGGGCTCGCCGTGCTGCGGCTCGACCGGTTCCGCGCGCTCGAGAAGGTGTATCCGGGCGTCGACCGCGAGGACGAGATGCTCGACGCGTTCCCCTACACGCTGCACGGCGCCGGCGGCGCGGCCCCGTCGATCGACACCTCGATGCACGCGCTCGTCGACGCCGCGCATGTCGACCACCTGCACCCCGACGCGGGCATCGCGATCGCGACCTCGGTCGACGGCGAGAGGCTGACGAGCGAGATCTACGGCGACCGGGTCGTCTGGGTGCCGTGGCGCCGTCCCGGCTTCCAGCTCGGACTCGACATCGCGACCATCAAGCGCGACAACCCGCAGGCGATCGGCTGCATCCTCGGCGGGCACGGCATCACCGCCTGGGGCGACACGTCGGAGGAGTCGGAGGCGAACAGCCGCTGGATCATCGACACCGCGCAGGCCTACCTCGACGAGCACGGCTCGGCCGAGCCCTTCGGCGCCGAGGTCGCGGGCTTCACCGCTCTGCCCGAGGACGAGCGCCGAGCACGGGCCGCCGCGCTCGCCCCGACCATCCGCGGCATCGCCTCGCGCGACAAGCCGATGGTGGGCCACTTCTCCGACGACCCGCGGGTGCTCGAGTTCCTCTCGCGCGAGAAGCTCTCACCTCTGGCCGAGCTCGGCACCAGCTGCCCCGACCACTTCCTGCGCACCAAGGTCAAGCCGATGGTGCTCGACCTGCCGACCAGCGCATCCGTCGAGGACGCGCTGGCCCGCCTCGCCGAGCTGCACGAGGCGTATCGCGCCGACTACACCGCCTACTACGAGGCGCACGCCGACGCATCGAGCCCCGCGATGCGCGGCGCCGACCCGGCGATCGTGCTCATCCCCGGCGTGGGCATGTTCAGCTACGGCGCCACCAAGCAGACGGCTCGGGTGGCCGGCGAGTTCTACATCAACGCCATCAACGTCATGCGCGGCGCCGAGTCGGTCTCGACCTACGCCCCGATCTCGGATGCCGAGAAGTTCCGCATCGAGTACTGGGCACTGGAGGAGGCGAAGCTGCAGCGCATGCCGAAGCCGAAGAGCCACCAGGGCCGCATCGCGCTGGTGACCGGCGCCGCATCCGGCATCGGCAAGGCCATCGCCACCCGCCTCGCGGCGGAGGGTGCCTGCGTCGTCGTCGCGGACCTCGATCTCGCCAAGGCCCAGGCCGCGGCGGCCGAGCTCGGCTCGACCGACGTCGCCGTGGGTGTCGTCGCCGACGTGTCCGACGCCGCCGCGGTGAAGGCTGCCGTCGACGCCGCCGTGCTCGCGTTCGGCGGGCTCGACCTGGTCGTCAACAACGCCGGGCTCTCGATCGCCCGCTCGCTGCTCGACACCACCGAGGCCGAGTGGGATCTGCTGCACGACGTGATGGCCAAGGGGTCGTTCCTCGTGTCGCAGGCCGCCGCATCCGTGCTCATCGCCCAGAAGCTGGGCGGCGACATCGTCTACATCTCCTCCAAGAACTCGGTGTTCGCCGGTCCCGACAACCTGGCGTACTCGGCAGCGAAAGCCGACCAGTCCCACCAGGTGCGGCTGCTCGCCGCCGAGCTCGGTGGGCACGGCATCCGCGTCAACGGCATCAACCCGGATGGGGTGGTGCGCGGGTCGGGGATCTTCGCCTCCGGGTGGGGCGCCAACCGCGCCGCCACCTACGGAGTCGCGGAGGAGGACCTCGGCCAGTTCTACGCGAACCGCACGATCCTGAAGCGCGAGGTGGTGCCCGAGAGCGTCGCCGACGCCGTGTACGTGCTCACCGGTCCGGAGCTCAGCCGCACGACCGGGCTCCACATCCCCGTCGACTCCGGCGTCGCCGCCGCGTTCTTCCGGTAGACCAGAGCCGTGACCACGCAACTGCTGTCGAGCGGAGCAGTCGCCGCGATCGACCTCGGCGCCACGAGCGGTCGGGTCGTCGTCGGCAGGATCGCGGACGGCGCGGTGCGCCTCGAGGTCGTCGAGCGATTCCTCAACAACCCGGTGCGCTACTGGGAGGGGGACCGCGACGGCCTGCACTGGAACGTGCTCGAGCAGTTCCGCTCGATCCAGCTCGGCCTCCGCGCCGCGGTGCGCCTCGAACCCGAGCTGCTGAGCATCGGCATCGACGGCTGGGGGGTCGACTACGGCGTCCTCCGCCGGGGAGCGCTGATCGGCAACCCGTATTCGCATCGCGACGAGCGGGGCGTCGGCGGCATGGCGGCCGCGCATGACCTGGTGACCTCCGCGGAGCTCTACGCGGTCACCGGCCTCCAGCAGCTGCCGATCAACTCGATCTACCAGCTCGTCGCCGACCGCCTCGCGGGACGCATCGAGCCCGGCGACACCGCGCTGATGATCCCCGACCTGATCGCGTACTGGCTGACCGGCATCGCGGCATCCGAGCGCACCAACGCCTCGACGACCGGCCTGCTCGACGTCACGACCCGCGCCTGGTCGACGGATCTGCTCGATCGGCTGCGGCTGCCGCGGGACATCTTCGCCGACCTGATCGATCCGGGTTCGACCCTCGGCCCCCTCCTGCCGTCCGTCGCGACCGAGATCGGCGGCCAGGTGCCCGTCGTCTCCGTCGGGTCGCACGACACCGCGTCCGCCGTGGTCGGGGTGCCCGCCACCGACGACGACTTCGCCTACGTGTCGTGCGGCACCTGGGCGCTGGTCGGCGTCGAGCTCGACACCCCGGTCCTCACCGAGGCCAGCCGCGCCGCCAACTTCACCAACGAGGGCGGACTCGACGGCCGCACCCGGTACCTGAAGAACATCATGGGGCTGTGGCTGCAGTCCGAGAGCGTGCGCACCTGGGAGCGGGACGGCGACCGGGTCGACCTGCCCGCCCTGATCGCAGCGGCGACTGCGCTGCCGGGGGGCTCGGTGTTCGACGCCAACGATCCGCGCCTGCTGGCGCCCGGCGACATGCCCGCGCGCATCGCGCGGTGCTGCGCCGAGGCCGGGCAGCCGGTGCCGCAGACGCCGGCGGAGTTTGTGCGCGCGATCAACGAGAGCCTCGCGGCGGCGTTCGCGCGGGCCGTGCGCGATGCCGCCGAGCTCTCGGGCAGGACGGTCCGCACGATCCACATCGTCGGGGGCGGGTCGCAGAACGCCCTGCTCTGCCAGCTGACCGCGGATCGCAGCGGGCTCCCCGTGATCGCCGGACCCACGGAGGCCACGGCCCTCGGCAACGTGGTCGTGCAGGCGCGCACGACGGGTCTGCTCTCGGGCAGCCTCGAGTCGCTGCGCTCGGTGATCGCCGCATCGGTGACGCTGCAGCGCTACACCCCGCGCGCCTGAGCCGGTCCGGGCCAGCGGCTAGCATCGCCGCATGGAGACCGACGCGCTGCTCACGACCATCGCGATCGTCTTCAGCGCGATCAGCGTCGTCGTGGCCGGGCTGTTCTCGGTGCGCACCTCGCGTCTCGGTCATCAGCTCGAGGCCGAGCGGGAGGCACGGCGCGAGGCACGCCAGGAGGAGCTGTCGGCGCTGAAGGCCGCCGAGCGCGTCTACGAGCCGCTGGCGCAGGCCGCGGCCGAGCTCCAGAGCCGCATCTACAACATCGTCGAGACCGGCTGGGTCACGCTGATGAAGGTCTACGAGAGCCACGGCGACTACGCGGTCACCAGCACGGCGTTCTTCTTCGCCCACTACTTCGGCTGGATCGAGGCGCGTCGGCAGGCGGTGCTCGCGTCGAGCGGCGAGGGCAGCCGCGACATCTCGGTGCAGAAGCACATCGACGGGGTGCTCAAGGTGCTCCGGCGCAGCGACGACAGCGAGGGATTCCTGTTCTTCACCGCCGAGCAGCGGGCGATCGGCGAGCTCATGCTCACCTGGGAGACGTTCCCCGAGACGGGCACCCGCATCCCGCACGTCATGGGATACGCCGCGTTCGTCGAGCGCTACCGCCACGACGAGGACTTCTATCGGTGGTTCGGCCCGATCCTGACCGGCATGGATCTCGTGGCCAAGGGCGACAACCGCCGATTGGTCGCGATCCAGCATCGTCTCGTCGATCTCATCGACGAGCTCGACCCGAAGCGCAAGTACACCGCCGGCTACGACCTCAGCCCGATCGACCTGAGCGACAACCCCCCGGCGACGCCACCAGGGTCCTGACACGGCCAGGTTGCGATCCAGACCTTGCTGATTGTCTGACAATCTCATAGATTGTCTAGCAATCATGAGCGACGATGCCGGCCCTGCCCGCCCCGCGGCGATCTATGAGGCCGTGCGCGCCGCGATCCTCGATCAGTCGACGCCGCCGGGCTCGACGGTGACCGAGTCGGCCGTCGCCGAGCGCTTCGGGGTCACCCGCCCCACCGGCAAGCTCGCCATCGAGCGCCTCGTCGCCGACGGGCTGCTGCGGCGGGAGGCGAATCGAGCGGCGCGCGTCCCCGAGCTGACCCGCGACGACATCCGCGACCTCTATGAGACCCGCGCGACCCTCGAGACCGCGGCTGTGGTCACCCTCGCCCGAGCCGGGGCGGTGCCCGCCGCGGTGATCGCCGCGCACCGCGAGCTGCTGGAGCACGCGGCCGGATCGGGCGACTTCGCCCGCGACGACATCGCGTTCCACCGCGCCCTCGTGGCGGGGCAGGGGAGCCCCCGGCTCGCTCGGCTGCATTCGCTCCTCATGGGAGAGGTCGAGCTCTGCATCGGGCAGGTGCAGGCCCATCACCTTCTCGCCGCCGCCGATGTCGCAGCGCAGCACCAGGGCATCCTCGACGCCGTCACCGCGAGCGACCCCGACCGGGCCGCCCGCCTCATGACCGACCACCTGGCGGGCGCGCGCGACGCACTCGTCGCGCATCACACCACCATCCACGGAGCGGAGTAGCCCATGGCTCAGAAGACGACCACGCAGAAGTCCACGACCTCGAAGGTGCAGAGGCAGGTGCCGAAGCCGGCGGAGCTGCTCGACCTGATGAAGTTCAAGAAGCCCGACTTCGACGGCAAGCGCCGCCGCCTCGAGGGCGCCCTGACGATCGCCGACCTGCGCGCGATCGCGAAGCGCCGCACACCGAAGGCGGCCTTCGACTACACGGACGGCGCGGCCGAGGGCGAGCTGTCGCTGGCCCGCGCGCGTCAGGCCTTCGAGGACGTCGAGTTCCACCCCTCGGTGCTGCGCGACGTGTCGAAGCTCGACACCACGACGACCGTGCTCGGCGGCACGTCGGCGCTCCCCTTCGGCATCGCACCCACGGGGTTCACCCGGCTGATGCAGACCGAGGGCGAGATCGCCGGGGCCGGAGCGGCGGGCGCCGCCGGCATCCCGTTCACCCTGTCGACGCTCGGCACCTCGTCGATCGAGTCGGTCAAGGCGGCGAACCCCGACGGGCGCAACTGGTTCCAGCTGTACGTCATGCGCCAGCGCGAGATCTCGTACGGGCTCGTGGAGCGCGCAGCCGCCGCCGGGTTCGACACCCTCATGTTCACGGTCGACACCCCGGTCGCCGGCGCGCGTCTGCGCGACAAGCGCAACGGGTTCTCGATCCCGCCGCAGCTCACCGCGGGCACGATCGTCAACGCGATCCCGCGTCCCTGGTGGTGGTGGGACTTCCTGACCACCCCCAAGCTGGAGTTCGCGTCGCTGTCGACCACCGGCGGCACCGTCGGCGAGCTGCTCGACTCGGCGATGGATCCGTCGATCGACTTCGAGGACCTCGCCACCATCCGCGCGATGTGGCCGGGCAAGTTCGTGGTGAAGGGCGTGCAGAACGTCGAGGACTCGAAGCGCCTCGCCGACCTGGGCGTCGACGGCATCCTGCTCTCGAACCACGGCGGCCGCCAGCTCGACCGTGCGCCGATCCCGTTCCACCTGCTGCCCGAGGTGGTGCGCGAGGTCGGCAAGGACACCGAGGTGATGGTCGACACCGGCATCATGAACGGCGCCGACATCGTGGCGTCCCTGGCGCTGGGTGCGAAGTTCACCCTCATCGGACGCGCGTACCTCTACGGCCTCATGGCCGGCGGGAGGGCGGGCGTCGACCGCGCGATCCAGATCCTCGCCGATCAGGTGGTGCGCACCATGAAGCTGCTCGAGGTGGCGAGTGTCGACGAGCTCGAGCCGAAGCACGTGACGCAGCTGCAGCGGATGGGGCCCATCGCCCGCTCGTAGCGCGCAAGATGGACCCATGTCCACGGCACCTGCGCACGTCATCGTCCTCCCCGGAGGCGGGTACCACCGCCATGCCGAGCACGAGGGCGGGCTGGTCGCCGACTGGCTGCGCGGGCTCGGCCTCGAGTCGAGCGTCTTCCTCTACCCGGTGCTCACGCGGCATCCGGGCCCGCTCGACGCGGTGCGCGCCGAGGTGCGCCGGGTGCGAGATGCAGGGGCAGAGCGAGTCGGGCTGCTCGGCTTCTCGGCGGGCGGGCACGCGGCCGCGATGGCCGCGCTCGCGCCGGTCGATGACGCGGACGAGGCGGGCGGCGTCCCCGACCTCGCGATCCTCGGGTACCCGGTCGTCTCGATGCTGCTGCCGACCCATCAGGGGTCGCGCGAGAACCTGATCGGCCTCGACGCGTCGCCCGAGCTGCGGGCCGAGACGTCGGCCGACCTGCTCGTCGGCGCCGACGCACCCCCGTTCTTCGTCTGGCACACGGCCGAGGATGCGGCGGTCCCGGTGCAGCACTCGTACTTGCTCGGCATGGCGCTGGCGGCCGCGCACATCCCGCACGAGCTGCACGTCTACGAGAAGGGACGGCACGGGATCGGGCTGGGCGGCGGCGAGGGCACCGCCGAGACGTGGACGGCCGCGTGCGCGACGTGGCTGCGGCAGGCAGGATGGATCTCATGAGCGACTGGAACGACAGGGTCATCGCGGAATTCCGCGCCACAGGGGGCGAGGTCGCCCAGTTCGGGCGCGATCTCGTCATCATGCACACGATCGGCGCCAAGAGCGGCGAGGAGCGTCTCAACCCGGTCATGGGGATTCGCGACGGCGATGCCTGGCTCGTCACGGCGACGATGGCGGGCGCCCCGACCGACCCCGCGTGGGCGCACAATCTGCGCGCGCATCCGGATCTGGATCTCGAGGTGGCCGAGGACGACGGGGCCGCGACCGTCCGCGTCCACGCGACCGAGCTGCCCGAGCCCGCCCGCAGCGAGGCGTGGGAGCGGTTCACGGAGCGGTCGGCGGGCTTCCGCGACTACGCGACCCGCACGGATCGCGTGTTCCCGATCTTCCGGCTGGCGCGCCGCGGCTGAGAGCCACCGCCCGTCGATCGAGCCCGTCGAGATCGCGGCCCCGAGATGACTCGGGCGCGGTCTCGACAGGCTCGACCTGCGGGTGTCAGGCGCGGGCGGTCGCCCTCCGGCGCCGGCTGCTGACCTGCAGCGCCGCCCCGAGGAGCAGCAGCAGGGAGGCCGCCGTCACGATGCCGGCGATGTCCTGCCCCGTGACCGCGAGACCGGAGCCGGCTCCCGGAGCCGCGGCCGCGGCGACCACGAGCAGCGGGCTGGTGGCCAGCGGCACCCCCGCGGCCGTCGCGCGCACGGTGTACTGCCCGGCCGCCGTCGAGGCCGGGATCGTAAGCGTCGTCGTCGCCGTTCCGCCGGATCCGATCGCCACGGAGCCGAGAGCGGTGATGACGCTCGGCGCGGTCGGCGCCATCGACACGAAGCCCACCCGGCCGCCGGCTCCAGCACCCAGCGGCTCGGCCGCAGCGTCGTCCAGCTCGAGCTGGATGACGTCACCCTCGTCGAAGCCGGTGAGGTCGACGCGGATCGAGCCTCCCGCGACCACCGACCCGGCGCTCAGCGTGATGGTCGGGCCCGCCTCGACGCCGGCGACGAGCCGGGCCACGCCCCAGCGTGCCGTCGACTGGTAGCCCGCGCCCGTCGGGTCGGCCCAGTTGCGGATCGACGTGCGCGCTCCGTTCGAGGCGTCGTTCACCTGGAAGTCGACGCCCTGCGCGGTGCCGAGGCCGCCGTCCTCGAGGAGGCTGATGGACGCCTCGACCGTGTAGCCGGTCGCGGTCGGCGCCGTCGCGCTCTGCACCCGAGCCCGCTGGAACCCCTCATCGCCCGCGCCGAACGACACCACGTTGGCGGCGCTGATGCGGATCTGGGTGTCGTCGTAGCGGTACGACCCGTTCTTGTAGTTGCCGGCGTCGACGTAGATCTCGACCGAGTCCTGGATCCACGGGTCGGAGCCGGAGACGTCGACCGTCGGATCGGCGACCTCCATCAGCACATAGAGCATCGAGCCGCGCCACACCGTGTGCACCACGGCCGTCGCTCCGGTCGTGCCCTCGACCTGCTTGCCGGTCGTGACCTCCGACCCCTCGGCCCACAGGGGGTCGATGGCTCCGTCGATGACGGGTGCGGCGGATGCCTCCGGGACGTCGGTGACCGAGAGGGCCTCGACGAGGCTCAGGGTCCCGAGAGTGCCGGGCGTGTTCCACCCGGACACCGTCGCGCCGTCGATGACGCGAGCGTCGAAGGAGACGAGGTCGCCCGATGCGGCCTGGTCGAGCGGCAGCTGCACGACGACCGCGTAGCCGCCCGCACGCTCCTCCACCACGGCATCGATTCCGACGGCACCGCCGCCGTCACGCTCGACGGTGTAGTCGGTGCCCTCGACGGTGAATGCGACACCGTCGCGCGCATCCGCCGTCGCGTCGTCGACGCTCACGTAGACGCTCAGGTGGTCGGCGGCCCAGCGTGCCTGGAAGCCGCCCGTGCCCTCGATCGGCAGCAGCGGGAGCTCCGTCCACTCCGCGGCCACCGTGGCGCCGGCCTCGGCGGGGACGGTGCCCGCGAAGACGTTCGCCGACCGCTGGGCGGCGGGCAGATCGCCGTCGACGATGCCGTAGTAGGCGGGCTTCGCCTGCAGATCGTCATCGAACGCCAGCGGGGCACCGGAGGTCGCCCGCCAGCTGCGACCGTCGGTGAGCCCCCACACGGTGACGGAGAACAGCTCGTCGGCGTGCGCCCGGAACGAGCGGAATGCGTCCCGGTAGTAGTAGCCCTGGTCGATGAGCTTGCTCTCGGTGAGGGGCGTGCCCGTGGTGACGTCGAGCTCGGTCACGGCCTGCACCAGACCCTTGCCCTCGAAGGCCACGATGGCCGCCTCGAGGTTCTGCACCGGGGTGGCGAGGCTGACGTGGAACTGGTGGCCGACACCGTCGACCTTCGCCCCGCGTGCGATGAGCCGGTCGACCAGCGCGACCATGCGCGCCTGCTTGCCTGCCTGCTCGGTGTTGTAGTCGTTGATGAACAGGGTCACCGGGTGGTCGGCGCCGGGCGCCGCGTACTCCTCGTTGAACGCCTCGTCGGCGTACTGGAACGCGAGGTCGATGAACTGCTCGCCCAGGATCCGGTACCACTCGCTGCGACGGAGGCCGTCGGAGAACTCGCTGCCGTCGGAGACCACCTCGTTGACGACGTCGAACGCGACGATCGGGTTGCCGTCGCTGCCGAATCCGCCCCACCCGTCGCTGAGGTACTCGGCCACCGCGAAGATGTGCGTGCGCATCCGGTCCTTCAGCACCTGCTGGTCGGCGGGGCTGCTGGTCAGAGGCTGGCCGTCGGCGCCGGTGAAGAAGAACGCCGGGGTCTGGCTGTGCCAGACGAGCGTGTGGCCGTACACGTCGAGGTCGTTCTCGGAGGCGAAGTCCATGAGGGCGTCGGACTCCGGGTTGGCCGTGACGAAGGATCCGTCGGGGGCGTACCAGGCCTCGGGCTTCATGTAGTTCTCGCTGGTCAGCTGGTCGAAGTGGCGCGTGACCAGCTCGGCCGCCGATCCGGTCGTCTCCCGGCTGTCGATGGCGACGCCGACCGACATGTCGAGGGTGTCCTTGATCGGGGTGATGTCCTGGATGGTCGCGGCATCCTTCGCGGTGACGACGATGTCGTCGACGAGGAAGTCCGACGTGTTGCCCACGGCTCCGCCGCGGTAGTCGGTCTCGAAGTAGAGGAACAGCGAGTCGGCGGCGCCCACGGTCAGGTCGGTGGTCACCTCCACCCAGCGGCTGTTCGACATGCCGGTGAACTGCGCGACGGTGGCGTAGGTCGTCGTCGCACCCGACGTGCTCGCCAGGCTCAGCCAGACGTTGTCGCTCGGGCTCCCGGCCGGGAACCGCACCCAGGCGCTCAGCTCGTAGGTGGTGCCGGGCACGAGCAGTCCGGTGGCGTCATGGCCGAGTCCGTCGCCCTGGCCGGAGCGGCCGCTCACCCGCGCGGACTGCGTGCCGGTGTGGGCGTCGGCGGAGGTCACGGCGACGGTCGGTGCGCCGGAGGCCGCGCGCGCGGTCCAGCCGTCCAGTCCGGACTCGAAGCCGGTGCTGAGCGAGCTCGGGTCTCCGCCCGGAGCGGCCGCGGGAGCCCCGACCGGGAGCGTGAACGTCCAGCCGGCGGCGAGGCGCTCATCGACGACCGTCTTCACGGCCGCGACGGTACCCAGGCGGCTGCCGCCCCCGTCGTGCGCGAGGACGATCTGGCCGGCCCGCATCGCGGTGCGGAGGTTGGCGGTCAGGGTCGGCACATCCTGGGTGACCCAGTCGTTGATTGTGTTGGTGACGCCGAGGGGCTGCATGCCGAGCGCGACGGCGGCGTTCGCGAGGTTGGCACCCCAGCTGCCGTTGGGGGCGCGGAAGAACGGCACCGCAGCCTCGGGGTCGCCGAGGGCGTCGCGGATGATCGCCAGGTTGGCCGTCATCACGTCGGTGGCGGCAGCCGTGGACAGCGCGCCCATGTCGTCGTAGGTGGTCGAGTGGTTGCAGAGCGTGTGCCCCTCCGCGACCATCCGCTGCACGAGAGCCGCTCCGCCCGGCGCCTGGACGTTCTGGCCGATCAGGCAGAAGGTGGCGTGGAGGTCCTTGGAGGCCAGGTAGTCGAGCAGCTCGGTGGTCGCCGCGCCGTTCGGACCGTCGTCGAAGGTCAGGGCGCTGACATCGCCGGTGCCCTGGGCTGCGGTGACCGGGGTGGCCGTGGGGGCGACGGCCCCTCCGGGCACGAAGTCGGGATCGGGCTCGGGATCGGGGTCGCCGCCTCCCGCGGCCGCGGCGGTCAGCGTGAGGTCGTCGATCAGGTAGGTGTAGGGGCCGGTGAGGTCGTCGGTGCCGACGTAGATCTTGGGTGCGGCCGCGCCGGTCGGCACCGTGTAGGTGCCCGTCACGGTGGTCCACGTCGTGGCGTTCATCGTGGTGTTGCCGATCCAGTCGTACGTGCTGCCGTAGTTGGCGATGAAGCGCACGCCCGGCGTGCCCACGACGCCGTCGGCGAGCTTGACGGCCATCGACACGGTGTAGGTGCCGCCGGCGACGATCACGCCGGGGGCGGTCTGGATGCCGTCGTAGTTGTTGGCGCGCGCACCGACCTCGAGCGCCTTCCCCCCGTGCGCGTCGATCACGCTGAGCGTGGGCCCGCCGCTCTGCTGCCAGGAGGCGTCGAGCGCGCCATCCTCGAAGGTCTCCTGCGTGACGACCGTGTCCGCCGCGGCGGCCGGGGCGACGACGGAGACCGTCAGCAGTGCGAGAACCGCCATGCCGATCCCGATAGTTTCGACAATTGTTACCTTGGCCATGACGCTCCTTTGCGACAGCTGGACAGCAGTTCAGTGACCATAAGCGGCATTTGTGGTGAGCAACAACTTAAAGAGCGCTCCCACGGCGGCATCGTTATCGTTCCGTTATCGAAAGTCCCGGCGCAGGTTGCGGGACAATCTTCGAAACTTACGGCGCGAGTTCGCCCGACGCCCGAGACGGGCGTCGGCGCTGGCGTCGCTCACAGCTCCAGCGCGCCGAGGACGTTCGTGGCCACCGTCGCGTGCACCGACTCGGTGTCGCTCGGGTGGTAGATGCCCGCGAGCACGTCACGCTGCAGCCGGGCGAGCTCGCCGGCGGCCGAGTACCCCGATCCGCCGCTCACGCGCATCGCGTGGTCGACGACGACGCGCGCGGTCTCGGTCGCGCGATGCTTGGCACCCGTCAGCCTGCGGAACCACTCGCCGCCGTGATCGACGAGTCCGTCGACGTCGGCCGCGAGCGTCTCGAGGTCGGGGGCCAGCGCGTCGAGGGCGAGCGCCGCATCCGCGAGACGCCAGCGGATGTCGGGATCCTGCGCGTAGGTGCGTCCGGTCTTGAGGCTAGTACGGCGGTGCGCCGCGGCCACACCGAGCTCGAGAGCGCGGTCGGCGATCCCGGCGTACACCGACCCGACCACCAGGAGGAAGTTCGCGAAGATCGCGAAGATGTAGGGATCGGCGTTCGGGCCGACCGGCAGGAACCGCGTGATGCGCTCCGCGGGGATCACGACGCCGTCGAGGCGCGTGGTGTGGCTCTGCGTCGCGCGCATCCCGAGGGTGTTCCAGTCGTCGAGGGTCGTGAGCCCGGCGATCGGGGTCTCGGGCGACTCGCGGCTGATGACGCCGTGCACGAGACGGGGCCCGTCAGGACCGTCCAGCTGCTTTCCGAAGATGCCGAGGCGGGTCCACGCCGGAGCGAGCGACGTGAAGATCTTGGTGCCGGTGAAGCTGTAACCTCCGTCGCCGGTTGCCGTCGCGGTCGTCAGGGAGTCCCACATGACGAGGTCGTTGCCCGCCTCGCTGTTGCCGAACGCGAACAGCTCACCGGCGTCCGCATCCGCCAGCACCCAGTCGAACGACGTGTCGCCGCGTTCGTGCAGCACGCGGGCGACCCCGACCTGGATGAGGTGCATGCCGACGCCGAGCGCGGTCGCCGGCGCGTGGGCCGCGAGCAGGCGCTGGTCGCGCACCACGTCGAGGAGGGGACGCGAGGCGAGGTAGCCGGCCGCGCGCAGGTCGGCGAGGTCGTCGGCGAAGAAGGCGTTGTCGCGGTCGTAGCCGGCGGCGCGCTCGCGGAACGCGGCGAGCAGATCGGGCGTCAGCACGGACATGCGTCCAGGCTACGCGCGCGAGCCCGCCGCCACCGGACGTCGCACGATGGTCGTCCCCGCGACGACCGCCGCGACCAGCAGCGCGATCGCGACCACGACGCCCTCGACCCCGAGCAGCCCGACCGCGAGCGGCGCGACC
This sequence comes from uncultured Microbacteriaceae bacterium, assembly GCA_964246985.1. Classification (GTDB taxonomy): domain Bacteria; phylum Actinomycetota; class Actinomycetes; order Actinomycetales; family Microbacteriaceae; genus CAXTSE01. Next base: position 27,659 of record CAXTSE010000007.1, read on the forward strand.
AGCACCAGCAGAGCCGCGGGGATCAGCAGCTGCAGGGGGATCTCGGGGGCCTGCGAGAACGGGATGTGGAGCGCCCAGAGCAGCAGGAGGACGATGCCGACCGGGAGGGCGATCGCGTAGCCGACCACCACGTCCGAGGCCTCGATGTGATGGGTGATCGCCTCCACCGCGACCTCCAGACCCGCCCCGACCGCGGCGAGCGCAGCGAACAGCAGGTAGTGCCCGTACCCCCAGAAGAACGACCAGGTGCGATGCTCGGCGAGACCCTGCCCGGCGGGTTCGAGGAAGTACGTCCACCACAGCCCGACGATCAGCACCAGCCCGGCCAGAGCCACGACGACCAGGCTGGGGCTCACCCCGCCGTCCGCCAAGGACGCCTGGACGGCGTTCGTCGCGGCCAGGACCCCCTCGCCGAGCAGGATGATCGTGAAGAGCCCGTAGCGTTCGGCGATGTGCCGCGGGTGCCACGGGGACATGCCGCGGCGCTCGGCCCAGATCGGCACCGACACGTCGAGCAGCGCGAGCACGATGAACGAGACGACGCCCCACTCCATGGGCAGCAGCAGCCGCAGCAGCCAGCCGGCCTGCACGACCGAGATCCCGATCGCGTAGCGTCGCGCGGTCGCCCGACGGTCCGGGTGCTCAATCGACGCCCGGATCCACTGGGCGACGAGGCCGACCCGCATGACGAGGTAGCCGATCGTGACCCCGGTGAAGTCGCTCTCGTCGAACGACGACGGCACCCCCGCGGCCAGGATGAGCACCCCGGCCATCTGCACGACGGTGAGGATGCGGTACAGGGCGTCGTCGGTGTCGTACGCCGATGCGAACCAGGTGAAGTTCATCCAGGCCCACCAGATGGCGAAGAACACCATGAAGAACGGACCGACCCGCTCGAGGTGGCCCTCGGCGATGACGTGCGCCAGCTCGAGTACGAGCGACGCGATCGCCACCACGAAGATCAGGTCGACGAGCAGCTCGAGCGGGGTCGAGGCGCGCTCCCGCTCGGTCTGGTCGCGTCCGCGCATCAGGACGTGGAAGACGCGACGGCTCTCGGTCACGGCATCCCCGTCGCCAGCTCGTCGGCGATGGCGTCGATGCCGATCTCGACCTCGGCGAAGCTCGTGGACAGCGGCGACAGCCCGAGCCGGATGCCGCTCGGGCGTCGGAAGTCCGGGATCACCCCGCGCTGCCAGAGTCGCGGCATGATGCTCTCGAACAGCGGGTGGTCGAGGGTGACGTGGCTGCCGCGGCGCGAGGGATCGCGCGGGGTCGCGAGCACGGCATCCGGCAGCCTCTCGTCGGCGAGGGCGATCGCGTGGGCAGTCAGGGCGGCGGACTTCGCGCGCACCCCCCCGAGACCGGCCTCGTCGATGAGCGCGATGCCGGCCTGCAACGCGGTCATCCCGATGATCGGCGGCGTGCCGCTGAGCACCCGCCGCATGCCCACCGCCGGTTCGTAGCCCTGCCCCATCGCGAACGGAGCCGCCGAGCCGAGCCAGCCCTGGATGGGCTGCCGGAACTCGTCCTGGTGCTCGGCGCGCACGTAGGCGAAGGCGGGGGCGCCGGGCCCACCGCTCAGGTACTTGTACGAGCAGCCCACGGCCAGGTCGACGCCCCACGCGTCGAGGGGGGTCGGCAGGACGCCGGCGGTGTGGCAGAGATCCCAGAGCGCGAGCGCGCCCGCATCGTGGACGAGATCGTTGATGGCCCGGACGTCGGCGAGGAACCCCGACCGGTAGGTGACCGCCGAGAGCACGACCGCGGCCGTGTCGGGGCCGACCACCTCGGCGACGCGATCGGGCGTGACGTCTCCCGCGTCGATCCAGCGGAGGCGCGCGCCCGTCTCGGCCGCGATGCCCTCGAGCACGTAGCGGTCGGTCGGGAAGTCGTCGCGCGCGATCACGAGCTCGCGCCGGTCGGGCCGCAGCGCGAGCGCCGCCCGCACGAGCTTGTAGATGAGCACGGTGGTCGAGTCCCCGACGACCGTCTGACCGGGTGCGGCGCCGAGCACGACGCGGCCGAGTTCGTCGCCGATCCGCAGCGGGAGGTCGAGCCACCCCTCGTCCCAGCCGCGGATGAGCCGACCCGCCCACTCCTCGCGCATGAGGCGCTCGACCGCCTCGACCGAGGCGGTGAGCGGGCGGCCCAGCGAGTTGCCGTCGAGGTACGCCACCACGTCGGGGGCGGGGACGAAGCGCTCCCGGAATCGGCGGAGCGGGTCCGCGGCGTCGAGCGCGGAGCTGGGCGCCGGGCCGGCGGTCGGCGGACTGTCGATCACGGCTCGACGCTATCGCGCACGAGCCGTCCACCGGAGCAGCTGGTCGATCGGGTAGGTCGTGACGATGCGCTCGGCCGGGATGCCCGCCGCCTCCGCGCGCTCGGCCCCGTAGTCGAGGAGGCCGAGCTGGCCTGGCGCGTGCGCGTCGCTGTCGATCGAGAACAGGCAGCCCGCGTCGAGGGCGACGGCGATCAGCTCGTCGGGGGGATCCTGGCGCTCGGGCCGCGAGTTGACCTCGACGGCGACCCCATTCGCGGCGCACGCGTCGAACACGGCGCGCGCATCGAACTCGGCTCCGGGTCGCGTCCCGCGCGAGCCCTCCACCAGCCGCCCCGTGACGTGGCCGAGCACATCGGTGTGCGGGTTGCTGACGGCCGCGACCATCCGCCTCGTCATCTGGCGCGCATCCATCTTCAGCTTGGAGTGCACGCTGGCGACCACGACATCGAGTCGCTCGAGCAGCTCGTCGGTCTGGTCGAGCGCGCCGTCGTCGAGGATGTCGACCTCGATGCCGCTCAGGATGCGCATGTCGTCGTCGGCCGTCGCGCGCAGGTCGTCCAGCACGCCGAGCTGCTCCTCGAGCCGCTCGGCGCTGAGCCCGCGCGCCACCGTCAATCGCGGGGAGTGGTCGGTGATGGCCAGGTACTCGTGGCCGAGCCGCCGGCCGCTGTCGAGCATGAGCTCGATCGACGTCGTGCCGTCGCTCCAGTCGCTGTGCGCGTGCAGGTCGCCCTTCAGCTTGCCGCGCAGCACGGTCTTGGCCGCGACATCCGCCGTCTCGCGCAGTCGCGCGAGGTAGTCCGGCACCTCGCCCCCGAGAGCCTGGCGGATCACCGTGTAGGTCGTGTCGCCGATGCCCTTCGTGTGCTTGAGGCGCACCGGATCGGCGAGCACGTCGGCGGGCAGCTTCACGACGACATCGCCTGCGGTGCGGAACGCCTTCGACTTGTAGCGGCTCGACCTCTCGCGCTCGAGCAGGTAGGCGATCTCGGTGAGCGCGTCGAGGGGATCCATGGTGCGACGCTACGCCGATCTAGTCGAGCGCGACGCGCACGCTCTCGAGCGCCTCGACCCGCGCCTCCGCGTCGGCTGAGACGATGATCCGCGCGTCGATCGCGACCGACTTCACGGGGGTGCCGAGCGCGGCGAACCACTCGATCACCGCGGCGGCCGTGGTGCGGTCGATCAGCGCCGCGACCTCGTCGGGCGCCATCGGATCGGAGTGCACGTGCACCACCGCGATGCCCTCGTACAGGTCGTCGATGATGACTGTCGCGCCCACGCTGGTGTCGGCGGCGAGCCCGTCCGCGATCTGCGTCTCGCGGGAGTCGGTGTGCTCCGAGCCGATCAGCACCGCCACGACCTGGTCGGGCGCTCCGTCGCGCGCGACGCGCAGCAGATCGACCTCGACGGGTTCGGGCATGCGCTCATTGTGGCGCACGGAACGGGCGTCCATCACCCCCGTGCACAGGCGCGCGGCGGGCGCTCAGGCTGCCCGGCTCAGACGGCGAGCTCGGCCAGCACGGCCTCCAGCTGATCGACTGCCCAGTCGAGGTCGTCGCGCTCGACGACGATCGGCGGGGCGAGGCGGATCGTCGACCCGTGCGTGTCCTTGGCCAGCACTCCGCGCTCGGCGAGCGCCTCGCAGACCGCACGACCGGATGCGAGGGCCGGATCGATGTCGATGCCGGCCCACAGCCCCGCTCCGCGCACCTCGACGACGCCGCGTCCGACGAGGGAATCGAGCCGCGCGCGGAGGTGCTCACCCAGCTCGCGCGCACGGGCCTGGTACTCGCCGGTCTCGAGCAGCCGCACCACCGCGAGCCCGACGGCCGCGGCGAGCGGGTTGCCGCCGAAGGTCGAGCCGTGCTGGCCCGGCTTGAGCACCCCGAGCACGGCAGCGTCTCCGACCACGGCGCTCACGGGCACGATGCCGCCGCCCAGCGCCTTGCCGAGCAGGTAGAGGTCGGGCACCACGCCGGCGTTGTCGCACTGGAAGGTCGCACCCGTGCGACCGAGCCCCGACTGGATCTCGTCGGCGATGAACAGCACGTTGCGCTCGCTCGTGAGGCGGCGCAGGGTCGGCAGGTAGTCGGCGGGCGGGACGACGATGCCCGACTCCCCCTGGATCGGCTCGACGAGCACGGCCACCACGTCGTCGCCGCCGTTCTCGGGGGCGAGAGCCGCGGCGAGCGCGTCGGCGTCGCCGTAGGGGATCGAGACGAAACCGGGCGTGAACGGTCCGAAATCGGCGCGCGCATCCGGGTCGTTGCTGAAGCTGATGATCGTCGTCGTGCGTCCGTGGAAGTTGCCGTCGAACACGATGATCTTCGCGCGGTCGGGCGCGACGCCCTTCACCCGGTAGCCCCAGGCGCGCGCGATCTTGATGCCCGACTCGACGGCCTCGGCGCCCGTGTTCATGGGCAGCACCATGTCCTTGCCGGCGAGCGTGGCCAGCGCCTCGAGGAACGGCCCGAGCACGTCGTTGTGGAACGCGCGGCTGGTGAGCGTGATGCGGTCGAGCTGCGCCTTGGCGGCGTCGACGAGCACCGGATGCGAGTGCCCGAAGTTCACGGCGGAGTAGGCCGCCAGGCAGTCGAGGTAGCGCTTGCCGTCGACGTCGGTCACCCACGCGCCCTCGCCGCTCGCGACGACGACCTCGAGCGGGTGGTAGTTGTGCGCGCCGTACCGCTCCACCTGCGCCAGGTATCCGGCGCTCCGCTGGTCGAGCCTGTCCAGGCCATCGAGGCCGAGCCCCGCCGAGGCGGCGGTCATCGTCGCAGCTCCAGCGTGCAGCACTTGACCCCGCCGCCGCCCAGCAGGAGCTCGCTCAGATCGAGGCCGTGCGGCACGTATCCGCGCTCACGCAGCTGACGCTCGAAGTCGACCGCACGCGACGCGATGACGACGTTCCTGCCGTCGCTGAAGCTGTTGAGGCCGAGGACGGCGGCGTCGGCATCGTTGACGTGGATCGCATCCGGGAACCGATCCTCGAGGATCTCGCGCGATGCCGGATCGAACGCCTTCGGCAGGTAGGCGACGCTGTCGGGTCCGCCGGCGGAGTCGAGCACCGCGAAGGCGGTGTCGAGGTGGTAGAAGCTCGGGTTGTTGAGGTGCAGGGTGACGACCTCGCGGCCGTAGATGTCGGCGAGCTCTGCGTGGCTGGCGACATCGGTGCGGAACCCCGTTCCCGCGTAGATGGTGTCGCCGACGAGCAGCATGTCACCCTCGCCCTCGTTGGTGGCCGACGGCTCGCGCACATCGAAGCCCGCCTCGCGGAACCAGTCCATGTACGCCGGGCCCTCGGGCTGGCGCTCCGGGTACTCGAACTTCGCGCCGTAGGCGATGCCGTCGAGCACGTACCCGCCGTTGGCGGCGTAGACCATGTCGGGCAGGCCCGCGACGCCGTCGATCAGATGCACGTCGAAGCCGAGCTCCTGGTAGGTCGCGTAAAGGGTCTCCCACTGGCGCACCGCGAGGCTCGTGTCTGTGGGGTCCTCCGGATGCATCCACGGGTTGATGCGGTAGCTGACCGTGAAGTGGGTGGGGCGGCACATCAGCACCGTCCGGGTCGTCGCAACCCTGGTGGGCGCGGAAGCCGAGGGCGAGGTCATCGTCATCTCCCCAGTGTGACACGCACGCATCCGGTGCTTCACGCCGCCAGGCGCACGGAATCGCCGCATTGAGGGAGCGCCACGCAATAGAATCGCGCGGTGGACAATCTCGACTACGGCATCATCGACCTGCTGCGACAGAACGCACGAGCCGGCTACGGCGACATCGGCGAGCGCGTCGGACTCTCGGCCTCGGCCGTCAAGCGCCGCGTGGACAGGCTGGTCGCGGACGGCGTCATCCGGGCGTTCACCATCCAGGTCGACCCGGCGGTCGATGGGATGGCGACCGAGGCGTACGTCGAGCTGTTCTGCCGGGGCACGGTCGCGCCCGACGAGCTGAAGCGGATCCTCTCGCAGGTCCCCGAGGTCGTGGACGCGTCGACCGTGACGGGATCCGCCGACGCGATGGTGCACATCCGCTCGCGCGACATCCCGTCTCTCGAGGACGCGCTGGAGCGCGTGCGGGTCGCGCCGAGCGTGGACCACACCCGCTCGGCGATCGTGCTGTCGCACCTGATCCACCGCAACTACGACTGAGTCGCGTCTCGGTCGCCGCACGGGTTGACCCCTCGGATTTGTATTGCTACATTTGGTACAAAGGCCGAACAAAGGAGTCGTCGTGAAGACCTCGGACCTCGTACTCGTCGCCCTGCTGCTGGGCGCACTCGTCGTGCTCGTGGCGGTCACCGCCATCCCGGCTGTCGGCCGCCTCGCCGCAGGCAGCGTCTCGCGGAGACTCGGACTCGCCCTGCCCCCCGAGCTCATGGAGACGGTGCGGCGTCGCGTCACCCGCCGCACATTCGCCGGGGCCGCGGGAGCCTTCCTCGCGACGGTCGCGGCGGTCGCCGTCCTCACGGCGGGCGTCGTGACCCCGCTGCGGGACATCGGCACCATCTGGTTCGTCCTGGGCGCCTACTTTGCGGGGCTGTCGGTCGGGGCCGCGCTCAGCGCCGTCACCGAGCAGCCCGGCGGCGACGACACGCGTCCCCGCGTCGCCCGCGCCGGCGCGGTCACCGTCGCCGACTACGTCGCACCGGTGGACCGGATCGGTGCGCGCGTCGTGGTCGGCCTCGCCGCCCTCGCGCTTCTCATCTCCGCGGTCGTCGCCGGGAACGGCGGAGAGCTGCCCCGGCTCACCACGGGAGTCGCGATCGTCGCGCTCGCAGTCGCGTCGCTCGTGTTCTTCGAGATCGCGTCGCGCCGCATCATCGATCGCGGACAGCCCGTCGGCTCGACCGCTGAGCTGGCCTGGGACGACGCGCTCCGTGCCTCTGCGCTGCGCGACATCATCACCGCCCCGATCGTGCTCGGGTTCTGGGGGCTGGTCTTCAACGCTTCCGATCACGCGAACGAGGGAGGCCCCGCGGGAACGGTCACTCTGATCGTGCTGGCGATCCTCCTCGCCTCCGCCTTCGGGGTCGCGCTCTTCTCGCTCACCACGCGGCCCGCCCAGCACTACCTGCGCCGCCTGTGGCCCGACGTCGCGGCCGCGGCGCAGGTGCAGCTCAGCACGGCACAGGCCAACACCCCCGGAAGCAGCGCGCGATGATGCTGGTCGTCGACCCGGCATCCGCGACCCCGCCGTACGAGCAGCTCAAGCAGCAGCTGCTGGCGCAGATGCGGTCAGGGGAGCTGGCAGCCGGCACGAAGCTGCCGACGGTGCGACGCCTCGCGGACGACCTGGGACTCGCCCCCAACACGGTCGCGCGGTGCTACCGCGAGCTCGAGCGCGATGGCGTCATCGAGACGCGGGGCCGCAACGGGTCGTACGTCTCCCTCTCGGACGACACGGCCGAGCGCGGGGCGTACGAGGCGGCGCAGTCGTTCGCTCAGCGCATCCGGGCTCTCGGTGTCGACGCCGAGCGTGCGCTCGACCTGGCGCGGGCGGCGCTGCACTAGGGGCGGGCGCTCGACCGATGCGCGTCAATGGCCGGTCGTGTCGGCGTCGACTCCGGAGTCTGCGCCCTGCGACAGGGTCGCGAGGATGCGCAGGTCGGTGTCGCTCAGCTCGAAATCGAAGATCTCGGCGTTCTCGGCCATGCGCGCCGGGTTCGACGTCTTCGGCGTGACGATCAGACCGTTCTGCACGTGCCAGCGCAGCACGATCTGGGCGGGCGTCCTGCCGTGCACCTCGGCCAGCTCGACGACGGCCGGAGCGTCGGTCACGTGCGCGCCCGACCCGCCGAGCGGCGACCACGACGACGTGCGGATGCCGTGCGCGTCACCGTAGGCACGTTGCGCCTCACGCGGTACGAACGGCGACAGCTGGATCTGGTTGACCGCCGGCACCGTGGACGTCTCGGCCGCCAGGACCTCGAGGTGGGCCGCCGTGAAGTTCGAGACGCCGATCGCCCGTGCCCGCCCGTCGGCGTGCAGCGTCTCGAACGTCCGCCACGTCGACACGAACTGCCCGCGCTGCGGCAGGGGCCAGTGGATGAGCAGCAGATCCACGTAGTCGAGCCTCATCCGATCGAGGGCGGCCTCGAGCCCGCCGACGGCCCGGTCGTCGCCCTGGAACTCGCCGTCGAGCTTCGTCGTCACGAACAGCTCGTCGCGCGGAATGCCCGATCGCCGCATCCCCTCGGCGACACCCGCCTCGTTGCCGTACTTGGTGGCCGTGTCGAAGTGCCGGTACCCCACCTCCGCGGCGGCGGCCACCGCATCCGCTGCCTCGACATCGTCGAGCGGCCACGTGCCGAGCCCCAGCTGCGGGATCGAGGTGCCGGAGTTCAGCGTGAGGGAGGGGATCGAGGTCATACCGCCAGGCTAGCCATCGCGCGATCCGGGTTGCCGAAGCGGTGCGCGGTGATCGAGACCGCCTGCTCGCGCAGGAACGGCAGCATCTCGACGCGACCCGCGCCCGTCACCGGCCCGGCCCACACCGCGACGTCGGGCGCTCCCCCGACGGCGGTGGCGACCGACAGCGCCGAGCCCCCGACGAGGCGGATGCGCGCCGGCTTCTCCGACGCGATGCGGGTCAGCCACGCGTCGTCGCTCTCGATGGTGATGGAGCGGATCGGCAGCACCGCATCCTCGAGGGCGTTCGGCTTTGCGACGAGCGCGAGCACCCCGCTCGGCAGCGGCACCGCCGAGCTGACCCGCACCTCCGCACGAGCGCGCACCCCGGCGGCCAGGACCCGGACCAGCGCCGCGACATCGCCGTCGGAGGCGAGGCGCACGGTCACGGCGGCGGGCCGGTACCGGAAGACGTTGCGCTCCACGCCGAGGTCGGACACGTCGCGCGAGACGCCGAACTCGGCGTCCCACGCCCGCTGGTCGCTCAGCGCCCCCGCGCGCACGCGGTCGAAGTCCTCGAACGCGAGAGCCGGCTGGCAGGCCTCGATGAACGCCGCGACCCGTGCGTCGAGCGCCTCGAGACCGATGTCTCCGCTGGTCGGCACCTCGACGGGCCGCCACGATCCGAGCGCGAACAGGGTGTTCGGCCCGCCCGCCTTCGTTCCCGCGCCCACCGACGAGCGCTTCCAGCCCCCGAACGGCTGTCGCCGCACGATCGCGCCGGTGATCGGCCTGTTGACGTACAGGTTGCCCGCCTGCACCCCGTCGAGCCAGCGTTCGACCTCGGCGGGATCGAGCGAGTGGATGCCGGCCGTCAGCCCGTAGTCGACGGCGTTCTGCAGGGCGAGGGCCTCTTCGAGAGTCTCGGCCGTCATGATGCCGAGCACCGGACCGAAGTACTCGGTCAGGTGGAACTCGCTGCCCGCGACGACCCCGTCGCGCACGCCGGGCGACCACAGGCGGTCGGTGCCGTCGAGCTGCCGCGGCTTCACGAGCCAGCTCTCGCCGTCGGCGAGGGTGGTCATGCCGCGCGCCAGCTTGCCCGCGAGCGGCTCGACGATCGGCCCCATCTGCGTGGCGGGATCCTGCGGATACCCGACGGCGAGGCTCGTGACCGCGTCCTGCAGCTGCCGACGGAACCGCTCGGACTCGCCCACCGATCCGACCAGGATCGCCAGCGACGCCGCCGAGCACTTCTGTCCCGCGTTGCCGAACGCGCTCTTCACGACGTCCGACACGGCGAGATCGAGGTCGGCGCTCGGCGTGACGATGATCGAGTTCTTGCCGCTCGTCTCGGCCAGCAGGGGCAGGTCGGATCGCCACGAGCGGAACAGCGCCGCCGTCTCGAAGCTGCCGGTGAGCACGATGCGGCCCACCTGCGGCGCGGTCACGAGCTGGCGGCCGAGCTTGCCCTCGGTCACGTCGACGAGGGTGAGCAGGTCGCGCGGCACGCCCGCCTCCCACAGCGCCTCGGCCAGCACGGCGCCCGCGCGTCGCGCCTGCGGTGCGGGCTTGAACAGCACGGCGCTGCCCGCGGCGAGCGCCGACAGCACGCCGCCCGCAGGGATCGACACCGGGAAGTTCCACGGCGGGGTGACGAGGGTCAGCGCCTCCGGCACGAACTCAGCGCCCTCGATCGCGGCGAGCTCACGGGCGCGCTCGGCGTAGTAGTGCGCGAAGTCGACGGCCTCGCTGACCTCGACGTCGGCCTCGGCGATGGTCTTGCCGGTCTCCGACGCCATCACCTCGATCAGCCGCCCGCGGAACACCGACAGCACCTCGCCGGCCCGGTTCAGCAGGTCGGCGCGCTCCGCCGCGGCTGCGCGGCCCCATGCGACCCCGGCGGCGTGGGCGGATGCGACGCGCCGTTCCAGCTCGTCCTCGCCCGACACGTGAGCGGCGTCGATGGTCGTGTTCCCCAGCTGCGACTCAGCGCTGCGGGCCAGGATCGCGCGCCCCCACTCGCGGTTCGCCGCGATGGCCGGGTCGGTGTCGGGCTCGTTGTGGAAGGCGTCGGGGGCCGACGGCAGCCCCGCGCGCAGACGGTCCTGGGTGCGGTTCGGCTGCGGCAGCTCGAGATCGAGGTCGTCGAGCGACGCGGCGAACCTGTCGCGCTCGCGAGCGAAGATCGCAGGGTCGTCGAGCTCGAAGACGCCCGACATGAAGTTGTCGGTCGACGCGTTCTCCTCGAGGCGCCGCACCAGGTAGCTGATCGCGGCGTCGAACTCCCCCGGATGCACGACCGGCGTGTAGAGGAGCAGCCCGCCCGTGGTGGCGCGCACGGCCTCCGCCTGCGCCGTGGCCATGCCGAGCAGCATCTCGACCTCGACCTTCGGCGCCACCCCGCGGCGCTCGGCCAGCAGCCACGCGAACGCGAGGTCGAACAGGTTGTGGCCGGCGACGCCGATGCGCACCGCCTCGGTCGCCTCGGGAGTGAGGGCCCGCACGAGCATCCGCTTGTAGTTGGTGTCGGTCAGCTGCTTCGTCGCCCAGGTCGCCACGGGCCAGTCGTGGACCGCCGCGTCGACGTGCTCCATCGCAAGGTTGGCGCCCTTGACGACGCGCACCTTGATGCCCGCTCCGCCGTGGTCGCGGCGCTTCTGCGCCCAGCCGGTGAGCGCCTGCAGGGCCGCCGTGGCATCCGGCAGGTACGCCTGCAGCACGATGCCGGCCTCGAGGTGCTGCAGCTTCGGGTTGTCGAGGATGCGCGTGAACACAGCGATGGTCAGCTGCAGGTCGCGGTACTCCTCCATGTCGAGGTTGATGAACTTGCGCTCGCCCGGCTTCGCCGCGGCGGCCAGCTCGTACAGCGGGGTCAGCCGCTCGACGACCCGAGCCACGGTCTCGTCGAAGCCCCACATCGACAGCTGGCTCGCGACCGACGACACCTTGATCGACACGTAGTCGACGTCGTCGCGCTGCAGCAGCTCGGTCGTGCCCCCCAGGCGGCGGTCGGCCTCCTTCTCGCCGAGCACCGCCTCGCCGAGGAGGTTGATGTTGAGCCGGGTGCCGTCCGAGCGGAGGTGGCGGAGGCTCCTGTCGAGCGCGCGCGGTGACGCGTCGACGACGAGGTGCGCCACCATGCGGCGCAGCACCCGGCGGGCGATGGGGATGACGATGCGCGGGAAGACGATGGCCAGCCCGCCCCCGAGGCGCACGGCGGTGCGGAGGACCCAGGGGAGGAACGCCGGGACCGCGTGCGACAGCTGCTCGAGGTTGCGGGCGGCGACGCGCAGGTCCTCGGGCCGCATCACCTTGTCGACGAAGCCGAGGGTGAAGTCGAGGCCGCGCGGGTCCTTCAGGACCCCGGCGAGACGCTCTGCGCTCGGGTCGGGCTTGGCGCCCTCCCCCTGCGCCAGCCAGCTGCGCACGAGGGTCTCGACCTCGTCCACCGTGGGCAGCGAGGTCGGCGGAGCGGCGTCGAGGGTCTCGGATGACATGGGTCAAGTCTCCTCTCTCAGCAAGCGTCGGCGAAAGCGACGGTTTCCGCACGGTATCGTTCGGTTCTACCGAACAGTGACTCGACGATCGGGGAGGTGCCGTGCTCGACCTGCGACGGCTCGTGCTGCTGCGCGAGCTGCAGCGCCGCGGCACGATCGCGGCCGTCGCCGCCGCGCTCTCGTACAGCCCGTCCTCCGTCTCGCAGCAGCTCTCGCTGCTCGAGGACGAGGCGGGCGTGCCGCTGCTGCTCAGGTCGGGGCGCCGCCTGCGCCTCACCCCCGCCGCCGAGACGCTCGTGCGGCACACCCACGCGCTGCTCGACGGCATGGAGGCCCTCGAGGCGTCGCTGGCGGATCACGGGGCCGTCAGCGGCACGGTGCGTCTTGCGGTCTTCCAGTCCGCCGCGCTCGGCATCGTCCCCGAGGCGCTCACGCTCTTCGCGACGGACCACCCCGACCTCCGCATCGAGATCACCCAGCGCGAACCCGAGAGCGCGCTCGCCGCGGTCTGGGCTCGCGAGTTCGACCTGGTGATCGCCGAGCAGTACCCCGGCCACGCCGCGCCCCTCACCCATGAGCTCGACCGCGAGCCGCTCTGCGGGGACGAGATCCGCCTCGGGGCGTCGGATCCGGAGATCGCCGCGCTCGCCGACGCGCGCGCCGCCGCCTGGGTCATGGAGCCTCGCGGCACGGCGTCGCGGCACTGGGCCGAGCAGCTGTGCCGGGTCGCGGGGTTCGAACCCGACGTGCGGTTCGAGACCGCCGACCTGCAGGCGCATATCCGGCTCGTCGAGTCGGGACACGCGGTCGCGCTCCTGCCCGACCTGGTCTGAGTATTTGAAAAAGT
>CAXTSE010000007.1:40646-66177 GCA_964246985.1 uncultured Microbacteriaceae bacterium
CCTGGTCTGGGGAGGGGCTGCGCCGCGCGTCAGCCTCGTCGACCTGCCGGGCGCCCCGCGCCGCGAGGTGTTCACGGCCGCGCGTGCGGCATCCGCCGGGGACGCCTCCCTCACGGCCTGCCGCGCGGTGCTCGCCCGCGCGGTCGAGCGGCTCGGGCTCGCCTAGACCTGCTCGTTGACGTGTCACACAGCATGATTCGCTACCATGAGCGGATGCCGACGACGGAGACGAGCGAGCGCGACTGGGCTCTCTGGCGCGACTTCGTGGGAATGCATCAGCAGCTCGCCCGCGAGCTCGATCGTCAGCTGCAGCGCGACGCCGGCATCTCGCAGGCCGACTACGGCGTGCTGATCGTGCTGTCCGAGGCTCCCGACCTCCGTCTGCGCACCGGAGAGCTGGCCGAGCTGCTCGGCTGGGAGAAGAGCCGCGTCTCGCATCAGGTGACCCGCATGGAGGCCCGCGGCCTGCTCGAGCGCACCGAGTGCGACACAGACGGCCGCGGCACCTGGATCGAGCTCACGGCCGACGGGCGTCGCACCCTGCTGAGCGCGACCGAGGGGCACTCGGAGGCGATCCGCGAGCTGTTCCTCGCGCAGCTGGAGCCCGGCGAGCTGGAGGCGATCGCGCATGCGTCGCGCCGCGTGCTCGACCACATCAACCCGGCCGCCTGCGAGCTCGCCGACGAGAAGGGCATGCTGTCGGCGCGGGCCGACGCGTGACCAGCACCGTCGGCACCCGCCGGGTCGATGTCGCGATCATCGGCGGCGGGCACAACGGGCTCGCCGCTGCCGCCTACCTCGCCGCCGCCGGCCGGTCGGTCACCGTGCTCGAGCGACTCGATACGTTCGGCGGCGCCGCCGTCTCCGCTCCCGCCTTCGCCGGCATCGACGCCCGGCTCTCGCGCTACTCGTATCTCGTCAGCCTCCTGCCGCAGCGCGTCATCCGCGACCTGAAGCTCGACATCCGCCTCGCCCGTCGGCGCTACTCGTCGTACACGCCGTTGCCCGGCACCGACACCGGCCTGCTCATCGACACGGGCGACCCCGCGGCCAGCGCCGCCTCGTTCGACGCCATCGGCGCGTCAGCGGATGCGGCCGCCTGGCAGCGCTTCTACGCGGGCACCGAGCGGGTCGCCCGCGCCCTCTTCCCGAGCGTCGTCGAGCCGCTGCCGACTCGCGCCGAGGCGCGGCGCCTGCTCGGGGACGACGCCGAGGCGCGTGCGCTGTGGGACGACCTCATCGAGCAGCCGATCGGCCACGTCATCGAGCGGGAGTTCGCGCACGACCTGGTACGCGGCGTCGTGCTGACGGATGCGCTCATCGGCACGTTCGCGCCCGCCGACGACCCGACGCTGGTCGCCAATCGGTGCTTCCTCTACCACGTCATCGGCGGCGGAACGGGAGACTGGGACGTGCCGATCGGCGGAATGGGCGCCGTGAGCGGAGCGCTCTGGCGGGCGGCCGTCGATGCCGGCGCGACCCTCGAGCGCGGCGCCGAGGTCACCTCGCTCACCCCCGACGGGGAGCTCGTCTACCGGCAGGGCGATGCCGAGCACCGGCTGGCGGCGGGGACCGTGCTCGCCAACCTGGCGCCCTACGAGCTCGCGCGGCTGCTCCGCACTGGAGGAAGCAGCGCGACACCGCCCGCGAAGCCCGAGGGCGCGCAGGTGAAGGTCAACCTGCTCCTGTCTCGGCTTCCACGGCTGCGGGACGCGTCGCTCGATCCCGCGGCGGCGTTCGGCGGCACCTTCCACGCCAACGAGGGCTGGGACGCGCTCGACGCGGCGTACCGTGCGGCGGATGCGGGCCGCATCCCGAGCCCCCTCCCGGTCGAGATCTACTGCCACTCGCTCACCGATCCGTCGATCCTGTCGCCCGAGCTCCGGGCCGCCGGGGCGCAGACGCTGACGGTGTTCGGGCTGCACACGCCCGACCGGCTCATCACAGAGGCGACGAACGACGCGCGCCGCGCCGAGCTGCAGGACGCCGTGTTCGCCTCCCTCGACGCCCTGCTCGCGGAGCCCCTGGCCGACGTGCTCCTCACCGACGCCGACGGCCGACCCTGCGTTGAGACCAAGACCACACTCGACATCGAGCACGCCCTCGCCATGCCGGGCGGCAGCATCTTCCACGGGCCGCTGTCGTGGCCCTTCGCCGACGACGACGCGCCCCTGGCCACGCCCGCCGAGCGGTGGGGCGTCGCGACCGCGCACGAGCGCATCCTGCTCTGCGGTTCGGGCGCCCATCGCGGCGGCGCCGTCAGCGCCCTCGGCGGCCACGACGCCGCGATGGCGGTGCTCGAGGCGGGTTGACCGTCACCCCTGTCGCACCGACGGGGGCACTCCGTACGCTGGGGCGCATGACCGACTTCAGCGCGCTCGGAGCGCGCATCTCCGGCACCGTGCTGCAGCCCGACGACGACGGCTTCGCGGCCGCGGCCAGCGGCTTCAACACCGCCGCCGTGCACTCCGTCGCGGCGGTCGTCACCCCCACGACGTCGCACGACATCGCCGAGACCATCCGCTTCGCGCGGGCCGAGGGGCTGTCGGTGCGCACGCAGGCGACCGGTCACGGCAACCCCGTCTACCGCGACGGCATCCTGGTGTCGATGACATCGCTCACCGACGTGTCGATCGACGACGAGGCGCGCACCGCGACCTTCGGAGGCGGCACCCGCTGGGGCGCGATCATCGCGGCCGCCGCAGAGCACGGGCTCGCTCCGGTCACCGGGTCCTCGACCACCGTCGGGGCGGTCGGCTTCCTCCTCGGCGGAGGCATGGGACCGCTCGCGCGGAGCCACGGCTTCGGCTCCGACTACCTGCGCTCGCTCACGGTCGTGACCGGCGCGGGCGACGTGGTCACCGCATCCGCCGACGACCATGACGACCTGTTCTGGGCGCTGCGCGGCGGCAAGGGCGGACTCGGGATCGTCGTCGAGGCGACCGTCGCCCTCGTCGAGCTCCCCGCGCTCTATGCCGGCACCCTGTTCTTCGACATCGCCGACGCGAAGCGGGCGCTCGACGGCTGGATCGCCTGGCAGCCGTCGGCCGACGAGCGCATCAGCACCAGCGCGCTCATCGCCCGCTTCCCGGACGTCGAGCAGGTGCCCCCGCCGCTGCGCGGGCGCCACCTGCTCGCGCTGCGCGTCGCCGCGCCGGTCGACGCCGAGCAGGGCACCGCGCTCACCGCGCCGTTGCGCGACCTGGCACCGGTGTACCTCGACACCGTCGAGGTCATGCCGATCGGCGAGGTGGGGCGCATCCACAACGACCCGACCGAGCCCGGCGCCGGCTGGGGCTTCGGCTTCGGCCTGTCGCCGCTCGACGCGGGGTTCACCGACGCGATCCTGTCGCAATTCGGCGCCGATGCGGCACTGCCGTTCGTCGCCGTCGAGATCCGGCACTGGGGTGGGGCCATGGCCGTCGACGTGCCCAAGGGCAGCGCGGTCGGCGGCCGCGAGCTGACGGGCGGGCTGCACGTGGTCGGGGTGCCCGATCCGTCGCTCTTCGAGACGGTGCTGCCCGCGGCCGCCGAGGGGGTGCGCGATGTGCTCGCTCCCTGGATCGCGCCGACCACCACGATCAACTACGTCGACGACCCCACCGACCTCGTCGAGTTCACGAAGGCCTGGCCCGACGACACCCGGCTGCGTCTGGCGCGCGAGCGGGCGCAGTACGACCCCGACCACGTGCTGCCCTTCGGACCCTGAGCTTCCCGGTCACCCCGATCGGGGCGGTTCACCACTCGCTGGGGGCCGCGTCCCTCGTGCTCGGCAGGCGCGTGGCCGCTGCCCACTTGGCCATCCAGGCCGGGATCGGGTGCGCGGCGACATCGACACCCGTCACCCGCCCGAGCTCGGCCATCGGCACCACGCCGCCGGTGACGCGCAGGAAGCGCCCGGCGACATGCGCTCGCACGCACAGCTCGCCGTCGACCGTGAAGCGCTGCTCGATGTAGACCTGACGATCGTCGTACCCGGTGATCGCGGTCTCGATGACGTATCGCTGCCCGAGCGTGAGCGACTTGCGATAGGCGATGGTCTGCGCCGTGACGACCGGGTAGATGCCGGCCTTGCGCATCCGTACCCAGAGTCCGCTCCGAAGCATCAGGTCGAGGCGGGCGTGATCCATCTGCGCCAGATAGACGCTGTTGTTCATGTGCCGCAGCTCGTCGATGTCGGTCAGCCAGACGCGATCCGAGACCCGGCCGACGTCGTCGATGGCGAGCGGGCCGCCACGGCGAGAGGCGAGCTGGATGCGCAGCAGGCGCAGGTACCGGCGAATCAGGTCCACGAGCGGGAACGCTACCCGCCCCGCCGAGGACGCGACCGGATGCTGTGGGCCGCCGACAGCATCCGCGCCGGTTCAGCGCCCGCGGTTGTCGACGATCGTCATGCGGGCGCCGTGCCGCTCGTACCCGATGCCCGCGGCCTCGATCAGCCGCACCACGCGCTGCCGGTGGCCGCGCCACGGTTCGAGCAGCTCGAGCATGCCGGCGTCGTCGACGCGCTCGCCGATCAGCGCCCAGCCGACGCGCTTCGCCACGTGGAAGTCGCCGACGCTCACCGAGTCGGGGCAGCCGTGCGAGCGCTGAACGGTCTCGTGGGCCGTCCAGACGCCGATGCCGGGGATGCTCTGCAGCCGGCGCTTCGCTGTCGCGGAGTCGAGGCCGACCCCGCGCTCGAGCGCGTCGCCGACCGCGACGGCACGCATGACGGTGTCGGATCGCTGCGGTCCGACCCCGGCGCGGTGCCACTCCCATGAGGGCACCCGCCTCCACACCGCGGCCGCCGGAGCGACGCGCATGCCGCGGGGTGCCGGACCCGGCGCCGGATCGCCGTGACGCAGCACGAGCTCTCGCCAGGCGTGCTTCTGCTCGATGCCGGTGACCTTCTGCCCGAGGATCGTCGGGACGAGGTAGGGAAGCAGGCGCCGCGCGCGGGTGAGTCGGAGCCCCGGCGTGCGACGGTGCAGGTCGCGCACCAGGGGATGGTGGTGCGGCTCGAAACCCGCGACGTCGTCGCCCGCGCCGAGCAGGTCGGGCACGGACGCGATCGCCTGCTCGGCCCCCGGCCCCCACGCCGCGGCCTCGACGGTGGCGCGGACCACGCGGAGGTGGAGCGTCGCCGACCCCGCGGGGGTCGCGAAGGTCAGCCACACGCCGCCGGTCGCATCCCGTTGCATCGTCGGGTCGGTGCGTCCGGTCTGGAGCGGACCGAGCGTCAGTCGGAGTGACACCTGCTCGCGCGGCGCGTACACGGTGCGCAGCGGGGGCTCGCCGGGCGCGACGGACGACGCGGCGGCGACTGCGGCATCCGCATCTGCACCGGTGTCGGGGGCGAGCTCGAGGGTCATCGGGGCCACCCTAACCCCGCCCGCAGACGACGACAGCCGGGCCACCCCGAAGGACGACCCGGCTGACGGGACTGAGCGGACTCAGCCGCAGGTGATGGTGACGCCGTCGTTCTCGTAGACGCCCGGCTCGAGGCCGGCGCACGCCGACGCCAGACCCGCGGTCGTGGCGACGGCGATGATGATGCCGACGAGGATCGGCCAGACGATCGAGATGATGATGCCCGCGACGGCCAGGCGGTTCTTCTGGCCGGCACCGCGCGCCTGCACGAGGCCGACGATGCTCAGGATGAGCCCGAGCAGCGGGATGAGGAAGGCGAAGACGACGCCGGCGATGGTGATGCCGCGGCCGACCTGGGTGGTGGCGGGCGCCGGGGTGGCGGCGTAGGCCGGGGTCGGGGCGGGGTTCGGGACGATGGGATCGGTCATTGTGTTCTCCTGGGTTGTGATGACGAGACGGTGGTGCGGGGCTGAAAGCACGAGAGCCGCGGTGCCGAAGGCGGCCGCGGCTCTCGAGGAGGTCGGATCAGTAGTTGTATCCGCCGGAGGCGCCGACGAGCGCCAGCGGGAGGACGATCGACAGGATGATGCCGATCGCGCCCAGCACGGTGAGGATCGCGCCGACGATGATGCCGATCTTGGCGAGCTGGTTCGGGTAGCCGGCGGCCTTCGACTGGTTGTTGGCCACGACGCTGATGATCAGGCCGACGAGCGGGACGAGGATGGCGAGGATGAGCCCGACCAGCCCGAGCTGCTTGCCGGGGAAGTCCGCGGGAGCCGCGGCGGGCTGAGGTGCGGGGGGAGGCGTGGTCATGATTCTCCTTGTGACGAGCGTGAAGTGAGCGACCTTCAGCTTATACCGAAGACGAGCCGACTCTAGCGAAGCTCACAGCTTCCGCGCGACCCATTGCGGTAATCGGCGCGTCGCATTCGGTCACGGAAACCCGGCAGGATGGTGGCATGAGCATCGGCATCCTGACCAGCGGTGGCGACTGCCCCGGCCTCAACGCGGTCATCCGCGCCGCCGTCTTCACGGGCAGCAAGCTGCACGACATGGAGTTCGTGGGCTTCCGCAACGGCTGGAAGGGCGTCGTCGAGGGGGACACGATCCCCCTCGGCCGACCGCAGGTCATGGGCATCTCCAAGCAGGGCGGCACCATCCTCGGAACCTCGCGCACCAACCCGTTCGAGAACGGCGGCGGGCCCGACCGCATCGCCCAGGTGATGGAGGAGCAGGGCATCGAGGCCATCATCGCGATCGGAGGCGAGGGCACGCTCGCCGCGGCCAAGCGACTGACGGATGCGGGCATCCGCATCGTGGGAGTCCCCAAGACGATCGACAACGACCTCTCGGCCACCGACTACACCTTCGGCTTCGACACCGCCGTGCAGATCGCGACGGATGCGATGGACCGTCTGCGCACCACCGGCGACTCCCACGGCCGCTGCATGGTCGCCGAGGTCATGGGCCGCCACGTCGGCTGGATCGCGCTGCACTCGGGCATGGCGGCGGGCGCCCACGCGATCCTCATCCCCGAGCAGAAGACCTCGATCGAGCAGATCTGCGAGTGGGTCGAGTCGGCCCGCGATCGCGGGCGTGCGCCGCTGATCGCGGTCGCCGAGGGGTTCAAGCTCGACACCATGGACGACGCGCACTCGGAGCGCGGGCTCGACGCGTTCGGCCGCCCGCGCCTCGGCGGCATCGGAGATCAGCTCGCCCCCGAGATCGAGGAGCGCACCGGCATCGAGACCCGCGCCACGACGCTCGGCCACATCCAGCGCGGCGGCACCCCGAGCGCCTACGACCGCGTCCTCGCCACGCGATACGGGATGGCCGTCATCGAGTCGATCCGCTCGGGCCACTGGGGGCGCATGGTCGCGCTCCGCGGCACGCAGATCGTGCACGTGCCGTTCGAGGACGCGCTCGGTCGGCTCAAGGTCGTGCCGCAGAGCCGCTACGACGAGGCCGCGGTGCTGTTCGGGTAAACCACCCTCGCGGTGGGATGCTGACGGGCATGAACACCGCCTTCATCGTCATCGGCTCGATCTTCGTGGCCCTGGCGGCCGTGATCCACCTGCTCATCTTCTTCCTCGAGAGCGTGCTCTGGTCGCGGCCCTCCACCTGGCGGCGCTTCGGGGTCCGCAGCCAGGCGGATGCCGACGTCCTCAAGCCGATGGCCTACAACCAGGGCTTCTACAACGTGTTCCTCGCCCTCGGCGCGGGCACGGGGCTGGTCATGCTCGGCTCGACCAACGTTCCGCAGGCCGGGCTCGCGCTCGCCATCTTCTCGCTGCTCTCGATGCTGCTCGCTGCGGTGGTGCTGATCACCTCCAACCCGAGGCTCGCGCGCGCGGCGATCCTGCAGGGCGGGGCGCCGCTGCTCGGCATCGTGTTCCTGGTGCTCGGCATCGTGGCCTGACGCGAGGCCCCCTGCCGACGGGGCTGCGCATCCGAAGCCCACCCGAACAGGGGGCGTGCCCGGCCCCATCCGTCCCCTAGGGTGAGTGTGAGCGCTGGGCCCTACCCTGCGCGCATGCGAGTCGGGGGGCACAGCATGGGGGTTCGGACGCGTTCGGCGACCGCGGTTGCAGCGGTGCTCACCGCACTGGTCATCGTGATCGGGCTCGGAGCAGGACCGGCGGCGGCGCTTCCCAGTGCCTCGCGCGTCGCGGTGGCGGATGCGGTGGCCCGCATCCTGGCCGATACCAACGCCCTGCGCGCGGCCGGCGGTCTGGCACCGCTCTCGTCGAACCCGTACCTGCAGTCGGTGGCCCAGAACTGGACCGGGCAGCAGGCCGCCACCGGGGTCATGTCGCACAACCCGAACTACGGATCGCAGATCCCCGCGGGCTGGACCAACGCCGCCGAGAACGTCGCGAAGGACTACACCTACTCGACGGTCGTCACCGGCTGGCGCAACTCCCCCGGTCACTATGCCAACATCATGGGCCCGTACACCGACATCGGCATCGGCTACGTCGAGGCGAACGGGCACCGCTACTTCACGCAGGTGTTCGCACGGTATCCGGCGACCGTGCCGCCCCCGGTCGCGCTCGCGCCGCCGACCAGCTCACCCGACGGGTCGGTCGAGATCTACCGGTTCTGGAGCGCGAGCAACTCCACGCACTTCTACACGGCCTCCGTCGACGAGCGGAATTCCATCGTCGCGAGCTACCCGCGGTCGGTCTGGAGCTACGAGGGCGTCGCCTACCGAGCGTTCACCACGCAGATCGACGGCACCATCCCGCTGTTCCGGTTCTGGAGTCCGCGTCTGAACGGGCACTTCTACACCGCATCGTCCGACGAGCGCGATTTCACCGTCGCCACCTACCCCGCCAGCACCTGGACCTTCGAGGGCGTCGCCTACTACGTGTACCCGAGCACCTCGTCGGTCGCCGGGACGACCGCGGTCTCGAGATTCTGGAGTCCGCGCAATCAGCACCACTTCTACACGGCCTCCGCCGCGGAGAAGAACTCCGTGATCGCGGGCTACCCGGCGAGCATGTGGACCTACGAGGGCGATACGTTCCGAGTCCCCGCTCCCTGATGATCCGCGCGCTGTCGGCAGCCGTCGCGGCCGCCCTGTTGCTGGCGGGGCTGGCGGGGCTGGGAGCACTGCCGGCGTCCGCTGTGGCGCGCGGTCCGTCGGTCGCCGCGTCGGCTCCCGCGCCGGTGCCCGTGGTGTCCGGGAACACCATCGTCGACGCCCGCACCGGCGCCGTGTTCGTGCCGCACGCGGTCAACTGGCCGAGCTTCGAGTACGCCTGCCAGCAGGGCTGGGCGTACTCGTCGGGCGGAGCGACGGCAGCCGCGGCGTCGGCCATGACGAGCTGGGGCATCACGGCGGTGCGCCTCCCGGTGAACGAGGCGTGCTGGCTCGGCGTCGACGGCTCCCCCGCCTTCGGCACGGCCGCCGGCTACCGCGCCGCGATCCGGTCGTGGGTCACCACCCTCAACGGGGCCGGTCTCGTGGTGATCCTCGATCTGCACTGGAACGCACCCGCCGGATACGTCGCCGCCGGCCAGCGCGCCATGGCGGACAGCCGCTCGGTGACCTTCTGGGCGCAGGTCGCCGCCGAGTACGCCGCCTCGCCGTCCGTGCTGTTCGATGCTTTCAATGAGCCGTACTCGCGGTGGAGCCCCACCGGCGCCGGGCTCGCGTTCACCCTGACCTGGGACTGCTGGAGGAACGGCGGATGCCGGGCACCGGTCGAGAACGACGAGTCCGGTTCGCTGAGCGGCAGCACCTACCCGGTGGTCGGCATGGCGGATCTGGTGAGCGCCATCCGCGGAGCCGGTGCGTCCCAGCCGATCCTGCTCGCGGGTCTCGACTACGCCAACGACCTGCGCGGCTGGCTGGCCAACCGCCCGGCCGACGGTCAGCTCATCGCGTCGTGGCACAACTATCCCGGACAGCGCTGCAGCAGCCCGACGTGCTGGGACGCCGAGATCGCGCCGGTCGCCTCCGTGGTCCCCGTGATGGTCACGGAGTTCGGTCAGACGGACGGAACGAGCACGTTCCTGCAGACGTTCATGTCGTGGGCCGACGCCCACGGCATCGGCTACAGCCCGTGGGCGTGGTGGCAGGTCGACGCGTCGGAGTCCCTCACCGCGAGCCGCTACGCGCTCATCACCGACACGACGACCTTCGCACCGAAGGCCCCGGCGGGCACTGCGTACAAGTCCCACCTCGCGAGCCTCGGCAGCGCGCCGCCGGGCGCTCCGGGCTCCGTGGCCATCTACCGCTTCTGGAGCCCCGCGAACTCGACCCACTTCTTCACCGCGTCAGCCGCCGAGAAGGACGCCATCCTCCGCACCTACCCCGCCACGACGTGGACCTACGAGGGCGTCGCCTTCCGCGCGTTCCCGACGCAGGTCGCCGGAACGGTGCCCCTGTTCCGCTTCTGGAGCCCGCGGCTCAGCGGACACTTCTTCACGGCGGACTCCGGCGAGAAGGACTCGATCATCGCGAACTACCCGCCCTCGACCTGGACCTTCGAGGGCACCGCGTTCTTCGTCTACCCCGCCGACTCCGCCGCCGCCGCGACGACGGCGGTGTCGAGGTTCTGGAGCCCGACGAGCCAGCACCACTTCTACACGGCGTCCGTCGCGGAGCGGGACGGCATCATCGCCGCGTACCCGCAGCGCATCTGGACCTACGAGGGCGACACCTTCCGGGTCCCCGCCCCCTGATCTCAGGGAGCGGTCGCCGCAGCAGCCGCGCGAGCCGCGGCCGGGAGCGCGTCCACGATCCGCGAGATCGCGGCGTCGTCGTGCGCCGCAGACAGGAACCACGCCTCGTACACGCTGGGCGGCAGCGAGACCCCCGCGTCGAGCATCGCGTGGAAGAACGGCGGGTACCGCCACGCCTCCTGCGCCTTCGCATCCGCGTAGTCACGAACCGGCTCGGCCCGGAACGCGACCGAGAACAGGCTGCCCGCGTAGGAGATCCGATGTGCGACCCCTTCGGCGTCGAGCGCCGAGGCCAGCGCCGACGACACGGCGGCGGATGCGCGGTCGACCCGCGCATAGACCTCCGGTGTCGCGAGGCGCAGGGTCGCGATACCCGCGGCGACCGCGATCGGATTGCCGCTCAGCGTGCCAGCCTGGTACACCGGGCCGAGCGGCGCGAGCATGTCCATGACGTCGGCCCGCCCGCCGAGCGCAGCGAGCGGCATGCCGCCGCCGAGCACCTTGCCGAAGGTGAGCAGGTCGGGCACCCATCCCGCGCCGTCGGGCACGACCCGCTGGGCCTCGAGCCCCCACCAGCCCGCGGGGCCGACCCGGAATCCGGTCAGCACCTCGTCGACGATGAGGAGGGCGCCGTGCTCGTGGGCGAGGCCCGACAGCGCGCGGTTGAAGCCCCGCGCCGGGGTGAGGACGCCTGCGTTGGCGCCGGCCGCCTCGGTGATGATCGCGGCGATCCTGCCGGGGTGGGCGGCGAATGCTGCCCGCACGACGTCGAGGTCGTTGTAGGGGAGCACGAGGGTCTGAGCGGCGATCGGGGCCGGGATGCCCGCCGAGCCGGGGAGTCCGAGGGTGGCGACCCCGGATCCGGATTCCGCGAGGAGACCGTCCGAGTGTCCGTGGTAGTGCCCGGCGAACTTGATCAGCAGGTCGCGCCCCGTGAAGCCCCGCGCCAGCCGGATCGCGGTCATCGTCGCCTCGGTGCCCGTCGACACCATGCGCAGCTTCTCGAGCCCGCGCACTCGCTGCGACTCGGCGCCGGGCAGCGCCGTCTCGACGCAGAGGCGTCCGCGCACGAGCTCGGCGAGCTCGGTCTCGGGCGGAGTCGAGGCTCCGAACGACAAGCCGCGGGCGGCCGCACGCTGCACGGCGTCGACGACCTCCGGATGCGCGTGCCCGAGCAGCGCGGGACCCCACGAGCACACGAGGTCGACGTACTCGCGGCCCTCGATGTCGGTGACGTACGGCCCGCGTGCAGACACGAGCGAGCGAGGCGTGCCGCCGACCGAGCCGAAGGCGCGGACGGGCGAGTTCACTCCGCCGGGGATGACGGCGCGGGCGCGCTGGGCCGCGCGCTCGTTGGTGGTGGGGGCCTCGGTCGTCACGCGCGCGCCAGCCTCTCGGCGGCCTCGACGGCCCAGTAGGTCAGGACGGCATCGGCTCCGGCGCGGCGGATGCCGACGATGGACTCGTCGATGGCGCGCTCGCGATCGATCCACCCGTGGGCGGCGGCGGCCTCGATCATCGCGTACTCGCCGCTGACCTGGTAGGCCCACACCGGCACGGGGGATGCGGCGACCGCGTCGGCGAGCACGTCGAGATACGACATCGCGGGCTTCACCATCACGACGTCGGCACCCTCCTCGACGTCGATCAGCACCTCGCGCGCGCCCTCCCGGCGGTTGGCGGGATCCAGCTGGTAGCTGCGGCGATCGCCGCGCAGCGACGACTGCACCGCCTCCCGGAACGGGCCGTAGAAGGCGCTCGCGTACTTGGCGGCGTAGCCGAGGATCGCGGTATCCGGATGCCCGGCCGCGTCGAGAGCGGAGCGCACGACCCCCACCTGGCCGTCCATCATGCCCGAGAGTCCGAGCATCGCCGAGCCGGACTCCGACTGGGCGACGGCCATCTCGGCATAGCGCTCGAGGGAGGCGTCGTTGTCGACCCGGCCCTCCGCATCCAGCACCCCGCAGTGCCCGTGGTCGGTGAACTCGTCGAGGCAGAGATCGGTCTGCACGACGAGGGCATCCCCCACCTCGGCCGCGGCCACGCGGGTGGCGACGTTGAGGATGCCGTCGGGGTCGGTCGCGCCGGAGCCGGTCGCATCCTTGTGCTCGGGGACGCCGAACAGCATGACGCCACCGACGCCCGCTCGGGCGGCGCGCTGCAGCTCCGCCTTCAGCGAGTCGAGGGAGTGCTGCACGACGCCGGGCATCGACGAGATCGGCACCGACTCGGCGGCGCCCTCGCGCGCGAACAGCGGGAGGATCAGCTGCGCCGGGTGGACGCGGGTCTCCTGGGTGAGCCGGCGGAGGGCCGGCGTCGCTCGCAGACGGCGCGGGCGGACCGTCGGGAACCCGGCGCTCACTCCGACACCGCGTAGTCGACGAGAGCCGAGATCAGCGACTCGGCCGACCGCTCCTCGGCGATCACGTGCACCGGCAGACCGGCGGCGCGCGCGTCGAAGGCGGTGCGCGGTCCGATGCACGCGATGACGGTGCCGGCCGGGAGGCTCGGCACCTGTGCGGCGAGCTGACGCGCGACGCTGCCCGAGGTGACGAGCACGCCGCGGATGCGACCGGACGCCAGGTCGGCCGCCACGGCCGGTGCCATCGGCACGCCGACGGTGCGATAGGCGGCGACGAACTCGACGGCGAAGCCGAGCATGGAGAGCCCGGCGACGAGGGTCGGCTCGGCGATGTCCGACTGCGGGATCAGCACCCGACCGCGGATCTCGCTGGCGGGCCACTCCTGCACGAGGCCGCGCGCGGAGTTGTCGCCCTGCGGGATGAAGTCGACCCGGTATCCGGCCAGCCCCAGCGCGGCGGCGGTCGTCTCGCCCACGGCCGCGATGCGGGTCGTCTCGGGCACGCGCGTGCCCTGGCTCATGAGCACGTCGACGGTCGTCGCGCTGGTGACGACGAGCCAGTCGAACAGCCCGTCCTCGAGCTCGTGCAGGGCGGTGGCGAGGGCCGACGGGTCCTCGGCCGATGCGAAGTTGATGAGAGGGGCGATCACCGGGATCGCCCCGTGGCTGCGCAGGGTCGCCGACACGCCGTCGCCCCACTTTCCACCGCGCGGCACGAGCACCCGCCAGCCGCCGAGCGGCTTCTCGGTCGTGGGCGCCGACATCATCGGGCTCCCCCGACGGGGGCGAGCTCGGCGGCCCCGTCGGCGAGCAGCTCGTCGGCGACGCGCTCGGCGAGATCGGCGGCCGGATGCGCGACGTCCTCCGGGTAGAGAGCGTGCGAGCTGGTGAGGCGGGTGGCACCGTCGGCGGAGTAGACCCGCGCACTGAGGAACAGCAGCCCGTCGTCGAGCAGCGCGTGGGCGGCGACGGGGGCGGAGCATCCGGCCTCGAGACGGGCGAGGACACCCCGCTCGGCCGACGCCGCGAGGTGCGACGGGCGGTGGTCGAGCTTGGCGAGCTGTCGGCTGAGGGCCTCGTGACCGGCGCGCGCATCCGCGCGCACCTCGATGGCCAGCGCGCCCTGCGCTGGCGCCGTCGGCCAGCCGTCGATGCCGAAGAACTCGGTGACCGCGTCGAGGCGGTCGAGGCGGTCGAGGCCGGCGGCGGCCAGGACGACGGCGTCGAGGTGCCGATCGGCGTCGTCGGCGGCGACCCGGCCGAGTCGGGTGTCGACGTTGCCGCGCAGGTCGACGACGTCGAGGTCGGGGCGACGCTCGAGCAGCTGGGCACGGCGGCGGGGAGAGCCCGTCCCCACGCGCGCTCCCTGCGGGAGCGTCGCGAGGGTGAGCTCGTCACGGGCGCACAGCGCGTCGCGGGCGTCCCCGCGCTTCGGCACGGCGACCACGCGCAGACCCTCGGCGGGCTCGGTCGGCAGATCCTTGAACGAGTGCACCACGACGTCGACATCGCCCTCGAGCAGCGCCGTCCGGAGCCGGGCGGCGAACACCCCCGTGCCGCCGATGGTGGCGAGCGACTCCGACGAGCGGTCGCCCTCCGACTCGATGACGACCACCTCGGCACCCAATCGCGCCGCGATCGGGGTCGCCTGCGCCAGGGCGAGCGCGCTGCCGCGGGTACCCAGGCGGAGGGGGGCGTCGGCAGAGCTCACGGCGCGATACCCGAGATGGCAGGCTTGAATCCGAGGCGGACGTTCTCGCAGCAGCCCGGACGGCACACGTCGTACCACGGACCGAGGTCCGTCTCGTGCGGACGGTCGGCGGCGGGGGTGCCGTTGACGCGCTCCATCACGAGGTCGACGATACCGCTCACGTACGCGGGGCTGGTGCCGGGCGTCGGCGTGCGGACCGCGACGAGACCGTGCTCCTCCGAGGTCTCCATCGCCTCGGTGTCGAGGTCCCAGAGCACCTCCATGTGGTCGCTGACGAAGCCGAGCGGCACGATGACGACGGCCTCGATGCCCTGCGCCGGCAGGCCCGCGATGACGTCGTTGACGTCGGGCTCGAGCCAGGGCTGCGTGGGCGGCCCGGAGCGGCTCTGGTACACCAGCTCCCACTCGATCTCGGTGGCGACGGCGGCCTTCCGCATGACGACCTCGGCGACCGCGCGGTGCTGCGTCGCATACGCCCCCCCGTCGTCGAAGACCCGGTCACGCGGTCCGCTGCGGTCGGCATCCTGTGTGGGGATGCTGTGGGTGGCGAAGAGCACCCGGATCGCCGACTCGGCGAACCCGCGGCCGGTCAGCTCCGCGATGGCGGAGCGCACGCCGTCCACGAACGGAGCGACGAAGCCGGGGTGGTCGAAGAACTGCCGCACTTTGTCGATCGTTAGCTCGTCCGCCAGGCCGGTGGCGTCGAGCGCCATCGCGAAGTCCTCCCGGTACTGGCGGCAGCTCGAGTACGAGCTGTAGGCGCTGGTGGCCAGCCCGATCAGCTGCCGGTAGCCCCGCTCGTGGGCCTCGGTGAGGGCGTCGCGCAGATACGGGTCCCAGTTGCGGTTGCCCCAGATCACCGGCAGGTCGATGCCGCGCTCGGCCAGCTCGGCCTCTAGGGCCGCCTTCAGCTCGCGGTTGTGCTGGTTGATGGGGCTGATGCCGCCGAAGTGGCGGTAGTGGTGGGCGACCTCCTCGAGGCGCTCATCCGGGATGCCGCGTCCGCGCGTCACGTTCCGCAGGAACGGGATCACGTCGTCCTGGCCCTCGGGGCCGCCGAAGCCGGCGAGGATGATCGCGTCGTACGACGTCGGCTCGGTCACGTGCTCGGGGCCGCGCAGCGAAGCGGGGGACGCGTTGCGGATCGTGATGATGTCGTCGGCCGATGCCGCCGGGGCCGCGCCCTGTCCATTCGTGATCGTCATCGCAGCACCTCCGCGACCTCGCCCGAGGTGATGAGCCGTCCGGTGTAGAACGGCACCTCCTCGCGCACGTGCCTCCGCGCCTCCGTGTTGCGGAGGTGCCGCATCAGGTCGACCAGGTCGATCACGTCCTCCGCCTCGAGGGCGAGGATCCACTCGTAGTCGCCGAGGGCGAATGAGGCGACGGTGTTGGCTTGCACGCTCGGGTATTCGGAGCCCTTGCGGCCGTGGTCGCCGAGCATCTCGCGCCTCTCCTCCTCGGGCAGCAGGTACCACTCGTAGGAGCGCACGAACGGGTACACCGTCACCCACTCCTTCGGGCCGAGCCCGCGCATGAAGGCGGGAGCGTGGCTGCGGCTGAACTCGGCGTCGCGGTGCACGCCCATCGCGTTCCAGACGGGCACCAGTCCCACCTCCTCGAGGACACGGCGGTGGTCACGGAAGACCTCCTGCAGGCCGTCCGCAGACGATCCGTGGGTCCAGATCATCAGATCGGCGTCGGCCCGCAGGGCCGAGACGTCGTAGATGCCGCGGACGGTGATGCCCGCCGCGACGGCTCGCGCCTCGACCTCGTCGAGGCGGTCGGAGAGGCGGTCTTCGGGGGACGACGTCGCGCGGGACCAAACGGCCCAGAGCGCGAACTCTGTCGTGTCAGTGCTCACCCTGCTATTGTCCGCCCTCCGCGAGCAGGGCGCGAATCGACGGGGTGCCGATCAGTCGTCGCCGAAGATGGCCCAGGCGACCAGGCTGACGGCGACCACGCCGGCGGCGACACCGCCGATGATGAACGGCAGCGGGTTCTTCTCGTACGCCTCCGCGGCCTGCTTGCTCAGCTCGCCCGCGCGCTTCGGCACGTTCAGCTTGTCCTCGATCGCATCGAGGGTCTTCGCGAGGTCGTCGCGGGCCTTCGCTGCCTGATCCTTGGCGTCGTGGATGCTCATGGCGTGGTCCTCTTCCCGGTTCCCTTGATGGCTTTCAGATCGCGCTTCAGGCTGGCGATGCCCTCGGTAGGGACCGGGGGGATGCCCTTCTTGAGGGTGCGGTAGCCGATGAGCGCGAGGATGGCCGCGATGATCAACAGCACCAGCGCCACCAGCAGTGCGGCGAGCCAACCCGGCATCACCAGAGAGAGTGCGAGCACCGCGGCGGTGAGGAGCACGCCCAGCGCACCGAAGACGAACACGAGAGCGCCGACCAGGATCCCTGCGCCGATTCCGAGGGACTTCAGCTTGGTGATGAGCTCGGTCTTGACCAGCTCGATCTCGCGCTGGACCAGCTCGGTGACCTGTGTCGGGACGCTGCCGATCAGCTGGATCAGGGAGGGCTTGCGCGTGCGCTCGTCGCGTGGATTCGTCGACCCGGTGGAGGTCATGGAGGGCTCCTCGAGAAGCGTCAGTTGGAGGTCTTGGCGGGAGGCGTCGACTTGCGCACGGTCGACTTCTTGCCGGTCACCTGCGACACGACCTTCTTGGCGTTGTCGGTGACGAAGTCGGCGACCTCGGGTGCCTTGTCCTTGACGAAGCCCTCGACGTTGTCCACCTGCTGCTTCACGCGCGGGTCTGCCCAGACCTTGCGCGCGGCCTTGCGGATCTCGTCGTATCGCTCACGACCGGCCTTGGTCCCCAGCACGTAGCCTGCGGCCAGTCCGGTGACGAACAGGATCTTGCCCCTCATGGTGACTCCACTCTCGATCGTGAATTTCCAGCCTAGCCGTCGGCCTCCGGGGTCGATTCCCCGTCCAGCGGGCGTACAGGTACTGCATCTGCCAGCTCGATGACCGACGCCAAGCCGGTGGCTCCAGCCTCACCCACGAAGCGCATTCCGTCAACGGCATGCGAGCGCGGTGCGGCGCGGATCCACGTGACGATGGCGGCGCCGTCGAGGGTTCCGACCGATCTGCCGAGCAGTGTCGCCGCATCGGAGCGGGCCTGCTCGATGAGTGCCGCATCCGATCGGGTCCCGCGATCGTCGTACGAGAGCCGCAGGACGTGCCGACCGCCCGTCCGCTCGGCGAGCCAGGGCCACTTCGCTGTCGCATGCGTCAGCGCCCGAGCTTCGGTGCGCGCCCCGGCGGCGACCAGCACTCCGGTGCCGCGCGGTGCGTCCGCGAGCTCGGGGGCGTCCACGACCAGGGTCACCAGGGTGATCTCCCGACCGGGCTCCACGGCGGCCGCGACTCCCGCGGCGGCGACCAGCACCTCGCCGCGCAGCGTCTCCGCGCCGACCCGCACGGCGCCGGGCTCCGCGTGCTCGACGCGGGCGTTCGTGCGCACCTCGACGCCGAAGCGGTCGAGGTCGGCCCTGAGCTCGTCGACCAGCCGCGCGACACCGCCTCGGATGCCGGCCACCTGCGACCCGGCCGGCGCGCGATCCCGCAGGCTCTGCACCCCGTGCGACAGCGATCCTTCTCGCAGCATTGCCTGACGGAGGCCGGGGTTGGCCCGCTGCACGCTCACCTCGTCCGGGCCGAGGGAGTGCACCCCGCGCACCACCGGCGCGACGAGCGTGTCGAGCACGCCCCGCCCCATGCGGCGCCGGACGAGCTCGCCGATGCTGGAGGCTGCGCCGCCGACCGTGCCCGGCATGAGCACGTCCAGCTGGGCGCGGAGGGCGGCACGGAGTCCGACCGCGGCGATGACGTCGGCGGCCAGGGGCACGGCCGGGATCCCGAGCACGCTCGTGGCCGGCAGCGCGAACGCCGTCCCGTCGGCCCGGTGCACCCAGGCGGGCAGGGCCGCGGGGGCGACGACGTCGTCGCCGAGGCGCAGGGCGGACGCGAGGCGGGCCACGCTGCCACCGCGCGTCGCGAACGACTCCGCCCCGGCATCCAGCTCGATGCCCGCGACGGTGTGGCGCATCACCTGGCCGCCAAGCCTCGCGGACGCCTCGAGCAGGACGACCCGACGCCCGCCCAGCACGAGCCGCCGCGCGGCCACCATGCCCGCGATGCCTCCGCCGACCACGATCACCAGGTCGGTGTCGGCGTCACCGTCCGGCGCGGGTGCGGCGCCCTCAGCCGTGCTCATGGACGAGCTCGACGATGCGGGTCAGCACATCCGGGTCGGTCTCGGGCGGCACACCGTGACCGAGGTTGACGACGTGCGATGGCGCCTCCGCCCCCCGGTCGAGCACGTCGCGCACGTGCGCCTCGAGCGTCGGAGCGGGCGCCGTGAGAAGCGCCGGATCGATGTTGCCCTGCAGCGGCGACGAGCCCCCGAGCCGGCGATTCGCCTCGTCGAGCGGCAGTCGCCAGTCGACGCCGATCGCGTCGGCGCCGATGTCGCGCATCACGTCGAGGAACTCGCCGCCGCCGAGACCGAAGTGCACCTTCGGCACGTCGAAGCCGCGCAGGGCGCTGAACGCGCGCTCGGAGTGCGGCGCGACGCGGCGCTGGTAGTCCTTGCGGGACAGCGTGCCGACCCACGAGTCGAACAGCTGCACGGCACTGGCCCCGGCCTCCACCTGCGCCTTGAGGAACTGGCCGGAGGCATCGGCGCACCAGTTGAGCAGAGCCGCCCAGGTGTGCGGATCGGAGTACATGAGGCTGCGGGCCCGCTGCTGGTCCTTCGACGGGCCGCCCTCGACGAGATAGGAGGCCAGCGTGTAGGGGGCGCCCGCGAATCCGATCAGCGGGGTGCCGCCGAGCTCCGCGACGGTCAGGGCGACGGCCTCGCGGATCGGGTCGAGCGCATCCGGGTCGAGCGGACGCAGCCGCAGCACATCGCTCGCGGTGCGGATCGGGCTCTCGAGCACCGGGCCGCGGCCGGGCACGATGTCGACGCCGACCCCGGCCAGCTTCACCGGGACGACGATGTCGCTGAAGAAGATCGCCGCGTCGACGCCGTGACGTCGCACCGGCTGCAGGGTGATCTCGCTGGCGAGCGACGGCGTGAGGCAGGCGTCGAGCATGGCGTGACCCTCGCGCAGCTCGCGGTACTCGGGGAGCGACCGCCCCGCCTGCCGCATGAACCACACGGCGCGCTTCTCGACGCGCTCCCCGCGGAAGGCCCGGATCAGGGACGAGCCCGCGGTGCGGCCGTCGGTGAGCGGGTGGTTCTCGGGAAGGGTCACCCGTCCAGGCTAAGCGCTGGTCGACCGCGTAAACTCATCGGGTGCTGCTCTGCGTGACCGCCAATCACCGGAACACGGACTTCGACCTGCTCGACCGTGTCTCCCGTGGCGTCTCGACGACCGCAGCGGACCTCGTCGGCGACACCGACTTCGTGCGCGGTGCGGTCGTGCTGGCCACCTGCAACCGGTTCGAGGCCTACCTCGAGCTCGACGAGCCGCTCACCGCGGCCACCGCGATCGCCACCCAGGCGGTCTTCGACACCCTCGCCCAGTCGCTCGGCGACGACGCGGCGGCACTCCGCGAGACCGCGACCGTGCTCAGCGGCGACGCGGTCGTGCGCCACCTCTTCTCGGTGAGCTCCGGGCTCGAGTCGATGGTGGTCGGCGAGGACGAGATCAGCGGCCAGGTGCAGCGCGCACTCGGCTCGGCACGGGTGGAGGGCACGACGAGCGGAGGGCTCGAGCGGCTGTTCCAGCGCGCGATGCACACGTCGCGCACCGTGCGGTCGGCGGCCGACCTGGGCGGCGCCGATCGATCCGTCGCCCGCCTCGCCCTCGACCTGGCGTCGACCCGCGTCACCGACTGGGCGGCCGCACGTGTGCTCATCGTCGGCACGGGACGGTACGCCGCCACCACGATCAGCGCTTTGCGCGATCGCGGTGCGCGCGACCTACGGGTGTTCTCGGCCACCGGGCGGGCAGATACGTTCGCCGCGCGCTTCGGCGCCCGCGCCGAACGCGAGCTGCGAGCGGCCATCGCGGATGCCGAGGTCGTCATCACCTGCACGACGCGATACGAGGTGGGCGTCGCCGACTTCTCCGACAGCCGGCGCCGCCTGGTGATCGACCTCGGACTGCCCCGCAACGTCGACCCCGCCGTCGGTGCGCTCCCGGGGGTCGAGCTGCTCGACCTCGAGGTGCTCGCCCTCCACGCGCCGCTGCCCGAGCTCGAGCCGGGAGCACGCGAGCTGGTCGGCTCGGCCGCGGAGGCGTTCGCCGCAGAGAAGACCGCCGCGCCCGCCATCGTCGCGCTGCGCCGGCACATCTTCGACGCCCTGGACGCCGAGATCGCGCGGGCCGGCGCCCGTGGCGGCATCGACCCGGCCGAGCAGGCCCGTACCGAGCAGGCGCTGCGGCACCTCGCCGGGGTCCTGCTGCACACGCCGTCGGTGCGCGCGCGCGAGCTCGCCGCCGAGGGCCGCAGCGACGAGTTCGAGGCCGCGCTGGGAGCCCTCTACGGCATCCGCCTCGAGGCCCCCGTCGCGGACGCCGCTTCGCCGTCCGACGTCGACGCCGCGACCGCCTGACCCGTCGCACGTCCCGCATTGCGGGCATCCCGCTTTCGCATCGGCGCATCCCGCACCGAGCGATGCGCGATCCGCTCCTCGGCTCGCCCGTGCTCGAGTTCACGCGACCCCGCGCCACGTAGCTCAGCTCGGCGCCCAGCCCGCCAGCTCGCCCCTCGCGTGAGTTGCGTCGCGTGGTGGGTGCTGGGCGCTCAGCACCCACCTCGGAACGCAACTCGACGTCGGGACAGGCGCACCCGCGTCAGACGGCTCGACGCAGCGACGGGACGGCGGACGGGACGACGCAACGACACCCCACCCCCGCTTCTCAGCCAGCGGAGGTGGGGTGTCGCCTCGTCACGGTCCAGGCAGAGCGCGCGACCCAACCGCGCACTCCGCCTCGGACCGGGTCTAGTCGACCGTCAGGCGGTCGCGGTTGCGGCGCAGGATCCGCACACCGATGAGGGCGAGGCCTGCGACCACGAGCAGGTCGGCGATGAGCAGCAGGCCCATCGGCGACTGGCCGGTGAGGGCCAGGGTCTGCAGGTCGCATCCGGCCGGGCGGGTGAACGTGAAGGTCCAGCTCGTCTGGGTTCCCTCACCGAAGCCGTAGGCAGGCGCGTTCGCGGCGGCGCTGACGGTGACGGTGCCGTTCTTCGTGACGGGGAATGTGCCCTGCTTCGAGCTCGCCCCGTTCACGGTCCAGATGACGGCGGCCGGGTCGCGCAGGTCGTTCGACATCGTGATCGATCCGTTGGAGAAGCAGCTCATCCCTGAGGACGCGGCGGACGGAGTGACCAGCGGTTCCGTCGGAAGGCAAGGTGCGCCGTCGATGTCGATCACGAACGGGAGCACGACTCCGGGGGCGAGCTGGTACTTCGTCTCGTCGTAGTCGATCGTGACAACGTGCCGACCCGGAGTCAGCGTGTAGTCACCCGCCGGGGCCGGCGATCCGTCGATGAAGTAGGCGACGTTCGGCGTCACCGGGATGGTGACACTGCCGGGTACGGTGACGGCGTCGCCGACCTGTGCGCCTGCCGTGCCGGTCAGCCCGGAGTCGTCGCAGAACTGCTGCGTGACGCTGGGGTTGATGTACGCCAGGTCGCGGAGGCAGCCGCCGGGGTCGGTGAACCGCAGGGTCTCGCTGAACGCGGGTGTCTGGTACTTGGTCGGGTCGTCGGCGCGGGCGGTGACGACGATGACCGAATCAGGCTGCGGGACCACGAACGTCGTGGTCTGCGTCAGCACCACATCCACCGCGGGGGCGCCGTCGGTGCTGACCTGGTAGATGACGTGCGGCACGTAGGTCAGCGTGTAGGTCGAGTCGGGCACCGAGCCGGGGTTGGCCTGGGTGTCGCAGACCGCCTGCACCGACGAGGGCTTGACCGGGAGGACCTGGGTGAGGCACGCGCCGGCCGGAAGGACGGTGAAGACGTCGTACACCTTCGCCCCGCCCTCGATCTCAGAGAACTTGTCGGCATCGCCGCGCGCGATGACCTGGATGGTCGTCACGCCCTCCGGGATCGTGTTGAGGCCGGCCGTGGCGGGCTTCTCGACGCCGTCGACCTTGACCGAGTAGATGACGCCGGTGACGGTGGGGATGAAGTACGTCGCCAGCGAGTGCTCACCGGGCTTCGTGCA
Source organism: uncultured Microbacteriaceae bacterium (assembly GCA_964246985.1). GTDB lineage: Bacteria > Actinomycetota > Actinomycetes > Actinomycetales > Microbacteriaceae > CAXTSE01. The sequence goes on from CAXTSE010000007.1 coordinate 63,465, forward strand.
GATCTGCTGCTGGAACGTGGGAGCGACCGGCACGACCTTGCCGACACACGGGTCGGCGGGCGCCTGGAACGTGTAGTCCCACACCGTCTGGCCGGTCAGCTTGTAGCGCGAGTCGAGCGGCTTGGCCTCGGCGTGGATCGGGACGCCGACGGTGGCGTTGTAGGTTCCCGCGGCGGTCTGCACGTTGTTGATGTACCAGACGACTCCGGTGCCGCCGATCGTGTACGTGGGAGTGGAGTAGCTGTTGGGGCCGTCGCACTGGGCCTGCGTCTTGGAGACGGTCGGCGAGGTCTCGATGCAGCCGGTCGGGAACGCGCCGCTGGCGATCGAGCCCGAGTTGCTGCTGTAGACGTTGGTCTGAGCCCAGAAGCCCTTGAGGGTGAGGGTCAGGTTCTGCGGGGCACTGACGGTCTGGACGAAGGTCTTCGTCTCGCCGTTGGCCAGGGTCGTGCCGACCGGGACCAGCGACGGGTTGCTGGTCTCCTTGATCTCCTCCGACTTGTCGGACTCGGAGTTCACGACGGTCCAGGTCACGGTGTAGCCGGTCGGCGAGCACACGACGGCGGCGCTGATGGTGTTGTGGTGGGCGCTGGCGGGGCTGGCGACCAGGGCGACGACGCCCAGGGCGAGGACGGCCGTGGTGAGACCGGCCAGGATCTTCTTCAACATGCTCGGGGGTTCCTTGCTGAGAGGAGAGAGCTGCGTAAGGCAGTGGGGTACGCGACGCGCTGAGGGGCAGCGCGGCAGGGCTCGCGACGGCGCGACAGCGCGGGCGCGTCCGGATGGACCGGTGGGGGGACGAGGGGGAATCGGGGGGAGATTCCGGGGGGGTTCGGGGTGTGACGGGGGATCGGGTGGTGGTTCTGTGACTCCTTGGTGCTGTCTGATCCTGGTGGGGGAGCGCGGTGGTTCGGGGACGCGCACAGGGGGTGACAGGGCCACAGTAGCGAAGTCCCCCATTCCGGGGACATGACCTGAGGGTTAAGGGGACGGGTTAAACCTCAGCGCACCTGAGATGGAGGTGCCGGCGAGGGCCAGACAGGGGCTGCGGAGGTCAGTGCACGTACTCGAGGAGGTCGAATCCGACCGTGCGCATAGCGTCGAGCACGCGCAGGCGGGCCGGCATCCCGCTGTCGTTGAACTGAACCGAGACCGCGTACGACACGGCTGCCCGCGGTCCACGCAGCACGCCCGCCTCCGAGCGGACGCCGTCGTCGGTTCCGGTCTTGTTGACGAGGAGCACGCCGTGGTCGACTCCGCGATGCGAGAGGGGATCGAGGCCGAATGCGCTCGCCACCATCGACAGGTCGGCGTTCAGCGAGAGCCAGCCGAGCACGCGGCTCGAGGTCAGGCTGTCGACGACCTGCCCGCGCGCGAGGGCGGAGAAGAGCCAGGTGAGCTCGGCTGTCGAGCCGACCGAGAGCTGCGGTGCGTCGTCCGGGCCGCGGCTGTCGCGCACGAGGTCGAGCAGCGCCGTGCGCATCAGCCCCAGCGACTCGGTGCGCGCGCGCACCGCCTGCAGGCCGACCTGGCGCAGGAGCACGTTGGTCGCGAGGTTGTCGCTGGTCGCGCCGACGAGGGATGCGAGATCGGCGACCGGGAGCGAGGGCGCCTGGAGGTGCTGCCACACGCCCGAGTCGCCCACCGAATCCCGCATCGTCTTGTCGAGGACGCCGTACCCGGTGAAATCGCGCTCGGTCAGGCGTGCCGACACCTCGATCAGCAGCAGGATCTTGCCGACCGACGCCGTCGGCAGCACGATCCGCTCGTCGATGGCCACGAGCGTCTTGCCGGTGTCGAGATCGGTGACCGAGGCCGACACCTGGGCACCCTCGTAGGCCAGATCGCCGAGAGCCGTGAACGTGTTGGCGAAGTTCTCCGCCGACTGCAGCGCCCGGTGCGCGGGCGCACGGGGGGTCCGCACGCGGGTGCGGCGTTCACGGCTGGGGGCGATGTCTACCAAATGGTGACCCTGTCGTCGGGATCGAGCCAGAGGGCGTCGGACGGGCCGACGTCGAAGGTGGAGTAGAACGCTTCGATGTTACGGACGATCTGGTTGCAGCGGAACTCGTTCGGCGAATGCGGGTCGATCGAGATCAGCCGGATCGCCTCCTCGTCGCGCAGCTTCGCCTGCCAGGCCTGCGCCCAGCTGAGGAAGAAGCGCTCGGCCGCGGACAGTCCGCCGACGACGGGCGGCTCGGCCCCCTCGAGCGAGAGGAGGTACGCCTTCCAGGCGATCGACAGCCCTCCGAGATCGCCGATGTTCTCGCCGATGGTCAGGGCTCCATTGACGTGGTGATCGGGGATCGCGGCCGGCGCCAGCGCGTCGTACTGCGCGATGAGCGAGGCGGTGCGCTGCTCGAACGCCTCCCGGTCGGCCTCCGTCCACCAGTCGGTGAGGCGTCCGTCGCCGTCGTACCGCGACCCCTGGTCGTCGAATCCATGGCCGATCTCGTGGCCGATGACCGCGCCGATCGCGCCGTAGTTGGCCGCCGCATCCCGGTTCTCATCGAAGAAGGGGTGCTGGAGGATCGCGGCCGGGAACACGATCTCGTTGAAGCCGGGGTTGTAGTACGCGTTGATCGTCTGCGGCGTCATGAACCACTCGTCGCGGTCGATCGGCTTGCCGATCTTGCCCAGCTCGCGCTGGAACTCGAACTCGGTGGTCGCGCGCACGTTGGCGATCACGTCGTCGGGCACGATCTCGAGGCTC
>CAXTSE010000007.1:66187-175949 GCA_964246985.1 uncultured Microbacteriaceae bacterium
CAATTGCTTGGATGTGAGGGTCAGCTTCTCATGGTCATCGGATTCATCGGGCTCGGCCTCATGGGCGCGGGCTTCACCAGGCGGCTCGTCGCGACCGGTCATCGCGTCGTCGGGCACGATCTCGAGGCTCGAGTAGTCGCGCCAGGTGTCGGGGTAGCCGATCTTGGGCGTGAACTTGCCGAGCTTGTCGAGCGCGCGCTCGCGGGTCTCGTCGGTCATCCACTCGAGGGTCGAGATGGAGGCGCGGTAGGCCTCGACGAGGTGCGCGACCAGGTCGTCCATCGCCGTCTTGGCGTCGGGGCTGAAGTGGCGCTCGACGTAGATGCGGCCGATCGCCTCGCCGAGCGCGCCCTCGGTCACGCTCACGCCTCGCTTCCATCGCGCGCGCAGCTCGGGGGTGCCCGTGAGCGTCCTGCCGTAGAAGTCGAAGTTGGCCTGCACGACCTCGGACTGCAGGTAGGGCGACACCGACCGGATGAGCTGCCAGCGCAGCCAGTCGCGCCACGCCTCGAGGTGGTCGTCGACGAGCAGCGACGCGAGCCCCTCGACGAAGCTCGGCTGACGCACGACGACCTCGTCGAACGAGCCCGCCGGCACGTCCATCGCGTCGAGCCAGCCGCCGAGAAGGGAGCCGCCCGCCGTGCCGCCCGCGAGCGTCTCGACCTGGGCCCACGGCATCGGGTTGTACGTGGCCTGGCTGTCTCGGGTGCGCACGTTGTCCCAGTGGTGGGATGCGATGGCCGTCTCGAGGTCGAAGACACGCTGGGCACGGGCGGGCGCGTCGTCGATCCCCGCCATCGTGAGGATGCGCTCGAGGTGCGCGCGGTAGGCGGTGCGGATCTCGGCGAACTTCTCGTCGCGATAGTAGGACTCGTCGGGAAGACCGAGTCCGCCCTGCTCGAGGAAGACCAGGTAGCGTTCGGGGGCTCCGGGATCGTTGTCGACGAAGGCACCCAGGAACCCGTGCGTGCCGAGCCGCTCGAAGCGGCCGAGCGCCGCGAGGAAGGCCGGGACCGAGTCGATCGCGGCGACGCTGTCGAGGTCGGGCGTCAGGACCGCCCACCCGTCGGACTCGATCTTCTGCTCGTCCATGAAGCTCGCGTAGAGGTCGCCGATCTTGCGGGCCTCGGTGCCGGGCTCGGCCGCCTGCGACTCCTCGATGATCGCCCGGACAGCCCTCTCGGCCTCCTCCGCGAGCACGTAGAACGAGCCGTAGCGCGCCTTGTCGGAGGGGATCTCGGTACGGGCGATCCACTTGCCGTTGACGTGCCGGAACAGATCGTCCTGCGGACGCACCGCCGGGTCCAGCTCGTCGAGGTCGATTCCGGGGTTCGTTTGCGCGCCGCTGGCCATGGTGGAAGCCTACGAGGCATGACCGACCGTCGCTCGACCTCGGCCATCCGGCGTCCCGGCAGGTCGCCGCTCGACCGGCAGATCCTCGCGCTGGCCGTGCCCGCGCTCGGCGCCCTGATCGCCGAGCCGCTGTTCCTGGCGACCGACACGGCGCTCATCGGCCACCTCGGATCGGCCCCTCTCGCCGGCCTCGGCATCGCCTCGACGGTGCTGCAGACGGCTGTGGGCCTGCTGGTGTTCCTGGCCTACGCGACCACGCCGACGGTCGCCCGACGCCTCGGGGCGGGGGATCCGGCGGGAGCCGTGCGCGCCGGGATCGACGGACTGTGGCTGGCTCTCGGCCTCGGCGCGGTGCTCGCGGCGGCAGGAGCCGCGCTCACGCCCGCGGCGGTCGCGGCGTTCGGACCGAGCGCCGCGGTCGCCGCGCAGGCCGAGACCTACCTCCGCATCTCGACCCTGGGCCTCCCGTCGATGCTGGTCGTCATCGCGGCCACCGGGCTGTTCCGCGGGCTGCAGGACACGCGCACTCCGCTGGTCATCGCAGGGGTCGGCTTCGCGGCCAACGCCGCGCTCAACGCGCTCCTCATCTACGGCCTCGGCTGGGGGATCGCGGGATCGGCGATCGGCACGGTGCTCGCACAGACCGGCATGGCGGCAGCCTGCGTCGTGATCGCGATCCGCCACGCCCGGCGCCTGGGTGCGGCTCTGCGGCCAGGGCTGACGGGCGTGTCCGGGTCGGCGGTCGCCGGCGGGTGGCTGCTGCTGCGAACCGTCTCGCTGCGTGTCGCCCTCGTCGCCACCACCGTCGTGGCGACGTCGGCCGGCACGACCACCCTGGCTGCCACGCAGGTGCTGCTCACTCTGTACTTCCTGGCCGCGCTCGCCCTCGACGCGTTCGCGATCGCCGGCCAGGCGATGGTGGGCCACGCCCTGGGCGCGAACGATGCGGATCGGGTGCGCGCCACGCTCGCCCGGCTGCTGCTGTGGGGCCTCCTGACCTCGCTCGCTGTCGCCATCCTTCTCGCGGTACTCAGCCCGGTGTTCGGCAACGTCTTCACGACAGACCCCGCCGTGCTCGCCGCCATCCCGTCCGGACTGCTGGTGCTCGCGGCGTCCCTCCCGATCGGCGCCGTCGTCTTCGTCCTCGACGGTGTGCTGATCGGCGCGGGGGATGCGCGCTATCTGGCGTGGACCGGCGTGATCAACCTGGCCGTGTACCTCCCGCTGCTCTGGTGGGCGTCCCGCGCTCCCGACGGCACCGCGGCGGTCACCGCGATCCAGGCGGCCTTCTGCCTGGGCTACCTGGCGGCGCGTGCCGTCACCCTGTCGCTGCGCGTCCGCGGATCGGCGTGGATGGTCGTCGGGGCCCGGTCCGGCTCCTGACAGCTCAGCGCTCGAGCTGCGAACTACCTCGCCGCGGGTCCGGTCGTCGTGCCGATCCGCAGCTCGCACTCGAGCTGCACCGCCCCCGGCTGCTCCCCCGCGAGCGCAGCCAGCACGGCCTCGGCGGCGACCCTGCCCTTGGCGGTCGCCGGCTGCACGAGCGTGGTCAGCGTGTGCGCCGTCGCGCCCTCGAGCCGCGCCCCGTCGAATCCGAGCACGCTGAGCTCCTCGGGCACGGCGATGCCGAGCTCCTCGGCCGCGCGCAGCACTCCGACCGCGAGCAGGTCGCTCTGCGCGATGATCGCGGTGGGGCGCTCCTCGGGGTCGCCGGCCAGCAGCTCGCGCGCAGCCCGCAGGCCCTCGTCGATGGTGCTGCCGCCCGCCGACAGGCCGGCCGCGGTCGGGAAGACCTCGCGCGTGCCGTGCAGCCGCTCCATGGTCGTGTACGCGGTCGCCGCGGCCTCGCCCTCGGCTGTCAGCGGGCCGCGGGTGCGCGCGTTGTCGAGCGGCAGCGTGACGAGCGCGATGCGCTGGTGGCCGAGCTCACGCAGGTGCTCCGCCCCGCGCCTGCTCGAGACGCGGTTGTCGAGGTCGATCGAGACGACGTCGGGCATCGACTCCGCCTCGACGGCCACCAGGGGGATGCGGCGGCGGTGCAGCGCCTCGACGGTCCCCCCGATGTCGGTGCTGCAGGCGAGCAGGATCGCGGCGTCCATCTGGGCGGCCGTCAAATCGGTACCGCCGTCGGCAGCCAACGGGATGACGAGCAGGCCGATCCGCTCGTCGCCGAGCCCCTCCCCGATGCCGTCGAGCAGCGCGAGGTTCATCGGATCCCGGAACGCCTCGGCGAGGGTGTCCTCGGTGATGACGGCGACGACCCCGGAACGTCCCCGGCGCAGCGACCGAGCCGTCGGATCCGGCCCCGCGTAGTCGAGCTCGGCAGCGGCCGCCAGCACCCGCTCGCGCCGGACCGCCGACACCGGCCCCGCCCCGCTGAACACGAGCGACGCCGTCGACACCGAGACTCCGGCCCGTGCCGCGACAGCGGCGAGCGTGGGCCGCGTCGCCTGGGTTGTTGCCGCGTCATCCATGGGTTGCTACTGTACTCGAAACGATTCGATCGAAACGATTCGATTTCCGCCCGTCGATCAGCCAGGACACCCATGAGCACCTCGAGCACCGTCGCCCGCCCCGCCTACGCACCGGCCTGGCGAAACGCGATCTTCGTGGTCTTCACGCTGAACGGATTCGGTGCCGCGGCCTGGATCAGCCGCATGCCGAGCATCCGGGACCACCTCGGAATCACGGTCACCGAGGTCGGCTTCCTGATCCTGGGCGTGTCGGTCGGATCGATCATCGGCCTGATCCTGTCGAGCCATCTCGTCCACTGGCTGGGCGGCCGGCGCACGATCCTCGTCTTCCTGGCCGGATGCGGCGTCGCCCTCGCGGTCATCGGCGTCGGCGCGTCGGTGGCCTTCGGTCTCGCCCTCGCCGGCTTCGTGCTCTACGGGTTCATGAGCGGCATCTGCGACGTCGCGATGAACGTCGAGGGCGCCGGCGCCGAGCGCGCCAACGGCCGGAACATCATGCCCTGGTTCCACGCCAGCTGGAGCTTCGGCACCGTCACGGGCGCCGGGATCGGGTCGCTCGCCGCATTCGCCCACGTCGAGCCCGCCGTGCACCTCGGCATCGTGGCGGCTCTCCTCGTCGTGGGCGCGTTCGTCGTCGTCCGCTGGATCCCGAACGACGCCGTGCTGGAGGGTGACGACGAGGACGGCGACGCCAAGCCCGGCTTCCGCGAGCGCATGGCGATCTGGGTCAACCCGCGCACCCTCCTCATCGGCCTGCTGGTGCTCGGGATGGCCTTCACCGAGGGCTCCGCCAACGACTGGATCGCGATCGGCTTCATCGACGACCGCGGCTTCGACAACGGGCAGGGCGCCCTGATGTTCGGCGTGTTCACGGTCGCGATGACGGCGGGCCGCCTGGCTGGTGTCCCCCTGCTCGACCGGTTCGGTCGGGTCCCGGTGCTGCGGGGAGCCGCCCTCGCCGCTGCCGTCGGACTCGCCATCGTCATCCTCGTCCCGATCGTCCCGCTCGCGGTGCTCGGCGTCGTGCTGTGGGGGCTCGGGGCCTCGCTCGGCTTCCCGGTCGGCATGTCGGCTGCGGCCGACGACCCCAAGACCGCCGCGGCGAGCGTCAGCGCGGTCGCGACCATCGGATACGCGGCGTTCCTCATCGGCCCGCCGCTCATCGGCTTCGTCGGGGCTCAGATCGGCGTGCTGAACGCCCTCTGGATCGTGCTCGGCCTGATCGTCGTCGCAACCCTCGCGATCCCGGCGGCCCGCGAGCCCGGTTCTGCAGGAGTCTCGCGTTCTGCAGGACGCTAGCCGCCGGATCCGTGTGGCTCGTGCCGCGAACTCCTGCACAACCGAGGCCCGGCTCGAGAGAGTCCCGCCCGCGGTGACACCATGGCACTCATGATCACGTCGGTCGCGGTGCTCTCGGACATCCACGGCGTGCTCCCCGCGCTCGACGCGGTCCTCGCCGAACCGGCGGTCGCGAACGCGGAGGTCGTCGTCGTCACCGGCGACCACACCTGGGGTCCCCAGCCGGCGGCGGTCCTGGATCGACTCGTCTCGCTGGGAGACCGTGTGCGTCTGGTCCGCGGCAACGCCGATCGCGAGCTCCTCCAGATGTCTCGCGGCGTGGATGTGGGCCTGGACGACGACCCGGTCTCGGTCTGGGGTGCCGCGCAGCTGGGTCCGGCGCACCAGGAGCTCCTCGAGAGCATGCCGCAGACGATCCAGGCCGAGGTCGACGGATTCGGCACGGTGCTCTTCTGTCACGCGACTCCCCGCGACGACGAGGAGGTCGTCGTTGTCGACAGTCGGCTCGAGCGATGGGATGACGTGTTCGCCGACGTCCCCGAGCACGTGGCCACCGTCGTGTGCGGCCACACGCACATGCCCTTCACTCGCATCGCTCGCGGCCGGCTCGTGATCAACCCGGGCAGCGTCGGCCTCCCCTACGGACGTCCCGGAGCGCACTGGGCAGTCCTCGCCGCCGGCGCTGTGACCCTGGGCCGCACCCTGCTCGACGTCGACGAGGTCATCCGCGAGGTCGCCGAGAACTCGACGCTCCCCGTCGTCGACGCCTGGCTCGACGAGTACCTGCGGACTCCGGCGAGCGACACCTCGGCGCTGGCGGCCTTCGCTCCTCGGGACGGCCGCGGCCGCGGAGGCCCGAGCGAGCCCAGTACCCTGGATTCGTGAGACTCGTCGTTGCCCGCTGCTCGGTCGACTACGCGGGCCGGCTCAGCGCCCACCTCCCCCTCGCCACCCGGCTGCTCGTGCTGAAGGCAGACGGCAGCGTGCTCGTGCACTCCGACTCGCTGAGCTACAAGCCGCTCAACTGGATGAGCCCGCCTGCCGTATTCACCGTCGAGGAGGTCGATCAGGAGCGAGCGGATGCGGGCGTCACCGACATCTGGCGGGTCACCCACGCGAAGACGGCAGACCTTCTGGTCATCTCGATCCACGAGATCCTCCACGACTCGCAGCACGAGCTGGGTGTCGATCCCGGCCTGCAGAAGGACGGCGTCGAGGCCGACCTGCAGCGCCTGCTCGCCGAGCAGATCGAGCTGCTGGGCGAGGGCCACCGGCTGGTGCGACGGGAGTTCATGACGGCGATCGGCCCCGTCGACATCCTGGCGCGCGACGCCGCGGGCGCGAGCGTCGCCGTCGAGATCAAGCGGCGCGGCGACATCGACGGGGTCGAGCAGCTGACGCGCTACCTCGAGCTGATGAACCGCGACCCCGTGCTCGCGCCGGTGACGGGCGTGTTCGCCGCGCAGGAGATCAAGCCGCAGGCGCGCACGTTGGCGGCCGACCGCGGCATCCGCTGTCTGCTGCTCGACTACGACGCCATGCGCGGGCTCGACAACTCCGAGAACCGGCTGTTCTAGCGCGCCAATGCGTTGAAGATCAGCGAGACGACCCCGAGCACGATCTGGATCGCGACGATGATGAGCGGCAGCTTGAGCGTGTCGAGAGTGCGCTCGCGGCGGTAGATCATCGCGTAGACGACGATGAGGGCGACGAGCAGCACGCCCAGCGCGCCGAACGACCAGCCGAGGATCTCGCCGAGATAGGCGACCCCGTTGTCGAGCTCCTTCACCCCGGCGGGGTTGATCTGGTCGAGCAGCCCCTCGACGACGGCGCTGGTGGTGATCGGAACCGCGAAGACCAGGGACGACAGCACGATCGCGACGGTGGCCAGTCGACTCGTCGCCGTGCCGCGCGGCATGACCTTGGATGCCGGTGCCGGCTCGGACGGAATGGTCGCGCTCATGCCGCCTAGGCTAGTCGCGATGTCTCGTCCCTATACAGCGGTCCTCTTCGACCTCGACGGCACGATCGTCGACTCGGCTCCGGGGATCACGGCCACCCTCGCCTACACCTTCGAGCAGCTCGGGCTCCCGATCCCGACGCCCGCCGAGCTGCTGCGCTGGGTCGGGCCGCCGATCATGGACTCCTTCCGCGACCTGGCGCACTTCGACCTCGCGCAGGCCGAGCGGGCCCTGGCCATCTACCGCGTGCGCTACCTCGAGACCGGGGTCTTCGACGCGGCCGTCTATCCCGGCGTCCGCGAGGTGCTGACGGCGATCCACGAGGCCGGCATCCCGCTGTCGCTCGCGACCTCCAAGCCCGAGACGCCCGCACGTCTGGTGCTCGAGCACTACGACCTCGTGCAGTTCTTCGACGAGCTCACCGGCGCGAGCGACGACGAGGTGCGCAGCGCGAAGGCGGATGTCGTCGAGGAGGCCCTGCGCCGCCTCGCGGCCGGTGGCGCCGACCTCTCGCACCCGGTGATGGTGGGCGATCGGATCCACGACATCGAGGGCGCCGCCGAGCACGACGTTCCGACGATCTACGTGACGTGGGGCTACGGATCGCCGGCCGAGCACGCGGGCGCCGTGGCCGTCGCCGAGACGACCGACGAGCTGCTGGCCCTGCTCGGGCTGCACACCTGAGCTCGGGTCAGGGGCACCTGACCCGCGACGCGACGTTCCCGCCCGGACGCTCGACGGTGTGCGCGCTCATCGCCGCACCGCAGAGCGGACACGGCATGGCCGCGATCGTCGCGGGCAGCGGCTCGTCGGCGCGCGGTCCCAGCTGCGCCGGCCCCATGTAGGGGAACAGCGCCCGATTGAGGTGCTGCCACCAGCGCCGGCCGGTCGCGGGAGTCGTCATACCGTTAGTGTACTAACTAATTGCTTCGTGCACAAAGCATCTGTAGCCTCAGAGCATGCCCGCCTCCGTCCTCGACCCCCTGGCCCTCGACCGCCAGGTCTGCTTCGCGCTGGCCGCCACATCGCGGAGCGTGATCGCGCTCTACCGCCCGGTGCTCGAGCCGCTCGGCCTCACGCATCCGCAGTACCTCGTCATGCTCGCCCTCTGGGAGCGCAGCCCCCGCCGCGTCGGCGACATCGGCGACGCTCTGCTGCTCGAGCCGGCGACCCTCAGCCCGCTGCTCAAGCGCCTCGAGGCGGCAGGCTACGTGACGCGACGGCGCGACCCGGACGACGACCGCGCCCTCGCCGTCGGCCTCACCGATGCCGGGACGGCGCTGCGCGAGCGCGCGCTCGAGGTGCCCGTGCGCATCGTCGAGAGGCTCGGCATGTCGCTGGCCGAGCTCGAATCCACCCGCGACGCGCTGACCCGCCTGCTGGACGCGTCGCGGTAGTCGGGCGGTCAGCGGGCGAGACGCTCGACCGCCGCGCCGAAGAGCCACGGCGCGCGCCGGGCGAGCGGCACGATCGCGGGACGCAACGGCGATTGAGCCGCCGCGACCAATCCGCTCGTGAGGCGTCGGAAGTCGCGGGTGATGGCCGTCCACTCGCGCTCGTATCGCCGAGGCTCCGCGTCGCGCACGGCACCGACGGCGGCGCGCGCCTGATCGAGCCCGATCCGGATGCCCTCCCCCGTCAGCGCGTCGACATACCCGGACGCGTCGCCGATGAGCAGCACGCGCCCCTGCACGCGACGCCGGGTGCGCTGGCGGAACGGGCCGGCGCCCCGCAGGTCGCTCGCGGGCTCCGCGTCGTGCACCCGAGCCGCGAGCTCCGGGGTCGCGGCGAGGACGTCCTCGTAGCGCACACCCTGCGGCGCGAGCAGCGCGAGCCCGACCATGTCGTCGCCGGTCGGGGTGACGTAGATCTCGCCCATCGGCGACCAGTGCACCTCGATGAGGTCCGACCAGGGCTCGACCCGGTAGTGGCGGCGCTGCCCGTACCGGCGGCGCGACGTCGGCTGCGGCATCGCCAGTCCCGTCGTCCGGGCCACCGACGAGTGCAGCCCGTCGGCGGCGAGCAGCCAGTCGGCGCGCACACCGCCCGCGGTCACGCCGTCGGCGTCCTGCACGATCTCGTCGACCCGCGCGGCCTCGAACCGCGCGCCCAGCTCGACAGCGCGATCGCGGAGCGCGTCGTGCAGCGTCGTGCGCCGCACCCCGAGCCCGCCTCCCGAGGCGAAGCGATGCGTCACGCTCTGGTGCCGGTCGCGGTACTCGACCCCGCGCAGCGGATACCCGCGCGGCGTCACCCCGAGACGCGCGAGCGCCGGCACGGCTCCGGGCATCAGGCCCTCCCCGCACGCCTTGTCGATGGCTCCCTGCCGCGGCTCGGCGACGACGACATCGAGGCCCTCGAGACGCGCCTCGATCGCGGCGGCGAGCCCGACCGGTCCGCCGCCCGCGATGAGCACCTGCGTCTCGATCACGCGGGCACCCGCAGGGATTCGAGGGCTCTGTCCTCAGCCGGGATCCGGAAGCGCAGCAGCAGCACCGCGTTGAGCACGGTGAAGACCAGCGCGGTGATCCACGCCGTGTGCACGAGCGGCAGCGCGATGCCCTCGACGACGACGAGGACGTAGTTCGGATGCCGCAGCCGGCTGAACCGGTACGGCCCGCTCCGCGAGAGGGTCGCCCCCGGCACCACGATGACCCGTGTGTTCCAGCTGCCGTGCAGCGACCGGATGATCCAGATTCGTCCCGCCTGGCAGAGCAGCGCGATCAGGAGCATCGGCCAGCCGAGCGCCGGGACGAAGACGCGCCCCAGCAGCCAGACCTCGGCGAGTGCCCCGATCAGCAGCGCCGTGTGCAGGGCGACCATCGCCGGGAAGTGCCCGCGCCCCGTCTCGATCCCGCCGCGCGCGAATGCGCGGCGCGCGTTGCGGGTCGAGACGACCAGCTCGCCGATGCGCTCGCCCCCCGTCGCGAGGATCAGCGCCGTGAACAGCACCACGCTGACGTCGGGCGCGTCCACGTCAGGCCGCCCAGTCCAGCAGCACGTACTCGCTCGTCACTCCCGGCCCGAGGGCGAAGAGCACCCCCGTGGTGCCGGCCGCCTGCTCGAACATGGCGGCCAGCACGTGGAGCACCGACGACGAGGAGAGGTTGCCGACCCGATCGAGCGACGACCAGCTGGCGGCGAGCGCGGCGCGGTCGACGCCGAGTCCGCGCTCGAACGCCTCGAGCACGCGCGGGCCGCCCGGATGCGCGATCCAGGCCCCGACATCCGCCCGCTCCTTGCCGTGGGCGGCCAGCAGGTCGCGCACGTCGGCGGCGAGGTTGGCATCGATGGTGTCGGCGACGCCCGCGCTGAGCACGATCTTGAATCCGGTGCCGCCCACGTCGAACCCGATCATGCTCTCGCTGTCGGGGTAGAAGACGCTGCGGGTGCCGATGACGTCGGGGCCGGGAGCGCCCAGCTCGGCCGCGCGCTCGTCGCCGACCATGACGACCGCAGCGGCACCGTCGCCGAACAGGCCGCTCGCGACGAAGTTCGCCACCGACGCGTCGTCGCGCTGGAGCGTGAGCGAGCAGAGCTCGACCGACACCAGCAGCGCCACCTCCCCCGGATGCCCCATCAGGTAGTCATGCACGCGTGCGATCCCCGCGGCGCCGGCCACGCATCCGAGGCCGAACGACGGCAGCCGCTTCACGTCGGAGCGGAGTCCGAGCAGCGGCACCAGCCGGGCATCGATCGAGGGCGCCGAGATGCCGGTCACGGAGGTGAACAGCACGAAGTCCACCTCGTCGGCACGGAGGCCGGCGGCGGCGAGGGCGTTCTCGCAGGCGCGGGCGGCGAGCGCCGTGCCCTCGCGGATCCAGATGTCGTTGGCCGCCGTGAAGCCGCCGAGATCGCGGTACTGCTCGAGGGGCAGGACGGTGTGCCGACGGCCGATGCCGCTCGCCTCGTGGAATCGAGCGAGGACGGCGCGGCGCGCGGGATCGGCCGTGATGAGATCGGACAGCTCAGCCGTGATCTCGGCTTGGCTGTAGGCGAACTCGGGCAGCACGGGAGCCACCGAGACGATCCGCGACATTCTCGGAAACTAGCACGCAGCGGCGGGCCGCGATCGGCCTCGCAGCCCCAGATCCGGTCTGCTCAGCGCACTGTCAGCCGGCGCGGCGAGCGGGTGTTCCGCGGGAGGCTTCTCGTCCCCTAGCATGGCGGTATGAGCGAGTTTTCCTCCGGTTTCTCCGACCCCGACGCGGCCATCGCGCGCGTCGAGCAGCAGATCCAGCAGGCAGAGGCGCGAGCCGTCACCGCCACCCGGCTGCGCCAGGACCTTGAGGCGGTGCGCAGCTCCGCCTCCAACCGCGAGAACGACGTCACCGCCACGGTGGATCCGACCGGCCGCCTCGTCGACCTCGTGATCAAGGACAGCGCGCTCGAGCTGTCCGGGGCCGACCTCACCCGCACCATCCTCGAGCTGACGCGCCGCGCGGGGCGACAGGCCGCCGAGGCCTCCCTCGCCCTCTCGGCCGAGGCGTTCGGGGCCGAGGACGGCCTCACGAAGAGGCTGCGCGGCGAACTCGAGGACCGGTTCGGCACTCTCGACAGCAGCACGCTGTGAGCGACCCGCAGATCCACATCGACCCCGACCTGATGCGCTCGCAGGCGGCGTCGCTGGACGGGATCGCCGCAGACATCCACGAGGCACGTCAGGCCGCCGCGTCGACCGGTCTCGGCGGCTCGTCGTTCGGGGTCCTCTGCGCGTTCCTCGTCCTCCCCGCCACCGCGGTCATGGGGGCCGGAGCGGGGATGATCGCCGCGGCCGGGGTCATGGTCGAGCGCAGCGCCGCCAACATGCGCGGAGCCGCCGACAGCTTCGACGAGGGCGAGGCCGAGACCCAGGCCGTCCTCGACACCGTCCGCATCGCGCTGGAGTCGCAGGTCGACCGGATGCTCCCCTGGTGAGCGACAACCCGCTGGTCGCCGACCCGGTCGACATGTCGACGCCCTTCTCGGGCGCCTTCGTGCTCGAGGACATCGAGTCGCTCGTCACCTCCATCCAGAACAACGACTGGCTGGGCGGCACCCTGTCGGGCGTCGCCTTGGCCGCCGACACCGTCGCCGCCGTCTCGGACCCCATCGGATCGCTGATCGCCCACGGCCTCGGCTGGCTGCTCGAGCACATGGAGCCGCTGCGCGGCTGGTTCAACGACCTCGCGGGCGATCCCGGCGAGGTCGCCGGCTACGCCCAGACCTGGGCCAACATCGCCCAGGCGCTCGCCGGATCGGCGACCGACATCGAGACTCTCGTGCGCGAGCTCGACGGACTCGAGGGCGAGACGATCGAGGCCTACCGGCGCTTCCAGGCGGATGCTGCCAAGCACCTCGCCGGCGCCTCCGACCTGGCCGACGGGATCAGCGCCGGCATGGAGCTCGCGTCGATGGCGGTCAAGGTCGTGCACGACCTGGCCCGAGACGCTCTCGCGGAGCTGGTCGGCACCGCCATCTCCGCCGCGCTCGAGCTGACCGTGACCTTCGGCCTCGCCGCACCCCTGGTCATCGAGCAGGTCGCGACCAAGGCGTTCAGTCTGGTCGCGCGCGTCGGCAAGACGGTCACGCGCCTGCTGCGGGCGATGGGCGACTTCGGCGCGATCATCGCCCGCGCCCAGCGGGCCCTCGACGTGCTGGTCGAGCTGTTCCAGAAGGCGCTGCGCCGCGGCGACGACGCTCCGACGAACACGCCGGGGTCGCCGACCACGCCGACCACCCCTGGCGGTCCCGGCAGTCCCGGATCGCCAGGCACCCCGAACAGCCCCTCCACCCCGGACACACCCGGCAGTCCGTCCAGTCCCGACACCCCCGGCAGTCCCGACGTCAGCGACCCCGTGCCCGACAGCGGCGGGACGGGCACGCTGCCGGGAGGCGCCACCGACACTCCGAGCACCAGGCCCGACAGGCCCGATCGAGAGCCCGACACGACGGACCCGGACACGACCCCCGACACTACGACGCCCGACGGCAAGCCCGACAGCGACAACGACGGGGTCCCCGACGAGGTCGACGAGACGCCGGGCGGATCCGACGGGTCGGGCCCCGACACGACGCTGACCGCACCGGACTCCGTCTCGCCCGTCGACTCCAACGGCGCCGACATCAGCCACCTGCTCGATCAGTCGACCCTGAACCCGCAGCAGATGACCGACTACCTCAGCACCCTCGAGCCGCCGTCGCTCGCCGAGGACTTCGCGGCGACCGGCGTCTGGCCGGGCGACGTGCAGATCCCGCGCGGACCCGAGGTCCTCAATCCCGACGGCACCATCGACTGGAGCCAGGCGCCCCAGGGAGGCTACGCCCTCGACGGGGCCGGCAACGCGATCCGCACGCCCGCGACGCCGAGCGCAGGCGACGTCCTCGACCGGTACGGGCCGCCCGACGGGCGCTACACGTCACCGGTCCCGCCTGACGGGCCGTATCCCTACGACCAGCGATCGCTGCCCTACGTCCAGGACCCGGCTCAGTACCACCAGTACCGCGTGGTCGACGACCTGACTCCCGACAACATCTCGGCCGCGATCGACCGGATGGACGACGGCCCGCTCAAGACGCAGATCCTCGACCTCGTCGAGCGGTACGGTGATGACTTCCCGGCCTACGAGGGCCCGGTCGGACAGGCCTTCGGGGAACCCGGAGGCGGTGTGCAGGTGCAGCTGCCCCTGACGGTCGAGCAGCTCGAGGGCCTCGGACTACTGGAGTTGATCAAGCCATGACCGATGTGACCCGCGACGCCGTGCGAGAGGCCATCGTGGCCGACGCCCTCGAGCACTACAACTGGTTCGAGGACCGGGAGCCGAAGGCCGACGAGGTGGGCATCCAGGACGTCGCCGGCGGCCTGCGGGTCTACTCCACGGACGAGCGGGCTGCGGTCATGTACGACCGCGTGCACTCCGACGAGGTGACCGCGCTCAGCGACTTCCTCCGCAAGCTGCGCGCGACCAACCGCTACCTCGCCAGCGTCGCGCAGCGCCGCTACGAGCGCGCCCACGGGGGCACGCCGGAGGTCTAGCCGGCCGAGGGGGGATATGAGCGACGTGACACGGTCAGAGACACGCGCGGCCATCGAGGCCGAGGGGCTCGAGAGCTACAGCTGGTTCGAGGACCGCCCTGCCCGCGCCTTCGAGGTCGGCATCCTGGCGCCCGAGGGTCGTTCGAGGTGTACGCCACCAGTGAGCGCGCCGGCAAGGACTACCAGCGCCTCTTCGCGGACGAGGACGAGGCGCTCGCCGACTTCCTCGCGCGTCTGCGCGCGATGAACCGCATCATCGCTCGGGACCGCGCGGCCGCTCAGACGCGCGCCCACAGCGCCACCGCGACGCCGCCGGAGTCCTGACCCGCCGGTGCCGCGACTCACTCCGCGGCGCGCGACTCCGGCACGTGGCGCTCGTCGGGGCCGACGTACTCGGACAGCGGGCGGATGAGGGCGTTGGCCTCCAGCTGCTCCATGATGTGGGCGGTCCACCCTGTCACCCGCGCGGCGACGAACAGCGGGGTGAACAGCTCGGTGTCGAATCCGATCAGGTGGTAGGCGGGGCCCGACGGATAGTCGAGGTTGGGCTTGATGTTCTTCGTGCCCACCATCGCGGTCTCCAACGCGTCGTAGAGCGCGGCTAGCTCCTGCGCCCCGTACTCGACCACCAGCGTGTCGAGAGCCGCCTTCATCGTCGGGACGCGCGAGTCGCCGTTCTTGTAGACCCGGTGCCCGAACCCCATGATCTTGCGCTTCTCGGCCAGGGCCGTCTGGAGCCAGCCGGCCGCCGCATCCGCCGTGCCGATCTCGTCGAAGACGTGCATGACCGCCTCGTTGGCACCGCCGTGCAGAGGGCCCTTGAGCGCGCCGATCGCCGCGACGACAGCGGAGTAGAGGTCGGCGAGCGTGGAGGTGACGACACGGGCCGTGAAGGTCGAGGCGTTGAAGGAGTGCTCGGCATACAGGATCATCGACACGTCGAAGGCGTCGACGACCACGAGGTCGGGCACCTCGCCGAAGGTCATGTGCAGGAAGTTCGCGCTGTAGCCGAGGTCGTCCCGTGGCTCGACGGGCTCCTCCCCGCGCCGACGACGCTGCGTGTAGGCGACGATCGCAGGCAGCTTTGCGAGCAGGGTGACCGACTTCCGCAGGTTGGCCTCGGGCGACGCTTCCGCCGCATCCGGATCGTCCGCGCCGATGACGCTCACCGCCGTGCGCACGACGTCCATCGGATGCGCGCTGGCAGGCAGGTCGTCGATCACGCGCTTCACGTTGTGGTCGAGCGCCCGCTGCGATCGCTCCAGCTGCTCGAACTCGGCCAGCTGACGCTCGTCGGGCAGCTCGCCGTGCCAGAGGAGGTAGGCGACCTCCTCGAAGGAGCACGATGCCGAGAGCTCCTGCACCGGGTAGCCGCGGTAGAGCAGCGAGTTGGTCTCGGGGTTGACCTTCGAGACGCTCGTGGTGTCGACGACGACCCCCGCGAGCCCCTTCTTGATGTCGGACATGGTGCTCCTAGCTGCGGTTGGTGCTCAGGTCGAACGTGAACACGCCCTCGTCGAAGGCCGAGTACGCCTGGTAGTCAAGCAGGTCGTACAGCCGCGCACGCGTCTGCATCTCGGGCACCTTCGACGTCAGCGACCCCTCGGCGAGGATGGTGTCGAGTCCGCGCTCGGCGGCGCCCATGGCCAGCCGCAGGAGCGAGACGGGGTAGATCACGATGTTCACCCCGACATCCGCGAGCTGCTGGTTGGTGAAGAGGTCGCTCTTGCCGAACTCGGTCATGTTGGCGAGGATCGGCACGTCGACGGCCGCCCGGATCTCGGCGAACTCCTCGAGCGACGCCATCGCCTCCGGGAAGATCGCGTCGGCGCCCGCGTCCTGCAGCTTCTTGGCACGGTCGACGGCGGCCGCCATGCCCTCCACCCCGCGGATGTCGGTGCGGGCCATGATGAGGAAGTCCGGGTCGCGGCGACCCTGCACCGCCGCGCGGATGCGCTTGAGGGCTGTCGACTCGTCGACGACCTCCTTGCCGTCGAGGTGGCCGCAGCGCTTGGGGTTCACCTGGTCTTCGAGGTGCATGCCCCCGATCCCGGCGTCCTCGAGGATCTGCACGGTGCGGGCCACGTTCATCGGCTCGCCGAATCCCGTGTCGGCGTCGACGAGCGTCGGCAGGTCGGTGACGCGCGCGATCTGGCCGGCGCGCTGCGCGACCTCCGTGAGCGTGGTGAGTCCGATGTCGGGCAGGCCGAGGTCGGCGCTCAGCACGGCGCCCGAGATGTAGACGCCTTCGAAGCCCTTGTCCTCGATCAGCGCGGCACTCAGCGGGTTGAAGGCGCCGGGCATCCGGATCAGGTCGCCGCTCGCGAGCTTCGCGCGGAAGTCGGCGCGCTTCGCCGACGGGGTCTTCGTGGCATGCAGCATCAGAACAGTCCTTCCGGGGCGACCGGCAGCCCGGTCGCGATCACGTTCAGCTCGCCGATCTCGACGGCGCTCAGCATCGGCAGCCGTTCCGCGAGGCCGAGGAACCTGTCGATCTCGTCGCCCGCGAGCACCGGCTCGGCGAGCGTGCGGAACTTGCGGATGTAGTCGGCGCGGACGAACGGCCGCGCGCCCAGCGGGTGCGCATCCGCCACCGCGATCTCGTCGACGACCCGCGTGCCGTCCTCGAGGTCGATCTCGACACGTCCGCCGAATGCCTTCTCGACCGGGTCGAGCGAGTGGTACCGGCGGGTCCACTCGGCGTCCTCCGCCGTGGTGACCTTCTGCCAGAGCGCGACGGTGTCGGATCGGGAGGCGCGCTCCGGGGCGTAGGAGGCGTTGTGATCCCACACGCCGTCCTGAAGCGCGACGGTGAAGATGTAGGGGATCGAGTGGTCGAGCGTCTCACGGCTGGCCGTCGGGTCGTACTTCTGCGGATCGCCCGCGCCCGATCCGATGACGTTGTGCGTGTGGTGGCTGGTGTGCAGCACGACCCGTGTGATCGCCGCAGGGTCGCGGAGGGCGGGGTGCGCCGTGCCGAGCCGGCGCGCCAGGTCGATCCAGGCCTGCGCCTGGTACTCGGCCGAGTGCTCCTTCGTGTACGTCTCGAGGATCGCGCGCTTCGCCTCGCCGGCCTCGGGCAGCGGCACCTCGTACCGTCCCGAGGGTCCGTCGAGCAGCCACGCGATGACGCCGTCCTCGCCCTCCCAGATCGGCGAGGGGCTGGTCTGCCCGCGCATCGCGCGGTCGATCGCCTCGATCGCCATCTTGCCGGCGAAGGCCGGGGCGGATGCCTTCCAGGTCGAGATCTCGCCCTTGCGCGACTGCCGGGTGGCGGTGGTCGTGTGGAGAGCCTGTCCGATGGCCTGGTAGATCGTCTCGACGGGCAGCCCGAGCAGCGTGCCGATGCCGGCCGCCGCCGACGGGCCGAGGTGCGCGACGTGATCGATCTTGTGGGCGTGCAGGCTGATCGCCTTCACGAGGTCGACCTGGATCTCGTAGCCGGTCGCGATGCCGCGCACGAGAGCCGCGCCGTCGGCGCCGACGTGCTGGGCGACGGCGAGGATCGGCGGGATGTTGTCACCGGGGTGCGAGTACTCGGCCGCGAGGAACGTGTCGTGGTAGTCGAGCTCGCGCACGGCGACCCCGTTGGCGTAGGCGGCCCACTCCGGGCTGAAGCGGCCCTCGATGCCGAAGACCGTGGCGCCCAGGTGCTCGTGCGGGTGGGCCAGCGCGGCCCCCCGCGCGGCGGCGATCGGGGCGCGCGCGAGGGACGCGATCGCGACCGAGGCGTTGTCGATGACGCGGTTGACGATCATGTCGGCCACGTCGTCCGCCACCTCGACGGGGTCGGACGCCACCTCGGCGATCCTCCAGGCGAGCTGCTGCTCGCGCGGCAGCTCCTCCGAGCTCGGGTACGTGCGGACGGGATGCAGCTTCACCGGGTGGTGCCTTCCGTGTCGGCGCGCGCCGCGAGGGTCGCGCGGATGGTGGTCAGCGACGCGCGCAGATGCACGGCCGTGGCGGATGCGGCGAGGGCCTCGTCGCCGTCGCGGATCGCCTCGCAGATGAGACGGTGCTCCTCGGCAGAGCGCAGCAGACGGTCGGGGTTGTCGACGGCCATGCGCCGCGCACGGGTCAGGTGGGTGCGCACGCCGTCGAGGGCGGTGCGGAATGCGGGGTTGGCGACCGCCTCGTCGACCGCGGTGTCGAAGGCGGAGATGACCCCGTAGTAGGCATCGGCTCCACCTGCGGCGAGGATCTGGGGTGCCCTGCCGAACTCCTCGGCGAGCGCCGCGAACCGCGCGGGGTCTCGCCGCCGCGCAGCCAGCCGGGCCGCCTGGGTCTCGAGAGCCTCGCGCAGCTCGAACAGCTCGGCGACGCTCTCGGCCGAGACGTCCGGCACGACACCGGTGCGCCCGCGCGACGTGTCGACGAGCCCCTCGAGCGCGAGCCGGGCCAGCGCGGCGCGCAGCGGCGTGCGCGAGACCCCGAGCCTCAGGGCGAGCTCGGTCTCGCTGAGCGCAGTGCCGGGGGCGAGGCGCCAGGCGAGGATCTCCTCGCGCAGCGTCTCGTAGGCCGTCTCGCTCGCTCGCACGAGGGCGATGGTACGCGCGTGCGGCGCATTTGTATACAGAGCTACCCCATAGGGCGTCTGTGCGCCGTCCAAGTCGCCCTGCTGTATACCGATCAGGTCAGCTGCGCCAATTCGTCGTCGGTGAGCTCGAGCGAGAACGACTCCACGAGGGCGGGCAGCTGCTCGGTGGTGCGAGCGCTCGCGATGGGGGCGGCGACCGCGGGCTGCTGCCGCAGCCAGGCGAGCGCGACCGCTGCGACGCTGACGCGGTGGCTCGCGGCGATGCCGTCGAGCACCCCCAGCAGCTCGACGTTCCGCGGATCCGCGAGCAGGTCCTGAGCGCCACCGGCGCGGGGCGAGTCGACGGCGTCGCCGCCGACGCGGTACTTGCCGGTGAGGAACCCGGCTGCGAGACCGAAGTACGGCACCTCGACGATCCCCAGCTCGAGCAGGGTCGGCACGTTCGAGGTCTCGAGCGACCGCTCGACCAGGTTGTAGTGGTCCTGCGTGACCGTGATGGGCGTGAGGCCGCCGTCGGCGACGATCGCCGCCGCCGAGCGGATCCGGTCCGCCGACCAGTTGGAGACGCCGAACTCGCGCACCTTCCCCGCCTGCACCAGCTCGTGGAAGACGGCCACGACATCCTCCTGGGGAACATCGGGGTCGTCGCGGTGCGCGTAGTAGAGGTCGAGGTGATCGGTCTGGAGGCGGGTCAGCGACTCGTCGACCGCGGCTCGGACGTTGGCGGGCGTCAGGCCGGGACGGCTCTCCTTCGAGAACACCTTCGTCGCGATCTCGACGGAGTCGCGGCTGCCGCGGGATGCCAGCCACTCGCCGATGATCGTCTCCGACTCGCCTCCCCGGTTGCCGGGCACCCAGGCCGAGTAGACGTCGGCGGTGTCGATCGAGCGTCCGCCCGCGGCCACGAAGGCGTCGAGCACGGCGAAGGAGGTGTCGCGATCCGAGGTCCAGCCGAACGTGTTGCCGCCGAGGACGAGGGGTCCGAAGTCGAGTGAGGTCATGGGAACGGGCAACGGACGCACCCCGTCCGGCATTCCCGTCCCCGCGCGGGCACAGCCGCCGCTCAGCAGTATCGTCGAAGGCAGTGTCCGATCAACCCGTCGCCCCGCCCCGCAGGCGCCGTTTCGTCGACCTCACCCCGCTCCGCCGCTCCCCCGCCTTCGCCCGACTGTGGGTCGGCAGCGCGATCGCCGGCATCGGCGCGCAGCTGACGATCGTGGCCGTGGGTCTGCAGATCTACGACATCACCCGCTCGACCCTCGCCGTCTCGCTCGTCGGCGGCATCGCCCTGGTGCCGATGATCGTGGCCGGGCTCTGGGGCGGCATGCTCGCCGACGCCTTCGACCGCCGCCGCGTGCTCATCATCAGCTCGATCACCGCCTGGCTGGCGACGTTCGGGCTCATCGCCATGGCGTGGATCGACCTCTCGATCGAGGACGGCGGCGGCCGCGTCGAGGTCTGGCCCCTCTATCTGCTCACGACCGTGAACGCCGTGGCGAGCACGATCTCGCAGGCGACGAGGTCGGCGACCATCCCGCGCATCCTGCCGTCCGAGCTGGTGCCCGCGGCGAGCGCGCTCAACGGCATATCGTTCGGACTGCAGGTCGCCGTGGGCCCCGCCGTCGCCGGCATCCTCGTCGCCACCGTCGGGTTCGGCTGGACCTACGCCGTCGACGCCCTGCTCTTCACGGCGGGCTTCGCGGGCATCCTCGCCCTGCCGCGGCTCCCTCCGCTCGGCGCCACGACGCGACCGGGGCTGCGCTCGCTGCGCGAGGGCCTGACCTTCCTGCGGCACGCCCCCAACATCCGCGCCGGCTTCCTCATCGACATCATCGCCATGTCGTTCGGGCGCCCCCACGTCATCTTCCCGGCGGTCGGCGCCCTCGTCATCGGCGGTGGACCGGTGACGGTCGGCATCCTGACGGCATCGATGGCCGTCGGCACCTTCCTGACCAGCCTCTTCAGCGGACCCGTCGGCCACGTGCGCAGGCACGGTCTGGCGATCGGGGTGAGCGTGATGATCTTCGGCGCGTTCAGCGCGGCGTTCGGTCTGGTCGTCCTGGTGATGCAGACCGGATCCTTCGGCCCCGTCGGCGAGGACATCACCGATGCCAACCTCCCGGCCCTCGCTCTCGCCTCCCTGTTCCTGCTCGGAACGGGCGCCTCCGACGAGGTGAGCGCGATCTTCCGCTCGACGATGCTGCTCACCGCGGCCCCCGATGACATGCGCGGCCGACTGCAGGGCGTGTTCGTCGTCGTGGTGACCGGCGGGCCCCGGATCGGCGACCTCTACATGGGCATCCTCGCCACGGCCGTGGCCCTCTGGTTCCCGCCGGTGCTCGGTGGGCTGGTCATCATCGGCGCCGTCGGGGTGATCCTCCGCGTGCAGCGGGGATTCCGCCACTACGACGCGCTCGCCCCCACCTCCTGACCCGCGCCGCTCCGAAACAGCGGTGTGAGCATCCGCACGGCACAGCGATCTAGAGTGTCCGCGTGATCGAGACGCCGACGAGCGAGACCCCCGCGTCGCGGGATCCCGCGCCTGGGGCTCCCCTGTCGCGCCGCCGCCGGTGGTCGCTGCCCGCTCTCGCGGGAGTCGCCTCGGTCGCGTTCGGGCTCGGCGTCGCCGAGATCGCGGCCGCGATCGTCGCCCCCACCGGCAGCCCGATCGTCGTCGTCGGGTCGCTGCTGATCGACCTCGCGCCATCATGGGCGAAGGAGACGGCGATCGCCCTGTTCGGCACCGGCGACAAGGCGGCCCTGCTGATCGGCATCGGCATCGTCCTGCTGGTGCTCGCCGCAGCCATCGGCGTGCTCGAGTCGATCCGGCGCAGCGCCGGTCGCATCGTGATCGGACTCGCCACCGTCTTCGCGCTCATCGCGGCGATGACCCGGTCCGGAGCCGCGGTGCTCGACGCGGTGCCCGCCACCGTGGCCGGAGTCGGAGCGGCGATCGCGCTCGGGTTCCTGCTGCGGAAGGCTCCGCGGCACGACGCGACCCCGCGATCCCGCGAGCTCGATCGCCGCACCTTCCTGAGATGGAGCGGCGGCGCCACGGCCCTCGGAGCCCTGACCGCCGTCGTCGGCTCCGCGCTGCAGGCCGGCGCCCGAGTCGTGACGAACGTGCGCGACAGCCTCGTGCTGCCCGCCCCCGCGACGACCGCTCCCCCGCTGCCGGCCGGCGCCGACCTCGGCATCGACGGCCTGTCGCCGATCATCACCCCCAACGCGGACTTCTATCGGATCGACACCGCGCTGCAGATCCCGCGCGTGAACCCCCAGGAGTGGGAGCTGCGCATCACCGGGATGGTCGACGAGGAGGTCACCCTCACCTGGGCCGAGCTGATCGCTCTGCCGCTCGACGAGAGCGTGACGACGCTCATGTGCGTCTCGAACGAGGTCGGCGGAGACCTGATCGGCACCGCGCGCTGGCTCGGCTACCCGATCCGCACCATCCTCGATCGGGCGAGGCCTCAGGCCGGTGCCGACATGGTGCTCTCGCGCAGCATCGACGGCTTCACCGCGGGCACCCCGCTGAGCGTGCTCCAGGACGAGGACCGCAACGCGATCTTCGCCGTCGGCATGAACGGCGAGCCGCTGCCCGAGGAGCACGGCTTCCCCGTGCGGATGGTGGTGCCGGGCCTCTACGGCTACGTCTCGGCGACGAAGTGGGTGGTGTCGCTGGAGGTCACGACCTACGAGCAGTCGAGCGCCTACTGGACCGACCGCGGCTGGGGCGAGAAGGGCCCGATCAAGACGGAGTCGCGCATCGAGGTCGCGCGCGACGGCGTGATCGCAGGCACCGCCTGGCACCAGCACCTCGGCATCGAGAAGGTCGAGGTGCGGGTCGACGACGGTGCCTGGGCCGACGCCGAGCTCTCGACGCCCATCTCGATCGACACCTGGGTGCAGTGGAAGCTCGACTGGAACCCGCGCCCCGGTCAGCACACCATCCAGGTGCGCGCCACGGACGCCGACGGGACGACGCAGACCCCGGATGTGGCTGACGTCCTCCCCGACGGAGCGACCGGCTGGCACACGGTGTCGGTCACGATCTAGCGCGGATCTCCGATCACTTCGGAGACGGTGCGGGCGCACTGTCTGGCGAATTCGGGGAAGGTCTCCCAGTAATACGGGATGCCGAAGAGAGCGGGGGCGAGAGCCCAGCCGCGAGCGCGGCTGACGGCGTCGGCGTCGTACCCGGATGCGCGGAGGAACGTGTCGCGCGCAGCGGCCACGGTCGACCATGCCGGCGCCAGGTCGGCTGCCGGGTCACCGAGGCCCACCTCACCGAAATCGATCACGGCGGAGAGGCCTCCGTCCTCGACGAGCAGATTGCCGGCGTTCAGGTCGCCGTGGATCCACACCGGCGGCCCGGCGTGATCGGGCGCCTCGAGAGTCTCGCTCCATGCGACGGTCGCAGCTGACTGGTCGATTCGATCGCCGCAGTCCTCGATCGCCTGCCGCACCGCGGAGTCGAGCCGCCGGATCGGAACTCCGCGGCTGGTGCCCGACTTCAGCGGCCCCCCGGCTGTGTCGACCGCGTGCAGTTCCCGCACGAACCGGGCGAGGCCGAGTGCGAGCCGATCCGCATCCGCACTGAACGGTGTCGGCGGGCCGATGATCGGTGCCGAACTCCTCGACGGCACGCAGCGGGAGGGCCGACCACCGCGGATGCTGCGTGTCGACGAGTCGGCGCGCGACGTGGATCGACGCATCGACGTCGTCGTCGTGCAACCTCACCTAGCTCTTCGCCCCCGTGACGGCGAGCGCACCGCCCAGGCCGACCATCATGACGCCGCCCGCGGCACCCATGTTCGCGATGCGCTTCGGCGAGCGCGCCAGCCACGTACGCGCGGTGCCGGCGACGAGCGCCCAGGTGCTGTCCATGATCAGAGCGAGCCCGAAGAAGATCAGCCCGAGGACGGCGAGCTGCAGCGGGACCGCCCCGGCAGAGCGGTCGACGAACTGGGGGAGCACGGCCACGAAGAACGCGATCGTCTTCGGGTTCGTGATCCCGACGACGAAGCCCTCGCCGACCAGCCGCAGCACCGACTTCGGGGCCATCGCGCCCGCGAGGTACGACGCCGCGACGCGGTGGCGGTGGCGGATCGCCTGGATGCCGAGGAACACGAGGTAGGCGGCCCCGGCGAACTTGATGACCGTGAACACCACCACCGATTCGGAGACGATGGCGCCGAGGCCGAGCGCCACCGCGGCGATGGCGGGCAGCATCCCGAGGGCGTTGCCGAGCACGCTGAGCAGGCCGCCGACACGGCCGAGCGCGATCGAGCGCCCGAGCACGAACAGCACGCTCGGCCCCGGCAGCACGATGAGCAGCACCGACGCCACGACGAAGGCGAGCAGGTTGGAGGCGGGGACCATGGCCCGATCGTACTGATCAGCCCACGCAGAAGGGCCCCGATCCGAGGATCGAGGCCCTTCAGCACTGCTGTGCGCGAGGCGGGACTTGAACCCGCACGCCCTTGCGAGCACTGGCACCTGAAGCCAGCGCGTCTGCCAATTCCGCCACTCGCGCGTGCGACCGCCGGGGCGATCAACTCAGCGAGACTACCACCATATTCACGCGGCCCAGCGCGGGTGCGCGGGGTGCTCTCGGGGATGCCGACTAGCATCGTCATGTTCCACGCGGGTCGAGAGGTCGACCCGTTCGCCGGCCGGAGAGGGGTCCCTTGGGGATTCTCGACAACTTCGAGAAGGGCTTGGAGCGTGTCGTCAACGGCGCGTTCGCCAAGACCTTCAAGAGCGGCCTGCAGCCCCTCGAGGTGACGGCGGCCCTGCGACGCGAGCTCGACACCCGCGCGGCGGTCGTCTCGCGCGACCGGATCCTGGTGCCCAACTCGTTCGTCGTGCGCCTGTCTCCCGTCGACCACGAGCGCATGACGGGTCTCGGCCCCGCTCTCATCGACGAGTTCACGCAGCTCGTGCAGTCGCATGCGACGGCACAGCACTACTCGTTCGCCGGCGGCATCTCGATCAAGCTGGAGCGGGACGAGAGCATCAGCCAGGGCATCGTGCGGGTCGAGTCGGTCAACGTGAAGGGCGAGGTCGCCTGGACCCCGGTGCTCGACATCGGCGGCAAGCGCTACCCGCTCGTCAAGGGCCGCACCATCATCGGCCGCGGGTCGGATGCCGACATCACCCTCGACGACACCGGCACCTCGCGCAAGCACATCGAGATCCTCTGGGACGGCAAGCGCGGCCAGGTGAGCGACCTCGGATCGACCAACGGGTCGAAGCTCAACGGCGTCGCGCTCAAGCAGGCGCCCCTTCCCCCCGACTCCGTCATCGAGCTCGGACGCACCCGCATCGTGTTCCGCGTGCTCGCCCAGGCGTCGAGCGTCGACCAGTTCTCCGACCTGCGGATGCAGCCCCGCCAGGAGGGACAGCGATGAGCGAGCTGACCCTGCTGCTCCTGCGGCTCGGCTTCCTCGTGCTGATCTGGGGGTTCGTCTTCGCCGTCGTGTACGCCCTCCGCTCCGACCTGTTCGGGCAGCGGGCCCGCAAGCTGCCCGACCAGCCCACGCTGGCGGGCGCGTTCCCCGCGGCGTCGGCCGCCGCATCCGCCGCCCCCGTCGCGGCCCCGATCACCGAGCCCACCGCGCACCGCGCACCGCCGCTCGCCGGCACGGGCACGCCCCGGCGCCTCGTCATCACCTCCGGGCCCCGCGAGGGCATGGAGATCGACCTCCCGACCGAGCAGCTCACCATCGGTCGATCGAGTGATTCGGGTCTCGTGATCCGCGACGACTACACGTCGACGCATCACGCGCGCCTCATGCTGTGGAACGACCAGTGGGTGATCCACGACCTAGACTCGACCAATGGCACCTTCCTCGACGGGTCGCGGGTGAGCCTCCCGACTCCGGTGCCCCAGGGCTCCACGGTCACGATCGGCACCACGAGCTTCGAGCTCCGGCGGTAGCCCCATGGCAACGACCCCCTCGCCCACGAGCGCGGCCGTCTCGCACGTCGGGAAGATCCGCTCGAACAACCAGGACTCCGGCTACCTCGGCACCCACCTGTTCCTGGTGGCCGACGGGATGGGCGGGCACGCCGGCGGCGACGTCGCCTCCGCGATCGCCGCCAAGCGCGTCGCCGAGGCGGACCGCGAGTACGCGACGGTCGAAGATGCCCAGGTCGCCCTGCAGTCCGCCCTGATCGCCGCCAACTCGCTGCTCGCCGAGACCGTGTTCGAGCACAGCGAGCTGACCGGGATGGGAACCACCGTCAGCGGCATCCTCCGGGTGGGGGACAGGTTCGCGTTCGCCCACATCGGCGACTCCCGCGTGTACCGCTTCCGCGGAGGCGAGCTCACGCAGATGAGCGCCGACCACACGTTCGTGCAGAGGCTCGTCGACTCGGGTCGCATCACCGCGGAGGAGGCGGCCGTCCACCCGCGCCGCTCGGTGCTCATGCGCGTGCTCGGCGACGTCGACGCCGCCCCCGAGATCGACATCGACGCGTTCGACGCGCAACCCGGCGATCGATGGCTGCTCTGCTCGGACGGCCTGAGCAGCTATGTGACCGAGGAGAAGATCGCCGCGATCCTTGGCACGATACGCTCGGCGCAGGGAGCGGCGGACCGCCTCGTCAAGGAGAGCCTCGACCACGGCGCCCCCGACAACGTCACCGTGGTGCTCGCCGACGTCGACGACAGCGAGAACCCGGTGGGCGCGGGTCCGCTCTTCGTCGGCTCGGCGGCCGCACCCCTCAGCTTCGAGAACGACACCTCTCGGCGCCCGATCCGCCTGCCCACGCTGCTGCTCCATCCGCTGAAGGCCACGGTCACCGACGACTCGCACTTCGAGCCCGAGCGCGAGGGGTACCTCGAGGAGCTCATCGAGGAGGATCGCCGCCGAGCCAGCCGCCGCCGCGTCGTCTGGCTCGTCGCCACCTCGGTCGTCATCCTCGCGATCGCGGGGGCGCTGTTCGGCGCCTACCAGTGGACGCAGTCGCACTACTTCGTCGGGGCCAGCGACGGCAACGTGGCCATCTACCAGGGCGTGCAGCAGAACATCGGGCCGATCAGCCTGTCGAGCGTGTTCCAGTCGACGCACATCTCGCTCGACGACCTGCCGCAGTACCAGCAGGACACGGTGACCGCGACGATCAACGCCGACAGCCTCCGCGACGCGCAGGACATCGTCAACCGCCTCGACGAGCTGGCGGGCGGCTGATGTCGTCGGCGGCCGTAGGCACGCCGATCGAGGCCAGCCCCCGTGACCCGTTCACGGGCAGCATCCGCATCAGGCTGCGCACGCCGGCTCGCCGACGCAACATCGAGCTGGTGCTGCTGCTCGCGGCCCTGGGGATCGATGCCATCGCCATGGTCCTCGTGCAGCTCGGCGCGCTCGGCCGCGTCGGGGGCACGCTGCTGGCTCTCGGCGGCGCGCTCGCCCTGCTGCTGATCCTGTTCCACGTGACTCTGCGGGTGGTGGCGCCCGACGCCGACCCGTTCCTCCTCCCGATCGCAACGGTGCTGAACGGTCTCGGGATCGCCGAGATCACGCGGCTCGACATCGCCGAGGGCTTCAACGGCTGGGACGCGGCCGGCATCCGTCAGATCGTCTGGACGGCCCTGGCCCTGATCGCGGCGCTCGTCGTGATCATCGGCATTCGCAACCACCGCGTGCTGCAGCGGTTCCGCTACGTCGCCGTCTTCACGGCGTTCCTGCTGCTCATCCTGCCCGTGGTTCCGGGGCTCTCGGATCCGAAGTTCGGCGCGTACATCTGGATCCGCCTCGGCCCGCTGTCGTTCCAACCCGGTGAGATCGCCAAGATCCTGCTCGCCGTCTTCTTCGCCGGGTACCTCGTGCAGGCCCGCGACTCGCTGTCTCTGGTGGGCCGCACCATCCTCGGCATGCGGTTCCCCCGCGCGCGCGACCTCGGGCCCATCCTCGTGATCTGGCTGCTCGCGATGGGCGTGCTCGTGCTGCAGCGCGACCTCGGCACGTCGCTGCTCTACTTCGGTCTCTTCCTGGTCATGATCTACGTCGCCACCGGTCGGCTCAGCTGGGTGCTGCTCGGCCTCACGCTGTTCATCGGGGGAGCGCTGGCGGCGAGCCAGTTCCTCGGCTACGTGAGCGCGCGCTTCACCGGGTGGCTCGACGCGTTCAACCCGAAGTACTCCGACGACGAGACCTACCAGCTGGTGCAGGGCATCTTCGGTCTGGCCGACGGCGGGCTCGTGGGAACCGGCCTCGGGCAGGGGCGGCCCGACATCGTGCCGCTCGCCGAGAGCGACTTCATCATCGCGAGCCTCGGCGAGGAGCTCGGCCTCATCGGGCTGTTCGCGATCCTCGCGCTCTATCTGCTCTTCGTGTCCCGCGGCTTCCGCATCGGCTTCACCGGCCAGGACGACTTCGGCCGCCTCCTCGGGGTCGGCCTGTCGTTCGTCGTGGCGCTGCAGGTCTTCGTCGTGATCGGCGGCGTGACGCGCGTCATCCCCCTGACCGGCCTTACGACCCCGTTCCTCGCAGCGGGCGGCTCGTCCCTGGTCGCCAACTGGATCATCGTCGCCCTCCTGCTGCGGCTCTCGGACTCGGTGCGCAATCAGCCCCGATTGGTGGTGGACGCATGAACAAGGAGCTACGCAGGGTGAGCGTCGCGGTGCTCGTGATGTTCCTGGCACTGTTCGGATCGAGCACCGTCATCCAGGTGTTCCAGCAGGACAACCTGAAGGCGGACTCGCGCAACACGCG
The DNA here is from genome assembly GCA_964246985.1 of uncultured Microbacteriaceae bacterium. Taxonomy (GTDB): domain Bacteria; phylum Actinomycetota; class Actinomycetes; order Actinomycetales; family Microbacteriaceae; genus CAXTSE01. Next base: position 94,552 of record CAXTSE010000007.1, read on the forward strand.
TACGCTGTACGCCAGCTTCTCGGCCGAGCGCGGTCCGATCCTGGTCGACGGCCAGCCGATCGCGGTCTCCACACCGGTGGACGACGAGTACAAGTACCAGCGCAGCTACCCGCAGGGGGAGCTGTACTCCGCGGTCACCGGGTACTTCACCCTCAACCAGGGCAACACGGGCATCGAGGGTGCGCTCAACGACTACCTCAGCGGCTCCGCCAACGAGCAGTTCCTCGACCAGCTCAACTCGATCGTCAGCGGTCAGAACCCGAAGGGCGCCGCCGTCGAGCTCACGATCGACCCGATCGTGCAGCAGGCCGCCTGGGACGCGCTCGGCAGCTACACCGGCGCCGTGGTCGCGCTCGACCCGAAGACGGGCGAGGTGCTGGCCATGGTGTCGAAGCCGACCTTCGACCCGAACGCGCTGGCGACCCACAACAACACCGACTTCTTCTCCACCTACAACGGACTGATCGGCGACTCCGGCGATCCGCTCATCAACCGGGCCATTGCGGGCGACCTCAATCCTCCCGGCTCGACCTTCAAGCTCGTGGTGGCCGCGACCGCGCTCGAGAACGGACTGACCCCCGACACCGCGTTCCCTAATCCGGGCACGCTGACCCTCCCTCAGAGCGACCGATCGATCACCAACGCGGAGGGCGGCAGCTGCGGGGGAGGCGAGACCGCCACCATCGCGACCGCCCTGCGGCTCTCGTGCAACATCCCGTTCGCCCAGCTCGGCGCCCAGCTCGGCTACCCCCTGATCTCGCAGCAGGCCAGGGAATTCGGCTTCGGCGACGACAGCCTCCGCATCCCGATGGTCGTCGAGCCGAGCGTCTACCCGCCCACCGAGAGCACCGCCGAGCTGATGCTGTCGTCGTTCGGTCAGGCCAGCGATCGCACGTCGCCCCTGCAGATGGCGATGGTGTCGGCCGCTGTGGCGAACGGTGGCCAGCTGATGTATCCGAACCTCGTCGAGTCGATCACGGCGCCCGATCTGTCGGTGCTGCAGTCCTTCGAGCCGCGCGTCTACAGCACGCCGATGAGCGCTGCGAATGCGACGACACTGACCGGGATGATGGTGCAGGGTGTCGCCAACGGGGCCGCCAGTAATGCGAGAATCAGTGGGGTCGACGTCGCCGGCAAGACAGGCACAGCAGAGAACGGCGACACCGAGCCCTACACGCTCTGGTTCACCGGATTCGCTCCGGCCGACGATCCGCAGGTGGCGGTCGCGGTCGTGATCGAGGACGGCGGCGGTCAGGGGCAGTCGGCGTTCGGCAACAGGATCGCGGCGCCGATAGCACGACAGGTCATGGAGGCGGTGATAGGCAGATGAGACCCTCGAGCGGCATCACCTTCGGCGGCCGGTACCAGCTGTCGTCCCGCATCGCCATCGGCGGCATGGGCGAGGTCTGGCAGGCCACCGACCTCGTCATCGGCCGCACCGTCGCCATCAAGATCCTCAAGGACGAGTACCTCGGAGACCCCGGCTTCCTCGAGCGCTTCCGCGCGGAGGCCCGTCACGCCGCGCTCGTGAACCACGAGGGCATCGCCAACGTCTTCGACTACGGCGAAGAGGACGGCTCCGCCTACCTCGTCATGGAGCTGGTGCCCGGCGAGGCGCTGAGCTCGGTGCTCGAGCGCGAGCGCGTGCTGCCGACCGACAAGGTCCTCGACTACGTGGCTCAGACGGCGTCCGCGCTGCAGGCCGCGCACGCCGCCGGCCTGGTGCACCGCGACATCAAGCCGGGCAACCTCCTCATCACGCCCGACGGCCGGGTCAAGATCACCGACTTCGGCATCGCGCGGATCGCAGACCAGGTGCCGCTGACCGCCACCGGTCAGGTGATGGGCACCGTGCAGTACCTGTCGCCGGAGCAGGCCAGCGGACACCCCGCCTCGCCGACCACCGACATCTACTCCCTCGGCATCGTCGCGTACGAGGCCCTCGCCGGACGTCGGCCGTTCACGGGCGAGTCGCAGGTCGCGATCGCGATGGCCCAGATCAACGAGGCGCCGCCCGAGCTGCCGGTCACCGTCGCCGAGCCGGTGCGCAACCTCGTCTACGCGTGCATCGCCAAGAAGCCGGAGGAGCGCCCGACCACCGCCGCCAACCTGGCGCGCGCTGCGCAGGCCCTCCGACGCGGCGACGTCGCTGCAGCAGTCGCGGCCGTGCCCGCCATCGCGCACGACGACGCCTTCACGACGCGATTCCTGCCCGTCGCCCAGGCGGGAGGCGCCACCTCCGCCACGCGGGTGCTCTCGGCGGCCGACCGCGAGCAGCTTCCGGCGACCAGCCAGCTCGACATCGAGCAGCGCCGGCGCAGCCCGTGGATGTGGCCCCTCATCGCCATCGTCTCGGTGCTCGCCGTCGCCCTCATCGCGATCATCATCGTGTTCGCTGTGCGGCCGACGCCGACACCCACACCCGAGCCGACCGGCACCACGCCGCCCAGCCAGACGCCGACCCCGACGCCGACTGCCACGGTCGTCTCGCTGGTCGCCACGGACTACGTGAACCAGCCGTTCCCGGATGTCGAGGCGGCGCTGATCGCCCTGGGCCTCGGCGTCAACCGGATCGACGGCCCCGTCGCCAACTCCCCGGAGCAGTCGGGCCTCGTCTCGAGCATCACGCCCACGGGGAACGTCGAGAAGGGCCGCGAGATCGCGGTCTCGGTGTACCAGGACTACCCCGGACCGCCGGCTCCCTCGGCTCCGACGTCCGACACGTCCGCTCCCGAGCAGGACGAGTCGTTCACCATCTCGTGGTCGGCCTACAACTCCTGCCCCGCCGGGCATGCGCTGTCGGGCTACACGCTGAACCTCTCGGGCCTCTCGTTCTCGTCGGGTGGGAACCCGTTCCCGGTCGGCACCACCTCCGCAGAGGTGACCCCGACGGCGTTCGGGCCGGTCAGCGCCACCCTCAACGCGCTCTGCACCGACCTGCAGTCGCCGGCGTCTCCGGCTCTGAGCCTCAACGCGTCGCCGCCTACCCCCTGACCAGGAGTTCAAGGCGGCTACGGCTACACTGACAGGGGTTTCGGCAAGCGGAGAAGAGGCGAGAATGACGGACGGGCTGGCAACAGACATCCGCCTGCTCGCGGGCCGCTACCAGATCGGCGAGCTGCTCGGTCGAGGGGGTATGGCCGACGTCCACCTCGGCACCGACGCCCGCCTCGGCCGCAAGGTCGCGGTCAAGCTGCTCAAGCCCTCGCTCGCCAACGACCCGGCGTTCCGCACTCGGTTCCGGCAGGAGGCGCAGGCCGCCGCCCGCATGGCGCACCCCACGATCGTGCGGGTCTACGACGCGGGCGAGGAGACGGTCCGCGACGCGTCCGGCGCCGAGATCCAGGTGCCCTTCATCGTCATGGAGCGCGTGCAGGGCCGCCTGCTCAAGGACGTCATCGCCGAGGGCCCCCTCCCCGCCGACGAGGCGATACGGATCACGCAGGGCGTGCTGACCGCCCTCGAGTACTCGCACCGCGCCGGCGTGGTGCACCGCGACATCAAGCCCGGCAACATCATGGTCACCACCGCCGGGCAGGTGAAGGTGATGGACTTCGGCATCGCCCGCGCCATCTCGGATTCGTCGGCCACGATCGCGCAGACGAGCGCGATCCTCGGCACGGCTCAGTACTTCTCGCCGGAGCAGGCTCGCGGCGAGGGCGTCGACGCCCGCACCGACCTGTACTCGACCGGCGTCGTGCTCTACGAGATGCTCACGGGTCGCCCGCCGTTCCGCGGCGACACGGCCGTCGCCACCGCCTACCAGCACGTCAGCGAGCAGCCTGTCGCGCCCAACGCGATAAACCCGGCGGTCTCGCCCGCGGTCAACGCCGTGGTGCTCCGCGCCCTCGCGAAGGACCGTGGCGACCGCTTCCAGACGGCCACCGAGTTCAGCGAGGATCTGCAGATCGCCGGCGCGGGCAAGGTGCCCGACGGCCGCCCCGGCGACGACTTCAACGCCGCGCTCTTCGGAGTGAACCCGACGTCGGCGACGACGTCCGAGGCGACGCTCCGCCGACTCGCGAACGCCGACGACCAGGCCGATCGCACCCCGCGCACGCAGAGCCGCCCGCCCGCCGCGTGGGTGTGGGCCGTCATCACCCTGCTCGCGGTGGTCATCGCCGCCGCCGCCTTCTGGATCGTCGCGCTCCAGCCGACGCAGCTCGTGCCGCCGAGCGCCGCGGTCGAGGTGCCCGACATCGTCGGAGAGAACTGGCCCGACGCCGGCAACGAGCTCGTCGCACTCGGCCTGAAGCCCGACGAGGTCACGCAGCCGAGCGACGTGCCCGCCGGGCAGGTCATCTCGACGGACCCCGAGGCGGGAACCAAGGTCGGCACCGGCATCGAGGTGCGCGTGATCGTGTCGTCCGGGCCGCCGACCGTCGCTCTCATCGGCCTCACGTTCCGTGCCGAGGCAGACGCCATCGCGGCGGTCCAGGCCGCCGGCCTCGTCTACGGCGTGACCAACCAGACATACTCAGCCAACGTGCCGGCGGGACAGGTCGTCGGGGTGCAGCTCCCGCCTGACGAGACCCTCATCACCAGCGCCCAGCAGGTCGTGCAGGGCTCGACCGTCAACCTGGTCGTGTCGAACGGGCTCATCCAGATCCCCGATGTCGCCGGCCAGACCTTCACCGACGCGCAAGCGCTGCTCACCGGGAGCCAGTACCAGCTCTCCGTGACACAGAAGCCCGACGTCGGGTGCACCGGTCAGCTCGTGACGGCCCAGTCGATCGTCGGCGATCAGCCGCAGAAGTCGACGGTCACCCTCACCTACTGCGCCGGCTGAGGCTCTCGTCAGCCGAGCTTGACTAGCGGGCTCAGCTCGCTCGCCCGGACAGCCGCATCCGCGAGGCCGACGGTCTCGAGCCAGTTGCCGAGCATGCGGTAGCCGCCCTCGGTCAGCACGGACTCGGGGTGGAACTGCACCCCGTACAGCGGGGCCTCGCGGTGACGCAGACCCATGATGATCCCGCCCTGGGTGCGGGAGGTGACCTCGAGCGAGTCGGGAACGGTCTCGGCGACGACCGCGAGCGAGTGGTAGCGGGTCGCCCGGAACGGCTGGGGCACGCCGTCGTAGAACTCGCTGTCGTCGTGCCGGATGAGCGACGTCTTGCCGTGCATGAGCTCGTCGGCGTGGGTGACCGTCGCACCCATCGCCTCGGCGATCGCCTGGTGGCCGAGGCAGACGCCGAGGAGCGGCGATCCAGCGTCGAGCGCGGCATGGACGATCGGGATCGACACCCCGGCCGACGCCGGAGTGCCCGGCCCCGGCGAGAGGAGGACCGCATCGTAGGAGGCGATGCGGTCGGCCGCCTCGCCCTCGTCGAAGGCGTCGTTGCGCACCACGTCGGTCTCGGCCCCCAGCTGCAGCAGGTAGCCGTTGAGGGTGTAGACGAAGCTGTCGTAGTTGTCTACGACGAGCACCTTGGTCATGTCGCCTCCACGGTGACGTCCTGCGGGGCGATGAACTGGTCTATGTAGGGGAAGACCCAGGTGACGAGGGCGAACAGCACGGCCGCCAGGAGGACGAGCACGATCGCGAGCCTCGCGAACCAGGGGCCCGGGAGGACGCGCCAGAGCGCCGCGTACATCAGGTGCCCCCGTTGACGGTCGCGGCGATCTCGGCAGGCGGCCCGTCGGCTCGCGGCACGAACGTGTCGTAGATGCTGTACGCGATGATGCGCTCCTGCGCCGAGAACAGCGGATTGCAGCTGGTCATGGTCAGCAGCCGGTCGACGGCCGGGACACCCTCGGTCTGCGGCACAGGTGCGACGACGCCCACCCCGGTGGGCTGCACGTACTCCAGGTTGCGGAACGTGTACTGGTACCAGCCGTCGGCGGTCTCGATGAAGATGTGGTCGCCCGCGCGCAGCTCGTTGATGAGGTTGAACGGCTTGCCGTAGCTGGTGCGGTGAGCGGCCACCGCGAAGTTGCCGACCTCTCCGGGTAGCTGGCTGGTGGGGTAGTGGCCGATCTCGCCCTTGTTGAGGACCGCTCTGGTGCCGGTGCCCTCGGCGATCGGGCGGTAGAAGTCCGCACCGAAACGCGGCACGATCATCAGCGCGAACACCGCCTGGTCCGCAGGCTTCGCGATCACCGGGGGTGCCTCGGGCGTGCCCTCGACCGCGGTCGACACGTCCTTCTGCCACTCGTCCGCCTGCTCCAGCGACGTGTCGTGCAACTGGTTTCCGACCACGAGGTCGTTGAACCAGAGCTGCCAACCCAGGAACAGCAGCACGCCGACCCCCGCGGTGATCAGCAGCTCGCCGAGCACGCCCGTGACGGTCAGTCGACGGCGTCGGGGCGCGGGCCTGCCGGCGGTCGCGGCGCGGCGTCCCGTGCGTCCCCCATCCGGCTCGGTCATGCGCTCGATTCTAAGCGCTCCACCCGCACGGGGCGCTGTGGTGGTGTGCCCACCCGCATCCGTTAGAATCTGGGGCATGGCACGCCCCAAGTCCGACCCGAAGCCCAAGCCCGCGCTCAGCGAGTCGACCGGCGCGGACGTGCCCAACCCGATCTGGTTCAAGCCCGTCATGTTCGGCTTCATGCTGCTCGGCCTGGTCTGGATCATCGTGTTCTACCTGAGCCAGGGGTCGCTGCCGATCCCGAGCCTCGAGAGCTGGAACATCCTGATCGGCTTCGGGATCATGTTCATCGGTTTTATGATGACGACCCGCTGGCGCTGACCCGTCCGTCTCCCTCCACCCCGGTCCTCCGCGAATCACACGCGTGTAATTCCTCCACACTGTGGACGAACCTGTGGATAATCCTGGCTGGAGCCGCGCTCAGGCGTAGCTGAACGATGGAGCCGTGACCACGCAGGCCACGCACACCAGGGCCAGTGCCACACCGACGCCGATGAGGCCGGCGACCTGGGCTCGCTGCAGCTCGCGTCGTCGTGTGCGCACGTAGATCACGCCGACGACGGCGCCCACGATCAGCCCGCCCAGGTGGGCCTGCCACGCGATGTTGGGCACGAAGAACCCGATCGCGAGGTTCAGCACCACCACCACGACGATCTGCTGGAAGGGGATGCCCATCGCCTTCCGCATGAGCAGCAGAGCGCCCATCAGGCCGAAGATCGCACCGGAGGCCCCGAGCGAGAGGCTTGCCGCCTGCTGCAGGGACACTCCCGCCAGGAGCTGCACCTGGTAGTCGACGACCATCGCGACGTTCCCCCCGACGGCGGCCAGCAGGTAGAGGACGGCGAACCGCCAGCGCCCGAGGAACCCCTCGAGCGTCGGACCGAAGATGTAGAGCGCGTACATGTTGAACAGCAGGTGCACGAGCGGCAGCGACTGCGAATGCAGGAACGCCGATGTCAGAAGACGCCACGGCTCGGTCGTGATGAGCGGTGCGTACATCGCGAACTCCGTTGCGACGCCGGTACCGCTCAGCCACTGGGCGCCGTAGACCAGGACGCAGAGCCCGATCAGCACATATGTCACGATCGGACGGCCCGACGGTCGCAGGGCCCGCACGAATCCGGGTGCGCGGCGCGGTGCCGTGGCACGGCCCTCGGCGATGCACTCCGGGCACTGCACGCCGACAGCGGCGACCGTCTGGCAGTCGGGGCAGATCGGCCGACCGCAGCGCTGGCAGCTCACATAGGTGATGCGGTCCGGGTGCCGGTAGCAGCGCGGTGCAGCATCCACGGCCGCCGTGGGGGTCGGATCTGTCATCTCGCCACCGCCGACATCACAGGACCAGCGAGCGCACGACCGCCAGCACGACCGCGCCGACGACGGCGGCGGCGGTGATCGCGTAGGCGGTGCGCACGCGGGTGTCCTCGTAGCGGCGGAGCAGCACCATCACGCCGACGCCGGCGAGCAGACCCCCGACGAGGCCCGCCAGGTTGCCACCGAGAACGATGTTGATCAGCAGGATGATGCCGACCATGATCAGCTGCCGGGTGCGAGCCTGCGGGTACGACCAGACCTGCACGACCGACGCGCCGATCAGGCCGAACAGCCCTCCCGTGAGGCCGAAGTAGATCGAGCCCGTGAGCACCGTGAGCGCGGCCGCGAACGCCGAGGACGCGAAGAAGATGAACAGGAACTGTCGCCGCCCGACCTGCGCCTCGAACGGCCGCGCGATCAGGACGAAGAAGATCAGGCTGATCAGCACCGAGAGGACAGCGGTCGACGGGTAGACGGCCGCGGACAGGACGAACCGCCACACCTGCCAGGCGACCGAGGGGTCGGCCGCGAGGAGCACGAAGATCAGGTTCGACGTCACGGCGTTCACGATGAACACGGCGACCACCGCGGCGAGGATGATCCACGTCGTCGCGAGCCCTGTCGAGCCCTCTGGACGCACGTACTCCATGACCACCTGAAGCCAGCGCGGACGCTCGCGCTGCGACGACGCCCGAGCGCGGGCCTTCGCGGTCGCCTTGCGCTTCGGGGGAGCGGCATTCGTGGACGTCCACTGCACCGATCCGCCGGTCTCACGCACGCAGTCCGGGCAGCGGACACCCGAGGGTGTCAGGATCTGGCACTCCGGGCAGATGGTGCGCCCGCAGCGCTGGCACAGCGTCCAGCTGTCGCGGTCGGGGTGGCGGTAGCAGACCGACGGGTCGAGCGACGACGCCTCGGGCGGCGTCACGAAGGGGAGTCGACGGTGATGCTCGAGATCACGACAGGCTCGAGCGGCGCGTCGCGACGGTCGGTCTCGACAGCCTCGATCGCATCCACGACGCGCTTGGAATCGTCGTCCGACACCTCACCGAAGATGGTGTGCTTGGCCTGAAGCCACGGGGTCGGCACGGTCGTGATGAAGAACTGCGATCCGTTGGTGCCGCGACCGCCCTGCAGGCCGGCATTCGCCATCGCCAGGATGTAGGGCTTGGAGAAGTCGAGCTCGGGGTGGATCTCGTCGTCGAACTGGTATCCGGGGCCGCCGATGCCCTGGCCGAGCGGGTCGCCTCCCTGCAGCATGAACTGCTTGATGATGCGGTGGAAGATGACGCCGTCGTAGAGCGGGGTGGTCGTCGTGTCGCCGGTCTGCGGGTGGGTCCACTCCTTGGTGCCGGTGGCGAGGCCGACGAAGTTCTCGACGGTGACCGGAGCGTGGTTGCCGAAGAGGTCGACGCGGATGTCGCCGAGAGAGGTGTGGATGGTGGCGACAGCGGTGGAAGCAGGCATGGTGCGATTCTGCCATGTGCTCATGCACCCTGCTCACAGGCACCATCCAGAAGCAACCGCCTTGACCCGAGAGGAGCCCATGGCAGGATGGGTGCTGTTCGCCGCAACCCCACACGGAGGTCGACATGAGCCTGTCCCGCAAGCGCAAGAAGGAACTGAAGCGCCTGAAGCGCTCCGCCGAGGAACTCTGGGATGAGCAGCGCGCCGCCATCGACCACGCGTCCGATGTCCTCCGCGATGCACGTCGTCAGGCCGGGCACTACGCCCGCGAGCAGGTCGGCCCCCGCGTCCGCGACACCTACGAGGACCGGGTCAAGCCGGTCGTGTCGTCGGGCGTCTCGGCCGGACGTTCGGTCGCCGGCGCGGCTCGCGACCGGTTCGACGACGTCCTTCCCGCCATAGCGGGTGCGATCGGCACGGCTCTGGCCGCGCTCGAGGGGTCGAAGAGCGAGCACGTGCGTGACGCGGTCAAGCAGGTCTCGAAGGCCGGCCAGCGCGTCGGCCTCGTCACCCCGCCCAAGAAGGGCGCGGGTCCCGGCACCTATGTCCTCGTCGGCCTCGGGATCGCCGCGGTCGCGGGGATCGCCTACGCCGCCTGGCAGACCCTGCGCGCCGATGACGACCTGTGGATCGAGGAGCTCGGCGATGGCTCCGTCGAGGACGCCGACATCGAGACCAAGACGGTCTAGAACCCCACGACGACGATGGGCCCGGTCATGACGACCGGGCCCATTCTCGTGTGGAGCCTAGGGGAATCGAACCCCTGACCTCCTGCTTGCAAAGCAGGCGCTCTACCAATTGAGCTAAGGCCCCGGAAATGGAAGAAGTCCCTTACGGGACTTCTCGTGGGGATACGAGGACTTGAACCTCGGACCTCTTCGTTATCAGCGAAGCGCTCTAACCGCCTGAGCTATATCCCCGGATGGCCCGGAGGCCGTGGATCACTGTACCCGACGGCGGCGCGTCGGGCGAATCCAGCGTCGCGTCGGATCAGCTGTTCTGGAAGCCGACGAGCAGGCCGCCGGTGAAGCGCACGCTGAGGTTGTAGAGCAGGGCGCCGATCGCTCCGAGGATGGTGCCGACGACCGTGTTGAGCAGCGCGACGACCACCGAGAACAGCGCGACCTGCAGCAGACCGAACGACGCCGCGAGGCTGAAGTCCTGTGTGAGGATCTGGGTCATCTGCGCGTCGATGGTGTCGAAGATGCCCGTCGAGTAGAGCACGAGCCAGATGAGGATGCTCGCCACGATCAGGACGATGCCGAGCGACAGCCAGATGAGGAACGAGAACTTCACGACGGACCAGAAGTCCAGGTAGACGAGCTTGAGCCGCACCTGCTTCGTTGCTGTCTGGCGCTGCTCCTTGCGCTGCAGCTTCTCGGCGACACTGCTCATGACTTCGCCACGTCCTCTCCGTCGACCGGCGCATCCTCTGCGTCGACCTCGTCGGCTTCCCCTGCCTCGATAGCCGAGACGTCCAGGTTGCGTTCGCTGTTCTTGGCCAGGGCGATGATGCGATCGTCATCGTCGAAGCGGGCGAATACCACGCCCATGGTGTCGCGGCCCTTGGCGGGGACCTCGGCCACGGAAGACCGTACCACCTTGCCGCTGGCAAGGACGACCAGCACCTCGTCGTCGTCGTCCACGATCAGCGCACCCGCGAGATCGCCGCGCGCGTCGTTCAGCTTCGCGACCTTGATGCCGAGTCCTCCACGGCCCTGGGTGCGGTATTCGCTCGCGAAGGTGCGCTTGGCGAAGCCACCCTCGGTCACGACGAACACGGATCCCTCGTCGGAGACGACGGAGGCCGAGAGGAGCGTGTCGTCGCCGCGGAAGTGCATGCCGATGACGCCCGAGGTGGAGCGGCCCATGGGGCGCAGCGACTCGTCGGTGGCGTCGAACTTCAGCGACATGCCCTTGCGTGACACGAGGAGGATCTTGCTGTCGTCGTCCACGAGCATCGCCGAGACGAGCTCGTCGCCCTCCCGGAGGTTGATCGCGATGATGCCGCCGGTGCGATTGGTGTCGTACTGGGTCAGCTCGGTCTTCTTGACGAGCCCGCCGCGAGTAGCGAGCGCGAGGTACCGCGCCGCCGAGTAGTCGCGGATGTCGAGCACCTGGGCGATCTCCTCCTCCGGCTGCAGCGCGAGGAGGTTGGCGACGTGCTGGCCCTTCGCGTCGCGTCCGGCCTCCTGCACCTCGTAGGCCTTGGCGCGGTAGACGCGACCCGTCGTGGTGAAGAACAGCAGCCAGTGATGGGTGGTGGTGACGAAGAAGTGCTCGACCACGTCGTCAGCGCGCAGCTGCGCGCCCTTCACCCCGCGACCGCCACGGTGCTGCGAGCGGTAGTTGTCGCTGCGGGTGCGCTTGATGTACCCGCCGCGGGTGATCGTGACGACCATCTCCTCTTCGGGGATGAGGTCCTCGACGCTCATGTCGCCGCCGTAGCCGAGCATGATCTCGGTGCGTCGGTCGTCGCCGAACTTGGTGACGATGTCGGTGAGCTCGTCGGTGATGATCTGGCGCTGACGCGCCGGGCTCGCGAGGATCTCGCGGTAGCCGGCGATCTCGAGCTCGAGCTCGGCGAGGCGGTCCTGGATCTTCTGACGCTCGAGGGCGGCGAGGCGGCGCAGCTGCAGGGCCAGGATGGCGTCGGCCTGCAGCTCGTCGATGTCGAGCAGGTCGATGAGGCCGCGACGGGCCTGCTCGACGTCGGGGGAGCGGCGGATGAGCGCGATGACCTCGTCGAGGGCGTCGAGGGCCTTCACGTAGCCGCGCTGGATGTGCGCGTCCGCCTCGGCCTTGTCGAGGCGGAACTGGGTGCGCCGCACGATGACCTCGACCTGGTGGTCGATCCAGTGCGTGATGAAGCCGTCGATCGGCAGGGTGCGCGGCACCCCGTCGACGATCGCGAGCATGTTGGCGCCGAAGTTGTCCTGCAGCTGCGTGTGCTTGTACAGGTTGTTGAGCACGACCTTCGCGACCGCGTCGCGCTTCAGCACGATGACGAGCCTCTGGCCCGTGCGTCCGGAGGTCTCGTCGCGGATGTCGGCGATGCCTGCGAGCTTGCCCTCCTTGACCAGCTCGGCGATCTTGATCGCCAGGTTGTCGGGGTTGACCTGGTACGGCAGCTCGGTGACGACGAGACAGGTGCGCCCCTGCAGCTCCTCGACGCTGACGACCGCGCGCATGGTGATGGAGCCGCGGCCGGTGCGGTATGCGTCCTGGATGCCCTTGACGCCGAGGATCTGCGCACCGGTGGGGAAGTCGGGACCCTTCACCCGGGCGAGGATCGCCTCGACGAGCTCGTCGCGGGTGGCATCCGGGTGCTCGAGCGCCCAGAGGGCGGCCGACGAGACCTCGCGCAGGTTGTGCGGCGGGATGTTGGTGGCCATGCCGACCGCGATGCCGACCGATCCGTTGACCAGCAGGTTGGGGAAGCGCGCCGGCAGCACGGTCGGCTCCTGTGTGCGGCCGTCGTAGTTGTGGGCCATGTCGACGGTGTTCTCGTCGATGTCCCGGACCATCTCCATGGCGAGCGGCGCCATCTTGGTCTCGGTGTACCGGTGCGCGGCCGCGCCGTCGTTGCCGGGGGATCCGAAGTTCCCCTGGCCGAGGGCGAGGGGGTACCGCAGCGACCACGGCTGCACGAGACGGACGAGCGCGTCGTACACCGACGAGTCGCCGTGCGGGTGGAACTGCCCCATGACGTCGCCGATGACGCGGGTGCACTTCGAGAACGCGCGGTCGGGACGGTAGCCGCCGTCGTACATGGCGTAGATCACGCGGCGGTGCACCGGCTTCAGGCCGTCGCGGACGTCGGGCAGAGCGCGCCCGACGATGACGCTCATCGCGTAGTCGAGGTAGCTCCGCTGCATCTCGAGCTGGAGGTCGACCTGCTCGATCTTGTCGTGGCGATTGGGATCGAGGTCGGATCCGGTGGTGTCAGTCATCAGATGTCGAGGAACCTAACGTCTTTGGCGTTCTGCTGGATGAAGTTGCGGCGGGACTCGACGTCGTCGCCCATGAGGGTCGAGAAGACCCCGTCGGCGATCGCCGCATCGTCGAGCGTGACCTGCAGCAGGGTGCGGCTCTCGGGGTTCATGGTCGTGTCCCAGAGCTCCTGGTGGTTCATCTCGCCGAGGCCCTTGTAGCGCTGGACGCCGTTCTCCTTGGCGATGCGCTTGCCGGATGCGAGGCCGGCCTCCAGCAGCGCGTCGCGCTCGCGGTCGGAGTACACGTACTCGTGATCGGAGTTCGTCCACTTGAGCCGGTAGAGCGGGGGCTGCGCGAGGTAGACGTAGCCGAGCTCGATGAGGGGCCGCATGTAGCGGAACAGCAGCGTCAGCAGCAGGGTCGTGATGTGCTGACCGTCGACGTCGGCATCCGCCATCAGGACGATCTTGTGATACCTCGCCTTCGATCCGTCGAAGTCCTCGCCGATGCCCGTGCCGAAGGCCGTGATCATCGCCTGGATCTCGGCGTTGCCGAGGGCGCGGTCGAGGCGCGCCTTCTCGACGTTGAGGATCTTGCCGCGGAGCGCGAGGATCGCCTGCGTCTCGGGGTTGCGGCCCGAGGTCGCGGATCCGCCGGCCGAGTCGCCCTCGACGAGGAAGATCTCGCTGTCGGCGGGCACGCGGCTCGAGCAGTCCTTGAGCTTGCCGGGCATGCCGCCGCCCTCGAGGAGGCCCTTGCGGCGGGTCTGCTCGCGCGCCTTCCGCGCGGCCATGCGCGCTGCGGACGCCTGGATAGCTTTGCGGATCACGTCGCGAGCCTGATTGGGGTTGCGGTCGAACCAGTCGGCGAGCTGGTCGCCGGCGACCCGCTGCACGAACGACTTGGCCTCGGTGTTGCCGAGCTTGGTCTTGGTCTGACCCTCGAACTGCGGCTCGCCCAGCTTGATCGAGATGACGGCCGTCAGACCCTCGCGCACGTCGTCGCCGGTGAGGTTGTCGTCTTTCTCCTTGATGATGCCCTTCTCGCGGGCGTACTTGTTGACGAGGGTGGTCAGAGCGGCGCGGAAGCCCTCTTCGTGGGTCCCACCCTCATGGGTGTTGATCGTGTTGGCGTAGGTGTGGACGCTCTCGGAGTATCCGTTGGTCCACTGCATCGCCACCTCGAGGGCGATGTGGCGCTCGGTGTCCTCCGACTCGAACGAGATGATCTCGTCGTGCACGACCTCGGTCTTCTTGGCCGAGTTGAGGTACTCGACGTAGTCGACGAGGCCACGCTCGTAGAGGAAGACGTCGGTGCGCCCCTCGGTGATGCTGCGCTCCTCGTCGGTGGCGTCGGCATCCGCTCGCTCGTCGGTCAGGACGATTCGCAGCCCCTTGTTGAGGAAGGCCATCTGCTGGAAGCGTGTGCGCAGAGTCTCGTAGTCGAAGTCGATGGTCTCGAAGATCTCGTCGTCGGGCCAGAACGTGATCGTCGTTCCGGTCTCGTCAGTCGCCTCGTCCTTCTCGAGGGGAAACACCGGCACTCCGCCGCGGGAGTACGACTGGCGGTACACGTTGCCCTGTCGACGCACCTCGACCTCGAGCTTCTTCGACAGCGCGTTCACCACCGAGCTGCCGACACCGTGCAGCCCTCCGGACACCGCGTAACCGCCGCCGCCGAACTTGCCGCCCGCGTGGAGGATCGTCAGGACGACCTCGACAGTCGACTTCTTCTCCACAGGGTGGATGTCGACGGGGATGCCGCGGCCGTTGTCGACGACGCGCACGGCTCCGTCGGCCTGGATGGTCACCTCGATGTGATCGCAGAAGCCGGCGAGAGCCTCGTCGACGGAGTTGTCGACGATCTCGTAGACCAGGTGGTGCAGGCCGCGGGGACCGGTCGAGCCGATGTACATGCCGGGCCGCTTGCGCACAGCCTCGAGGCCCTCGAGCACCTGGATCTGGTTCGCTCCGTAGGCCTCGTTGTTGGCGTCGGCCGTCGAGGGAGAACTCATGTGGGGGTGGCTCCTGCCAGCTCGGATGCCGGGCGCCATCGTGGCCGCTCGGGACCTGACAATTCTACCGCAGGAGGGGGGTCGAAACCGGCGTTTTCGCCCGTCTGGGGACTTTTCCTGAGCCGCCTGACCAGATTTGCCTTGTCAACCGTAAGTATCGCGAGGACCCCGGCCTGGGGCCGATCTGGGGCCGCGTTTCCAGGAGGGGACGTTGGGCCCCAAAAAGGACACGGTCTGGATCTCGGCCGACGGGAACCGCTTCACGATCTCCGTCGTGATGCTCGCGTTCATCAGCCGGAGCTGCTGCGCCCATGCCGTCGAGTCGCAGCGCACCGTCAATCTGCCGTCCTCGATGCCGATCGGCTCGGCGTGCGCGGCGGTCTCCTCGCCGACCAGCTCCGCCCACGACGACAGCAGCTCCGCGCGTGCGATGGGCGACTCCCAGCCCATCGTCGTGGTCAGGTTCTGCATCACGTCGTCGATGCCGCGCGGCTCCCGGCCGAGCCCATACGGCACGCTGGTCTCGTCGCGCGCGGCGCGCTTCCGGCGCCGCGCATCCCCGCTGCGCATCGACGGATCGCCGAAGACCGAGCGGATGCGCTGGTACACGGCGATGTGCTCCGGCATCGGATCGCCGGCGGGCACCTCTTCGTCGCTCACTCCTCGCCCTCCTCGAGCACGCGGCCGGCGCGGATCCGGACGATGTGCCTGCCGAGCTCCTCGGGCACATCGTCGAGGACCGCCGCGGTGATGAGCACCTGCTCGTAGTCGCCGATCGCCGAGGCGAGGCGGGCGCGTCGCGCCTCGTCGAGCTCGGCGAACACGTCGTCGAGGACCACGACCGGGTCGCCGACCGGCGACTCGGCGCGGAGGATCGCAGCGGATGCCAGCTTGAGCGACAGCGCGAACGACCAGGACTCGCCGTGGCTGGCATAGCCGCGAGCGGGCATCCCGTTGAGGGTGAGGAGGAGGTCGTCGCGGTGCGGACCGACGAGGCTGATACCCCGGTCGAGCTCTGCGCGACGGCTGCGCGCGATCGCCGCGCGGAACGCCTCCGCCGTCTCGCCGGCGGAGCCGGTCGCCACGTCGGAGAGGAGAGGGGGGAGCCCCTCATCCTCGGGCTGAGATCCGAGGATGCTCAGCTGGGTCGTGAGATCGGCGCGCTGACCGGCGCCCGCGATCCGCTCGTACGCATCTGCGACGTGCGGGGCCAGCCGCGCGATGAGCTCGGCGCGACCGTCGATGATCGCGGAGCCGTACTCGACGAGCCGCTCGTCCCAGAGCTCGAGCGTCGAGAGCTGCGCATCTCCCACGCGGTGGCCGCGCGCCGACTTCAGCAGGCTGTTGCGCTGCCGGAGCGCACGGTCGTAGTCGGCGAGGATCCCCGCGAAGCGCGGGGAGAGCTGCACGAGGAGCTGGTCGGCGAATCGCCGGCGGCCCGAGGGCTCGCCGCGCACCAGCGCCAGATCCTCGGGCGCGAAGAGGACCGTGGCGATGTAGCGGGGGAGCTCCCGCGGCTTCACCCCGACCCTGTTGACCTGGGCGCGATTCGCCGCACCGCGGTTGAGCTGCAGCTCGACGAGGATCTGACGCTCGGCGTGCTCGAGACGGGCGCGGACGATCGCCGAATCCTGACCCTGCCGGATGAGCGCCTGATCCGTCGACACCCGGTGCGACCCCAGCGTGCTGAGGTAGCCGATCGCCTCGACCAGGTTCGTCTTTCCCTGCCCGTTGCTGCCGACGAAGACGTTCGACCCGGCGACGAGCTCGACCTCGGCCGTCTCGTAGTTGCGGAAGTCGCTCAGGGTCAGATGCGAGACGATCACGGTGCGCGGCGCACGACGGCTACGCCTTGCGGACGGCGTGCCCACCGAACTGCTTGCGCAGGGCCGCGACGGCCTTCATCGACGGCGAGTCCTTCTGGCGCGACACGAAGCGGGCGAAGATCGACGCGCTGATCGTCGGCACCGGGACCGCGAGGTTCAGAGCCTCTTCGACCGTCCAGCGGCCCTCGCCGGAATCCTCGACGTAGCCCTCGATGTCGGTGAACTCCGGGTCCTCCTTGAGCGCCTTGACGAGGAGCTCGAGGAGCCAGCTGCGCACGACGGTGCCGCGCTGCCACGCGGTGAAGATGCCGGGGACGTCGTGGATCAGGTCCTTCTTGGCCTCGAGCACCTCGTAGCCCTCGGCCCAGGCCTGCATCAGGGCGTACTCGATGCCGTTGTGCACCATCTTGGCGTAGTGCCCGGCGCCGACGCCGCCGGCGTGGACGAAGCCCTCCTCGCGCGGACCCTCGGGGCGCAGAGCGTCGAAGAGCGGCATCGCCCGCTCGATGTCGGCCGCATCCCCGCCCGCCATCAGCCCGTAGCCGTTCTCGAGACCCCACACCCCGCCCGAGACCCCGCACTCGGCGAAGCGGATGCCGTGCTCGGCGAGCAGAGCCGAGTGCACCGCGTCGTCGGTGAAGCGCGAGTTGCCGCCGTCGATGACGAGGTCTCCCTCGGCCAGCACCTTCGACAGGTCGTCGATCACACCGCGGGTGATCGGACCCGACGGGACCATGACCCAGATGAGGCGCGGACCCGGCAGCGCCTCGGCGAGTGCCTCGAGGCTCGGGACGTCGGTGACCGCCGGATTCGGGTCGTACCCGACGACCTCGATCCCGGCCTTCCGCATGCGGGCACGCATGTTGTTGCCCATCTTGCCGAGCCCGACGAGCCCGACGTGGACCGTGTTGTTCTGCGGGGTGGCCACCGCGTCCTCCTGTGCTGTTCAGCCGGCGACGCCGGCACGGGTCACCGCAGCAGCAGGTTGGGCTGCAGCAGGTACTTGTAGTTGTCGGCGCCCGGCTGATCCTTCGAGGACTGACTCGTCAGCAGCACGGGGCCCGGCTTGTTGGGGTTCTCGGTCTTGGTGAACGAGATGCGCACGAACTCCGAGTGCACGGCCCCGAGGCCGTCGAGCAGGAACGCCGGCTTGAGCGACACGACGGTGTCCTCGCCGACGAGATGCGCGTCGATGGTCTCGGATGCCTGAGCCTGCTCGGATCCGGCCGCCTCGAGCGTGAGCCCGTCGATCGAGAAGGTGAACCGCAGCGCGGCCTCCCGCTCGAGGACCAGGGACACGCGGCGCGTGGCCTCGATGAGCTCAGCGGTGTTCAGCACCGCGTAGTTCTCGACGGTGTCGGGGAACAGCCGCTTGACCGGCGGGAAGTTGCCCTTGATCAGCAGCGACGTGACGGTGCGCTTGTCGGCGCTGAAGGCGATCAGCTCGCGATCGTCTCCCCGGACGATCGAGACGGAGACGGTTCCGGCATGGCCGAAGGTCTTCCCCACCTCGGACAGGGTGCGAGCGGGAATCAGAGCGGTGGTGCCCTGCGCGGGGTCGTCGCCGCCTGCCGAGCCGGAATCCCAGTCGATGTCGCGGACGGCGACGCGGTACCGGTCGGTCGCGACGAGGGACAGGCTGTTCTCGCCGACCTCGAACTGCACGCCGGTGATCACCGGGGTGACGTCGTCGCGGGATGCCGCGACCGCGACCTGGGCGACAGCCGCCGCGAAGTCGTCAGCCGGCAGCACGCCGGTGCGCTCGGTGATCTGCGGCAGGGTCGGGTACTCCTCGACCGGCATGCTGAGAAGCGTGAAGCGCGCGGATCCGCAGCTGACGACGATCTTTCCCTCGTCGGTCGAGAACTGCACCGGGGCATTCGGCAGGCGGCTGGCGATGTCGGCGAGCAGCCGACCGGAGACGAGCGCGGTGCCCTCCTCGTCGACGTCGGCGGCGATCTCGGTGCGCGACGAGACCTCGTAGTCGAACGACGAGAGCACCAGTGCTCCGTCGGAGGCCTCGAGCAGCACTCCGCTGAGGATGGGCTGCGTGGTGCGCTGGGGGAGGAGCTTCACGGCGAATGACACGGCCTCGCTGAATACGTCCCTGTTGACGTGGAACTTCACGGGGGCACTCCTGTCTGCATCGTGAGTCGGACCGTGCAGCTGGATGTGCTCGGGCCGTCAATACTCGCATCCCGATCTTGGCACAGGGAAGGGCGGGAGTCGGGACGGTGGTGTCGTGCACAGCGCGCCGCCCACAAGGTTGTGAGCGAGTCGAATCAGAGAGAGAGACGTTAAGAGTCTTAACGCCTGTGGGAACTGTGGACAACTCGACGGATGCCTGTCGCGGTCGGATAACTACAGCCGTGGAAGTTGTGGGGAGAGGTACGACAACCTCGCTCCCGCCCTGTGGATGTCATCTCGACGCCGGCGGAGTTTCCACAGGAGAGTCGTCATCCGTCAACAGGCCGGGAGCCGCCCGGAAAGTTATCCACAAGTTCTCCACACCTTGTGCAATTCCGGATCCGAGAGCGATTTGTCGAGTCCCCCGAACGAGGGTAGACGCGGCGTCCCGTCGGATCAGGGCGCTCGGCCCGGTCAGCTCTTGGAGTAGCGCTGGTTCTGCTTGATGCGGCTCGTCAGCTCGGTCACCTGGTTGTAGATCGACCGGCGCTCCTTCATGAGCTCGCTGATCTTCTTGTTGGCGTACATCACCGTCGTGTGGTCGCGGTTGCCGAACAGCTGCCCGATCTTGGGCAGCGACAGGCTGGTGAGCTCGCGGCAGAGGTACATCGCGATCTGCCGCGCGGTGGCGACGGCCTGGGAGCGGCTCGATCCGTACAGGTCGTCGACGGTCAGCTTGAAGTAGTCGGCGGTGTGATTGATGATGTCCACCGGCGCGATGACGTTGTCCTCGTCGAGGGTGATCAGGTCCTTCAGGACCGTCTGCACGAGCTGCAGGTCGACCGGTGTGCGATTCAGGTTCGCGAAGGCGGTGACGCGGATCAGCGTGCCCTCCAGCTCGCGGATGTTGGACGAGACCTTGGTCGCGATGAACTCGAGGATGTCGTCGGGCGCCTGCAGCCGCTCGCTCTGAGCCTTCTTGCGGAGGATCGCGATGCGCGTCTCGAGGTCGGGCGCCTGCACGTCGGTGATGAGGCCCCATTCGAAGCGGGATCGCATCCGGTCCTCGAATCCGGTGAGGTGCTTCGGCGCGACGTCGCTGGTGATGACGACCTGCTTGTTGTGGTCGTGCAGCGTGTTGAAGGTGTGGAAGAAGGCCTCCTGCGTGGAGTCCTTGCCCTGGAGGAACTGGATGTCGTCGATCAGCAGGATGTCGATCTCGCGGTAGCGCGACTGGAAGACCGAGGCGCGGTTGTTGGCGATCGAGTTGATGAAGTCGTTCGTGAACTCCTCGGAGCTGACGTACCGGACGCGGATGCCGGGGTACAGGCTCTCGGCGTAGTGGCCGATCGCGTGGAGGAGGTGGGTCTTGCCGAGGCCGGAGTCGCCGTAGATGAAGAGGGGGTTGTAGGCCTTGGCCGGCGCCTCCGCGACCGCGACGGCCGCGGCGTGGGCGAATCGGTTGGAGCTGCCGATGACGAAGTTGTCGAAGTTGTACTTCGGATTGAGACGGGAGTCGGAGCGGCGCGGGTCCGACGTCGGCGACTGGTCCATCGCTCCGCCGATACCCGTGCTGCCGGCGGGGGAGGGGGTCTCGAGCGCGTCGGCGTCGGGGACGGGCGAGAGCACGGCTGTGCGGATCTCGGGGTTCACCACGATCGCGAAGTTCGCGATCTCGTGCTCGTCGTCGACCGTCGACAGCGCGTTCAGCAGGGGCACCCGGATGCGCTGCTCGAGCATGCCGCGGGTCAGGTCGTTGGGCACCTCGAGATAGAGGGTGCCGCCGAGGACCCCCTTCGGCTCGACCAGGTTGATGAATCCGTGCAGCTGGGGAGTGATCCGGTCATCGGAGTTCAGCTGGGTGACGACAGACGCCCACAGTTCGCGAGTGGAGTCTGCGATGTCCGTCATGTCGAGCTGTACCTCTGGTTGGTCGGGAGGAGAGAAGGGCCGCGTGCGAAGTTGTACACAGGGTTATCCACGGGGCCGAAGCGTATTCACCTTAGTTCCGACCACCGTGTCGTAGGCAAGTTCCCGACCATCGGGTGTGGATAATGGACGGTTGGCCTCCTCAGGTTTGACCGAACCCGATCGAGGCCCTATTTTTAATCAGTTGACGGCCGTATGGCGCCGTCCCCGTTCTTCCCGATGCATCCCTCGGGTTTTGGAGATATCACCATGAGCAAGCGAACCTTCCAGCCGAACAACCGGCGCCGTGCCAAGGTCCACGGCTTCCGTCTGCGCATGCGCACGCGCGCCGGCCGGGCGATCCTGGGTGCGCGTCGTCGCAAGGGTCGCACCGAGCTCTCCGCGTAACTCGGCTTTGCTCGCCAGGGCGAACCGGGTGGTCCGGCCGGAGGACTTCCGCACCGTCGTGCGTCGAGGTCGCCGATCGTCGTCGCCTCTGGCGGTCTACTACCGAGTCGAGCGCTCCGGCGACGACCCGGTGAGGTTCGGCTTCATCGTCTCGCGCGCTGTGGGCGGGGCAGTCGACCGCAACCTGCTTCGCCGCAGGATGCGTGCGGTCGGTCGCGAGATCGTCGATGCAGGCGGCCGCGGATCCGACGTCGTCCTGCGCGCACTCCCGGGCAGTGCTCAGATGGACTGGCCTACAGTCTCGGCAGACATGCACGCAGCACTGGACGTCCCTCTGCACGCAGTGCGGGATCAGCGATGATCCGCGCGCTGTCCTTCGTCATGCTCCTCCCCCGCAACGTCTGCGTCCTGATCCTCCGGGCCTATCGCGCAGTCATCTCCCCGCTCTACGGCGATGTCTGCCGCTACTACCCCAGCTGCTCGGCCTACGCTCTCGGAGCGATCCAGCAGCACGGGGTCGTGACGGGCGTCGGACTCGGCAGCTGGCGCCTGATGCGGTGCCACCCGTGGGCCGCCGGCGGCGTCGACGATGTGCCCGAACCGCGCCGCGGCCGCCGCCGCACCACAGATTTCGGCTTCGTCATCGACGGGCGTCACAGCCCCGACGACGCTCACGTTCTACACAGAGAGGGCGCTCATGCCTGACATCATCGGAACCATCCTGACCCCCATCAAGTGGGTGATCGAGGGTCTGCTCGTCGGGTTCCACTGGCTGCTGACCGCCGCGGGCATGGATGGGGGCGCCGGTCTCACCTGGGTGCTCTCGATCGTCGGACTCGTGCTCGTCGTCCGCGCCGCACTCATCCCGATCTTCGTGCGCCAGATCAAGAGCCAGCGCAAGATGCTCGAGGTCGCGCCACAGCTCAAGAAGCTGCAGGACAAGTACAAGGGCAAGAAGGACCAGTTCTCCCGCGAGGCGATGCAGCGCGAGACGATGGAGCTCTACAAGAAGGCCGGCACCAACCCGTTCGCGTCCTGTCTGCCGCTGCTCATCCAGATGCCGATCTTCTTCAGCCTGTTCTCGGTGCTGAACGAGGCGAAGCCGAACGCCGACGGCGAGTACCGCGCCGGCATCTTCTGGTTGACGCAGGAGTTGTCCGAGCAGTTCGGCAGCTCGTCGCTGTTCGGCATCGCACCTCTGCGCTTCAGCATCCAGACGGCGCTCGAGGAGAACCCGGTCAACTGGGTCGTCATCATCATCGCCGCCGTGATGGTCGTCATCATGACCGCGTCGCAGTTCATCACCCAGCTGCAGATCATGTCGAAGAACCAGTCGCCGGAGATGAAGGAGAGCCCGATGTACCGGCAGCAGAGGATTCTGCTGTACATCCTTCCCCTGGTCTTCGCCTTCTCGGGCTTCGCCTTCCCCATCGGGGTGATGTTCTACTGGCTGACCTCCAACATCTGGACGATGATCCAGCAGTTCCTGGTGATCCGGAACATGCCCACGCCGGGATCCGAGGCCGCGTTGGCTCGTGAAGCTCGTCTCGCGAAGAAGAACCGCGCGAAGATGACCTCCGATGCGGACGTCCTGTCGGTCGAGGCCGACGAGCCGGCCAAGCCCATCACCACACAGCGTCAGCAGCCGGTCGGCAAGAACCGTGCGAAGAAGAGCGGGAGCACCAAGCGATGACTGATTCCACCTCCACCGACACGGCTGAGGCGACGGAGGTCGCGGAGACGGTCGACCTGACCGACACGACGGCCTCGGACGACTCGGGTACCGACGAGTCGGCGGCCGACCAGCGCGACTCGCCCGTCGGCGACGCGTCGGACGCGGCACCCACCGACGAGCAGCTCGTCGACGAGGGCGACATCGCCGCGGACTACATCGAGGAGCTCCTCGACATCGCAGACCTGGACGGCGACATCGACATCGACGCCCGTGCCGGTCGCGCGTATGTGAGCGTGACGGCCACCGGAGACGCCAACCTCGGCCAGCTGGCGAAGCCCGACACCGTCACCGCCCTGCAGGAGCTCACGCGGCTCGCGGTGCAGAGCAAGACCGGACGCTTCTCGCGGCTGATCCTCGACATCGGGGGATCGCGGGACGCCCGCGCCTCGGAGCTCGCCGCGCTGGTGGACCACGCGGTCGCCCGCATCGAGGCCGGGGCGGCGACGGCCTCCCTCCCGCCGATGTCGAGCTACGAGCGCAAGGTCGTGCACGACATCGTCGCCGAGCGCGGATTCTCCTCGGAGTCCGAGGGTGAAGGTCGCGACCGCCACACTGTCATCACCCGCGCCTGATCGGTGTTTCACGTGAAACATCGCTCGTCGTGAGCGACGTCGAGATCGAGCGGGAGCCGGCGGCGGCCGCCGACCTGTTCGGTGAGCACATCGACCTGGCCCGCTCATTCACGGCGGAACTCGGCCGGAGAGGCGAGGAACTCGGACTCATCGGACCGCGAGAGCTTCCGCAGCTCTGGAGCCGCCACGTCGTCAACTCCGTGCTCGTCGCGCCGTTGCTGCGACCCGGGGTCGTCGGCGACGTAGGCAGCGGCGCGGGCCTGCCGGGGATCGTGCTGGCCATCGCTCGACCCGACGTGTCGTTCGTGCTCATCGAGCCCATGGAGCGTCGGACCGAGTGGCTGTCATCGGAGGTCGCTCGCCTGGGGCTGACCAACGTGACCGTGCTGCGTGCCCGCGCCGAGGATGTGTCGCTCGACGCCCCGCTGGACCAGGTGACGGCCCGTGCCGTGTCCGCCCTGCGGACGCTCATCCCCCTGACGGCGCCGCTGGTCCGGGTGGGAGGCGAGCTCGTGTTCATGAAGGGCGCGCGCGTCGACGACGAGGTCGCGGCGGCCGCGAGAGTCATCCGCTCCTTCCGCCTGTCGGGTGTCGAGACCCTGCTTCTCGGCGAGGGGATCGTGCCGGAGACCACCCGTGTCTTCCGGGCTACAGTGGGGTGATCCTGCCGCCCTTCCCCGAGGGTGTGAGCGCCAACGTTTCACGTGAAACATCCGAGAGGGACCCCCACCCGGTGAGTACCGAGAAGAGCTACGACGAGACGACGCCGCTCGCGCGTGAAGTCGCCGAGATAGCGAGGCGACGCATGTCCCTGGCCGAGGAAGTCCTGCCGCTGCCCGATCGCACGCGCATCTTCACCATCGCGAACCAGAAGGGCGGGGTGGGGAAGACCACCACGACCGTCAACCTGGCTGCCGCCCTAGCTCTCTCCGGGGCACGGGTGCTCGTGATCGACCTCGATCCGCAGGGCAACGCGTCGACGGCGCTGGGGGTCGAGCACCGATCCGAGACCCTCAGCGTGTACGACGTCATCATCAACGACGAGCCCATGCACGAGGTCGTGCAGCGCAGTTCGGAGTTCCCGGAGCTGTGGTGCATCCCCGCGACGATCCACCTCGCCGGTGCCGAGATCGAGCTCGTGTCGCTCGTCGCCCGTGAGCAGCGCCTCCGCAAGGCGCTCCAGACGTTCCTCGACGAGTCGCCCGAGCCCTTCCACTACGTCTTCATCGACTGCCCGCCGTCGCTCGGCCTGCTCACGATCAACGCGTTCGTCGCTGCGCGTGAGGTGCTCATCCCGATCCAGTGCGAGTACTACGCGCTGGAGGGCCTCAGCCAGCTCCTCAACAACATCAAGCTCATCGAGCGGCACCTCAACCCCGACCTCGCCGTCTCGACGATCCTGCTGACGATGTACGACGGCCGCACCAACCTCGCGAACCAGGTGGTGCAGGAGGTGCGCGAGCACTTCCCCGAGCAGGCGCTCACGACGCTGATCCCGCGCTCGGTGCGCATCTCCGAGGCGCCGAGCTACCAGCAGACCGTGATCAGCTACGACGCCAATTCGCCGGGATCCCTGTCGTACCGTGAGGCCGCCGCCGAGATCGCCCGACGAGGAGAACGCTGATGGCCACCAAACGCACCGGGCTCGGTCGAGGCATCGGCGCCCTGATCCCGACCTCCGAGGATCCGACGGCCGACCGCCCCGTCGACGTCTTCTTCGGATCCGGCTCCGGCGACGAGCAGGCCGGCGAGCCGACCACGGGGCAGGCCGACGCCGGGCTCGTGGCGATCCCCGGCGCCCACCTGGCCAACCTGTCACCCGACGACATCGTGCCGAATCCGCAGCAGCCCCGTCACGAGTTCCGCGAGGAAGAGCTCGCCGAGCTCGTCGTGTCGGTGCGGGAGTTCGGTGTGCTGCAGCCGATCGTGGTGCGCCGACGCGCCGGAGCGGCGACGGGTGAGCCGCAGTACGAGCTCATCATGGGGGAGCGGCGCCTCCGCGCGACCAAGCTGGCCGGCCTCCCGACGATCCCCGCGGTCGTCAAGGACACGGCCGACGACGCGATGCTGCGTGATGCGCTGCTCGAGAACCTGCACCGCGCCGAGCTGAACCCGCTGGAGGAGGCGTCGGCGTACCAGCAGCTCCTGTCGGACTTCGGCATCACGCAGGACGAGCTGGCCACGCGCATCGGCCGGTCGCGTCCGCAGATCACCAACACCATCCGCCTCCTCCGGCTGCCGGAGCCCATCCAGCGTCGCGTGGCGTCGGGGGTCCTGAGCGCCGGGCACGCGCGGGCGATCCTGTCGGTCGGCACGCCGGACGGAATGGAGCGGCTGGCGGCCAAGATCGTCAACGAGGAGCTGTCGGTGCGCGGTGCCGAGGCGGCGGCCTCCCGTCTGGCACCCGAGAAGCCGGCGAAGGCCGCCAAGCCGACGGCCGGGAAGCGGCAGGGTCAGCTCGACGAGATCGCCGAGCGTCTCGGCGACACGCTCGACACCCGCGTGAAGATCGCCCTCGGCGCCACCAAGGGCACGCTCACGATCGAGTTCGCGACGGTCGGCGACCTGAACCGCATCCTCGGGGTGCTGGGGCAGGACACGTTCCGCTAGCTCTGACGCGAGCGTCAGGCGTCGGCGATCGCCGCTTCCGCCAGCTTCGAGTAGACCCAGCCGAGGTCGTGACCCGCGGCCTCCAGCGCCTGCGGCACGAGGGACGTCTCGGTCAGACCCGGCAGGACGTTCGCCTCGAGGAACCAGGGCGTCCCCGCGCCGTCGACGATGAGGTCGACGCGCGAGATGTGGCGCAGCCCGAGCGCGGTGTGGGCGGTCAGCGCGGCCTCCGCCGCGCGGGCGGCGACGTCCTCGGGGATGCGCGCGGGCACGTAGAACCGGGTCTCGCCCGCGTTGTAGCGCGCCTCGAAGCTGTAAACGCCCGACAGGGGCTCGATCTCGACGGCCGGGAGCGCGACCGGGCCCTCCCCGGTGTCGATCACGCCGATGGCGATCTCGGTGCCCGCGATCCGCTGCTCCACAAGGGCCACGTCGCCGTACGTGTACGCGTCGACCATCGCGCGGGGGAGCCCGCCGCGATCGTCGACGATCGTGACGCCCTGCGCCGATCCGCCCTGCGCCGGCTTGACCACGAGCGGCACGGGCAGCTCGTCGGCGATCGCCTCGAAGACGGCGTCGGCGCCCAGCTCGCGGAACGCATCGCGCGGCAGGGTGATGGATCGCGGGGTCGCCACGCCCGCCCGACCGACGATCGTCTTGGCAGTCGGCTTGTCCCAGGCGAGCCGGGCGGCATCGGCGCGGGATCCGACGAATGGAACCCCGAGGAACTCGAGCAGCCCGCGCAGAGCGCCATCCTCACCGCTCGCGCCGTGCAGGGCCGGCCACACCACGTCGGGGCGGCTGGTGCGCAGGAACGACAGCAGCGACGCATCCGGATCACGCAGTTCGACCCGGTGGCCGTGCTCGAGCAGGCTGTCGGCGACACGTCGTCCGGAACGCAGGGACACGTCGCGCTCGTGCGAGATGCCGCCGGCGAGCACGACGATGCGGGGGAGCGGAGCGTTCATGATTCCTCACCGAGGGGGATGGACACGGACAGGACCGACGGTCGACGTCAGCCGACGTTCGGCGGGAGCACGCCCTCACGTTCGGCGGGGAGCGTGAGGGCTCCGGTCTGCGAGAACTCGTTGAGCAGGGCGAGCTCGCCGTTGATGACCGTCGCGAGGCGGCGGATGCCCTCGCGGATGAAGTCAGGCGTCGGGTAGCAGAACGACAGCCGCATGGCGGAGCGCCCGCCGCCGTCGGCGTGGAATGCGGTGCCCGGCGTGTAGGCCACCAGCTCCTTCACGGCTCTCGGCAGCATGGCCTTCGAGTCGAGGTGGTCCGGCAGGGTCAGCCAGACGTAGAAGCCGCCGGCGGGGACCGTCCAGGTCAGGGCGGGCAGCTGCTCGCCCAACGCCGACAGCATCGCGTCGCGCCGCTCGCGGTACACGCCGCGGAAGGTGTCGATCTGACCGCGCCAGTCGGCGGTGGAGAGATACTCGGAGATGACGACCTGCGAGAACGAGCTGGGCGAGAGCACCGCCGCCTCGTTCGCGAGAATGAGCTTCTCTCGGATCGCGTGGGGGGCCACGGCCCATCCGACCCGCAGTCCCGGCGCGAGGGTCTTCGAGAACGTGCCGAGGTAGATGACC
This sequence comes from uncultured Microbacteriaceae bacterium, assembly GCA_964246985.1. Classification (GTDB taxonomy): domain Bacteria; phylum Actinomycetota; class Actinomycetes; order Actinomycetales; family Microbacteriaceae; genus CAXTSE01. The sequence goes on from CAXTSE010000007.1 coordinate 122,432, forward strand.
CCGTCCTCGTCGACCGAGCGCATCGCCTGCGGCGGCGCCTGATCGAAGTAGAGCAGCCCGTACGGGTTGTCCTCCACGACGAGGATGTCGTTCTCGCGGCAGATCTCGAGCACCTCCATGCGGCGCTCCCACGACAGCGTGACGCCCATCGGGTTCTGGAACGAGGGGATCGTGTAGAGGAACTTGATGCGTCGTCCCTCGGTGCGGAGGCGTGCGATCGTCTCGCGCAGCGACTGCGGCACGAGGCCCTGGTCGTCCATCTCGACGTGGGCCACGTCGGCTTGGAACGAGCGGAAGACCACGAGCGCCGTCACGTACGACGGACCCTCGGCGATGACGACGTCGCCCGGATCCAGGAAGAGCTTCGACACCAGCTCGAGCGCGTGCTGCGAGCCTGTCGTGACCACCACGTCGTCGACACCGGCGTGGATGCCCTCGAGCGCCATGACCTCGAGGATCTGCTCGCGCAGCTGCGGCGTGCCCTGGCCCGATCCGTACTGCAGCGCCACGGCGCCGCGGTCGCGCACCGTGCGCTCGACCGCCGTCGCCACGAGCTCCTGCGGGAGAGCCGAGACGTAGGGCATGCCGCCCGCGAGCGAGACGACCTCGGGACGCGACGCGACGGCGAAGAGCGCGCGCACCTCGGAGACGGTCAGACCGGCGGTGCGCTCCGCGTAGTGCGCGTACCAGGGGTCGAGGTTGTTGCCCTGTACCCTCTGCGCCCCCTGTGACGTCTGGGGGCCCTGCGCGTTGTCCATACCCGGTCCGTTCGTGCGAATCGTTCCAGGGTAGCCGCAGAAACGACGAGGCCCCCTCTCCGCGTCGCGGGAGGGGGCCAGGTGTCTGCGAGTGGCTGCCTAGGCGAGGAACTCGGCGAGGTCGGCCTCGAGTGCCGGCTTCGGCTTCGCGCCGATGACGCGCTTGACGACCTCGCCGCCCTTGAAGACGTACATCGCCGGGATCGACGTGATGCCGTACTTCATCGCGGTCTCGGGGTTGTCGTCGACGTTGAGCTTGACGATGTCGAGCTTCTCGGCGTTCTCCTCCGCGATCTTGTCGAGGATGGGCGACACGGCGCGACACGGGCCGCACCACTCCGCCCAGAAGTCGACCATGATCGGCTTGTCGGACTCGAGGACGTCAGCCTGGAAGCTGGCGTCGGTCACATCCCTGGCACTGGACATCGTTCGTTCCTTCGTTCTGTGGTGTGGGTTCGGTGGTGAGGTGGAGGGGTCAGACCGCGCTCGCGGCCGTCTCCTTCTCGGACTCCTCGAGAGCGAGCTCGATGAGCTCCTTCGGGAGGTCGGACAGGAAGTGCTCGGCATCCAGCGTGGCGACGGTGCCCGATCCGGCGGCGGTGATCGCCTGCTTGTAGGTGGGGTCGATGACGTCTCCCGCGGCGAAGACGCCGCGCAGGCTGGTGCGCGAGCTGCGCCCGTCGACGGCGATGGTGCCCTCGGGGGTGAGGTCCAGCTGGCCGTGAACGAGGTGCGTGCGCGGGTCCGACCCGATCGCCACGAACAGCCCGGTCACGTCGAGGGTCGTCTCGGTGCCGTCGACCGTGCTAACGAGCCCGATGCCGGCGACGCGGTCGTCGCCGTAGATGTGGGCGACCTCGCTGTTCCACACGAACTCGATCTTCGGGTCGGCGAACGCGCGGTCCTGCATCGCGGCGGACGCCCGGAGGCTGTCGCGGCGGTGCACGAGGTAGACCTTGTCGGCGAAGCGCGTCAGGAAGGTGGCCTCCTCGATCGCAGAGTCGCCGCCGCCGACGACCGCGACCGTCTTCTGGCGGAAGAAGGCCCCGTCGCACGTGGCGCACCAGGAGACACCGTAACCACTCAGGCGGGTTTCATCCTCGAGGCCCAGCTTGCGATACGCCGATCCGGTGGCGTAGATGATCGACAGGGCCTCGTGGACGCTCCCGTCGCCGAGGGTGACCCGCTTCACGTCGCCGTCGAGCTCGAGCGAGGTGACGTCGTCGTAGACGATCTCGGTGCCGAAGCGCTCGGCCTGCTGCTGCATGCGGGTCATCAGGTCGGGGCCCATGACGCCCTCGGGGAAGCCGGGGAAGTTGTCGACCTCGGTGGTCTTCATCAGCTCGCCGCCGAACTCGACCGAGCTCGCGATGAGCAGGGGGCGCATATTGGCGCGCGCCGCGTAGATGGCCGCCGTGTAGCCGGCGGGACCCGAGCCGATGATGATGATCTGACGCATGATCTTCTCTCCGTGACGGTCAGCCTGTGCTCACCAGGAACTAGAACACATCCTAGGCATGGGGCATTCCCGCCGAGCGGTCACGAGCGCCCCCTCAGACGGCGGATCACGCCGCCGAGATCGTGGACGTCCGGTACGCGCGCCACGGCCAGCGCCCCGAGGTAGACGCCGAGGGTCACCACACCGATCGCGGCGACGGAGACGGCACCGGGCAGGGGGCCGGACACCGCGAACCCGTCGCCGTCGGCAGGCAGCCCGCCGAGCAGGGCGAGCATGCCGACGCCGGCGGCCGCGGCGGGGATGGTCGCGAGCAGGTAGGCGCCGAAGCTGCGCCCCACCCGCGCCCCGTCGATCCCGCCGAGACGCGAGCGCAGGAGCAGGATCGCGACGACGGACTGCACCGTCCCCGCTATCGACGTCGTGAGAGCGATTCCCGCTGCGACGAGGGGATCGGGTGCCACGGCCCACACGAGGAGGGCGCCGACCACGAAGAGCGACGCCTGGACGAGCTGGAACAGGAACGGGGTGCGGGTGTCGCCGAGCGCGTAGTAGGCCCGCTGGACGAGGAACAGCACGCTGAACGGCACGAGCCCGACGAGGTAGGCGAGCAGGACGCCGGCGATGCCGACGACCTCACGAGGCGTGCCGCCGAACACGGCGGCGAAGGGGATCGCGGCCGCGGCGAGCGCCGCCGCCGCGCCGGTCACCAGAAGCCCGACGATGCGCAGGGACGACGACAGGCCCTCGCGCACCCCGGCCAGGTCTCCGTCGCGAGCGTGGTGGCTCATCCGCGTGAAGTAGGGGGTCGCGATCGAGACGGCGACGATCGAGTGCGGGAGCATGAAGATCAGCCAGGCCGTGCGCAGCACCGCCACCGACGCGTCGTCCGCACCCGCGGTGAAGGCGACGTTGCTCTGGACGATGCCGGCGAGCTGCGTGACGAGGATCATGCCGAACGTCCAGCCGGCCGCGCGCCCGGTCGCACCGAGTCCGACTCCGCGCCACCCGAAGTCGGGGCGGAACGAGAGGCCCGTGCGGCGCCAGAACACGAGGAGGATCAGCGCCTGGGTCGCCACGCCGAGCGAGGCCCCGCCGCCGAGCAGGGCGACCTGGCCGGCGGTCCACGTGCCCGGATCCCGGTGGGCCGGGTCGACTCCGAAGGCGCTCGCGAAGATCAGCAGAGTCGCGATGACCACGACGTTGTTGATCACCGGGGCCCACGTGAACGGTCCGAAGACGCCCCGCGCATTGAGCACCTCGCCGAGGAGGCTGTAGAGCGCGTAGAAGAAGATCTGCGGCAGACACCAGTAGGTGAGGGACACAGCCAGCGCGAGACCGCCGCCCGCCAGCGCCCCGGAGTCGTTGCCGAGCGTGTACAGGCTGACGAGCAGGGGCGCGCACAGGGTGGCGACGATCGTGGCGGCCAGGAAGACGACGACGCCGAGAGTGATCAGCTTGCTCACGAAGCGCTGACCGCCGTCGGCGTGCAGGCCGGCTCGGACGATCTGCGGCACCAGCACGGCGCTCAGCAGCCCGCCCGCGATGATCGCGTAGATGTTGTTGGGCAGCTGGTTCGCGAGGGCGAAGGCGTTGGCCCCGGCGTTCTGCTGGCCGATCGCCCAGGCCAGCACGGCTGCGCTGAGGAACCCGAGCACGCGCGACACCAGGGTCCCGGCGGCGAGGGCGGCGCTCGCGCGGCCGAGGCCCGCGTTCGCGTCAGACACCCGTGGGCGCCGTCTGCGAGCGCGCGCGGCGGCGCTTCAGCACGTTGCGCACGATCCCGCCTCCGAAGACCAGCACGACGAGGACCGCGGCCACGACGGTGCCGGCGGTCTCCCACCCGGCCTGCAGGATGATCTTCGTGTACTGGGGCGTGCCCACCGCGGTGCCGTCGGCCGCGGTCAGCGTCGTGCGCACCGTGACGTCGCCGTTGACGATCGCCTGGACGGGGATCTTGGCGCGGTTCGTCGAGTCCGGATCGATCGTGACGGCGACCGTCGGGTTCGGCACGTGCAGCAGCGGTCGCAGGGGAGTGATGGTGACGTTCACGGTGACCGGGACGGCCAGGGCGTTGCTGACGCTGACCGGGAGGTCGGCGTTGTCGCCGGGGAGGAAGACATCGGTGCTCTCGACGATCTGCACGGCCGTGCGGATCGCGTCCGACTCCTCGAGGAACGTGTTCGTCGCGGTGCCCCACTGGGTGATGCTGTCGGCCCAGCCCGTGCCGAGGAGCGCGAGCAGCGCGAGGCGCCGCGGAGCCTCCACGACCAGCGGAGTCTCGGCGATCACGAGGTAGCGGTGCTCGGCGCGCTCGGCGAGCACCAGCTGGGTGACCTGGGCGGTGCGCTCGTCGACGACGGTCGACTCCGCGAGCGTGCCCTCGGCGGCGGGGCCGTTGACGATCTCGCTCAGGCCGACGAGCTGAGCGGATCCCGACCCTGCGACGGCCGCGAGCGCCGGCCCCAGCTGAGCACCTCCCGTCCACCAGCCGCGGTCGAGCGTCGCGACCACCGTGCGGCCGGGGGCGGCGGCCACGGCCGCGTCGAGGGCGGCCCCCAGCTCGGCGAGGGTGGGGGCGAGGGTCGACGGGCTGGCGTCCGCCGTCCGACGCACCAGCTCGCTGAGGTTCCCGTCGGCGGTGACCGCGCGCAGCCCTCCGAGGTCGACGAGCGCCTGGTCCGACCCCGTAACGGCTGAGGAGTCGACGATCACGTCGCTGTACCCGGCGGCGGCGAGGCGAGCCGCCGCATCCGCCGTGAGCGTCGTGCCCTCGGCCGGCCAGGCGATGGAGTCGAGCGCGACCGTCCAGGCGAGCAGGTCGGCGGTCGTGGGCAGCGGCGGCGGAGCGTTTTCGCCGGGCGAGGTCGTCGGGGTCGGCGTCGGCGTCGAGCCCGGCGTGGTCCCGTCGGCGCCGTCGGTGGGCGCGGGCGTGCCCGCCGGTCCGAAGTCCGCCGGGTCGATGGCGTGGTCGAAGCCCATGGGCGTCAGGACGTCGAGTGCGTCGACATCCGCGGCCGCGACCGGGTCGGCGTCGGCGTAGGCCAGCAGGAAGGTCTCGTTCGAGAGGGCCTCGAGTCGGGCGAGCCAGTCGGTCGCCGAGACCGGGGCCGACGTGCCGAGCACGCGGATCGACGCGACGATCATCGGATCGAGTCCCACGACGACCGAGGTGCCCGCGATCGCGTCGAGCTGGAGCGTCAGCGCCCCGCCCACGTCCGTGGCCTCGGCGAGCTGGGTGGAGTCGAGAAGCCCGGTCGCGCCCACGTCGAGAGTGAGCGGCACGACGATGCTGACCGAGAGCGGTCCGGAGCCGGGGGTGACGACGGTCGCGGTGGTCGGTGAGACGGGCGGGTCGACGGCGTACGCGGCGGGTGCGACGGCCAACGACGCCGTCGCCGTGAGGGTCGCAGCCACGACGGTCGCCGTGGCCAGGGCGAGGAACCGGGGGAGCCGCGCCGTGATCACGCGCACGCGCACGGGATCCGCTCGGCCGACATGCGTGAGAGTTTAGGCGACCCGACCCGGACGGCCCGTGCGCCGGAGGTCCGAATAGGCTCAGAGCATGCAGAGTGTCGCGGATGCCCTGGATCGCCTGCGCTCGCTGGCCACGGCACCCGAGATCGCCCGCCTCGCCACCGCGTTCGCCGCGGCAGGGCACGAGCTCGCCCTCGTCGGGGGTCCGATCCGGGACGCGTTCCTCGGCCGCGAGGTCAACGATCTCGACTTCACGACCGACGCCCTGCCCGACCGCATCCTCGAGCTCGTCGGCCCCATCTCCGACGCCCAGTGGGACATCGGCCGCGAGTTCGGCACGATCGGTGCGCGGATCGGCGGCGTCACCGTCGAGATCACCACGTATCGCAGCGACTCCTACGACGGCGAGACCCGCAAGCCCGTCGTCGCGTTCGGCACCAGCCTCGACGACGATCTGACCCGGCGCGACTTCACGATCAACGCGATGGCCCTGCGCCTGCCCGACCGCGTGCTCGTCGATCCGAGCGGGGGTGTCGACGACCTGCTCGACCAGATGATCCGCACGCCCGGAGCCCCCGAGGTGTCGTTCGGCGACGACCCCCTGCGCATGATGCGCGCGGCGCGCTTCGTGTCGCAGCTCGGATTCCGGATCGACGACGCGGTGCTCGAGGCGTCGCGGCGCATGGCGGCGTCCATCGAGATCGTGTCGCACGAGCGGGTCGGGGCCGAGATCGGCAAGCTCGTGCTCGGGGCTCACCCCGGCGACGGCATCCGCGCGCTCGTCGACATGGGGCTCGCCGACCACGTGCTGCCCGAGATCCCCGCGCTCAGACTCGAGGTCGACGAGCACGCGCACCACAAGGACGTCTACGAGCACACCCTGACCGCACTCGACCGGGCGATCGTGCTCGAGGCCGAGCGCGGGCACGAGCCGTCTCTGGTGCTGCGGATGGCGGTACTGCTCCACGACATCGGCAAGCCCGCGACGCGGCGGATCGAGCCGGGCGGGATCGTCACCTTCCACCACCACGATGTGCTCGGCGGGAAGCTCGCGAGCAAGCGCCTGCGAGAGCTGCGCTTCGACAAGACAGTCGTGAAGGCCGTGGCGGAGCTGATCCGCCTGCACCTGCGCTTCTTCGGGTACTCCGAGGGGGCGTGGAGCGACTCGGCGGTGCGCCGGTACGTCCGCGACGCCGGCGACCTGATCGAGTGGCTGCACATCCTCTCCCGCGCGGATGTCACCACCCGCAACCAGCGCAAGGCGCGCACGCTCGCCACGGCCTACGACGAGCTCGAGACGCGCATCGTCGCGCTCGAGGCGGAGGAGGAGCTGAACGCGATCCGTCCCGACCTCGACGGCGAGCAGATCATGGCGATCCTCGGCCTCACCCCGAGCCGCGAGGTGGGCGAGGCCTACCGGTGGCTGCTCGAGCAGCGTCTCGACGAGGGCCCTCTCGGGCCGGACGAGGCGGAGCGGCGACTCCGCGCTTGGTGGGCGGACCGCTAGCAGGTATGCTCGACAGGTTGCCCGCCCGGCATGTCCGGCAGGCACCGTCACTACCCTCCTGCTGCGGGAACACGTCCCGCGGCCGTTCTAGACCAGAGGAGGTGGGTTTATGACGCACCAGTACGAACTGATGGTGATCCTCGATCCCGAGATCGATGAGCGCACCGTCGCACCCAGCCTGGACAAGTTCCTCAACGTCATCCGCAACGATGGCGGGACGATCGACAACGTCGACATCTGGGGACGCCGTCGCCTGGCCTACGAGATCGCCAAGAAGAGCGAGGGCATCTACGCCGTCGTCAACTTCACCGCGACCTCCGACGCCACCGTCGAGCTCGACCGTCAGCTGAAGCTGTCCGAGGCCGTCCTCCGCACCAAGGTGCTCCGCTCCGAGGTGCGCGCAGCGCGCGCCGTCGCCGTGAACGCCGACAACGAGAAGCGCGCCGCTCGCAAGGCCGCCGCCGCCGCCAAGTCGCCGAAGGCCGCCGAGCCCGCAGCTGCCGCCGCGCCGCCGTCGGCTCCTGCCAAGGCCGCGGCGCCGGCGAAGGCCGCCGCTCCCGCCAAGGCTGCCGAGTAGTCCATGGCTGGCGAGACGATCATCACGGTCGTGGGCAACCTGACCGCGGATCCCGAGCTGCGCTACACGCAGGGCGGGCTGGCCGTCGCGAACTTCACGATCGCGTCGACCCCGCGCACCTTCGACCGTCAGGCGAACGACTGGAAGGACGGCGAGGCGCTTTTCCTCCGCGCGTCCTGCTGGCGTGAGTTCGCCGAGCACGTCGCCGGGTCGCTGACCAAGGGAAGCCGCGTCGTCGCGACCGGCCGCCTGAAGCAGCGCTCCTACGAGACGAAGGAAGGCGAGAAGCGCACCGCCATCGAGCTGGAGGTCGACGAGATCGGCCCCTCGCTCCGGTACGCGACCGCTCAGGTCACCCGCGCATCCGGCGGAGCCTCGCAGGGCGGTGGTCGCTCGCAGGGCGGCGCCGTCGGCGCAGGCAACGGCGGCAGCGGAGCTGACGAGCCGTGGGCTGCAAGCGCCCCGGCATCCAGTGGCGGCGACGTGTGGAACACGCCGGGCAGCTACAACGACGAGACCCCGTTCTGATTCAGAACGTCTGATTAAGGAATAGATCATGGCTGGAAAGAGCAGCAGCAGCGGCGGCAGAGACAGCCGCAAGCGCACGAGCGCCAAGGGCGGCAAGAACGCCGCCCCGGCGAAGTCCGTCCGCGTCGGCATCATCGACTACAAGGATGTCGCCACGCTTCGCAAGTTCATCTCGGAGCGCGGGAAGATCCGTGCCCGTCGCATCACCGGCGTCTCGGTGCAGGAGCAGAAGCTCATCGCGCTCGCGGTCAAGAACGCGCGCGAGATGGCCCTCCTCCCGTACGCGGGCTCGGGACGATAGGGGATAGGGATATGTCGAAGCTCATCCTCACGTCCGAGGTCACCGGCCTCGGTTCGGCCGGCGACGTCGTCGACGTCAAGAACGGGTACGCCCGCAACTACCTGATCCCGCAGGGATTCGCCGTGGCCTGGAGCCGCGGTGGCGAGAAGCAGGTCGATCAGCTGAAGGCGGGCCGTCAGGCTCGCGAGCTGGCGACCCTCGAAGAGGCGCAGACCCTCAAGGCCAAGCTCGAGGCGACGGCTGTGAAGCTGACCGTCAAGGCGGGTCGCGAGGGCCGTCTGTTCGGCTCGGTCAAGAACGCCGACATCGCGGACGCGGTCGAGGCGGCCGGCGTCGGCTCGATCGACAAGCGCACCATCGAGCTGAGCTCGCCGATCAAGGGCGTCGGCCAGTACGACGCGACGGTGCGCCTCCGCGAGGACGTCGTCGCCGCTCTGACGATCGACGTGGTCGCCGCCAAGTAGGCACCTGCACCACCCCGCGCATAGCGGTTAGACACGAGCGACGTGCCCCTCGGGGCACGTCGCTCGTGCCGTTTCCCGGACGAGGAGCCCGAGATCCGTCCACAGGGAGCAACGCTGTCGACCAACTCTCAAGTGGCACTCTAAACAAGTTTCTACACACAACGTGTGAACAGATAAACCCCAGTTCATCACCGGTATCGAGCGGGATATCCGTCAGTTCTCCACAGTTCTTTCCACACCTTCTTCACACAGTCTCCGGCGTTTCTCTGCGGTTGTGCACATACCTATCCACAGGGGTGGTTGGCCGTGTCGCCGGGTGTGCATAGCCTTCTGACCGACTCCCCGATAGAAACAGGTCCCTCGTGTCGATCGCCCATCTCGGACTCGCGTCGGACGCACGTCCGCCCGCCGAGTCCTGGCAGGGCGAGCGCACGCCTCCGCACGATCTGCTGGCCGAGCAGAGCACCGTCGGCGGCATGCTGCTGAGCAAGGACGCGGTCGCCGACGTCATCGAGACGGTCCGCGGGGTCGACTTCTACATCCCCAAGCACGAGGTCATCTACGACGCGATCCTCAACCTGTACGCACGGGGCGAGCCGACCGACGTCATCGCGGTCACCGACGAGCTGACCAAGGCCGGCACGCTCCAGCGCGCGGGCAACGCCGAGTACCTGCACACCCTCACCGGGCTCGTGCCGACGGCCGCCAACGCCGGCTATTACGCGAGCATCGTCGCCGAGAAGGCCGTGCTGCGCCGGCTCGTCGAGGCCGGCACCCGCATCGTGCAGATGGGTTACGCCAGTGAGGGCGAGGTCGTCGACCTCGTCAACAACGCCCAAGCCGAGATCTACGGTGTCACGGGCGGGGTCGACACCGAGGACTACGTCCCGCTCGTCGACGCGATCGAGACCGCGATCGACGAGATCGACGCCGCTCGAGGCCGCGACGGCGAGATGGCGGGCGTGCCCACCGGGTTCGCCGAGCTCGACGATCTCACCAACGGCCTCCACGGCGGTCAGCTGATCATCGTCGCCGCACGGCCGGGCCTCGGCAAGTCGACGCTCGCCCTCGACTTCGCCCGCTCTGCCAGCATCAAGCACGACAAGCCCTCGATCTTCTTCTCGCTCGAGATGGGGCGCAGCGAGATCGCGACCCGTCTGCTGGCGGCTGAAGCGTCGATCCCGATGCACATCCTCCGCAAGGGCACGATGGAGCAGCGCGACTGGGATCGACTCGCTACCGTGCGCGGTCAGATCGCCGGTGCGCCCTTCTACATCGACGACAGCCCCAACATGACGCTCGTCGAGATCCGCGCCAAGTGCCGCCGGCTCAGCCAGAAGGTCGGGCTCAAGATGGTCATCATCGACTACCTGCAGCTGATGACCTCTGGCAAGAAGGTCGAGTCGCGCCAACAGGAGGTCAGCGAGTTCTCGCGGGCGCTCAAGCTGCTCGCCAAGGAGCTCAACGTCCCCGTCATCGCGCTGTCGCAGCTCAACCGCGGACCCGAGCAGCGCGCCGACAAGCGCCCCGCCCTGTCCGACCTCCGCGAGTCCGGCTCGCTCGAGCAGGACGCCGACATCGTGATCCTCCTGCACCGCGAGGGCGCCTACGAGCGCGACCACCCGCGCGCCGGCGAGGCCGACCTCATCGTCGCCAAGCACCGCAACGGCCGCACGGAGGACATCGCCGTCTCCTTCCAGGGCATGTACTCGCGCTTCGGAGACATGGCGAAGGTCTGAGCTAGTCGGCGCCTACCGGGACGTAGCGCGCGGCTCGCACCCCGGAGGCGAACTCGGTCACCCCGACCAGCTCGAGGGCCAGCGGCTCGGCGAGACCCTCGAACAGCCGCGGTCCGTGACCGACGAGCGTCGGGGAGACGACGAACTCGTACTCGTCGATGAGCCCGGCGTCGGCCAGCGCCAGCGGCAGCGTGACGCCGCCCACGTAGAGCCCGTCGCCCGGCTGCTCCTTCAGCTTCCGGACCGCTTCGACGGGGTCGCCCGTCAGCGTCTCGGTGTTCCAGCCGTCCGGCTCGCGGGTGCTCGACACGAGGTACTTTCTGGCCGCGTTGATCGACCGGGCGAACGGACGCATCCACGGCGGCAGGTCGGTGGCAGTGCGCCAGAACTCCATCAGCTCGTAGGTGGTGCGGCCGAGGATGATCGCATCGGCTCGGGCGATGGTCTGCGCGGCGTGGTTGTGAGACTCCTCGTCCGGTGTGCCGGCGCGATGGTCGACGCAGCCGTCGAGCGAGACGTTGATCGAGTACCGGAGAGGTCGCACCCGACCAGGCTGGCACGATCCGCACGACGCCGCCAGATCACTCCGAGGCCTGGCCGGGCCGGCGGACGCACGGGCGGCTGCCAGTGGCGGGTCCGTACACTGGGGGCGTGTCTGATGTGACGTTCGAGCCTGCGCGCACCGCCGCCGTCCCGGCGTGGGCGCTGCCCGCGGGGCGCGCGGCCGTCGCCATCGTGCTGGGCCTCGTCATCACCTTCTCGGCCGACCACTCGGCGCCGCTCGGGCTGCTGACGTTCGGCGTCTTCGCCGTCGTGACCGGACTGCTCATCGGCGGTTTCGCCATCGCATCCGGGCCCGGCTCGATGACGCGGGGCGCGTCCATCGCGCAGGCGGTCGTGACCCTCGCTGCCGGAGTCGCCGCCCTCGCGATCACCACGGGCGGCGTCGGCTACCTCGTTCTCGTCGTGAGTGGGTGGGCGATCATCGCCGGGGCGCTCGAGCTGGCATCCGGACTCCGCGGCCGCCGCCAGGGTGCGTCGCGCTCCATCGCGACGAACGACAGCGTCCTCGTCGGTGCCCTCACCGTCATCCTGGGCATCGCCGTGCTGGTGATCCCGCCCGACCTCGCCGTCCCGTTCGAGGGCGACAAGGGCGTGTCGGGTGTCCTCACGTCGGCGGTCATCGTGGTCGGGTCCATCGGATTCTGGGGCGTCATCACGGGCGTGCTGCTCGCCATCTCTGCCGCATCGCCCCGCGCCGCCGTCGACGGAGTAGCCGGATGAGCCGCCCCACCGGCGTCCCCGGACGCAGCCCGTCCCGCCGCGACCGCACCCGCCCGGCCGAGCTGCTCGGCCTGTCGGCCGCCCTCGCGGTCGTGCTCGGCGTCGTCGTGCTCGCCACGACCCGCGACCTGCTGCTCGCGTTCGAATTCTCGGTGGGCGGCTTCATCGTCGCCCTGGTCGTCTTCGCGATGCTGCTGCTCGCCGCCACCCCCAACCCCGAGGGCCATGGCACCGGCGACCGCAACGACGAGCCGTACGGGCACTGATTTTTCGGCGAGCCGCCGCCTCTGCGGCGCGCCGCGACCCGTACGCCTGCCTCTGACGCGCGCGGTTCTGCAGGAGATCCGGGTTCTGCAGGACCCTGAAGCCCGCTCCCCTGTGACTCGGGGACCGAAGTCCTGCACAACGGAGCGAACGCCGTCCAGTAGGGCGTTCAGTGCACGCGGAAGCCGAGTTGCCCGCGGAGCGCGAGCGACCGCGCTCGGTCGCGCGGAGCGCGCGTGCGCCGCAGGAGCGGCGGCGCACCAAACGGCTCAGAGGTACCGGTCGACCAGCTGGTCGGCGATGCCGGTGTAGGTGGACGGGGTCATCGCGATCAGGCGGGCTTTCGCATCCGCACCGATGTCGAGGCCCTCGACGAACGCGCGCAGCTCGTCGCCCGTGACCCGCTTGCCGCGGGTGAGCTCCTTGAGCATCGCGTAGGGGTCCGCGATCGAGCTGCGCCCGGCGGTCACCTCGGCGCGGATGACCGTCTGGATCGCCTCGCCGAGCACCTCCCAGTTGGCGTCGAGGTCGGATGCGAGCACGGCCTGATCGATGGAGACCTCGCCGAGCCCGCGCGCGAGGTTGTCGAGGGCGAGCAGCGAGTGGCCGAGCGCGACGCCGACGTTGCGCTGCGTCGTCGAGTCGGTCAGGTCGCGCTGCAGGCGGCTGGTGACGAGCGTCGCGGCGAGCGAGTCGAGCAGGGCGCTCGACAGCTCGAGGTTGGCCTCGGCGTTCTCGAAGCGGATCGGATTGATCTTGTGCGGCATCGTCGATGAGCCTGTCGCGCCCGCCTGCGGCACCTGCGCCAGGTAGCCCATCGAGATGTAGGTCCAGATGTCGGTGCAGAGGTTGTGGAGCACGCGGTTGAGATGGCTGATGCCCGAGTACAGCTCCGCCTGCCAGTCGTGCGACTCGATCTGGGTGGTGAGCGGATTCCAGGTGAGGCCGAGCGCGGTGACGAACTCGTGCGAGACGGCGGCCCAGTCGACGTCGGGGTCGGCCGCCAGGTGGGCGGCGAAGGTGCCCGTCGCGCCGCTGAACTTGCCGAGCGGACGCACCGCCTCGATGCGTGCGAGAACGCGCTCGGCGCGGGATACGAAGACGGCGAACTCCTTGCCGATGGTGGTCGGCGTCGCCGGCTGGCCGTGGGTGTGCGCGAGCATCGGGATCGCGCGCCCCTCGACGGCGCGCTCGCGCAGCGCGGCGAGCACGTCGCGCAGGCGCGGCAGCCACACCTCGTGCACGGCGGCGCGGATGGTGAGCGCGTAGGCGAGGTTGTTGATGTCCTCGCTGGTGCAGGCGAAGTGGGTGAGCTCGGCGATCTCGTTCAGCCCCAGGTCGGCGAGCTTGCGCCGCACGAGGTACTCGACGGCCTTCACATCGTGGCGGGTGGTGGCCTCGAGCGCGGCGAGCTGATCGATCTCGTCCTGCCCGAAGTCGGCCGCCCACTGGCGCAGGGCGCGCAGCGGCTCGGCCTCGATGTGGCGGGTGCCGAAGAAGCCGTGCGAGGTGAGGAGCACCAGCCACTCGACCTCGACATGCACGCGGGCACGATTCAGCGCGGCCTCGGACAGGTGCTCGCCGAGGCCCTCGACCGCAGCTCGGTAGCGTCCGTCGAGCGGGCTGATGGGCTGCGGCGGGAGTGTCATGAGATGCGGATTCCTGGTTCGAGTTGGCGGAAGAGGGCGACCGTCGCGTGCTCGATCGTGGCGCGCACGGAATCGAACAGGGCCGCATCCGAATAGTACGGGTCGGGGACGTCGATGCCGCCGCCGGCCTCGGGGTCGAAGGTCATCAGGAGCTGCACCTTGGCGGCGTCCTGCTCGGTCGGGGCCCACTCGCGCAGGATGCGCTCCTGTCCGCGATCGAAGGCCACGATCAGGTCGAGGGAGCCGAACCAGTCGGCGTCGAACTGGCGCGCGCGGTGGTCGGATGCGTCGTAGCCGTGCGCGGCGAGCGTCGCGATGGTGCGCGGGTCGGCTCTCTCGCCGACGTGCCAGTCGCCGGTGGCGGCCGAGCTGACACGCAGCCGGAGCGAGAGGCCGGCGTCGACGATGAGGCTGCGGAAGATCGCCTCGGCCATCGGCGAGCGGCAGATGTTGCCGGTGCAGACGAAGCAGATGCGGAAGATCGGCAGGGGCGGCGGGGTGTCGATGGTGTTCTCGAGCGCGGGGTCCAGGTCGCGCTCGAGGGTCATGCACCCATTGTGGTGCTCGGGAGGGCCGCGGTCACGTGTCCTCTCCCTCCCCGAGGTCGACGGGCGGGAGACATTCACATCCTCGCCCCCGGCAGCGAGCACGGGCAGCGGATGCGGCGATCCTGATCGCGGAAGGAGGCACCGTGCCGATCGAGATGGATCCCGCGCAGACGGAGGCGCTCCGGCGTCAGCTCGAGCAGCAGGCGAGGCTGCTGCAGCCTGTCGTGACGCGGCTCGCCGACCGCGTCGCGCATCCGCTGGTCGCTCCCGCCGACTGGCACGGGCCCGCCTCGGCCGCCTATGCCGAGCTCGAGCACCGCCTGCGGCGACGCGTGGCGGCGGCGGAGCATTCCGTCCACGCCGCGCTCGTCAGCACCCGCAGCGCCCTGGCGCAGCTGGGAGGCTGACGGTGGCGCGCGACAGGGGGGTGCCGGGCAGGGATCCGGCGGCGGATCCGGCCACCGACCCCGCCTGGGGCGGGCCGCTGCTCGTCGGGGGAGTCGGCTCCGTCTCAGTCGTGACCGACGAGCTCACCGCCCACCGCGAGAGACTCGAGCTCCTGCACGCCGACCTGATCGCCGACTCAGCGCTGCTCGACCGGGTCGATGCGCTCACGACGCTCACGGCCGTACCGGGCGCGCCGTCGGCCGCGAGACGCAGCGAGGCGCAGCTCGACGATGCGCGGGGCGTCCTGCGGTCGGCGGCGGCCCTGACGTCGTCGACGGCCTCTGCTCTCTCAGCTGCCGTCGACGCCTACGCGGCAGCCGAGCTCGAGGCGGATCGGCGTGCGCAGACCGCGGCCGCCGGAATCGGAGCTCTCGTCGGATCGGTCGCCCGCCTGCTCTGGCCGGGACTGCTCCTGGCCGGGGTGGGAGTCTGGGCCGTGCTGCGCGACCCCGATCGCCAGCGCGAGCTCGGCGACTGGCTGATCGCGCATCCCGAGATCATCACCGATCCCGCGTTCGTCGACGCCGTGCGGTGGACCGCGATGAGCACGGACGATGCGGCGGGTGGAGCGGCCGGACTGCCGCCCGGCGTCATGCAGGCGCTGCTCGCGGCGGCCGGATTCGTGGGGGTGCAGGGCGGTGCGGCCGTCGTCATCGGCGCGGCGCGGCCGTTCGGCCTGCTGCGCGAGACCGCGGTCGGCGTCACACGGGTCTCGAACCTCGCGATCTCCGCCGCGCCCCAGGGTGTCGAGGGTCGGCTGGCGCGCGTGCCCGAGGGCGATCAGGTGCGCATCGAGAGGTACGACGCACCGGGTCGACCGCCGCGCTACGTCGTCTATGTCGGGCCGACCGAGACCTTCAGTCCGATGGTGACGAGCGAGCCGTGGGATCTGTCGAGCAACGTGGGCGGCGTCGCGGGACTCGACGCGGGATCTCTGCGCGCGACCGAGCTGGCCATGCGCGACGCCGGGATCGGGGCGGGTGATCGCGTGCAGTTCGTCGGATTCTCGCAGGGTGGACTCATCGCCACGATGCTGGCGTCCTCGCCGCAGTGGAATGCGGCCGGACTCACCACCTTCGGGGCGCCCGCCGGCAACATCACCCTCCCCGACGGCCTGGCGGGCATGGCGGTGCGCAACACCGACGACTTCGTCCCGGCACTGGCCGGGCCTCAGCTCGACCACCACCTGCTGCAGGTCGAGCGACAGGCGTATGCGCCCGGAAGCCCGATGCGCACCGATCAGGCCGCGCCCGGCCACCAGCGCGACGCCTACGTCGCGACGTCGTCGGTCATCGACACGGCCCAGTCGGCCGCGGTGCGCCAGCAGATCGCCGCGACCGACGCGTTCACCCACGACTACACGAGCGCCGACGGAGGGACCGTCACCGCGATGACCTACCACGCAGAGCGCGTCGACCAGAAGCAGCTGCCCGCTCCGCCTCCTGCCGTGCGAGGGCTCGCGCCGCTCGCCGCGGCGCCGACCCCTACTTCTTCGGCTTGGTGAACGGCCGCAGGAGCACGCCGATGAGCCAGGCGATCACGCCGAGGAGGAACGCACCCAGGACGCCCCAGCCGAAGTTCTCGACCGAGAGGCCGTATCCGGTCAGGCCGCTGATCCACGCGACGAGGAGCAGCAGCAGACCGTTGACCACGAAGGAGATGAGGCCGAGCGTGAGCAGATAGAGCGGGAAGGCGACCACGCGCACCAGGCCGCCGACGACGGCGTTCACGACACCGAACAGCAGCGCCACCAGCACGAGCGTGACGACGTAGGCGAAGACGTCATCGGGGGTGCCGTAGGAGCGGATGTCGACGTGCCCCGCGAGGATCACCGTCGTCAGCCAGAGCGCCACGGTATTCGTGAGAAGGCGCAGCAGAAGTCGTCCCATGCGCCCACTGTAATGGCGGCCGTAGGCTGGCTCCATGCCCGTCACCCTCCGCGCCGACATCGCGGCACTCGCCCCGTACCGTCAGGGGCGAGCGGCGTCCGCGACGGCCTACAAGCTGTCGTCCAACGAGAACCCGTTCCCGCCGCTGCCGGCCGTCCTCGCGGCCATCGGCGAGGCCACCCTGAACCGCTACCCGGACGGCGCGGCCACGGCGCTCCGCGAGCGTCTCGCCGAGCGCGCGGGACTGCCGGTCGAGCAGGTGCACGTCGGCTCCGGCTCGGTGTCGATCCTGCAGCAGCTGATCCAGGCCGCGGCCGGCCCCGGCGACGAGGTCCTCTACTCGTGGAGGTCGTTCGAGGCATACCCCGGTCTCGTGACCGTGTCGGGTGCGACGAGCGTGCGGGTGCCGAACACGGCAGCCGGGACGCACGACCTTCCGGCGATGGCCGCCGCCGTCACCGAGCGCACCCGCGTGATCCTGGTCTGCACCCCGAACAACCCGACGAGCACGATCGTCACGGCCGGCGACTTCGCCACCCTGATGGCGTCGGTGCCCGACACCGTGCTGGTGGTGCTCGACGAGGCCTACCGAGAGTTCGTCACCGACCCGGAGGCGGTCGACGGACTCCCGCTCCTCGAGCGCTACCCGAACCTCGTCGTGCTGCGCACCTTCTCGAAGGCGTACGGACTGGCCGGACTCCGGGTCGGCTACGCGTTCGGCCCCGCCTACGTGCTCGACGCGGCCCGCGCGGCGGCGATCCCCCTCTCGGTCACCGAGCCGGCCCAGCGGGCGGCGCTCGCCGCGCTGGAGCCGGCGGCCGAGTCCGAGCTGCTCGGCCAGGTGCGCCAGATCAGCGAGCAGCGCGACGATCTCGCGCGGGCGCTCGCAGAGCAGGGCTGGGTGGGCGAGTTCGCGATCCCGGCGCCGCAGGGCAACTTCGTCTGGCTGCCGACCGGCGAGCAGACGGTGCTCGCGGCCGAGATGCTCGAGCGGAACGACATCATCGCGCGCGTGTTCGCGCCGGAGGGCATCCGGGTCTCCGTCGGCGAGCCGGAATCTGTGCCGATGCTCCTACGGGCGACCGCGGAGGTTGTCGAGACCCTGCAGAATCGGGCGTTAACGCCGGGCTAGGGTAGGTCCATGTCCTACACCGAGGCGACGGTCCAGCTGCTCTCGCCCCAGGGGGAACTGGTCGAGAACGACGCCACCGCCGAGTACCTCCCGTTCATCGAGAAGCTCGACGATGCCCGGCTGCGGGACTTCTACCGCCAGATGGTGGTCATCCGCCGCTTCGACATCGAGGCGGGCAACC
Source organism: uncultured Microbacteriaceae bacterium (assembly GCA_964246985.1). Lineage (GTDB taxonomy): Bacteria > Actinomycetota > Actinomycetes > Actinomycetales > Microbacteriaceae > CAXTSE01. Next base: position 140,633 of record CAXTSE010000007.1, read on the forward strand.
TGCAGCGCCAGGGACAGCTCGCGCTGTGGATCCCGAGCGTCGGCCAGGAGGCGGCGCAGGTCGGCTCCGGCTACGCCGCGCGACCGCAGGACCACATCTTCCCCGCCTACCGCGAGCACGTCGTCGGCCGCATCCGGGGCCTCGACCCGATGCGCATCATCGAGATGCTGCGCGGCCTCAGCCACGGGGGCTGGGTGCCCGAGGAGACCGGCAACTTCCACCTCTACACGCTCGTGATCGGGTCGCAGACCCTGCATGCGACCGGGTACGCGATGGGCATGACGCTCGACGGATCGACGGGCACGGGCGACCCCGAGACGGATGCCGCCGTGCTCGTCTACTTCGGCGACGGCGCGACGAGCCAGGGCGACGTCAGCGAGGCGCTGACCTTCGCGGCGAGCTACCAGACCCCGCAGGTCTTCTTCCTGCAGAACAACCACTGGGCGATCTCGGTGCCGGTCGAGCGGCAGTCGCGCACGCCCCTCTACCTCCGCGGCGCCGGGTTCGGCCTGCACAGCGTGCAGATCGACGGCAACGACGTGCTCGCCAGCTACGCGGTCACCGCCGCGGGCCTCGACGACGCGCGCGCGGGCCGCGGACCGCGCTTCATCGAGGCGCTCACGTACCGCATGGGTGCGCACACGACGAGCGACGATCCCACCAAGTACCGCGAGAACGAGGAGGTCGCGTTCTGGAGCCAGCGCGACCCGATCGACCGCTTCCAGACGTTCCTGCGCGCGCGCGGCGAGGGCGAGGACTTCTTCCGCGAGGTCGCCGTCGAGGCCGAGGACCTGGCCGCGGATGTGCGCGCCCGCACCAGCCTGATGGTCGACCCGCCGTCCGCCAAGGTCTTCGAGCACGTCTTCACCGATCCCAACCCCGAGATCGACGCGCAGGCGGCGTGGCTCGCCGCCTACGAGGCGTCGTTCGAGGAGGAGAGCGCGTGAGCGAGAGCACAGCCGGCGCGAGCACGGCCGCGACGAGCGGCGTCGAGACCCTCACCCTCGCCAAGGCGATCAATCTCGGTCTCCAGGCCGCGCTCGCCTCCGACCCGAAGGTCCTGCTCATGGGCGAGGACATCGGCACGCTCGGCGGCGTCTTCCGGGTGACCGAGGGGCTCAAGCAGGAGTTCGGCGAGAACCGCGTCCTCGACACCCCGCTCGCGGAGTCCGGCATCGTCGGCACGGCGATCGGGCTCGCGATGCGCGGATTCCGCCCGGTGTGCGAGATCCAGTTCGACGGCTTCGTCTATCCGGGCTTCGACCAGATCACGTCGCAGCTGTCGAAGCTCACCTACCGTCACGAGGGGTCGCAGGCGTTCCCCGTCGTCATCCGCATCCCCTACGGCGGCCACATCGGGGCGATCGAGCACCACCAGGAGAGCCCCGAGGCGTACTTCGCCCACACCCCCGGCCTGCGCGTCGTGAGCCCGGCCACCCCGCACGACGGCTACTGGATGATCCAGGAGGCGATCGCCAGCAACGACCCCGTCATCTTCTTCGAGCCGAAGAGCCGCTACTGGCAACGAGGCGAGGTCGACCGGGCCGCCAGCACCACGCCGTTCCAGAGCAGTCGCGTCGTGCGGACCGGCACCGAGGTCACGCTGGTCGGGCACGGGGCCATGGTGTCGACGCTGCTGCAGGCCGCCGAGATCGCGGCCGAGGAGGGCACGAGCATCGAGGTCATCGACCTGCGCTCGCTGTCGCCCATCGACTACGCGCCGATCGTCGCGTCGGTGCAGAAGACCGGCCGGCTCGTCGTCGCGCAGGAGGCGCCCGGTCACACGAGCGTCGGATCCGAGATCGCGGCGACCATCGCCGAGCGTGCGTTCTACTCGCTCGAGGCGCCCGTGCTCAGGGTCAGCGGCTTCGACACCCCGTTCCCGCCCGCCAAGCTCGAGTCGAACTACCTCCCGGATGCCGACCGCGTCCTCGAGGCCGTCGACCGCGCGCTCGCCTACTGACCGCTCCGGCCAGACGATCTGTGAAGGAGTGAGCTGACCGTGGCACAATCCGAGTTCCCGCTGCCGGACGTCGGCGAAGGCCTGACCGAGGCCGAGATCGTCTCGTGGAAGGTCCAGCCGGGCGACTCCGTCACGGTCAACCAGGTGCTGGTCGAGATCGAGACGGCGAAATCGCTGGTCGAGCTGCCCTCGCCCTTCGCCGGCACCGTGACCGCCCTCCTCGCCGATGAGGGTGCCACGATCGAGGTCGGCACCCCGATCATCCGCGTCGACTCGACCGGCGGCTCGATCGAGCTGCGCGCACCCGGCGACGACGAGCCGACCGGCACCCAGGGCGAGACGGGCGTCGCCGCACCGCCGTCCGCTCCCGCCCCGGCCGAGGGTGAGGGCGCAGGCGAGAGCTCGGGCGCCGTCCTGGTCGGCTACGGCTCGAAGGGCGGGCACGGGGCGACCCGTCGCCGACGTCCGGCCGCGGCGGCAGCCGCCCCCGCAGCACCCGGCGGCGCCGGACCCGACGCCGCCACCCCGGCGGCGCGACCGCGCCCCAGCTCGGTGCCGGCCGCATCCGCTCTGCCCGTCATCGCGAAGCCGCCGATCCGCAAGCTGGCGAAGGACCTGGATGTCGACCTCGCGACCGTGGTCGCCACCGGTCTCGCAGGTGAGGTCACGCGCGACGACGTGATCCGGCAGGCGTCGCAGGCGAGCGTGTTCCGCAACATCCAGACGCCCGAGTGGGGCGAGACGCGCGAGGAGACCATCCCGGTCAAGGGCGTGCGCAAGGCGATCGCGACGGCGATGGTGCAGAGCGCGTTCACGGCGCCGCACGTGAGCGTGTTCACCGACGTCAACGCGACCCGCACCATGGAGTTCGTCAAGAGGCTGAAGAACTCGCCCGACTTCGCGGGCGTGCGCATCAGCCCGCTGCTCGTCATGGCGAAGGCCGTGATCTGGGCGGTGCGTCGCAATCCGACCGTGAACTCCAGCTGGACCGACAAGGAGATCACGGTCCACCACTACGTCAACCTCGGGATCGCCGCGGCCACGCCGCGCGGCCTGATCGTGCCCAACGTCAAGGACGCGCAGGAGCTGAGCCTGCTCGAGCTCGCGCAGGCGCTCGAGCAGCTGACGATCACGGCTCGGGACGGAAAGACGCAGCCGGCGGACATGTCGAAGGGCACGGTGACGATCACCAATCTCGGGTCCTACGGCATGGACACCGGCACACCGATCCTGAACCCCGGCGAGGTCGCGATCGTCGCCCTTGGCGCGATCAAGCAGAAGCCGTGGGTCGTCGACGGGGAGGTGCGCCCCGCGTTCGTGACGACGGTGGGTGCCAGCTTCGACCACCGCGTCGTCGACGGCGACGTCGCGAGCCGCTTCACCGCCGACATCGCGAGCGTCCTCGAGGAGCCCGCGCTGCTGCTGGACTAGCGCCCCGCCGCCTCTGCGGCGCGCGTGCGCAGGGCGCGACCGAGCGCGGTCGCTCGCGCCCCGCGGGCCGTGATGCCGCCCGATCTGCTCTGAGCAGAACCGGCGGATCGGCGGGTGCACGGGCCCTATCGTCGAGCCATGGAGCTGATCTTCGTCCACGGGGCGCTGGTGCGAGACGGACGGTGGTGGTGGCAGCCGACCGCCGATCTGCTCGAGGAGCGCACCGGTATCCGCAGCCGTGCGCTCGCGCTGCCGTCCTGCGGCGAAGCGTCTCCCGATGAGATCTCGGGCGGGCTGAGCGCCGACGCGGCCGCGCTGCGGCGCGAGCTCGACGGGCTCGATCCGCGCTCGGCGATCGTGGTCGGGCACTCGTACGGCGGCACCGTCATCGCGGAGGCGGGCGCGCATCCGGCCGTCGCGAGCCTGCTCTACATCTCGTCATATCTACCCGAGGTCGGCCTGGCCCAGGGCGCGATCATGAGCGGCGAGAGCGACCCCGTCTCGATCGGCGAGAACGGCGACGGCACGCTGGGCATCGTGGGCTACGACGTCGACGCCTTCGCCGCGCGCTTCCTGCAGGACGCGGATCCAGCGGTGCAGCGGGCTGCCTTCGAACGCGTCACAGCGCAGGCTGCAGCGGCCTTCGTGACCCCGACGACCGCGGCAGGGTGGCGGGGCGTCGACTCGACGTACCTCGTCTGCACCGATGACCGCAGCACATCCGTCGAGCTCCAGCGCGCCCATGCGGCTCGCGCGACGCGGAGCCTCGACGTCGCGACCGGGCACCACCCCTTCATCACGCGGCCCGATCTGGTCGTCGATGCGATCGAGCGACTCGTGTCGGCCGAGCCCACCACCGCCTATTGAGAACCGTTTTGACAACGGTTATCAATAGCGGGTAGCGTGCGGGAGTGCCTCACCGCTCCCGTCTCCTCGTCATCCCGGCTGTCGTCGCCGCAGGTGCCCTGGCGCTCGCCGGGTGCGCATCGCCGGATGCGGCGCCGGGCGATCCCGAGCTCGTCCAGGTCGTCGCCTCCACGGACGTCTACGGCGACATCGCCGCGACCATCGGCGGCGAACACGTCGGCGTCACGTCGATCATCGACTCGGCAGCGCAGGATCCGCACTCCTACGAGGCCAGCGCTCGCGACCGCCTCGCTCTCGACCGGGCCGACATCGTGATCGAGAACGGGGGAGGGTATGACCCGTTCATCGCCGACATGCTGGCGGCGGGGTCGAGCGACCCCGAGGTGCTGACCGTCGTCGACATCGCCGGGCTCGACGACGGCGACACCGAGGATGCCCACGGCGACGATCACGATCACAGCCACGGCGAGGGCGCCAACGAGCACGTCTGGTACGACCTGCACGTAGCCGACGAGCTCGCCGCGGAGCTGGCCGCCGAGTTCGCCGACCTCGATCCGCAGAACGCGGCGGACTACCGCTCGGCCTACGCCGACTTCCACGCCGCGTACCAGGTGCTCCAGGAACGCGTCCAGGCGCTCGCCGCCGCCGCCGCCGGTCGGGACTACGTGCTGACCGAGCCCGTGCCCGCCTACCTCCTCGACGGCACCGGTCTCACGAACGTCACTCCCGACGAGTTCTCGGAGGCGATCGAGGAGGGCAGCGACGTCCCCCCGCTCGTGCTGCGGCGAGTGCTCGACCTCGTCGCCACGGGCGACCCGGCCCTGCTCGCCTACAACTCGCAGACGAGCGGGCCCGAGACCGAGCGGGTGCGCGCCGCCGCCGAGGACGCGGGCGTGACCGTCGTGGACTTCACGGAGACCCTGCCCGAGGGCGAGCACTACCTCGGGTGGATGACTGCCAACCTCGACCAGATCGAGGAGGCGCTGGCCCGATGACCGCCGCATCCGTTCTGCAGATCCAGGGCGCAGCGCTCGGCGTCCGCGGCAGGCAGCTCTGGGCGGACCTCGACCTCGAGGTCGCGCCGGGGGAGTTCCTCGCGGTGCTCGGGGCGAACGGGTCGGGGAAGACCAGCCTGCTGCGCGCGATCCTCGGCGTGCGCGAGCTCGACGCCGGGCGGATCCTGCTCGACGGATCGCCGGTGCGCGGGGGAGACCAGCGGATCGGCTACATCCCCCAGCAGCGACCGCTCCCCGCCGGCACCCCGCTGCGCGGACGCGACCTGGTCGCGCTGGGACTCGACGGCCACCGCTTCGGCCCGCCCCGGCGATCCCGAGCCGACCGCGACCGCGTGGACGCCGCGCTCGCGGCGGTCGGCGGGAACACCCTCGCGACGACTCCGGTCTCGCTGCTCTCGGGCGGCGAGCAGCAGCGGCTGCGCGTCGCGCAGTCGCTCGTGGGCGACCCGCGCCTGCTGCTCTGCGACGAGCCGCTGCTGAGCCTCGATCTGCGCAACCAGCGCCTCGTCGCCGAGCTCATCGACGACCGGCGTCGGCAGCACGGCACCGCCGTCGTCTTCGTCACGCACGACGTGAACCCCGTGCTCGGCATGGTCGACCGCGTGCTCTACCTCGCGGGAGGACGGTTCCGCATCGGCGCTCCCGACGAGGTGCTGCGGTCGTCGGTGCTCAGCGAGCTGTACGGCACGCCGGTCGAGGTGGTGCGCTCCGGCGATCATGTCGCCGTGCTGGGCCTGCCCGAGGTGGGAGAGCACGGTCAGCAGCACCTCGCCGAAGACGCATCCGCCGCGCCCGACCGCCCGGAGCCGCGACGATGACCCCCGACTGGTGGAGCAGCGTCGTCGACTTCAGCGACTACGGCGCCCTGCTCGCACTCGTGCGCAACTCGGTCATCGCGGCCGCGCTGCTCGGCGTGCTCGGCGGTCTCATCGGGGTGTTCGTGCAGCAGCGCGACATGTCGTTCGCCGTGCATGGCATCAGCGAGCTCGCGTTCGCCGGCGCGGCCGCCGCGCTGCTGATCGGCATGGACGTCGTGGTCGGCTCGATCGTCGGGTCGCTGATCGCCGCCCTCCTGATCGGCGTGCTCGGCGCGCGCGCTCGCGACCGCAACTCGATCATCGGCGTGCTGATGCCGGCCGGCCTCGGCCTCGGCATCCTGTTCCTCGCTCTGTACCCGGGCCGCAGCGCCAACAAGTTCAGCCTCCTCACCGGGCAGATCGTCGCGGTCGACGACCCGCAGCTCGGCTGGCTCGTCGCCGTCACCGTGGTCGTGGTCGCGGCGCTGATCGTCATCTGGCGTCCGCTGACCTTCGACAGCCTCGATCAGGAGGTCGCGATCGCGCGCGGGGTCCCGACCCGCACCCTCGCGATCGTGTTCATGGTGCTGCTCGGGCTCGTCGTCGCGGTCGCGGTGCACATCATCGGCGCGCTGCTCGTGCTGGCGCTCCTCGTCACCCCGGCGGCTGCCGCCCTGCGGGTGACCTCCTCGCCCGTGCTGACCCCGGTGCTGAGCGTCGCCTTCGGCGTCGTCGCGTCGGTGGGCGGCATCCTGCTGGCGCTCGGTGGGTCGCTGCCGGTGAGCCCGTACATCACGACGCTCTCGTTCCTGATCTACGTGGTCTGCCGCATCGTCGGCACCGTGCGCGACCGCGGCCGCCGCGCGAGAATGGATCAGGCGACAGATCACACGGCCGACCACGGGGCGGGAGCGACGGCATGAAGCGCAACACCTGGCAGCGCGAAGCGGTGCGCGGCGCGCTCGGTGAGACCGAGGGCTTCGTCAGCGCCCAGTCGCTGCACGCCGCCATGAAGGGCACCGGCTCGGAGGTCGGGCTCGCGACCGTCTACCGCGCGCTCGCCGATCTCGCGACCGAGGGCGAGGCCGACTCGCTGCAGCAGGAGGGCGAGAGCCTCTACCGCGCCTGCACGCCGGGGTCGCACCACCATCACCTCATCTGCCGACGCTGCGGCACCACCGTCGAGATCGCCGCGGATGCCGTCGAGACCTGGGCGCACGAGGTCGCGGCCCAGCACGGATTCACCCGCCCCGAGCACGTCGTCGATGTGTTCGGATACTGCGCCGCGTGCTCCGCCCTATCCGAAACGGCCCGTTCGGCGTAAACTCGGCTGAGAAATCCACGGGTTGACGCCCAACCAGCGTCTGAACTGCCCGTGGAGCAACATCCATCAGGGGGATGCAATGACTGCAGTAATGGATCAGGGGACCACCGAGCAGGCGTCACAGGCCGGCACCGACGACGGGGGCCGGCGCCGGCGCCGCTCGCGCATGGTGCGGGCGATTCTCGCCGGGGGGCTCGTCCTCGGCATCGGGGCGGCAGTGACGCTGGCCGCTTGGAACGACTCCGAGTACGTGACCGGCTCCTTCCAGGCGGGCCGGTTCAACCTCGAGGGCTCGACCACGAACGGCACGACCTTCACGGAGCACGCGACACCCGGCACCGCCGGCACGCTGACCTTCACGCTCAACCCGACCACGCTGTCGCCGGGCGACGTGGTCTACGCGCCGTTCGCCGTGCGCCTCGACGCGACGACGACGAACAACGCGAACGTCACTCTCGCCGCGACCACGACGGGCACGGTCACGAACCTCACGTACGAGCTCATCGCTCCGACGGCGTTCGGCTGCACGTCGACGACGACGGGCACGTCGATCGTCCCGGCGCTCACGCCGGTGAGCACGGCTGCCCCGACGGGCACCTTCACGCTGACCCACGGCGCGTCGGTCGCGGGTCCGGCAGTCAATCTGTGCTTCAAGGTGACCGCGGGCACCGTCGCGCAGGGCCAGACCGGCACGGTCACCTGGCAGTTCCTGGCGACCTCCACCGGCGTCTGACCCAGGTCCGATGGCGTCCTCCGCGACGCTCGTGGGGTCGCGCACATCCATCCGGGTGCGCGCGGCTCTCGCGGGCGGACTGGTGTTCGGCCTCGCGACGGGACTGACCGTCGCGAGCTGGACCAATGCGGAGTACGTGACCTCTACTCTCACCGCCTCGCGTTTCGACGTCGAGGCCAGTGTGAACGGGGGCGCGTACTCGAATGCGGCCTCTGTGGCGATCCCGGTGTCGGGCGTGTACCCCGGCCCGACGGGGGCGCGGTATGTGAGCGTGCAGCTGCGCACCACGACGCCATCGGTCGCCGGAGCGGTCACGTTCCGACATCCGGCAATCGCGTCGCCGGGAACCCTCGCTGCGGTGCTGCGCTACCGGGTCGTGCAGTCGACGGCCACCTGCGCCTCGGCGGTCTTCACAGCGGGAGCGACCTATCTCGTGGGTTCGAGCTCGAGCTACGCGTCTGTCGGCACCCCCGTGACGACGGCGGTCGCGGCGGGGTCCGTCGCACCGGATTCGGGGGGAGGGACAGGACTGTGCCTCGAGTTCAGCCTCCCGGCCACCGGTGTCGCGCAGGCCACCTACGCCGGCACGTCATCGGGAGCGATGTCGTTCCTCCTCACGGGAACGTCGTCGTGACCGCGCGCCGCGCGCTGGGCCGCACCGGCGACGTCCTGCTGTGGATCGCCTCCGTCGCGGGGGCGCTGTGCATCGCGGTGGTGCTGGCGGCGACCGTGTTCCACGTGACGCTGATCATGTTCAAGACCGGATCGATGGAGCCGACGATCCCGACCGGATCGCTGGCCGTCGTCCACAGGATCCCGGCGTCCGAGATCCGCGTCGGCGACATCGTGACGGTGGACCGCGCCGGCGAGCTGCCGGTGACCCACCGCGTCACGTCGATCTCCGATGCGGGAGCGGGCTCGCCGGAGGTGCGGTCGATCACCCTCCGCGGCGACGCGAATCCGACCGAGGACGCCGCCCCGTACCTGGTCGAGGACGTCCGGGTGGTCTGGGCCTGGCTTCCGGGCTGGGCGCAGGTCGTCGTGTGGTTCTCGAACCCGCTGGTGCTCGGGCTGCTGACGGTCGGAGCCACGGGGCTCGTCACCTGGGCGTTCTGGCCGCGCGAGGAGCGGTCGTCGCGCGACGGCGGCTCTCCCCGACCGACGCCGACCACCCGCCGGCCGCGCGTCGGCCGACCCGGTGTCGTCGTGATCCGCGGGGTGAGCATCGGACTGAGCGTCGCCGCCCTCGGCGTCGCGGGGGCGATCGTGCCCGCGTCGGGCGCCCAGGCCGTGGAGGTCGAGACGGTCACGCGCGGCACCTACCTGCAGCTCACCTCGATCAGCGACCCCGACCTGATGTCCGACATGCAGCCCGGCGTGCCGGTGACGTGGCAGGTCGGAGTCGACGCGTTCCCACCCGAACCGGGCCTCGTCCATCTCGGGATCGCCGCGTCGGGCGGGCTGAGCGCCCCCGGCGACATGACGATCGAGGTGCGGGCGTGCGACGTGCGCTGGACGGCGAGCGCCTGCTCCGCGGGGGCGGAGCTGCTGGTCCCGACCACCGACCTGGCGGCCGCGGTCGCTCAACCCACCGCCTACGGCGCTCGTGAGATCACGGCCATCGACGCCTCCGACCAGATCTGGCTCCTCACGACCGTCACGCTCACGGCGCCGCAGGGCGCCGCCGGTCGCACGGACCTCCGGCTGCAGGCCTGGGGCATGGGTGTCCCCATCTCGACCGGCCCGTCGGGCGGCCTCGCGATGACCGGCTCGGACGCCCGGTCGATCGCCGTCCCCCTGGCCCTGTCCGGGTCGGCGATCCTCGGCGGGCTGCTGCTCGCGACGATCGCCCGCCGTCGTCGACCGGAGGTGGCGTATGGCTGAGCGCCGCCACCTCCATCGCCTCCTCGTGCTCGGCGTCGCGGTCGTGACCGCGCTCGCCGGACACTCCCTGATCTCGGCTCCCCAGCCGACCAGAGCCGTCTGGACGGTGACGAAGGATCGGGTCGTCACCGTCCAGGCTGTCACCCCCGCCCCGCCGACCGGCCTGACCTGCGGGGCGGGCAGCGGCCTGCTCTCGAACAATGTGCCGTTCACCTGGACGGCGCCCGCGGGGACGGCGCCGAGCGGATACACCGTCCGGTGGTCGGGTGCCGCGACCAGCTCGACGACGTCGTCGACGACGTCCGCGTCGGTCCCGCCGCCCATCGGAACGATCACCGTGACCGTGTACGCCGATTACGGATCCTGGCAGTCCGTGGTGGCCACCCAGACCCGGCAGGTCAGCGGGATCGCCTTCGTCGGGTGGACCTGCACGTGACCGGCGTTGCCAGCGGATGCCGCATCCGGTAGTCTCGACAAGTTGTGCGTTCGCGCGCAGCATCTTGTGTGCCCTGGGATCCCGACACGCTCCATCGTCGAGATGCCGGTCTGCACGCCGACAAGTGATCTTGGGTGGGGCACTCGCCCCACGGTAACCATTGGAGAAAACACTATGGCCGCAGTGTGCCAGGTGACCGGAGCCGTTCCCGGCTTCGGACACAACATCTCGCACTCGCACCGCCGGACGAAGCGCCGCTTCGACCCGAACGTGCAGAAGAAGACCTACTACGTCCCGTCGCTTCGACGTTCCGTGACCCTCAACGTGTCCGCCAAGGGCATCAAGGTGATCGACGTCCGCGGCATCGAGCGCGTGGTGGCCGACATCCTGGCTCGGGGGGTGAAGATCTGACATGGCAAAGCAGCAGGACGTCCGTCCGATCATCAAGCTCCGTTCCACCGCCGGCACCGGGTACACCTACGTGACCCGCAAGAACCGCCGCAACAACCCTGACCGCATCGTGCTCAAGAAGTACGACCCGGTCGTCCGCAAGCACGTCGAATTCCGCGAGGAGCGCTAACCATGGCGAAGAAGAGCAAGATCGCGCGGAACGACCAGCGCAAGGTGATCGTCGAGCGGTACGCCGCGAAGCGTCTCGAGCTGAAGAAGGCGCTCGTCGACCCGGCCGGCTCCGACGAGAGCCGCGAGGCCGCCCGTCTCGGCCTGCAGAAGCTGCCGCGCAACGCGTCGCCGGTGCGTCTGCGCAACCGCGACTCCATCGATGGACGCCCGCGCGGCGTCCTCACGAAGTTCGGTGTCTCCCGTGTGCGCTTCCGCGACATGGCGCACCGTGGCGAGCTGCCGGGCATCACCAAGAGCTCCTGGTAGTCCACCCGCATTCCTGAAAAGGGCGTCGACCTCGGTCGGCGCCCTTTTCGCGGTCATCGCGCCTTCTCGACTGAACCTCCGTGTTTTCCACCGATATGGCGCACCGGCCCCAATTCCCTGGAAAAGTCGGTGTTTGCTGGTAGTTTCGAGGCGGTTCCGGGGCAGCCCCCCGCGAATACTTCACTAGGTCCGAGGAGGACACCCATGGCTGACAAGACACTCAACAAGACCGATCTCGTGGCCGCGATCGCCGCCGAGTCGGGCCAGAGCCAGGCAACCGTCGCCGGCGTCGTCGACGCGTTCTTCGGCATCGTCGCCACCTCGGTGGGCGAGGGCACCAAGGTCTCCATCCCCGGATGGATCTCGTTCGAGCAGACCCACCGCGCCGCGCGCGCCGGACGCAACCCCGCCACGGGCGAGACCATCCAGATCAAGGCGTCGAACGGCGTCAAGGTCTCGGCGGGCAGCAAGCTCAAGGCCGCCGCCAAGTAGGTCCGTCTCACTGCACTCTCGCTTCACCGCATCAGAGCTTCTGAAGGCGCCGACCGTCACGGTCGGCGCCTTCGCTGTCTCCGGGCGCCACGCAGGCAGCCGCGCGTAGCATTGACTCCGTGAGACTCGCGCGCGTGGCCGGGCCCGCGACGCTGGTGCTCGCGGCCTTCGCCGCCGTGCTTGCGGCTCTCGCATTCGGCGGCGGAGCGGCCGCCCCGCTCCTGGTCGATCCGGGTGCCGTCGTGCGCTACGGCCTCCCGATCAGCAAGCTCGTCATGAACCTCGGGGTCGCCACAGCCATCGGCGCCCTCGCCATCGCGGTCTTCGCGCTGTCGGCGAAGGAGGCGGCATACGGCCGTGCCCTCGACATCGCGGCCGCGGGCGCCGGGGTCTGGGCGGTCGCCGCCGGTGTCACGGGCGTTCTGACCTGCTCGAGCGTCTTCACGACCCCGATCGCCTTCGACGACGCCTTCGGCCAGCTGCTCGGCAACTTCCTGACGCAGTACGAGGGCGGCAGGGCCTGGCTCGCCACGACCCTCGTCGGCGCCGCGGTCACCGTGCTGTGCTTCGCGGTGCGCAACCAGACCGCGATCGTGTTCGTCGCGGTGCTCGCGGTCGTCGGCCAGTGGCCGATCTCGCAGCAGGGTCACGCCGGAGACACGTCGAGCCACGACGCGGCCATCACCGCCATCTGGCTGCACGTGGTGTTCGCCTCGCTGTGGCTGGGCGGCCTGCTGACGATCATCCTGCTGCGCCGGCAGCTCCCGGCCGAGCGGCTGGCGAAGGTGCTGCCGCGGTACTCGACGATCGCGCTGATCGCCTTCATCGTGGTCGCGGCGTCGGGCTACGTGAGCGCCGCCATCCGCGTCGGCACCCTGCCGGGACTTCTCACGCCGTACGGCATCCTCGTGCTGGTCAAGGTCTCGGTGCTGCTGGCGCTGGGACTGTTCGGCGCGTACCAGCGCCAGGTGCTCATCCGGCGCACCGTCGCGGGCGGGGCCCCGCGGTACTTCTGGATCATGGTCGCGGTCGAGCTCGCGTTCATGGGCGTCGCCTCCGGGGTGGCCGCCGCGCTCGCGCGCACGGCGACGCCGGTGGACGCGATCCCCGTCACCCAGCAGGCCGACCCGACCCCGGCCGAGCTGCTCACCGACCGGCCGCTGCCGCCCGAGCTGACCGGGCTGCGGTGGATCACCTCGTGGAACCTCGACCTGCTGTGGCTCCTGATCGTCGGGTTCGGCATCCTCTTCTACGTCCTCGGCGTGGTGCGCCTGCGCCGCCGCGGCGACAGCTGGCCCTGGTACCGCACCGCCCTCTGGATCACCGGCATGCTCACCCTGCTCTGGGTCACCAACGGGGCGGTGAACGTGTACGAGCGCTACCTGTTCAGCACCCACATGCTCGGGCACATGCTGCTCGGCATGGCGATTCCCGTGGTGCTCGTCCTGTCGGCGCCGATCACCCTCGCGCTCCGCACCATCCGCAAGCGCGACGACGGCAGCCGGGGTCCGCGCGAGTGGATCCTGCTCGCCGTGCACTCGCGCCCCGCGACAGTGCTGACGCACCCGCTCGTCGCGAGCGCGCTGTTCGCGGGATCGCTCTGGATCTTCTACTACACGCCGATCTTCCGCTGGGCGACCGAGGACCATGTCGGCCACACCTGGATGATCGTCCACTTCCTCATCACCGGGTACCTCTTCGCCCAGACGCTGGTGGGCATCGATCCGGTCGCCAACCGGCCCCCGTATCCGCTGCGCCTGATCCTGCTGCTCGCGGTTGCGGCCATGCACGCGTTCTTCGGCCTCTCGCTGGTGACAGGCGAGTCCCTGCTCCTGCCCGATTGGTACGGGGCGATGGGTCGCACCTGGGGCGACAACCCGCTCGTCGACCAGCAGAACGGCGGCGGGATCGCCTGGAGCGTCGGCGAGCTGCCCACCGTCTCGCTCGCGATCATCGTCGCGATGCTGTGGAGCCGCAGCGACGCGCGCGAGGCCAAGCGCCACGACCGCGCCGCCGAGCGCGACGGCGACGCCGAGCTCGAGGCCTACAACGAGATGCTCGCGAACCGCCGCTAGAACCGGGCGCGCACGTCGATGGCTGTGCCGTCGATCGTGATGACGTACGACACCTCGAACGGCACGTCGCGATCGAACGTGTCGACGCTGCCGTCGAAGAGCGACTGCACCTCGACGACCAGGTGCGCGACCGCGGGCGTGGGCGTGACCTGCCAGGTCGCGAAGTCGTCGCCGGGAGCGATCGCCATCGCGGGGTAGCTCGCGATCGACCACGCGGGCTCGGAGGCCACGCGATCGCTGATGGGCTGCCCGAACGGGCACCCGGTCGGGAACAGCACGGTCTGCGTCGCGCAGGCGTCGAGCGAGGCTCGCACCGTCTCGTCGAGCTGGGCGATGAAGGCCGGACCCGCCTGCACGTCGACCGCCGCATCCGAGACCCCACCCACCTCGTCGGCGAGCACGGTCACCGTCTCGGCGGTCAGGTACGGGGTGTCGTGCCCGAACACGTACGAGCCCGGTACCAGCACCGCGTAGTCGCGCGGCGCGCTCGAGCCGGTGTCGGTCGCGGCGCTCAGCCGGTTGGCGAAGAACCGCGGATCGTGCTCGACAGCGAGCGACACGGTCGCCATCGGGCTCGTGCGGAATCCCCACTTGGGGAAGATCCCGAACCGCGTGCCGACCGGTGCGACCTCGAACGCCGTCGTGCCGCTGCCGTGCGGTGACTCCCAGGCCATGACCACGCGGTGCGCGCCCCCGCCGATCTCGGTGTCGGAGACCTGCCGGATGCCGGTGAGGCCCGACAGCGCGGGTGCGGTCAGCAGGAGATCGTCCACCGCGCCGCCCGACGCCGACTCGGGCGCGTCCACACCGGGGAGCGACAGCGCGCCGTCCGCATCCCCCCGCGCGACCGCATCCAGGTAGATGCCCACGAAGGCGCCCGGACCGAACACCGTCGCGTTGACGACGGCGACCGCTCCTGCACAGACGGCGGCCGCGATCGCGACGGCCACCAGCCAGCGGATCGGTGTGCGGGTCATCCCATGAAGTGTATTTAGATGGGGCTGTGTCCCTGCCCGAACTCTCGCCCGAGCAGGAGGCCGTGTTCGCGGCGATCGAGAACGGGCGCGACCACATCTTCGTGACCGGCCGCGCCGGCACCGGCAAGTCGACGCTGCTCGAGCACCTGTCCTGGAAGACGAGCAAGCAGGTGGTGATCTGCGCTCCGACCGGGGTGGCCGCGCTGAACGTCGGCGGCCAGACGATCCACTCGCTGTTCCGCCTGCCGATCGGCGTGATCGCCGACCACGACATCGAGCAGAGCGCCGAGCTCCGCAAGCTCCTCGGCACGATCGACACTCTCGTGATCGACGAGGTCTCGATGGTCAACGCCGATCTGCTCGACGCGATGGACCGCAGCCTGCGCCAGGCGCGCGTCCGTCCGCACGAGGCGTTCGGCGGGGTGCAGCTGGTGCTGTTCGGCGATCCGTACCAGCTCGCGCCCGTGCCGGGCGATCCCGAGGAGCGCGCCTACTTCGCCGACCGCTATGCGTCGATGTGGTTCTTCGACGCGCAGGTCTGGAAGGAGGCCGAGCTCACGATCTACGAGCTCGCGACGATCCACCGGCAGCACGAGCTCGAGTTCAAGCAGCTGCTGACGGCGGTGCGGCACGGGTCCGTGACGGCCGAGATGGCCTACCGGCTCAACACGGTGGGGGCGCGGCCCGCGCCGACCGAGGGCGCGATCACGCTCGCCACCACCAACTCGACGGTCACCCGCATCAACCAGGCCGCCCTCGCCAAGCTGCCCGGTCGCGCGCTCACCGCCGTGGCCGAGACGACGGGCGACTTCGCGGGGCGTGCATTCCCGGCCGACGAGCGGCTCGAGCTCAAGGTCGGGGCGCAGGTGATGTTCCTGCGCAACGACACCGGAGCCGACGGGCGGTGGGTGAACGGCACCATCGGCGAGGTCGTCAAGATCAGCGACACCGTGATCGTCGAGATCGACGGAGAGGACGTCGAGGTGATGCCGTCCACATGGGACAAGTACCGCTACAGCTACTCACCCGTCACCAAGGAGCTGCGCAAGGAGGTCGTCGCCGAGTTCATCCAGTTCCCGCTGCGGCTGGCATGGGCGGTCACGATCCACAAGTCGCAGGGCAAGACCTACGACCAGGCCATCGTCGACCTCGGCCCCCGATCGTTCGCGCCGGGTCAGACCTACGTGGCGCTGAGCCGCATCACCGCGCTCGAGGGGCTGTACCTGACGCGGCCCCTCCGGCCGAGTGACATCATCGTCGACGAGGCGGTGACGCGCTTCATGGGGCGCGCGACGCGCATCCCCGGCATCAGCGCCCGCTAGGCCGCGGCCTTGGCCTCGGCGAGGTCCTCGAACAGCTCGGTGTTGAACCGGTACGCCAGCAGCACCTCGTCGATGACGCGCTCGCGCTCGACGTCATCCCACGGCACGGCGTCGAGCTGCTCGCGGTAGGTGTCCTTGAAGCGCTTCGGGCTGGCGATCTGCTCGAACAGGTAGAAGCCGACGCCGTTGGTCTCGAAGCCGAACTGCCGCTGCATCAGCGTGCGGATCACCTGCCCGCCCGACAGGTCGCCGAGATAGCGGGTGTAGTGCTGGGCGATGAAGCCCCCCGCCCACCCGGTCTGGGCGATCTCGCGGATGCGCGCGACGTACCGCTCCGTGGTCGGCAGCGGCGCGATCCGGGTGCGCCATCCCTCGCCCAGCAGGAAGGACAGGTCGGATTCGAGGGCCGGCAGCCGGGTGAGCTGCGGGCTGATGAAGGGGGTCGCCACCGGATCCGCGGCGAAGCCCTCGGCCGCGGCCTCGAGCGCCTCGTAGACGAAGTAGTGCTGCGCCACCAGCGCGATGTAGTCGTCGCGCGTGCCACGACCGCTCATCAGGTCGGTCATGAACCCGGCGCCCTCGCTCTGGCCGTGGCTCGACCAGCTGCGCTCGCGAAGGGCCTGGGAGAACGACAGGATCGTCACGGGGCTCCTCGGTGCTCGGCAGGTTAGGTGACCCTAACCCTAGCGTGCGCCGCCCGGTGCTCCTAGGGATGCCCCGTGTGACCTCCGACGTCGCCGTGCTGCACCGCGACGTCGCCCGCCTCGGTCGCGGCGAGCGCCGGGGTGGTGACGATGCCGACCACGAGCGCCCCGGCGGCCATCGCCGCCAGGTAGGCGGGAGCGCTGAGAGCACGCGCGGGGCGGCGCGGCTCGGCGGCGGTGGCATCCGCCGATCGCCGGAGGACGAGGCTGACCCCGATCGCGATCGCCAGGTCGAGCACGCTCGCGGCGAGCATCGGGAAGACCCGTACCGCTCCGGCGAACGCGAGACCCGATACGAGGGCGAGAGCCCAGAGGACGACCGGCACCAGCGTGGCGACGCGGGCCGCCTGGGGGAGGGGGATGGCATCCGTCGTGAACGCCAGGATGCCCCAGCCGAACTCGGCGAGACCGAACACGACGAGAACGACGGCGAGGGCGACCGGGGCGTCGACAGCGAGCGCCAGGTGGATGAGCCCCGCACCCAGAGCCGCGAAGCCCAGCCAGGTGCGCACGACGGCGCTCATGCGCGGGCGGGGCGCTCCGGCCGCTCGGCGCCGAGGCCGACCGCCAGCAGCAGGGTCGCACTCGCGAAGTGCAGCACGTTGTCGCCCCCGTTGATCGCCAGGACGTTGGCGCTGGTCCCGACGGCGAACAGCCCGAACATGCCGAGGACCAGATACAGCGCGCCGACCGCGATGTTGAGGGGGCGCGACCAGTGGATCCCGACCACGGCCGCGCCGGCGAGCGCGAGTCCGATGAGCAGGTGGGCGATGTTGTGGAGCGGGTTCACCCGGAGCAGGCCGAACAGCGTCGCGCCCTCGGTGTCGAACGCGCCGACGCCCACGCTGACGGCGAACCCGGCCGCGGCGATGACGAGGTAGGCGCCGCCGAGGACGAGGCCCAGCATCCGGTTCGGGGATGTGCGCACGAGGCTCCTCGGGTGAATCAGGTCAGTCGGGTCGGTCGGGTCGGATCAGTGGGGCCGGGGCTCGACGCCCAGCTGGGCACAGGCGGCATCGTAGAGAGCGACGATCTCGCGGCGCACCTGGGGTCGCTCGGTGAGCTCGGTCGACCACGGGATGTGGAGCTCGTACGTCTCGCCGGTGGCGTCCCCCCCACTCGCCACGTAGTGCCAGGTGCCCCCGCGGGAGTCCAGGTCGCTCATCACTGCGGACGCCACGTCGCGGCCCGCGAAGGCCCGCGCAATGAGCACGTTGTCGTCGCGGTGGTCGGCGTTCATGTGGGCGAGGATCGCCTCCACGGCGTCGGCGGAGAACGGGGGCATCCCACCACGCTAGCCGAGCAGCTCCTGCCAGTCGGCGGGAACCCGCTCCGCCGGTCCGGGGACGGTCTGCGACAACGGGTGGCTGGTGGGCTCGGCCAACGCGGCGCCGTCGACCTCCTGCCGGAGCTCGAAGTCCCAGAACCAGTCCTCGCCGGGCTCGAAGCTCTGCATGACGGGGTGCCCGGTCTCCCGCCAGTGCGCCGTGCCGTGCCGGCCGAGCGAGTCGTCGCAGCAGCCGACGTGCCCGCACCGCGCGCAGCGGCGGAGGTGCACCCACCAGCTGCCGGTCGCATCGCACTCGACGCACCCCGTGCCACTCGGCGGAGCGCTCGGGTCGATGGCGGGGGTGGTGGTCACGGGGTCTCCGATCAGTCGGCCAGATGCTTCTCGAGGAACACGGTGGTACGCGCGAATGCGAGCGCAGCGGCACGGGTGTCGACGAGGTCGCGACGCGACGCGTTCGCGAACAGGTGACCCGTCCCCGCGTAGGTGTGCTGGGCGACGGGGGTGCCGTCGTCGAGCAGGCTGTCGACGAAGGCGACGACGCCGTCGGCGGGCTCCGTGTCGTCCGACTCGGCCAGGTGCAGCAGCACCGGCGCCGGGATGATGCCCCCGCCGGGATCGGCCGTCGCGTAGTAGGCGACCACCGCATCCGCGGAGCCCCGTTGCGCCGCCTGCAGCGCGAGAGTCCCACCCAGCGCGAAGCCGACCACGCCGACCCGCTGCGAGCCCTCGGCCCGCGCGTCGGCGACGGACGCGTCGACGGATGCCAGAGCCGCGTCACGGTCGAGCGTGAGAGCCAGCCGCTCGGCATCATCGTCGTCGACGGTGGCCACACCCCCGACGAGGTCGGGCACGAGCACGCGGAACCCGCCGCGGTCGGCGAGGGCCGCCGCGTAGGGCTCAAGCCAGGGCAGGCGACCATAGGCGTCGTGCAGCACGATCACCAGCGGTGCCCCCCGTACGCCGAAGGCGAGGGGCACGCCCGGAGACGGGATCGGGACGGTGGCCATGGTGCCATCATGACCCCGCCGACCGGTCCACGGGGCCCCGTCGACGGCGAAAGTGAAAGACGCCTGAGCGTCTCGCGGCGATGTCGCCGGCGGAGGTTAGTGTTCGAAATCCCTCCCCGTGCCCTCATCCCGTTTCCCAGAACATCGGACAGCACACACATGACCGTCAGCAGACGTACCTTCCTCGCGGGCGCCGGAGCGGCGTCCCTGCCGTTCCTCCTCGCCGGATGCGGGTTCGCCCCCGCGCCCTCCGGTGGGCAGACCACGGCCACCGGCACCCTCAACTTCACGACGTGGGGCACCGACGCGGAGCTCGCCGGCTTCCGCAGCTCGATCTCCGCGTTCGAGAAGGCCAACTCCGGGGCCAAGATCGCCCTCAACGCCGTGCCCTACGAGCAGATGTTCACCAACATCGACGCTCAGCTGCAGGCCGGCAACCCGCCCGACATCTTCCGGGTGCCCTATTACACGTTCGGCAGCTACGCGGGTCGCGGTCAGCTGCTCGACCTGAGCAGCTACCTGCCCGGCGACATCTCCGACCGGTTCACGCCCGCGGCGTGGGCAGCCGTGCAGAGCGAGGCGAGCCCGTTCGGGGTGCCCCACCACACCGACACCTCGGTGATCCTCTACAACAAGTCGGCCCTCGACTCGGCGGGCATCACCTCGGTGCCCACCTCGGCCGATGACGCCTGGACCTGGGATGAGCTCGAGGACGTGGCGCAGACGCTGCGCGACGCCCTGCCCGCCGACAAGTACCCGTTCGCCTACAACTGGCAGGGCAACGGCGTGACGCGCTGGCTGAGCTGGCTGTTCCAGGCCGACGGGCGGTTCCTCGAGGAGGATCTCATCACCCCGGCGATCGACTCCGCCGCCGGGCGGGAGGCCGTCGACTTCACCAAGAGCTTCTTCACCAAGAGCTTCGTGCCGCCGAACGACTCGATCAAGTCGGCGACCTACGCGAGCGACACCTGGTACTCGCAGACGTCCGCGATGGTCTGGTCGGGGGCGTTCGCGATCCCGGATGCGACGAGCACCCTCGACTTCGAGTGGGGCGCGACCTTCGCCCCGGTCAACAAGAACGCCGCGAGTGACTTCGGCGGCAACGCCCTCGTGGCGACCGCCGAGACGTCGCAGCCGGAGCTGGCCGCCGCGTTCCTCGACTTCATGACCAACGAGGAGCAGATGCGCGGCTTCTGCCAGGGCGCGTCGCTGCTGCCCACGCGCCAGGATCTCGTCGACGGCGGGATCGAGTTCGACGTGCGCCCGGAGCTGTCGCCGGTGTTCGTCGGGCAGGCCGGGAAGGTGCGACCGCAGGACTCGGGTCAGGTGGCGTCGCCGAACATGTCGGCGATCATCACCGTGCTGCAGGACAACCTCGAGAACGCGTTCGTCGGCGGTGCGAGCACCGACGACACCATCGCGGGCATCACGGCGGGCATCGCGCAGGCCACGGGATCGTGAGCACCGTCTCGTGAGCGCCGTCCCGGCGGCGGGTACTCGGCGTGCCCGCGGCGAGGCGCTCGCCGGCTACCTGTTCATGACGCCCAACCTGCTTCTGCTCGGCGTCTTCGTGCTCGTGCCGCTGGGAGCCGCCGTCGTCATCAGCTTCCAGCGCACCGACGGCTTCGGCGGGGGCACCTTCGTGGGGTTCGACAACTACGCGCGGCTGGCCGGTGATCCGCTGTTCTGGCGGTCCACTCTGAACACGCTGCTCTTCACGGTGCTCGTCACGCCGCTCTCGATGGCGCTCGGGCTCGGCGCGGCGGTGCTGCTCAACTCGGTGCTGCCGGCCCGCGGGGTGTTCCGGTCGATCCTGATCCTGCCGATGGCGATCTCCGGCGTCGCGACTGCGCTCATCGGAGTGCTCGTGTTCGACGAGAACAACGGCGTGCTCGACAACATCCTCCGCACGATCGGGCTCCCCGCCGTCAACTGGCAGTCGGGCACGACGGCGGCGTTCGCCTCGGTCGTGCTGGTCACCCTCTGGTGGCGGGTGGGCTTCAACATGCTGATCTACCTGGCCGGTCTGCAGGGCATCAGCCCCGAGCTGTACGAGGCGGCCCGGCTCGACGGCGCGGGAGGGCTGGCGCGGTTCCGCTTCCTCACGGTGCCGCTCGTCGGTCCGGCGTCGTTCTTCCTCCTGGTGCTCAACGTCATCTACTCGTTCCAGGTCTTCGACATCGTGTTCGTGATGACGGCGGGCGGACCCCAGAACGCAACGTCCGTGCTCGTCACGTACGCCTACGACCAGGGCTTCGTGACGCGCGATCAGGGCTACGCCGCGGCGATCGGCATCGTGCTGCTGCTGATCACCTTCGTCTTCACCGCGGTCCGGTGGCGCCTGAGTCGCACGAGGGACCTCGTCGAATGAGCGCCGTCGCCGTCGCACCCGCCGCCGTCGAACCGCCGCGCAGGCGCGGCTCCGGGTCGCGTCGTCGCGCGCGGGTGGCGACGATCGCGCGGACCGTCGCCGCGATCCTCATCGCCCTCGTCACGCTGTCGCCGCTCTACTGGATGGTCGTCGTGGCGCTGTCGTCGCGCGCCGACCTGCTCGGCGGGGGGCTACGACTATGGCCCGAGCGGCTGACGCTCGAGAACTTCGAGCGGGTGCTCGCGTCGTTCCCTGTGCTGACCTGGTTCGGCAACTCGGTGGCGATCGCCCTCACGGTGTCGGTGATCACGGTCGGCGTGAACCTGCTCGGCGGGTACGCCCTGTCGCAGCTGCGATTCCGCGGGTCGACGGCGCTGTTCCTGCTGGCGCTGACGACGCTCATGATCCCCGTGCAGGTCATTATGGTTCCGCTGTTCCAGCTGGTGACGTCGATGAATCTCTACGGGACGTATTGGGCCGTGATCCTGCCGACCGCGGCATCCGCGTTCGGGCTGTTCCTCGCACGGCAGTTCATGCTCGGCATCCCGCGCGACCTGATCGAGGCGGCGCGCATCGACGGCGCCGGGCACCTCCGGGTGTTCACGAGCATCGTGCTGCCGTTGTCGCGGCCGCTGATGGCGGTGCTGTTCTTCATGACGCTGCTCGGGTCATGGAACGACTTCGCGTGGCCGCTCATCGCGCTGAAGCAGAACGAACTCTTCACGCTGCCAATCGGCCTGCTCTACCTGCAGGGGCAGTTCGGCTCGGACTTCGGCGGCACGATGGCGTTCGCGCTCATCAATGTGACGCCGATGGTGATCCTGTTCCTGATCTTCCAGCGCTACTTCGTGCAGGGCTTCGCCCGGAGCGGGATCCGCTGATCAGGGCCTCGACTCAGAAGTCGTAGTCGTACCCGTCGGAGCTGCGCGGGTCGAGCGGCGGCGGGTCGGCCTCGAGCTGCTCGAGCTCCTCCTCGGTCTTCTCGATGACCTCGAAGCGCACCGCCAGGTTGGGCGTGACGAGGAGCGAGATCGTGCCGTGTCCGACGGTGTGGAAGTCGACGAAGTCGGAGCCGTCGCGGGCGGCCAGGACGATCGCCTGCTTGGTTTCATCGACATCCGACGTCGGGTCGAGCAGGAACATCTGCTCGTCGAACCGGACCTTCGTTACATCCATGGGGTACTCGACCTCGCGTAGGTGGTGGCGTGAAAGTGCACCGTACGTCGCATCGTGAGAGGCGTCAGCCCCATTGCCCACCCCCCGGACACCTGGTACGCGAGGGATGATCGTGGAGCGGATGACGGGAATCGAACCCGCGCTATCAGCTTGGGAAGCTGAAGTTCTGCCATTGAACTACATCCGCGTAGCGGAGTCGTGACTCCGCGATCAAACCTACACTGACCCTTGTGGCCCGCCGCCTGCTCCTCATCGTCATCGCCGTGCTCGGCGTCGTGCCGATCGCGACCGGCCTCTTCGCGGTCATCGGCGGCCCGCCGGCCGAGCCCGGCGGCGAGGTGATCTCGCCGAGCCTCGACAGCGAGTACCGCTTCGCCCACGTGATCTGGATCGGCGCGGGCGTCGTCCTGTGGTGGTCGCTGCGGCGTCCGGCGGAGAGGGCACTCACCACGCGCGTGGTGCTCGTCATCGCGGCCGCGGGCGGCATCGGCCGGATCATCTCGGCGGTGCTGTACGGCCTGCCGCATCCGGTCTTCATCGCCGCCGGTGTCGTCGAGCTCGTCGTGGTGCCGCTCGTGGTGCTCTGGCACGGCCGGGTGTTCCCGCGCCCCCGAGCGTCCTCGGACGCGCAGGGGGTCTCCGCCTGATGCTCGTCTCCCTGCAGCGGATGCTCGAGTACGTCGCGTTCGCGCTGGCGCCGCACCTCGACGCGCGGCTCGACCTCATCGCCACCTTGGCGGTCGGCGCGCTGCTCGTGCTGGTCTTCGCCGCCCTTGTCGCGATGCCGCGACGGGCTCGCGTCGGGTTCGCTGTCGTGCCGGTCGCGACGCGACCTCGGCGGATGACGGTGGTGCGGCATCCGCTGCGTGGCCGTCGGGTGCGGCCCGTCGTGCGTGCGCGCGCTCCGTCGACCGTGAGCTGAGCCGCCGCGCACCCACACCCTGCGCCCTCGTGCGGCTCGCGACCCCTCGCTCGCCCACGACCGCTCGGAGTCCCTCGTGCTCATGCACCGTCCCACCGTCCGCCGCCGCATCGCCCGCCGCATCCGCTCTCTCTACGACCGAGCCGGCTACCTGGCGTTCCAGGCGAGCGGCGCGATGTACATCGCCGCCGCGTCCTTCGTCGGCTGGGAGACGCTCGCCGTGCTGCTCAGCTACGCGACGATGGCGCCGATCGCGGTGCCGCTGACCGTCGCCGGGATCGCGGTGCTCGCCGTGGTGCGCCGTCGCATCCGGACGCGCCGCCGCGGGCCGCGCCCCTAGTACCCTGACGTCATGCTGCTGAGCGACCGCGACATCCGCACCGAACTCGACACCGGACGGATCGCGCTCGAGCCGCTCGACCGCGAGATGATCCAGCCCTCGAGCATCGACGTGCGGCTCGACAGGTTCTTCCGGCTGTTCGACAACCACAAGTACCCGTTCATCGACCCCGCCGAGGACCAGCCGGAGCTCACCCGGCTGATCGAGACGAGGCAGGACGAGCCGTTCATCCTGCACCCCGGCGAGTTCGTGCTCGGGTCGACGTTCGAGCTGGTGACGCTGCCCGACGATGTCGCGGCACGTCTCGAGGGCAAGTCGTCCCTCGGCCGGCTCGGGCTGCTGACGCACTCGACCGCCGGATTCGTCGACCCCGGCTTCTCGGGTCACGTGACGCTCGAGCTGTCGAACGTGGCGACCCTGCCGATCAAGCTGTGGCCGGGGATGAAGATCGGGCAGCTGTGCTTCATCCGCACCTCGTCGCCCGTCGACAACCCGTACGGGTCGGGGCCGTACGGCAACCGCTACCAGGGGCAGCGCGGGCCGACCGCGTCGCGGAGCTTCCAGAAGTTCCACCGCACCGACGTCACGACGACCGACGCGGGGTCGCCGGGGCACTAATGCGCCTCGACCTGCTCAGGCGCCGAAGGCGTCCCACTCGGCGAGCTGTAACACGAGCCACGGGCTGAACGCGAACGGGGTCGCCTCGACCGAGGCGCGGAGGGCCGCGGGGGAGACCCACGCCCAGTCGTCGGTCTCGTCGGCTGCGGGTGTCGGGTCGGCGTCGACGACCGCCTGAAACACGGGGCAGATCTCGTTCTCGACGATGCCTGCGGCGTCGGTGGCGCGGTAGCGGAAGTCGGGGAGCACCAGCTCGAGGCTCGCGAGCTCGAGGCCCAGCTCGCGCTCGGCGCGCCGTCGCACCGCGTCGGCGACCGTCTCATCCGGACCCGGGTGTCCGCAGAACGAGTTGGTCCAGACGCCGGGGAAGGTGCGCTTCGACACCGCCCGGCGCGTGACGAGCACGCGGCCGTCGCGCGAGAACACGTGGCACGAGAAGGCGAGGTGCAGCGGGGTGTCGCCGTCGTGGATCACCGACTTGTCGGCGGTGCCGATCGGCGCGCCAGTGTCGTCGACGAGCACGACGAGCTCGGCGGGGACCGACGGCGCAAGGGGGGAGGTCATGACGGCGGGTAGTCTTCTCATGTGGATGGTGCGGGCCTGACGACCGTCGCGCGGGAGCGGCAGACGCAGGTCGACGCCGTGCTGGGGCGCTTCTTCAGCCTAGCCAAGAAGCGCGCCGAGGCCCTGGGGCCCGAGTACACCGAGCTCTGGTGCCAGCTCGAGGCCGGCACGATCGGCGGCAAGCGGTTCCGTCCGCGGATGGTGTTCGCGGCCTACGAGGCCCTCGGCGGCACCGACCGGGAGGCCGCGGCCTGCATCGGCGCCGCCTTCGAGCTCCTGCACACGGCACTGATCGTGCACGACGACGTGATCGACGGGGACTTCGTGCGACGGGGCGGCCCCAACATCTCGGGCACCTTCCGCGACAGCGCGAAGGCCGCGGGCGCCGACGACGCTGCGGCCGAGCACCGCGGCATCAGCGCAGCCGTCATCGCGGGCGATCTGGCCCTCTTCAACGCGTACCGGCTGATCGACCGCAGCGGCGTCGGCGACGAGATGCGCGGCCGCCTGCTCGAGGTGATGGACGACGCCCTCTTCCACAGCGCCGCCGGCGAGCTGATCGACGTCGACTTCTCGTGGGTGCCCGACGTGCCGAGGGTCGACGACATCCTCACGATGGAGCGCCTGAAGACCGCGGTGTACTCGTTCGAGTGCCCGTTGCAGGCCGGGGCGATCCTCGCGGGCGCGTCGGATGAGACGGTCGCGACGCTCGGCGACTTCGGCCGCGAGATCGGCATCGCCTACCAGCTGGTCGACGACCTGCTCGGGGTCTTCGGCACCGAGGCCGAGACCGGCAAGACCACGATCGGCGATCTGCGCGAGGGCAAGCGCACGGTGCTCGTCGCCTACGCCGCGTCGGCCGAGGGCTGGGATGCGGTCCGCGGCCTGCTCGGCAAGAGCGACCTCTCGGATGCCGAGGCCGACACGCTGCGCCGTCACCTCGTCGACTGCGGGGCGCGCTCCTTCACCGAGGGACTCGCGCGCTACTACGCCAACCGCGCGCTGGCCCGCCTGGTCGAGCCGCACATCCCGGCCGCCCTGCGCGCCGAGCTGCACCCGGTCGCCGACGACGTGCTGAGGCGCGCACGATGAGCGGCGTGCGCGCCGGGAAGAGCGGCACTCGTCGCGCCAAGCCGGAGGCGGTGGCCCGGCTCGACCTCTACACCGAGGTGGCCGAGCAGACGGCCAGTCTCGTGATCCGGCGGTACTCGACCTCGTTCGGCATGGCGTCGCGCCTGCTCGGGCCGGCCGTGCGTCAGGCGGTCGAGAACGTGTACGCGCTGGTGCGGGTCGCCGACGAGATCGTCGACGGGGGAGCCGAGGAGGCCGGGGTCGATCGCATCGTCGCCGCGCGGGTTCTCAACGAGCTCGAGCGCGAGACCGAGCGGGCGATGGAGGAGGGCTACAGCGCCAACCTCGTCGTGCACGCCTTCGCCCGCACGGCCCGTGCCGCCGCCATCGGCACCGAGCTCACCGAGCCCTTCTTCGCCAGCATGCGCATGGACCTCAGCGCCACCGAGCACGACGCCGAGAGCTTCGCCGCGTACGTCTACGGGTCGGCCGAGGTGGTCGGGCTGATGTGCCTGCGCATCTTCGTGACGGACGCCGACGGGCGGGTGTACTCCGACGAGGAGCTCGCCACCCTCGAGGCGGGCGCACGGGCGCTGGGGTCGGCGTTCCAGAAGGTCAACTTCCTGCGGGATCTCGCGGCCGACGTCGAGACGCTCGGGCGCAGCTACTTCCCCGACATCGACGTACGCTCCCTCACCGACGCGCAGAAGCTCGCGTTGTGCGACGACATCGACGCGGAGCTCGCGCTCGCCGAGCGCACGCTCCCGCTGCTCCCGCGGAGCTCGAGGCGGGCCGTCGCCCTGGCGCACGGTCTCTTCGCGGAGCTGTCGCGTCGCATCCGGAAGACCCCGGCGACCACCCTCGTGCGCACCCGCGTGCGCGTGCCCGACCCGGTCAAGCTGCGCATCGCACTCGCGTCGGCGACCGGCGCCACCATCACCCAGCGGAGGACAGCATGACCCGCACCGTCATCATCGGAGGCGGCATCTCAGGGCTGGCCACCGCCGCCCTGCTCGCTCGCGAGGGTCACCAGGTCGTGCTGCTCGAGAAGCTCGACGCAGTCGGCGGCCGAGCTGGGTCGTGGGAGCACAAGGGGTTCCGCTTCGACACCGGGCCCTCGTGGTACCTCATGCCCGAGGTGTTCGACCACTTCTACCGGATGCTCGGATCGACGGCCGAGGAGCAGCTCGAGCTGCTGAAGCTCGACCCCAGCTACCGCGTCTACGGCGAGGGGCACAGCGACCCGATCGACGTGTCGGCGGACGTCGACGAGAACCTCGAGCTGTTCGAGCGCATCGAGCCCGGTTCGGGCGTGCGCCTGCGCCGCTACCTCGACCGGTCGGCCGAGGTGTACGACCTGGCGAAGCGCCAGTTCCTTTACTCGACGTTCAAGAAGCTCGGCCCCGTGTTCACCCGCGAGGTGCTGTCGCAGGGCGCGCGGCTCGGCCGGCTGCTGCTCGGATCGCTCGACGGTCTGGTGCGCCGTACGGTGCGCGACACCCGGCTGCGGCAGATCCTCGGGTATCCGGCCGTCTTCCTCGGCTCGTCGCCGAAGCTCACGCCGAGCATGTACTCGCTCATGAGCCACCTCGACCTCGTCGACGGCGTGCTCTACCCGATGGGCGGATTCACCCGCGTCATCGAGACGATCGCCGACCTCGCGCGCGCGCAGGGCGCCGACATCCGCACGAGCTCCGCGGCGACCCGCATCATCGTGACCAAGGGCGTCGCGACGGGCGTCGAGTACACCGACGCCGCGGGCGTCACCCACGTCGAGGAGGCCGACATCGTCGTCTCGTCGGCCGACCTGCACTTCACCGAGACCACGCTGATCGCGGAGCCGGCGCACCGCACCTACCCGGCCGAGTACTGGGAGAAGCGCACCGCCGGACCGAGCGCACTGCTCGTCTATCTCGGCGTCACGGGCGAGCTGCCCCAGCTCGAGCACCACACGCTGTTCTTCGCGAAGGACTGGGAGGCGGGGTTCCGCTCCATCTTCGGGGACCACACCGGCATCCCCGAGGTGCCGTCGATCTACGTCTGCAAGCCGAGCGGCGTCGATCCCGACGTCGCACCCGAGGGCAGCGAGAACATCTTCGTGCTGGTGCCGCTGCCGGCCGATCCCGGCCTCGGCCGCGGCGGCATCGACCGCGCGGGCGACCCCGTGCTCGAGGCGCTCGCCGATCGCGTCATCGAGCAGATCGCCGGCTGGGCGGGCATCCCGGATCTGGCGGACCGCATCACGGTGCGCCGCACCCTCGGCCCCGGGGACTTCGCCGCCGACCTGAACGCCTGGAAGGGCACGGCGCTCGGGCCCGCGCACACGCTGCGGCAGAGCGCGTTCTTCCGGGCGGGCAACGTGAGCACCGAGGTGAAGAACCTGTTCTACGCGGGATCGTCCACGATCCCCGGCATCGGCCTGCCGATGTGCCTGATCAGCGCCGAGCTGGTGCTGAAGCGCGTGCGCGGCGACACGACGGCGGGGCCGTCGGCCGAGTCGCTGCGAGCGGGGTCGGGCGCGGGCACTCCTGCGCGGACACCCCGGTGAGCTTCCTCTACCTCGCGGCACTGCTCGTGTCGCTCGGCGGCATGATCACGCTCGACCGGCGCTTCCGGCTGTTCTTCTGGGTCGACTGGCGCCGCGCGGCGATCGTCATGGTGGTCGGGATCGCGTTCTTCCTCGCGTGGGACGTGGCCGGCATCGATCTGCAGATCTTCTTCCGCGGCAACCCCGGTCTGCTGACCGGGGTGCTGATCGGCTACGAGCTGCCGCTGGAGGAGGTCTTCTTCCTGGCGCTCCTCTGCTACCTGACGATGAACCTCTACGGCGGGGCGGACCGGTGGTCTTGCAGCCGCCGCAGGCGGCGTGTCGAGACCCCTGCCGAGGCGGCGTCCTCGTGACCTACTGGTCCCTCAACGCGATCTTCCTCGCCGCCGTCGTCGTCGTCGCGCTGGTCGCGATCCTCACACGGCGCGCTCCGCGCTGGCGCGCCGTGGGCCTCGCGGCGATCGTCGTCCTGATCATGACAGCCGTGTTCGACAACGTGCTCGTGGGTCTCGGCATCGTCGGCTACACCCCCGACCGCATCAGCGGCGTGCTCATCGGGGTCGCCCCCCTCGAGGACTTCAGCTACGCGGTCGCCGCCCTCGTGCTGCTGCCGAGCGTCTGGACTCTGCTCGGCGCGAAGCGGCCCGAGGAGCGCGAGGTGTCGACACAGCTCCCTGAGGAGCGCGCGGCGAAGCCGTACGCACGCACGCGAAGCGGGCTTCGAAGGGCCGCCGAATGATCCGCGCCCTCTTCCTCACCAGCCGCCCCCTCAGCTGGGTCAACACCGCGTTCCCGTTCGCCGCCGCCTACATCGTCGCGACGGGTCGCGTCGATGCGCCGCTCGTCATCGGCACGATCTTCTTCCTCATCCCGTACAACCTCGCGATGTACGGCATCAACGACGTCTTCGACTACGAGTCCGACCTCCGCAACCCGCGCAAGGGCGGTGTCGAGGGTGCGCTGCTGCAGCCGCGCTGGCACCGCGCGACGCTCCTCGCATCCGGCCTGGTCGCTCTGCCGTTCGTCGTCTACCTCGTCGCCATCGGCTCGCTCGCGAGCACCATCGTGCTGGCGATCAGCCTGTTCGCGGTGGTCGCCTACTCGGTGAAGGGCCTGCGGTTCAAGGAGCGCCCGTTCCTCGACTCGCTGACCTCGAGCACCCACTTCGTCTCGCCTGCGGTCTTCGGCCTGGTGCTCGTCGGTGCGACCGTCACCCCGCAGGTCGTGGCGCTGCTCGCCGCCTACTTCCTCTGGGGCGCGGCCTCGCACGCCTTCGGCGCCGTGCAGGACATCACCGCGGATCGCGAGGGCGGCATCGGCTCGGTCGCCACCGTGATCGGTGCGCGCGCCACGGTGCGACTGTCGGTCGTGCTCTATCTGCTGGCCGGAATCCTGCTGCTGTTCATCGGCTGGCCGGGCGCGCTCGCCGCGGCACTGGCGCTGCCGTACGCGATCAACGCACTGCCCTGGTGGAACGTGACCGACGCGGATGCGGCGACGGCGAACCGCGGATGGCGCCGCTTCCTCTGGCTCAACTTCGTCACCGGCTTCTGCGTGACGATGCTGCTGATCGCGGCGGCGCTGCTGGGCTGACGTTCCGTCGTGCGGAGATCTACTGTGGTGCCCGCGTCAGCGCGGTGACCGTGTGTCGGTACCCGACCCTCTCGTGCAGGACCACCTCGACGACGAGGGCGAGAGCCACCAGTGCTATCACGCTGACCAGGGCGACGATGTCGAGCGGGTCGGAGTCGCCGGAGGCCCCGCCGACGAGGACGGCCGCGACGATCGGCACGAGGCAGAGGACCAGCATCGGAAGGTGCGCGCCGTCGAAGGACCGCACCAGGATGCTCCACGTCAGGTAGACCATGACGATCACGCAGGCCACCGGGATGCCCACGGCGAGCGCGATGGTCAGCGCGGATCCGTTCTCGTGCTCGACGGTGAGTGCGGCGAGGTGCAGGCCGGCCCCGACTGCGGCGATCGCGCCGAAGATCGGCAGATGCGCGTACCGCCACGCCCACACCCGCTGCGGCCACCTCTCGAGCAGGGTGCGCGACGGGATGAGGAAGTACGCCCACCACATGGCAGCGGCCAGCAGCACACCGGCCGACGCGATGACGACGGCCGCGAGCGACCAGCCCTGCGCGTCCACAAGCGCCTCGACCGCGATCGTCGTCGACGCGACCACCTCGCCGAGGGTGATCAGGGTCAGGAGCGAGAACCGCTCCGCGATGTGCCCGGCGTTCCACGGCGCCCGCCCGAGCCTCCGTTCGGCGACGTAGGGAGCGGTCAGCTCGGCGGCCGCGAGCAGCGCGAGCATGATCGAGATCGTCGCGCTGCTCAGCGGGAGGACCGTTGTCAGCCCCCAGCCGATCTGAGCGATGCTGATCGTCGCGGCGTAGGCGAGAGCGATGCGCCGACGATCCCGATCGTGGAGTGCGGCGCGTAGCCAGAGGGCGACCAGTGGAATCCGCATGGCGATGTAGCCGATCACCAGGAGAGCGTTGTTCGCGCTCCCGCCCTCGGCCGCGGCGGCGAAGCTGACGGGCAGACCGAACACGAAGACGATCGCACCGATCATCTGGAGGATCGTGGCCACACGGAACAGGACGTCGTCATTGCCGTAGGCCGACGCGAACCAGGTGAAGTTCATCCAGGCCCAGCTCACTCCGAACACGGCGAAGAGGTAGGCGCCGATCGCCGGGCCGACTGCGCCCTCGTCCAGGTAGTGCGCGAGCTGCTCGGCGGCGGCGGCGAAGGCGACGACATAGACGAGGTCGTACAGCAGCTCGAGCGGCGTGGCCGACCGGTGCGTCTGATCGGGGTCCCGCCCCGTCATGGGCCTCATCCGGTGCAGCAGATCCGACTTGAGCCGGGATCGGAAGTCGTCGCTCAACTCCGCCATAGCCGACATCGTACTGACGGGGCCAGCCGCGTCGACGGCTCTAGATCGGAGGCCGCCGCGGGTGCGGCTGGCGCCCGCCCATCCGCAGGGTGCGCACGTTGCGCTGCACCCGGTCGTGGATGCGCTCGCCCTCCGCGGTGAGGGTCCACGTCCCGTCGTCGGCCGCGGCGATGGCCCAGCCGCGGGACGCGAACGACACGAGCACCTCGGCGTCGTCGAGGATCTCCGTCTCTGGCACCGGGCCGGTGTGCAGCCGCGCCAGCACCCGCCACTCGCGTGGCGTCACGCCGAAACGGGAGAAGAGGCGCGGCAGGAACCTCACGGGCGCTGGACCGTCACTCCGCGCCGACCCAGCCGAGGTTCTGCGCCATGCGCTCGAGGGCGATCGCCGTGGCGTTCTGCTCGGCCTCGGTCAGGCCCTCGGTGAGGGTGTGGCGCAGGTCGTCGACCACCTCGGCGAGGCGGTCGTAGGCACCCACCCCGCGATCCGTGATGGCGTAGCCGCCGTCGGAGGTGACCCAGCCGCTGTCGACCAGCTCGGCCAGCTCGTCGGCGGGGGAGGCGCCCTCGAGGTCGATCGGCGCATCCGCGAGCGCCGTCTGCAGCTCGGCCGGGGTCGACGCTCCGCCGGCCAGGGCGCCGAGGAGGCGCCACTGCGT
Source organism: uncultured Microbacteriaceae bacterium (assembly GCA_964246985.1). Lineage (GTDB taxonomy): Bacteria > Actinomycetota > Actinomycetes > Actinomycetales > Microbacteriaceae > CAXTSE01. The sequence goes on from CAXTSE010000007.1 coordinate 173,014, forward strand.
GCGCGTCACCCCGTGTTCGTCGAGCGCGGCGGAGAAGCGCTCCTCGACGAGTCGATCGACGAGCGCGAGCCAGAATGCGAGGGGCTTCTCTGCCATGGCTCCGACGCTACCGGGCGCTGGGTGTACTGGCCAGTCCACCCGTGGCCTGCGGGGGCAGCTTCACGAAGAGGAACAGCACCAGCCCGATCGCGATGATCAGGACGATGCCGACGATTCCCAGGGCGACGCCGCCGATGGCGACGAAAGCCGCCCAGACGAGCGGCGACAGCGGGCTCGCCGCTCGGCCCGTCGTCGCGTACAGGCCGAAGACCTCGCCCTCGCGGCCCGCAGGCACGAGCCGCGTCAGGAGCGACCGCGAGGCGGTCTGCGCCGGGCCGACGCACGCCGCGAGGATCAGGCCGCCGACCCAGAAGACGGGGGAGCCGAGACCGCGCAAGGCGAAGACGAGCACGCCGACCGCGACGAGCCCGATCAGGGATCCGGTGATGACAGCGCGCGCGCCGAATCGATCGTCGAGGCGCCCGGAGGCGATGGTGGACAACCCCGCGACGAGATTGGCCACGATGCCGAAGATCAGGACGGTCGTGCTGCCGAAGGAGAAGACGGAGATCGCGATGACGCTGGCGAAGGTGAAGACGCCGGTGAGTCCGTCACGATAGACCGCGCTCGCGAGCAGGAACCAGACCGTCGAACGCGACTCACGCCAGAGCTTGCGGATGTCCTGGATGAGGACGACATACGACCGGAAGAATCCCACGCGCTCGCGCTTCGTGTTCGCAGGCGCTTCCGGCACCGCGAGAAACAGCGGAATGCAGAAGACGACCGTCCACACGGCGCAGCCCAGGGCGACGATCCGCAGACCCATCGTGGCGTCGAGCCCGAACCAGTCCGCGGTGCTGAAGCCGGCGACGACGACCAGCATGATCACGCCGCCGATGTACCCGAATCCCCAGCCGAGTCCACTCACTCGCCCGACCGTCGTCGGCGTGGAGACCTGCGTGAGCATGGAGTAGTAGTTGACGTTCGCGAGCTCGCTCATGATGTTGGCGACCGCGACGAGCACCGCCCCCAGCACGAAGAAGGCGGGCTCGGGCTGCACGAAGAACAGCGACGCCGTCGAGACGACCAGGAGACCCGTCCAGAACGCAAGCCATCGCTTGCGGTTCCCCGCCACGTCCGCGCGTTGACCGAGCACCGGCGCCAGGATCGCGATGACGAAGGCGCCGAGGCCGATGATGAGGCCGAATTGCGACGCGAGGTCGTCCTGCGTCTGCCCTGGCGCCGCGAAGATGTCGACGTTCTGCAGGTAGAGGGGCGCCCACACGAAGCTCAGGATCACGGTGTTGTAGGGCTGCGCCGCCCAGTCCCAGAACGCCCAGGCGATGACGCGGGTGCGCGGCACGGGGGAGGTCTGCAGTTCGAGCCCGCTCGTCGCGAGGTCGGTCGAGTCGCTCATGATGCGCACCCTACCTGCGGCGCGTGAATCGGCGGCGTCGCCACTCGACTTGAGTCGGCAAGGCTCAACATTCGCCGAGTCCGCTTGACACTGCGGGAGGGCCGCATAAACTTGACACGTCCCGACTCAAGCACGGGATCCCCGGACCACGGGAACACAGACGCGGGGCAGGCTGCCCCACAGCACCGACGAACAAGGAGCACCACGCACATGGCTCGAGCAGTAGGAATCGACCTCGGAACCACCAACTCGGTGGTGGCCGTGCTCGAAGGTGGAGAGCCCACCGTCATCGCGAACGCCGAGGGCTTCCGCACGACCCCATCGGTCGTGGCCTTCACCAAGGACGGCGAGGTGCTCGTCGGCGAGACCGCCAAGCGCCAGGCCGTGACCAACGTCGACCGCACCATCGCATCCGTCAAGCGCCACATGGGCACCGACTGGAAGACCGAGATCGACGGCAAGAAGTACACGCCGCAGGAGATCTCGGCCCGCACCCTCGCGAAGCTGAAGCGCGACGCCGAGCAGTACCTCGGCGAGGACGTGACCGACGCGGTCATCACCGTGCCCGCCTACTTCAACGACGCCGAGCGTCAGGCCACGAAGGAGGCCGGCGAGATCGCGGGCCTCAACGTGCTGCGCATCATCAACGAGCCCACCGCGGCCGCCCTCGCCTACGGTCTCGACCGCGGCAAGGAGGACGAGCTCATCCTGGTCTTCGACCTCGGTGGCGGCACGTTCGACGTCTCGCTGCTCGAGGTGGGCAAGGACGACGACTTCTCGACCATCCAGGTGCGCTCCACCTCCGGCGACAACCGCCTCGGCGGCGACGACTGGGACCAGCGGATCGTCGAGCACCTGATCAAGAAGTTCAAGGAGACCACCGGCGTCGACGTGTCGAAGGACAAGATCGCGCTGCAGCGTCTCAAGGAGGCGTCCGAGCAGGCCAAGAAGGAGCTCAGCTCCGGCATGTCGGCCAGCATCCAGTTGCCCTACCTCTCGCTCACCGAGAACGGCCCCGCCAACCTCGACGAGACGCTGACCCGCGCCCAGTTCGAGCAGATGACCTCCGACCTCCTCGACCGCACCAAGAAGCCGTTCGAGGACGTCATCAAGGAGGCCGGTGTCAAGGTCGGCGACATCGCCCACGTGGTGCTCGTCGGCGGCTCGACCCGCATGCCCGCGGTCAGTGCCCTCGTCAAGAAGCTGACCGGCGGCAAGGACGCCAACAAGAGCGTCAACCCGGATGAGGTGGTCGCCGTCGGCGCCGCCCTTCAGGCCGGTGTGCTGAAGGGCGAGCGCAAAGACGTCCTGCTCATCGACGTCACCCCCCTGAGCCTCGGAATCGAGACCAAGGGCGGCATCATGACCAAGCTCATCGAGCGCAACACGGCGATCCCGACCAAGCGCAGCGAGACGTTCACCACCGCGGATGACAACCAGCCGTCGGTCGCGATCCAGGTCTTCCAGGGCGAGCGCGAGT
>CAXTSE010000008.1:0-166360 GCA_964246985.1 uncultured Microbacteriaceae bacterium
CTTGGCGACGTTGTCGAGGAAGTAGCGATCGTGCGTGATCGCCAGGACTGCACCGGGGTAGGACGCGAGGTGCTGCTCGAGCCACAGCACGCTCTCGGCGTCGAGGTGGTTGGTGGGCTCGTCGAGCAGCAGGAGGTCGGGCTTCTGCAGCAGCAGCTTGGTCAGCGCCACGCGACGCTTCTCACCACCGGAGAGGTTCGTGACGCTCGCGTCGCCCGGAGGCGTGCGGAGCGCGTCCATCGCCTGCTCGAGCTGCGAGTCGAGGTCCCAGGCGTTGGCGGCGTCGATCTCCTCCTGCAGGGTGCCCATCTCGGCGAGCAGGGTGTCGAAGTCGGCGTCGGGCTCGGCCATCGCGAGCGATATCTCGTTGAAGCGCGCGAGCTTGCCCATGATCGGGCCGACGCCCTCCTGGACGTTCTCGAGCACGGTCTTCGACTCGTCGAGCTCGGGCTCCTGCATGAGGATGCCGACCGTGTAGCCGGCGGCGAGGACGGCCTCGCCGTTGCTGGGGGTGTCGAGCCCCGCCATGATCTTGATGATCGTCGACTTGCCGGCGCCGTTGGGGCCGACCATGCCGATCTTGGCTCCCGGCAGGAAGGCCATGGTCACGTCGTCGAGGATGAGCTTCTCGCCGACCGACTTGCGAGCGCGGACCATGGAGTAGATGTATTCGGCCATGGGTCCAGTCTAGTTTCGCCGTGCGGCGCATCCGACGCCCGACCGTCGTCGGCGAGAGCAGCGCTAGAAGTCGATCGGCCGCGTGGTGCCGATGAGGCACCGGCCATCGGCCAGTTGCGGCCCGTAGGTGCTCGAGTAGCCGGTGTTGCCGTACTGGCCGATGAGGCAGGTGCCGTTGAGTCGCACCGAGAACTGGACGTTGTCGGACGCGTTGTTCGCAGCCGTGCGGTCGGGTGTCAGCTCCATCGTCGACTTCAGGTAGCCGGCGGCCTCGAGGCTGTTGACGAAGGCCGCCCCGTCGAGCGTGCCGCCCGCCGAGATCAGGGCGAGATTGACCTGGTCGAAGTAGCCCTGGTTCTGTGCCGCCGTGCCGTTGAGGTTCAGCTCGGGCTGGGGCGGGAGGGTCTCGCCGGGCGTCGGCGTCGTCGTGGGGACCGGCACCGGCGCGGGCTCCTGCTGCACGCAGGCCGTGAGAGCGAGCGTCAGCGAGACGGCGATGCCCGCCACGAGGGCGAGGGGTCGACGCGCGGCGATGACGCTCAACGGCTTGCCCCCTCGGTCCAGCCCGATCCACACGCAACGGGCCACCGCGATTCTAGAACGGCAGCGCCTCCGCGAGCGCAGGCCGCGCGAAGGTGTCGCTGTCGTCCTCGTCTGCGGCCCGTGCTCCGCCCGCACCGACCTCGTCGGAGTCGGCTGCCTCGCTGTCGCCGGCGCCGGCCCCGGCCTCGACCTGACCGGCCTCCGTCGCGGCGAGCGCGGACGCCGCCGATCGGGTGAAGACCGACGACCCCCAGCTGAGGTCGTGGCCCATCGCCTCGGCATCGACCTCGACCGAGGTGCCCTTCTTCTCGTCGGCCTCCCAGTCGCGGATGCGCAGTCGACCGGTCACGACGACGCGCTGCCCCTTCTGCACCGACCCGACCACGTTGGTCGCGAGCTGGCGGAACGAGGTGATCGTGAACCAGTTGGTGTCGGGATGAAAGAAAATAGCACGCATGCCCCGAGCCGCGATCTACGCCCGTATCTCCACGACTGATCCCACCGTCGACGCTATCGCGGATCAGATCAAGCACTGCCGAGCGCTCGCCGACCGGGAGGGCTATGAGATCGTGGCCGAGTTCGTCGACGACGGTCGTTCAGCATGGTCGGGCGAAGCGCGCCCTGGGTTCCTCGCACTGGTCGATGCCGTTCGCGCGCGGGCATTCGACGTCGTCCTAGCAGTGGCGGAGGATCGCCTGACTCGCTCCTCGGAAGCGAAAATCGGGTTCCAGGCTGAGTGCGTGAGAGCCGACGTGACATGGCACACCACCTCGGGCGGCAAGGTCGACCCGTCGACGGCTGAGGGCGGCCTCCTCGCGACGATTACCGGCGCGCTCGCGGAGTACGAGTCCTCGATCAAGGCGGACCGCGTCGCCCGCTCGGTGGAGCGCAGACTGGCCGACGGCAAAGACCTCGGCGGGCGTCGGCCGTTCGGCTGGGAAGCGGACCGCCAGACGATTCGCGAGACCGAGGCTTCTCTCATTCGCCAGGGCACGCAGATGATCCTCGACGGCGGGAGCGTCTACTCGGTTGCCGCGCACTGGACGGCGAGCGGGCTCCCCTCGTCTGGACAGTCGGTCAAGTGGCGGACGCAGACTGTCCGGTCGATCCTGCTCCGCCCGCGAAACGCCGGGCGCCTCGTCGTGAAGGGAGTCGACTACGGCCAGAGCTTCCCGCCAATCGTCGCGCCGGACGACCACGAGCGCGTAGTCGCGATCCTGTCCAACCCGGCTCGGGCTCCCCGGCGCGGCCCCAAACCGATGCGCCACACCGCGACCGGCCTCGTCCGCTGTGGGATTTGCGGCTCCTACCTCCAGCAGACCGGCCTCTCACGAGGGGGTCGCCGAGCCCTTCGCTGTGCTGGCGAGGGGCGGGACGTCCCCGCTGGGGCCCGCCACCCAACGATCGACGCCGACAAGATGGAGGGGCAGTTGGCCGAGATCGCGCTCGTGCGCGTCCTGACCCTTGTCGCTAGGGGCGAGCGACTAACAGACGCTAGGCCCGAGGTGAGCGTCGTCCGCATGGAGATCGCAGACCTCGTCCGGCGTCGCGACGTCCAGCAAGAACTCGCCGCCGCTCCCGGAGTCAACCTGAGGAAGGCGATTCAAGAGATCGGCGCGCTAGGTCTCGCAATCGAGGCCGCGCAGACGAAGCTGGAGAGACTGCTCGGCGCAGACGCCACCGCGGAGGCCGTCACGCTGGCCCGCGACTTCGTCGAGCACCTCGACGACGGCCGGATCGAACTCGATCCGAGGCTCGCCGCTGGCCCATGGTCGACCTACTGGTCCGGCCAGGACGTCGAGAGGCGCCGGACACTCCTCCGTGGCCTCGTCGAGTCGATCGAACTGCTCCCATTCGAGCGAGGCGTCCAGTCGCGGCTCCGAGTCGACGGATTTGAGCCGCCGATCCACGAGCAGTATTTCGACCCGACGGACTAGCCGCTCGGAGAAAGTTGGAGATTTCTCGCTCAATAGTGAGCAGACAGACCCCTCCTGGCCCTCTCCTCCTACGTAAGGAAGCTCTGTTGACCTCCAGCAGAGTTCGCGAGCGGGTGTCCTCCTTTCCGCCCTCCTCGCCGACGGGACTCTTCGGTCTGCTACCGCCTCCGGGTGGGTGCTCGCTTGGGTGGTGAGCGCGCAGGCTGAACCCCGTCTCCTACGCCCGCGGGCTCGCTCGCGGCGGCAGACGTCCCGCAGGCTCCCGTTTCTCAGTTCCGGTCGAGCCTCGGGGCGTCCGTCACTCCGCCACATACTTCCGCCGATCCTTGCGCGCCAGGTGCGCTCTGGGAGACGGCGGTTCGGCGCAATCCGCGCCACCAGACGACGTGCCCCGGAGAGGTTCCGGGACCCACTGACTCCCGCAGGTCGGACTCCACCTCCCCAACTCTGGAGACCCAACTATGAACACCCTTCTCACCCCATCCGATATCGCTCAGGTAGCCGCGACTCTGGTCGGAAAGGACCTGGGTCTCGCGGCCCTCGTCTACCGCGACCTGGAGGCCGAGTTCAACGGCCACCGCGGAAACGTCGTGAAGATCCGCGTACCCGGCGCAGTCGCGTCGCAGACACGCGGAATCTACGACACGAGCACCCCGCTCGTGAGCGACGAGATCGTGGAGCAGTCGATCAACGTTTCGCTAACGGACCACGTTTACGATTCCGTCCCGCTCAGCGAGGGCGACCTCGACCTATCCATCCTCGACTTCACGACCCAGGTACTCCTGCCCCAGGCGTCGGGAGTCGTGCGTCACGTCGAGCGCGCCGTGGCATCCGCCATGCGTGCGACGCCTGAGTCGACGAGCATCACCTACGCCGCCGCGACGCCCGCGAAGACGTTCACGCAGATTCGCCGCCAGCTTCGCGACAACGGAGTGACCACGGACACTCCGCTGATCGCCGCCGTCGGCTCCGGCGTGTACGCCGACCTCCTCGACGGCCCCGTCGGCACGTTCGACGAGAACGGCAACGTGCGAGGGTTCCAGATCGTCGAGTCCACCCGGCTCGCGAGCGACGAGATCGTCGGCTTCGTCAAGAACGCCTTCGCCCTCGTCGTCCGCGCCCCCTCGGTTCCCGCAGGGGCACCGTACGGCGCCAGCGTGAGCGCAGGCGGATTCGCCCTCCGTCACATTCGCTCGTACGACCCGACCGTCGCCGTCGACCGCTCCCTGGTGAGTGCGTTCGTCGGCGTGCAGGCAATGCCGCTCGCGGTCGACCACGAGGACGGAACCGTAACCCTCCTGGAGGACGGCGGCGCCGTCCGCGTCGTCACCGCCGCCTAGCGGCACCCCGCCGGGGTCTCTCTCCTCAGGGAGTAGGGGCCCCGGCATTCCCCTCGCCGTTTTGCGTTACAGGGCGGGGGTACCCGTAGAAGCCTGGGTTCGCGAGCGTGGTCTCGACGATCCACTCGGCCTGATCGGCGAGGCCGACCTGGCCCAGGACTGCGACGGCTCCGGGTGCGTCCGCGGCCTCGATCGCGGCGTCGAACTGCTCCAGCAGGCCCGAGACGAACAGGCGCTCATTGACAGTCATTCCGGAGAACTCGGTCGCGTCCATGGGCCGATCCTAGGTCTCCCCCTCCCCCACGATCGGAACCCGCATGCCTACCTATCACCTCCAGTGCGTCGTATGCCGTTCGCCCATGGAGGGCCGCTCGATCCGCCGCCTCTACTGCGGCGGCCGGTGCCGAGTCCGGGCCCACCGCGCCCGCGTCCGGCGAGAGCGTTTACACGCTCCGTGACGGAGTGACGTTTCTTACCTACTTCTGGATTGAGTTTCAAGGTTTCGCTCTCTCTAGTGCCTCACCTCACCCACCAAACGCACCACGAGTGACAGACGGCCGGCCGATTCCTCACCTACCCCTCTCGCCGTTGTAAGTCACGCCGGATGGGCCCTGTGTCTCCTGTACGGCCAGGGGCCGTCTAGAGCGCGTAGGGCCCCTGGTCACCCCACCTCCGCCCCGAAAGGAACTGCCATGTATACGAGCCTGCTCGACTACGCCCACACCTCGCTCCAGACGCCCTCTCCGCTCCCGCGTGAGGAGTACCGCCGGAAGGCCCGCCGCGGCGGATACCCCGTCGGCCTCCTGCCCCTCGGCCGCCTCGCGGAGGACCTCCGCCGCCGCGGCGTCACCTACCGGCGTGGACTCGGCTACGCGATCCGCGGGGGGCACGTCGAGCCCGACGCCGTCGCACGGCTCGCCGCCGACGTGCTCGACGAAGCCGCAACCCGCATCCCTACCGGCTCCGTCGCCGCCTACCGGCGCCTCGCCGACGAAGCTCTCCGTGCCGCGGACGAGATCGCGGAGGCCACCCTCGACGCCGTCGACGACCTCCCCGAGAGGACCTTCGGCGTCCTCTACGACGTATGCACCCGGAGCGAGTACGAGGTCGCCCGGCGGCTTCTCGCCCGCGCTGAGGACCCGGCCGAGATCATGGCCGACGAGCGGCGCCACGGCGAGCGCTACGGACTCCAGCACACCGCGAACGACCTCCGCACCTCGGGCCGCGCTCGCCGCGAACTCCTCGAAGCCCTCCGCGGCTACCTGCCCGAGCCCGAGGAGACTTTCGACGACGTCCGCGCCGCCGTCGCGTTCCTCGCCGCCTTCGATCGCCTGCCGTTCCTCCGCCAGTCCGACCTCACCCGCGGATACGAGGACGAGCGCCGCCCCGGCACGATGGCGAAGAGCGCCCTACTGGCCCTCGCCCGCGAGCGCTGGGGCGAGGCCCGAGCCCGCTCCGGCTATCCCACCTTCCGACCCGCCTATGTCACCCCGGCGGAGCCCGCCGCTCTCCCACCGCGAGCGCCGTACGAGCCTCTCCACCCGGTCCCCTACCGGACTGCCGTCGAGATCGTCGTCGCCCGACTCCTCCGCGGCGCCGCGACGACCGTCCCCGACCTGCTCGCCCTCCTCCCCCTCGACGAGGACGAAGCCCGGCACGCCCTGGACGAGGGCGCCCGCCGCTACGACCTGCTCGACCGCTCCATCCCCTGCTAGACCCACCCCCCACGAAAGGAACACCCCGCATGATCCGATATGCACTGCACCCCGACGACATTCCGCTCCCCACCGCCCGTGTTCTCCACCTCCCCCACGTCCGCCGCTACCTGGACACCCTCGACGCCCATGCACCCGGCGTCCATCTGACCGCGGATCGAGCCGTGGCCGTCGGGTATCTAGCGGCCCAGGCGATCCGACAGGGCGAGTGGGAGTCTCACCGTGCGCTAGCGGCCCTGTCGTTCGCGCTCGACGACGTCGACGTGATCGGTCTCGCCTCCGTGAGCATCCTCGACCCAGGCCCCGTGCCCGAGCCGTTCGCAACCTGGATCGACGTCGCCCGGACCGCCGCTCAGACGGGCCCGGCCGATGACAACGCAGAGCACCTCGCGAGGCTCACAGACCCCGACTACCCGGCCGCCGAACTCGACTGAGTCAGGACGAGACGGACTGCCACTGGCCGAGCCAATCCGCCACCTCGGCGAGAGGCTCGGCCAGCGGGCGGCGCTCGAACGTCGTCCTGTAGGCGGCCCGCTCCGCCGCGTCCCTTGCCGCCCACTTGACCCCCCGGTCCCAGTGAAGGCCCCCCTCCTCGGCCCAGACGTGGGGGCCGTAGTCAATCGGATAGGCGATCGGATACTCCAGCCCGCGGGGGGCGGCGACGACGGCATAACCGTGAGCAACAGCATTGCGCGCGAACCGTGCTCCGAGCATGAGCGGCTCAAGCCCCGCCGATCGCCGAGCGTCGTGGTACTCGCCTCCGAGTCGCCCTTCGAGCGCGTCGTCGAGGGCATTCACCCAGAGCGCGACGGTCGCCGCCAAGACCTCGCCTCGCGCATGGCGTTCGTCGGACGCCAGTTCCAGCACCCACTCGCGGACCGACTGCATTGCGATCGCGAACGTCTCGATCCGTGCCTCCATCCGCCGATCATCCCAGCTTCCCGATCGCCCGGCCCTAGGGGGTGGGGAGGGGCCCCTTAGCCCGCCCCCCGCCCCCAGTCGGTTCGGCATAGCGCCTCCCTGTGAGCCACCTACCTGAAACAAATCGACCTTCCGCCTCTAGGAGCACCCATGACCAAACCACCCGCCCCCGACGACCTCGGCGACTCCGGCCTCACCCTCTGGACGGCCCTCGTCGACGCATTCGACTTCGACGCCGAGGACCTCGTCGTCGTGACCGAGGCCGCCCGCGTGAAGGACCGCCTCGACGCCCTCGACCTCGTCGTCCGCGCCCAGGGCGTGACCGTCGAATCGCCCCAGGGCCTGCGCGCCCACCCGGCCCTGATCGAGTCCCGCCAGCAACAGATCGTCCTGACCCGCCTCGTCGCCTCCCTCCGCCTGCCGATTGAGGACGACGACGAGACCGACACTCGACCCCAGCGGCGCGGCGGCGCTCGCGGCGCCTACCGCTCCCGAGCCATGGGCAACCGGTGACCGCGCGCCGACGGTCGCCCGACGCGAGCCCCACGGACCGACCCGGAGGCCTCGCTCTCACGCCCTGGGACGTGTCCGGCGACCTGCCGACGCTCCACCTCGCGCGGCTCCCTCAGTCGCCCGCGGAGGCCGCCCGAGCGGCAGTCGCCTACGCCGACGGCAACGTCGACTCGCAGGTCGGCCGCCAGCGTCTCACCTCCTGCGCCTATCGCGCGATCATAAACGCGGCCGACCGCGAGGTGAGGCGAGCCGACGTGATCGAGCGCCTCCACCGCACCCCGAGCACCCTCGACTCCGCCTTCACCGCGACCCCTATCGACCTAGAAAGCGCTCGGGGCGCTTCACGTCGCGCAGTTGCTACGCCTACAGGCGATCTATCGGGCAATTGAGGGGAATGACCGTGCCCTCCAGGTCTTGGTAGTCGCGGATTGCGTTGGGCTCGCCCCAGAAATCCGTGCGAGACCCGTCGGGGTGCGTGTAAGCCGCGACCAACCCGTGTAGCCCGTAGTTGAGCAGGTAGTAGTCGCCGCCGCCGGGGCACCGAGGGCTCTCGCTATGGTTGGTGCCCATCTCAAGAGCGACGATTGCGTGATCGTCCGGGAAGCGAACCGTGACTCCGACATAGTCGCACTCGGCGCCCGCGAGCTTCTCCAGGTCCTCGACTCGGACGTCGCTCACTCCTGCACAGGGTGGGGCAGTCTCCAAAGGCTGTACAGGCGTCCGAGGAGAGCAGGCCGACAGGCAGGCCGTCACGGCGACTAGCGTCCACGCGACCAAGATTGTCCGCGCCGTGAGATTCCGCCCCATCATTCCCCCTAGTGCGCGCACTTCCCCGCCTCGCGCCTGAACGCTCCTCAGTTGTCTAACGTAGGGCCACAGGCGTACCAACGACGAGGGGAAGCTTGACCTTGGCACCTCACGATTTGAGCGAACTCCAGGCGTTGCGCGAGCGGGCCTATGGGCCGAACTCAGACATCGAGCACGATCCAATGGCGCTGGCTCGGCTCCGCGAACTTGAGGCCCAAGTACGCCCGGCCGTTCCGGCGGCTGATGCAAGTACCAAGAAGGTAGCGCTTGAGCGGGACGACGCCCCTGTGTACCTCGACCCACCCGCCCCTGTCGACGACGACCCTCCCGCGCCGCGGCCCGTCATCGTCCCCGCACTCCGTGCCGCTGTGCGCTGGGGGCGCGGGCTTAGGCGTTCAACGGTCATCGTTGGCCTAACGGCCGCGATCGTCGTCTTCGCCATTGCGGCCGCGCTGATACTCGTTCAGCGAGTCCAGATCGATCCGCTCCAGACGGGCGCGACGCAGGTGGCACGGCTACAAAAAGACCCAGGTTTTGCCGTACCCGCCTATTTTCAGGGCGACGCCGTCGCGGGCGAGGTGACGGGATTCACGGGCTTTCATGGATTCGGCGTAGTCACTGGATTCGGCGGCTATGTCTCCGGCATGGGAGAGCCCCAGTCCCAGTGCCTTACCGTCTATCTCGAAACAGACGGCGCGGCTTCTACCACTTCGAACTTTACCGGCCCCCTCTACACCGGATGCGCCGCAGGCACGTTCCCGGCGACGGTAACGCTGTCCAACCAAGACCCCAACCTCACCGAGGAGTTTGCCAGCGCCTTCAGTGGGTCAGAGGGCGTCCAGTTCGTTTACGACCAGGCAAACGAGGAAGTCGTCGTTTTCGCTGGTTGACAGCGCGCGAATAGAGGACCGGTACAAGAGCGAGTCTCAACGGTCTCCGCGTGACGTCACGTCACGTTGCGCGTTGCTGACATGTCGAGCCTCGCTTGGGTCTGGCCGGGGTCCGCGATCAACCGAGCGACTCCCCACGCATAATCAGCCCACCGCTCCGGATTGGTCGAATAGACGCGAGCCACGCTCTCGAACCCACCTCGCATGCTCCTCGGCAACGTCAACCCGAGGTCGGCCACCAGTCTGCGCACGACCGCCGGTCGACGTTCGGGTTCAGCTACCGCGAGCATCGCCTCCGCTGATCGCGGCCAATGTGAATCCGCCGCCTCTACGGGGATGGCGATTCTCTGCACGGTGGCGATAGCAGTCCGGCCGAGCGCCAGCGATATCGAGCCGGGATCTTCGTTGAGATTCAAGTACGGCGCAACGTCAGTTCCGGGAGGGCATATGTCATTCAACTGGACGTCTCCGACAAAATCCACCGGATCGGGCACCCATCCTTCACTGGTCACCACGTCGTCGCGGAGACGCAGTCTGTACAGATAGAACTGCTTGCCCGCGTCGCCCTGATCGTCCATCCGACGAAGCATGTTCTGGATCGCGGCCTCGTACGTGCCCACATGTAGAGCCTTTGAGCGTTGCCGTTCCTCCCACCGTTCCGCGCCGCCCGGTCTGGTCATAGCGCGCATGCGCTGGATGGTGACCGGAGTCAAGGTCGCTAGCGGGTCGTAGTCCCGACGAGGCCAGTCATCGTGTGTTGTCGTGTGATACCAGGCGAACCGGACAACGGATCGCGTGTCCAGTGCCGGGTCATCCGCGCTAACCGTGACTCGCGGCGCGTCCTCAACTTCACACGAGACGCCACAACCCGGACAGGTCTCGAACCCTCGGTTCCAGCGGTCGACCCAGTCCGGGCCAACCCGCCAGCTTCGGAGGCACCGGTCGCACCTCATGGTGCGCTCGCGATCGAAATCGACCGGTCTCTCCACAATGGCGACGGTACCTGAGCGCGGACGTCACCCGCTGTCGCGACGCGGCTAAACGACCCGACCGTCGAACTTGGTCGCCCAAGACCCGTCGACGTAAATCTCGATCCTCCCAGCGCCCTCGTCCGAAAGCACTGCCACCGGCTCAAGTTCCGCGATCGAATAGTCTCGCTCGTCCTGCTCGCGCTCGGAGTCGATGATCTTCCACAGGGTTTCGTCCATGCGCCGACGGTAACGAGGACGCCGCGGAATAGGAACTAGTGAACGGCTAGCGCGAGGCGCCTCACGCATCCCACTGAGCGAGCCGACAAGCCTCGCACCACCACGCGCCGACGCTGGCTCGGAGGCGTTGCAAGCACCTCGCACAGTTCGGATCGCCCACTTGTACGGCGTCGAAAAGGTCCCGCGCTGGGAGGAGAACAGAGAGGGGTGGAGCGTCTCCGAGGTCGTCGCGCATGGACACACGCTAGGCACAATAGGGCCTCATCACCCGAAGTCATCCACATGTGTTATTTGACACATAGCGTCGCCGTCGACCCACTTCTGCTGAGCGCGGTCATAGCGCCGCTGCGTGGACGCGAGCCGGAAGGTGGTGATCGGCAACCCGGTCGAGGTGACCAGGTGCCGCGGGGTGGTGGCCACGAGGCCGGTGAGGGTGATGGTGTCGGACATGGGTGTGCTCCGCGGGTGCGTGGACGGCCCGGCCGCGCGGATGCGGAGCCGGTGCGGATGCGGGGCGGGCCTCTCTGCGAAGACCGCCCCGGCATCCGACGTCCTCATGGTGCGCGGGGCGCATCGGGCACGGGCGCCGCGATGCGAACGCCGTGGAGACGACGCGCACACACGGCGCTGGGGAGAAGACGCGGCCTCAGTGCTCGCGGAACCTCAGTGCTCGCGGAACTCCGGCCACGCGGCGCCGATCGGCATCGACGCGTGCAGAGCGCCCTTGGCCACCTCGAGGGTCGGATACACGCCGCGTGGGTCTGCATCTCCCAGCACGCGGACGGCGAAGCCGCCCTCGGTGCGATGGATCGATCCGACGGCTCCTGCCGGCCCGAAGGCCACCCAGCGCTGGTCGGTCGCGGTCATTCTGTCGCTCATCGTCGAGCTCCCTTCACTACAGACCCGAGGCTACGCTCGGCGAGCGCCGATCGCGCCCGATCCGAGCATTCCCCCAGCCGCGGGCGCTTCGGCGCGGGTGCGACGGCGGCTCGTCACCGGGCCCCGGAATCTTCCCTACGCTGGAGCCATGCCCAGTCCCGTGCCGTACGTCGCCGCCCCCACCCGCTACGAGGCGATGCCCTACGTGCGCTCCGGACGCAGCGGCCTGAAGCTCCCGCGCATCTCGCTCGGCCTCTGGAACAACTTCGGCAGCGACCGCCCTCTCGACACGCAGCGCGCGATACTCCGACGCGCGTTCGACCTCGGGGTGACGCACTTCGACCTCGCCAACAACTACGGACCCCTGGGCGGCGCGGCCGAGAGCAACTTCGGCACCGTCCTCCACAGCGACTTCGCCGCGTGGCGCGACGAGCTGATCATCTCGACGAAGGCCGGCTACGACATGTGGGACGGGCCCTACGGCGACTTCGGCTCGCGCAAGTACCTGCTCGCGAGCCTCGACCAGTCGCTCGGCCGGATGGGTCTCGACTACGTCGACATCTTCTACTCGCACCGCCCCGACCCCGAGACTCCGATCGAGGAGACGATGGGCGCCCTCGCCCACGCCGTCCGAAGCGGCAAGGCCCTCTACGCGGGCATCTCCAACTACGACGCCGACCAGACCCGCGCAGCCGCCGCCGCTCTCGCCGCCGAGGGCGTGCCGCTGCTGATCCACCAGCCGCGCTACAACATGTTCGACCGCCGCATGGAGCACGGTCTGCTGGAGGCTCTCGACGACGTCGGTGCCGGCAGCATCGTCTTCTCGCCGCTCGCTCAGGGCATGCTCACCGACCGCTACCTGCAGGGCATTCCCGCGGACTCCCGCGCGGCCGAGGGTCGCTGGATCAGCGAGAAGAACATCGACGACGTCTACCTCGAGCGCGTCCGCGGGCTGAACGCGATCGCCGAGGGACGCGGCCAGACGCTCGCGCAGCTCGCCCTCACCTGGGTGCTGCGTCACCACCAGGTCACGAGCGCACTGATCGGCGCGTCGAGCGTCGCGCAGCTCGAGTCGAGCCTCGGCGCCCTGGACGGACCCGCGCTCACCGACGACGAGCTCGCCGCGATCGAGCCGTTCGCCGTCGACGGCACCGAACGCCGCTGAGCCCGGCACCCGTGGGCTACCTCTACGCGCTCGGCGGCGCTCTCCTCTTCGGCGCCAACGGGTCGCTCACCAAGCTCGTCGTCGATGCCGGCCTGAGCCCCACCCAGCTGACGCAGTTCCGCACCCTGGGCACCGCCCTGCTGGCGGGCACGGTGCTGCTGCTCACCGACCGCGCCGCGTTCCGGATCACGCGACGGCAGCTGCTGATCATGGCGGTCCTCGGCGTGTTCGGCGTCGCCATCCTGCAGGCCAGCTACGCCGCCGCCCTGTCCCTCATGCCGGTCGGCATCACGCTGCTGCTCGAGTACACCGCGGTGCTCATGGTGGCGCTCGTGGCGTTCCTGGTGTTCCGCGAGAAGGTGAAGGCGCGGCTCTGGGTCGCCATCGGATGCGTGCTGGTGGGTCTCGCGATCGTGGCGCGCATCTGGGCGCCGGCCCTCGATCCGCTCGGCGTCGTGCTGGCGATGGTGGCCGCCGTCTCGCTGACGCTGTACTTCGTGGTCGGCGAGCGTCAGGTAGGGGCGACCTCGCCGCTGGCCGTCGCGTTCTGGACGATGACGTTCGCCACCGCGTTCTGGGCGCTGTTCAGCGGATGGTGGGAGCTGACCCCGGCGACGTTCGCCACCCCGGTGCAGCTGGGCGGCGTGCTCGGAGACCTCGAGCTGCCGCTGATCGTGCCGCTGCTCGCCAACGTCGTCTTCGGCTCGTTCCTGTCGTTCCTGCTGTCCTTCTCGGCGCTCAAGCACCTGAGCGCGACCGCGGCCGGCATCGTCGCGTCGTCGGAGGTGCTGTTCGCATTCCTCGTGGCATGGCTCTGGCTCGGCGAGGGGCTCGACGTGCCTCAGATCGGTGGCGCGCTCATCGTGCTGTTCGGCATCGTGCTCGCGCAGACGGCCCGGTCAGTGAAGACGGTCGTCGACGCCGATCTGGCCTTCGACACGACCGCGGATCCGCCGGTGGCGCACCAGGGCGAGCGCGGTCCCGAGGGCCACGAGCCCCAGTCCGAGCAGCAGCGGCAGGCCGGGAGCTGATCCGGTCGCCGGCAGCTCGGCCGCGCCGGGACCGGCTGCCGGGACCGGCACCGCAGGCACCGGCGCGAACGCGACAGTGCCGAGCGCGGCAGCACCTCCTCCCGCGATGAAGGCCAGGGGGGCGAGCCCGCTCGGTGCGGGAGTGCCGGGAGGGAGCACGACGTCGAGCTCGTATGCGCCGTCGGCGGTGTCGAATGCGAACGACCCGTCGGACGCCAGCGGGATCACGACGGGCTGCTGCTCGATGTCGAGCACCGGGGCCCCGGCCTGCTCGAGCGCCAGGACGGTTCCCGCTGGCGCGGGGACGCCGGGCGTCAGCTGCACCACGCCGGACACCGTGGACGCCGACGCCGGAGCGACGATCCAGAGCTGGTAGGACGGGATGCCGAGCTGCAGCCGGAAGGTCAGCGTGACCTGCTCGACCGGCACGGTCGGGACGAACCAGTCGTAGGCGCCCGCCGTGTCCGTCCCGCTGCCGACGACGGTCGGGTACGCGGGCAGTCCCGCGCACCCGCCGAAGGTCGCGTCGGGGCACCAGATCGGCGCGTCGGTGAAGGTGGTTCCGGGCCCGCAGCCGGACGGCTTCGGCGAAGCGCCCTGGCAGTAGTTCAGGAGGTCCGGGGCGGGGGTGCCGGGCAGGCCGGTGTCCTGGGCGCCGAGCTGCGCCGGGGTCAGCGGCACCCCGCCGGACCCGGTCGCGGTGATCGTGACCGTGTCGGCGTCGATGTCGCCGACGGCGAGACCCCAGCCGGCCGGCATACTCGCCGGGATGGTGATCGTCGTGGTCGAGGGCGCCAGCAGAGGCGCGAGCCCGATCGAGAGGTAGGACTGGTAGCGCGACGTGCCGAAGCGCTTGCCGAAGCCGGTCTGCGCCCCGAGGAACGCGGCCGTGCCCGTCTCGGCGACGGTCGGGGAGGATGCGTCCGTGACGACCCCGATGACGCCTCCGCCCGCGGCAGCCGGCAGCTGCCCCGAGAAGGTCGTGGCCGAGGTCTTCGTCCACACCGGGAACGCGCCGATGGGCGCGGGCGCCGCCACGGCCGGCCCCACGGCACCGCCACCGACGATCAGCCCGGCGGCCAGCACCGCGGCCGCGAATGTCGACATCCCCCGTGCACGCCCCATCTGGCGACCCTATGTCGGGCGTGCCCATCCGTCGACCGACGGCCTCGGATCGGCATCGCGAATGTCGGTGGTCGAACATACATTCGATTCATGGACCTCCTCGACCTCCCGACAGCGCTCCCGCTCTCGCGCCCGATGCGCGGGATCCAGGTCGTCCCCCGTCGCGGCGGGCTCTGGCGGGTCGCTCGCGTGGACGGCGTCATCCTCGGCTACGTCGAGCGCGTGAGCGACGACGGCGGCGCGCGCTACCGCAGCAAGCGCATGCGGCCGCGCGACGCGGGCTTCACGGTGATCGGCGACTTCGCGGCGCCCGACGATGCGGTCGACGCACTGCGGCACGCCTGACCGGCATCCGCCGATCGCGGGGTTATCGTCACCCCATGCAGTGGTGGAACGAATTCCTGGACTGGTTCAACTCCGACGACGGATCGCGCATCGTGACGGGCATCGTGCTGCCGTTCGTGGCCATCGTGGTCGCCGGCCTCATCGGGGCGGGCGTCGGCCGGGGATCGACCAAGCGCCTCGTCGACCAGCGCTCGCACGAGACGCGCGCCAACGCGGTCGCCGCGCTGGTGAGCGCCGGGCAGTCCGCCGCGCGCTGGGAGAGCCTGAGCCCCGCCGCCAAGGAGCACTCCGAGGCGCTGTCGAGCGCCGCCGACATCTCGGTGCGCCTGCTCCCCATCGCGGGTGCCAACCTGGCCGCCGACTGGGCCGAGCACCAGCTGCACGAGATGCGCACCAATTCCGTCAGCTACAGCTTCCAGGCCGATCAGACGCTCGCCGAGTTCCGCGACCGTCTGGTGCGCTGGCTGCACAAGCCGGGCAAGGCCAAGAAGCTGTTCGGCGACGACCTCGACCGGTGGAAGTACGACAACGCCCAGCCCGACCCGGTGCTGCTCGAGCAGCAGAAGTGGGCCGAGGAGCAGCTCGTGGCCACCAGCGGCGCGACCGTCGAGCACTCGTCCGACCTCCCGCTCGCGGCCGCGATCGCCGCGAGCAAGCGCGATCATGCCGAGTCGGCGGCCGAGCCCGCCGAGACGGCTCGTCTCGACCTCACGCCGGCCGGCGGAGCGACCGACCCCGACGATCCCTTCGGCCCCCGCCGCTAGCGCGAGCAGGCACCGCCCGGTGCCCTCGGCAGGAATCGAACCTGCGGCCAAGAGATTACAGGGCCTCGATTTCGGCGGGCCTACATCCGCGAGGGCGGGCCGGTAGCCGTGGCCCCGGAGCTCGGGGCGCACGATGATGCACGGCGAGATCAAGTGCGGCTGCGTCGACGAGACCGTTGCTGTGTCGGTTTTGCCAGGCGGTGTAGTCCGCCTGGTGGACGAGGATCAGACGATCTTCATGACCGCAACCGGCATTGCGGATCTGCTGTCGCTCGTCGTGCCGCTGGCCTCGGCGAGCGCCGCCTGAAGCTCTGCTGAGAGCCTGAAATTTCGGCGTCATCTAACCGGCTTTGCTGAGTCCTCAGCGTAGCCACCATGGCTGACACCACCCTCAGAAACCGGTCGTACGGTCATGTCTCCCCCAGGCCTCACACTCACCAAGGAGCCTTACCGTGAACACCCCCGACATCATCGAATATTGGGCCGCGACGATGCGCGCTCAGCACTGCACCGAGCGCACGATCCGGGAGCGCCGATACTTCATCAACGCCGTGCTCCGACACACGCAGAACGATAGCCCCCTCCATGTCACCAAGCAGCAGCTGGTGATGTTCCTCGGCCGAGCGGATCTGGCGTCGACGACCAAGGCGAACTATCGGTCCGCTCTGCACACGTTCTTCACGTGGCTCCAGGACGAGGACCTCCGCCTCGACAACCCGGCCGCTCGGTTGCCGCGGCCGCGGGTGGAGCCGCGCGAGCCGCGCCCCGTGACGACGGAGCAGATCCAGCACGTCCTCGACTCCGGCATCTATGGCCCCACGATCATGAAGGTGCTGCTCTACTCGTACGAGGGCCTGCGCGCGTCGGAGATAGCCGCTGTTCGCGGCTCCTCGATCGACTGGGATGCCGGCACCATCCTCACCCTCGAGGGGAAGGGGAGGAAGGTCGTAACGCGGCCGCTGCACTCGCTCACGCTCGAGCACGCGATCGCCGCTGGGTTCCCGCGCGACGGGTGGTGGTTCCCCTCCCCCGACGGTGTTCGCCACGTGCGCGGCAAATCCGTCTCCGCCACCCTCAACGCGGCGTTCCGGCGGGCGGGCATCGATCACAACGCGCACGACATGCGGAAGTGGCACGGGACCACGCTGCTGGAGATGGGCGCCGACAGCCTGGACGTGCAGCATTCCCTCCGCCACGGCGACGGGCAGTCGATGAAGGCGTACGTTCGACCGTCGCAGAATCGAATCAGGGCGGCCAAGGAGCGACTGCCGCGTGTCGTGGTGCCGACCGGGCCACGAAACCGCTCTGAGCGGCCGCGTGGGCCTCGTGACGGGTCTGCCGGTAGCCTGGTGGTCCAGCCCTCGTAGCTCAGGGGATAGAGCAGCGGCCTTCTAATCCGCGGGTCAGTGGTTCGAATCCACTCGGGGGCACCCCAACGCGGGCCTCCCAGCTGCGCTATCTACCCCGTACGATCGACGCCATGGGATCAGCCAAGCCGCTCTACAGCTTCACCTCGCACATCGACGGCAAGAACGCCAAGGTCGAGATCTGGCCAGACCGCATCGAGTGGGAGCGGAAGGCAGTATCCGGTGGCAAGGTCGCGCTGGGGCTGATCACCCTCGGCGCATCGACTCTCGTCACAGGGGTCCGCGGCAAGAACACCGACATGATCCCGATCCGTTCGGTGTCGGCAATCACATCGAAGAAGGGTCTCGGACTGAACACGGTCGTGATCGTGGCCACAGCGGCGGGTGCGGTCGAGTTCCGCACAAGCCATAAGGAAGCCGAGCAGGTGAAGACGCTCGTGCAGCGGCTCATGCTCGAGGCGAGTGCACCCCAGGTCGTTGTGCAGCAGGCGGCGCCTGAACCCACACCCGCGACGCTCACGCCGGCTGCCCCGGATCCGACTGCACAGCTGCAGCAGCTCAAAGGCCTCCTCGACGCCGACGTCCTCACGCAGGCCGAATACGACGCCAAGAAGGCCGAGATCCTCGCGCGCATGTGATCTGACGCCGGACGAACAAAAAGCGCCCCACGGTCCGCTCTCGCGGCCGTGGGGCGCTTATTCGTTCGACTGCTACTGGCAGCCTTCGCATTGCAGGTCGTCCATGGGGTCGACAGGCACCTGGTACTCGTCGTCCTCCTCGGGCCCGGTCATTCGGGGAGACTCGTGATGCGGCCTGTCACGCGGGCGTCGATCATCGGCTTGTTCGGCACGACGGCGATGCCGATCGCTGCGAAGGCGGCGAGAAGCACGCCGATCCAGCTGTCGATCGTGACGTCACCGAGGCCGAGGCCTGGTCCGACGACGAGGACGAGCGCCTGCAGCGCGGCGAGCGCGAAGGCCGTGACGGTCTTCACGAGAGTGCCGGTGAGCAGGTAGACGGGGATCAGTCCGACGATCGCGATGATGATCGCCAGGATGCCGATGAGGTCGAGGCCGGCGGCGAGTGAGGTGCGGAAGATCGCGAGGGCGGTGATCGCGATGTAGAGGATTGCCTTGGCAACCTCTGCGGGGGACTTGGGGATCAGGCTGATGATGGGGTCGGACATGGTGGCCTCCTAGACCGTTGTGCAGGTGTACGTCGGCGCGGATGCGTCGAACGGGTCCGTGCGGGTGCACGAGTAATCGGTGAACAGGTACGTGAAAGTCCACGCCAGGGGCGGCTGCCCGTCAGCACCTGGTGCGCCAGGAGCTCCCGCTGCACCGTCTGCGCCGGCGGCTCCTGGCTGTCCATCGGCTCCGGACTGGCCGTTGCTGCCGGCAGCACCAGGTGCGCCGTCGACGCCGTCCGTGCCGTCTGAGCCCTCGCACCCGTCGCGTATCGCGCAGTAGGCGCGGATCGACTCGGCAATCTCGGCCGCGGTCGGTGGGCGGCCTGGTGAACCGGGTGTGCCTTCGATGATCTGCTGAATGATCTCAGGCGCGGGCGACGTGGTCGTGCAGTCCGCTGCCTGGTCGCAATCGTCGGCGAGCTCGGCGTAGTTGTCGAGCAGGTCGACCAGCTGCCCGTCCTTCTCGGCGATGATCGCGTTCTTCGCGTCGAGCGTGGCGGTCAGCCGATCGACCCGCGCCGACTGCACCACGATCAGCGTCGACACCGACACGATCAGCATGGCCACGAGGACGACCACCGCCCAGAACGACGCCGGCCGTCGCATCCGTCGCGGCCGCTTGCCGGCGACGGGCGCGGCGCTCATCCTCCGACCCCCGCGCCGATGAGCGATTCCAGGAGGTTCAGCGCGAGACCCACCGCGGCGAGCAGGATCGCGACGAGCACTGAGTACTTCCGGGTCTCCTGACGGTCCTCCACCAGCTGCAGTCGAGCGGCAACCTTCTCCCGCTCGACCTTTTCCTCAGTGTCGGCCTTCTCCCGCGCTAGAGCCTCAGCGCCATCGGCCTTTGTGCGGTTCTCGGCTTCCAGCGCCAGAGCTCGCTCGAGGCGCTCGATGGAGTGGCCGGTGTTCTCCTGGCCCTCCTTCGTCGCCATCTCGGTACGCACCTGAGCGAGCTGTGTCTCGAGGCCGCCAAGACGGCCCTCCACGCGCGCGAGGGCGACCGTCGGGTCTTCAGAAGTCATGACGTTTTCCCCCGCTCCGCTGGTCGCTCGGGCTTACTTGGCTGCACCGGCGAGCGCCTCACCCTGTGCCTTGAGGAGCGCCTTGATGATGCGGGGCTGTGCGACGTCGAATGCGGCGGCCAGCTCCTCGTTGCTGATGCCGGTGTCGATCTGCAGACCGGCGCTGAGGCGCTTGATCTCCTCGTCGCTGAGCTCGGCGCGGATCTTCGTCTGGCCTAGCGCGGCGTTGAGCGCGTCGCGCAGCTTGGCGTCGTCGATCTTGATGCCGACCTGGTTGGAGACCACCATGAGGCGGAGGAACTGGTCCATCATGTTGATCTCGACTGGGTTGAACTGGTCCGGCATGCCGGTGTTGTTGAAGGGGTTCTTCGACTGGTCCGAGTTGATGACTCGCCAGAAGAGGTTGTGGATCTGCGGCGATCCCTCGCCGGCGAATCCTTCGTCGGTCTGGACGTAGCCAGACCCGGTGGTGGAGAAGACCTGTCGCATGCTGTCGCCCTTCGGGAGGTTGTGGATGGGGGTGGTTCCGCCGGCAGCAGGTGCGCTAGATGATGGCAGAGAGGTGAGGATGGGCATGGGGTCGACGAAGGTCCCGCCGACCCGGACGCCGTGGTGGTTGTGGACGCCGGTGGCTGTGCCGGTGCGGCCCTGCAGTCCGAGCGGGGTGCCGCGCTCGATGCGCTGACCCTTGGCAACTCGAAGCGAGCCGGCGACGTGGTGCAGGTCGCGGTGCTCGCGGCCGTCGTCGCCGTTCCAGCGAACCTCGTAACCGGCGCCGCCGTTGTAGCCGGCGAAGATGACCGTGCCGCCGGTGACGGCGTAGTTGACGGCGTATCCGTAGCTGTCGATGCCCTCGTGGAATGCGGACATGCCAGGCGTCAGGACCTTCCGCTTCCCGAAGGGAGACGAGATGGCGGGGCGGGTGCTGGATCCGTTCGGCCAGAAGCTCACGAGCTCGCTCCGTTCACGAAGTCGGCGACCCGCTGCGCCTCGGCGGGGTCGTACGGCAGCACCGGCAGGATCTCGCCGTCGTCGGCGACGCTCAGCACGTCGTAGTCGGCCTCGGTGGTGGTCGGGTACCAGACCTCGAAGCGGGTCTCCGGCTCGAGCGAGGACGCGAAGGCGCGGATCTCCTCGAGTGCGTGCGCGTTCGCGTCGTCGGTGCCTGCCTCGACCCCGGTCGGCCAATCGATGGTCAGCCGCGGGAGGTCGGCGCTCATCCCTCCGCCTCCTCGAGCGTCTCGGGCGGGGTCTGGGTCTCGAGCTCGACCGGCTTGCCGACGATCTTCGCGCCTTCACCGAATGCGGCGAGCGCGGCTGCCTTCGCCTGGGTGAGGGTGTCGCGTTCGACGATCATGACGTCGTCGACGCGGACGCCGGGGACGAGTTCGCCGGTCTCGGAGTCGCGGGCGGGGGTGGTGACGTTGATCTCGAAGGCGGTCATTGCGGGCTCCTAGTTGTTGGCCGTAGCGGTTATGCGGATGTCGCCGGTGAAGCCGCCTGTGCCTGCCCAGAGGAGGGTGAGTCCGTCTGCGGACACGGGGTCCCGGTGCCATCCGGAGACGTCGACTGTGCGGGGGGCGCCGCTGGTGATGAGCTGGGCGTTCTCGCGGAAGATGAAGGAGGTCTGATCCGCGGGGTAGGCGTCTTCGATTTCGAGGCTGAAGGCGATTCGGAATGCACCAGTGAAGGCGTCGACGACCATGGTGGTCTGCCCGGAGCCGGCTGAAACTGATCGGGCGGCGGACTCGTCCTTGCCGTACTGGTTGTCGTACAGGGCGGTGGCGATGTCAACGCCGGCGTTGCGGAGGCGCCAGCCGACTGTGGTGACGCCGACGGCCATGGCGCCCTTGGCCCTGAGCTTGATCGTGTCGAAGTCGCTCGTGTTGATGCCGTTCAGCGAGAGCGTGGTGACGCCGACGCATGCGATCGCGCCGTCGGTGCCGAGTGTGGCCCCGGCGCCGACGATGGAAGTCGGGATGACAGGGAAGTTTGATCCCCACGCCTTCCAGGTGGTGCCGTTGTAGCGGCGTTCGAATGGCTCCGTGGCCACCTTGCTCATCATGCCGAGCGCCGGCGCGGTGATGGCGGTTGCGCGAGCGGACGCGGTTGGGAACTCGGCGGTGCCGTACATCTTCCAGGCGGCGGTGGTGCCGTCGTATTTCCACCAGGCGCCAGGGATGTTGTCGACCATTGCCAGGTCGAGTGTTTCGACGCCGGCGCCGGGCATGGCCGCCATGTTGGCGAAGCGGCGGTAGGTTCGGCCCTTCTGGAGCCACTGGATGAGCTCGTTGACGTCGCCAGCGAAGTCGGGTGTGGCGCCGGCGGGGATCAGGCGTCCTGCGCCCTTGGCTGCGTTGTAGTCGACGGTCATGTCAGACGGTCCAATCGATTCTGAGGAGCCCGGAGTCGGCGTCTGTCGCCCGTCCACGGAACTTGTGATACCCGCCGTGGTTGGTGCCCACGCCAAGTGCTGCGCCCGTCTTGAGGGCGTCGCCGAAGCCGACCGGGAGGTCTTTCCAACCGGTGCCCTGCGAGATGGTGCCGGCGCTGCTGATGCTCGGCGTGCCTGCCTTGGTGGGCAGGGTGTGAAGGCCGATGGTGGCCAGCGATGACGGGAACTGGTTGTAGTACTCGGGCACGTACAGCTGGACCCGGTTGATGACGGCGCCGTCGGGGATGGTCCCGGCGATGGTGGAGCCGTAGAACCAGGCGCCGATGTTGCTGCTCGAGCAGTAGACGTCGTTCTTGTTCCAGCTGCCGGATTCGAAGGAGCCGGAGTCGTCCGCACGGAAGTCGGCGGTGTACGCCTGGATGGGCGGCGTGGTGGGGACGTAGACGTAGCTTGCGCCGGGGACGGCGGAGAGCTTTCCGAGCACGACGCCGCCGGAGTCCCAGTCGATGAGGACGACGTCGTTGATGGCGCGAGGAGTGTAGGAGACCATGAATGGCAGCTGGAGCGAGACGCCTCCCACCGTCACGGTGAGGGCAAGTGCCCCCGTGGCGGTGACGGTGCCGAAGGTGGATTGGGGTGCGGCGGGCCCCAGCATCACGACTCCCCCGTCGAATTGCACGCACCTGACGGACGTGCCGGGGAGCGGCTGGGAGCTGCCGGCGGACAGGCATGGGACTGGCCCGGCACCGAAGTCGATCTGGACGGTGCCGTCGGGGTTGAGGCTGACGAATGTGCCGACGATGAGCCCAGCGGTGGGAATGGCTCCGAGTACTCGGGCGATCTCGTCGCCGCTAGCCACGGCGCACCTGGACGTTAAGGGTCATGTAGCCCCGTCCCGCGATCTCGCGCTGTGTGATCCGGCCCGTTAGGTAGGCGTCGTTGTACCAGAACTCGACGACGTCGCCGACGACGAGCCAGGGATGCGGCAGGCAGCGGATCACGAACTGCGAGGCCGGCTCGGACGAGACGAGCGGCAGCAGAGATTCGGCGTAGTCGGCCGCTTCCCCTTCGGTGGTGACGAACTGGCTTGAGGCGAAGTACGGGACCCGACCGAATGGTCCGCCGTAGCGGAGCGGACCGGAGGTGAGCTCACGGTGCGCGAGGATGCGCACCTGGTCGTCATCGTGGCTGCGGACGACAACCTGGTTGTAGATACCCAGGTCGGTGAGCTCGGCCGGGACCACCTCGTTGACGGATCCGGCGGAGCCGATGGTGAGGCGCTCGACGACGGCGCCCCAGGTGTTGGGCATGATCTCGAGCTGCCCGTTGGGATTGATGAACGGGACCCCGTCGAGGAGGTCTCCGAGGGAGAAAACGGCCTCGAGGATGGACTCCTGGTAGGTGATCGATCGGGTGATCGGAGCGTCTGCAACGTTGCGGCTCAGCGGCAGGCCCGTGATCGCGCCGAGCTCCTGCCAGGTACTCAGCAGACTGGTCGGCGCGGCCGGCGCGATGAACCGCTCACGGTCGGTCACGGCGAACGAGTCGGCGAGCCGAAGCGAAACGCTCGACCCGATGGTGATGATCCGTCCGAGGTGTCGGGTCCAGCTGCGCTCTGGGTCGCTGACTCCGATGACCTTGAGGGTGCCGAGAAGCACTTTCTCTTCGAATCGTCCCGCGGCGATCCTGTAGGACACGTTGAGGTAGGTCGCGTAGGGCGTCAGCCAGGATGTGAGCTCGTCGGGGATCACGGAGCGGCCGAGATCGTCGGAGTAGACAAGCTTCGCTGTGCCCTGGGTGCGGATCTTCGCTGAGCCGTCGGACTTCAGGCTGCACTCGACCGGGAGTGCCTCAATGACTCGCTGCCCGTCGACGAGGACGTCGACGACGATGTCGCGCTGGACTCCCCCGGCGAACGATGCGGCCCGGAATTCCGGGGAGACGGTGATCATACGGTGCCAGCGATCGTGTAGTCGCGCATGGCCTGCTCATAGTCGAGGTACGCGGCCTTGAACACGTTGTAGCCACCGCTGTAGAAGGCGCTGAAGTCGGCGTAGTCGAGCAGCGCGGTGATGATGGCCTCGGGCGGCGGCGAGATCTCGTCGCCGGCCATCTGCCAGGCCGACCACTCGCCGCGGATCCAGGGCTGCAGCGCCACCTGCTCCGGCTTGCCGACGAGAGCGAACAGAGTCGGGGGCAGTCGCATCGCGGACGGCGTCCGAACGCAGAGGATGGGGACGGTGTTGACGTCGTCGTATCCGCCGAACAGGGCGTCGAACCTGTCGGCGTCTTCGATGGTCTCGGTGAGGGCGGTCAGGTTGATGTTGGAGAAGCCACCGCGAGCGCCGAAGAAGCCGACCCCCAGGGAGCGGCCGAGTACTCGGAGGATCTCGGCGTCGAGGGGTTTGGTGAGGGCTCCGGGGGTGGGTGCGAGCATCCGGAGGCGGACGGAGGTGGTGGGGTCGAGGGGGTTGTGGAACCAGGTGTAGCCGTCGACGTCGGGCAGGGTGGTGGTGGCGGTGTCTGACCAGGAGATGAAGTTGCCGAGGGCGTCGAGATGCTGCACGCGGTAGCTGATGAGGACGTCGCGGGGTGCTTCGAAGTCGCGGGTGGTGACGGTGCCGCCGGCGGAGACGTTCACGAGGCCGCGGACCTTGTACTGGCGGCCCTTGACGGTGCGCCACACGGTGACGCGTGAGACGCCGGCTGTGATGGCGGAGGCGAGGACGTCGACGTAGGGTGCGGGTGAGCCAATGGGCTGTGGGGTGAGGGTGAGGGTGGTGACCATCAGCGGACAAGGCCTCCTCGGACGGCTGACGCGAGCCTGTTGTCGGCGGCGGCGACGGCTTCGCCGGCGATGACCTGTGCGCGGGTCAGGATCGATCCGTCGCGGTCGAGAAGGGTGATGGTGGCGGGCATGCCGCCTGTGGTCGTGAGGTTGGCGCTCGAGCTGGCGATCGCGTTGCTGAGCATGCTGGGGACCTGGACGAGGTTGGCCATGGCCGCTTCGACGGCGCCGCGGCCGCGGTTGACGCCGACGACGACGCCGGCGGGCAGCCACTGTGCAGCGTCGGCCATGACTGTCGATGGCGATCGGATGCCGAGGGCGGCTTTGAACGGCTCGACGATCCAGCCGGGCAGGATCTTGAGGAAGAAGTTGCCGATGTTCCGGAGTAGCGATCCGGCGCCGTCGAGGAGTCCTTGGATCATGTCTCGGCCGGCGTTGAAGAGCATGGTGCCGAGGTTGCCGAGGGCGCCCATCACCTGGCCGGGCAGACCGGAGACGAACCCGATGATGCCGGCGATGCCGTTGGCGAAGAATGCGGTGACGTTGTTCCAGATGCCGACGACGGTCTGGCCGAGGTTGCTGCCGAAGTCGGCGAACATGCCGATCGTGTTCGTGAAGAAGTCGGCGAACATGCCGCCTGTGTTCGTGAAGAAGTCGGCGAACATGCCCATCGTGCTGCCCCAGATGGCGGCGAGCTGTTCGCCGGCGTCGCCGGATCCGGTGACCAGGTCGACGAGCCAGCTGATGGCGGTGACGAGCCACTGCACGACGGTCGACAGGACGGTGGCGACGAACGAGAGGACCGGGACGAGCAGGCCGACGAGGATGGGAACGAGTTGCAGAATCGGACCGAGGAGCGCCATGAACAGGTCGATGAGCGGCGGGAGCAGGGCGCCCACCAGCTGCATGATTGGGTCGAGGACGGGCAGCAGCGCCATCGCAACGCCCAGGAGCGGCTCGATCAGGGGCATCACCGCGGTGAGGACCTGAGAGAACACTCCGGCCAGGATCCCAATCAGTGGTGCGAGCGCCGAGAGGACGGCTCCGAGGACGGGGCCGAGTACTCCGACCAGGTTGGACACGATCGGCATCAGCGTCACCAGCACCTGGGAGAAGGTGCCGGCGAGCATGCTCACCAGGTCCGAGATGATCGGGATGACGATGCCGAGTGCGTCGCCGAGCACGCCGGCGAAGACGGAGGCGAGCTGACCGACCACGCCGATGATGACGGGGAGTACCGGCATGATCTGCTGGAAGGCGCCGCCGAGTGCGCCAGCGAGGACGCCCGCGATGTCCTTCAGTGCTGGAGAGAGGACAGTCAGGACGTCGGCGAAGGCGCCTCCGAGGCTGGTGGCCAGCAAGGTGAACATGTCGGCGAGCGCCGGCAGTACGGGCTTGATGGCCTCGAAGATGATGCTGAGCGGTGAGATCGAGGTCCAGAGGGCGATGAACTGGCCGACGAGGGGCCCGATGGTGGGTCCGATGCCGGCGATGAGGTCGCGGACGAATCCGAAGGCGCTCTGGAAGCCCTCCCGGACGCGGAAGAGGGTCTCGATGACGGGTGAGGCCTTGTCGAGGCCGAGGGAAGTGGCGAGGTCGGCTTTGGAGTCGCCGCCGGTGAAGAAGCCGAGGATGCCCTTCATGGCTGCGCCACCACGGTCGGCGAATGACTGCAGCGTCTCGGCCGCTTCCATCATGGGTGTGCGGGCGCGGGCGAACCATCCGGTGAGGGTCTCGAGGACTGGGATCATCAGCGAGCGGCTGACGTTCGAGAAGGCGGTCATGACGGGCATGAGCGTGCCGCCGAGGGCGACCTTGGTGCCCTGGATCGTCATGTTGTACTCGCGGAGCGACACCTTGGCGGCGCTCATGATCTTGATGCTGGTGTCGTCGAGGACGAGGCCCATGTCGCGGGCCTTCTCCTGCAGCTCGGCGAGGCCGGCGGCGCCCTTGTTGAGGAAGGGCAGCATCTGTGCGCCGGATCGGCCGAACAGCTGCATGGCGAGGGCGGTCTTTTCGGCACCGTCGGGCATCTTCGAAAACTTGTCGGCCAGGCCGGGCATGATCTCTGAGATGGGCTTGATGCCGCCGGCGGCGTCGAGGAATCCGGTGCCGAGCTTTGCGGCCATGGCGGCCGCCTTTTCGCCGCCGTCGTTCGCGCTGTTGAGGTTGCGCGAGAAGATCGTCATGGCCGTGCTGGCCTTGGCGGTGTCGACGCCGGAGAGCTTGAGGGTGGCCCCCAGGAGTGATGCCTGCTCGACGGTGCCGCCGGTGATGCGCTGCAGCCCCTTCACTTCGCCGGCGAGCGACATGAAGGCTTCGGTGCTTTCGGCGACGATCTTCTTGATGGAGAAGCCCGCGGCGAGGATCGCGATGGGGCCGGCGAACTTCTTCAGGCCTCCGAGGAGGGCCTCGCCGATGCCGGCGCCGGCTCCCATACCGGCGCCGGCAGCTGCGGGGAGCAGCTGTGATGCGATCGACGTCTGAGCGCCGCCCATGGAGGGGATGAGCTCGTAGTAGGCGGTGGCCAGCTTGGCGCCGCCCCCACCTCCGCTCTCTCCTGCCATGGTGGCCGCCTTTCAGAGGTCGCTGTACCACCAGTCGTCGAACTGGGAGGCGGGGATGGGCATGGAGCCGAAGCTGTCTCCGGGCCCGGGGTCGCCGGGCGCGCGGAGGGGGGTGGGCTTGGGCGCGTGCTCGTCTTGCGCGCGTTGCCAGTTGCCGTCCTGCAGCAGGTTGGCGATCGCGAGCAGCAAGTGCTCGGGGACGCCGTAGTGCGCGCGATCGCCGAACTGGGATCGGAGGATCGCGTTGCCGGGTGGCGCGTGGTGGACAACCGCGGCGAGATCTACCCAGCTGAGATCGCCGGTGTCGAGCTCGTCGAGGGAGTGGCCGACTCGGAGGAGCTCGTAGCGGACTGCGCCGTCGTGGTCGGCGACGTAAGCGGCGAGCCCTCGGATTCCCCCATCGAGAGCTTCGAGTCGGCCTGCCAGGCTGTGAGCAGGTCCGTGAGCTGGTCACCGCCCTCGAGCTTCTCGAGCACGCCGGGCAGCTCGAGGTCCATGAAGCGGATGAAGAACTCGTTCATGTCGAGCTCGGCAAGGTCGCGGAGCACCGACGGGGTGATGAACTGCATCAGCGGGACGGAGTAGATGCGCTCCGGCTCGGTGTCGCCGTCGATGGTGAACTCGAACTGGTTCTGCTTGAGCGATCTCTTCGACCGCGGTACTTGGTATGGCATGCGGGGGCCTTTCTCTGTGCGGAGGCCATAGGTGAATCCGGCGTGACGGGCGCAGGCCTCCGCGCGAGAACGCCCGCCACGCCGGTCTGTGGACCGCCTAGGCGGTGACGACGCCGTCGTCGGTGTAGATGTAGACGTAGTTGCCGCTGGAGTCGGGGTAGGTCTTGACCTCGATGCCCCACTTGACGGCGATCGCCTTCTTGAACTCGATCGCCTCCTGCTTCGTCATGCCCGCGTCGGGGGCGATGATGAGCATCCGGCGGATGCCGTCCTTGATTCGGATGGCCCAGCAGTAGCGCGGCGCCTCGGATCCGTTGAGGACGGCCTTGATGCGGGTGCCGGCGGAGACGGTCGGCGCGGTGACGGTGACATTCGCGTCGCCGGCGTAGTTCTTGAGGCTGGCGGCGTTGGTCTCGAGGTGCGCCCACGCCATGGAGGCGTTGAACTCCTGGAGGGCGTCCCGGATGGTGGCGAGCGACCAGTCCTTGATCGACTGCAGGGTGCGCTCGGGGGTGAGCTTGAACCCGTTCTCGTCGATGTACCCGGACGCGATGAATGCGGCGTCGAGAGCATCGGCGATCGTTGCCGGCAGCGCGGTGCCGAGCGGTGCACGCAGGATCGCGCCGGTGACCGCCTGATCGGGGCCTCCGGTGAAGACCTGCTTTGAGTTGACTTCTCCAACCATGGTGGTTGCTCCTTCTGTGGCGGTGCGGAGGCCTGCGAAGGGTGCTAGACGGCGGTGCCGCCTCGCATGGGGATCTCGTGCGTGAAGGTGTAGCGGGAGTGACCGGGCATGGGATCGGGGAGGTTCTGCGGGCCGGAGTATTCGACGACGTCGTCGTAGATCGTGGCCGGTCCCATGACGCCGGCGCGCGCGGCCGCGAATGCGAGGCTGCGGCAGACGTTGGCAAGGCGGCTTGCGGTGCTTTCCACGGTCGACCAGGCCTCGGTGACGAGGGTGGGTCGGTCGATGACGAGGCCGTCGATAGTCCCGCCGGTGCGCCTGACTACGACGAATGTGCTGGGCCTTGGGTTGGGGACGGCGGTGCCGCAGTGGATGTCGGCCCAC
Organism: uncultured Microbacteriaceae bacterium; assembly: GCA_964246985.1. Taxonomy (GTDB): domain Bacteria; phylum Actinomycetota; class Actinomycetes; order Actinomycetales; family Microbacteriaceae; genus CAXTSE01. Next base: position 28,936 of record CAXTSE010000008.1, read on the forward strand.
TCGTCCGAGATGTCGGGCAGCTCGAGCTCGTAGAAGGCCCGGAGGGTCTCTTCGGCGTCGTCCCATGTGATGATCTCGGCGTCGATCATGGGGCTCCTGTCAGCTGCGGCCGGCGTCGAGCGCGCTGGTGAGGGCGCGGTCTTCCGCCTCAAGCTGCTTCGCCCGTGCTGTCGCGGTGACGACGACGACGCGGGCGCGGCTCTTGGTGAGGGTGGACACGACTTCGAAGTCTTCGGCGCCGCCTGCCGCTTCGGCGATCGCGGAGCCGCGTCGTTCGAGCTCGGCACGCACCTCCGGGCTGCGGCGGAGCTCGTTGAAGCCGGCGTTGTGGAACTCGATGCGCGTGATCCGGCCGGGCATCATCCCTCCCAGCGCTTGATCGGGATCGGAACGTGGTCGATGGCGCCGCTGTAGGAGTGCATCTCGAACGCGAGGCCGTCGATCTCGTAGGTGGTGCCTGCGAAGCGGATCCGCGCACGGTTTGACAGCTGTGTGCCGGCGGGCGCGAAGACTGTGCCGGCAGCGAGAGTCTGATGCCGGTTGACGAGGTCCTCTGCGGTGACGGAGAGCTCGACGTAGCTGTCGCGCACGACGGTGACCGTGGCCGGGCCGGCAGGGCTTTCGGTCCAGTCGTCGACGTCGTTGCCGTGATCGGTCGTCGTGCCCGGCTCGATGATCTCGAAGGCGTCCTTGCCGAGACGTCGGACCATCAGCGGACCTCGGGTCGCCGGTACTCCGCGAGCGAGTTTGCTTCGTGGGGTAGGAAGCCGGAGTCGAGCATGAGGTATTTGATGGATCGTTGGCCGATGCGTTCGTTGTCGACGCCGATGGGGATCTCCCAAGCGCGGGATGCGAGGCCGAGGACTGCGCCGGAGATACCGTCGGGGATGTCGTCGAAGCCGTGGGTGTAGGTGACTCGCCATTCGGCGGAGTAGTGGCTGGGCCAGCGGTGCAGGCGGATCCGGCCGGTGCGTCGGTCGATGTCGTAGCTGGTCGCGTCGAGTGCGACCCAGCCGTCGGGGGTCTGCCGCTCGACGAGCGTGACCTCGCGGATGGGGAACTCGCTAAGGAAACCTGTGGCGCTGGCGATCGCTTCGATGTAGACGAGGTCGTCGACAACTGTGGAGAGGTACTGGCCGGTTCCGGGTTTGGAGCCGCGGACGATGGCCGACGCGGTGCGGAGCAGCAGCTGAGCCTTGGGGTCAGCGCTGGCGAGGTCCTCGCCGACGAGGAGACCGAGGTCGTCAACGGTTGCGAGCAGCGGGTCGGCCATCGGTGTTACTCCGTCTCGGCGGTGGTGCCGGGCTTCTTGCCCGGCTTTGCGGGCGGGGTGATGACCTTCGTCTCCACCTCGTCGTCCGATTGCGCGGCCGCGGGGAATGCGGAGGGCAGCAGAGCGAAGCGGTTGTAGGGCTTCTTGTTGGTGCTCTTCTTGTTGCTGGCGGTGCGGTAGCGGCCGCGCTGGAGGCCGCCGGGGATGTCGTCGCTCATGGTCGTCTCCTCGAGCTGGTGGTGGTGCGGTGGGCAGCTGGGCCCGGAGCCACACGGCGTCCGGGCCCAGCTGTGACTGGCGGTGGTTAGACCGCTTCGCCGTCGACCGTGATTTTCGCGGTCGGGTTGTTGGTGCCGGCGACCGCCCACTTGAGGCGGCTGTAGCGGTCGAGGCCGGTGAAAGCCTTCCGCTGCGAGCCGTTGGCCGTGATGGCCGGGAAGGCGGCGACGTCGCGCCAGGCGTCGGTGACGCCCTTGTCGGCGGACGTCTGGACGGTGATCGTGACCGACGGTGTCGTGCCCGCCACGTCGGTCGCGGTGGCGACCAGGCGGAGCGTGGACTTGTCGATCGTGTCGACGATCGTCGCGCCGTTGCCGTTCGCGGTGATCACCTGAGCCTTGAGCAGGCTGACGTCGTTGCCGTAGTTGGGGTTCGTCATGTGCTGGCCTTCCCTACTTGAGGTTGGTGACGCTGCCGAAGGCGCCGGGACGGTAGACCGCGAGGCCGAGACGCTCCTCGGCACGGATCGAGGTCTTGTTGCGGCGGAAGTTGTCGGCGTGCGAGTTGCTCGCCTCGACCGTCAGGCCGCCCTTGCGGAAGACCTGTGCCGCCTGTGCGAAGGCGCCCACGAGCGCCTCCTTGGCATCCATGGCCGACGAGACCGTGGCGCGCTTGCCCCAGAGGGTGCGGTCGGTGTCGGACAGGAACGGGCCGCCGGCGTAGTACTGATCGTTGAGGTCCTTGCCGAGGATGATGCCCTCCCAGCCGAGCGGGTCGATGACGATCGCGTCGGGCTCGATGAACTGCGTGACGCGGATGTGCGTGATCTGTCGGTAGATCGCGTCCATCGAGTTGTCGTCGACGGCGGACGGGTTGGTGCCGCGGATGATGTCGGGCGACAGGCCCTCACGGTTGAGCAGACCGACGAGGGTGTCGTCGGTGCCGTCGCCGCGGAGCAGCTGCAGCTCCTCTTCGAGGCGCACGAACAGCGCCAGGCGGGCGTTGATGTAGCTCTGGGTCTGCGCCCAGTCCTCGAGCATCTCGTCGGTGACGGTGAGGAAGGTGGCGATCTTCTTGACCGTCTCGTCCTCGACGTCGAGCTGCAGGTTGGACTCGGGCTTGGGTGCGCCCTCGGCGACTCCGCCGGCGCCGTTCTCGGCCACCGTCTCCACCAGGTAGCGGATCAGGGGCGAGTTGGTGGTGCCGCTGGGGAACAGCTCGGCGACCGTCAGGGGTCGGAAGCGCTGGTCGACGACTCCGGGCACCAGGTTGGGTGCGAAGGTGGCGGGTGCGTAGCCGGCGCCGGGGGTTCCGGCGGAGCCCTCGAAGAACTCCTTGAGCTCGACCTCGCCGGACGACCAGCTGCCGCCCTTGAGGCCCTTCTCGACGAGCTGCTTGTAGCCGGCGGACTGGACGAACTGCTCGCCGAGGCTCTTGCCGGCGACGTCGTCCTTGCCCTTTCCGGCGTCCTCGAGCGAGGCGCCGGCCGCGCCGAACGCCTTGCGGGCGTTCTCGACGTAGGTGAGGTCCTCGACCTCCTGCTGCCACTTCTTGAGATCGGGGTCGATGGCGTCGAGGGCCTTCTTCTGCTCGCCCGCCGAATTGTAGATGCCGCCGTGGTTCTCGGCGATGGCGAGGGACTTCATCGACAGGTCGATGACACGGTCCTGCGCCTCCTTGAGCTTGGTGCTCATGTGGTGCTCCCTTCCGGGGTTGTGTGGATGTTCATGAACGAGCGGATCTGTGCCGCTCGCACTTGGAGCTCCTCGGCATCGGTGGCGGCCTTCTCGCCGGCGGCGGGAGCACCAGCTCCGGCGGCGGGGGATGTGGCAGTCGATGTGCTCGAGGTGTCGGGGATGATCTGTTGAGTCACCTCCACGGCCTGGCGATCGCCCGCGAGGGTGACCGTCGTGCCGTCGTATGTGTACGACTCGCGCCAGGTGGTGCTGTCGTAGGTGTCGGGGTCCTCCACGTCGTAGGTGGCCTGGCCGCCTCCGTCGCTGGGGACGGTCGCTCGGAGCCAGACCCAGCCCTGGTAGGTCTCGCGGAGCGCGTCGCTGATCCGCTCCTGCAGCTGCTCGAGGCTGCCGTCGATCGACTTGGTGCGGCGTGCGCTGAAGCGCTTCTCCGCGGCAGTCTCGTCGGCCGAGTCGTCGACTCCGTCTGCGGACGCGCCGAGCTGCAGTGTGAGGTCGTGGATCTGCTGGATCCGCTCGGAGTCTGTGGAGGAGTTGCGGGCGCCGACCTTCCGGCCGAGGCCCTTGGACTCGAGCACGAGCGCTTCGCGGTTGGACGGGACCGCGACGAACGCGCCGTTGAGCAGCTCCCGGACGCTGGTGATCTTGCCGCCCTTCGCGGTGGAGGGAACGGTCATGAAGGCGACCGACGTCGTGCGAATGTGGCCCTCGTTGACCAGCGTGCGGGTCTCTTGGGCCCGCGGGAGGGACGAGTAGCTGCCCTCGACGATGAGCTCGCCGGATGTCTCGTCGATGGCGGGCACCCCCGACCCGACGGTCGTGACGACGCTCATGCCGTGGTCGGTGTCGAAGGTGATGTGGCTGGGGAGCGGGAGCTTCCACTCGTCGGCCAGGAGAGTGTCGCCGTCGCGATCCTCGGTCGGCGCCGACAGGACGACACGGAATGTGCCGGGGAAGTCGCTGTCGGTGCCGGTGTTCTCGATCGAAGCGTCCTTGCGGATGATCTTCATGACGTGCTCCTTACGTGTTGAACTGCAGTTCGCATGTGCATCCGGCGACTTCGTCCGCGCCACCGGCGAAGTCGCCGGGGCCGTCCATCCCGTTGGAGAAGGACTCGCCCAGTGCGACGGTCTCGCCGTCCATGGCGGCATGTGAGGCGCGGGGCTTTGCGGAGGTGACGATCCAGGTCTTTGTCGCCGCGTTGGACAGCTCGGCGGCGACCAGCGCGGCCAGACCAGCGACAACCGCGATGCGACCCCAGGCGATGGAGCCGGCCCGCTGATTGACCTCGCCGTCGAAGAAGCCGTCGAGGTCTTCGTCCTCGTCGTACTCGGGGTCCTCGGTGTCGGCTCGCTCCAGCATTTCGTCGAGGCGCTGTGCGGTCGTCTGATTGATGTTCTTCGCCGAGGTTGTCGCGTCCTCGAGGAGCCAGTCTGAGATCCGTGCGTCGTCGTAGGTGCCGCCGAGATCGGTTGCCGTAGCCGTGCCGATCGCCTGAGACGTTGCGACGGCGACGTTGTGCAGGATCTCAGCGAGCGGATCGTCCCAGTCGGCCGGCTCGAACAGCCCGCCGGCCGCCTTCTGGCCGCGCGCCGACTTGATCGCGTCGCGCTGCGTTTCGAAGAATGCCTTCAGCTCGTTGCCGAGCTCTGCGGCAAGCTTCTCGCGGGTGGCGACCTTGTTGCCCTTGAGCCGGCCGACCTTGCCCATAAGTGCGCGAACCGCCGGTCTGCCGTGTGTTACGGGCCGGCCGCCAGCGGAGAGGACCGTCGGGATGAGGGTGCCGTCGGTGGCTACCTGCTGAGGCTGCCGTGCGTTCGTGCCCAGTGGCACCAGGGCTGCGTTGCCGTACAGCTGGTCGGCTTCGGGGCCGGCTGGGTCCAGCCCGAACAGCGGGCGGGCCTCGCTCGGCTTGTAGACGCCCTTCTCGATGAGCGTGCCGACAGCTGAGGCTCGGGTCTCGAAGTCGCCGCGCAGGACCTCGTCCATGTCAAAGCGGGATCTGGCCGTGTCGAGCGAGTAGAAGTCCGTGACGAGCTGCTCGTCGATGACCGACTCGAAGAACTCGTTGCGCGGCGCCATCGTGTCTCGGTACATCGAGCGGAGCTGCTCGGTGATGTTGGAGAAGGTGGCTCGATCGAGTATGTGCACGGCCGGCGGTGGGACGTCGTAGCTGGAGCAGACCTCCTCGCGGTTGAGCTTCCGCGACTCGATGTACTGCATCTCCTCGAGGTTGAGGGCGATCATGTTTGCCTTCATGCCCTCTTCGAGCACCTTCGTCTTGCCGTACCCCTCGGGGCCCTGCAGGCCGGCGTCGTACTGCTGCTGCAGTCGCGACAGCGCGTCGCCTTTCAGCTCGCCGGGGTGCTCGAGGATGACGCCGGGTCGGGCGCCGTTCTGCCAGAACGCTTGTGTGGCGCGCCGGGATGCGTCCTCGTTGATGAGAGTCATCCGGAGGCCTTCGAGGTTCGATAGGCCGCGCGTCATAGTGTCGGGGTTGAACGCGAGGAAGGCGACGACGTCGGCCTCGTCCCACTCGGGGAAGCCGGACTGGACCGCTCCCCCGGCTGCGTACTGGTACTTGAGGCGGCCGTCTTCGTCGCTGCGGCGGACGATGATGTTGGCCGGGTGCATGGGCCACAGCTCACGCACTCGACCGCGGGCGTCGCGGATCTTGATGAGGAATGCCTCGCCGTAGATGTCGTACATCGACGAGATCCAGCGCCACATGGCGTGCCCGGACAGCTGCGGGTTGGGGCGGCGGAGGAGGTCGTCCAGGATTCCGCGCTCAGCCCGCTTACCGAGACGCTCTTCGAGCTGCACTCCGAAGGGCAGGCGCGCGGTTCCGCCTGCCAGCTTGCGGATGACGACGCCAACCCACAGCTGCGCCTTGTAGAGCGCCGCATAGGACGCCATGCTGCCGATTAGCGACATCGACGTCGGCACGTGGTGGGTGGAGTTGTAGAACGCCGGCGCGCGATCGGCGAGGGCCGTGGTGGAGAGGATCAGCTGGCCGGAGGCGTTGACGAGCACGGTGCCTCCTAGGCCTGGGCGAGCTGCTGCAGGTACTTCACGGTGTCGCGCGGAATGAACAGCTGACCTGTGATCGGCTCGCGGCCGCCGGCGGGTGAGACCTGGAACGCGGAAGCCAGCACGAGCGTGCGGGCGTCTGCGTCGACGAGCAGACCCTCGAAGGTCTCGTCGCTGCGGACGGTGATCAGGTACCGGTTCCGAAGGTGGCGGCGGACGATGCGGTCAGGTCGCACTGTGGCTCCTAGAGGGTGATCATGTTGCGGGTCTCGTAGACGGAGGGCTTCTTGTTCGCGGCCGCGATGCGCATTAGGAAGATGGCGCCGAAAAAGACCATGAGCGGTGCGACGTCTTCGGGTGACGCCTTCCGGTCGACCATCCAGCTGCCGCCCTGCGTGATCTTCACGCGGGCGGTCATGGCGGCGACGTTGAGGGAGCGCTGCAGACCGGTCGATCCGTGGGTGACTGTGCCGCGTTCGATCTCGTCGTATCCCATGCCGAAGGTGCGACCGAAGTCCTCGCCGGCCCATTCGGTGTAGGGGATGCCCGCTTCCTCGAGCTCAGGCAGCATGCTCGAGATCGGGGCGCCGCGGCGCTGGAAGGTGACGTAGGTGAGCGGGATCTTACGGGCGGGATCTTTCAGCCAGGGCACGATCCAGTCGGTGCCTGCGCGCGATGCTGCGATCTCGACTCGGAGGCGACCGGTTGTGTCGAAGAAGGTGACGCCGATGTGCGCCATCTGGCGATCGTGCGACAGGTCGATGACGTAGCCGGCGGGCTTGGTGGTGTCTCTCTCGACGGTGAGGACGTCGGTGTCGTGCCAGCTGCCTTCGGCGAACGGGCCGCCTTCGGTCGTGTCGACGAACTGGCAGAGGACTTCGGTCCGGAACTTCCACTCAGGGTCGCTGAGTGATGCGGCGATCGACTCTTCTCCGAAGAACCAGCCGAGGGACGGGTTCGCTTCGTACCAGCCGTCCCTGTCGTACCGGCTCCGTTCGGGGCGGGCCGACCATTCGGCGAGAAACGTCGGGGTGTTCCTGAGCAGCTCGAGCACGGCATCGTCGAGGTCGCCCTCAGGCATCTTCCCCTCGATCGCGTCGATCGCGGCGGACCTGAGCTGGCGGAGGACGACGCCTTCGATGTCGGCGGCGTTGGAGACGCCGAACACTTGGCCGTATCGCTTGGCGGTGGTGCTCTTGGAGATGGCCGACCAGGTGTCCCAGGTCTTGTGTGATCGGAGCTCGTCAACGAGGACGAGCTCGGCGGACCAGCCGCGGCCGGCGCCGGAGTTGCTGGGCTGGGGGAAGTACTCGTTGAGGGAGTCGAGCTGGAGGTACTTGGAACCGTTGACCTTGCCGACGTGGGAGACCTCGTCGCTGAGCTCGGGGATGAGCTCGGCGATGAGGACGACCGTGTCCCAGGTCTCCTCGGCCTGCTCGAGCTTGGTGGAGGTCCCGATAACCTTCGGGGCGCCATCTTGGAAGAGGCGCCAGAGAATCATGACGACCATGAGGGTCGTCTTGCCGTTCTGCCTCGCGACGAGCAGCAGGAGCACGCGGAAGCGGAAGCGGCGCTCGGGTCCTGGGAGGAGTTCGAGCGCGTGGATGAGGAACCATCGCTGCCACGGCACGGGTGAGGGGATGAGACCGCGGTAGGCGGCCGCGAGTTCGACGTCGCCGGCAGCTTCGGTGACTTCGGCCACCATCAGGATGCGCGCGCGGAGCCAGAGCCAGAACTCGATGACCTCGAAGCCGAGCGAGGTGTTGGGCGTGAGGCGACGGAGCGGCTTGGTGTAGATCCGGGGGATCTCGCGGCCGCGCCTAGGCTCGCTTGCGCTTGGCCGGTCGGATCGGGATGACGTCCGCGCCTTCCCCGCCGGGCGTGCCTTCGTGCGACCGCTGCTCGTCGTCGCTGGTGCCATCGGTTCCGCCTTCGCCCGCGACGCCGGCGAGCAGCCTGAGCGATCGCAATTCGTGCTGGAGGCGCACGGTGGGAGCGCCTCCGAGCTGGGTCATGAGCCGGGCGAGTAGCTGACCGAGCGAAGCCGCCTTGCCGGTCGCCGTGGGGTCCTCGGCGACCAGGTCGTCGATCATCCCGGCGTACATCAGCGCCATGTCGGAGAGGGCGCTGTCTGTCGGCTTGAGCCATTTCATGTGCGCGATCGCGTCGGCGACTGAGTCGCGGAGCACGATCGCTCGAGGCTTCGACGGGGTGTCGATGGCGGCCGCGTCACGCTCTGTGCCGGCGTCACGTGAGTTGTCACGTTCGGCGGCCTGAGCTTCGGCGGCGGCTTTCGCCTCGAGCGCCTTGCGTTGCCTGTAATTTCGGGCTCGCTCGGCGCTGGTGAGTGGCTTCTTTTTGGCGGAAGGCATGCGGAGACCTACCTGAAAACGTGACGGCTCCCTCGCGCGCGCACGCGAGGGCCTCGGGGAGAGAGAGATCACTGCCCGGAAAGTCTTGGAGGCGGTGTCGCGCAGAGATGGCGCGACCCCTACCCCGCGCGAGACCTACAGGGTGGTCGGCGGCGCGTCGACGATCTCGTCGCGCGTGAGAGCGAGGAACCATTCGTGCATCGCTCGGGTCATCGGCTCGCATCCGTGGTAGGTCACGGGCGGCTGCGTGCCGACGGTCTCGGTGACGTTGAGGATGACCTCCTCACCGCATCCGGCACAGGTGACGTACAGCGCGCGCTGCTCCTCGGCATCGAGATGCGCCGTCTCGTCGTCGATCTGCTTCGGCGACCGGACGCGCTTCGTCTTGGCGGGCACTGGCTTCGGGTCTGCCTCGCCAGCAGATGCGGCGCCCGTGTCACCAGTTGCGCCGTCGACTGGGGTCTGGTCCGTGCCAGTCGGATCGACAACGTCGGTAGCCGGGTCCTGCGTGGTTTTGGTGTCGGTCATGATGTGCTCCCTACCATTCCTCGGATGTACCCCCTACCCCGCCTGGGGTGGTGGTCGATATGTGCTTGTGCTTATTGCAGCTCGCGTGCGACGGCGCCCAGTTGAGCGGATCGAACTCGAGTTCGGGGTGCGTCTTGCGGGACTTGATGTGGTCCAGCTGGAAGTGCTCGGGGTCGTCCTTCGGCAGGTCGTAGTCGATGGCCTGCCCGCATAGATGGCACGCGCGCTTCTTGGTCCGCCACTCAACTCGCTTGGCAGCACGCTCGCGCTGGTACTTCCCCGAATGAATTCCCGACACGGGGCCTCCGTCGATGCACGCGCGGATGACAGCCGCTCGGTACCGGGCATCGTGTGCTCTCGGCGGTGGGCCGCCTCAACGGGAGTCGGGCTTGCCGACCACGCGTGCATCGACGGAGGGGCAGTGACAGGCGGGCCGCTACGTCGGTGGCAGCTGGATGGGGATGCGCGAACCGTGCAGCGCGATCGCCTGGTTGGTCCAGTACTTGGCTTCCTCGAGAGCCGTCAGTGCGAGGGACTGCTCTCGGCTTGGCGCGGTGGAGGTGAGGATGTCGCCGGCACGATCCTTGAACAGATCCCGCTGCCGGGCCATGGCGGCCTTCTGTGCATCGTCGAGCTCGAAGCCGTCGAAGCGGTGAAGGATGTCGGCAGCCGAGTCGGCCATGAGATCTCCTAGGTCCGGAAACGACGAAAGCCCCGCATCAGCGAGGCTCTCGATCGGGTTGCAAGTCACCCAAGTTACGGTGAATAAAGTCGCATCAAGCTCGGGCCCTTTCGCGCATTGAGTCCGCGACACGCCGTAAAGTCGCGGACTCGACTACAGCTGGCCGGACGTGATCCATGAATCGACCGGCTCGGTGGCGACCTCTTGCTCGGCGATCTCGGCCAGCATCAGCTGGCGCGTCTTCTCAAGGATGCGAGCTGTCGATGCCACCTCGTTGAGGCGACGCTCCTCGGCTCGCTCGACGGCCCTAGCTCGAAGCACTCGAGGTGCTCTCACGCGGATCACAGCAGCGCCAGCCTCTCGTGATCTGTCGTGTAGGGATGCGGCCCGGTGCCCGCCTGGTATGCCGCCCAGGCGTCGCGGTGCGCCCATTGGTACTGAGTAAGCGGCCCCAGCTTCCGGGAGTAGTTCGAGGTCAGCTTCGAGAGGCGCGCCTCGGCGAGCGCCCAGTCTTGTGCTTCTCGCCAGGTGGTGAATTCTGCGATGGGTGTTTGGCATCCGGTGCCGTCGACGTCTTGGCTTTCCCAGTAGAGGACTTCCCAGGAGACGATGTCGTCGTCGTATCGGCTGCGGCTGACTTCGAGTGGGAGGGGTCGGCCTGCGGTGATCCACTCGGCTCGATAGATGTAGTCGGGTCCGTCGGTGATTTCAGGCATGGTTGTCTCCGTTGGCGAGTTCGAGGAGTACGTCTGCGTGGCATGGCTGGTCGAGGGGGCACCAGCAGGCGAGGTCGTGGCCGCGGAGCTCGGCAAGTCCGTCGTGCCATCGCTGGACGTAGGCGGCGTCGTCGGGGTGATCATCGGGGTCGCGGCGGAGGCGGCCGCGCATGAGGTCGCGGTAGCAGTCGACGGCCATGGCTCGGGTCATGGTGATCATGGCGATCTCGCCCGCGACGACGGACACCTGCACCTCCTCGCCGATCGGGAACGGGTTGCCCCAGCGCGATGGGCGGGCGACGACGATCGCGCCCTCCGGCTTCCGGTATCCCATCCGGCGTGACAGCTGGAGGCGCTCAGGCATGGTGGGGCCCGTCCGACCCGGCGGGCGCGACGAGATGCTCGCAGGTCTCGCCGACACGCGCCTCTTGCGCACCCAGGCACCAGTCGGGGCAGGGTAGCGCCGGGTGGGCCTCGTGTCCGTAGGGGACGGCGCTGGTCTGGCAGCGGTTGAGGTGAGTGATGTGACTGCGGGACTCGCCTGCCCGATCCGATCGAGGGAGCAGCTCAAAGCCGCAATGGATGCAGGTCTCAGCTGTCTCGGCGGCGTCGATCTGGACTAAGGCGACGCGGAAGCGGTCGCCGTAGTCCTGGATCATCCAGGCCACGTCCGCGGCGCTCTCGCCTTCGGGCACGACGATGTGCACTGTGTTGTCGTCGACCGCTGTGCCGTTGAGGCCGACGTCAGGAAGGCACTCGACCAGGTAGGCGGCTGCGCCCTCCGTGTGCACGATCACTCGCTCAGCCAAGGTGCGCCTCCTCTGCGGGCCGTGGCATCCACTCGCGCCGCGTGCCGTCGAATCCGGGTTCAGGCGTTGGGCACCCGGCGTCGGGGTACCAGTGCTCCGAGCCGATGATGTGGTCGATGTAGCGGAGCGGGCCTGAGCAGTTGGCGCATCGGCGGACAAACTTCTCCCGCTGTCGCTCGATCAGGTCCATCCACTCGGCGGATCGGCACGGGACCGAGACGGCGCCGGCTGCGAGCGCGGCGGTGCGTTTGGTGTCGGTGACGTCGAAGTGGACGTCGGGTGTGCCGGGGTGTTGGATCCAGGAGGCGCGCATGCCGAGCTGCTCGGTGGCGAAGGTGATGAGCTCCTGCTCGGTGTCGGCCATGAGGTGGGACCAGCGGCCGGTGACCTTGCGGTTGCCGGTGGGCACGGTGGCTTGTAGGCGCATGTCGTCGACGTAGACGGTCATCGCTGTGCCTCGTCCAGCGCGCGGATTGTGGCACAGGGCCCGTAGGTGCGGCAGGTCGGGCACCCTGGCTCACGCGACAGAGGCGCGTCGGGCTGGCCGTAGTAGCCGTCGTGCCAACGAACGTCGCTCGGGTGCAACGCTCGCACTCGTTCGATCTGCTCGGACATAGAACGGGCTTGGGTCCGTGCCGCCTCGATGAGAGCCGCCGTTTCCAGGGACTTCCCTCGTCTGGCGTATTCCTGAGCCCACTGGTGCAAGTGGTCGATGCCCTCGTTGGAGTCGTGGGCGTCGTCGTAGCCGTACTCGTCGATCTGACGCCTCCGCTCCTCCTGGATCTGGATGCGCCACTTGGCGCGCTCGTACTCCTCGACGGAGTCGAACTGGCCGAGCTCGGTGAACAGCTTGATCGGCTGCCCGTTTGCGTTCCGGGTCATGAGCGGGCCTCCTCGGCTGCGGCCCTGTCGTCGAGCTCTTCGGCGATGAAGCGGAGGAGGATGGCGAGGGACCTTGGCTTTCCGTGGGTTGATGCTTGGAAGTTGCCCGATTCGTCAATCTCGACGCTGGCGTAGGTCGGCCCTACGGAGAAGCTCGAGCTGGCCACGACGAGCGGCATGACTGCCGTGGCCGTGGCGACGTCCGGGTCGTGGTACATGACGAGGACGGGCGCCGACGGGTCCGTCGCCGGCTTTGGTTGGGCGTTGTCGCGAATCCAGTCGACCGGGATTGCGTCCCATACCTCGCCGTTGACGGGTCGGACACGTGGTGCGTTGGCGAGCCAGTCGGTCATCAGATGAGCCCTTCTGCGCGGAGTTTGGCTTCGGCCTGTTGGACGCGGAGCCACTTGGATGCGTCGCCGCCGGCGTCGGGGTGCTCGCGGCGTTGTGCCATGCGGAGGAGTTCGCGCGCGACATAGACGGTGCCGGTCTCGCCGTACTCAGCGCGGAGCCATTCGAGCGCGCCGTGAGCGGTGGTGAAGCTGGCCGGCATGGCGGATCCGGATTCGAGCTCGAGAAAGCCGCGGTACTGCTCACCTCGCTTGGTGACGCCGTACCGGTCGACCTTGCGGAGTGCTTCGAGGGCCAGGGTGATGGCGCGGAGGTTGTCCTGCCAGCTGGTGAAGGTGTCGCAGGGGTAGGACAGGTGGCCGTGTCGGGAGTCGATCGAGAAGATGACGCCGGGGTGCTCGGGCTTGGCGTCGGCGTACGGGCGGCCGTCGAGGCGGAACCTGTTCTGCGGGATCGCGACGAGCAGCTCGGCAGACTGCTGCTGTGCCGCGGTGTCGACCAGCTGATAGATCTCGCGGTTGAGCTCCTTGAGCGTTGTGGTGAGCGGTGCGCTGAACGGTGTCGGCTTCCGCTTGTCGTGCGGGGTGAGAGTGCCGGGCCAGCTGCGGATGGGGGCGACTGTCATCGTCGAGGGCCAGTCGCTCATGATGCGACCGCCTCGGGGCGGTGGCGGTCACGATCGGCACGCTCCAGGTCCTCGAGCGCGGTGGTGAGCTCGGTGACCTGGCGCTGGGCCGCGTCGACGCGGCCCTGCGCATAGGCGCCCTGCCGGATCGCATCCTTCTCGTTCTCCTTCGTCTCGGCGAGCGCTGTGGTGGCGGTGGCGAGTTCGGCCTTGAGGATGGCGCGGGCGGTGTTGGTCATGTGGTGAGTCCTTTCGTGATGGTGCGGAGTTGGTCGTTGGAGATGAAGCCGACGAGGGTGATCTCGATGCGGCTGTGGGCGGGTGCGGTTGCGAGTCGGTGTTCGAGCTCGGCGGGGTGCCACGTCTCGAGGTCTTGTGGTGATGCGTGGGTGAGGCGGATCCCGGTCTCCATCACGGTGGTGTTTCCGGGTTCAATGCCGAGGGCGTCGAGTGTTTCGGCTGCGATGCGGTCGTGGCGGTCGCGGGCGGCTTGAGCAGCGCGGGCCTCGTTGGTGGGCGGGTTGATTCGGGTCATGGGGTCTCCTTGTGGCAGATGCAGGCGCAGAGGATCTGCTCGTCTCGGTCGAAGCACCAGGCGTCGCCGCGGCAGGCGGTGTGCTTGCCGGCTTCGCAGTCGGGGTTGACGTGGCTGTCGTGCATCAGAGGGCGTCCGCGACCCGGTTGAGCGTGATGCGGAGCTGCTCGACGGTCATGGATGCCCGGTACTCGACGTCGCCGTCCTTGGTGACGATGACGAATCCGATGACGGGGATGCCTGATGCGACGACCGCCTGCATCACCTGGTCTCCGAGGGCGACGAGCCGCGGGGGTGCTGGAGTGTTCTTGTTCATCGGGCTGCCTTCCGGGCTTGGTGGCGGGCGATCGCACGGCGCTTGTTGATGCGTCGGCGAGCGCGGTTGGGGACGAGGCCGAGGGTCATGGCGAGGGTGACGGCTTGCTCGCCGACGGCGTAGGCGGCGTTGATGAACGTGGGCATGGCGGCGACGACTGCGGCGGTGGCGCGGTTCAAGGCGGCGAGCTGGGTGAGCGTGGCGAGTTGGTCGCGTCGGGCGTGGAGCTGCAGTAGCCGGTGGTTGAGTTCATCGGGCATGGGCTGGTCGTTGGCGGAGTATTCGGCTTCGAGGTCCTCGAGCCAGGCAAGCTCTTCGAGGAGCTGTGCAACGGTGGTGGCGGTGAGTGCGCCGGTCTCAATCATCAGCGGGTGCCTTTTTGGTGAGCACGTTGCGGATCATGCCGATGGCTCCGGCAGTGCCGAGGCCGAGAAGCAGGAGGGCGGCTGCTCCTGCGAGCGCCCAGATGACGAGGTCGAGGGGGGTCATGTTGTGTCCTTTCGGTGGTGGTAGGTGCGGACGATGTCGGACCAGAGGTATTGCTTGGGGGGTTGGCCGGGGCGGCCGGGTTTGCGGATGCCGCCGGTGCGCCAGCCTTCGGTGCGGGCGATGGCTGCGGTGCGTTTCTCGGACAGGCCGAGGGCTTTCGCTGCGACGTCGATGAGGACCCAGACGTGCTCGGTTCCGCCGAGGTCGTGCGGGTCATCCGGCATAGGCCATCCATTCGTCGATCTGGATGCGGTGCTCGGGGTTGATTTGGCAGAGGATCGTTGAGGGGCGATGGTCGGCTTCTTGGTCGCGGAGGATGGCAACGAGTTGACCGAGGCAGACGACGGGGCCGAGGGTGGTGTCTTGCTCGACGTGTTGGCAGTAGTGGTCGTGGAGGCCGATGCGGCGGACGGTGGGTGCGTCGACGGCGGCGATGGCGCGTGAGCGGAGGTCGATGGCTTCGGTGAGGAGGCCGGCGCCGAGGGTCGGGTATTGGGCCAGCCACCTGTAGTGGTGCCGGCGGATGATGTCGAGGCTCAGCCGGACGTCGCCGTCGCGGCTGAGGAACATCGGGCGGTGTTGCTCGGGCGGCTGGTACGGGATGGGGGTGTGGTCGACGTTCCAGCGGCGGATCACGCGGACGAGGAAGCCGGTCCAGTCGCGGATCCAGTAGAGAGCGGCCGCGGCCGCGGGGTTCCATGCGTCGTCGATGCCGCGCACTCCCCCGGATCGGATGGATGACGGGTTGAGGCCCTCCTCGTCAGCGTTGGCGAGGGTCGCTGACATTGTGGGCCGGCGGACGAGGGCACGCTCGAGGCGGGGGATGTCGGCTCGAAGCTCACCGAGGAGGTCCTGGAACCGCTGCACGTGCACGGTGCAGAGGTCGGCGCGACGGACCGCGGGGCGGGGCTCGTCGTCGGAGTTCGCACGGCGGCAGCCGGGAGCGACACACTGGGTCGCTCCGGTGGGGGTGGCGAAGGCGGGGTACGGGTTCACTCGGAGGCGTCCTTGGTCGTCGGGCGTCCGAGGATCTGCTCGGCCAGGCGGCGGCCGCGGCCGATGTCGGTGGTGGCGTTGGCGAGCAGCTGTCCGTCTGGGGACACGAGGGGCTCGGATTGCTGGCGCTTGACCTGCAGGACCTCGAGGAGGCCTGGGTCGGAGCCCTCGGCGGAGTACAGGAAGTAGATGACGGGCGGGTTGTTTTCGTCGAGGTTGTCGCGGCGGAGGCGGCCGATGGCCTGCTCGTGCACTTGCGGGGACCAGTCGAGCTCTCCGAAGACGCCGATGTGGGAGACCTTCTGGAGGCCGTCGACGCCGGCGCCTGAGCGGAGGCTCATGATCAGGATCCGGCAGTCGGTCCCGTCGTCGGCGTAGGGAGCCGTGAAGGCGAGCTCGGCGTCGCGCTTCTGCTTGGGAGACTCGGAGCCGGTGTAGAGGCGGGGGTTGAAGTCGGCGAGCGCGGGCATCCAGATGTCGTAGACGTCTCGGTGCCATCCCCACATGACGACGCGGGTCTCGGAGTCGAGAAGTCGGCGGACGAACTCGGCGACGAAGGGTGCCTTGTCGATGCCGGTGGCGCGGCGGAGTCGCTTGTCAAGCTCGCTCGAGGCCTGCATCTTCTCAAGGTTGGTGCTGTGGTCGGAGAGGATCTGCTCGGCGAGCGCGCGGGAGTCAGCCTTCGCCCGTGCGAGCTCGAGCCCTTCGGAGTCGACGAGGGTGGGGACCTTGATGGTGAGGGGCAGCTCGCGTCCGACTTCGGTGCGGGTGCGGCCGAGCATGAGGCCGGATTCGCGGAGGTAGGAGCCGAGGGCGTGGGGGTCTTCGACCTTGAGCTGCCCTCCGGGGCCGGTGCCGCCGCCCCATTCGCGTGCGAATTCCTCGCGGGTGCCGAGTTCTCCGGGGGCGAGGATGTCGTAGATGTTCCAGATCTCGCCGCCGTAGTTGTAGACGGGGGTGGCGGTGAGGCCGAGGGAGTACTCGGATTCGGCGACGACGAGGGCGGCGGACTTGCCCTTGTCGGTGGCGACGCCGTTGCGGAGCTCCTGGACCTCGTCGAAGACGACGGTCTTGACCTTCCCGGCGATGTGGCCGGCCCACCCGACGAGCTTCGAGTAGGGGACGACGAGGACGTCGGGCATGTTGCCGGCGGCGATCGACGGGGGCGGGGTGCCCTTCTTGGCTATCTGGAAGGTGAAGTCGGGGAACGCCTCGGCGGCTTCGGTCTCCCACCTGGGCGGCAGGTGCGTCGGCGGGACGATCAGGGCGGGGCGGGCGTCGGCGTGCATGACTCCGAGGAGGCCGGTGAATGTCTTCCCGAGCCCCACCTCGTCGGTGAGCAGCAGTCGGCGGCGAGCGCGGAGCAGGTCGATGGCGAGCAGCTGATAGTCGCGCGGGGTCTTCGCGGGTTCGAAGGGCAGTGCGAGGCGGGCGGTGCGGTGGCCGATGATGTCGTCGACGAGCTGCTCGATGCGGGCACGTTCGCCGGCGCCCTGGTGGAGGCGGTCGTAGGAGCGGGCGTCGGCTGCCTCGAGGGGGAACCGGGTCATGAACCAGGCGAGGTCGGCGCAGACCTCGTCGGTGTCGGCGATGACGATCGCGCGGGTGCGGGTCAGCTGCACCTTGCCGAAGACGCGGCGAGCGCGCATCCGGATGGCGGGGTCGAGCATCAGGGTCCAGTACCGTCGGTCGCCGTTGACGGTGTGGTGGTAGGTGCCGTGGGTCTTCATAGTCCTGCCGTGACGTAGGTGACGAGGCGGAGCGGCTTGCCGTTCAGCTCGGTGGGGAGGCGGTGGTGCTTGGCGACTGTGGTGACGAGGATCAGGGCGTCGAGGGAGGGGTGGTCGGCGTACCGGGTCAGCTGACGGAGGACGTCGTCGCGGTGGCCGGCGATCTTGACCTCGATGCCGATCGTTGAGTCGGCGATGATGGCCAGAAGGTCGATCCGGTCGTGCTCGGTGAGGCGGTACTCACGGATCGTGGTGATGCCGGCCAGCTCGAGCGCGTCCTCGAGCTGCGCCTGGAGGGTGTACTCGTCGATGTAGAACGGGGTCACCTGTTCCAGGGCGTGGACGACGCGCTCGAGCTCGGTCATGGTCAGGCGACCTGGGTGGCGGTGCCCTGGACGACTCGCTCCTCGAGCTCGGAGAGCGTGTAGCCCCAGCGGGACAGCTGCACGAGGTGCTTCTGCGCGCGGGTGCTGCGCCATCCGGACTTCGCGAAGTCGCGCTCATCCTCGGGCCAAGTCAGGGCGAAGGCGATCAGCAATGTCGGCGCCTTGGTCGGTGACGCTTGCAACCACGTCGCGAGGCTCTCGGCCTCGTTGATCCCCAGGACCGCCTTCATGAAGAACTGATGACGGGCGGGCTCGCTTGCGGTCGCGAAGTGATTGGCGACGTACAGCTCCCATCCGCCGGGCAGCTCGCGTCGCTGCAGAAGCTCGCGGATGAACGCGAGGCGGACTTCCGTGGCCGGCTGCCACAGCTTGTTATTCGCCAGGGTCAGTCGGCGCAGTGCTGCGGCCGCGTCAGCCTCGGGCGTGCCAGGCTCCGGCTTGCTGTCGGTGTTCTTGTACGGGTCGATGTGGCCTGCTGATTTCCAGTCGGAGCAGAGCTCCAGCTTCTCGACCTTCGGCTGCCTTTCACCACCGCCCACGTACTGCCAGTTGACCTCGATCGACACGACGCGGTTCGGGCAGTCGGCGTGGCTCTTCACCGTGAGGCTCTTGCCCTTGCTGTCGCGGAGGTAGTCGATCCGCCGCGCGGCGCCCGCCTTGTCGCTGTATCCGGAGGTCTCCCCTTCCCAGATGGTCAGGCCCTCCGCCTCGAGGTCGGTGCGCTTCTCCGTCGTCAGTCGATCGATGAGACGCGCCTGCCGGATCTGCGACGCGGTGTGGTCGAACTGGCCGGTCTTGACCGACTCGGCGAGCGCCGTGACCTCGAGCGGGTTGTCTTCGAATTCGAGGATGACGGCTGCCTGGTCGAGGGTGAGCTGGTGTTCGACCATTGCCTTGCCGGCGACGTCGGATTGGGCGACGGAGACGGCGAGCTCGACGCGCTTCTTGGGCAGGTTGGTCTTGCGTGAGATGTTGTCGGCGGACATGCCGAGGAGGGCGAGCTGGCCGAACGCGTTGGTGTGTTCGCCGTCGGTGAGGTCTTCGCGGTGGTCGTTGACGACGAGCTGCTCGATGATGCGTGCTTCGGCCGAGGCGCGTTCGGTGACGACGATGACGGGGACTTGCTCGATGCCGGCTTCGAGGGCGGCGAGGGTGCGTCGCTGTCCGTCGAGGACCGCGAGGTCGCCGGCGATCTCTTCGACGAGGATGGGGACGAGGACGCCGTGCTGCTTGATGTTCGCGACGAAGGTCTTGTCGACCTTGGTGTCGGCGCGAACGTTCGCGGCGATGACGAGACTGCCGGGCGGCACGAGACGGGCGTCGGGTGCGGCCTGCGCGGGGGCCTGGGTGGTCATGGTGTTCTCCTGTTTTGTGGGGGTGAAGCGGACTTTGCGGGCGTTGATGCGGTCGCGGAGCCACCTGTTAGTGGGCGGCGCGTAGATGGTCACGGCTTGGAGGGGTCGAGGATCTTGCCGAGGAGGGCGATGCCCTCGTCGAGGTTCAGTTGGCGGACCTCGGCGTACTTAGATCCCTGCAGGCCGGTGCGGTAGATCGGCAGGAGCTTGGCCTTGACCTCTCGGTAGACCTCGTTCCAGCGGGCACCCCATCGAGCGGCAGCGGCAGCGGCAGCGTCAGCGGCAGCGGCAGCGGCAGCGGCAGCGGCAGCGGCAGCGGCAGCGGCAGCGGCAGCGACAGCGACAGCGGTGATGCCGGCGCTCGGGTTCTTCTTGAGTTCGGCGAGGATCGCGTCGCGCATGGTGGCGCGGCGCTTCACCCGAACGTTGTAGGTGGCGGCGCGGACGCTGCGGGCCGCGTCACGCGCCTGCTCGAGGGTCTCCTCATCTACGACGGTTGCGGTCTCGCGGAGGCGGGTCGCTTCCCCGGTGAGGCCGGCGAGCTCGAGCCATCGCGGGGTGGCGACGCGGATGGCCCAGTCGGCGAGCATGTACCGGCGGGCGTCATCCTGCCCGTCGCCAGCAGTGTTGAGCATGCCCGGCAGGTACTGCTTGAGCTTCTGCCGGTCCTCATGGCTGAGGCGGTCGTTGAGGCCGATCCCGTACCCGATGACGACGTCGGACACGCACTGGGGGTGGTCCGAGAACGGCTCTCCCGCCAGGTAGGAGGCGGCTTCGAGGAGGCAGGCGCCGTGCTCGAAGTTGGTGTGTGATCCCTTCTGCAGCTCGATCTGCTCGAGGGGGATCTGGACGGGGTTGGGCATGCGTTTCTCCTGTTCGGTGGGTGGTGCGGTGGGGTTACGGGATCCAGGGATCTCGGCGCTCGTAGAGTGCGCGCTCGATCGAGCCGTCGAACCAGTCGGTGGGGCGCCAGATGGCGATGTCGACGCCGGCGGCGGCGAGCGCTGCGATCCAGGTCTTCTGTGCGGGGCGGACGCGGCCGTCTTGCTTCTTGAGCTCACGCATGAGGCTGATGCCGCGGGTGGGGTGGACGAGGTGGAGGTCGGGGTAGCCAGCCTCTGATCGGCGGGAGTCGTGGGTGTGGTAGACGAGCCATCCGAGGCGTTGAGCGAGGCCGGTGATGGCGCCTTGCAGCTGGGTCTCGGACATGTTCTGCGCCTGCATGGCGTGATACTCGGCAGCGGTGAAGGAGTCGGTCATGCGCGGGACCGCTTCTCGAAGATGGTGACCCAGCGGATGACGGTGTTGGGCTTCCCGCCTCGGCCGCACTTGTGGCAGCTGACGAGGGCGTTGCGCTCGAGCTCGATGCGGTGCATGGCGCAGACCTGGGCGACGACGAGGCCGTCGGTGCGGCAGATGCCGGCGTAGTTCGCTGGGATGATGCAGCGGCCTGGACCGTATCCGTCGTAGTTGCAGGGGATGTCGCGGACGGCGACGTCGAGCTGCTCGAGGACCTCGTGGTCGAGGTCGCCCTGGTGGGCTGTGATGGCGGCGACGACATCGGGGTGGAAGATCTGGTCCCATCGTGCGGCGGCTTCTCTGTCGAACTCGTCGGCGGTCATCGTGCCTCCAGCAGCTGGACGGCGCGGGCCGGGTCGATGCCGCGCGGGTGGCACTCGGGGCAGACGGTCATGACGTTGCCGTGGGGTCGGAGGCGGAGGTTCTTGTCGCAGTGGGCGTCGCCGCACCAGGGGACGTCGTCGATGCTCAGCGGCCGGACGGTCCAGCAGGCGACGCAGGATGTCCGCTGCCGGTCGTGGTCGGTGCAGGTCCTCGTCGTGATCGTGGCGAGCGGGCGTCCGCGGAGTGCGTCGAGTACTTCCTGATTCGGAGATCTCCGGTTCCCCCGCTCTGCGGGGGTTAGGGGGTTAGTACCTACGTTAAAAACGTTCTTATGAGGGATCACAGTTGATCCCTGCGAGGGATCACTAGGTGATCCGTGCGAGGGATCATCCTGATCTGTGGACAACTGGTCGCGTGTCTCAGATCCGGAAGTTATCCACAGATCAGATTGATCCCTGGTCGTCGTGAGGCGGTAACTGTTCTCCGCGGTGGCTGATGCCCGTGTGACCTCGAGAAGTCCGAGCTCTTGTAGCTCTCGGATGACGCGCTTGAACGTCGGCACGGACTGCCGGGCCTTGCGGGCGAGGGCGGCCTGATTGCCCTCGCCTCGCTTCGCGAATATGACGTCCCCGTCGTCGTTGGCGATGTCGGCGAGCGCGAGGAGTGCGGTGAATCGGTTGCCTGTGATCGTGGCGCAGACGTCGCTGTGGAAGACCCAGGTGGTCATTTTGGTACTCATGATGCGAGGCGTTCTCCGGGTTCGGTGGCGAGCTGTGCGGCCGCGCGGCGGCGGTCACGTGCGAGACGGGCGAGGCGCTGCTTCTCAAGCCACGTAGCGCGGTCGAGGAAGGCCGTCAGGCCAAGACGGTCGAGCTGGCGGCGCAGGGCGTCCTGGTAGCAGTTCTCGTCGCGGAGGATGGCCCTGGTGAGCTCGAGGGATGGGGCGGCGGCGAGCGCACGGATGCGGAGCTGGAGCGGGTCGGGGATGTGGTCCTGGGTCTTGCTGGTCTGGTGGGTGCCGGGTGCTTCCTGGTTGATGAGGGAGATGGCGCCGAGGTGCTCGAGCCAGGTGGCTCGCGATCGGGTGGCGAGTCCGCAGGCGCAGATGGCGGAGGTGGCGTCGAAGCCAAGGAGCTGGTGGTCTTCGACGGTGGTGGCGGCTTCATCGGGAAGCATCGGTCATGCTCCGAGGTGCACGTGGACGGTGACGTGGACGGGTGGGGAGTCCCCCCCCTGTGCCCTCCGTGACGACGTGTGCTGTCGGCGGTGTGGTGATGGCGAGGTCCTGCAGCATCTCGAGGGTGCGGCGGGTGAGGGCGTGGGCCTCCTCCTCGGCCGAGCACCTGCTGCGAGCGGCGGCCAGCTGGTGCTCGAGGTCGGAGATCGTGTTCTGTGCGTCGATGAGCTTGCGGTAGGTGGTGGCGTGCGCGTCGATCTCGCTGTCAATCCGGTCCTGCAGGTATCGCGGTGCGCTGTCGATGGTGAAGGTGGACTCGGACGAATCGCGCGGCAGATCGGGGGCGCGTGATTCGTCCGAGTCCGGCTCGATCGTCGGCGCGCTGTTGGGGGTCGCGTCGCTGAGGGGGTCGGTCGAGGGCTCTGGGGTGGTGGTGGTTGTCGCGGCGCGTGCACGGCGGCGGGCGGCGTTCTCTGTCGCGTACGCGTTTCGTGCGGCGCGGCAGGTGGGCTGGTCGGTGCCGAAGTTGGGGCAGTCGAGGTCGGCGTGGCAGCCGCGCTGATAGCGGGCGGGGGTGCCGTGCGGAGGGTTGGTCTTTGGTCGCCCCATGCGTCGAGGCTCTGAGGCCGGCTCTGGCTCGGGCGCGACGAGGACGGGGGCTTGCGCCTCGAGCTGCTCGTCGTCGATGTCGGGGACGGGGGTGACGGGTGGTGGGACGAACTTGGGCGGCGCGGGCTTGACATTGGCCGTGGGCTTGTGGCGCTTCATGGGCTCGGTGACGGGGTGGTTTCGGTGTGAGTAGTCGCTGCGCACGAGCTCCTTCGCTTCGCGGCATGTGAGCCACTCGGGGTCGCCGTTGTTGGGGCAGGCGCCGCCCTTGCATCCGGCGTCGTAGCCGGCGGGTGCGCCGTGGGGGAAGTCGGGTGAGTAGAGGTCGTCGAGGTTGGCCATGGCGGAGGACTCCTAGAAGGGTGGGTGGATGCCGAGCAGTGACGCTCGGGCGAGGACCATGCCGGCGGCGAACGCGAGGGCCATGGCAAGGATCACCAGGAGGATCTGGAGGGTGCGGGTCATGTGCTGCCGGTGTGGTGTGCGAGCAGCTGCTCGAGGGCGGCGTCGACAGCTGCGGTGACGAGGGTGAATGCGGCGAGGCAGCGGTCACAGAGCACGAGAGGCTCGGTGGTACCGGTGAAGTACAGGCGCCAGCTGTCGATGTCGTGCGCGCCGAGTAGGGTGCCCTCGATCGTGACGAATGCCTGGTCGAGCTGGCGGGGGCAGAAGCTGCAGGTGACGGCGGCGAGAGTGAGCTTCACGGGGCGAGCCGTTCGTGCTCTACGACGTCTTCCCAGTGCGCTCTGTGGTCGGGCACGATCGCGCCGTCCTCGATCTTGGCGACGTACATCGGGTTGGGGGCTGTCGCGGGCAGTCCGGTGAACTCGCACGGTCCGTTGCAGCCGGGGTGGACGAGCCCATAGCCGTTCATGGTTCGGGCGACGACGTGCTCACCTCGGCGTTGACGGTCCTCGATCCAGAGGGCCGCGTCGACGGGCGGCGTGGTAGCTGTGGGCTTGCTCACCGGGGGCACCTCGAAAAGCTGGGGAGTCCCCCCCTGTCATCCCCGGTCATCGGGTCGTGTGCGCGATCGCGGCGAGCAGGACGATGAGCAGGGCGGCCGCGGCGAGGCCGAGAGCCCAGGCGCCGGGTGTGCCGGCGGCAACCTGTGAGGCGGCGAACCAGGCGAAGACGAAGATGCCGGCGGCGAGGGCGCGGCGGACGGTGGAGCGGATGGTGAGGGCGCGTGTGCTCACGAGTGATCCTTCCGGGGGGCGTAGGCGGTGTGGTGGAGGAGGTGGGCGATCGTGACAGCGCGTGCCGACGCGTGGAATGCCGACTTGGATGTCAGATGCCAGGTGAGGCGCTGCTCGGTGCTGGGTGCGAGCGTGTAGCGGCGCACGAGCCAGAGCCGCCAGCCGATGCCGAGAGGGCCGCGCTCGAGGCGGGTTGAAAGCGCCGGGGCCGCGAGGTCCTCGAGGCGTGCCCGCGACTCGACGTCCGCGATCGCGGCGCGCGCACGGCGGGATGTCTCATTGGTGATCCGCGCCCGGCGGGCGGCGATCCGTTGGTCGGAGCTGCGGCGTGCCATCAGATCTCCACGAGGGCGATCGGCGCGGCCGCGTCGAGGGTGAGGTGGGCAGTGCCGCCGAGCTGGCTGTGCAGGTAGCGGAGACCTTTGCGGGTGATGCGAATCCGGTTGTAGGCGACCTTCGACTTGGGCACCCAGATGCTGTTCAGGGCAAGCACGCCGGAGTCGATCGACGCCGGCGTCGGCACGAACGCACCGTTGATGTCCTTGGTCAGCAGCTGGAGGCGGCGGAGGTATTCGAAGAGGCCCTCGCGGCTGCAGCTGATGGTCGGGTCTCCGTCGAGGAGTCGCGCGGCCGACTGGATCGACCAGGTCTCCGCGTCGGCGTCGATGATCTGAGCGACCGGCCGGGGGTCACCCGTGCGGAGCACGCGACCCGATCGCATTGCTCGGTACTCGCGGCCGGCGTCGATGACGGACAGGATCCAGCTCATCCGCTCGAGGAATGCCGGCTGGCCGGCGGCCAGTGCCTGCACGTAGCTGCTGCTGATGAACGGGACCAGCTCGCCCTCGGTGGGCCCTTCGGTGTCGTCTTCGACTCCGGGCAGCGTGAAGTCGCCGGTGGTGTCGAGGTGGTGTCTGGGGACGCCGAGTGCGTGGGCGACGTCGTAGGCGTGCCAGAGGGGCTCGTGCGCACCGATGTAGATGTAGAGGCGGTGGCGGGTGCCGCGTGCGTCGCGGTAGGAGTGCCAGGCGAGCGGGATCGTGTGCGTCATCTGTGCGATCACCGCCGGTGGCCGGGCTTCGGGATCGCGATGAGGACTAGGGCGTAGCTGGCCAGGCCGATGACCGCGGCGATTGTGGCGATGAGCATCAGTTACCTCCGAGTGAGATGTGGCGGCGAGCGGAGACGGGTGTCATGTCGCCGGCGGAGACGCTGGCGGGGGGAATCGCCACCGTCTCCGCCACTACGGGGGTGCGGTCTGTGCGGAGGGTGCCAACGCTGTCGAGCGCTCTCTGGAGAGGCGCGAGCGCCCGCTCGAGCGCGGCGTCGAGGCGGCGCATGGGGTGGATGCGGGCGCGGAGGATTCGGGGACGGCTCATGGGCGTGGTCCGATCTCGGGCGTGTTCTTCAGAAGCTCGACGACGTCGGCGCGGAGCAGACGCTCCGTCAGACGGATGACGAGGACCTCGAGGCGTT
Source organism: uncultured Microbacteriaceae bacterium (assembly GCA_964246985.1). Lineage (GTDB taxonomy): Bacteria > Actinomycetota > Actinomycetes > Actinomycetales > Microbacteriaceae > CAXTSE01. Next base: position 54,011 of record CAXTSE010000008.1, read on the forward strand.
GCCGCTCGAGCTCGGCCATGTGCGGGTCACGGCGGGCGAGGCGCTGCTTGTAGGCGACGGCCGCGTTACCGACGTCAAATGCGGCGCCGGCCAGACGCTCGAGCGAGGCGACGCGCTTGGTCAGCTCAGCGTTCGCGTCGAATGGCGGTGCGATGCGGGCGGCTGGCGCTGACGGCACCACGAAGGGATCGGCGGTGCTCATGACCCACGCTCCTCGGCGAGCGCCGTGTTGGTGGGAAGCAATGAAGCGGGTTCCACCTGCAGCAGTTGGGCGGCGTGGATCAGCTCGCTGGTCGTGAAGTCGACGGCGCCGGTTAGTCGGCGAGATATTGCCGCCTGCGAGATGCCGAGGTGATCCGCCAGAACTGAGCCCGTGATGTCCGCCATTGCCATCGCGGCTTTCACCTCCACGGGCTTCCGCTGGGTGGTCGACTTGTTCATAAATGAGAGTATTTACCGCTCAGCGGAACATGTCAATTGCCAAACGCTCCAGCGAGCGGATTACCCTCACTCTGGGTGCAAGCGAATTCCGCTGAGCGGTTGCACTACACGGCTTTTGCTGGTTCGATTCTCGGTATGAGCAATCTCGTCGCCCTACCGGAACGCACATCCCCTCGAGGACGTGTTGCAGCTGCTGTTCGGGCTCAGTTGGCTATCGCAAATGTGAGCGCGTCAAAAGCGGCTCGTCTCATCGGAATCTCCGGCGCGGCCATGAGTCGACGCACAACGGGCGCGCACCCGTTTGACATCGACGAACTGGGGGCGCTTGCACAACTGCTGGAGATCGATCTGAGCGTCTTCTTGAATGGCCCAGGCGGCGCCGTACCGTCGGAAAAACCGCCACGTGCAGGCAATGTGCACTCGTTAGATTAGAAGGCTCCTGCTCTATCCGCTGAGCTACGAGGGCGCGCCTTCAGGGTATCGCAGGGCACCGCACCCCCAGCGGACCGTGGCCTCGACAGGAGTCGTTGCGGATCTGGCGCCCCCTCCGCTGGCCGCCCCGGCGTGCGAGATCAACGACTCCTGCTCGCGCCACGCGGCGGCCGGGATCTCCGGCGGCTCGGCAGCATGCTCCACGCCCACATACTTCACACGGATATATAACACGGGTATATAATCGACGACGTGATGAACTCCGACATCCTCGAATCCCTCCTCGTCTCGACCGGTCGCCTCACGCGCCTCGCCGCCCAGGCCACCGGCAGCACGACACCGTCCGCGATCTGGCGCACGCTGGGCATCCTCGAGGCCGAGGGCCCGATGCGCATCGGCGAGCTCGCCGCCGCCAGCCGGGTCACCCAGCCCGGCATGACGCGCGTGCTCGGCACGATGGTCGAGGAGGAGCTCGTCTCCCGCATCGCGGACGTGGAGGACTCCCGCGCCTGGCTGATCGCGATCACGCCTAAGGGCCGGACGGCCTTCGCCGACTGGCGGCACGAGCTGTCGGAGGCGCTGGAGCCCTGGTTCGGCGGCCTCACCGTCGATGAGTGGCAGGTGCTCGCTCGCGCCACGCACCTGCTCGAGCAGCGCATCGCCACGCGCACCCCCGAGGCGGTGGCGTCGTGAGCGGAGCCGCTGCCGGCACCAGCCTCCTGACGCAGCCCCGCACCGTCTGGGCCGTCGCCTTCGCCTGCGTGATCGCGTTCATGGGCATCGGACTCGTCGATCCGATCCTGCCGGCCATCGCATCCGACCTCGACGCGACGCCCACCGAGACCGAGCTGCTGTTCACCAGCTACCTCCTCGTCACGGGTCTCGCCATGCTGGTCACCAGCTGGGTCTCGAGCCGCATCGGCGCCCGCACGACGCTTCTGGCGGGTCTCGCGCTGATCGTGCTGTTCGCGCTGCTCGCCGCCCTGAGCGGGAGCGTCGAGGCGGTCATCGGATTCCGCGCGGGCTGGGGCCTCGGCAACGCGCTCTTCATCTCGACGGCTCTGGCGACGATCGTCGGGGCGGCCAGCGGGGGCAGCGGCGCGGCCATCGTGCTGTACGAGGCAGCCCTCGGCCTCGGCATCGCCGTCGGACCGCTGCTCGGCGGGCTCCTCGGCTCGATCAGCTGGCGCGGACCGTTCTTCGGCGTCGCGACGCTGATGGCGGTCGCCTTCGTCGCGATCGTGGTGCTGCTCCCGAAGGACGACCCGTCGACCCGCGTCCGCACGAGCCTGCTCGCTCCCGTCCGCGCCCTGCGCACTCCGGCCCTCGCGCTGCTCGCCCTGACCGCCCTGTTCTACAACATCGGGTTCTTCGTGCTGCTCGCCTTCACCCCCTTCCCGCTCGGGTTCACCGCGCTCGGCCTGGGCCTCACCTTCTTCGGCTGGGGCCTCTCCCTCGCCGTCACGAGCGTCTGGGTGGCGCCGATCCTGACGGCACGTCTGAAGCGGACCACCGTGCTCGCCGTCGTGCTGCCGCTCCTCGCGCTCGACCTGGTGGCCGCCGGTGCGCTGGTCGCGAGTCCCCCAGCGCTCGTCGTCTGCGTGATCGTCGGCGGCATGCTGCTCGGCGTGCTCAACACCGTGCTCACCGAGTCGGTCATGGAGGCGACCGACCTCCCGCGCTCCGTCGCGTCGTCGTCGTACTCGGCCGTCCGCTTCCTCGGCGGAGCCGCCGCGCCTCCGCTGGCAGCCGTGCTGGCCGAGGCCGGCGGCGACGGCCTCCCGTACTACGTCGCCGCCGCATCCGTGCTCATCGCCGCCGCCATCGTCGTCGCCGGCCGCCGGGTGCTCGCCCGCATCGACGGCGAGGCAGCCGCTCCGATCGCCGAGGCCGACGCCATCGGCCTGGGAGACGCCGCCTAGACGGCCCACCGCATCCGCAGTCGCGCCTAGGCTGAGCGCATGGCTTCCGATGTGCTGGTCTGGATCGACTGCGAGATGACCGGGCTCGACCTCGCCGTCGACGAGCTGGTCGAGGTCGCCGTCGTCGTCACCGACTACGACCTGAAGCCCCTCGACGACGGCTTCGACATCGTCATCAAGCCCGACCAGTCCGCTCTCGACAACATGGGCGAGTTCGTGCGCAACATGCACACCGAGAGCGGTCTGATCACCGAGATCCCCGCGGGCAAGTCGCTCGCCGAGGCCGAGTTCGAGGTGCTCGAGTACATCCTGCGCTTCGTGCCCGACTCGGGCACGGCACCCCTCGCCGGCAACACGATCGGCACCGACCGGGCCTTCCTCGCCAAGTTCATGCCGCGAGTCGACAGCCACCTGCATTACCGCAGCGTCGACGTGTCGAGCATCAAGGAGCTCTCGCGCCGCTGGTACCCGCGCGCGTACTTCCAGTCCCCCTCGAAGCACGGCGGTCACCGCGCGCTGGCTGACATCCTCGAGTCGATCCGCGAGCTCGACTACTACCGGTCCATCGTCTTCGTCCCTCAGCCCGGCCCGACCAGCGACGAGGCGCACGCCGCCGCCGACGCCGCGGTTGACGCGTGGGCGCCGCGCGTACCGTAGGATGGTCGGGTTGCCCAGCGTCGTCGAGACGCAGCAACGCATGGTGGTTGTAGCTCAGTTGGTAGAGCGCTGGCTTGTGGTGCCGGAAGTCGCGGGTTCGAGTCCCGTCAGTCACCCCACATACTTCAATACTCTGGTCGAGAACGACACCGACCTGATCCAGTCGACCGACTTCGACGTGCCGTGGACGACGGTGGTCTGGGACGACCCGGTCAACCTCCAGTCGTACGTCACGCACGTCTTCCGCACATACTTCGGCTTCTCGAGACCCGAGGCCGAGCGTCTGATGCTGCTCGTCCACAACGAGGGACGGGCCGTCGTCGCCACGGGTCCCCGCGAGGAGATGGAGCGGCACACCGAGGCCATGCACGAGTACGGCCTGCAGGCCAGCGTCGACAGGGCTCAGCCGTGACCGTCGTGCGCCGCGAGGGCGACTCGATCACGCTCGAGCTGACGGACTTCGAGCGCGAGCTGCTCGGCACCCTGCTCAGCGACTACGAGGAGCTGGTCCGCGAGAGCGGCGGCGCAGGCGCCGACGATGCGGTCGTGGGGCGGCTGTTCCCGGCGGGCTATCGCGACGACGCGGATGCGGCGGCCGAGTTCCAGCGCTACACGCGTTCCGGCCTGATCGATCGCAAGACCGCGAACGCCGGAGCGGTCACCGCCTCGCTCGCGAGCGGATCCCGGATCGACCTCTCGACCGAGGGGTTCGACACCTGGCTGCCGGTGCTGACCGACCTCCGGCTCGTGCTCGCCGAGCGCATCGGAATCGACGGCGAGGACGCCGAGGTGCCGTCGGATCCGATCGGCGAGGTCTACCAGTGGCTCGGCGAGCTGCAGTGGTTCCTGCTGGAGGCACTCGACGGCGACGACAGCGACGGCACCGGGCCCACACCATGACCCTCGACCTCGACCACGACGCCTTCGAGAAGATCGTCATCGACGAGCTCGACGCCCTGCCCGACGAGATGGTCGACGGGCTCGAGAACCTCGTCTTCGTCACCGAGGATCGGCCGGAGGACGGCTCGCTCGACCTGCTCGGGCTCTACGAGGGCACCGCCCTCACCGAGCGCGACACCTACGGCTTCGGCGAGCTCCCCGACCGGATCGTCCTCTACCGCGAGCCCCTGCTGGCGATCTGCGACACCGAGGACGAGCTGCGCGACGAGATCCACATCACCCTCGTGCACGAGATCGCGCACTTCTACGGGATCGACGACGCCGAGCTGCACCGGCTCGGCTGGGCCTAGTCGCGCAGCGACCCGCTGACCCCGTCCACCACCGCATCCGCGAGCTGGTCGGGGCGCTCACGCGCGAAGAACCGCGCCTCCTGCATCGCCCAGCGGTCCCAGTGCTCGAGGTGCAGCCCGCCGTCACGGGTCTGCTTGCGGCGCTTCCGGATGTCGGCGGCCAGGTCGATCCAGATCCCGAAGGTCGCGAGCTCGCGGTTGGCGGCGCTGAGCGCTCCGGACCCCTCGATGACGATGTGCTTCTTCGGGTTGATCCGATGGAACTCGGCGGGCTTCTTCTTGCGCCAGTCGTACCGGCGCCATCCGGGCTTCGTCTCGTCGAGGACCATGCTGCGCACCATCGCGCTGCCGACCTCGAGCCCACCCCACCCGGGGTAGAACTCGTCCATGCACAGCAGCTGCGCCTTCAGCGCGTAGGCCAGCTCGCTGGCGAGGGTCGTCTTTCCCGACGCCGCCCCACCGTCGACGAGCACCACGATGCGCCCGTCGGCCCCCTCCGTGATGCGCCGCACCAGCACTTCGGTCGTCCGTGCGTCCCGCCCCATGGCGCGACTCTGTCGCATGCGCGTTTCGCCGCTGTTTCGGATCGACAACGGTCGCGTGTCAGCCGTCGATCACGACATCGGCGAGCGACCTCGGGTGCTCACGCTCCCAGAACGCGCGCTCCTGGGCGGCCCAGCGCTCCCAGTACGGGGCGAAGTCCGGATCGCGGGCGAGCGCCCGCCGTCGCCGCTCGTCGGCGTCGAGCTCGACCCAGATCGCGAACGTCGCGAGGTCGCGCGCTGTCCGGCTGAGCGCCCCGCAGCCCTCGACGACGATCGAGCGCGACGGGTCGAGCGGGTGCCACCCGGCCACCCGATCCGCCACCCAGTCCCAGCCGGTGTAGCCGGGGTCTCGCGGGCGCAGCACCGTCTCGTGCACGGCGACGCTCGCGGCCGCCAGCCCGTCCCACCCCGGATACACGTCGTCGAGGCTGACGAGCTGGGCGTCGAGGAGCGGGGCCAGCTCGCGCGCGAGGGTCGTCTTGCCGCTCCCGAGCCGCCGTCGACCAGGACCACGTCGCGCGCGGCGTCCGTCGACGCCGCCCCGATCGCACGCACCAGACCGTCGATATCCGCGCGCGCGACGGACTCAGCCAAGGACGAAGCTCCAGGTGCCGGCCAGCACCGCCGCGGTGACCGCCGTCGCCGTGAGAAGCACGCCCAGCGCCGCGAGCACCGCATCGCGCGGCCCGAGCCGCGAGGGGCGAGCCCAGGTGCGCCGGGTGTTCCCCCCGAATCCGCGCGCCTCCATCGCCGTCGCCAGCTTGCTGCCGCGGCGCACCGCGATCACCAGCAGTGCGAAGGCCTGCCCGAGGAACCGTCGCACCGCACCCCGATCGGCGACGCCTCGGGCCCGGCGCGCGAGCTCGAGCGCCTGCCAGTCGTCGATGAGCAGGCCGACGAGCCGCAGCCCCGCCAGGGCGCCGAGCACGAAGCGGGCCGGCAGTCGCAGGAGCTGCGCGAACCCGTCGGCGAGGTCGGTCGGGTCGGTTGTCGCGAACAGCACGACGCCGGGGATGCCGATCGCCAGCACCCGCAGTCCGATCGCGAGGGCGAGGGCGAGCGATCCCTCGGTGACCGTGACGGGTCCCAGGGCGGCGAGCACAGCGCCACCGTCGACGCCGTAGAGCGCGGTGGTCAGCGCGGCGAGCACCGCCGAGATCCAGATCGGCAGGGTGCGCAGCCAGAACTGCCGCCAGCCGACGCCGCTGAAGGGCAGCAGCACCGCGACCAGCAGCACGGCGACCGAGGCGCTGACGACGTCGATCGAGAGCACCAGCGTGAACGCGATCAGGAGGGCGACGAACAGCTTGGGGATCGGGTTGACCCGAGCGGCGGCCGAGGCGCGGATGTCGGGGGCGACCAGGCTCATCGCGACACCTCCGGCTCGAGTTCCAGCTCCAGGCGCGTGTCGGCGAGCGCCCGCACCAGCTCGTCGTCGTGGGTGACCGCGACCAGAGCCGATCCGTCGCGCAGCAGCTCGGCGAAGAGCTCGACCAGCTCGGCCCAGGTGCGGGCGTCCTGCCCGAAGGTCGGCTCGTCGATGACGAGCACCGCGGGGCGGGTGGCGAGGGCCGTCGCGACCGAGAGCCGCCGCTTCTCGCCGCCGGACAGCGTGAACGGATTGACGTCGGCCAGGCCGGCGAGCCGCAGGCGCTCGAGCAGCGGATCGACGCGCGCCGCGACCTCGGATTCCGGCAGTCCCAGCGCGGCCGGCCCCACCGCCAGCTCGGCGCGCACGGTCGCCCGCAGGAACTGGTGCTCGGGATCCTGGAACACGGTGCCGATGCGGGTCAGCAGCTCGCGCGACCGCCACGCGATCGGATGCTCCCCCGCGCCCGCGGCCAGGACCCCCGTCGCGCTCACCTCACCGTGCACCGGCGGCAGCAGCCCGGCGAGGGTCAGCGCCAGCGTCGACTTGCCCGACCCGTTGGGTCCGGTGACGGCGGTGGCCTGGGAGGCGCTGATCGCCATGTCGATCCCCGCCGCGACCGACGTCGCGCGCTTCTCGCCGAATCGACGCCGACCGACCGCGAGACCGGACGCACCGAGCAGAGGCACCCCCGTGATCCAGTCGCGGGTCGGATGATCGGGCGGGTGGCCGGGCACCCAGACCCCCTGCGCTGCGAGCGCGGCGCCGTGGCGCCCGAGCACCTCGGCCGCCGATCCGTCGGCGAGCACGCCTCCGCCCGGCTCGAGCACGATGACGCGATCGACGACGTCGACCCAGGTCGCCACCCGGTGCTCGACGACCACGAGCGTCGCTCCGGTCTCGCGCGCGACACGGGCGACGGCGTCGCGCACCTCGACGACGCCCTCCGGATCGAGGTTGGCCGTCGGCTCGTCGAGCAGCAGCAGGCCTGGATGCATGGCGAGCACGCTGGCCAGCGCGAGTCGCTGCTTCTGACCGCCCGACAGCTGCGAGGTCGGATGCCGCAGCGGCACCCGCAGGCCGACCGCGTCGAGCGCCTCGTCGACGCGCCGCCAGATCTCGTCACGCGGCACCCCGAGGTTCTCGCAGCCGAACGCGACCTCGTCTCCGACACGGGCGAGCACCGTCTGGCTGTCAGGATCCTGCAGGACCAGCCCGGCTCTCCCCCGCGCGTCGGCGGGCGCGACGCCGTCGAGGGTGAGCGACCCCGAGGCGTCACCCTCCTCGTCGCCGCCCAGGACACCCGCGAGCCCGGCGAGCAGCGTGCTCTTGCCCGCTCCGGATGCGCCCAGCAGCAGCACGCGCTCGCCCGGCTCGATCACGAGGTCGAGGCCGGCGACCGCGGACGTGGGGCGATCCGCGTGCCGCCACCCCCATCCGCTCGCGCGGACCGCGACCCCTCGGGCGGTGACGGTCAGGACGCGCGCCCGGCGGTACGCGCCGACGTGCGCCCCGACGCGAAGCGCGACAGAGCCCCCGTGGCCGCGAGGCCGCGCACCGCGAACCAGCTCAGCAGCCCCACCACGGCACCCGACACGACGGCGCTGACGGCGTAGACGGCCTTCGCGCCGGCGTCGAGGGCCGCGATCGAGGAGAAGTTGGTGTCGAGGATCGCGACGGCGACGCCCGCGCCGGCGCCGGCGAGCGGGGCGACCCAGACCGCCCAGGCCCGGTAGAAGAGGAGCGCGAAGACCAGCTCGGCGCCCAGGCCCTCGATGGCGCCCCAGACGAGCGTCTCCCAGCCCCACTGCGTGCCGAGGATCGCGGAGACGATGGCGGCGACCAGCTCGGTGAAGATCGCGGCGCCCGGCTTGCGGATCACGAGGCCGCCGAGCACGCCTGCGAACAGCCAGCCGCCAGCCAGCAGGCCGGCCAGGCCCGGAGAGAACGCGAGAGCCGCGCTGAGCGGACCCCAGGCGAGGCCCCATGCCCAGAAGATGACGCCGGCGGCGACACCCAGGACGCTGGCGACGACGATGTCGACGACCCGCCAGCGCAGGGTGCGTGCGGGTCTGGTGGGCGTGGGGGACGGTGATGCTGTCGTGGTCATGCTCGTGCCTTTCGGATGATCGGCACGGGTGGGCGAGCGCCCTGAGAAGCCTCCCTGCGCCGGCATGATCCGGATCAGGTTCGACGGTCGGAGCGTCTGGTCGCTCCCTCTCAGCCCGGCATACCGGACTCCCGTGTTCAGGGTCAGCCTACCGCGAGCTACCCGACGCGGATCAGCTTCTTGTTCACGAACTCGTCAGCTCCGAAGCGGCCCATCTCGCGACCCGAGCCGGAGCGCTTCACGCCGCCGAAGGGCAGCTCCACGCCGTCGGCGAGCACGACGTTCACGAAGACCATGCCCGCCTCGATCCGGTCGGCCACCCGCAGGGCCTGCTCCTCGTCCGTCGTGTAGACGTACGAGCCGAGTCCGAAGGGGGTGTCGTTCGCGATCGCGACCGCCTCGGCCTCATCGGCCACCCTGTAGACGGCGGCCACGGGTCCGAAGAACTCCTCGCGGTAGGCGTCGTTGTCGCTCGTGACGTCGGCGAGCACCGTCGGCGCGAAGAACGCGCCGTCTCGCGTGCCGCCGGCGACGAGCCGGGCGCCCTGGGCGAGCGCACGGTCGAGCTGATCCTGCAGGCGGTCGGATGCGGCGGCCGACGATAGCGGACCGAGCGTCGTCTCGGTCGAGGTGGGGTCGCCGGGCTGGTTCTTGACGAGCTCGGCGGTGAACTTCTCGAGGAACGACTCGTACAGGTCGTCGATGACGATGAAGCGCTTCGCCGCGTTGCACGACTGACCCGAGTTGTCGAGACGCGCGTTGACCGCGGCCTCGACCGCCCCATCCAGGTCATCGGTCGACAGCAGGATGAACGGGTCGGATCCGCCCAGCTCGAGCACGACCTTCTTGAGATTGCGGCCCGCGATCTCGGCGACCGCGGCTCCGGCGCGCTCGGATCCGGTGAGCGAGACCCCCTGCACGCGCGGGTCGGCGATGACCGTCTCGATCTGATCGTTGGTGGCATAGACGTTGACGTAGGCGCCCTCGGGGAATCCGGCGTCGAGGAAGATCTGCTGGATCGCGGCGGCCGACTCCGGGCACTGCGGCGCGTGCTTCAGCAGGATCGTGTTGCCGATCACGAGGTTCGGGCCGGCGAAGCGGGCGACCTGGTAGTAGGGGAAGTTCCACGGCATGATGCCGAGCAGCACGCCGAGCGACGAGCGCCGGATGAACGCCGATCCGTCGCCCGCCAGCAGGTCGATCTTCTCGTCGGCGAGGAAGCCGGGCGCGTTGTCGGCGTAGTAGCCGTAGATGTCGGCGGCGAAGTCGACCTCGCCGTACGCCTGCTCGATCGGCTTGCCCATCTCGCGGACGATGATCTCGGCCAGCTGGTCGCGGCGCTCTGTGTGCAGCTCGCTGACGCGCTTGACGAGAGCGGCCCGCTCCTCGGCTGTCGTCGATCGCGACCAGCCGGTGTGGGCGTCGTGCGCGGATGCGATGGCCGCCTGAAGCTCGGTGTCGCTGATCGTGGGGTAGCTGGCGACGGTCTCGCCCGTGGCGGGGTTGATGACGGCGTAGTCACTCATGGGGGCTCCTCGAGAAGGTGGTGCCCACGAGCCTAGGACCCGCGACGCGGGTCGGCGAGATCCGTGCGGGCTCAGCGCGCGGCGCTGAACGGCTCGGTTGCGTGCGTCGTGAGCCAGCCGATCGGCTCGACCGCGGAGCCGCCGCCCGGTCGGATCTCGAAGTGCAGGTGGGCGCCGGTGCTGGCCCCGGTGCTGCCGACGAGGCCGACGAGCTGCCCGCGGGTCACGGCCTGCCCGACCGAGACGGCCGTGCTGCCGTAGATCATGTGGCCGTAGACGCTCTGCACCATCTGCCCGTCGATGACGTGCTCGACGATGACGTGCACTCCGAGGCCACCCGACTCGGTGCCCGCGTAGACCACGGTGCCGTCGGCGATGGCCGCGATGCGTGCCCCGGATCCGGGGTCGAAGTCAACCCCCTGATGATCTGACGAGCATCCCGAGCAGGGCGAGACCCGGTACCCGAAGCCGCTGCTGACCACGGTCACCGGGGCGAGCGGCCACTGGACGGGGGTGTAGGTGACGACGTCGACGGCGTCGCGTGCCACGGACGGCGCGGCGGCGTCGCCCGTCGACATGGTCTGTCCCGCGACCGGCGCCGTGCGCGTCACGGTCGCGGCCGATGCCGGCAGGTCGTGCAGCGTGATGGTGAGGAAGCTCACGGCTGCGGCCACGATCGCGAGGGTGCGGCGGTTCACCCGCAGGAATCCGGCGCCCGGCAGGAGGTGATGGTCGGGTATCGGCTCGACGTCGACGATCGGGACGACGATGCGGGGTGCGGGTGTGAGGCGCGGCGGCTTCGGGGCACGCACGTGCGTGGAACGACGGTGGGGCATAGGGCGTGGAGCACTTCCTGGTCGGGCACGCAGTCAGTGCATGCAGGACGCGATCGTGCGCGTCGGTGGATCGGGCTTCATCAGGCGGAGCCGGCAAGACGGGACTGCCGTGGCTCGCGAAGCCGGTAACGATCGTGCAACAGATTTCTGGAAAAAGTCTGTGCACGCGAATCGCGTACCGTCGGGACCATGAGCGACGAGCCGCGGTCCACGTACCGCCTGCAGCTGTCCGCCGACTTCACCCTGCAGCAGGGGGCGGAGCTCGCCGACTACCTGCGCGACCTCGGGGCTGACTGGTTCTACCTGTCCCCCCTCCTCCAGGCGACCAGCGGATCCACGCACGGCTACGACGTGGTCGACCACAGCACCATCGACGTCGACCGCGGCGGACCCGAGGGCCTCGACGTGCTCGCCTCGGCGGCGCGCGCCGCTGGTCTCGGCGTCCTGGTCGACATCGTGCCCAACCACATGGGCGTCGCGACGCCCGTCGAGAACGCCTGGTGGTGGGAGCTGCTCGCGGGCGGACCGGAGTCGGCGCGTGCCACGTACTTCGACGTCGACTGGGATGCCGGCGGCGGACGTCTGCGCATTCCGGTGCTCGGCGAGACGATCGAGGAGGCGGCGGCCGCGGGCACGCTCCGCGTCGAGGACGGCGAGCTGCGCTACCACGATCACCGGTTCCCGCTGAGTGCCGAATCGCTCGAGCTGGTGTCGACGGGCTCGACCGACGCTGCCGAGATCCACGCGCGTCAGCACTACGAGCTCATCGACTGGCAGCGCGCGGACTCCGAGCTCAACTACCGCCGCTTCTTCGCGGTGAACGAGCTCGCCGCCATCCGCGTCGAGGAGCCCCAGGTCTTCGCCGACTCGCACCGCGAGATCCTGCGCTGGCTGCAGGCCGGGCTCGTCGACGGGCTGCGCGTCGATCACCCGGACGGCCTGACCGATCCGGGCGGGTACCTGGATGCGCTGGCCACCGCGACGGCGGGCGCGTACGTCCTCGTCGAGAAGATCCTCGAGAACGGCGAATCCCTGCCCGCCTTCTGGGCCACCGCCGGGACCACCGGCTACGACGCGCTCGCCGAGCTCGACCGCGTGCTCGTCGACCCTGCCGGCCAAGCGCGGCTCGACCAGCTCGACACCAGCCTGCGCCGCGGCGGCCAGGTCGTGTGGGCCGACCTGATCCACGACACCAAGCGCGCGATCGCCGACGGCATCCTGAACTCGGAGGTGTGGCGGCTGACGCGGGAGCTTCAGCTGGAAGCTGACGGCGTCGACGACGCCGTCGCGGAGCTGCTCGCCTGCTTCCCCGTCTATCGCAGCTACCTGCCGTACGGCGCCGAGCACCTCGAGCACGCGGTGTCCGACGCGACCCGGCGCCGCCCCGACCTGGCCGACACGATCGCGGCCGTCGCCGCCCTGCTCGGCGACGGGTCGCATCCGGCCGCCATCCGCTTCCAGCAGACCTCCGGAATGGTCATGGCGAAGGGGGTCGAGGACACCGCGTTCTACCGTGTCTCGCGCCTCGCCAGCCTGACCGAGGTGGGGGCAGACCCCGATGAGTTCGCCATCGAGGTCGACGACTTCCACGCGCGCCAGCAGGCCCGGCTCGCCACGATGCCGTCGTCGATGACGACCCTGTCGACCCACGACACGAAGCGCGGCGAGGACACCCGAGCCCGCATCAGCGTCATCGCCGAGCTGCCCGAGGAGTGGGCGGCGTTCCTCGGTCGGCGGCGCGCGCGCCACGGCCTCGGCGACGGCGCGCTCGAGAACGTGCTCTGGGAGTCGATCGTCGGCAGCTGGCCGCGCGAGCGCGAGGCCCTGCACGGCTACGCCGAGAAGGCCTCCCGCGAGGCCGGCAGCTCCACGACGTGGAACGACCCCGACGAGGCGTTCGAGACGCGGCTGCATGCCCTCATCGACGCCGTGTTCGACGACGCGGAGGTCGCCGCCGACGTCGCCGCGATGGCGGCGAGGCTCGAGGCGCCCGGCTGGTCGAACGGCCTCGCGCTCAAGCTGCTGCAGCTCACCGGGCCGGGCGTCCCCGACGTCTACCAGGGCAGCGAGCTCTGGGAGCGGTCGCTCGTCGATCCCGACAACCGCCGAGCCGTCGACTTCGACGAGCGGCGCCGGCTGCTCGCCGACATCGACGCCGGGACGCGTCCGGCCGTCGACGAGACGGGGGCGGCCAAGCTGCTGCTCGTGTCTCGCGCCCTGCGCGCCCGCCGCGACCGGCCGGAGCTGTTCGACCGGTACGCGCCGCTGCCCGTGCTCGGCGAGGCCGCCGACCACCTGGTCGCCGTCGATCGCGGCGGCGCGATCCCGCTGGCGACGCGGCTCCCGGTCGGCCTCGAGGCCGCGGGCGGGTGGGGCGACACCGTCGTCCTCCTGCCGAACGGACCGTTCCGCGACGAGCTGACGGGCACCGTCTTCGACGGCGGCGAGACGCCGGCCGCAGACCTGATGGCGACCTACCCGGTCGCCCTCCTGATCCGGATCGAGGGCTGACGGATGCGCGCAGCAGCGTGGGCGCCGAGCGCCGGTCGGGTGCGGGTCGTCGTCGACGGCCTCGAGCGCGAGCTCTCCCCCGACACCGGCCGCGCCGGATGGTGGGTCGACGACCGCAACCTGGAGCCCGGCACCCGGTACGCGTTCCTGCTCGACGACGACGCGACGCCCGCGCCCGACCCGCGCGGTCGTCGTCTGCCCGCGGGAGTCGACGGTCCGAGTGAGGTCGTCGACCCCGAGCTGCGTGCCGACCTGTCCGGCTGGGCGGGCCGAGCGCTCGCCGGCGGCGTCATCTACGAGCTGCACCTCGGCACCTACACGCGCGGCGGCACCCTCGACAGCGCGATCGAGCGCCTCGACCACCTGGTCGACCTCGGCGTCGACTTCGTCGAGCTGCTGCCCGTCAACACGTTCAGCGGCCGCTACAACTGGGGCTACGACGGCGTCGGCTGGTACGCCGTCGACGAGAGCTACGGCGGAGTCGAGGCGTACGTGCGCTTCGTCGACGCGGCCCACGCGCGCGGGCTGGGTGTCATCCAGGACGTGGTCTACAACCACCTCGGTCCGCGCGGCAACCACCTGCCCCGGTTCGGACCGTACCTGGCCGAGGGCCGGAACACCTGGGGCGACATCGTCAACCTCGCCGACCCGGAGGTGCGCTCCTACATCCTCGACAACGCGATGATGTGGCTCGACGAGCTCGGCTGCGACGGCCTGCGGCTCGACGCCGTGCACGCCCTCGTCGATCCGACGCCCCGGCATCTGCTGGCGGAGCTCAGCGAGCGCACGGACGCGCTGTCTGCCCGCGTCGGACGCCCGCTCAGCCTGATCGCCGAATCCGACCTCAACGATCCGGTCATGATCCTGCCGCGCGACCGCGGAGGGTACGGGCTGACCGCGCAGTGGAGCGACGACTACCACCACGCCGTGCACGTGGCGCTCTCGAGCGAGACCGACGGGTACTACGAGGACTTCGCGTCACTCGAGACGCTCGCGAAGGCGGCGTCGTCGGGGTTCGTTCACGACGGCGGCTGGTCGACCTTCCGCGAGCGCGACCACGGCGCCCCCATTCCCGACGAGGTCGAGGCATGGCGGCTCGTGACCTTCTCGCAGGACCACGATCAGATCGGCAACCGCGCCACCGGAGATCGGCTGACGGCGACGCTCAGCACCGACCGGCTCGCGATCGAGGCGCTGCTGACCGTGTTCACGCCCTTCACGCCGATGCTCTTCATGGGCGAGGAGTGGGCAGCGAGCACCCCCTGGCAGTTCTTCACGTCGCACCCCGACCTCGACCTGGGTGAGGCGACCGCCAAGGGGCGCATCGCCGAGTTCACCCGCATGGGCTGGGATCCGGCTGTCGTGCCCGACCCGCAGGATCCCGACACCTTCGAGCGGTCGCGTCTCATCTGGGAGGAGGCCGCAGAGGGCGACCACCGGCGCATCCTCGAGCTCTACCGCGAGCTGATCTCCCTGCGACGCGGCGAGACGGTGTTCTCAGAGGCCACCTTCGGCGACCTCTCGGCGGTCGCCGACGCCGACGCCGGCCGCATCGAGTTCCGGCTGGGCGACCTGCGCGTGCTCGCGAACCTCGGGACGGACGACTGGGACACGGGAGCTGGGTCTGCGCTCATCGCGACCTCCGACCGCGTCCGCGCCACCGCGGCAGGAGTCGTCCTGCCGCCCGATACGGGGGCAGTCATCCGGCTCTGACGGCGTCGCCCAGAAGCTGACACATCGCCATATAACGGCCGCGAGTTCTACGCAAGCCCTCCAATAGACGCGGCGTTGGTGCTGTGATAGAAGCAGGTAGAGCTGATCCCCCAATGGAGGTGTGAGATGACGCTTGCTGCAGAAACATCTGACGTCCGCCTCTCAGAGCCCGTCGCCGGTGTCACCCGCGTCGAGGTCCGAGGCACGACCGTCGGCTACGTGCTCAAGGCCGGTCGCGTCTTCGTGACGCTGCGTGGAGCCGTGTACAACACGTCGTGCGAGATCGGGCAGTCCCTGGATCGTGACACGGCCGTGCGCCTCCTGATGAACGGGTGACTTCCGCTCACTAGAGTGACGGGGTGACGAACCCGAAGCGCGACGAGGCGTCGCCGCCGGCCCGCGACAAGGCCACGAGCACGATCCCGCGCGATACCTCCGCGAAGTCGTCGATCGACCTCTCGAAGCGCGACCTGACGCTCGATCTCGCCCGCGTGTTCAGCGTGCTGCTGGTGGTCGTCATCCACCTGCTCTTCGTCGGGGTCGGCTCGGACGCCGACGGCGAGCTCGGCGTCACCCGGCCGCTCGAGGAGCAGCCCTGGTTCCCCTGGGCGACGTGGGTCGGGCAGATCATGCCGCTGTTCTTCGTCGTCGGGGGCTTCGCGAGCCTCACCGCCTGGCGCAGCCTGCGGCGGCGCGGAGGCGGCGGCCCGGACTACGTCAAGGCCCGCATCCTGCGTCTGGCTCAGCCGGCGCTGCCGCTGTTCGTCTTCTACGTCGTCGTGATCGGCGGCGCGACCCTCCTGCAGATCGCCCCGGTGCTGGTGAGCACCGTCGTCATGGGTGCGGGGTCGCCGCTCTGGTTCCTGGCGGCCTACGGCATCTGCCAGGCGTTCGTGCCGTGGCTCGCCACCCTGCATGCCAGCGCCCCACGGCGCACGGTGCTCGTGATGTTCGTCGGCGTGGTGCTGGTCGACGTCCTGCGCTTCTCGACCGGCATCGACCAGCTCGGCTACCTCAACATGCTCCTCGTCTGGCCGCTGATCCAGCAGTTCGGCTTCTGGTACGCCGACGGCTGGTTCGACCGACGCCGCTGGTGGCAGCTGGTGCTGATCTCGCTCGCCGGAGTCGCGATGCTCGCACCCCTCGCACTCCCCGCGGGCGGCTACTCGATCGACATGCTCACCAACCTGAACCCTCCCACGCTGCCTCTGGTCTTCCTCGGGCTCTCGCAGGCCGCGACCCTGCGACTGCTCAAGCGGCCGCTCACGGCTCTGATGCGCACCCGTCCCGCGAAGGGCATCGTCTTCCTCGTCGGCACCCGCCTCATGACGATCTACCTCTGGCACCTGCCGATCATCATCATCCTGTCGGGCATCGCCCTGCTGATCCCGTTCGCCAGCCCCTCTCCCGGCACCGACGCCTGGTGGTGGACCCGGCCCGTCATGTACGTACTGGTCATCGGCGCCCTGTTCGCGCTGTCGTTGCTGGTGGGGCGCTTCGAGGTGCCGCGCGAGCTCGGCGAGACCCCGCCGGTGCCGTTCGTCGTGCTCGCGGCGATCCTCACGATCGCGCCGCCGTTCCTCGTCATCGAGTTCTTCCTCGGCTTCTGGCTGGCGCTCGCGGGCGCGGCGTCATTCGGCGTCGCGATCCTCATCCTCGGCAGGTGGGGTGTGCGGGTGGCCCGCCGACTGGACATCGAGGATTAACCTCCCCGTCTCCTGAATCGCCGCGGCCGTACTCGACGCCCCGCTTAGGGTCGACGGGTGCGCATCTCAGTGATCGGCTGCGGCTACCTCGGAGCCGTCCACACAGCCAGCATGACCTCGCTCGGCCACGAGGTGGTCGGCATCGATGTCGACCCCTTCAAGATCGCGGCCCTCTCGATGGGCCACTCGCCGTTCTACGAGCCCGGCCTCGACGACCTGCTGACCTCCGCCATCGAGACGGGACGCCTGCGCTTCTCGACCGACATCGCGGACGCGGCGGGCAGCCGTGTGCACTTCGTCGCGGTCGGCACCCCGCAGAAGGCGGGCGAGAACGCCGCCGACCTGACCTACGTGGATGCCGCGCTCGACGGTCTGATCCCCGTGCTCGCCGATGGCGACCTGGTCGTCGGCAAGTCGACGGTGCCCGTCGGCACCGCGCGCCGCCTCGCCGACCGGATCGCCGCATCCGGATCGCGCGCTGCGCTGGCCTGGAACCCCGAGTTCCTGCGCGAGGGCTTCGCGATCCAGGACACCCTGCACCCCGACCGCCTCGTCTACGGGATGCCCGACGGGCACCCGGCCGCCGCATCCGCCCAGGCGCTGCTCGACGAGGTGTACTCGGCGGCGCTGGCCGAGGCCACGCCGCTCATCGTGACCGACTACGAGACGGCCGAGCTCGTGAAGGTGTCGGCGAACGCGTTCCTCGCGACGAAGATCTCGTTCATCAACGCGATGGCGGAGGTGTGCGAGGCCGCGGGCGGAGACGTGCTGCAGCTCGCCGACGCGATCGGGCACGACGCGCGCATCGGACGCCGCTTCCTCAACGCGGGCATCGGCTTCGGCGGAGGCTGCCTGCCCAAGGACATCCGCGCCTTCATGGCGCGCGCGGGCGAGCTGGGCGCCGATCAGGCGCTCACCTTCCTGCGCGAGGTCGACGACATCAACCTGAGGCGCCGCGAGAGGGCCGTCGACATCGCGCGAGATGTGCTCGGCGGATCACTGCAGGGCAAGCGGATCGCGGTGCTGGGGCTGGCGTTCAAGCCCGACTCCGACGACGTGCGCGATTCCCCCGCTCTCGACATCGCCGGTCAGCTCGCGCTCCAGGGAGCGACGGTGCTCTGCCACGACCCGCGCGCGATCGAGAACGCCCGCGCGCGGTTCCCCGGCCTCGCCTACGCGGAGTCCGTCGCCGAGGCGGCTGCCGGAGCCGACGTCGTGATGGTGCTCACGGAATGGGTCGACTACCGCGAGCTCGACCCGCGGGAGTTGGTGACCGGTGCGGCAGAGCCCATCGTGATCGACGGGCGCAACTGCCTCGACCCGCAGCGCTGGCGCGACGCGGGTTGGCGATACCGGGCGATGGGTCGCCCGCGCGAGGATCGGCCGCTGACCGTCGCGGTGTGACGTGGTGGGGGCGGGTCGTCGGTCTGAGACCTCTACCCTGGTCGCATGGACCCGATCACCCTGGGCAGCGTCGTCGCCCTCGTCATCTTCGTCATCACGGTCATCTCGATCGTGCGGAACCCGAACCACGGAGGCGGCGGGAAGCTCCTCTGGATCCTGATCGCGTTCTTCCTCTCGATCCTCGGATCGATCCTGTGGCTGCTGTTCGGACGCGGCAAGGTGCCGAAGCGGTAGGGCTCAGGATCAGCCGTGCGCGGCAGTGGGAGGCCTAGAACCCGAAGTCGCCGCCACCGCCGAAGTCGCCGCCACCGAAGTCGCCGAAGCCGCCCCCGGCATCCGCCGACGCATCGGCACCGGAGGCGTCGGCGCCTCCGTCGGCGCCTGCGTCAGACCCGGAGTCGCTGCCGTCGTCGCCCGAGTCGGCCCCCGCATCCGCGCCGCCGTCGTACGGCAGGAATGCGCTCACGAGCGCCGAGCCGACGACGAATCCGGCGACCGTCCCGAGCATCGACGCGCCCAGCATCGACCCGAAGCCCATGCCGGATCCGCCGAGGGTGTTCTGCAGCGATCCGGGGTTGCGCATCTCCGCGCGGGTCGCCGCGCGGGCGAGAGTGGCCGGCTCGCTCGAGAGCGGACGCTCGCCGGTGCCCGCCCCCTTGCTGAGCTCTTCGTAGATGAGGGCGCGCTGCTCGTCTGAGAGCTTTGCGAACGCCTCCGCGTGCACCTGCTCAATCGTCTCGGGCGGAGCCGTCTGCAACAGGTATCGGTAGCGCTCGACAGCACGCTCGTCGTCGCTCTGGTCTGTGCGCCGGGGCGCGGGCGGGGCCGCCGGTGCGGCCTGCGCCGCCTCGTCGGTTCCGAACAGCCGGTCAAGGAATCCCATGTCTCAGTGCCTCCGGGGACACCGTACGGGCGCCTTCTGGACGGGCCCTGTGGGACGGCTGAGCAGGCGTCCGGAGCGCTCAGTCGGCCACGAAGTCGGGGACGATGCGCCAGGGCGTGACGCTCTCGAGCGTCATCTGCAGGGCGAGAGCGGCGATGCGCGCCGCGTGCACGGAGTCCGCACTGATCACGTCGATCGCGAGGGGCGGGGGCTCCCCGAACTTCGGGATCTCGATCTCGACCCGCTCACCACCCACCAGCTCGATGTACGGGCGCACCGTGCGCGCCCCTCGTACGGGAGAGTCGACCGCCAGAGCGACGATCGCGAGTGCGTCGATCTTGGTGACGGCCGACTGCACGACGAGAGTCGCGAGGTGTTCGGCCATGCCCCGAGGCTACGCGCCTGCGCCGCCACCCGCGGCCGGCGTGGCCGCGGTCGGACGCACCTGCTCGTTCGGGATCACGAACCAGCAGATCACGTAGATGATGACCTGGGGTCCGGGGATGAGCACCGAGAGCACGGTCAGCAGGCGCACGAGGGACACGTTCCAGCCGAAGCGCTCGGCGATTCCGGCGCAGACGCCTCCGATGAGGCGGCCGTTGCGGGGGCGTCGAAGTTCTGTCGTCATGAGACAAGCATGCGGCACGCGGCTGCACCGGACCAGGGGGTTGCCCCCCCGGAGGGCGGGCGGGTCGACCGATCAGCGGATGCGCAGCATCCCCGCCACGATCAGCTCGCGCACCTGCGGCACGAGCTCCGCGACGAGCGCGCCCTCGTCGACGTCGAGCAGGCTCGCCACGGCAGAGATGATCGAGCCGAGGCTCAGCTCGCCGTCGCAGGCCCCCACGACCGCCGCGAGCCCAGTGTCCGCCCGGACCTCCCGCCGGAACCCGCCGCCCTGACGCAGCACGATCACCGACGGGTGCTCGGATCCCGGCCAGTGGCTGCGCTCGTCGGTCACGTCGGACGCGACCACGAGATGCGCCGCCAGGAGGGCGGAGTCGTCCAGCTCGACCAGGGCGTCGTGCGCGGCGAGGGCGTCGGCCAGGTGCTCCCCGAGACCGGATGCCGCGGCGCCGAGCGGGGCGTCGACGCGTTCCAGCCGGTGCAGCGTGCGCGTGGCCACGGGGCGTCGGAGGGTGAGGTACCCGAATCCGATCGAGGTGACGCCGCGCGCCTCGAAGTCGTCGAGCCAGGCGCCGACCAGCCGCTCGTAGTCGGAGGAGTCGCCGCGGGTGCCCCCGTCGCGGATCCACGTCTCCGCGTACCGCGCCGGGTCGGCGGTCTCGCGCTCGATGATCCAGGCGTCGAGCCCGGCCGCCTGCGCCCAGGCCCCCGCCGCATCCAGGCCCGGCGATCCCGGCCGATACTCCCAGTTGCCCAGCAGCTGGGCCACGCCGCCCGGCGTCAGATGCTCGATCAGACCCGCCACGACCGCGGCGACCAGGCCGTCGCCGACCTCGCCCCCGTCGCGGTACTCGTACTCGGGCACGCCGTCGGTGCGCGGCGTGATCACGAACGGCGGGTTCGACACGATGCGGTCGAAGCGCTCCCCGGCGACCGGGTCGAAGAGACTCCCCAGCCGGAACTCGATCGTCGTCACCCCGTTGAGCGCGGCATTGAGGGCCGCGTAGTCGAGGGCGCGCTGCGAGATGTCGGTGGCGACCACGTGATCCGCCTCGCGTGCGAGATGCAGGGCCTGGATGCCGCAGCCGGTTCCGAGGTCGAGTGCCCTCTCGATGCGACCCGACATGATCAGCCCGGCGAGCGTCATCGACGCCCCGCCGACCCCGAGCACATGGTCGGTGCGCAGCACGCCCGCCGCGAGCTCGCCGAGGTCGCTGGCGATCCACCATTCGCCCGCGCCGCGCGCGTCGAGGAAGGCGTACGGCCGGAGGTCGACGAGAGGGCGGATGCGATCCCCTTCGCGGGCGATCAGCCCCAGGTCCGAGGCACCCGCCAGGCCGAGCGTCGGCACCGCTGCCTCGACGCGCGACGCATCCGTGGAGTCCCCGAGCACGAACAGCTCGGCCAGCACGGCAGCGGGGTCGCTGCTGGCCGCGAGAGCGCGCCGCGCCGGGACCCGATCCGCCCGTCCCAGAGCGGCCTCGGCCACCTCCCCCCAGAGCTCGCGGAGGTGGTCGACGGTGAAGCGGGCACGCTCGAGGTCGGCGCGAAGGGAGGGGATGAGTTCCGGGACCACGCCCCTATTCAACCCCGGCCGCCTCCGGGCGACGGCAGGCGTCAGCCGTTGAGCACCGCGATGATGTTGCGCGCCGGGTCGAGGAACCAGGCGATGTCGGGCCCCTGACCCGCGGCCTTGCCGCGTGCGACACCTGTCTCGTCCTGATGGGCGCTCTCGTACCGCTCCAGCGCGACCCCGGACGCGGTCAGCTCGGCCACGGCGACGTCGATGTCGTCGACCTCGAGGTAGAGCGCCGTGTAGGTGGCGGGCTCGTGGGACGTCTTCGGGTAGATGAACACGGTCGTGCCGGAGATCTCCAGCGACAGGCCGTTCGGCACGGGGCGGCAGTCGAGCCCGAGGGTGTCGCGGTAGAAGGCGAGCGCCGCGTCGAGATCGTCCACGGACAGACCGCTGAAACCGCTCGACGTGGTCAGCATGAGATCTCCCTCGGCCTTGTCCTTGTGTACGCTGTCCACAATGTCACACGCCGACACGAGCGTCCAGCGCTCGAGCTACCGCCACGGCGACCTCCGCCAGGCGCTGCTCGATGCCGGGATCGCCATGGCGCGCGAGGGCGGCCCCGATGCCGTGATCCTCCGCGAGGCGACGCGGCGGGCGGGAGTCTCCCCCAACGCGGCCTATCGCCACTTCGTCGATCGCACGGCTCTGGTGACCGCGGTCAGCGACGCCGCCCTGGGCCTGGCAGCGGTGGCGATCGAGAACGAGTGGGAGGCGGTGCCCGCCGGAGATGCCGCCAGCGTCGCCCACGCCCATCTCCGCGCCGTCGGCGTCGGCTACCTGCGATTCGCTCGCGACGAGCCGGGCCTCTTCCGTGCGGCGTTCACGGTGCCCACGAACCTCGAGCAGGCGCTCAGCCCCGACAAGGCCGGGCCGAGCGGTCGCACGCCGTTCCAGCTGCTCGGCATGGCTCTCGACGAGCTGGTCGAGGTGGGGTCGCTTCCCGCCGAGCGCCGGCCGGGTGCGGAGCTGCTGGCCTGGTCGTCGGTGCACGGGCTGGCGATGCTCGCGCTCGAGGGACCGCTCCGCGAGCTGGACGAGCAGACCCTGCGCGGGGCCGGACGCCGGCTCGTCGAGATGGTGGACCGCGGGCTGTAGACCGGGTTTACGCTGGAACGCAGTATGAAGCCGCTGACTGAAGCCGACATCCGCAGCTCGCTTGTGAACGCCCAGCCGTCCGAGGTCGAGCAGATGCCGCTGCCGGGCCTCCACGAGACGGTCTGGGCCGACCGCGAGTACCTCGGCTGGCGCGATCCCGGTTCACCGCACCGCGGCTACCTCGTGTACTGGCGCGACGGTGAGGCCGTCGGCGTGGTGTTGCGCGCATCGGGCGCGCGACTGCAGGCCGGATCCGCGATCTGCTCGCTGTGCAACACGAGCCAGCCCGCCGGCCAGGTGACGATGTTCAGCGCGGCCCGTGCCGGGGAGGCGGGTCGGCGGGGCGACTCGATCGGCACCTACATCTGCGCCGACCTCGCCTGCTCTCTGCTGATCCGAATCGCGCCGCCGCAGTACGAGATGCAGCCCTCGACCGACGAGGTGATCGCGCGGCGGGTGGCGCTGTTGCAGGGTCGGCTCGACGCGTTCACCGAGCGCGTGCTCGAGAACGCAGCCTGACTCGGCCGCGCATGGGCACCGAGGCGTCGAGCCTCAGGAGGCGCGCGGAAGAGCTTCCAGCGCCTCGCGGATCGTGTGGTGCCGGCCGAGCTCGCGCCCGGCCTCGTCGCGCACCACGTAGCTGTCGCGCTCGCGACTCACCACGGCGCGCACTCGATCTGTCGTGTCATTGAGGACGGTCCAGGTATCGCACTCGACCGACGTCGTCGTCTGTCCCATGCGTGAAACCCTAGACCCCCGAATGAGGGTGGTGGATGGCTTGACAGAACCTCGTGACCGTGACAGCTACGGGGCGATGACGCGCCGGACCTCGTCGACGAGGCCGGGAAGCACCTTGCGCATGTACGGCGCCCAGAAGAGCTTGACGATCAGGGCGAGGATCGGGCCGCGCGCCGGCTGAGCGTAGAACGTGTACGTCCAGCGGATGCGGGTGCCCCCCTCTGCCGCGTCGAAGTCCCACTCCGCGCGGGCGAAGGCGACGAGCGCACCGAAGACGCCGGTGAAGTCGGTCAGCTGGTACGCGAAACGGTGCGGGGCCTCGACCGTCTTGAGGGTCTCGACCACCGACCCGCCATCCGACAGGTGCAGCGTGCGCGTCTGGCCCACCGCATCCCATGCGCCGGTCTGGTCGGTGACCGCGACGGTCGCCGGGATCGGCCCGAACTTCCCGTAGAAGCGCGACGGATCGCTCGGGGTCAGGATCTCGAAGGTGCGGTCGGGGTGCGCGGGGGCGTGTGCCTCGGCGTGCGCGGATGTTCCCATGCGAGGGATTCGGAGTCCGTCGGCCGCGCGGTGGCTAGTCGAAGTTCTCGAGCAGGTGGAAGGGAATCATCAGCGACACCGACGCCGCGATGATGCCCCCCGCGAAGAGCCATGCGCCGCCTGCCTCGCCGATGGCGACGCCGTAGCCGAACATCAGGAAGGAGCCCACGAACAGAACCACCGAGACGAGGAACGCGAAGAGCTTCATGCGGTCAGCCTACTGCCGAGGGGTTGACGCGGCGGCGATGAGGCGTATTGTGTAACCGACTGGTTATCAAACCGAGAGGTTATGCATGCAGGCCACCGCCGATGACGAGCTGACACGGGTCTTCTCGGCGCTCGCCGACCCCACCCGCCGCAGCATCCTCGCCCGCCTCGCCGAGGGTGACGCCAGCGTGGCCGAGCTCGCCGAGCCCTTCGCCATGAGCCAGCCCGCCGTCAGCAAGCACCTCAAGGTGCTGGAGGGCGCGGGGTTGATCTCCCGCAGCCGCGTCGCCACAGCGCGCTACAGCCACCTGGAGGCGCGCGCCCTCAAGGAGGCGGATGCCTGGATGCAGCGCTACAAGCGGTACTGGAACGACAGCTTCGACCGACTCGACTCGGCGCTCGCCGAGTATCTGGCCGCCGATCACGACAAGGACGCCCACGATGACTGACACGCCCATCCCCGAGGTGCCGGAGGCACTCGACACCGACGTCTTCATCACGAGGATGTTCGCCGCGCCGCGCGACGTGGTGTGGCGCTTCTTCAGCGAGCCCGAACTGCTCGCCACCTGGTTCGGACCGGCGGAGGTGCACGTCGATCCCGCGACCGTCGTGCTCGACCTCCGCGAGGGAGGGCGGTGGGATCTCGACATGGTCGACAACGCGAGCGGCGAGCACTACCCGCTTCGCGCCATCCTGTCCGTCGTCATCCCGCCCGAGTACCTCGAGGGCCGCCTGGAGGCGGATGCCGGCGACGGCCCCATCCGCGATGTGCGGCTGCGCATCTGGCTGCACGACCACGGCGACCGCACTCGGCTCACCCTTCACCAGGGTCCGCTCACCCCGGAGTTCCGCGATCAGACCAGCGCCGGCTGGATGGCCTCCTTCGAGAAGATCGACACGATCCTGGCCGAGGGTGTGAGATGAGCAACGTGGATGCATCTTCCGGGTCGACCGCGACGGGCGCGGTGACGTCGACCGAGTTCACGACCTCGAGCGACGGCACGCGGATCGCGTTCCAGCGGGAGGGGACGGGACCGGTCCTCGTGCTGGTCGACGGTGCACTCTGCTACCGCGCGTTCGGCCCGTCGCAGCCGTTCGCCGCGCAGCTCCGCGACGCGTACACGGTGGTCAGCTACGACCGGCGGGGTCGGGTCGAGAGCGGCGATGCGTCGGTATACCGGGACCAGCTCGAGATCGACGACCTGCGGGCCGTGATCGCCGCGGCGACGGCAGGCGCGGAGGGCCGCGGCGCGGGTGCGTTCGTGCTCGGCTTCTCGTCCGGTGCGGCACTCGCGTACCGCGCCGCGGCGGCAGGCGTCCCGATGCGGAAGCTCGTGGGATACGAGGCCCCGTACGTCGGACGCCGTCCGGGCAAGGGCGGCGCGACTCTCGACTACCTCGCGGATCTCGACGGCTTCATCAGCCGCGGCGAGAACGGCAAGGCGGTCGACTACTTCATGGTCAGGATGGTGGGCGGTCCCGTGTTCCTGCCGATCGTCTTCCGGCTGATGCGGGGGCCGTGGGCCAAGCTGCGCGCGACCGCACCGACGCTGCGCTACGAGGCGCGGGTCATGGGCGGCACCTTCGACCCGCCGGTCGATGAGCTCTCGCATATCGCCGTGCCGACGCTCGTGGTGTGGGGCGGCAAGGCGGCACCCGAGATGGTGGCCGGCAACCAGGCCATCGCCGCGGCCGTCCCCGGCGCCGAGACCCGTGTGCTCGACGGCCAGACCCACAACGTCGCACCGACGGCGCTCGCGCCCGTTCTGCGCTCATACCTCGCCTGACAGGAGACCCCGATGCCCACCTTCACCTCCACCCTCTGGGCGGCCGGCAACAACACCGGCGTGAAGATCCCCGACGAGATCATGGCCGAGCTCGGCGGCAAGCGGGTGCCCGTCGTCATCACGCTCAACGGCAGCTACACGTATCGCACCACCACCGCGGTGATGGGCGGGCGCAACCTGGCGAGCTTCAGCAGCGCGCATCGCGCCGCCTCCGGACTCGCGGCGGGCGACCCGATCGAGGTGCTCATCGAGGTCGATGCGGCGCCCCGTGAGGTGGAGCTGCCGCCGCAGCTGGCCGCGGCGCTCGCGGGCGATCCCGCGGCATCCGCGGCCTGGGAGAAGCTGGCACCCAGCCGCCGCAAGGAGCACGCCCGCGCGATCGGCGAGGCGAAGGCGCCCGAGACCGCGGCACGACGCCTCGAGAAGACGATGGCCGAGTTGCGCGGCGCCTAGCCGCGGGGTCGGCTCAGCCGATCGGCGCCCACGACCTCGGCCCGTGCGACCCGGCCGGGTAGGTGTCGAGCGGCACCTTGTCGGCGCGCCACGCCTTCAGCGTCGGCGCCACGATGCGCCAGCACTCCTCGGCGATGTCGCCGCGCACCGACAGCGTCGGATCGCCCTCGCACAGCTCGGCGAGCACCTCGCCATAGGCGCTGAGCTCGGGGGCGCCGAGGTCGGCGTGCAGCACGTCGTGCTCCAGGTCGAATGGATCGCCGCGGCCGTTGGTCGTCAGGTCGAGATCGAGGCAGGCAGGCTTCACCCCGACCCGGAGGCGCGCGCGGTGCTGCGGTCCGGTGAACCCGATCGGCAGGTGCGGGACGTCGCGGAAGGTGAACACGATCTCCTGCCGCGGTTCGCCGAGGGCCTTGCCCGAGCGCAGGGTCACCGGCACACCCGCCCAGCGCCAGGTGTCGATGGCGACGGTCAGCTCGGCCAGCGTCTCGGTCTTGCGTGCCGCCTCCACACCCTCCTCGCGGACGTAGGCGGGCAGCTCGCGGCGCCCGACCTTGCCCGCGGTGTAGCGGGCACGGCGGCTCGATGTGCCGTCCTTCTCCCAGGGCCGGGTCGCCCGCAGCACCTGCGCCATCGCGCCCCGCAGGTCCTCGCTCGAGACGCTCGCGGGCGCCTCCATCGTCGCCAGCGCGAGTACCAGCAGCAGGTGGCTCTGGATCATGTCGGTGAGAGCGCCCGCCTTGTCGTAGTAGCCGGCCCGGCCCTCGAGACCGAGCGACTCCTCGATCACGATCTCGACACTCGCCACGTTGTCGCGCGACAACAGCGGCTCGAAGATGCGATTGGCGAAGCGCAGGCCGATCAGGTTGAGCACCGTCGACTTGCCGAGGAAGTGGTCGACCCGGAACACCTGCTCCTCGGGCACGATCGTCTGCAGCAGCCGGTTGAGGGCGTGGGCGGACGCACCGTCCGTCCCGAAGGGCTTCTCGAGAGCCAGCACGATGCCGGGCGGGAGCGTCATCGTCGAGAGGGTCGTGCAGGCCAGGTGCGCGATCGCGGGCGGCAGCGCGAAGTAGACGGCGGTGCGGCCGGATGCCGCGCTCAGCACGGCTCCGAGGTCGGAGGCGCTGGTGGCGTCGGCCCGCATGTAGGTGGTCTCGGCGGCGACCTCCGTGCCGAGGGCCGACGGGGTGCCCGAGAAGGCCTTCTTCACGACCGAGCGCCACCGCGCGTCCGTCATCGGGTCGCGGTCCACACCGATGACCCGCAGCTTCTGACCTCGCGAGGAGGCGAGCAGCGAGCCGAGGCCCGGAAGCAGGAGGCGCGAGGTCAGGTCGCCTCCGGCGCCGAGGATGATCAGGGTCTCGATGCGGGAGTGCGGCATGGGTCGAGGCTACCGCCGAGCGGTTCGCTGGTCGTGACCGGCGAGAAGCCTGATTCTCGGCTGTGCGAGCGCACCGACCGGCTCGGGCGGTGCCAGCCTCTGAGCATGACCGACCAGAACGACACGTCCGACCTCGACATCATCCGCACGATCCTGAAGGCCGCGCGCTACGCGACGGTGACCACGCGATCCGGCGACGCCCTGCACAGCAGACCGCTCGCGGTCGTGCAGGACGAGAAGGAGTTCACCGACACCCTCTACTTCTTCACCCAGGACCCGAGCGCGAAGACGGCGGATGTCGCCTCGCACCCCGAGGTCAACGTCGCGGTGGGCGACGACAAGGGCCACCTGTCGTTCAGCGGTGCGGCCGACGTGACGCGCGACGCGGCGCTCATCGACCGCTTCTGGAACCCCTGGGCCGAGGCGTGGTTCGAGGGCGGACGCCAGGACCCGACCGTGGCACTCCTCCGCGTGAGCGTCGACACCGTCGAGTACTGGGACATGGACAAGCCGTCGATCGTCAAGGGCATCGAGATCGTCAAGGGTCTGCTCACGAAGACGCCGCCGAACGTGGGCGAGAGCAAGACGGTCGAGCTGTAGACGGAGCGTCGCGCGCGGCGAAGGCGCACACTGGTTCCATGAGACCTCCCGTCACGCCGATCACGCCCGCGCCCGGACAGGAGTCCGTCTGGGACTACCCGCGCCCGCCGAGAGTCGAGCCGAGCGGTGAGCGCGTGGTGGTGCGGTTCGGCGGCGAGGTGGTCGCCGACACGACGGAGGCGCTGCGCGTGCTCGAGACGAGCCACCCGCCCGCCTACTACCTGCCGCGCTCGGCGTTCGCCGAGGGGGCGCTGACGCCTGCTGCGGGCAGCAGCTACTGCGAGTTCAAGGGCGCCGCCCGCTATCTCACCGTGCGGGCCGGCGGCGAGGTGGCCGACCGGGTCGCCTGGTACTACCCCACCCCGAGCCCCGGATTCGAGCAGCTCGTCGACCATGTCGCCCTCTACCCGGCGCCGATGGACTCGGTCGAGGTCGACGGCGAGCGGGTCGTCCCGCAGGCGGGCGGCTTCTACGGCGGCTGGATCACGTCGCGCGTGGTCGGCCCCTTCAAGGGCGAGCCGGGGACCCTGGGCTGGTAGCCGTCGCCGGGGCGGCAGCCAGCACGCGCTCGCGCTCTCGGCCGGCCGCGTCGTTCAGGGCTCCGGCGCGCGAACCCGCGAGCTTGCGGCGGATGTGCTCCCCCACCGTGACCGGCTCGGGGTAGCGGTCCGGGTGCTCCGCGTCGACCAGATGCGGCATTGTCGAGATCACCGCGTCGATGTCGCCGTCATGGAAGAAGGCGGCGGATCGGCGGCGCGCGATCGTGCCGTCGACGATCGGAGGCTTGACGCGGTGGAGGGTCGACATCCAGCGGTCGTTCGTCCAGCGGGCCGTGACGTCGCCGAGGTTGATGAGCAGCGCGCCATCGGCCGGACTGACGTCGTTCCACGAGCCGTCGACGCCGAGCACCTGCAGCCCGCGCACCTGGTCTGCCCACAACACCGTGACGATGCCGTAGTCGGTATGCTCCCCCATGCCGATGAGGTCGCCGTCGAGTTCGATGCGGCCCGGAGGCAGGGCGTAGTTGTTCATCCGCAGCACGTCGAGGGAGTGGCCGGTGACGCGGTCGTAGAACCCCGGCTCGAGGTGCAGGGCGTCCTCGAAGATCCGGGTCATCGTGCGCGCCACGCGGGCGGCCTCGGGGAAGTAGGCCTCGACCCGCGCGCGGAAGCGGGGCGCCGCATCCGGCCCGTCCTCATCGGGCCAGACGTTCTCGGCGTAGTCGTCGGCCGGCAGCTCGACCGGCGCGTCGGGGTAGTCGCCGACCGCCGCGCCCACGTTGAAGGCCTCGAAGAAGTCGTTCATGCGGGTGGCGCTCTCGACCCCGAGGCTGAGACTGAGCGACTCCGACTTCGGCGGCGAGTAGCCGCGGTTGATGTGCGGCGGCGTGCGGAAGCGCTTCTTCGTCTCGAGGTCGAGCGCGAAGAACTCGTCGAGAGCAGCCGCGAGCCCGTCGGTGACCTGCGCCGGGATCCCGTGACCGAGGATCTGCATGAAGCCGACGGTGCGGCAGGCCTCGTCGACGGCGGCGGCGACCGCGGCGCGCTGCTCGGCGCGGATCGGGTCGGTGCCGCCCGAGGCGTCCGGCAGCACGTACGGGGAGATGTCGATCGAGGGCACGTGGAAGGCCATGCGGCACGGTAGCAAGGCGGCGTTTCGCCGGTGTTTCGGGGGCGCCGTCGAGCGCCACGTCGGGGTATTCCGAGCGGTGCGCCCCACAACGCGGGATACCGGCCGAGGGCGCCTCACCCCACACTGATGGTGGGCGCCGCGTCGGTGTCCGATCGTTCAGGAGGATTCGTGGCTGCCGGTGACTCGACCGCACTCGAGGCGGCCAGGCAGCGCCAGCTGACCGACGAGCACGCACGTCGAGCCGGCATCGCGACCCAGATGGCGCGCAACTTCGAGGCCGCCGCTCGCAGCGAGACCCGGCTCGCGCAGACGCTCATCGAGCTCGAGTCCCTGGGCTACACGCTGCTCACCAACCGTCGGTGGCCCGGATCGCGGCAGGCCGTGCTCGACCTCGTCCTCGTCGGACCCGGCGGCGTCATCATCGTCGACGCCAAGACCTGGCGCGACGTCGAGGTCGCCGACCAGCAGGTGTTCCGCGGCCAGGAGGACGTCACCGACGAGATCGCGCGCCTCGCCGACCTCGTCTACATCACCCAGCGCTCCCTCGCCGACGTCGGTCTGCCCGCGGGCGAGGTGCGCGCGATCGCGGCCTTCGCCACCCCGTTCGTCCCGCGGGCCACGGTGTTCGGTGTCACCTTGCGCAGCGAGGCGGCGACCGTCACCGAGATCTCGCGGCTCGGCATCCGCCTGACCCAGCAGCAGGTGACGCGCGTGCGCAACGCCGTCGAGCAGCTGTTCCCCTCGATCACCGAGTCGCCGATCGACATCGACACCCGCACCCGGCCGGCGATCGACGCCTGGCAGCAGACGACCGACATCACGATCCCCGGCGCACCGGAGCCCGAGCGACTGACCGCCGAGCAGATCCGGACCGCGCTCGTCGAGGAGCTGCGCCGCGCCCCCGTCGAGCCGTGGATGGCGTTCCTCCACCCCGAGCAGGCCCACGCCGTGCGCCGCAGCTTCACCGGCCCGTCGCGCATCCGCGGCGCCGCCGGCACCGGGAAGACCGTCGTCGCACTGCACCGCGCCGCCTACCTCGCGCGCTCGAGCGGGGGACGCGTGCTCGTCATCAGCCAGGTGCGCACGCTTCCGAAGGTGCTCGCCACCCTCGCCGAGCGCTTGGCTCCCGACGTCGCCTCGCAGCTCGACTTCCGCGGGGTGCACGCGTTCGCGCGCGACCTCCTCATCGAGCGGCGCGGTGAGATCGACATCGACGCATCGCTCGCCGATCGCATCTTCAAGGACCTCTGGAATCGCGACGGCAAGGACGGCGAGCTCGGGCGCATCGACCCGACGCCGGGCTACTGGCAGGACGAGATCCGGTACCTGCTGAAGGGCCGGGGCCTCACCGACTTCGCCCAGTACGCCGCGCTCCCCCGCGTCGGACGCCGCCGGGCGCTCACCACGGCGCAGCGCGCCGCCCTCTGGAACCTGTACCACCGCTACGAGGCGGCCCTGCGCGATCGCGAGATCCTCGACTGGGAGGACGTGATCCTCGAAGCCGAGGCGTCGCTCATCGAGACGCCGCTCGACGACTACGCCGCGGTCGTCGTCGACGAGGCCCAGGATCTGTCATGCGCGATGATCCGGATGCTGCACTCGCTGGTCGGCGACCGCACCGACGGCCTCACCCTGGTGGACGACGGGGAGCAGGGCATCTACCCCGGCGGCTTCACGCTGGCCGAGGCGGGTGTCTCGGTGCAGGGGCGCTCGGTGGTGCTGCGCACCAACTACCGCACGACTGCCGAGATCAGCGCGTTCGCCTCGGACCTGCTCGCCGACGACGTCGACCCCGGCACGCCCGTCGCGTCGCCGGGTGACGACGACCGAGTGGGCCCGGCGGATGCGGTGCGTCACGGCCCGCCGCCGGCCTACGCGATCTTCCCCTCCCGCTCCGCCCACGACGATTCACTCGTCGCGCAGGTGCGCGCCGCCGTGGACCGCGGAGTCGCCTACGGCGACATCGGCGTGCTGGCCCTCTACTCGTGGCACGCAGCCGAGGCCGTCGACGCGCTGACGCTGGCCGGCATCCCGGTGGTCGAGCTCACCGAGTACGACGGCGATCCGATCGACGCGGTCAAGGTCGGCACGATCAAGCGCAGCAAGGGGCTCGAGTTCACCGAGGTGTTCGTGGTGCGGACACCCCCGCACCTGGTCGGCGTCGGCTTCGTCGACCCCGACGACGCCGCGCTCGAGCGCCGCACGCTGCAGCGCCGCGAGCTGTACGTCGCGATGACGCGCGCCCGCGACGGTCTGTGGGTCGGCGTCGCCTGACACGGGTGGCCCGCCCTGACCCGGGTGGCCCCTACGATCGAGCCGTGGCTCTGATCCCCTCGGCTCCGACGGCACGTGTCGTCATGTCGCCCGACGGGCTGGAGCTCGCCACCTACGACTTCGGCGAGAAGGCCGACCGGCACGCTCCCGCGCTTCCCCCGGACGCACCCGTGGTGCTCGCCGTGCACGGCTTCGCGTCGAGCGCCGTCGCCAACTGGCAGGCGACCGGATGGGTGCGCGAGCTCGGCCGGGCGGGGTTCCGCGTGATCGGCCTCGACCAGCGCGGCCATGGTGCCAGCGCCAAGCCGCACGAGCCGTCGGCCTACTCGATGGAGGCGCTCGTCGCCGATGTCGCGACGGTCATCGACACCTACCTGCTCGACGAGGTGGTCTTCGTCGGATACTCGCTCGGCGGGCGTGTGGGGTGGCACGCCGCGCTCGAGCTCCCGCATCGCATCACCCGCGCCGTGCTCGGGGGAATCCCGGACGGACTGCCGTTGACCCGCTTCCGCATCGATCAGGCGCGGGCCCTCATCGCATCCGGCACCCCGGTCGAGGACCGCCTGACCGGTGCCTACCTGACGATGGCCGGTTCGCTCGACAACGATCTGTCGGCGCTCGTGAGCCTGGTCGAGGGCATGCGCGACGGCGAGCAGCCCGACATCGCCAACCCGCCGCGTCAGCCGATCCTGTTTGCGACGGGCAGCGAGGACTCGATCCTCGAGCGCTCTCGCGGCATGGCCGAGGCCGCGCCCGCCGGCGAGTTCTTCGAGATCCCCGGACGCAATCACTTCAACGCGCCCACCTCGAAGGCCTTCCGGGATCGGGCGCTGGAGTTCCTGACCGCGACCGCCTGACCGAGCGCGGCCGACTGAGCGGTCAGGCAGAGGATGCCGAGGGCGCGCCGTCGAGGACGAGCGCGACCACCGCGCCGGCGGGTGCCGCAACGATGACCTGACCCGTCAGCGATCCGCGCAGCACGTAGGTGCCCGTGTCGGTGATCGTGACCGTGGACCCGTCCACGGTGACCCCGCCGCCATCGACCGTGGTGCCGTCGGCGGCCATGGTGATCGTCACGGCCGCCGCGGCGTCCCAGTCGTCGGCGTTCCCGTCGGCGTCAGTGTCCGCGTGCTCGTCGGCGGCGTCGTCTGCCGCGAGGGAGACGGTGGCGATGCCCGTCGCCGGATCCGTCGTCACGGCGGTGACCGCGCAGCCGGTCAGCAGCGACGTGCCGAGCACGATCGCCGCGGCGGACAGGGCGAAACCCGATGCGCGGGTGGGCTGATCACTGGCCATGCCGCCTATTCCGACATCCGTCGCTATGCATCGGCCCAGCGTCGCCTGTGACGACGCCGGACGCGGCTACGCGCCGTAGCCGGCCGCGAGCTCCTCGACCAGGCTCGGACGGGACGGAGCCCAGCCCAGCTGGGACTTGGCCTTCGCGCCGTCGGCCTGCTGATCCAGGAACAGCGCGTCGGCGAAGGGCGCGCCGAGCCGCTCCCGTGAGGCGTCGAGGGTCTCGCCGACGACGCCGCCCTCTGGCCCGACGATCGCCGCACCGAGGTCGCGCACGGTCGGGCTCTGCCCGCTCGCGCCGATGTAGGTCTCGCCGCCGGGCGCACCGAGCGCGAGCACGTACAGGTCGGCGAGGTCGTCGACGTGCACGGTGCTCCAGTGCTGCTCGCCCGTGCCCACGAGGGTGAGAGCTCCGGACGCGTCGCGCGGGGCGCTGACGAGGATGTTCGGGATGCCGCCGCCGCGACCGAAGACGATCGCCGGGGCGATGATGCTCGCGCGGATCCCCGAGCCGAGCAGGCGGTCCTCGCGGGCCGCGCGCCAGGCCGTGATGGCCGGCGGGCTCTGCGGGTCGTCCTCGGAGATCGCGGCACTGTCGCCCCAGACCCAGACCCCGCCGGTGTGCACGTACGGCTTGTCGGTGCCGGCGAACGCGACCGTCACGGCGTCGATGACCGCGTCGTCCAGCGCGCTCGCGTCGTCGCTCGTGGCCAGGTGGATCGCCCCGTCGACGGCGCGCAGCCGCTCGGTCAGCCAGACGGTGTCGGCGACATCGCCGATGACCGTCGTCACCTGGTCGCCGTGCACGTCGACCTTCGCGGCCGCCTCGTAGCTGCGGACGACCGCCGTGACGCTGTGACCCGCCGCGAGGAGGGCGGTGAGGGTGGCGCTGCCGATGTACCCGGTCGCACCGGAGAGAAGAATGTCCATACTGAAGACAAGGCCGAACGGGCACTCCGGCATTCCGCCTGTGACAGCATCAGAGCGTGGACGCCTTCACCGACATGCCGCTCACGTTCCCCCTGATGCGCGGGGGCGGCGCGTTCCTCGTGGCGATCGGGCTCGGAATCCTGGTGGGGGCGTTCGGCGGTCGACGGTTCCGGACGGTCGCGCTCGTCGCGGGCGCGGGCCTCGGAGTGATCGTGATGGCGGTCGGGGGCGCCACGAAGGTCATCTTCGAGGGACTCGGCTACCCCGCCGTCTGGCAGTGGGTCGTGCTCGGCCTCGCCTATGCCGTCGAGGTGCTGCTGGTCAACCTCGTGCTGCGCAGGGTGCCCGACACCTCGTCCCGGCGCTTCTGGCTGTGGATCCTGGTGATCGTCGGAGCCCACTTCCTGATCCTGCTGCCGAGTCACGGACCCATCTGCGGTGCCCTCGCCCTGCTCTGCATGGCGAATGCGCTCATCGGGCTCCGGCTGCAGGACACCGATCTGCGGGTGTTCTGGGCGGTCGACGGCGTCCTCAAGATCGCGGCCGGGGCCGCGATGGTCGCGGTCAGCTACAGCTGATGGCCGGAGGCCGGGCGGAATCCGCCGCCGACGTCGCGGCGCTCGCCCGCATCGCCGACGATCTGTACGCGCTGCACCCCACCGAGTTCACGGCGGCGCGCAACGCGCGCTCCGCCGAGCTGCGCACCACCGACCGCGCGCTCTCGGATGCCGTGAAGACCCTGCCGCGCCCCGCGCCCGCCGCCTGGGTCGCCAACCTGCTCGTGCGCGAGCACAGCGACGACGTCGACGCTCTGCTCGCGCTCGGCGCCGAGCTCCGGGAGGCGCAGCTGCAGCTCGACCGGGCGACGCTCACCCGCCTCGGCACCGAGCGACGTCGGGTCGTCGCGGCGCTCGCGCGCAGCGGCGCCGAGCTCGCGGAGGAGGCCGAGCATCCGGTCTCGACCGCCGTGGTCGACGCGGTCGCCGAGACACTGCAGGCCGCCATGACCGACCCGGAGGCCGGCGCCGCCCTGCTCACCGGCCGCCTCATCCGCGCTCTCGAGAGCGTGGGGTTCGACGCCGTCGACCTCGCGGATTCGGTGGCAGCATCGGGCGCACCCGGGACGGCTGCCGCCCCCTCGCGCCGACGCACACTGCATGCTGTCGACGATCCCGACGACGACCACCTGCGCCAGATCGTGCTCGCCGCAGAGGCGGCGGCGCAGACCGCGGCAGACGAGGCGGATGCGGCGGTCGCCGCCGCAGAGGCGCGCGCAGCCGACCTCGACGCGCGCCGCCGCGAGCTGGCGGTCGAGCTGCAGGACCTCGAGGACGAGATCGTGCACACCCGCCGGGCCATCTCCGCGTCCGACCGCGAGGTGCGGGAGGTCGACCGGGCCCGCGACGCCGCCGTGCGGGCCGCCGACCGCGCGCAGGCCGCGCTCGAGAAGGCACGCACCCGCCGCGAGCGCCTCGACCGCTGACGACTGTCACGAATCCGACACATCGGTCTGCCAGGATCGTCCTGTCTACCCCCAGAGACGACCCGAGCGGAGCACGCGTGACCAAGGCCGACCCGCGCGAGCTGCGCACGGGCGACATCGCGCTCGCCCGGCTGCACGAGCATCCGCGCATCGGCTGGATCTCGTCGCCCGAGGTGCGCCTGCCGGGCGGACGCGCGCTGCCGACCTGGGCGTTCCTCCTCCTCGCCTATGTCGCGGCGCGCATTCTGACCACCGGCATCCTCGCGGCCGTCTGGGCGCTCACCCGCGGCGCGCCCGTCGCCGCCTACGACGGGGGCGACGACTTCTGGGGCTTCCTGACCTCGTGGGACGTGCAGTGGTATCAGCGGGTCGCCCTCGACGGGTACCCGACCGAGCTGCCGATCGACGAGAACGGCGATGTGACCCAGAACACCTGGGCGTTCTTCCCGCTGTTCCCCGCCCTGGCTCGGGTCGTGATGGCGGTCACCGGGGTCGATTTCGAGGTGTCGGCGACCATCCTCGCGATCGTGTTCGGGGCGCTCGCCACGCTCTCGCTGCACCGGATGCTCATCCAGCACTTCCCGCCGCAGCAGGCGGTCTGGGGCGCCGTGTTCTTCGCGTTCAGCCCGCTCAGCTTCCTGCTGCAGGTGGGCTACGCCGAGAGCATGTTCCTGACGTTCATGTTCTGCGCGCTCGCGGCTCTGGTCTCGCGGCACTACCTGATCATGATCCCGTTCGCCCTGGTGGCGTCGTTCACCCGACCGGGGGCGCTCGCGCTGGCCGCCGCACTCGGGCTGCAGGGGCTGGTGCGGCTCGCCCGGCGGCAGCCGATCACCCGCGGCGAGTGGATCACGGTGGGCTCGGCGATCCTGCTGATCACCGCGGCCGCGTTCTCGTGGCCTGTGCTGGCCGCTCAGGTGACCGGGGATCCGAGCGCCTACTTCGACACCGAGCTGGGCTGGTGGCGGGACTACATCGGCCGTGTGATCTTCGTGCCGTTCACGCCCTCGTTCCTGTTCTACGGCATCATCTTCGGCTGGCTGGGCGTCGTCTGCGTCGTCGTCGTGCTCGTGGCGGTCACGTTCTGGCTGACACGCCCGTCGACGCGCCGGCTCGGGGTCGACATCTGGACCTACTCGGTCATGTACATGGCCTACCTGCTGGCGGTCTTCCTGCCGACGCAGAGCCTGATCCGGATGCTGCTGCCGCTGTCCCCGCTGCTGGGCCACCCCGGACTGTCGGCGACCCGGCGGCGGCGGGCGTGGACGATGGCGGTCAGCATCGCGGTGCAGCCGGTGGCCATCCTCATCCTGTGGGTGATGTTCCCGCCGTAGGTGACGTCATGAGTCATTCTGGCATGGAGTGACCTATCCTGTCACTTTCTTGCGACATGACGTATATGATCATGTCATGAGTCGGAGAGAGTCGGTCGGCGTTGCGGTGATCGTCGACGTCGTGCGCTCGCGCGCCCTGCCCGACCGCGCGGCAGGGCAGCTGCTGCTCGAGGAGGCGCTCGACCGGGTCAACGAGCGGATCCCCGCCCTGCAGCGCCTGGCCCCCACGGTCGGCGACGAATGCCAGGGCATGTACGCCGACCTCGCCGAC
Organism: uncultured Microbacteriaceae bacterium; assembly: GCA_964246985.1. Taxonomy (GTDB): domain Bacteria; phylum Actinomycetota; class Actinomycetes; order Actinomycetales; family Microbacteriaceae; genus CAXTSE01. Next base: position 91,549 of record CAXTSE010000008.1, read on the forward strand.
GCGCTGCGCGCCACGCTGATGCTGCGGCTCGACCTCGGCGACGCCGTGGACTGCAGATTCGGCATCGGACGAGGCTGGTACGCCTCCCTGGCGAGCGCCGCCGCATCGCCGATCCAGGACGGATCGGCCTGGTGGACCGCCCGAGCCGCGATCGATGAGACCAAACGGCGAGCGGCACGCAGCTCCACCCTGCGCGCCTGGTACGTCCCCGACGCCGATGCCGAGGCCGAGGCCGCCACGGCGCCCGGCCTCGTCAACGCCTACCTGCTCGCGCGCGACCAGCTCGTGGGCGCCATGGACTCCCGAAACCGGCGCCTGCTGCTCGGCCGCCTCGACGGCGTGCCCCAGAAGGAGCTCGCCGCGCAGGAGGGAATCACCGCGTCGGCGGTGTCGCATAGCCTTCGACGCAACGGGGCTCTCGCGGTGATCGACGGGGCCGCACTGCTGGCGGAGGGGGCGGGCACGTGACGATCCTCGGCATCCTCCTGCTCTCGCTCGGCGCGGCCGATCTCGCGCGCGCCATCGATCGCACCCCGCGTCGCGGCATGCTCGCTCGCAGCCTCGCGATCGGCGCTCTCGTCGCCATCGTGGGCTGGTGGGGTGCGGGTCTGGCCTGGCCGTGGCTGGTGCTCATGCTCGCCGCGCTCTCGGCCTGGGTGCTGCTCACGCCGACCCGCGGCGGAATCTGGCCGGTCGTCGGGCTCGCGGCCGTCTCGGCGACCCTGGTGGCGCTCGATGCCGTCCTGCCCGAGGCTCGCGGATGGGCGCCGAGCGCCTACGAGACGCTGCGGTCGGGCGGGGCGTTCGCCGCGATCCCGTTCGAGCGGTTCCTCGTCGGAATCGGCGCGGTCGCCTTCCTCGCCGACACCTCCAACGTCGTCGTGCGGATCGTGCTGCACGCCACCGACTCCCGCGCGCTCGGCGTCGCTCCCGCGCTGAAGGGCGGCCGCGTCCTCGGGCCGCTCGAGCGCGTGTTCATCTTCGCGATGGCGCTGGCAGGGCAGTACCTCGCGATCACGGCCGTGATCGCCGCGAAGAGCATCATCCGGTTCCCCGAGATCTCGAAGGACAAGCACGGGGCGAAGGCCGAGTACTTCCTCATCGGCAGCTTCGTCAGCTGGGGGCTCGGGCTGCTGCCCGTGCTCCTGTTCCTCGCCCCGGCGTAGCCTGGCGGCATGCCCCTCCACCTCACTGCCGACGATGTGCTCGCCTCGACCCGCGCCGTGCGCAAGCGGCTCGACTTCGACCGCCCCGTGCCCCGCGAGCTCATCCTCGAGTGCCTCGAGCTCGCCGTCCAGGCCCCGACCGGCGGCAACCGACAGGGCTGGCAATGGATCTTCGTCGACGACCCCGCCCAGAAGCTGGCGCTGGCCGAGATCTACCGCGAGAACTACGCCGTCTACGCCGAGGCGACCCGCGCTCGTCTCGAGCGCGCCGTCGCCGCCGGCGACCCCGCCGCGGCCCAGGCCGCGCGGGTCAGCGCCAGCTCGGTCTACCTGGCCGAGAACTACGAGCGCGTGCCGGTGATGATGATCCCCGTGATCGAAGGTCGCATCGACGGGGCGACCGGCGCTCAGAGCGCGGGCTTCTGGGGATCCCTGCTTCCCGCCGTGTGGAGCTTCATGCTCGCCGCCCGCGAGCGGGCGCTGGGGACGGCGTGGACGACGATCCACCTCAACGACGGCGGCGACGCGCGCGCGGCGGACGTTCTCGGCATCCCGAACGACCGCTTCACGCAGGCGGGGCTCATCCCGATCGCCTTCACGCTCGGCACCGATTTCAAGCCGGCAGCACGCGTGCCGCTGGAGCCGCTCGTGCACTGGAACACCTGGTAGCGGAGCACCGCCGCGGCCGCCCCGTAGTCTGGCTGCATGCCTGATGCACGCGTCGCCGTCTACCTCGATTTCGACAACATCATCATCTCGAGGTACGACCAGGTGTTCGGCCGCGGCCAGTTCATCAAGGACCGCGCTCGCGTGCGCGGGGTCGAGACGGCGCCGACGCCGACCATCGAGCGGCGACTCGAGGATGCGCGCGTCGATGTGGGCGCGATCCTCGACTACGCGTCGAGCTTCGGCTCCATCGTCATCAGCCGTGCGTACGCCGACTGGTCGGCCGCGGCCAACGCGCGGTACCAGCGTCAGCTGGTCGACCGCGCCGTCGACCTGACCCAGCTCTTCAACACGGCCGGGACGAAGAACGGAGCCGACATCCGGCTCGCGGTCGACGTGGTCGAGGATCTGTTCCGGCTCGACGACGTGACGCACGTGGTGATCGTCGCCGGCGACAGCGACTACATCTCGCTCGCGCAGAAGGCTCGACGCCTCGGGCGTTTCGTCGTGGGCATCGGCGTCGCCGGGTCGACGAGCCGGGCGCTCATCGCCGCGTGCGACGACTTCAGCGACTACGACGCGCTGCCGGGCGTGAAGCCGGCCACGATCACCAAGAAGCCGACTGAGGACGGGGCGTCAGACTCGACTCCGTCGGTCGAGCCCGTCGAGACCAAGGGACGTGGAACCCGCCGGTCGTCGCGTGGCTCGGGATCGGGCGCGGCAGCAGACTCGGGCGCCGCTGACTCGCCCGCCGAGACGCCGCCCGTGGAGGCCGCACCTGCCGCCACCACACCGCGCCGCGCATCCCGCCCGGCCAAGGCCATCGACCCGCTCAACCCGTTCAGCCATGTCGAGGACGAGGATGACGAGCTCACCCTCGACGCCGTCGCCACCGACCTGCTGGTGCGGGCCCTGCAGCTCATCGATGCGAAGAACGACGAGGAGTGGCAGACCAACGGCGAGGTGAAGGGCCAGATGCTGCGCCTGGATCCGGGGTTCAAGGAGCGCCCCCTCGGCTTCCGCTCGTTCAGCGACTTCCTCGACTCGCGATCCGACGTGCTCGAGATCAAGCCGGGCAGCACGGCCAACGACAGGCGGCTGAAGCTGCGCTAGTCGCTCTGCTCGGCGATCGCGGCCTCGAGCCGCTCGACCTTGCCGGTCAGCTCGCCCGAGAAGCCGGGACGGATGTCGGCCTTCAGCACCAGCGAGACGCGCGATCCGTACGCGGCGACGGCCTCGGTCGCGCGGCGGACCACGTCGAACACCTCGTCCCACTCCCCCTCGATGGTCGTGAACATCGAGTCGGTCTGATTCGGCAGTCCGCTGTCGCGCACCACCTTCACCGCGGCGGCGACGGCGTCGTGCACCGAGCCGTCGTCATGCGTGCCGGAGCCGGACGGGGCGACAGAGAACGCGACGAGCATGGCCCGAGCCTACGCTCGGCTCCCGCCGTCACGCAGAGAGACCGCCTACGAGCAGCCGGCCGGGCGCCCGACCGTGGTGGTCACGGCGATCGGACCGGCGACGCCGCTCGTCGACGAGACCCACATGTCGCGGGTCGTGTCGGCGCTCGACCACGCGCGGATGCAGAAGCCGGCGGCATCGGCCCGCACGACCTGCAGGTTCACGGTGCTGCCGTTCTTCGTCTCGTCGCCGGGTGTGAAGCCCGCCGCGACCAGGTCGGCGGCGGTCTGCGGGTAGGTCTTGGTCTTCGTGAACGCGGCGATCATCGTGGTCTTGGCCGAGTTCAGGTCGGACTTCACCGAGGCCTCGCGCGCGCTCCACTGCACCCCGGTGTAGATCGGGATCGCGATGGCGGCGAGGATGCCGATCACGATGACGACGACGAGCAGCTCGATGAGCGAGAAGCCGCCCTCGACCGTCTCCAGGTCACGGCGAGCGTGATGGACTCTGCGCAGTGCTGCCTTCATGGTCGGGGTTCCTTCCCAGGCGGCGTGCACTCCCAGTGCGCACGACCACTGAGGCCAACCTAGGGATGAGCCGCTGCTGTTCGTAGCCCACGTGCGGGGGTGTTTCCCCTGATCACACCCCCCTTTCGCGGTTCATGCGGGGGACAGACGGGGTACAGATCGACATCGAATGTCAAACATTGTTGACACGGTGACGTCGACGCCGTACGGTCATCGGTGTCAAGTTTATTTGACATGACCGAACGGAGTCGCAGGTGTCATCGGAAGAGAAGCGCAGCTGGATCCACGGCATCATCGCGATCCTCGCCTACGGCGTCTACCTCGCGATCGTGCTCGCGGGGGCCACCCGCACCCCGATCGCCGAGGTCGGCTACCAGATCCCCCTGCTCGCCTCGGTCGGCGGCGCGATCGTCGCCAACATCGTGCTGGGCGTCGTCACCGGAGTCGGCATCCCGCGCGGCGCCATCCACAAGGATCAGCGCGACCGCGAGATCTCGGTGTTCGGCGAGAAGGTGGGTGCCTCGATGCTCGTCCTCGGCGGGGTGGGCGCGCTGGCGCTGGCGATGCTCGAGGTCGACTGGTTCTGGATCGCGAACGCGCTCTACCTGGGGTTCGTCTTGTCGGCGATCCTGGACTCCCTCGCCCGCCTCTCGGCCTACCGCACCGGGATGCCGCGGTGGTGAAGCCGACCGACGTGACCAACGTCATCCGCGCCCTGCGCTCCGCCGCCGGCGAGATGACGCAGGCCGAGCTGGCTCAGCGCGTCGGCGTGACCCGCCAGACCATCATCGCGATCGAGCAGGGACGCTACTCCCCCTCGCTCGAGGTCGCGTTCCAGATCGCACGTGCCTTCGGGGTCGGCCTCGACGACGTGTTCCAGTACCCGGAGGCCTGACATGAGAGCCATCGCCCACGACACCTACGGAGACGCCTCCGTCCTCGAGCTGCGCGACGTGCGGCGCCCCGTCCCTGGCGAGCGCGACCTGCTGATCCGCGTGCACACCGCGGGCATCGATGCCGGCGTCTGGCATCTGCTCGCCGGCACCCCCTCGATCGTGCGACCGTTCCTCGGCATGCGCGGTCCGCGTCAGAAGGTGCGGGGCATCGACGTGGCGGGGGTCGTCGAGCAGGTCGGCGCGCGTGTCAGCGGGTTCGCCGTGGGCGACGAGGTGCTCGGCACCAGCCGCTCGGGGTCGTTCGCCGAGTACGCGCTGGGCCGACCGGAGCGACTCGCGATCAAGCCGGACGGCGTCACCTGGGAGGCCGCCGCGGCGACGCCGATCTCGGGCGGCACCGCCTTGCAGGCGGTGAAGGCCGCACGTATCGGAGCCGGCGATCAGGTGCTGGTGACGGGCGCATCCGGAGGGGTGGGCTCGTTCGCCGTGCAGCTCGCCGCGGCGCGCGGCGCGACCGTCACGGCAGTCTGCAGCGCGGCCAAGGCCGAGTTCGTGCGGGCGCTCGGGGCCAGCCGGGTGCTCGACTACCGCACCGAGAACTTCGCGGATGCCGGGGTCGCCTTCGACGCGATCGTCGACATCGCGGGCACCCGCCCCCTCACCGAGCTGCGCGGAGTCCTGGCCGCGCGCGGCACCCTCGTCATCGTCGGAGGCGAGCAGGGCGGAGCCGTGCTCGGCGGACTCGAGCGCACGATGGCGGCGGGAATGCTGTCACCGTTCATCGGCCAGAAGCTGATCGGCCTCGTCTCCTCCGAGCGCGCCGCCGACTACGTCGAGCTCGCCGCGATGATCGCCGTGGGCACGCTCACCCCCGCGATCGACCGGGTGGTCTCGCTCGCCGACGCCGCTGCCGGGGTGCGAGCGCTGCAGGCGGGCGAGCTGCGCGGCAAAGCGGTCGTGCGGGTGGCGCAGGCGGGTGCCGCATGACCGACGTCGACCCGCGGACGCAGACCGACCTCGACGCGCTGATCGACTACGCGCTGCCGCTCGCGCATCGACGGCTGGCCTCCCGCAAGAGGCTGCAGCCGTACGCCGCCGTGATCCGCGCCGACGGCGAGGTCGTGCCGTTCGAGGTCCCGTGGTCGCCTGAGTACGCCAGCGCCGGGCGCTGGGTCGACGATCTGATCGCGGGAGTGCGCGCCGATCCGGAGGTGCGGGCCGCCGCCGTCGGCAGCGACGCGAAGCTCGCCGACCGCACGACCGATTCGATCCGCGTCATCATCGAGCATCGCGACGGCACCTCGGTGACGGCCGATCACCCCTATCGCATGCAGCTCATCGGCGGCCTGCGCCTCGCGGAGCTGCAGGTCACGGCGACGCGGCCTCGCATCTGGACGCCCGCTGAGTGAGCGGCTGGAAGGCGCCTTCGCGCGGAATAGGCGGGAGGCATCCGACGTAGTTTCGAGCATGACCACTTTCGGAATCATCGGAGCAGGGAACATCGGCAGCCAGGTCGCACGAGCGGTGATCGGCCTCGGACACGACGTCGTGATCGCGAACTCGCGCGGACCGGAGACGCTTAGCGACCTCGTCGCCGAGCTCGGGCCGAAGGCGCGGGCGGCGACCGCCGCCGAGGCGGCAGAGGCTGCCGAGGTCGCGGTCGTGACGGTGCCGCTGAAGGCGCTGCCCGAGGTGCCGGTCGAGCCGCTCGCCGGCAAGATCGTGATCGACACCAACAACTACTACTTCGAGCGCGACGGCCACATCGACGGACTCGACGCGGGCGAGACCACGGTCTCGGGCATGCTGCAGGAGCACCTGCCGACCTCGAAGGTGGTCAAGGGCTTCAACCACATCATGGCGAAGGACATCACCACCGACGGCAAGCCGACGGGCAGCCCCGACCGCCGCGCGCTCGGCTACTCGAGCAACTACGCGGATGCGGCGGAGTTCATGCGCGACCTGTACGACCAGCTGGGCTATGACTCGGTCGAGTCGTCGCCCCTGAGCGAGTCGTGGCGCCTCGAGCGCGACCGCCCGGCGTACGTGACCCGGCAGAACGCCGAGGGTCTCACCAACAACCTGCAGCGCGCGAACCGCATCCCCGAGTAGCCGGCCGCAAAGCTGGCTGAGGAGCGCCCCCGACGGCGACGCGTCTCGAAGCCGCCCCCACGCGATACCCTGCCCTCATGTCCTTCCAGGCGTACCTCGACAAGATCGAGGAGAAGACCGGTCTCACCCCGCGCGAGTTCATCGTGCTCGCGCACGAGAAGGGTCTCGACGCGCCCGGCACGAAGGCCGGGGCTATCGTCACGTGGCTGGCGGAGGACTACGAGCTGGGGCGCGGGCACGCCATGGCGCTGGTGCACGTGATCCAGAAGGGTCCGCAGATCAGTGCCAAGCACGTCGACTCGGGCACGAGTCACAGCGACCCGAGCGACACCCTCTGGCTCGACGGCGCGGCGACGAACCCCGCCACCGGCGGGTGAGCAGCGGCCACCAGCCGGGTGTCGAGACCGCCACCGGCTAGTAGTCGTACGACGCGATCCCGCGCACCTCGACGCGGCCGTAGGTCGGGAGCCGGTTGGCCCACGTGACCGCCTCCTCGATGTCGGAGCACTCAAAGACGTAGTAGCCGCCCGGCTGCATATCGCCAGGGGCGAAGGTGCGGGATTCCGCGGCGTCGGGCAGCTGCGCACCCGAGAGCTGCGTGGTCACCAGCCGAGCATGGTCGGCACCCTCGAACTCGCCGCCGTCGACGTACACGCCGGCCTCACGCGCCTCCGACTCGAAGGTCTGCCACGCCTGCCAGTCGGCCGCCGTGCCGCCGGTGGTGTCGGTGCCTGTCCACATGATCGCGATGAACTTCATGCTCCGACGTTAGCCCCCACCCCTGGTCACGCCGAGGGCGGGGGCACGCTGGTGCGGCTACTCCGTGTCGGTCAGCCCGTCCAGCACCACGAGATCCTCGCTCGAGATCTCGAAGTCCACGTCCGCGTTCTCGACGATCCGCGACGGGGTGGTCGTCTTCGGCAGCGGCAGGGTGCCCTTCTCGAGCGTGTAGCGGATCGCGAGCTGGGCGACCGACTTGCCGTACTTCTCGGCGATCTCGCCGACGCGCGCGTCGTCGAGCAGCCGTCCGGTGGCGAGCGGCGAGTACGCCTCGATGAGGATGCCGTGCTCGTCGGCGTACGAGGTCACGTCGGGCTGCGTGTGGCCGATGAAGTAGCGGATCTGGTTGGCCTGCGGCACGACGCCGGTCGCGTCGACGAGGTTCTGGATCTCGGCCCCGTCGAAGTTCGAGACGCCGATCGCGCGACTGCGGCCCGAATCCGCCGCCTCGATCATCGCGCGCCAGGCTGCGATGTTGCCCTCGGCATGGTCGCTGCCCATGTCCTGCCAGGGCCACGGCGCGTGGATCAGCCAGAGGTCGATGTGTCCGAGGTCGAGCAGGCTCATCGACTTCTCGAACTGTGCCGTCGCCTCGTCGTAGTCCTTGATCTCGGCGGGCAGCTTCGTCGTGATGAAGACGTCGTCGCGCTCGATGCCGCTGTCGCGCACAGCGCGTCCGACACTCTGCTCGTTGCCATACGCCGCCGCCGTGTCGATGTGCCGGTAGCCGGCGTCGAGTGCCGCGCGCACCGAGTCGTAGGTCTCGGGACCGTCGGGGATCTGCCAGGTGCCGAAGCCGATCTTGGGGATCAGGTTGCCGTTGGCGAGCGTGTAGGTGTCAGTGAGGATGGCCATGGATGCGACGCTACGCCGGGGCTGCCATCGAGGCTCGGCTCGAGCCGACGTCGGAGCCGACGCCCAGCTAGTCCGCGAGGATGCGCAGCGTGCAGCCTCGCGCCTGCGGCGTCAGGATCGCGTCGCGGCTGTCAGCGAAGCGGTCGTACTTCTCGCTGAAGGCCTCGTCGATGGCGGTCTGAATCGCGTCGTCGGCGGGGACGTGCTCGACGAGGACGTGCTGCGAGGGCAGCGCCAGCGCCGCTGCCTTCGACTGCTCGGCGACCTTGCCGTCACCGAGGACGAACGCGACCGGACGCCCGGCCAGCGCGTGCCTATACCAGTAGGCGCCGTCGCCGAGATACGACCGGACATAAGGAACGCCGTCCACGGCGACCGACCAGATCGGGGTCGCCGTGGGCTCGCCGCTCGCCCGTCGTGTGACGATCGCGACAGTGTCGGTGGTGTCGAGCAGGTCGGCGAGTTCGGCGTAGGTCATGGCCTCATTATCCGCGGCGCCGGACGGCTGCGCTCAGAGGATAGAGGTCAGCACTCCCCCGTCGGCGCGCAGCGCTGCGCCGTTCGTCGCCGACGCGAGCGGGCTCGCCAGGTAGACGGCGAGATGCGCGATCTCGTCGGGCTCGATGAACCGCTCGAGGAGGGATGTCTGATTCCCGGAGATGATGGCCGCCTTCAGATCGGCGGGGTCCATCCGCTGCGCAGCTGCGATCCCCATCACGACATCGGCGACGCCGTCGGAGTATGTCGGACCGCCGAGGATGGAGTTCACCGTCACGGCTGTGCCACGGGTGAGCTTGGCGAGACCGTTGCCGAGGGCGAGCATCGCCGCCTTCGTCACGCCGTAGTGCACCATGTCGGCCGGCACGTTGACGCCCGACTCACTCGCGATGAAGACGACGCGGCCCCAGCCTCGCGCCAGCATGCCCGGCAGGAGGTGACGGGACAGGCGCACTCCGCTCATCACGTTCACCTCGACGTAGCGCGCCCATTCGTCGTCGGCCACGTCGGCGAACGGCTGCACGCCGAACAGTCCGACATTGTTGATCAGGATGTCGACGTCGCCGAGCTGCCCGGTCAGCTCGGTGACCTCCTCCGGACGCGCGAAGTCCGCCGCGATCCCGCTGACGTCGGCTGCCCGCACCTCTGAGCGCAACGCCGTCACTGCGGCCCGCACCCCGGCCGCCGTTCGCCCGTTGATCACGACAGCCGCCCCCTCGGCGAGCAGCCCTCGGGCTATCGCGTACCCGATCCCCTGCGTCGAGCCGCTGACGAACGCCCGCTTGCCTGCCAGTCCCAATTCCATACTCACTCTTCCTCAATTGCTTGCTCAGTCAAGTGACTTTACGCACGAGTCAGTTTCTCAGTCAAGTGAAATGATGGCGCTCTGCGTTACCCTGAGGGCATGACGACGGATGAGGCACGCACGAACTTCACCGAGGATGAGGTGGCCACCTGGTCGTCGCTCGCCACCCTGCTCGAATGGCTGCCGCCCGCGCTCGACGCGCAGCTGCAGCGTGACGCCGGCCTGGCGCATTTCGAGTTCGGCATCCTCTACGCCCTCGCCGACGCCCCGGAGCGCACGCTGCGCATGAGCGTCCTGGCCCGCTACGCGAACAGCTCCCTGTCGCGCCTCTCGCGTGCCGTGTCGAGACTGGAGGCCAAGCTGCTGGTCGAGCGAACACCCGATCCGGATGACGGGCGCACGACCCTCGCAACCCTCACCGAGCTGGGGGTCGAACGGTGTGCAGAGGCCTCCCCCGGCCACACCGCCGTCGTCCGGCGACTGGTGCTGGACCCGCTGACGCAGGCGCAGGCGCGTCAGCTGCGGGAGATCAGCCGACGGATCACCGGCGCGATCCGCAGCGACGAGGGCTGGCGGCCAGCCGACTCGGCAACTAGCCCCGTCGAAAGGCGCTAGCCCGAGAGCTGTGCGAGCAGGAAGAGCAGACCCCACCACACAGCCAACCCTGCGATAAGGCCGACGACCAGCTGCTTCGTCAGACGGAACAGCAGCGCCCCGACCACCGCGGCCAGCAGCGCCGGCACCGTCTCCGTCAGCGATATCTCACCGCGCGGGGCCACCAGTCCGGGCAGCGCGATCGCGCCGAGCACCGCCGGGGCGACGAGCGGAAGGTACCGCAGCACGCGCCTCGGCGGGCGGACCTTCTCGCTGAACAGGAACAGGACGCGCGTGATGTAGGTCACGACGCCCGAGAGCACGACGGCGAGGACCTCACCCATGGGACGGCACCCCGCCCTCGATGGTGGGGTCGGCATCCGGCTTCTCGGGTGTGCGCGCGAGCACGACGCCGCCTGCGATCAGTCCGGCGACGGCTCCGACGATGAGTCCGGCGCCGAACGGAAGCGGATGCGCGATCAGGGCGACCACTCCTCCGACGGCCGCGGCCAAAAGTCCGGCTCGGTCCTTGATCATCGGGATGAGCAGCAGCAGGAACGTCAGGGGGATCGCGAGCTCGAGCGGCAGCCACTCGGGCAGCAGCCCGCCGAGGAGCACGCCGACGGTGGTGAGGAGGGTCCAGCCGATGAGGAGTGTCGTGCCGGCGCCGAAGTAGTAGCCGAGCTGCTCGCGGCGCGTGCCTGCGCCCTCGGGGCGCTCGTGCCGCGTGATCGCGAGGGCGTACGCCGGGTCGGAGAGGAGGAACGCGCCCGCGAGACGCTGGCCGCGAGTCCACCCCGCCCAGTGCGGTTGGAGGGAGGCGCTGTAGAGCAGGTGGCGGGCGTTGATGATCAGCACCGTGAGCACGACCAGCGCGATGCCCGATCCGGTGCCGAGCAGCTGGACGGCGACCACCTGAGACGCGCCGGCGAAGATGAGCGGGCTGGTGAGGATCACGAGGATCGACGAGACGCCGGTCTGCGCCATCGCGGCACCGGCGGCGAGACCGAACGGGATGTACCCGAGCACCAGAAGAAGTGCGTCGCGGATGCCGGTGCGGGTCGCGGAGCGCGCGAGGGCGCGGTCGTCTGCGGGGGCGGCGGTCACGCGTCCAGCGTGGCACGCCCCTCCGACGCCCCGCGCGGTCCACCTGACACCTGCTGGTTGAGGAGCGCCCGCGAGGCGGACGCGTCTCGAAACCGCCTGCGATCAACCACCTCAGGAGCAGCCTCCGCTCCGAACCCCACCGCATGAAGCGGATGCTCATCGTCGTGGTCGCCCTCGCCGTCGTGATCGGGGGTGCGGTGGGTGGTCTCGCGCTGACCCGTGTCGTGCCTCCGAGCCAGGGGTCGATCGACGCCGCCGAGACTCTCGCACCCAGCCCGCCGCCCGAGGCGACGCCGCCGGCCGGCTCGGCCACGGCATCCGCACCGGGCAGTTATGTCGATTACAGCGACACCGCAATCGCGGACGCGACGGGTCGCGTCGTGCTGTTCTTCCACGCACCGTGGTGCGGGCAGTGCGTGCAGCTGGATAAGGACATCACGGCCGACGGTGCGCCCGACGGGGTGACGATCATCAAGGTCGATTGGGACAGCAACCAGGCCCTCGAGGAGAAGTACGGGGTGCCGATGCGCACCACGTTCGTCGAGCTCTCGGATGATGGCGAGGTTGTGCAGCGTCACGTCGCCTACGACGAGCCGCGGCTGTCGGCGGTCGTCGACGCGATGAACCTGTAGGTCTGTGCCGTGACCGGCCTGCTGCTCGTCTCGTTCGTCGCGGGAGTGCTGACGATCGCGGCGCCGTGCGTGCTCCCGGTGCTCCCTGTCATCGTCGGCGGGTCTCTGGTGCGGTCGTCGACGGATGCGAAGGTCGCTGATCGGCAGTGGTTCAGGCCCATAGTGATCACGTCCGGTCTCGTGGTGTCGGTGATCGCGTTCACGCTGCTGCTGCAGGCGACGACCGCGCTGCTGGGGGTGCCGCGGATCGTGTGGCAGGTGCTGGCGGGCGGGGTGCTGGTGGGGTTCGGGTTGACGCTGCTGTTCCCGCACGCGTGGGAGCGCATCATGACGCGAACCGGGCTGCAGGGGCGAGCGAATTCGGTGATGGATCGCACGTACCGGCGCGGCGGGCTCGTCGGCGACTTCTTGCTCGGGGCGGCTTTGGGTCCTGTCTTCTCGAGCTGCTCACCGACCTACGCACTCATCGTGGCGGCGGTGCTGCCTGCGTCGTTCGGCGAGGGGCTGCTCTACCTCGTCGCATACTCGCTCGGCCTCGCCGGGACGTTGCTGATCGTGGCTTTCGTCGGTCAGGCGGCCGCGCGCAAGCTGGGGTGGCTGTCGCGGCCGGGCGGGGTGCTGCGTCGGGTCGTGGGGGTGCTGCTGGTGCTGGTCGGGGTGGCGATCATCCTCGGGCTGGATCGCTCGCTGCAGGCATGGATCCTGGCACAGGGCTGGTACGACGGGATTGCGGGGTTCGAGGAGGGGTTGGTGGGGTGAGGGGCGCGAGCATGTCGCGCGAGATACTGACTCGCGGCCCGTTGCCGGGTCTAACATCGGCGGCATGAGCGGCATCATCGGCAACGGCCCGCAAGGCCCGTTGCATTCGGGTCCGGCGCCCTACCTTCTGCACGACGCAGGTTCCGGCCCAGCTCGCGACGATCCGCGCCACGACCTGCCCGAGGGCAAACCGCGCAACCTTCTGGGCAACATCGCGTGCATCGCCGCGGTCGTCGGGGTGTTCCTGGTGTGGGCGTTGCAGGGCTCGGCCTACCTGGTCGGGTTTGCGGTGAGCGGGGCCGCGATCGTGATGGGCACCGCCGCCCTGTTCACGACGCAAAAGCGCCGCACGTCCGCTGTTGCGGCCGTGGTGATCGGGTTCGTGCCATTCGCCTTCACGGCGATCCGCGTGCTGGTGACGGCCAGCTGAGAGCCGTCACGCTCTGCCCACTCGCTACGGGACGAGGTGCCCCGACGCCCGGAACAGCTCGTACCATTCGGCACGGGTGAGCGGCAGGTCCGACCCCAGCGCCGCGCCGCGGACTCGCTCGACGGTGGTGGTGCCCAGCACGACCTGCATGTTGGCGGGATGCCGTGTGATCCATGCGGTGGCGATCGCGATCGCGGGCACGTCGTAGGTCGCCGCGAGGCGATCGATAACGGCGTTCAGCTCTGGGTACTCGGGCGAGCCGAGGAAGGTGCCCGTGAAGAATCCGCCTTGGAAGGGTGACCACGCCTGGATCGTGATGTCGTTCAGCCGGCAGTAGTCGACGATCCCGCCGCCGTCGATCGTCACGGACTGAGACTCGGCAAGCATGTTCATGGCCACACCCTGCGCGATGATCGGCTCGTGGGTGATCGACAGCTGCACCTGGTTGGCGACGATGGGCTGGCGCACGAACTTGCGCAGCAGGTCGATCTGCCGGGGCGTGTGGTTCGAGACACCGAAGGCCCGCACCTTGCCCGACGACTCGAGCTCGTCGAACGCGCGGGCGACCTCCTCCGGCTCGACGAGTGCGTCGGGGCGGTGCAGCAGCAGGATGTCGATGCGGTCGGTGCGCAACGCCTCGAGCGATTCATCGACCGATTGGATGATGTGGTCATACGAGAAGTCGAAGTACGGTCCGTCGCCGACGATGCCGGTCTTCGTCTGGATCGTCAGCCGATCGCGTTGTGACGAGGTGAGGTCCATCGCCTCGGCGAAGCGTCGCTCGCAGCCGTGCAGCTCGTTGCCGTACACGTCGGCGTGATCGAGGAAGTCGATGCCGCTGTCGAGTGCCGCGGCGAGCAGGTCGCGCACTTCGTCGTCGGTCTTGTCGGCGATGCGCATCAGGCCGAGCACAACGTTGGGGGCGACGATGTCGGTGCCGGGCAGGGTGAAAGTCTTCAAGGGGTCCTCTCTGAACCGTTGTCCTCACTCTAGGGAGCGGTGTCGGCGGTGCTCGCGGGGGGCTAAGTCTCGCAGGCAATGCACCGACAGCGAGGCGCGACCGCGAGAGTATGAAGCTCATGTCATCACCCCAAGCGCTCAACGAATCCGACCGCCGCATCGTCGCCGCGTGGGCTGCCGACTGCGCCGAGCGGGTCCTGCCGCTGTTCGAAGCGGAGGCGTCGGCCGACGACCGCCCGCGGGATGCGATAGCACGAACACGCGCCTTCGCTCGCGGGGAGGCCGACACGGCCGAAGAGATTCGGCGCCGGTTCATCGCCGGCCGGGCTGCGAAAGCGGTGTCGAGCGGCGCGGCGGTGGCTGCTGCGCGGGCGGCCGCGCAGGCCTCGGGCGTCGCGCACATGGGAGCACACGCCTTGGGTGCCGCGGCCTACGCCGCGAAGGCGGTGGGGCTGGCCGACGCCGGAAGTCCCGACGCGGCTGACCACGAGGTCCGCTGGCAACTCGAGCAGATGAGCGCCGAGGTCAGGACGGCGCTGGCGTCGTTGCCGTTGCTCGGTCAAGACTCGGCCGGTCCGCTGGGAGCAGGACTGCTGGCCTCTGGGCAGCTCGGCGTGATCATCCGGCGGATTCAGACGGACCTCGTCGAAGTTGCGGACTGCCTGGACGCAGATGAGGCAGCACCAGTTTCTCCAATGGAGGTGTCCTGACCACAGTCGTCTTGACAACGGTCGCTCGAAGTAGCGGCGCTACGGCCGAGAACGAAGGTCTGCACGGGGTCCTCTGTGAAACCGCTTGTTTTCATTTTCGGAAGCCGCAGACGGAGGTCGCGAAGAGCGAGTTCTCGCAGGGTACGCACGACCGGTCGGTTCACGGCGGCTGGTCGGCGCTGCCCGTGGCGGATGGGTTGCTCGTGGTCCCGCCAGTGGCGCACGACAGACTGGGGGCATGTCAGGTCCCGACCACGCCCCGTTGCACTACCTCGAGTTCGGCAGCCCGGATTCGGCCCCCGTCTTCGTCGCGCACGGGCTGTACGGTGACGCGACCTCGATGGGTCCGCTCAGTGGAGCTCTCGCCGCGCGTGGCCTGAGAGTCTTCGCGGTCGACGCCCTCGGTCACGGCAGATCGCCTCGCCCGGACGGGTTCACGCTCCGTGATCAGGGCCACGCTCTGAACGCCCTGATCGCGCACCTCGGGTACAAGTCGGCGGCAGTTGTCGGTGTCTCGATGGGGTCGTATGTGGCGGCGCAGGCCGCGACCCTCGAGCCCGCACGGATCTCGCACCTGGTGCTCGTGGTGTCGAAAGCACGTGGCGCGACGTCGTCGACGCTCGCCTACGCCGAGCGGGAGGGGTTCGACATCGCCCGCGCGACGATGGAGGAGACTCTGGAGTTCCTGGCTGGCGCCCTGTGGTCGCCTGTCACCTCGCCCGAGCGCCGCGCCCAGCTGTCGGCGCCGCCATCTGACGCACCCCCGGCGTTGTCCGCCGACGAGCGGCGCGCAGTCGACCAGTCGCTGGTCGACTTCGACCTCACGCCCGGACTTCCATCCATCTCAGCGCAGACACTGGTGATCTCGGGACGTTCCGACGGACTCAACCCACCCGACGAGGGCAAGGCGATCGCTGGGCTCATCCCTGGAGCAGTGTTCGAGGTCTACGAGGACTCCGGCCACATGCTGGCCTTCGAGGAGCAGGATCACCTGGTCGACGACGTCGTTCAGCTGCTCGCCACCTAGGGCAACCGTCGAGTTGGGGGCAGCGGACCGTACTCGGTATCGTCGCCACGTGAGCGAAACACGTGACGGGTTCTCGTCCGGCGAGCTCCCCCTGTACTACGAAGTGCACGAACCGCGGCCGGGCAGGCCGCCGCTGCTCCTGATTCACGGTGGCGGCTCGACGATCGGGTCGAACTGGTCTGCACTGCTGCCCGAGATGCTGAGCTCGCGCTCCGTCCTGGCCGTCGAGCTGCGCGGCCACGGGCACACCGGTCCGGGGACGGGGCCGGCCTCGTTCGAGAGCTCTGCCGACGACGTCGCAGGGCTCCTCGCGGAACTCGCGATCCCGGCCGTCGATGTGCTGGGTTTCAGCAACGGCGGGCAGGTCGCCCTGCAGCTCGCCATCCGGCACCCCTCGAGCGTGCGACGGATCATCGCAGCCTCCGCTCCGTTCCGGCGCGACGGGATGATCGATGGATTCTGGGACGGGCTCACCTCCGCACAGTTCGCCGACCTCCCCGCGCCGTACAAGAGCTCCGACTTCGAGGCGAGCGGCGATCCCGCTCACGCGGAGCGCATGTTCGATCTGGATCGCGACCTCATGCTCACCGGTTTCACCGACTGGCCCGACGAGATGCTGGCGTCGATCTCAGCTCCGACCCTGGTGGTAGGAGCCGATCAGGACGTGGTCACTGTCTCGCATACTGCGCGTCTCGCCGAACTCATTCCCGGCGCACGCCTGCTCGTCGTCCCCGGCAATCACGGCGACTATCTCGGAGAGCTCCTGGCGGCCGGCGGCGACTTGTCGTCGATGCGACGGACGCTGCCGTTCCTGCTCGACTTCCTCGATTCCGAGACCCCCTAGGACTGCTGCGCCCGCTCCAGCACCAGCTCGCGCACGCGCCCCGCATCCGCGGAGCCCTTCATCGCCTTCATGACCGCGCCGATGATCGCGCCGGCCGCCTGCACCTTGCCGTCGCGGATCTTCTCCAGCACGTCCGGCTGCTCGGCGAGCGCGGCGTCTATCGCGGCGATCAAAGCCCCGTCGTCGCTGACGACCTTCAGTCCGCGGGCGGCGACCACCTCATCCGGGCGTCCCTCGCCGGCGATCACACCCTCGATCACCTGACGGGCGAGCTTGTCGTTGATGTCGCCGTTCTCGACGAGCGCGATCAGCTCCGACACGTACATCGGGCTGATCAGCGAACCCGGCTCAGCACCGCGCGCATTCGCGAGGCGGGCGATCTCGCCGGTCCACCACTTGCGAGCCTGGGCCGGCGAGGCACCCGCGGCGACCGTCTCCTCGATCTCGACCAGGAGTCCGCTGTTCTGCACATCACGGAACTCGAGGTCGGTGAAGCCCCACGCCTGCTTGAGGCGGCGACGACGGATCGCGGGCGCCTCGGGCAGCTCCGACCGCAGCTTCTCGATCAGCTCGGCGCTCGGCTCGATGGGCAGCAGGTCGGGCTCGGGGAAGTAGCGGTAGTCGTCGGCGTCGCTCTTCGGACGACCGGCGGAGGTCACGCCGGTGTCCTCGTGCCAGTGGCGCGTCTCCTGGGTGATCGTGCCGCCCTTGGCGAGGATCGCCGCCTGCCGCTGGATCTCGTAGCGCACCGCGCGCTCCACCGAGCGCAGCGAGTTGACGTTCTTGGTCTCGGTGCGGGTGCCGACAGGCTTGCGCTCCCCCGACGCCGACGTCGCGAAGGGCTCACCGGGCGCGCGACGCGGCTCGAGCGAGATGTTGGCGTCGCAGCGCAGGTTGCCGCGCTCCATGCGGGCCTCGCTGATGCCGAGGCTGCGCACGATGTCGCGGATGGTGCCCACATACGCCTTGCCGACCTCCGGCGCGTTGTGCTCGGTGTCGTAGATCGGCTTCGTCACGATCTCGACCAGCGGCACACCCGCGCGGTTGTAGTCGACCAGCGAGTACTCGGCACCCTGGATGCGCCCGGTCGCGCCGCCCACGTGGGTCAGCTTGCCGGCGTCCTCTTCCATGTGCGCGCGCTCGATCGGCACGCGGATCTCGGTGCCGTCCTCCAGCTCGATCACCACCTCGCCCTCGAGCGCGATCGGCTCGTCGAACTGGCTGATCTGGTAGTTCTTGGCGAGGTCGGGGTAGAAGTAGTTCTTCCTCGAGAAGGTGGATCGCGGGGGGATGTCGCAGCCGAGGGCCAGCCCCAGCGAGATCGAGTACTCGACGGCGGTCTGGTTGACGACGGGGAGGCTTCCGGGCAGGCCAAGGTCGACCGGGGTGATCTGCGTGTTGGGGGCCGCACTCGCCGTGTCGGCATCGGCGGCAGGGCCGGCGGGGTTGGGCGCGTCCGAGAACATCTTGGTCTGCGTGCTGAGCTCGACGTGCACCTCGAACCCGAGCACCGGCTCGTACAGCTCGAGGGCCTTGTCGAAGTCCATGAGTTCTGCCTTGGCCATGGGTCGATTCTATTTGGGATGCGACCGAGGTGCGGCCTACCCTCGATCGCATGAGCATCGCGTTCCTCCTGACGACGCTGGTCGTCGTCGCGACCCCCGGCACCGGCGCCGTCTACTCGATCGCGGCCGGCCTGTCGCGCGGGTCGAAGGCGGGCATCGTCGCCGCCTTCGGATGCACCCTCGGCGTGATCCCGCACATGCTGGCGGCGATCACCGGCCTCGCCGCGATCCTCAACGCGTCAGCCGTCGCATTCCAGACCATTAAGTGGCTCGGCGTCGCCTACCTTCTCTTCCTCGCGTGGCAGACCTGGCGCGACCGCTCGGCGATCCAGGTGGATGCCGCGGCCGGCTCGGTGCGCGTCTGGCGCGTCATCCGCACGGCGGTGCTCATCAACCTGCTCAACCCCAAGCTGACCATCTTCTTCTTCGCGTTCCTGCCGCAGTTCGTGCCCGCGGGAGCCCCGGATGCGACGTGGCAGATGGTCGGGCTCAGCCTCGTCTTCATGGTCGTCACGTTCGCGGTGTTCGCGCTGTACGGAGTGTTCGCGGCCACCATGCGGTCTCGCGTCATCAGCCGACCTCGGGTGGTGCAGTGGATGCGCCGGACATTCGCCGCGACGTACGTGCTGCTCGCGGGCCGGCTGGCGCTCGAAGGGCGGTAGCGCGCCTCGCACGGAGAGCAGGCCGCTCGGCCGCGAGGTGCGGCCTAACGTCCGAACGCCCCCGCGATTCCCTGCGCGATGACGCCCCAGAACGGCGATGTCGCGACGGCGATCCCGAGTACGACGCCGGGGATCCAGACGGTACGAGGCAGCCGCCGCCCGCGGTCCGCGACACGGTTCGGAGAGAGCGGATCCTGGGGATCCCGGTCGATGCGATCATCGCGGTAGGCGTCGGTCTGGTCCCGCAACCGAGGCGCCACCGCGTCGATGATCCGCCAGACACGCCGGTGCGTCTCCGGGTCGGCGACGTCGAGCGGCTTCGTGAAGAGGAAGAGCCAGTCGTCGACGATCTCGACATCGAAGTCGGATGCCGCGTCGAGGAGGACGGCCATCACATCCGGAGTGAAGATGTAGAGCGCATCGCTCTCGTAGCCCTCGGGCACGAGAAGCGTGGTCTCGTCGGCTCCGATGCCCTCGAGCTTCAGTTCAGGGCCCTCGCCGACGACCCCGAAGCCGCTGCCACGACGCAGCACGATGTGCGGCAGTCGACGATCCACTCGGATGGCGATGTACCCGATGCCCGTCTCGTCGACCCCGTACCGTCCGGTGCGGCCGACGGAACCGTAGTCGACGTCGCCGTTCGACTTCGGGGTCACGTGGTCGAGGCGCCAGGTCGTGCCGTCATCCCATCGCCGTCCGCCGTAGCGCGAGTTCCTGTCTCGCGGCGCGTAGACGAGCTCGTTCGCCGCGGCGAATGCCTCCAGGCGAGCGAGCGGCCGCAGTCCCCGTCGCGAACCCAGCGCGCCGACGAAGGAGTACACACCGAATCCGAAGATCGTCACCGCGAACGCGACAGCGACCCCCAAGGTGATGGATGCGGCGAGAGTCGAGCCGACGTTCAGGGCGCCATCGGCGTCGGTGATCACCGGGGCGAGGAAGCCGCCGTCGGCCCACGCCCAGAGCATGAGCCCGAGCGGTACGCCGACCAGCAGCGTCAGGACGGCCGTCGCGACGATCCCGAACACGCGGGCTCCGCGTCGCCACTGCAGGTACCGGTCGTCACGCAGGATCTTCTCGCGCGTCGCCGCGAGCTGCTCAGCGGTCGGCTCACCGCTGAGCGGCGCGAAATCGAGGGCGCGAGTCGGCATGGGTCGACGGCGTCCAGGTCAGAGCGCGGGCGCCTGGGCGAGCAGCGGGCCGCCCCACTGGTCGACGAGCAGCTGCTCGAGCGCGGCACCGACCGTGTACAGCCGGGCGTCCTCGCGGGCGGGCGCCATGAACTGGATGCCGGCGGGAAGCCCGTCCTCGGGCGCGAGCCCTGACGGGAGCGCGATGCCGGGCACGCCGGCCAGGTTGGCCGGGATCGTGGTGAGGTCGTTCAGGTACATCGCCAGCGGGTCGTCGAGCTTCTCACCCAGTTTGAAGGCCGTCGTGGGGGCGGTCGGCGTCGCGAGCACGTCGCACGCGTCGAAGGCCGCCGCGAAGTCGCGCTGGATGAGCGTGCGCACCTTCTGCGCGCTGCCGTAGTACGCGTCGTAGTAGCCAGCGCTGAGGGCATACGTGCCGAGGATGATGCGGCGCTTCACCTCGTCGCCGAAGCCGGCCTCGCGGGTGGCGGCCATCACATCCTCGACCGTCCCTCCCCCCACAGGCGTGACCCGCATGCCGAATCGCACAGAGTCGAACTTCGCCAGGTTGCTCGACGCCTCGGCCGGGAGGATCAGGTAGTACGCACTGATCGCGTACTCGAAGCTCGGCGCACTGACCTCGACGAGCTCGGCGCCCTGCGATTCGAGAAGGGAGAGCGACTCATGGAACCGCTGCAGCACCCCCGCCTGGAACCCCTGCGATTCGAGCGACATCTCCTTGAGCACGCCGACCCGCACGCCCTTGAGGGCGCCCTCCCGCTGCCCGGCCCGCGCAGCCTCCGCGAACGACGGCCAGGCATCCGGGATGCTCGTCGAGTCGCGCGGGTCGTGCCCGCCGATCACGTCGTGCAGCAGCCCGGCGTCGAGCACCGTCCGCGTGACGGGCCCGACCTGGTCGAGCGAGCTCGCGAGCGCGATGGCGCCGTAGCGGCTGACCCCGCCGTAGGTGGGCTTCACGCCGACCGAGCCGGTGACGGCGGCGGGCTGGCGGATGCTGCCACCGGTGTCGGATCCGAGAGCCAGCGGCGCTTCGAAGGCGGCGACCGCGGCGGCTGAGCCACCACCCGAGCCACCGGGGATGCGCGAGAGGTCCCACGGGTTGTGCGTGTTGCCGTAGGCCG
This sequence comes from uncultured Microbacteriaceae bacterium, assembly GCA_964246985.1. GTDB lineage: Bacteria > Actinomycetota > Actinomycetes > Actinomycetales > Microbacteriaceae > CAXTSE01. The sequence continues at coordinate 112,817 of CAXTSE010000008.1, forward strand.
AGTGCTCGGTGGACGAGCCCATCGCGAACTCGTCCATGTTGGTCTTGCCGAGCGGAACGAGCCCGGCGGCTCGCATTCGGGCGACGACGGTGGCGTCGTACGGGGGCACCCAGCCCTCGAGGATGCGGCTGCCGGCCGTGCTCGGCATGCCGATCGTGCAGAGCACGTCCTTGATGGCGACGGGGATTCCGGCGAGGGCGCCGAGCGTGTCACCGGCGGCGCGCTGCTGATCGATCGCCTCCGCCGTGGCGAGGGCCTCGGCGTTGACGTGCAGGAACGCGTGGATGTCGGTGTCGACGGCCTCGATGCGGTCCAGGTGGGCGCGCGTGACCTCGACACTCGACACCTCGCCGGCGGTCAGCAGGCCGGAGAGTGCGCTGGCATCGAGTCGCGTCAGGTCGGCGCTCGAGGTTGCGGGGGCGCTCACTGCTCCTCCCCCAGGATCGACGAGACCTTGAACAGGTCGCCATCGCGCTCGGGGGCGCCGGCCAGAGCCTCGGCCGGAGTCAGGGTGACACCGACGACGTCGGGACGGGTCACGGTCCCGAGCGGGATCGGGTGGCTGGTCGCCGGCACGTTGGGCGTCGCCACCTCGGTCACCTTCGCCACCGAGTCGACGATCTGACCGAGCTCCCCGGTGAGACGGGCGATCTCGTCGTCGCTCAACGCGATCCGGGCGAGGCTCGCGAGATGCGTCACGACCTCCGGTGTGATTTCAGACATGCGGCCGGAACTCCCGAGCAGGTGGTGGTGTGGATGGCGCGGTGATGGCGATCACCGCGGCCCAGTCTATTCGGCGAGCGCGGGGCGGCTTGGCGACGGCGGGCTCGGCGGGTGCGGGCTCGGCGGGTGCGGGCTCGACTAGTGCGGGCTCAGCGGGCGAGAGCGCGAGCCTGCGCCCCGGTGCGGCCATCGGGGTCGAGCACGTAGCCCTCGCGTCCGATGCTGATGAGCGCCATGTTGCGGAACGACTCGCTGCCCGCGGTGAAGTAGTCGACGTGGCCGAGCGACGACGCGAGCTCCGCACCGGTCAGTGGGTCGGTCGCGCCGGTCACGCCGAAGAGGTTGGCACCGTACGACGGCGACAGCGGCTGGCTACCGAAGACGCCGGCGTGGGAGACCGGATCGAGCGCCGCGTCCGCCACCCACACATTGCCGTCGCGCACATTGAGCTCCGCGACGCTCTTCGCGTCGCTGCCGGGCGAGCCGACCATCGCGAGCGAGTCCACGGTGACGGCATCCGTTCCGAGCGCCGCGTCCTCGAGCGCGAGGAGCGCGACGGTCGAGCCGTACGAGTGGGTGAGGACCGACAGATACGGGCGCTCGCCGTCTCCGCGCACCGTCGCCAGCCCCTGGAGCGACTCGGCCAGCTCGACGCTGCCCTTTCGCGCCAGGTCAAGCGAGGTCACGTCGACGAGCGACGGCGTCTGGTACCCGATCCACGACACGGTCGCCACCGTCGACGACTGGTTGGGGGCGAGGCGGTCGAGCCACTGCTGCTGATCGGTCGCGAGCTCGGCGGCCGCGTTCGTCCAGCTGACGATCTCGCTGTCGACGCTGTAGAACATGCCCGGCACCATGTAGGTCACGTAGTCCGCCGTCGCCAGGTCGCCGATGACGATCACCGCGCGGCCCGCTCCGGTGACATCGAGGGTGACCAGCGACCGTGTCTGGCCGTCCGAGCCCGTCTTCACCGCATCCGCGATCTGCTGCAGCATGTGCAGACGCGTCCGCAGGTCGTCGGCGGCGGCACGGCCCACCGTGTCGATCTTGGAGCCGAGGGCGGCGATGGTGGCGTCGAGGTAGCGCTCGTTGGTGGCCGCGCGCACCTCGTAGGGCAGGCCCTCGAGGTTGCCGATGAGCTCGGGCGCGACCGCCGCGAGGTTGGACCGGGTCTGCGACGTCTCGTGCGCCCACCACGATGCGACGGTGCTGGCCGCGGGTGGGGCGGCGAGCAGGTCGGCGACCGCGTCCGGATGCTGGGCGAGGTAGTCGCGTACCCCGACGCGGGAGAGATCCGACAGTCGGGTCAGCAGCGCGGGCGGCTGCGCGGCCGGGGTCACCGCGGCGGCCGCGTCGGAGTCGGAGGGGGCCGTGGGGCTGCTGGGGACCGCTGCGACGGCCAGGGCGGCGACATCGACGGGGGCGGATGACACCGGCAGTGCAGGAGCGGTCAGCGTCGGGACGGCGTCGAGCAGCACCTCGAACGCGAGCCGCTCAGCGCTCACGACGACGGGGGCGGCGGCGACCGTCTGACCGAGTCCGGGTACGTCGAAGGCCTCGGCGACGGCGTACGCGTTCGCCGAGGTGGAGAGAATTGCTGAGACGTCCATCAGCAAGTCGAGTGTTCACCTCGCCCAGCGTGCTGCTCGAGCACCGCCCAGTTCGGCGCTCGTCACTGCACGCTCGAATCATAGGCGGGAACTGGCCCCCCTTATGGGGTAGACACATGATTGCAACAGGTATACCCCGTCGAACGGCGATATTGTCCCCCATTTGGGGTACACCGGAGAGGTCGACTCGCCCCGAATCTGCCTAATTCTCGGGTCTCACGGCCGGGGCCGCCTGTACCCCGGTTGTGCCACTGTCGGCGGGGCTCGTGCTCTTCCGCGGACGCCGCCACGGCAGCTCCGACCACCGCATGACGGCACCCGCTGCGCCCGCCGCGACGAGCGCCACGGGCACCAGCCACCAGCCCGCGCCGACGATGCTCCACGGGGCGAGAGCCCATCCCAGAGCGAGTGCGAGCACTGCCTCGAGCCCGCCGGTCACGATGGCGATCCGGCTCTTGGCCGCGAACGGTCCAGACGTCAGGGATGCCGCGGCGAACAGCGCCGCGAACATCAGCACGACCGCCGCCACCACGATGTCGGGATACGTCATGATGCGTCCTCGCTCTCCGCCAGCAGGGTGAACGCCAACGCGTCGACATCGACCGCCGAGTTCGACAGCACCACCACGGCGCGATCCGACTCCCGATCGAGAGCGACCATGCTGGCGAACCCGCCCGTCATGCCGTTGTGCCAGGTGATGTCGAGCGTGCCCGTCCCGGCATCAGGGCCGAGCTCGGTCCGGTCGACCGTGCTCGTGAACCAGGCCCAGCCGATCTCGCGGTCGTCGCCCGCGGGGAACCGCGCGTCGAGCGCCTCTGCCGCCGTCGCGTCGCCGTCGAGCATCGCCTGCGCGTACACGGTCATGTCGTCGAGAGTCGAACGCACCCCGCCCGCCGGCGCGTACGACCCGAGAGTCCACGCCGCGACCGGGCGCCCGCCCGAGCTGTAGCCCGTCGGCGCGTCCTGGCCCAGCGCGGAGGCGACCACCGGCGTCCGGGTGTCACCGAGCCCGAGGGGGCCCGCGATCCGCTCCTCGACGAGGGTCGCGTAGTCGAGCCCGGCCGCTGCGGCGAGCGCCTGGCCGAGCAGCGCCATGCCCAGATTCGTGTACGCCACCTCGCCCCGGTTGTCGAGCGACGCTGCACGAGCGGCCTCCAGCACCTCGTCGGCGCCGGGCGCATACGGATCGGCGCCGGTCAGGCTGGCGAGCAGAGACCGACCCGTGGTGAGGAGGCGCGCGTCGATGCGCGGCAACCCGGAGCGCTGACTCGCGAGCTCCTCGAGCGTCGCGTCCGCGACCGGGGCGTCGCCGAGGTCGAGGTGGTCGCCGACGCGATCGTCGGGCGCGACCTCCCCGCGCGCGATCGCCTCGGCGAAGAGACCGGCCGTGAACGTCTTGCTCACCGATCCGATCTCGAACTCGGTCGTTCCGTCGACCCCGAACCCGGCCATCGTCACGTCACCGCCGTCGATCACCGCGACCGCCATCCGGTCGCGCGCACCGGGGGTGTCGCCGGCCAGCTCGGCGATCCGCGCTGCGAGCGCGTCGTCGCCGGACACCTCCGTCGACAGCGAGGGCGGATGAGGGATCGCCAGTGCGCCGAGGCCCAGCACCAGCACCCCGGCCCCGATCGCCGCCAGCCCACGCCGCGAACGCCACCGCCGGACGCCCGACGCCGCTCCCCCGCTCACGCGACACCCCCCGCCGCGACCACGATCACGAGCAGCGGCACCACCCGCTGCGCAGGCACGACGTACTGTCCGCGCCCCGGTCCAGCTGCCAGCCAGCCGTGCGAGACGAGCTGGGTGAGGTGATGGTAGACCTGCCCGGTCGAGCCGAGGTCGGCGGCGGCGGCCAGCTCGGTCGCGGTGGTCACTCCGGCGAGCACCTGCTGCAGGATCGCCAGCCGCGCCGGGTGTCCGAGAGCGGAGAGTGCCGCCGCTGTCGGCGCCCAGTCGCGCGTCATCAGGTCGTCGGTGGTCGCCCCGTACTGCCACGCAATCGGCCCACGGGGGGTCGTGATCGCTCCGCCGAACACGACGCCGCCGGGGTCGGCGATCCGAGACCGCAGCCCGTCGACGACCCAGAAGATCTCTGGGTCGAGCGCGGGCGCAGGTGCAGCCGGCTGCGGCGGAGGAGCCGCCGCAGCGGGAGCGCGCCCGGCGCCGAGCGCGGCGACGAGCTCGCCGACCTGACGCTCGAGGGCGTCGAGTCGATCCGCAAGGAGGGGAAGAGTGTCGGCCATTCCTCCAGTATTCCGTACTTACGGAGGAACCGAAACCCTCGCGTCACATCGACGCGATCTAGGGTGTGTCGCCGTCGACTGCGGCGACCGTGGCATCCGGCGCGTCCGGCTCGTCCGGCTCGTCTCCCAGCGCCGCCGGCCCGCCCTCGACGAGCAGCTTGAACTGCGCAGCGTCGATGATGCGCACCCCGAGCTCCTCGGCCTTGCCGAGCTTCGAGCCCGCGCCGGGTCCCGCCGCCACGAAGTGCGTCTTCTTCGACACGCTCGACGCAGCCTTGCCACCCGCGCGCATGATCGCCTCGAGCGCCCCCTCGCGCGTGTAGCCCTCGAGCGACCCGGTGGCGACGACAGTGAGCCCGGCGAGCACTCCTCCCGCCTCGGCGGCCGCGCCCGGACCGGGATGATCGGGGATCGCCCACGGCACCCCGGCGGCCGCCCAGCGCTCGACGATCTCGACGTGCCAGTCGACCTCGAACCACGCCATGACGGCGTCGGCGATGATGCCGCCCACCCCGTCGACGGCGGCGAGCTCGTCGCGCGTGGCCCCGCGGATCGCCTCGAGCGAGCCGAAGTAACCCGCGAGAGCTCGCGCCGCCACCGGCCCGACGTGCCGGATGGACAAGCCGACGAGGAACCGCCAGAGATCCTTCTGCTTCGCCTTCTCGAGCTCGTCGATGAGCTTGAGGGCGACGGTCGAGGGGACGTACTCGGCGTCGCCGGCGAAGGCGGCGGCCGTCGGGTCGAACTCGCCGTCCTTCTTCTGGCGGCGACGCTTGTAGGGCATCTCGGTGTGGGCGACGCCGTCGTCGTCGACCTTCACCAGCCCGGTCTCCTTGTCGCGGACGCGCACCCGGATGTCGAAGATGTCGGCGAGTGTCAGCTCGAAGAGTCCGGCCTCGGTGACGAGCGGCGGCTCGGTCGGATAGTCGGGCTGGGTGAGCGCGGCCGCACCGACCTCGCCGAGCCCCTCGACATCCAGAGCCCCCCGGCCGCCGATGTGCTCGACGCGGCCGCGCACCTGCGCGGGGCAGGCGCGCGAGTTGGGGCAGCGCAGATCCTTGTCGCCCTCCTTGGCGGGAGCGAGCGGAGTACCGCACTCGGGGCAGTGGGTCGGCATGACGAACTCGCGCTCGGAGCCGTCGCGCAGCTCGACCACCGGGCCGAGCACCTCGGGGATGACGTCACCGGCTTTCCGCAGTACGACCGTGTCGCCGATGAGCACGCCCTTGCTCTTCACGACGTCCTGATTGTGCAGGGTCGCCTGGCGCACCTCCGAGCCGGCCACACGCACCTTCTGCATCACCGCGAACGGCGTCGCGCGGCCGGTGCGGCCGATCGAGACGACGATGTCGAGCAGCTTCGTGTTGACCTGCTCCGGCGGGTACTTGTAGGCGATCGCCCATCGCGGGGCGCGCGAGGTGGCGCCGAGCTCCTCGTGCAGGGCCAGCTCGTCGACCTTCAGCACGATGCCGTCGATCTCGTGCTCGACGTCGTGCCGGTGCTCGCCGTAGTAGTCGATGAAGTCGGCGGCCTCGGCTCCGGTCTTCACGACCCGGTAGTAGGTGCTGGTCGGCAGACCCCAGCTCTTGAGCAGCTCGTAGACCTGGCTCTGCGACGCGACCGCGTGCCCGGCCCCGTCGGACGGGTCGGGCCAGGCGCCGATGCCGTGCACCAGCATGCGCAGGGACCGGATGCGGTTCTCCATGCGCGCGACCTGCTCGGGCGTCTTGCCCTCGCGCTTCTGGCGCAGGGAGCCGGCCGCGGCGTTCCGCGGATTGGCGAAGAGGCGGTCCCCCGCATCCGCCTGGATCGCGTTCAGCGCCTCGAACTTGTCGCCGTCGAAGAACACCTCGCCGCGCACCTCGACCAGCGGCGGGGCCGACTGCCCCTCCGGCACGTCGAGACGCTTCGGGATGCCGGCGATCAGGTCGACGTTCTCGGTCACGTCCTCGCCGGTCACCCCGTCGCCGCGGGTGGCCGCCGACACGAGCGTGCCGTGCTCGTAGCGGAGGTTCATCGCCAGACCGTCGATCTTGAGCTCGCAGAGGTAGTCGACCTGACGCCCCGCGTCGCGCTCGACCTTCGCCGCCCAGGCGAGGAACTCGTCGCGCGAGAATACGTTGTCGAGGCTCAGCATGCGCTCGGCGTGCACGACCGGGTCGAACAGCTTCGCGACCGCGCCCCCCACCGACTGCGTCGGCGAATCCTGGCTCTGCAGCTCGGGGAACATCCGCTCGAGCTCCTCGAGCCGCCGCATCGCGACGTCGTAGTCCTCGTCGCTGGCGATCGCGGCGTCGCGCACGTAGTAGGCGTCGCGCAGTTCGAGGATGTACGTCGTCAGCTCGTCGGCCTCCGCCTTCGCCGCTGCGAGGTCGCTGCGCGTCGACTCGGGGACCTGATCGACATCGACGGTCTTCGCTCCGCGGGGCATGGGGTCAGTTTACGAGCCCCCACCGACGATGGAGCGGGTGCGAGGATCGGAGCATGACCGCCTCAGCGCCCGCCCCGTCGTCCCCCCGCGCCCCCTCCCGGACCGTCCTCGTCACGGGGACCTCGTCCGGCATCGGTCTCGCCACCGCCGTCGGCGCCGCCGTCGCGGACTGGACCGTCATCGCCACGATGCGGGACGTCGCCAAGGCCGACCGCCTGCGTACCGCGGCCGACGCCGCCGGGGTGACGCTCGACATCCGGCAGCTGGATGTCACGCACGGATCGCAGGCGACCGAGGTCATCGACGCCGTGGTCGCCGAGTACGGCGCACTCGATGCCGTCGTCAACAACGCAGGAGCCGGCAAGCTGGGAACGACCGAGCTGCTCGAGCTCGACGAGTTCCGGGCGGCGATGGAGCTCAACTTCTTCGGGGTCGTGCGGGTCACCCAGGCCGCACTGCCCCATCTCCGTGCGAGCCACGGCCGGGTGCTGACGGTGACCAGCGTCGGGGGCGTCGTCGGCCAGCCCTTCAACGACGCGTACTGCGCCGCCAAGTTCGCGGCCGAGGGCATGCTCGAGAGCCTCCACCCGGTGGCCGCATCCGTCGGGGTCACGGTCGCCGTGATCGAGCCGGCGGCCGTCGCCAGCGACTTCGTCGACAACGTCGGCATCGACCGGGATGCCCTTCTCCGCAGCGCGGGTGCCTACCGTCCCGCGCTCGAGGGCTACCTGGCCCGTACCGCCGGCGCGTTCGCCGCCGCGCAGCCCGTCGCCGACGCCGCCGCAGTCATCGTCGACGCGCTCGACCGCGACCAGCTGCCGTTCCGCATCCAGACCGGGGAGGCGGCGACGCGATTCAGCAGCCTCAAGCTCGCCGACCTCGACGGATCGGCGGTGACCGGCTTCACCGCGACGTGGCTCACGCCGTGATCGGGCAGCGGGTCGCGCGGGTCACTTGACTCCGGTGGGCCGCGACTTCGTGATCGGGTCGACGATGTCCTCGAGCGACCGGCCCTCCGCCGCGACGCCGAAGATCGCCGCGATGACGCCGCCGATCACCATGACGCCCGCACCCAGGTAGTAGCCCACGGTCAGCGGGCCCCGATCGCTGCCGTCGCCGATCAGCGACGCGTAGAGCACCGGCGCGATGGCACCGAAGATCTGGCCGATCGCGAACACGTAGCTGATCACCTGCGACCGCATCTCGAGCGGGAAGATCTCGCTCACCGTCAGATACGCGGATGAGGCTCCCGCAGACGCGAAGAAGAACGAGACGCACCAGAGGGTGACGTGCACGCCGACGGTGATGGCGTCGATGCTGAAGAGGAACGCCGAGATCGCGAGCACGATCGCCGACACCACGTAGGTGAGGAAGATCATCTGGCGTCGGCCCCACACGTCGAAGAAGTGGCCGAGCAGCAGCGGCCCGAGCAGGTTGCCGATCGCGAACGGGAAGAACAGCAGCGGCACCGACGCCACCGGCAGATCGTAGAAGTTCTGCAGCACCAGGGAGTAGGTGAAGAAGATCGCGTTGTAGAGGAACGACTGCGTGATCATCATCGACATGCCGACGAGCAGGCGCGTCGGGTGCTCCTTGAACAGGATGCGGAAGATCGTGAGGAACGGGATGCGCTTCTGCGGCGTCAGCTCGATCGCCTTGCTGTCGGGCACCTTCTCGAGGTCGTGGTGGGTGTCCTTCTCGACGTGCTGCTCGATCTCGGTGACGGTCGAATCCGCCTCCTCCTCGCGACCGTGGGTCATCAGCCAGCGCGGTGACTCCGGGATGTGCCGCCTCAGCACGATCACCGCCAGCCCGAGCACCGGGCCGATGAAGAAGGCGATGCGCCATCCGATGTCCTCGGCGAACAGGTTCTGGTCGAGCAGGAAGATGCCGGCGAACGAGCCGAGCGCGGCGCCCGCCCAGTACGTGCCGTTGATCGCGATGTCGACACGACCCCGGTACTTCGACGGGATCAGCTCGTCGATCGCGGAGTTGATCGCCGCGTACTCGCCGCCGATGCCCATGCCGGCGAAGAACCGGAAGATGAAGAAGAACCACGGCTCCTGCGCGAGACCCGCGATCGCGCTGGCGATGAGGTAGATCGCCAAGGTGAGGATGAAGAGCTTCTTGCGCCCGAGGGAGTCGGCGAGACGCCCGAAGAACAGGGCGCCGACGACCTGGCCGACCAGGTAGATCGTGCCGGCGAGTCCCACATCGGCGGCCGTCATGCCGAGGCTGTTCTCGTATCCGCCGAGCGAGACGATCTGCACCTCGAGGCCGTCGAGGATCCAGCTGAACCCGAGTCCGACGACCATCATCCAGTGGAAGCGGGTCCACGGCAGCCGATCGAGCCGGGCGGGGACAAGGCTGCGGATGGTCTTCGGAGCTTCGTTCGTCGTCGTCACAGGGGGACGCTACGCCTGACCATCACGGCCCGCGGGAAGGGTTGACAGGCCGCCGGGCGAGCGGTTATTGAGCGGATGCCTCGGCCGGCACCGCGCTGACGGTGCGGTCGATCGTGCACTGCCCGAGCACCCGCGTCCCGACGTAGACGACGGCGGTCTGACCGGGTGCGACGCCCTCGAGCGGGGCGTCGAGGGTGATGACGAGCTCGGGCTTCGAGACGCGTCCGCTGCGCGGGCGCTCCTCAGCCAGCGTCACCACAGCGATCGCGGGGACGGGGTCGCCGTGCGCGCGCACCTGCACCTCGCACGCGAACGGGGTGTGCGGGTCGGCGGGCGGGCGTCCGGCCCAGGTGAACCGGGATCCGGCCAGCTCGGCGATCGCGAGCGCCTCGCGCGGCCCGACCACCACCTCGTTCGTGACGGGACGCACCTCGAGCACGAAGCGCGGCCGTCCGTCGTCGCTCGGGTAGCCGATGTTGAGGCCCTTGCGCTGCCCGACGGTGAAGGCCGCCGCGCCGGCGTGCGTGCCGATCCGCTCGCCCGTGCGGTCGAGGATCGGGCCGTCCTCGGCCCCCACGCGGGACGCGAGCCACCCGCGGGTGTCGCCATCGGGGATGAAGCAGATGTCGTGGCTGTCGGGCTTGTTGGCGACCGTGAGCCCGCGGGCCTCGGCCTCGGCTCGCACCTCGGCCTTCGAGGGCGTCGCGCCGAGCGGGAACACCGCGTGCGCGAGCTGCTCGGCGGTGAGCACGCCGAGCACGTACGACTGGTCCTTGGCCCAGGCGGCCGCACGGTGCAGCTCGCGGTTGCCGTCGGCGTCCGTGCGCACCTCGGCGTAGTGACCTGTCGCGACGGCGTCGAAGCCGAGAGCGAGGGCCTTCTCGAGGAGGGCGGCGAACTTGATGCGCTCGTTGCAGCGCATGCACGGGTTGGGTGTGCGGCCGGCGGCGTACTCGGCCACGAAGTCGTCGATGACGTCGAGCTGGAAGCGCTCGCTGAAGTCCCACACGTAGAACGGGATGCCGAGCAGGTTCGCGGCGCGACGGGCGTCGTTGGAATCCTCGATGGTGCAGCAGCCGCGGGACCCCGTGCGCAGCGTGCCGGGGTTGCGGTTGAGCGCGAGGTGCACGCCGACCACGTCGTGGCCGGCCTCGACCGCGCGGGCCGCGGCCACGGCGCTGTCGACGCCGCCGCTCATGGCCGCAAGGATCCGCATGGGTTCCAGGGTAGGCGAGTTCCGTTACCCCAGCACCTCGCGCACCGTCGACAGGATCTCGCCGAAGGCCTGTGTGCGGTGGCTGATCGCGTTCTTCTGGTCAGGGGTCAGCTCGGCCGACGAGACGAGCGCGTCGTCGGGCTTGAAGATCGGGTCGTAGCCGAAGCCGTCGGTGCCGACGGCGGCGGGAAGCACGACGCCGGGCCACTCCGCCCGCACGACCGTCTCGCCGCCCTCCCAGACGAACGCCGCCGCGCAGACGAACTGCGCGATCCGGTCCTTGGCGGGCACGCCCTCCATGTTCGTCAGGAGCAGCTCGAGGTTGTCGCGATCGTTCCGCGTGCCCGCGTAGCGAGCCGAGTGGATGCCGGGGGCGCCCCCCAGCGCGTTCACCGCGATCCCCGAGTCGTCGGCGAGCGACGGCAGGCCGGAGTGCGCGAACGCCGCCCGCGCCTTGATCAGCGCATTCGCCTCGAAGGTGTCGCCGTCCTCGACCGGCTCCGGGCCGTCGTAGGCGATCAGCTCGTGGCGGCCGAGACCGCGCTTCAGGATGCTCTGCAGCTCGGCGACCTTGTGCGCGTTGTGCGTCGCCAGCACGATCTGCGTCACGCCGACGCTCCCGTGCGCGGCTCGGCGAGTGCCGCCGCCTGCAGCCCGGTGAGCGTCGCTCCCCCGCCGAGCGCGAGGTCGAGCAGCGCGTCGAGCTCGCGGCGGTCGAACGGCGCGCCCTCTGCCGTGCCCTGCACCTCGACGAACAGGCCGCGGCCCGTCACGACGACGTTCATGTCGGTCTCGGCGCGCACGTCCTCGGTGTACATCAGGTCGAGCAGCGGCTCGCCGTCGATGATGCCGACGCTGACGGCGGCGACCGAGTCGACGATCGGCGTCGCGTTCTTGCCGACGAAGCCCTTGGCGCGCGCCCACTCGATCGCGTCGACGAGCGCGACGTACGCGCCCGTGATCGCGGCCGTGCGGGTGCCGCCGTCGGCCTGCAGCACGTCGCAGTCGATGACGATGGTGTTCTCGCCGAGAGCCTTGGTGTCGATGACGGCACGGAGGCTGCGGCCGATGAGGCGCGAGATCTCGTGGGTACGGCCGCCGATGCGACCCTTGACGCTCTCGCGGTCCATGCGGTCGTTGGTCGAGCGCGGCAACATCGCGTACTCGGCCGTCACCCAGCCCTTGCCCTTGCCGGTCAGCCAGCGCGGGACGCCGTTCGTGAAGCTGGCGGTGCAGAGCACCCGCGTGCCGCCGAAGCTGATCAGCGCGCTGCCCTCGGCCTGCGTGCTCCAGCCGCGCTCGATGGTGACGGGGCGCAGCTCGTCGGGGGCTCGGCCGTCCTTGCGGATGGTGGCCGCGGTGGGCTCGGTCATGGGGTGCCTTTCGATAGGGAGATGGTCCCGGTGGGGAACTGCTCGACGTGCGCGACCTCGGGCCCGAGGAACCGCGACGCGAGCCGCTTGAAGGCGGCCTCGTCGTCTCCCGTCGACTCGAAGACGTGGGTCGGCGGGGTGGTGGAGCGCCGCTCCAGCTGGTGGCTGACGAGGGTGCGGTAGACGTCGGCTGCCGTCTCGTCCGCGCTCGAGACGAGCCGCACATCCGGACCCATCACGTACTGGATCGCAGCCGACATCAGCGGATAGTGCGTGCACCCGAGCACGAGGGTGTCGATCCCGGCGTGCCGCAGCGGGGCGAGGTACTGCTCGGCGGAGTCGAAGAGCTCGTCGCCGCTCGTGACCCCGGCCTCGACGAACTCGACGAAGCGAGGGCACGCCGCGGTGAACAGCTCGAGTCCGGATGCGGCGGCAAACGCGTCCTCGTACGCCCGGCTCTGGATCGTGCCGACCGTGCCGATGACGCCCACCCTGCTGTTGCGGGTGGCGCGGACCGCGGCCCGCACCGCCGGCTGGATGACCTCCACGACGGGGATGCCGGATGCGGCGGTGTATCTCTCGCGCGCATCCCGGAGCATGGCGGCGCTGGCCGTGTTGCACGCGATCACGATCATCTTGACGCCCTGGTCGACGAGGTCGTCGAGCACCTCGAGCGCGTAGGCGCGCACCTCGGCGATCGGCTTCGGGCCGTAGGGGCTGTGGGCGGTGTCGCCGACGTACGTGATCGACTCGCCGGGCAGCTGATCGAGGATCGCGCGGGCCACCGTGAGACCGCCGACCCCGCTGTCGAAGACCCCGATCGGGGCGTCGGTGCCGGCAGCACCGGCGGCGGGGGTGGTCACGGGGTTCCACGATACCGTTGCCCCATGTCGACGGCTCTCCTCACCGACCGCTACGAGCTCACCATGATCGACGCCGCGCTGCGCGACGATCGGGCCCTGCGGCCGAGCGTGTTCGAGCTGTTCGCCCGGCGTCTGCCGACCGGTCGGCGCTACGGAGTGGTCGCCGGCACGGGCCGGCTCCTGTCGCTCATCGAGGACTTCCGATTCGGCTCGGACGAGCTGTCGTTCCTTCGCCGCGAGAAGGTCGTGTCGGATGCGACGCTCGACTGGCTGGAGGCGTACCGGTTCTCGGGCACCATCCGCGGCTACCGCGAGGGCGAGGTCTACTTCCCCGGGTCCCCGATCCTCGTGGTGGAGGGCACTTTCGCCGAGGCGGTCATCCTCGAGACGCTGGCGCTGAGCGTGCTCAACTACGACTCGGCCGTCGCATCCGCCGCCGCGCGCATGGTCTCCGCCGCCGGCTCGCGCCCGCTGGCCGAGATGGGATCGCGACGCACCGGCGAGCGATCGGCCGTCGCCGCCGCGCGCGCGGCCTACATCGCGGGCTTCGCGGCGTCGTCGAACCTCGAGGCCGGACGTGCCTGGGGCCTGCCGACGATGGGCACGGCCGCGCACGCGTTCACCCTGCTACACGACAGCGAGGAGGAGGCGTTCGCCGCCCAGGTCGAGGCGATGGGCGTCGGCACGACCCTGCTCGTGGACACGTACGACATCGCGACCGGCGTCGAGACCGCGGTGCGCGTGGCCGGACCCGGTCTCGGGGCGGTGCGCATCGACTCCGGAGACCTCGGCGTCGTGGTCGGCCAGGTGCGCGCGCAGCTCGACGCGCTCGGCGCGCGCTCGACGCGGATCACCGTCACCAACGACCTCGACGAGCACGCGATCGCGTCGCTGCGCTCGGCTCCCGTCGACTCGTACGGCGTCGGCACCTCTCTCGTGACGGGATCGGGAGCGCCCGCCGCCGGCATGGTCTACAAGCTGGTCGCGCACGTCGACGACGACGACGGGTGGATCCCGGTGGGCAAGAAGTCCGACGGCAAGGCCACGGTCGGTGGGCGGAAGCAGCCGGTGCGGGCGCTGCGGGACGGGATCGCGGTGTCGGAGGACATCTACGTCGAGGACCCGCCCGTGGCGGACGGCGCAACGGGCCGATCCCTGCAGGTCGAGCTGGTCGCCGCCGGAGACGTGGTGGCGGCGCACACCGGCCCCGCCGGGGTGTCGGCGGCGCGCGAGCACCACCGCGCCGCGATCGCCGAGCTGCCCGCGGCGGCGTTCTCGCTCTCCCGCGGTGAGCCGGCGCTCCCGACGCGCTACCTGTAACCCGTCGCCGTCGCTCATGTGACACGACCGTCCAGTGTCAGGGCGTGAAACGGGGCAGACGCGTCACATCGATGGTGCGCAATGGGCAGCCGCGTTCGGAGAGCCGGGTGGCGAGGCGCGCGACGAGGACGTGCGGGGTCGCGTAGAGATCGCGCGCTCGGACGTGGAGCGAGCTCCACCCGGAGTCGGCGAACCTCTCGCGCCGCTCGCCGTCAGCGGCCCACTGCCCGGCCGTGCCCGCGTGCCACACGCCGTCGTACTCCAGGGCCACGCGATACTCCGGCCATGACAGGTCGGGGTAGGCACGAGTCCCGTCCGCCAGGTGGACGGCGGCGTTGAGGTGCGGCTCGGGCATCCCGGCGGCGAGCACGAGCAGCCGGACGTGCGTCTCGGGCCTCGACCACGCCCCGACCCGCACGTCTGTCAGAGCCCGTCGCAGGGCGCGGACGCCGGGCACGCCGCGCGCCCCGTCGAGCGCGTCGTCGAGGCGCGCGACGTCGACGAGAGCGGCGCTTCGCGCTGTGCCCGACACCAGTCGGTCGCCCACCGCCACCAGATCGCCGTGGGTGAGATGCCCCGCGAGCGAGATCCAGCACGCCACAGGGTGGACGCTCGGCACGCCGTGCCGCCTCACGGGCAGACCCTGCGACCTCTGCGTCCCGACGACCCCCGGCCGCCGCATGGCTCGAGCCGGGCGTAGAGACGAGACGTGCAGTCGCGGATCCACGCGCACCTCACGCGGCAACGGCAGGTCCCACAGGCGGGCCGCGGTCGGCCCGGTGACGGCGGCCCCGGCATCCATGACGGCCGCCAGAGCTCGACACCGCTCGACGAACGATGCCGTGTCCGCGGACGTGCGCACCCCGCGGAACGGCGCTGAGAGATCGGCCGCATCGAGACGGTGACGGGAGACGCCGGCCGCGCGCGCGTCGCCGACGCGCACGGCGGTCGGGAGGTTCGGTGGGAGCGCTCGGCGGCGGGTCATCCCGGCACTCTGGAGCGAGAATCCGGTGTCCGGCCGACCCGACCGTGATCTGTGTGACGCGTCCGCCCAGTGCGATCCGGGAGGAGTGGACACACGCGTCAGATCGACGCCGCGGCGCCCGCAGCGCGTCTACTTCAGCTGCTCGTAGATTCTCTTGCAGTCGGGGCAGACGGGGAACTTCTCGGGGTCGCGCCCCGGCGTCCACTTCTTGCCGCAGAGGGCACGCACCGGCTTGCCGGTCATCGCGCTCTCGAGGATCTTCTCCTTCTGCACGTAGTGCGAGAAGCGCTCGTGGTCACCGTCCTCGACCTGCTCCTCGTTGAGCAGCTGCTCGAGCTCGCGGTCGAGCACATCGGTGCCGCCGCCTGCGGTCTCGTCGATCTGCGCCATCCGAGGAGTCCGCGCCATCCGAGGAGTCTGCGCCATCCGAGGAGTCTGCGCCATCCGAGGAGTCCGCGCCATCTCAGGAGTCTGGGCCATGCCCCTAGTTTTGCATGGTGAAGGCCAGCAGTTCCGGCCCGCGGCGGTCGAACGTCGCCCCACCCGCCCGTATGCCGACCACGAGCGCCAGCACGCCGGCGACGACGCCCGCGATGAGCCCGATCCACGACCACGGGAACTCGGGCTGCATGAGCGCCATCACCAGCGCGCCCACCGCGGGAACTGCGACCACGAGACTCAGCAGGAACGAGCCCGCCTGCGCTCCGCCTCCCGTGCTGACCGTATTGCTCGACTGCGGCAGGGAGAAGGCCGGATCGCCGGGTCGCGCCGCCGCGTACGGGAAGCGCGCCGAGAATCCGCTCGCGACCCCGACCGAGCCGAGCAGCAGGGCGAGGCACACTCCGACGAAGGCGGGCAGCACATCCCAGTCGCCGTGCAGCCACACGCTGAGGGGCGCCCCGACCAGGATGAGAAGGCTGCCGAACAGCAGCGCCGGCACGACGCGGCCCGCCCGGTCGTCGACACCACTGGTCTGGGCGACTACGTGGGTCCAGACGGCCGACGAGTCGTACGCGACGTCGTTGTGCGTGGTGCTCCAGGCGAGCAGCACCACCAGGATCGGGAGCGGGACGAGCGCCGCCACCGTGATCGGCATGCCGCCGACCCACATCGCGACGATCGCGCCGACGAGGAAGAACGGGATGACCGCGAACACCGTGCGGTACCGCGGATCGCGCACCCAGTAGATGAAGCTGCGCGCGGCGATGGCACCGGTCGGCGTCGACGGCAGGCGGCGGAACCAGGTCGGCACCCCGCCGCGGCGCTCGACCGGGATGCGGCGGCTTCCTCGGAACTCGTAGCGCACCACCAGCAGCCAGGCGACGAGCAGGGCGAGGACCAGTGCGGCTCCGGCCAGCAGCGCGGGCAGGGTGAGCTCAGGGTCGCGGAGGGTCGGGTGCGAGGGCGCCGCCCACAGGACGCCGAGTGGCGTCCACTGCAGCACGTCGGCGATCTCGCCGACCTGCAGGTACTTCCCAAGGCGCAGCAGGACGCTCCAGAGAGCCTGGGTCGATTGCGGCATGAGCGGGGTGACCCGCGGCAGGATCGCGACCAGGAACGTGATGAGCCCGCCCAGCAGGAGGACCGATCCGATGAACCGCACTCGGATGCGCCAGCTGGGACTGCGCGCGATGGCGGCCCCGGCGGCGATGCCCAGGCGCACCGAGAGCAGGCCCTGCAGCAGCAGGAGCGGCGCGACGACGAGGGCGGTGACCACAGCAGCCTGGTCGCGCCAGACGCCGACCGGCGCGAGGGCGAGCGGCACCGCGAGGATCAACGGCCCTGCGAGCGACAGGATGAGCAGCACGAGGGCGACGATGCCCGACAGGAAGCCGTAGCCGCGCAGCGCCTGCGGATCGAGCAGCTGCGCTCGGCTGGTCATGAGCGGCACGAGGAAGGCGGCCAGGCTCAGCAGCGAGCCCCCGATGATGACGACGCGGCGCACGAATCCGTCGTCCTGGCCGTGGAGGAAGGGCACCGCCGCTACGATCGCGACGACGATCACCAGGGCGACTGCCAGGCCGATCGCGCCGGCGATCCACTGCCCGACCGGGCGCTTGAACCCGTTGGCCATGAGCCGGAGCTTCAGACGGAGCAGCTGGCTGACCATGGCGTAAGAACGGGGACCTCTCCGGGGCTTCACGACGCCCCGACGGGGACCCGGCAAGTCTAGGCGAACCGAGCAGGACCCAGGATCGGCCGACGGAGCCGCAGCTCGCGCGCGGCGGCGGCGCACAGAGGCATCGGACGATGGTTCCCCGAGCCCTCCCTCGGCGGGCCGGCCAGCACACGGTGATGAGGTGTGCCCGTTGCCGGGTCACGTCTGCACGGTGCGGGACATGAGGTGTGATGGCCGAAGCCGTGACGCCGCCCACAGCGTTCCAGAGCATCAGGATGACCGCTGATGCGCCGGCTCGTGCTCGCTCCGGTTCCGCCTACCGACTCACCGTCCGTGGTGCCGCCTCAGCTCTGCAGGTCGGCCTCCCAGTTGGTGCTCTGGATCACGACGTCGAGCTCGCGCAGCGCGCGCGCCAGCTCGTCGGCCTCGACGCGCAGCGCGGCGATCGGGAGCGCAGGCAGCTCGCGGAGCTCGCTGCGCAGCTGGCGGTATCCGCTGTTTCCGGATGCGGCGTCCGCCGCCGCCGACACGATCGCGTGCCGCGTACGCAGGGCATCACGCCGGGCGAGCGCCGCGGTCATGGTGGCGCCGTCCGGCAGCACGGTCGCGGAGTTCGTGAGGTTGATCGCGACGACCAGCCGCTCGAGCGCTCCGAGTACGGTGCCCACCTCGGCGAGCAGGGCGCCGGGGTCCTCGGACGGCTCCTCGCCCTCCTGATAGCGGGCGTTCGAGGTGATCCGGTGCCGTAGCTGGTCGACCCGCTTCTGCAGGTCGCCGCGCTCGATGAGGGCTTCGGCCAGTTTCATGCAGCGTCCCCTATTCGGTGTAGCTGTGCAGCCACTCCATGCCCTCGACGGCGGTGGCGCCGCCGGCGAGCTCGATGAAGCGGTCCTCGAGCGAACGGCCGCCGAGCACCTCGTCGAGGGTGCCGGAGGCCAGGATGCGTCCGTCGGCGATGATCGACACCGAGTCGCAGATGCGCTCGATCAGGTCCATGCTGTGGCTCGACAGGAGCACCGTGCCGCCGGCGGCCGTGAACTTCTGCAGGATGCCGATGACGACCTGCGCCGAGACCGGGTCGACCGATTCGAACGGCTCGTCGAGCACCAGCAGGCGCGGCGAGTGGATCATGGCCGACGCGATCGCGATCTTCTTGACCATGCCGGCCGAGTAGTCCGACACGAAGCGGTGCAGCGAGTGCTCCAGCCCGAACGCCGCGACCAGGTCGGCGGTGCGGCTGATGGTGGTCTCGCGGTCGAGTCCGCGCAGGCCACCGGCGTGGTGGAGGTACTCGGAACCCGTGAGGCGGTCGAACAGGCGGAGGCGGTCGGGCAGCACGCCGAGCATGCGCTTGGCGACGGCGGAGTTGCGCCACACGTCGGCACCGTAGACCTTGACGATGCCGGCGTCGGGGCGCAGCAGCCCGGTCACCATCGACAGCGTCGTGGTCTTGCCTGCGCCGTTCGGTCCGACGAAGCCGTGGAACGATCCGACCTTGACCTCCATGTCGGCGGAGTCGACGGCGACCGTCGATCCGAAGGCCTTGGTCAGTCCGCGCACCGACAGCGCCACCTCGGCAGAGAGGTTCTTGGATCCGGGGCGCTGCGAGGCGGGAGCGGGGCGCACCGGCGGGGCCGCCTTCGGGCGCCGCGGCGCCGGGGCACGAGGAGCGGCCGTGACGACCGGAGACGGCTGCGGTCCCGGCGTCGTCTCGACGACCTCGAGCGTCTCGACGTCGGGCGCGTCGACCGCAGGTGCGTCGACGGTGGGCGTCTCGATGACCGGAGCCGCCGCGACGGGCGCCTCGGCGACAGGCTCCAGCTCGACAGCGGGCACTTCCTGCGGCTCGACCGCCGGCTCGACCGCGGCCTCGGGCTCCGGCTGCGCCGCCGGCCGCCTGGTCGAGGGACGCCCGATGCTGGGCCGCGCGATCGGCGAGTAGGAGAGACGGAACGAGGGGCCGGACGACTCGGACGGCGCAGACTCGGACGCGGCTGCCTCAGATGGAGTGATCTCGGACGGAGTGACCTCGGACGGAGCCGCGACCGACGTGGGAACGGGACCGGGCTCGCTCGGCTTCGCGCCCGTCGTGCGCGTCGCGGGCTGCTTCGCGGCAGGCGTGCGGGCGGCCGGCTTGCGCGCCGGAGAGGGCTTCTTGGTCGCGGGCGTGACCTTCTTGACCGGGGTCTTGGCGGCGGAGCTGGTCGGCGTCTTCGCGGATGCGCGCGGTGTGGAGGGTCGAGCCGCCGCGGCCCGTGCAGGCCGAGGGCTGCTCGGGTTCGGTGCGTCGGCTTCGGAATCCACGCCCCAACCGTATCAATCGTGAGGGGTCCCCGACGTCGGCGGTCAGGATCCGGCGAGCCTTCGCACGCAGGTCACGAATGAGGAACGGATGCCCGGAATCCTGGGCTTTTCCACCCTCTGCAGATAGTCTGATAATGCACAACGGGGTGTCTTTTTCCAGGCATGACGGTGAACATTCGATTAACTGCGCGACACGCGACAGCGATCGGCACCGATGCCGTCCACCGAACCAAGGAGACATGGCGTGACCACCCAGATTGTGATCCTCGCCGCCGGCATGGGAAGTCGGCTCGGCCGATCGCTTCCGAAGCCGCTCACCGAGCTGAGCGACGGCCGCACGATCATGCAGCAGCAGTTCGACAACATCCGCCAGGCGTTCGGCAACGACGCCCACGTGAGCATCGTCGTCGGCTACAAGCTCGAGCACATCATCGAGGCATTCCCGCAGGCCTCGTTCGTCTACAACGAGCAGTACGACCAGACCAATACGTCCAAGAGCCTCCTCCGTGCGCTCAAGGCGTCGAAGGATGGCGGCGTGCTCTGGATGAACGGCGACGTCGTCTTCGACCCCGAGGTGCTCGTGCGCGTCGGTGACATGGTCGCCCGTGACCGCAGCTTCGTCAGCGTCAACACCGCCAAGGTGAGCGATGAGGAGGTCAAGTACACGGTCGACGCCAGCGGCGACATCGACGAGCTGTCCAAGACCGTCGTCGGCGGCCTCGGTGAGGCGGTCGGCATCAACTACGTCTCGAGCGGCGACAAGGCCGCGCTCATCCGCCAGCTCGCCCGCGTCGGCGCGCAGGACTACTTCGAGCGCGGCATCGAGGTCGCGATCCAGCAGGACGGCCTCAAGTTCTCGCCGATCGACATCAGCGACCTGTACGCGGTCGAGGTCGACTTCGCCGAGGACCTCGAGCGGGCCAACCTCTTCGTCTGACCCTCGGCTTCGCCGGGTCAACTAGATTGATCCGGTGACGTCGCCCGCTCTCGCCTCTCGTGAGTGGACACCGCTGTCGCGCTACCGCCGCTCCCTCTGGCTGCTGACGACCCGCGACCTGAAGGTGCGGTACTCGACGTCGGTGCTCGGCTACTTCTGGTCGATCCTCGACCCGCTCGTCATGGCCGGCATCTACTGGTTCGTCTTCACCCAGGTGTTCGGCCGGGGCGTCGGCCACGAGCCGTACATCGTCTTCCTCCTGACCGCTCTGCTGCCGTGGACCTGGTTCACCGGCTCGGTGTCGGATGCGACGCGCGCCTTCACCAAGGAGGCGAAGCTGGTGCGCTCCACCACCATCCCGCGCACGATCTGGGTGTCGCGGCTGGTGCTGTCGAAGGGCATCGAGTTCGTCGCGAGCCTGCCCGTGCTCGCCTTCTTCGCCATCATCGGCGGCGCGCAGCTCGGCTGGGAGGCGCTGTTCTTCCCGCTCGCGATGCTCATGCAGGTGGTGCTCACGCTCGGCATCGCGCTCATCGTGGCGCCGCTGGTGGTGTTCTTCCGCGATCTCGAGCGGGCCGTGAAGCTCGGGCTGCGCTTCCTGTTCTACGCCTCGCCGATCATCTACAGCATCCAGGATCTGGCGGCCGTGAAGGTCGGCGACGTCAGCCTCGAGACTGTCGCGGCGTTCAACCCGCTGAGCGGCATCTTCACGCTGTATCGCGCGGCGTTCTTCCCGCAGGAGCTCGACTGGTTCGCGATCGGCGTGAGCGCGCTGATGTCGGTCGTCATCCTCGCGGTCGGCATCCTCGTGTTCCAGCGCACGATCCGCACCGTGCTGAAGGAGATCTGATGGCCGTCGAGACCGCGGCCGCCCGCACGGCGGTGCCCGGATCCATCCGCGTCTCGGGCGTCGGCGTGCGGTTCAAGCGCAACCGGTCGTCGCGTCGCAGCTTCAAGGACCTCTTCGCGGGACGCAGCCGCCGCAGCCGTCCGGGCGAGTTCTGGGCCCTGCGCGGCGTCGAGTTCGACGTGGCTCCGGGCGAGGCCATCGGGGTCGTCGGACGCAACGGCCAGGGCAAGTCGACGCTGTTGAAGCTCGTGGCGCAGGTGATGCTGCCCGACGAGGGCGAGGTGCGCGTGCACGGCGGCGTTGCTCCGCTCATCGAGATCACCGGCGGATTCGTCAACGACCTCAGCGTCCGCGAGAACGTCTACCTGACCGCCGGCCTCCACGGCATGACGAAGCGCGAGATCGACGAGCGCTACGACGAGATCATCGCGTTCGCCGAGCTGGCCGACTTCACCGAGACCCCGTACAAGCACCTCTCGAGCGGCATGAAGGTGCGGATCGCGTTCGCGGTCATCTCGCGGCTCGAGGAGCCGATCATCCTCGTCGACGAGGTGCTCGCGGTCGGCGACAAGGCGTTCCGCGAGAAGTGCTACCGCCGCATCGACGAGATGCTCGCCGGCGGGCGCACCCTGTTCTTCGTGTCGCACAACGAGCGCGACCTGCTGCGGTTCTGCACTCGCGGGCTCTACCTGGACAAGGGCTCCCTGGTGCTGGATGCGAGCATCGAAGACGTCGTCGCGCGCTACAACGCCGATTACGGTGTGTAGGTGCCCAAGGACCTCATCAAGATCGACCCCGACAACCTGCCTCCGAAGGTGGCGACCGGCTTCGACCGCGTGATGTCGGTGCAGCGCCCGGTGGTGCTGGCACACATCCGCTCGATCCGCGCCAGGCACCCCGAGGCATCCCCCGCGCGGGTCATCCAGATCCTCGAACGGCGCTACCTGGCCGCCGTCACCACCGGCGGTGCGGCCGTCGGCGCGAGCGCCGCGATCCCCGCCGTCGGCACCGCGGCATCCCTCGCGCTGTCGGGCGTCGAGACCGCGGGCTTCCTTGAGGCAAGCGCGCTGTTCGCGCAGTCGGTCACCGAGATCCACGGCATCGCCGTCGACGAGCCGGAACGCGCCCGCACCCTCGTCATGGCTCTGATGCTCGGAACCGCCGGACAGGACCTGATCCGCCAGTTCGCGGGCCAGGCGAGCGGCCGCGGTGCCGGGCGCTCGGCCTACTGGGGCGAGCTCGTCACCTCGAGCCTGCCGAACGCGGCGTTCGGGCAGATCTCGTCCCGCATCCGCAACGCGTTCCTCAAGCGCTTCGCCGTCACCCAGGGCACCTCGGTGGTCGGGCGGCTTATCCCCTTCGGCATCGGCGCCGTCGTGGGCGGTACCGGCAACCACCTGCTCGGGCGGAAGATCATCCAGTCGTCACATGAGGCGTTCGGGCCGCCGCCGCTGGCCTTCCCCCTCACGCTTGCCGCGGTCGTGAAGGCGCCCAAGCAGGCGAAGGCCCCGAAGGCGCCCCGGCTCCCCCGCCTGCGGAAGGGCACGCCGGCCATCCCCGCCCCGCCCGCCCCGCCGAACGCCGTCGACCGCCGCGCCGACGAGGTCTGACCCCGGACCCGAGCCGCGTCAGGGGGCGACGACGCCCGTCTCGGCATGGCGGTGTCGGAGGCGCGCGCGCACGCGCCGCGAGGCCCGCACCACCCCGCGCGCCGGCACCCCGATCACGAGGGCGACCGTCCCGAGCGCCGATCGGTCGTACGCGCCGAGGGCCAGCTTGCGGTCCCACGCCTCACGAAGACGTCCGCCGAGGGGTACGGCTGCCGCGCGGTCGGGCAGGGTGCCCGCGGCGCGCGCGTCGATCAGCGATCCGAGCTGCGCGATCCAGTCGTTGTCGGCCGGGTCGTGCAGGTAGTTGGCGTCGAGCCAGGAGGGCTCCGGATGCCGGAACTCGCGCCGCACCACGGCGTCGAGGTCGCCGAAGAGCCCGCTGCCCTCGAGCACCTGGTTGATCAGCCGACGTGAGACCCCGAAGTCGTCGATCGCGATGACCGGAATGCCGCGGCTGACCGCCTCGATGATCGCCGTCGAGCTGACGGTGACGAGCCCCTCGGCGGTGTCGAGCGCCTCGTCCATGGGCGCCGTCGAGACGACGAGGTTGGCGGGCATCGGCCCGAGCTCCCGCACGAGGTCGGCGATGTCGTGGTCCTCGACGTGGGTCTGCTGCTCGCCCTTCGCGGCGCGCGTCTTGATGACCACCCGCCGGGTCGGATCCGCGAGCGCCGCGTCGCGCAGGGCGAGCGCGATCCGCATCCGGTCCTCGTGCGGGCGCGGGACGATCGACTGGGTCGCGAAGACCAGGTCGGTGCCGTGCGCCGGACGGCTCACGGCGAACGGCAGCGAGGCGAGGCCGACCCGCAGGTGGGTGCCCCTCTCGCGGATCATCTCGCGGAATCCGCTCGCCTCGGTGTGCGAGTGCACCACCAAGAGGTCTGCCTGCCTGCGGTACCGCAGCGCCTTCGACGAGGTGGGGATCGTGATGCCGGGCATGCCCGAGATCACCACCGGCCGCGGGACGAGCGCCGCGACGACCCGGATCAGCACCATGGCGAGCGGGCCGAGGGCGGCGACCAGCACCGCATCCGGCCGCAGCTCGTCGAGGGTCGTTCGCAGGTCCCGGTACTCGACGCGGCGCACCCCGTCGACCCGCGAGTCGCCGAGAGCCGTCGCCAGCTGCCCGTCGCTGACCGCCAGCGGCGTGGTCACCACGAGGATCTCGCGGGTCCAGCCCTCCGGCAGCGTCGCGACGAGCGCCGCCCCCCACTTCACATACGAGTCGGAGTCGGCGATCGCGACGATCTTCACGCAGTCGCGGAGTCGGCCGTC
Organism: uncultured Microbacteriaceae bacterium; assembly: GCA_964246985.1. Taxonomy (GTDB): domain Bacteria; phylum Actinomycetota; class Actinomycetes; order Actinomycetales; family Microbacteriaceae; genus CAXTSE01. Next base: position 137,084 of record CAXTSE010000008.1, read on the forward strand.
ACCCGGCGCAGCTTCGCCAGCGGTGCGAGCTCGCCCGGGAAGACGCGCTTGACGCCGTCGCCGAGCGCGGTCTCGATGATGCGCACGTCGCGCACCAGGTGGCGGAGGCCGGTGGGCTCGAGGGATGCCGCCTGGTCGGAGCCCCACATCGTGCGGTCGAGCGTGATGTGGCGCTCGATCGCGACGGCGCCGAGCGCGGCGGCCGCGAGCGAAATCTGCAGGCCGGGTTCGTGGCCCGAGTACCCGACCGGCACGCCCGCGTAGCGCTCACGGAGGGTCGCGATCATGCGGAGGTTGGCCTCCTCGGGCGGCATCGGGTAGGTCGACGTCGCGTGCATGAGGATGAGGTTCTCGGTGCCGAGGGTGTCGACGGCGAGGTCGATCTGCTCGAGGGTCGACATGCCGGTCGAGAGGATGATCGGCTTGCCGGTGGCGGCGAGCGCCTCGAGCATCTCGATGTCGGTCAGCGAGGCCGAGGCGACCTTGTGGGCGACGACGTTCAGGTCCTCGAGGAACGCGACCGAGGGCACGTCCCACGGGGAGGCGAACCAGTCGAGCCCGCGCAGCACGGCGTGGTCGGCGATCTCGATGTACTGCTCGCGGTCGAACTCGACGCGGTAGCGGTACTCGAGGTAGCTCATCTCGCCCCACGGGGTCTCACGGCGCACCTCGCGCATGTGCTCCAGCGTCGCCAGCTCGGGCGTGCGCTTCTGGAACTTGACCGCCTGCACGCCGGCGTCGGCCGCGACGTCGATGAGACGCTTCGCGATCTCGACGTCGCCGTTGTGGTTCAGCCCGATCTCGCCGATCAGGTAGGCCGGACGGCCCTCTCCGATGATGCTGTTTCCGATGGCGACGTTCATCGCACTCTCCCTTGCCTCTTGCTGTGGTCGGTGTCGTCCGGGCGCGCGCCCGGCAGTTCGCGGGCGTGCAGCACGCCGTCGGCCAGCTCGCGCACGGCGCCGCTGCCGGCTGCGCTGCCGAGCACGAGCCGCGCGGCGGCCAGCACGCGCGGGTGGGAGTCGGGCACGGCGATCGGCCAGCCGACGATGCCCATGGCTCCCAGGTCGTTGACGTCGTTGCCGACGTAGGCGATGCGGTCGTGCGACAGTCCGTGCTCGCGCGCCCATCCGGCGAGCGCCTCGGCCTTGTCGTCGCAGCCCTGGATGACGTCGACGCGGAGCTTGGCAGCCCGCGCCGAGACGACGGGGTTGGTCTCGGTCGACAGGATCAGCACCCGCACGCCGGCCTTCCGCAGCATCGAGACGCCCATGCCGTCCGACCGGCTCACGGCGACCGACTCGGTTCCGTCCTGGCTGACGATGACCGTGTCGTCGGTGTGCACGCCGTCGAAGTCGGTGACCACCGCGTCCACGTCGATGGAGCGCGTCTGCCCCACGACGGAGGCGAGCGCGTCGGCGATGCGCAGCTGCTCGTCGGTGTCGATCTCGATCGCGTGGAGCTCCGGCACGATGACCACCCCGACGCGGCCGAAGAAGCGGTGCCCGGCTGCGCGGAAGCCGTCGGCGTCCATCGCGTAGAACGCGCCGGTCTCGAGGTACTCGGGCGAGCGGTCCTGCCGTCGCGGGCGGCTGCGGAGGTCGTGGTTGACCCCGATCGCGGTGGAGCCGTGCGCCGCTCCCCCGCGCCAGAGGAAGCCCCACGACACGACGGCAGAGAAGGTGCAGTCGCTCTCCTCGCGTGCGATGCGATCCACGGCACGGTCGAGATCGGCCGGGTCGATGAACGGCGACGTCGCCTGGATGAACACCAGCACGTCGATGATCACGTCGCGCGCCGCGAGATCGTCCATCGCGTGCAGCAGGGCGCTCTCGGAGCTCGCCGTGTCACCGGAGAGGTCGGCGGGCCGGTCGATGACCTCGGCGCCCCACTCGCGGGCGACCGCGGCGATCTCGGCGTCGTCGGTCGACACCACGACGCGGTCGATGCTCTCGGCGGCGCGGGCGGCCGAGATGGCCCGCGCGATCAGCGGGATGCCGTCCACCCGCCGCAGGTTCTTGCGGGGCACGCCCTTCGACCCGCCGCGCGCCGGGATCACCGCGACGTTCTCGACACTGCTCACGCCGAGACCCCCGCGCTGGACTCCGAGGTGGGCTCGGCGCCGGCGCTGATCGTGCTTCCGGTTCCGGCGAGCACCGCGGCGAGCGTGGTGGTGGCGCTGCTGCGTGTGGTGATGATCTCGAGCGGCGCGGCGGTGCCGGCGAGCGCGACCTCCACGGGGAGCCCGGTCTGCACCACGGCCACTCCCGGCAGGAGCGCGATGCGCGAGATCATCTCGGCGGGCTCGCGGCGGTGCGGCAGGTAGCTGACCGGGGCGGCGGAGGCGATGGCCCGCACCCAGGCGACGTGCTCGTCCGGCAGCTGCGTGCCGTCGACGACGTGAGCCGTGCCGAGCACGACCCGCGGATGCGGCAGGGCCACCGGCTGCGCGGTCGAGCGCAGCCAGCCGAAGTCGTTGCGGGTCACGGCGAACCCGTCGGCCGCGAGGTCGGTCATCGCCGGGTCGGAATCGAACGCCGTGAACAGGCCGGCGCGTCCGCGGGCGGCAAGGGCGCGCATCCGGCCGCGGGCGAGGCCGCCGAGCACGGTCTTGAGAGCCGACTCGTGCTGGCCGGGGCGCGCGAAGTCGTCGCGTCCGACGAGGGCACGGGCGAGGTGGATGCTGATCGCGCCGTCGTCGACCATCGTGAGCGTGCGCGGCGGGAGAGCGTTGATCGCGGTGCGGAACTGTCCGCTGAACGCGTCGCCGACGACCCAGTCGCGCTTGGTCGCGAGCAGCTCCCAGGGGATGCCGTAGTAGGGGGACACGGATGCGAACATCGCCCCGCGCGCGACGAGCGCCTCGGCGGTCGAGGCCATCTGCGGTCCGCTGATGCGCAACGCGACGGCGACCGGGGTGCCCTGTGACGCGGCGTACTCGGCGACGCAGACCAGCTGGAGCGGGGACTCCACCCAGGCGATCGGCAGGGCGCGGGGACGGTCCATCACCTCATACTGTGCGCGGCCGATGAATGGCCGCGGTCACGCCGGGTGAACGCCCGGTGTCCAGCTGGTGAATGCGATCGGACGCGCGGTCAGCGGTCGCTCGGCGGGAGGCCCTCGTCGTCGTCCTCGTCGTCGAGCGGGTCCGACTCCGACTCGTGCGCGTCCTCCGAGTGGAGTGCGGCGTGCCGGTGCCACTCCGCCAGCAGCTGGTCGACCGCGGCGTGGAACCGCGCGGTCGCGGCTCCCGGCGTCGTGTCGCCGAAGTGGCGCTCGGCCCAGAACCGCAGGGTCTGCCGCGCCTCGTCGTCGGTGAGCGCGCGGTCGACGGCCGTCAGCACGTCGCCCGCGTCCTCGGCGGTGAGCCACTCGGCGGCACCGAGGTAGCCGTCCTCGTCGACGTCGGCCTCGACGCTCGACGGCCGCGTCACGATGATCGGCTTGCCGGTAGCGAGCCGGTCGTAGATCATCGCCGAGATGTCCGTGATCGCGACATCGGCCGCCGCCAGCTGCCAGCCCATCTCGGGACCATCGTCGAACACGTGCTGCGCCCGCGGATCGCCGGAGTTCGCGGCGGCGATGGCGTCGATGATCGCCTGATTCGCCGTGCGGTACGCGGGGTCGAGCACACCGCTGCGCGGATGCGGTCGGTAGATGAGCCGGTGCTCCGGGGACGCGAGCACCGCGGATGCCAGCGCGACACCGTGGGACGCGATCGACCCGTAGGCGGCGGCCGGCCGGTCGCCCTCCCAGGTCGGGGCATAGAGCACGACCGTGCGGTCATCCGGGGTGTAGGGCAGCTCGCCGGTGTGATGATCGGCCTGCGGGCGGCCGATCGGGATGGCGCGCTTGGCGGTGTCGAAGTCCCACAGCTTGCGTGAGAGGCGGTCGATCGCCGCCTGTCCCGCCACCAGCGCGTAGTCGTACGCCTTGAACTGGTTGGTGGTCATGTACATCTTGTCGGACTCGCCGTGGTTGATGAACGTGTGCCACATGCGGCTGTAGCGGAACATCTGGAAGTTCTTCTGGTTTTGGTTGACGTAGAACACGATCCGGATGTCCTGCGTGTCGATGAACGCCTCGAGCTCGGTCACGCTGCGGCGGTAGACGACCGGCACCGGCGACTCGTCCATCATCGTGAGGCTCGCGCCGGGGCTGCGGGTGATGATCGCGACCGGATGCGTGGCCGCGAGCTCGGCGAGCGGGGCGTACCACTGCCGGATCTGGTAGAGGTTGACGCTCGTGTCGGCGAAGTAGACGGCGATCCGGATGCTGTGCGGGGCCGGCTCGGGCGAGGTCGCCGTCCGGCGCTCCAGCTCGCGCCGGGTCAGCCGCGACCGCACGCCGTTGACGATGATGCGGCGGACGGTACCGAGGTCGCTGAGCACCGACATGCCCCCATCGTGCCAGAATCGGATCCGACCATGGCGAGCTTCACTTTCGCAGCCGGCAACGCCCGCAAGCTGCTGCGCCTCCCTCTGTATGCTCTCGGCGCGCTCGCGGCGACGGTCGTGCCGCGCTCGTCCCGACTGTGGGTGGTCGGCTCGGGCATCGGACCCGGCGAGGGCGCACTGCCGCTGTACCGGCTCGCACGCGAGCACTTCGACGCGACGGAGGCGGGTGCAGGTGGGCCACGCACACGCATCGTCTGGCTCGCCACGACGGATGCGGAGCTCGCCACCGCGCGCGACCTCGGTCTCGATGCCGAGCCGAAGTCGTCGTGGCGGGGCTTCGCCCTCACCCTGCGCGCGCGCGTGCTTGTGGTCACCCACGGCTTCGGCGACGTGAACCGGTACGCGACGCGGGGCGGATTCGTGGTGCAGCTGTGGCACGGCATCCCGCTGAAGCGTCTGCATCTGGACTCCCCCGCGGCGCTGCGGGTCTCGTTCCTGCCCGACCACCGCCTCGTTCGCGCCGTCATGGCTCGCGCGTACCGATTCGCGGGCCGGGGGATCTCGCTGTTCCCGGTGTCGTCGGCGTTCATCGCACCGCGTATCGAGTCGGCATTCGGGATCCCGCGCGAGCGCATCGTGGCGACGGGCGACCCCCGCGATGACGTGCTGCTGGCGGGCACGGAGGCCGAGCGTCGGGCGGCGGCGCTGGTGCTGCTGCCCGACGTGTCCGCTGTCTCGAGGCGCGTCCTCTACGCCCCCACGTGGCGCGACGGCCATCCCGATCCGTCCATCCCCGACGACGCCGAGTGGGCGGCCATCGCCGAGTGGCTGGACGAGCACGACGCCGAGCTCTGGGTGCGCACCCACCCGCTCGGCAGCGGCGACTACGCGGCAGGGCCCGTCGCCTCGTCTCGCATCCGGATGCTGGGTTCCGATGTCGCGCGCGACGCCACTCCCCTGCTTCCCGCCTTCGAGGCACTGCTCACCGACTACTCGTCGATCGCGTTCGACTATGCGCTGCTGCAGCGCCCGATCGTGTTCCTCGCCCCCGACGTCGAGAGCTACACGAGGTCGCGCGGCCTCTACGAGCCGTACCGCGACGTCAGCGGCGGACGCCATGTCACCACCTGGCCGCACGCGCTCGAGGCGCTCGAGCAGCGGTGGGCGACGGACGGCGGATCGGGTGGCCCGCACGAGCGCTGGCTGCGCGACGAGAACGTCGACCTGCTCGACGGTCGGGCGACGGAGCGCGTGCTGGCCGAGATCCTGCAGCGCACGGGCGCCGTCCCGTCGGGCGAGTCTGTCGAAACGCGCCCCGCGCGCACTCTGCGCCCGGTCGTGACGTCGGTCGCGCTGCGCACCGACTCCCTGCTCATCACGATCGACGCGGAGGTCGACGCGGTCTGGCTCGACGGCCCGCGTGCCCGCGTCGAGGGCACCGTCGAACCCGGCACAGGCACTGGCATCGGCTCGACGACGATCGCCTTCCCGCTGCTCGCCGAGCGATGGGGCGAGCCGGGGCTGGCCCTTCCCTCCGGCGACTACCGCGTGACGGTGGGAGGGGACCCCCCGACGACGCGCCTCGACGTCGCCGCCCACCTGCCCGAGCCGCTGACGCATCCGCTGTTCCACGCCCTCGTGGCCGACGCCGCGGGCGGGCTTGTCGTGCACGTCAGCGCGCCGCTCGCCGCCGACGAGCGCGGGACGGCGGCGCAGAAGCGCCTCGAGCGTGACTATCGGCGCACTCGCGCGCCTCTCGAGGACGCGGTGTTCTTCGAGAGCTTCTACGGGCAGTCGGCCTCGTGCAACCCGCTCGGCATCGACGCCGCGCTGGCCGAGCTCAGCCCGTCGACCACCCGCTACTGGAGCGTCGTCGACGGCTCGGTCGCGGTGCCGGCCGGCGCCGTGCGCGTCATCGAGGGCAGCCGCGAGTGGTGGCACGCCCGCGGCGCCGCGCGCGTCCTGGTGGTGAACGACTGGCTCCGAAAGCGGTTCCGGCGCAGAGCCGGGCAGCACGTGCTGCAGACCTGGCACGGCACGATGCTGAAGCGGCTCGCCCTGGACCGGCCCGGCCGAGGGATCCGCACCCGCATCGCGGTGCTGCGTGAGCGCGGCCGCTGGGACGCTCTGCTCGCCCAGAACCCCTACAGCGCGCGGATCTTCGCCACGGCCTACGCGATGCGCGGGCCGATCTGGCAGGACGGCTACCCGCGCAACGACGTGCTGCACGGGTCGGCGACCGGGCGCGCGGCGACGGCCGCCCGGGTGCGGGACGTCGTCGGCGTCCCCGAGGGCGCGCGCGTCGTGCTGTACGCGCCCACCTGGCGCGACGACCGCACCGAGATGGTCGACTACGTCGACCTCGCGAGCTTCGCGGGCGAACTCGGAGACGATCACGTGCTGCTCGTGCGCGGTCACTCCCGCACGCTGCGGTACGGCCGCGACCTGAGCGCTGCCGGCCTCATCGACGTCACGAGCTACCCGAGCATGTCCGACCTGCTGCTGGTGGCCGACGTCTTCGTGACGGACTACTCGTCGGCGATGTTCGACTTCGCGGGGACCGGGCGGCCGATGGTGTTCTTCACGCCGGACCTCGCGCACTACAGCGCCGACCTGCGCGGGTTCTACTTCGACCTGCTTGCCGAGGCTCCAGGGCCGGTGGTGAGCGAGCGTGCGGATCTGCGTGACGCGATCATGGCGGCCGAGGCGGATGCCGCAACCGGCATACACGATGCCCGCATGGCCGCGTGGCGCGAGCGCTTCACCCCGCTGGACGACGGCGGAGCGGGGCGCCGCGTGGTGCAGCGCATGCGGGCTGCGGGCTGGCTGTAGCTCGTGCGCGCGGGCGCTCGCTCGCGCTCAGCTCTCGGTGCGCGACCTGTCGACCGCGTTGCCGGCCCCGCGCACCAGGCCGACCAGGAATCCGGTGCCCCAGTTCAGATGCATCGTGGCGAGCACCCCGGCGAACTGCAGTCGCTCCCGCACGCTGCCAGTCGAGCTGACCGCGGCGATGGCGAGCAGGCCGAGGTAGGCGAGCGGTCCGAGGTAGACGAGCGACAGCACGATCGAGAGCCAGAACGGCAGGATGCCGGTGAGCTGCAGCACGAGCACGACGACCGAGAGGCCCATAGAGACGAGCAGCGCGGGCGGCGCGAAGTAGCGCAGGGAGTTGGCGACACCGAGGCGACGCACGAGCTCGCCTCGCCAGATGCCCGTCGCGTGGAACTGCCGTGCCAGGTGCGTCGGGTTGCTGCGCGGCCAGTAGCTGACCCGCAGGCCGGGGTCGAGCCAGACGAGGTGGCCGGCGGCACGCAGGCGGTGGTTGAGCTCCCAGTCCTCGCCGCGGCGAAGCGTCTCGTCGAAGCCGCCGACCTCGTCGAGCGCGGTGCGGCGGAAGATGCCCATGTAGGCCGATTCGGCGGGACCGGCCGTCGCCGACTCCCCGTGGTAGGCGCCTCCGCCCAGGCCGAATCGGCTGTTGTACGCACGCGCGACAGCTGCCTGGTAGCCGGGCTTCCCGGTCGCGACCATGATGCCGCCGAGGCTGGCCGCGCCGGTGCGCTCCAGCTCGGCGATGCCGCGCTGCGTGTATCCGGGGGCGAGCTCGGTGTGGGCGTCGACACGCACGATGATCGGGTGGCGGCTCGCGGCGATCGCGAGATTGAGACCGATGGGGATGTCCATGCCGGCGTTCTCGACGATGCGGATGCGCGCATCCTCGTTCAGCAGGCGCTCGACGATCGCGGCGGTTCCGTCGCTCGACGGGCCGAGCGCCATGACGAGCTCGATGTCGCCCGCGTAGTCCTGCTCGAGGATGCTGGCGACGGCCGCCTCGAGGTACCCGGCCTCGTTGAGCACCGGCATGACATAGGAGACGCCGGGGAGTTCCGACGGCGCCGTTCCCATGGGGTCACGCTATCGCACGGCCCCGTCGTGGCAGGGCTGCGGGGGCTGCTGCGGAGCCCACGCACAGAAGTGCGCGGCGGCGTCCGGTGGGGGGTCCGGATGCCGCCGCGCAGGTCGTGCAGCGTGCGCGCCTGCCAGGCGCGGCGCAGGTTAGAGCGTGCCGAGCGTGACGTCGACCGTGGTGCTCTCCCCGTCGCGGGTGTAGGTCACCGTGGCTGTGTCCCCGCCCGCGTGCGAGCGCACCTGCGCGGTGAGGTCGGTGCTGCTGGTGATCGGCACACCGTCGAGCGACGTGATGACGTCGCCCGCCTCGATGCCGCCACCCGCAGCGGCCCCGCCGCTGGTGACCTCGGCGATCAGGGCGCCGACGGTGGTGCTGTCGTCGCTCGACGCGTCGCGCACGCTCGCTCCGAGGAGCCCGTGGGTGGCGGTTCCATCGGCGATGATCTCGTCGGCGACCCGCTTGGCCAGGTTGGCCGGCACGGCGAACCCGACACCGATCGAGCCGGACTGCGACGAGGCGCTGCTGCCGCCGGTGCTCGCGATCGCGACGTTCACGCCGATCAGCTCGCCCTGGTTGTTGACGAGCGCGCCACCGGAGTTGCCGGGGTTGATGGCCGCGTCGGTCTGCACGACGGGGAGCGAGATGGTCGCACTCTGCGAGGTGCCGGTGCCGCCCGAGCCGTCGCCGTAGTTCCAGAAGTCGAAGGGACCCTGGCCGCCGTTGCTGCCGCTGTCGTCGCCGCCGTCGCTGTCCTGCGAGGAGGTGTCCTCGGGGACGGCCGACGAGGCGATCTGGATGCTGCGGTTCAGGGCGCTGACGATGCCGTCGGTGACGGTGTTGGCGAGCCCGAGGGGCGCGCCGATGGCGACGGCCTGGTCGCCGACGTTGAGGTCGCTGGAATCGGCGAACTGCATCGGGGTGAGGCCGCTCGCGTCGTCGAGCTTGATGACGGCGAGGTCGACGATCGGGTCGGTGCCGACGACGGTCGCCGTGTAGAGCTTGCCGTCGTAGGTGGTGACCTCGACGGTCCCGTCGTTCGAGGCGCCGTCGAGGGTGACCACGTGGGTGTTGGTCAGCACGTAGCCGTCGTCGCTGAGGATGATGCCCGAGCCGGTTCCCCCAGCAGAGCCGGTGGACACCGAGATGGTGACGACCGACGGCGACGCCTTGGCCGCGACGGCGGTCACGGCGCTGACGGCGTCGGGGTCGTTGACGGTGATGGTCTGCGGCGACGAGGCGGTCGAGGATGTGGTCGAGTCGTCGGAGTTGACGGCGAGGGTGGCGACACCCGCTCCGGAGACTCCGCCGATGAGCGCGCCCACGGCGAGCGCAGCGACGATCGGCACGACGTTGCGCTTCCGGGCCGGGGCGGCAGGGGTGCCGGATGCGGCCGGCGCCTCGAGCGTGGGCGTCGCGGTGGCGGGACTCGCCGTCGCGTACGCGCCGTACGGGGTGGCCGGAGCGGCGGGGTCGCTCGGGTAGGCGGGGGTGCTGGCTGCCGGGGGCGTGAAGGCGGCCGGCGTGACCGGTGCGTCGTCGGACCCTGCGTAGTCGTGCGCGGCGGGAGGGGCGAGCGGGGCGGGGGTGCGGCTGGTCTGCTCGTCGTCCTGCGGCGGCGTCACGCCGTCCGTCGGGTCGTCCGACGGGGTGCTGGGTGTCTCGGTCATGGTCGGGTGGTGCTCCTTTCAAGCGGAGCTAGCCTCGCGCCCGAACCTGGACGTTCTGTATGCCGCGACTGTGAGCGTACTGCCCTTCGCCTAAGAGGACGTCAGCAGCCGGGGCCGTCGGGCCGGGCGCCGCAGTCCTCGGCGACGAGCACCGTCGTGGCGTCCCCGACGGAGACGACGAGGTCGTTCACCGGAACCGTCAGGCGACCGGCGACGGAGGTGAGGGCCGACCCGCCCACCTGGAACTCGGCGGCGTAGCTGACACTGAGCCGGACCGTATAGGTGCCGGCGGTGCGGTAGACGTGGCTGGTCGGCGTCGGATCGAACTCGCGGAGGCCGAGCGCAGCCCAGGGTCCGCCTCCCGTCGTCCGCGTGGCGACGGTGCCGTCGCCGTAGTCCCAGCGGAATGCGACCGGGGTGAACCGCACGGAGGCGGGCTGTCCGAGCAGGGTGCCCACGACGAGGTGCTGTCCGGAGTCGAGGTAGAAGTTGGCGTCGAGGCCGACCACCATCCAGCCGTCAGGCTCCATGTGTTGGCTGCCCGCGACGGGGCGGAATGAGGCCAGGTCGCGGAGCGTGACCGGAGGGGTGCCGGGTGTCGTGGTCGCCTGGGCGGGCGCGCGGCAGACCTCGTTCGAGAAGCACTTAAGGATGGGAGGCGGCGTTGCTTGCCCGCTCGGGGAGCCGCCGCTGCCGCTGCCGCCCGCGCTGCCGCTGCCGGTGCTACCCGGTGGAGTGCCGGCGGTGGTGGCTGAGCCGACGATGTCTATGGAGTCGTCTGACGTCGAGGCACAGATGCCGGTTCGCACTTGCCCGATGGAGCATCCCTGGCCCGCGGTCTGAACGCTTAGCCCGGCGGGTAGCGCAATCAAGGCCGCGAAAGTCAGGTACAGAAATTGTTGCCCGACCACGGGTCGCTCCTGGCGATGACGAGGGAGGAGGCATTGCCGACGAACTCGACCTCAAGCGGGAGCCGCCCAGGGCGGCTGGGGTCCACTACGGACGCGCCGCTTGAATCAACGACATCGCCAACGGAGACGTCCAGGCAGAGGTAGACGACTACCGTGGCGGTCCCGGCAGCTTCCGCGCTGCTCTGTATGTGGGTTGAGTCGAATGTTGTGTTGCCAATCTGCCGGTACCCGGCCGCCTTGAATTGCATCCCCGTTGCTTGTTCGTCTTCGTAGGCTGACCCAGTGAGGTACGGGGCGACCTCCGCAAAATCGCGCCATCCGTCCTGCGCATACTCGTCGTACACTGCGAGATACGCGCGAAACGCCTCCTCGGCCGCAGCCAGCGCCTCCTCGTTGGACGCGAAGATCGGCGTCGCGGTCGGGCTCGGCGCTGGGGCCGCTGCGGGTGCGTTTGGCACGCAGCCCGCGAGCGCCAGCGTCAGCGCCGCCACTGCCGCCGCGACGGAGGTCGCCATCGCTCGAAACCCTCCCGCCGATCTGCGCATGACACGACGGTAGAGGACGCCGCACACCCGTCGGGAGCCCTTTCCACACCTGTGCCCGAACGCCTCGGGACGCAACCTGGTGAGGAACCGCGGGGCTCCGCAGTAGTTTGGCCGGGATGACCATTCCCGGACCCTGGACCCGCGCCGCCCGCGGCGCCATGCTGCTCAGCGAGGACGGCGAGCTGCGTCCGACGATCTTCGCCGAGATGTCAGCCCTCGCCGCCCGCACCGGCGCGATCAACCTGGGGCAGGGATTCCCCGACGAGGACGGTCCGCCGGAGGTGATCGAGGCCGCCCGGCAGGCGATCTCGGACGGCCTCAACCAGTACCCGCCGGTCCTCGGGATGCCGGTGCTGCGCGACGCGATCGCACGCCACCAGGACCGCTTCTACGGCATCCGCATCGACCCCGGTCGCGAGGTGCTCGTCACCGCCGGAGCCACCGAGGCGCTCGCGGCCACCCTCCTCGCGCTGGTGGAGCAGGGCGACGACGTGGTGACGCTCGAGCCGTTCTACGACGCCTACGGTGCGCTGATCGCCCTCGCCGGCGGCCGTCATGTCACCGTGCCCCTGCGCGCCCCCTACTTCCAGCCCGATCTCGACGAGCTGCGCTCCGCCGTCACCGACCGCACCCGCGTGATCCTGCTGAACTCGCCGCACAACCCGACCGGCACCATGCTCGATCGGGAGACCCTGGAGCTGGTCGTCGACCTCGCGCACCGGCACGACGCGATCATCGTCACCGACGAGGTCTACGAGCACCTGACGTTCGGCGACCAGCACCTCAGCATCGCGAGCATCCCCGGCGGGTTCGAGCGCTCGGTGACCATCTCGAGCGGGGGCAAGACGTTCAGCACGACCGGATGGAAGGTGGGCTGGCTGACAGCACCCGCTCCCCTGCGCGACGCGATCCTCTCGGTCAAGCAGTTCCTCACCTACGTGAACGCCGCACCGTTCCAGCCGGCGATCGCCGTCGGTCTCGGCCTTCCGGACAGCTTCTACGCCGAGACCGCCGCGACTCTGCGTGCGAAACGCGACCTGCTCTCATCCGGATTGCGGCGGGCGGGGTACAACGTGAGCACCCCCGCCGGCACCTACTTCGTGGTCGCCGACGCCGCCCCGCTCGGTCACGCCGACGCTGTCGAGTTCAGCCGGATGCTGCCCGAGCGGGCGGGCGTCGTCGCGATCCCGCTCACCGCGTTCGTGCACGAAGCGAACCGAGCCGAGTACTCCTCGCTCCTGCGGTTCGCCTTCTGCAAGCGGATCGAGGTTCTCGAACGCGCGGTCGCCCAATTACGGGGGATGACAGGCTGAAAGAAGTGTGATGGATTAGGGGAACAGACCGTTCCACGTGCGAGCTAGCATGTGGCGACGGCCCACTAACCCCGATGATGTGAGACGACTGCCTTGACCTCCTCTGCGCCTGGACGTGCACCAGGCGACGCTCCGACTCTGGGCGCCGTCCTCGACATCGCGACCGACATCGTGGTCAACGACGGCTTCGACGTGCTGTCGCTCAACATGATCGCGGTGCGCGCCGGGGTACAGCCCGACGTCGTGGCCGAGGTCCTCGGCGGACACGATCAGCTCGTCGCACAGATGCTGAACCGCGAGTACGGCGGCATGTTCCAGGCGATCGTCGACAACATCGAGCGCGATCCGCTCGGCGGCCGGCTGTCGCGCATGTACAGCTACGTGCTGAGCGCGATCTACGAGCGTCCTCTTGCCCGCGCCGTGTACGCGCTCGACCCCGACGGACTGCGGCGCGTGATGCGCGCCAGCGGCGGCTTCGCGTACGTGCCGCGCCTGACCGTCCGGGCGGAGTTCATCGACTACATGAAGAAGGCCGGCGTCGTGCGGCCCGAGGTCGACTCCGCTGCGATCTCCGCCGTCATCTCGGCGATCTCCGCGGGCAGCGCCTTGACCGCCCCCTACGGCAGCATCGACGACATCACCACCGGCATGCGCCTGCTGCTCGAGTCGGCGGTCGACACCGACGATCCCGACACGTCGGTCGCCAAGGCGGCCTTCTTCAAGTACGCAGCGACGCTCATGGACAACTCCGACGAGGACCACGACGAGCACGAGCATGAGCACGGGTTCGACCATGGTCACGACGACCGCCACCACGACGGCCGCGCCGACAGCTGATCAGCGGGGCGCCACTCCGAAGCGCCGGAGGCTGAGGGCCGGGTTGATGCGGCGCACCTCAGCGACGCGCGCCGGCGTGATCCAGGCGACCGCCGCATCCGTCGCCTCTCCGATGGTCACGAGCTCGACCCCCATCGGATCGACGACCATAGAGTTGCCCGCACCGACCGGCGGCGCGTGGTCGGCTGCGGCCACGAAGATCGTGTTCTCGATGGCGCGGGCTGTGATGAGGGTGCGCCAGTGCGCCTCCTTCAGCGGACCGCGCACCCACTCGCTCGGCAGGAGCACGAGATCGGCGCCGGCGTCGACGAGGGCGCGCGTCACCTCGGGGAAGCGGATGTCGTAGCAGGTCTGCAGCCCTACGGTGAAGCCCCGCCACTCGAACACGGGCAGCTGGTCGGTCGTTCCGGGCACGATCCAGTCGCTCTCGCGCTGGCCGAACGCGTCGTAGAGGTGCATCTTCCGGTAGGTCGCGACCAGCTCGCCGGAGGCGTCGAACGCAACCAGGGTGTTCGAGACCCGCATCTCGTCATCGGCGAGGCGCTCGACCATCCCGGCGACGATGTGGATGCCGAGCTCGGCCGCCAGTGCCGCCACTCCCCGCGCGAATGGGCCGTCGACTGCCTCGGCGTGCGCGGCCCAGTCGGGTCCGAAGGCGGGCGCGAAGTAGGACGAGTACTCGGGGAACACGACCAGCAGCGCACCGCGGCCCGCCGCGTCGCGGGCGAGCCCGGCCATGCGCTCGAGGTTCTGCGCGGGGTCCGAGCCCGGCGCGAACTGGGCGACAGCGATGCCGACGGCGGGCGTCGCCGAGACGGCGTCCTGCAACGGGTCGACCATGGATCCACCGTAGCGTCGAGGCTCGGCGCCGATGAGTCTTTACGCGACGGCCAGCTCCCTCTGGCCGATCCGCGGGCGCCCCATGCTGATGACCGTCCAACCTGCGGCGGACCATCTCTCTGCGTCCAGGCAGTTCCGACCATCGATGATCACCCGGCTCCTCACCAGACCGCCGACCCAGCTCGGATCCAGCTGCCTGTAGAGCTCCCACTCCGTGAGCACGACGAGGACATCGGAGCCCGCGATCGCAGCCTCGAGGTCGGGCTGGTATTCGAGCTGAGGATGGATTTTCGCCGCCGTGGTGATGGCCTCCGGATCCGTCGCGATGACGTCGATGCCTCGGCCCTTGAGCTGCACGGCCACGTCGAGGGCGGGCGAATCCCGCACGTCGTCGGAATCCGGCTTGAACGCGAGGCCCAGGACCGACACCTGCTTGCCCAGCACCTCCCCGTCAAGGACGTCCAGGACGAGATCGACCACGTGCTGGCGCCTGCGCAGATTGATGGAGTCCACTTCTTTGAGAAAGGCGACGGATTCGCCGCGTCCGAGCTCCTCCGCGCGAGCGGCGAACGCTCGGATGTCCTTCGGGAGGCATCCGCCGCCGAATCCGACACCGGCGTTGAGGAAACGACGGCCGATGCGTGCGTCGTGCCCGATCGCGTCTGCCAGCTCGGTCACGTTGGCGTCCACCGACTCCGCGATCTCCGCCATCGCGTTGATGAACGAGATCTTCGTCGCCAGGAACGCATTCGCAGCGACCTTGACGAGCTCAGCCGTCTGGTACCCAGTCGCGACCAGCGGCGTGCCCTCGCGAAGGATGTCCGCGTAGACGGTGTCGAGGACGTAACGGGCGATCACGCCGGCCGCCCCGGTCGGCAGCCCGTAGACCAGCCGGTCGGGGTGCAGGGTGTCATCCACAGCGAAGCCCTCCCGGAGGAACTCGGGATTCCAGGCGAGGATCGCGCCTGCGCCCGCCACACGCTCCGCGAGCCGTGCGGCCGTGCCGACGGGCACCGTGGACTTGCCTACGACGATGTCGCCGGGTGTGACGAAGGGAAGGAGCGCATCGACTGAGGCATCGACGAACGTGAGGTCAGCCGCGTACTCCCCCTTCTTCTGCGGCGTCCCTACCGCGATGAAGTGGGCCTTGGCGCCGCGCGCCGCCTCGAAATCGGTCGTGAACCCAAGCCGGCCGCTCGCAAGCTGCTCGCCGAGGAGCTCTGGGAAGCCCGGCTCGAAGAACGGCGCCAGGCCGTTCGAGAGGAGCTCGACCTTGGCCTCGTCGATATCGATGCCGACGACGTCGTGGCCGAGTGCGGCCATGCTCGCTGCATGCACGGCTCCGAGATATCCGCAGCCGATTACCGAGATTCTCATTCTGGTAGTTCCTCTCCTAGGACGGTGCCGAGCAGTGCTGAGTACGTCTGGGACATGTGGCTGTTGTCGCTGTACACCACGGTGTTGCCGATGATCGTCGGGCACAGATCCTGGGTGCAGAACCACTTGTAGGGGTCGATGAGCGTTGCTCCAGCGGCCTCGGCAGCCTGCGCGCTGCGCACGCGCCGATCGTTGTCGCTGTATGCCTCCTCAGGGGACAGACCGCAGGAGGTGGTATCCGTCATGTTCTGTGCGATGCACTTCGGGATGTCGACCTTCGGGTACGGCGTGTCCTCGATCACATAGACGGGAGCCCCCATGTCGACAAGGCGCTCCGTCGCCGAGGACACCCCAGCGACCCACCGGTCGGCGAAATCTCCATCTCGGGGGTTGAAGATCGCTGCAGAGGTGATGACCAGATCCGCGTTCTCCTCCTCGATCCGCTCGGTGGCGTTCTCACGCCACGTGTAGCACTCCCGGAAGTCGCGCTTCAGATTGGTGTTCACGAGATCGACATCCCAATAGGCGCATCCGCCCTTCGTGAGCGACACGAGGCGCCAGCCGCGATCGAGCGCGACCTCCCGGATCGCGGGCATCCACTGGTAGGCGTGGGAATCTCCCACGAGGACCACGGTGAATTCCCCGTTCTCTGTCCCGCCCGCGACGCAACTCCCGCCGGGCTCCGAGCTGACGTCCGACGTGAGCAGGTCCACCATGCAGGAGATGCCGTCGGATGCCTGGAGATCCGGCTTGTCTTTCGAGGCGTCGCTGAGCGATGGAGACAGGTTGCCAGGGACGGTCGTCAGCCCTGCGCTCGCCGCCACCGCGTCGACGATGGCGTCGCGATCCGCCTGCAGCACGGCCTCACCCGTTCGGTAGCGCATCGGCCCCACCGTGATGGCCGTCACCGAGACCGCGACTACGATCGCCATCGCCACCGCGCCGAAGAGGAGGCTCCGCCACGAACGGCTCTGCAGACCCGGCGCCGTGCGGAACGGCTCTTCGACGGCGACGTACGTGAAGATCGCGAGCACGAGCGCCAGACCGCAGAGAACGAGGTTGTCCGTCACGGAGAAGGTCTTGCTCAGCGCGAGCGGAGCGAGGATGAGCAGCGGCCAGTGCCACAGGTAGAGGCTGTAGGACAGCTTGCCGAGGAACTGGAGCGGCTTCCACGAGAGCACATGTGTCTCGGCGCCGGTAGCTTTACGCAGACCTGCCGCGATGACGAGCGCAGTCCCTGCGGTCGGGATTAGCGCTGCGGTCCCGGGGTAGGGCGTGCTGTCAGTGAACCACCACGCCGAGAACAGGAGCATGACCAGCCCGAAGCCGGCGATCACACCGTTCTGCACCCAATCCTGCTTCACGAGCCATGACGCACCCAGCGCGACGAGACCGCCAAGAGCGAGCTCCCACGCACGCGACGGCATCAGGAAGTAAGCAATGGTGGGCGACGCCTCCATCAGCAGCTGCGTGAGCGCGAAGGAGAGGACCGCCAGGACCGCGACCGTCGCGACCATGATCCGCCGGCGAGCCTCCGGCCGCGGGAGCCGAGAGGCCGCAAACGCGATGCCGAGCAGGACGAGGGGCCATACGAGGTAGAACTGCTCCTCGGTCGAGAGCGACCAGTAATGCTGGAACACTGACGGGTCCTGGTTGGCCTGGTAGTCCACGCCGTCGATCGCGTAATGGATGTTGGCCCCGAACACGGAGGCCCAGATAGCGTCGAGGCCGACCTCTGCCGCAAGCAGGCCAGAGACCAGGACCCAGCTGGCGATAACCGTCGCGATCAGCACCGCGCTCGCCGCCGGCAGAAGCCGTCGGGCGCGTCGAGCATAGAAGCGCCCCAGTCGCAGACCGCCGGTCCGCTCGAGCTCCTGGGAGAGATGCCGGGTGATCAGGAATCCGCTGATGACGAAGAAGACGGAGACTCCGACATATCCGCCGCCGACGAACTGCACCCCTGCGTGGTACAGCACCACCAGGATGACGGCGATGGCACGAAGTCCCTCGATATCGGGGCGGAAGGCGCGAACTGGGTGATCGACGACACCCGGTCCTCGTGGGGTCAGAAACCTCTCGCGCCCGGAGCGCGAGGACGAGACGTTGGAGGCGAGCCGCTCGGTGGAATCAAGCCGTGACATGGAGACCCACCTCGACCTTCGACCTCGTTCCCCAGCCACGCTTGGGCTTCGGGCGGAGGATCGCGATGTAATAGAGCGGCAGCAGCAGGCTGATGTAGATCAGACTCCCGATCGGGCTGATGACCCAGGAGACGACCCGCTGCAGGATCGAGTCCTCCGGGTGCGCGACCACGATGTAGCGCAGGTGCATCACGGCCCCGATGGCTAGCGCGAACGCCAGAGTCGCGAGTAGAGCCGTGATGGGGGCGGCTCCGGTTGCGACGCCGAACACCGCAATGAACACGATCATGCCGAAGCAGAGGATTCCCAGCAGTTGCATGAGGGTGAACCAGAAATCCGAGCCCGTCACCGGGCGGCGGAGCAGGAGCAAAGTGCCCCAGCACCAGGAGCGCGCCCACCGCAAGCGCTGTCTCGCTAGGTGGCCGAGCGTCTCGGGAAGGGCGGAGTAGGCGATCGCCTCCGGCTGGAATTCCGCGCGGCCCTTCTCCTTGGCGAAGTAGGTGAGCGCCCGATCGTCGCCGGCCTTCACGGGTGCGCCCAGGAAGCGCTGATTCAGGTAGCGGGGAAGGTTTTCCCGGACCGTCGCGGCGCGGTACGCCGCGATGATGCCGCAGTTCACCCTGACCTGGCCGAAGAGTCCCTCTGCCATCCGGCCCTGGAGCGACGACATGGTGAAACCGAGATCGATTGCTCGGGTGAGCAGGCTCTTTCGATAGTTCTGCCCCATCGGGAACCCAGCCACGCTGTGCACCGCGGGAGACGAGAATGGGATGAGCAGCTTCTCGACCGCCACAGCGTCGAGACAGGTGTCGGAATCGATTGTGATGAACACGTCCGCGTCCGATCGCTCGAACGCGTAGCTCTGCGCCCACCGCTTCCCACGATTCGCCTGGCGGTGAGTCTCGACGATGACTCCGAGATCTCGCAGCCTCTCGATCTCGCTCGTGACGGGTGCTGCCTCCAGCACGTCGAACGGGACGCCGTCGTTCTGCGAGCCGTCGTCGATCAACCAGATCGAACGCGGAAGACGGGTCTGGAGTCCCAGGGCCCGCAGGCCTGCACCGAGCAGCTCAGGGTCTTCGTTGTAGACGGGGATGACGACGTCCGCGCGGATGTCGTTCATATCGAAGCCTTCCGCCACCCGGTGAGGCTTGGCAGCGAGCGCAGCCGTCACTTTGAGGGTCAGGTGGAGAAAGAGGATGGCCTGCAGGATGGCGAGGTTGATGAACGACGCCAGCGACTGCGCGTGGCCGAACAGCAGGACCGCGACGCCGCCGAGCGTGATGATGCTCGTCAAGATGTAGGTCGGGCTCGTGAACATGGCGGTATCTCTTTCGATGAGGTTGCAGGGCAACGTCATCGTCTGGAACCTGCACGGGCGGAACTGACCTGATGCGCCGGCACAGCCGGGTGGGGCACGCACCACCTGGGCGGCGCGGGTATGCCGAGAAGCTAGATCTGGCCGAGTCGGCCGATTCGAGACAGTCCGAGGACGACGCTGACCGCCGTTCCGAGCACGATCAGCGCTGCCCAGCTGCCGAATAGCGCACCGTTCAGGTATTCCTGAATCGCTGGAATCATTTGGGGGACCTCCGGGGGTGAGGTGGATCCGCCGCCGCCAGCCGCCCCGAGCCTGTCAGGTTGCCTGGCAGCGGCGGTGCTGTGCTGAGGACATTACGGTCCGATCGGCGGCGCGATGTTTCAGCCTCGTGAACACCGCGAGACGGGTTTGTTACCCCTCGAACGGGGGGCGGCGGGGGTAGACAGATTGGGCTATTGCGCGGGCCCTGAATCGTCGCCAATACTTACCGCCACACAACGGGGTGCCTTGACGACAACCAGAGGCGATCGGAGACACCGCGTGGTGCTAGTGGCACACGGCGATGCGGAAAATGCAGCGCTACCAGGCTTTTTTACGCGTACCCGCGTGCGCCGACGACGCGATATCTCTGTCGCGTTCGCCGTCCGGCGAGCGCACCCCGACCATTCGAGCACCGCGCCGTCACCGCTTCTGCTCGGATCCGCGAGGGACCGGATCTGGGGTCTGCTCTCTGACGACGACGATCTGTGGATCGACCGCGAAGGGGTCCTGGTCGCGACTCTGGCTCATTCCGCCAGCGCGTCTCGACACAGACGGATCTCGTCCATGACGAGCAACCTCGCTCGCCGTCCGCTGCTCGACGGACCCGACGAGGTGCACGTCGATGTCGGGGTCGCATGGGGTCCGGGCGCGGGTCGGAATGCACCTCCCGTAGCAAAGCTCGCCGAGCTGGCGAAGGAGGGTCTGGTCGAGCGGGATCTGCAGGCGCGGCGGTGGCGCACGGTTGCCAGCAGCCCGCGAAAGGGCCGGCCGAAGACACTTCTCCAATTCGTCGTCGTGCTCATAGCGACCTTTGCATTGCCTCTCATCGCCATGATCGTCGGCCACGGCGTGGGGATCGCGATCGCGGGCACCCTGTATGCGGCCGTGGTCACAGCGGCTGTCGTGTCGGCCGCGCTCCAGTGGACCGAGACCATACTCGGGCTCCGATCGCGCCCCGACCCACCCCCGTCGGACCTTCAGCCTCCTCCCGCGTCGGCGATCATCGCGGCCTACCTGCCGAACGAAGCCGACACGATCCTCGAAACGCTGGACGTCTTCCTCCGGCACGAGTATGGCAATCAGCTGCAGGTGATCCTCGCCTACAACACGCCGATGCCGATGCCGATCGAGGCGGAGCTTCAGGCCCTCGCCGAGGCAGAGCCGCGCCTACTGATCGTCAAGGTGCCGGACAGCACGTCGAAGGCTCAGAATGTCAACGCCGCGCTCGGCGTCGTCACCGGCGAGTTCGTCGGCATCTTCGACGCCGATCATCATCCGGACCCTGGGTCCTTCGAACGCGCCTCGCGTTGGCTGGCGGGCGATGCCGACGTGGTCCAGGGGCATTGTGTCGTGCGAAACGGCGACGCCTCATGGGTGGCGCGGACAGCGGCGGTGGAGTTCGAGCAGATCTATGCCGTGAGTCACCGAGGTCGGCAGCTCCTTCACGGATTCGGCGTCTTCGGCGGTTCCAACGGGTATTGGAAATCCGACGTGATCCGGTCGGTTCGCATGATCCCCTCGATGCTCACCGAGGACATCGACTGCTCGATCCGAGCAACGCGCGCCGGCGCGCGTATCGTCAACGATCCTGGTCTCATCAGTCGCGAACTCGCGCCCGAGTCGGTTGCCGCGCTGTGGCGACAGCGCATGCGATGGGCTCAGGGCTGGGCCCAGGTCACTGCCGTCCACTCCGGCGTCGTCTTCGACGGCCACGAGCTGACTGTCCGACAGCGCGTGGGGATGTTCCTGCACCTCTCCTGGCGCGAGGCGTATCCGGTCGTCTCAGCGCTGATGTGGCCGATTCTCGCGTTCTACATCTGGCGCGACGGTGCGATCGGATTCTCGCAGCCGGTCCTGTTGCTGCTGACGGTCGTCACCCTCGCCTCGGCGCCGCTGCAGGTCCTCCTCACCCGACGGGTGGCGGACAGCGCCATAGCCCGGCGTCGAGGGTGGTGGGCCTGGTACCTCGTCGTCTCCCTATTGGTCTATCAGGAGCTCAAGAACACGATCGCCCGGATCGCCATCGTCAAGCTTGCGATGGGCGAGCGCAACTGGGTCGTCACGCCTCGCACGACGGCCCGGTCGACCCCCGCTGTGAGGACGGTGATGGCTACTGGATAGCGGAGCACGTGACGCGCGCCACGTTGGCGATCGACGCGCGTCACGCTCCGGTCCGCGGAGTGCACGTCTAGGACGCGCGTGCTCCACGGCGGTTCGGGGCCTCGACGACTGCGGCGTCGACGAACGTACGCGCCAGGACCGCGTCCGACTCGTCGACGAACCAGAGCTGAAGGCGAGCCGGGCCTGCCGGGGCGGGAACCGTGAGATGCGCGGCGTCGCTCACACGGAAGGGCTCCACGTCGATCGGGTCGGTCTGCGCGACGTGCGGCGAGGGGACGGAGCCGAACGGCCGACCCGCCGACACCCAGGTCGCGCGCAGCCTGCCGACGACCGCCGACGAGCCGTGGTGCGACACCCGGACGGCGACATCGGTCGGCTCGCTCGGGACCTCGATGTCGGCGCCGGCGGCACGTGGGATCAGGTCGACGATCAGCGTCGTCTTCCCCACCGCGTCCGCGGGATGCAGCCCGCCCCAGTCCTTCTGCCGCCGATCCGCGTCGACGAGACCGGCCATCTCGTGCTCCACGTCGCTGAGCTCGGTGTAGACGTAGCCCGCGAAGCGGTCGTGACGCCGCAGCTCCTGCGTCTGCCAGCGCACATGCCAGGCGCGCTCCAGGCTGGTGAACCCAGCGCCGTACTCGCTGTTGACGATCGGTATGCCTGACCGAGGGTGTGCTGCCGATCCGTAGAAGGACTTGTCGACGACGAAGTCGGGACCGAGCTTCACGGGGAACGCGTCGCGGGTGCCGGCCGCGAGATCGCTCAGGTTGCGGGCCCAGGCTGCCGGATCCTCGTCGTAGTAGTGCCAGTCGACGAGGTCGGTCCTCACGTGCGCCCATCCGGAGTTCTCGACGATGGGTCGGGTGTCGTCGATGCGTCGCAGCGCGTCATAGGCCGCAACGGCGGCATCCGCGCGCTCGGAGCTGCCGGGGATGTCCCAGTCGAGCCCCCACTCCTCGTTATAGAGACCCCAGATGACGATGGAGGGGTGGTTGCCGTCGCGCTCCACCATGGGTGCGATCTGCGCCTCGAAGCCCGCCGCGGATGCGGGGGTGAAGCGGCTGGGGCAGGCCGGCTCCGCCCACACCAGCATGCCCATCCGGTCGGCGTGACAGAGCCAGCGCGGCTCCTCGAACTTCAGGTGCTTGCGCACGAGATTGAACCCGAGCCCACGTGCGATCTCCAGATCCCGCAGCAGGGCGGCGTCATCGGGGGCGGTCGGCCCCGTCTCGGGCCAGTAGCCCTGGTCGAGCACTCCCCGCACCGAGAACCTGGCGCCGTTCAGGAAGAGCTGCTCCCCTCGAGTCTCGATCCGTCGCAGGCCGGTCTCGACGATGACGCGATCGGCCCCCTCCCCCTCGCCCACAGCGAACTCGAGACGATAGAGGTGCGGCTCGGCGGGCGACCACAGGCGCGGCGCCGCGAGCTCGAGGCGACCGGCGAAGGTCCCGCCCTCGTCTGCCAGGAGGGTGACCGACTCCGCGCCGTCCAGGACTCGGATGCGCACCTCGCCGCGAGCGACCACGTCGCCGACCAGGCGACCGGCGATGTCGATACCCGTGAGCGAGTCGCCCCGGAGCGAGATGCCGTCGGCGTAGCTGCGGCCCCTCGCCTCCAACCAGACGGACTGCCAGATGCCCGAGGTGGGCGTGAAGGAGACGCCATCGTAGTCGTCCCGTGGGATCGAACGCTGCTTGCCGTGAGGGATCGAGCGTTTGTCGGCCGGAGCGTCGACGTCGACCCGCAGAGAGCAGACGGCTCCCGGGGACAGATGGTCGGTGACGTCGAACTCGAACGACGTGTACCCGCCCTCGTGCAGGCCGACCGGCTTCCCGTCTATGGACACGATGGCGCGGTGGTGGACGGCGCCGAAGCTCAGCACGATGCGCGAGCCCGACCACTGCGCTGGGACCACGAGGCTGCGTCGGTAGGACGCGTGCTCGAGCCAGGTGCGGCCGATTCCTGACGCGGGCGTCTCCCACGCGAACGGCACCACGACCGTCGCCAGACCGTCCTCGCTTTCGAACTCCCACTCGCCGTTGAGGCTCAGCCACCGATCCGACCGGTCGCGATCGGGGCGCGGGTACTCGGGCTTGGGGAGAGGATGTGCAGACATGGGTGTCGTGCCTTTCGACGGGACGGGAGAGGTCAGCCCTTGACGCTTCCGGCGAGGATGCCGTTGATGAAGTGCCGCTGGAGCAGGATGAAGACGATGAGCAAGGGGACGAGGGCGACGGAGCTGGCCGCCAGCAGCTCGCCGGTGACGGTGGCGTAGTCGGCACCGATCCGGTTGCCGCTGATGTTCTGCGCGAGGGTGGAGAGCACGACCTGCAGGGTCTGCATCGTGTCGCCGGTGGCGATCACGACCGGCCACACGAAGTCGTTGTACACGTTCATGACCGTCAGCACGGCCAGTCCCGCGAGGCCGGGGCGGATGACGGGGACGACGATGCGCCAGAAGATTCCGAACTCGCCGCATCCGTCGACACGGGCGGCGTCGAGCAGCTCGTCGGGCACCGATGCGATGACCTGCCGCATCCAGAAGATGGCGAAGGCGATGCCAAACGAGTCGGGCAGCACGAGCGCCTGATACGTGTTGACCCACCCGAGCTCCTTCATCTCGAGGAGGAGCGGGATGATCAGCACGATGATCGGCAGCGTGAGAGTGATCAGCACCGTGCCGAACAGCAGATTCTTGAACGGGAACTCGTACTTCGCGAAGGCATAGGCGGCCAGCGGGGCGAAGAACATCGTGATGCCGCCCTTGAGGACCAGCACGATGCCGGTGTTCAGGAAGCCCTGACCGATCGGGACGTCCTCGAACATCCGGGTGAAGTTGTCGATGGTGACGGTCGACGGGTCGAAGGACAGTGGATACCGGATGATGTCGTTCGCCGGCTTGAAGGCCGACAGCACTGCCCAGGCCACAGGGGCGAGGAACGCGACAGTCAGCAGCACCAGGAACAGCTGCGACCCGATCGCCGGTCGCTCGCGCCGTCGCGATGTGGATGATTGCGGGGATTCGAGAGCGGTCACGTATCAGTCCTTCGCTCGCAGGAGTCGGACGAACACCAGCGACAGCAGCATCACGATGATCACCAGCAGGAACGAGTTGGCCGCACCGGTGCCGAGGTCGGCACGAGTGATGTGGTTGTAGAGGTAGAGCCCGGCGGTCGTGGTGGAGCCGTACGGGCCGCCCTGCGTGACGACGAAGGGCTCAGCGAACATCTGGAAGACCGCCAGCGTCTGCAGCACGACGGCGAACATCAGGGTGCGGCGGATCAGCGGAACGGTGATGCTCCAGAGCTGACGAGCTCGCGACGCCCCGTCGATTCCAGCAGCCTCGTAGATGGACCCGTCGATCGACTGCAGCCCCGACAGAACGATGATGATGATGAAGCCGGTGGTCTTCCAGAGGAACAGCAAGGCCAGCGTCGGCTTCGCCCACTCGCTGGTCGTCAGCCAGCCGATGTCCGGGATGCCGACGACGTTGAGGAGGCCATTGACCGCTCCGTAGTCCTGATCGAACACCACCACCCAGATCTGCGCGATGGCGACGAGCGGCGTGACGAACGGCACGACGAACGCCGTGCGATAGAAGCCGCGCAGACGCAGCTTCGCGTTGTTGAGCAGCACTGCCGCCAGCACCGCCAGAACGATCTGGACGGGCACGATGAGCAGCCACAGCGCGGCCGAGTTGCCGAGTGACGACCAGAACCCGACGTTGCCGAGGAGGTAGGTGTAGTTGTCGAATCCGACCCAGTTGGCGCTGCCTGCCCCCCTCCAATCGGTGAAGCTCAGACGCAGCGTGAAGACCATGGGGTAGACCCCGAAGGCCGCGAACAGAACGAGGAACGGCGCGATGAATATGTAGGGGGCCAGACGCCGCGTCGGTGGGCGTCCCGCACCCCCGCTGCGGCGAGCGGGCGTCGCCGACCGGCGGGCGGGTGTGATCAGGGCGGTCATCGATGCTCCTTTCGGGTCGCGGGGGTGCGGGTGGTCGTGCAGCGCGGCGGCGAAGCGCCCGGCTACTGCCTGTCGATCAGATTGCTCTGGATGTCGGTCGACGACTGATCGATGACCTCGCGCGGCGTGAGATCTCCATCGAGCATCTTCTGGATGTTGTTGCCCAGATAGTCGACCGCGCCACCCCACCAACTCGGGGTCGGAACGCTGCCTGGTATCTGCGCGCCGGCATCGGTGGCAGTCGCCCACAGGTCCTGCCCGCCGAGCGACGCGAGCGGCTCGAAGAGCGGCTTCTCCGGATCTGCAGCCGGGCCGTAGCTCGGGATCGAGGTGTTGAGCCCGCCGGGGTAGACGTCGTTGGGGCCATACACCGCGGTGTAGCCCTCCTCGTCGAACATCAGGAACTCGTAGAACAGCCACGCGAGGTCGGAGTTCTCGCCCGCCTTGGGCAGGATGAAGGATGCGCCGCCCATGGCGCCGCTCCGCGGTCCGCCGTCCTCCCAGGCCGGCAGGGGCATGGCACGCCAGTCACCGGATGTCTGGGGCAGCAGCTGCTCGGTCGCGAAGTCGAACCAGATGGCCCACGGGTAGAAGACCTGCTGTCCGGCGTCGAGGGTGGCGATGTCGGTCGGACCGAGGTACTCGGCTCGCGTGCCGAGCCCCTCCTGCTGCACGGTGTCGAGGAAGCCGAGGATCTGCTCGTACTCGGGCGAGTCGAGACGCAGCTCGCCGTCGGCATCTGTCATCGCCGTCCCGAGCTGGCTCGCGTACATCTCGAGCTGGAGCTGCCCGAGGTACGGGCTCTGCTCGAGATGGATGGGACCGGAATCGGGCCGCGCCGCCTTGTAGGCGCGCGCCGCATCCAGGAGGTCGTCGTAGGTCTCGATCGCTTCGGCGTCGATGCCGACGGCCTCGAGCGCCGTCGCGTTGTAGTAGAGCAGACCCGGATCGAGGTCGTAGGGAACCCCGTAGTTCTTGCCGTCGAGGGTCGTGACGTCGACCTTCTGCTGCGCGATGTCGCCGATGTACGGATCGAGCACGTCAGTGAGATCCCACAGGTAGTCGGCGTAGCCGGCCACGAGGCTGTCATCGAGGAACACGCCATCGGGCACATCGGTGCCGGTGATCAGGGTGTTCTGCAACTTGGCGCCGATGTCGACGGCCTGGTGGTTGACCGTGATGTCGGGGTACTTCTCGTTGAATGCCGGGATGGCGGCGTCGAAGACGTCGAAGAGGTCGCCGGAGCGATCCCAGATGGTGATCTCCCCCGTGGGGGATGCCTCCGTCGGCGCCTGGAGAGCGTCGGATTCGGCGGCATCGTCCGAGCCGATGGACGGGCCGCAGGCCGTGAGGCCGACAGCAAGCGACGCGGCGACGACGAGTGCGCCTCCACGTGTGACGCGGCGGAGGACGCGACGGGCGCGAGGCGCATTCGGTCCGGTCTGCCGGAACAGGGGCAGGTGCATGACACTCCTTTGTGCGGGGACGTTTGCCAACGTGTGCAAAACGATACATCACCTTTGCGCACGTTGCAAACGCTATGCTGACGCTCGGAGATCGACGGAAATCTCCAGTCGAGGAGGAGCCGCGATGCCCGCAACGTTGCGCGATGTCGCAGACCTCGCGCAGGTCTCGATGCGCACGGTCTCCAACGTGGTGAGCGGCTATGAGCACGTCAGCGCGCGAATGCGCGAGCGCGTCGAGACGGCGATCGCCGAGCTCGACTACCGGCCGAACCCGGTCGCCCGCACTCTGCGCACCGGCCGCACGGGGGTGCTCGCACTGGTCGTCCCCGAGATCGACGCACCCTATTTCAGCGAGCTCGCGCGTGACGTCATCAATGAGGCTGCCGAGCTGGGGTTCCGGGTGATGATCGACCAGACGGGGCACGACCACGATCGCGAGCGCGACCTGCTCACGGGCGTCGACCGGACCATGCTGTTCGACGGCATCCTGTTCAGTCCGCTGGTCACCGCAGACGAGCTCCAGGAGATGAGCGCCCGCACGCGGATGCCCCTGGTGCTGCTCGGCGAGCACGATTTCGACGGGCACTACGACCACGTCGCTATCGACAACATGCGCGCGGCCCGGGACGCCACCCGCCACCTGCTCGAACTGGGCCGCACTCGGATCGCGGCGATCGGCGCCCAGCCCGACGAGGACTACTCGACGCCGCAGCAGCGCACCGCAGGCTACGAGGCTGCCTTGGCTGAGGCGGGCATCGAGGTCGACTCACGGCTGCTTCAACCTGCCGTCCACTACCGACGCGCCGACGGATACGCCGCGGCCCGAGCGCTGCTCGCGCTCGACACCCCGCCCGATGCCATCTTCTGCTACTCGGACCTGCTCGCGATGGGCGCGATGCGCGCGATCTTCGACTCCGGCCTTCGCGTGCCGGAGGACATCGCGATCATCGGCATCGACGACATCGAGGAAGGCCGCTACTCCAGGCCGAGCCTCAGCACGGTGTCGCTCGACACCCCGTTCATCGCGCACCATGCGATCGCCCGGATCGCGGCACTCATCGACGACCCCGACGCGCCCGCGCGCGAGGTGGTCGCGCCGCACTCCGTGCTCGTGCGGGAGAGCACCGTGGGAGCTGCAACGCGGACCTAGGCGTGCGCGATGTGCGGAAGCAGCGAGCTGTCGGGCGCCAGCAGCGGCAGCAGGGCCGCCCCGTCGAGGCCGGTGCCCGCCGCCGCACGGAGGTTGACCTCCGGCCACAGTGCGCGCAGCCCGTCCGCGAACCCTGCCGCGATCTCGGGCACGCGCAGCACGCCGCCGAGACCGCACACGATCGGCGATCCGTGGGCTTCCCCCACCCGACGCAGCCCGGTCGCGACCGACAGCACCAGCTCCTCGGAGGTGACGGCACAGATCCGCAGAGCGACCGCATCACCCTGCGCGGCGGCGGCGCTCACCCAGCGCGAGTATCCGGCGATGCGCCGCACCCGTCCGAGGTCGGACTGCAGCTCGATGTAGGCCTGCTCGACATCCGGGAACTCGGCCCGCGCCGCATCCGTCATCAGCGTCGCGGGCCCGCGCCCGTCGTGTGCGCGCATCACGGCCTCGAGGGCGGCGCGGCCGATCCAGAAGCCGCTGCCGGCGTCGCCCATCAGGTAGCCCCAGCCGTCGACACGTGCGACGTCGTCGGCGCCGACGGCGAGCGTCACGACGCCGGTTCCCGCCGCGACGACAGCCCCCCGCTCGTCGCCGAGCGCACCGAGGTAGGAGGTGATCGAGTCGTGGGCGAGATACGCGGCGGTGACACCGGATGCGGCGGTCGCGGCACGCAGGCCGGCCGGGTCGGTCTCGGCCTCGGTCAGCCCCGTGGAGCCGACGCTCACGACGTCGACCGCGCCGGCCGAGGCCGTGACCCGCGCCACGACGTCGGCGAGCTGCGGGATCAGCGGGGTGTCGGTGCGGATGCCCGTGAACTCGAGAGGCTCGCCGCGCGATCCGTCGGCCTCGACCACGAGAGAGCGGATTCCGGTCTGCCCGGCGTCGATGGCGAGGATGCGGGGTGTGGGCACAGTCACGACAGTCAGGGTATCGGGCGGCTCACGACGAGGGCGCCGAGGTGGTCGCCGTCGGAGCGGCGCGGCGGACGCGCTGCGGCGACGAACGCGGCACCCGCTCGACCACGTCGCGCGCCTCCAGGTCGACCTTG
>CAXTSE010000009.1:0-143465 GCA_964246985.1 uncultured Microbacteriaceae bacterium
AAGGCTGCGACGAAGTACGCGGCCGTGGTGACGGCTCGCACCGACACCTCCAGCCCGTTCGCAGACATCGCCGACCCGAGGCTCGATCGTCCGACGGTGGCCTCGCTCGAGGCAGAACGAGACTCGATCGCCAGCCGCCGAGACGGCGCCGCGCTGACGGCCTCCGAGCTCCAGGTCCCGCTGCCGGCGGCCGACAGCGAGTAGGGCGCAGGGCGCGACGTAGGCTCGCCAGGTGACCGAACTCCACGATCTGTCCGCCCGAGAGCAGCTGGTCGAGCTCCGCGCGGGCCGGATCTCCCCGCCCGAGCTCGTCACCCACTATCTCGACCGGATCGAGCGCCTGAACCCCCGGCTCGGCGCGTTCGCCGAGGTCACGGCGGAAGCAGCCCTCGCCCGTGCGGAGAGCCTGGATCCCGCACAGCCGGCCACCCTCTGGGGAATGCCGCTGGCGGACAAGGACCTGGTGGCGCGCGCCGGAGTGCCCACCCGATACGGTTCGCGCGCCTTCGCCGATCACGTGCCGGAGCGCTCCGACGAGCTGGCCCTGCTGCTCGACGATGCCGGCGCGATAAGCCTCGGCAAGACGAACACCCCGGAGTTCGGCCTCACCGCCTACACCCAGTCGCTCGTCGCTCCCCCCGCCCGTGATCCGTGGAATCTCGAGCTGGGCGCCGGAGGGTCGAGCGGCGGGGCAGCCGCCGCAGTCGCAGCCGGGCTGCTGCCGTTCGCGCCGGCGTCGGACGGCGGCGGATCGATCCGCATCCCCTCGGCGGCGGTCGGCGTCGTGGGTCTGAAACCGTCTCGCGGGCGCCTGCCGGTGGGGTCCGGTCTCGACGGGCTGGCCGGGCTGGCGGTGACCGGGCCGATCGCGCGCACGGTCGCGGACGCCGCCCTCCTCCTCGACGCTCTGATCGCCGGGCGCCCCTATCCCTTCGCCGTCACCGCGCCGGGTGGCGGCCCGTTCCTCGACGCGGCCCTCAGCACCCGCGCCCCCCAGCGGATCGGCGTGACATTCACCTCACCGTGGGACGACGACGAGGAGATCGCCATCGACCCGGATGCGCGCGCAGCCGTGCACGCGGCGGCGGCGGCACTCGCAGACCTCGGCCACGGAGTCGACGACCTGACCTGGCGTCCCGAGGGATACGCCGAGATGTTCACCACCCTCTGGCGCGGGACGGCCGCCCGCATCAAGGTCGAGGAGGATCGGCTGCACCTGGTCGAGCCGATCACGGCCTGGCTGGTGCGCAGCGGCCGCGCGCTCGGTGCGCGCGAGCTGGCCGACGCACTGGCGGCCGCCGTGGTGTTCGAGCGGCAGACGATCGCGGCGTTCTCCCCGTTCGACGCCGTTCTCACGCCCGCACTCGCGCAGTCCGGGCGCCCGATCGACTGGTTCGACGCCTCGGATGCGCGGCAGAACTTCTCGCAGCAGGTGCGGTACGCACCGTTCACCAGCTTCGTGAACGTGGCGGGCCTCCCCGCGATCGTCGTGCCGGTCGGCATTGCGGCGGACGGGCATCCGGTCGCGGTCCAGCTCGTCGGGCGGCCGGGCGGCGAGGCCGCCATCCTCTCCCTCGCCGCGGATCTCGAGCGTGGAGCGGGCTTCCGGCGTCCACCGATCTGGTGAGGCCCCGGCCCTCCGCCTTCCGACGCTCAGTTGATCAGCGACGCCATCCGGTTGACGGCTTCCTCGAGTACGGCCGGCTGGCACGCGAGGTTGATGCGGGCGTGACCGCGGCCGGCAGCCCCGAAGGCCGGGCCCGAGTTGAGGGCGACGCGGGCGTCGTGCAGGATCCGCTCCGCGGGGTCGATGCCCAGGGCCGCACCTCGGAAGTCCAGCCACCCGAGATACCCCGCGGCGGGCCGACGGTAGTGCACGACGGGCAACCGCCGTCTGAGGAGTCCGGCGAAGAGGGCGTCGTTCTGCATGATGCGCGTGACGGTCGCATCCAGCCACTCGGTGTCACGGTAGGCGGCGATGTTCGCGTGCAGGCCGAGGATGCTGGCCCGGCTGGCCACCTCCGGCGGGAACCTGTCGAGCGAGGCGGACGCACGGGGTTCGCTCGCGATCAGGAGCGCGCACTTCGTTCCCGCGAGGTTCCACGCCTTGCTGGCGGAGGTGACGCAGACGGCGCGCGCTGCGCCGGCCACGGCGAGGAAGGGGACGAACTCGACGCCGTGGTGGACGAGCGGGGCGTGGACCTCGTCGCTGATCACCAGCACGTCGTAGCGCGCCGCCAGCTCGGCCAGTCTGGTCAGGACCTCTCGGGGATGGACGACGCCGAGAGGGTTGTGGGGGTGGCAGAGAAGAAGCGCTCGCGCTCCTGCGGCGAACGCACCCTCGATGGCGTCGAGGTCGAGCTCCCACCCGGTGACCCTCTCGACCATGGGCACGTCCATCACGCGATGCTCGGCCTCCTCGATCAACTCGAAGAACGGCGGGTACACGGGCGAGGTCACGACGACGTCGGAGTGCGGCTCGACCGCGTAGCGGAGCGTCTCGACGATGCCCACGCTGACGTCGGTCGCCACCCGGACGTCCGAGGGGTCGAGATCCCATGCCCAGCGGACTGCCGCGAACTCGGCGAAGACCCCGGCGAGGGGACCGGCCGAGTCGATGTACCCGAGATCCGACGCGCGCACCCGCTCGATCAGGGCATCCTGGACCCGCTCGGAGACGGGGTAGTACATCTCGGCGACGAACAGCGGCAGCACGTCCGCCGGATATCGGGTCCATTTGAGCGACGTCCGCGACGAGCGGAGCCGGTCGGCGGATGCCGACGACCCGATCGTCATGCGCCCGCTGCCCGTGCTCGGACCAGCCCGACGGCCTCCTCGGCCGCCACCCAGGCGAGCATCGCGCACTTCACGCGGGCGATGTAGCGAGAGACCCCGCCGAGCGCGACGGCGTCGCCCAGCAGCTCCTCGTCTGGTTCGATCGCTCCGCGGGATCGCATCGCGGTGCGGAACAGGTCGATGCGCGCCTGCAGGTCGTCGACCGTCAGTCCGGTGGCGAGGTCCGACAGCAGCGACGCCGACGACTGCGAGATCGCGCATCCGTCGCCTTCCCAGCGCACCGCGTCGACGGTGCGCCCGTCGAGGTGGAGCTCGAGGGTGATCTCGTCGCCGCAGGTCGGATTCACCTGGTGGGACTCGCCCGCCGCGTCGCCCCGCAGACCGTAGCCGTGCGGCCTCTTCGAGTGCTCGAGGATCACCTGCTGATACAGCGTCTCCATCTCCGAGCTCATCGCGCACCGAAGAATCCGACGGCATCCGCGACGCCCTCGATGAGCGCGTCGACCTCGGTTGACGTCGTGTAGAGATAGGTGCTCGCGCGCGTGGAGGACGAGATCCCGAGCCGACGGTGGAGCGGCTGAGCGCAGTGATGCCCCACCCGCACGGCGATGCCGCGGTCGTCGAGGAACTGTCCGACATCGTGCGAGTGGATCCCCTCGGTGACGAACGACGCCAGTCCCGCTCGCGGTTCCCCCGACGCCGGCCCGAGCACGCGGACACCGCGGATCTCCCCCAGCCCGCGGACGAGCTGCTGGCCGAGGACCTTCTCGTGTGCGGCGATGCGATCCATGCCGACCTGCTGCAGATAGGTCACGGCGGCTGCGAGGGCGATCGCCTGCGACACCCGCTGGGTGCCCGCCTCGAAGCGATGCGGCGGGTCAAGGTACTGGGCGGATTCCATGGTCACCGTCGTGATCATCGACCCGCCGCTGAGGAACGGGGGCATGGCGGCGAGCAGCTCGCGCCGTCCGTAGAGGACTCCGATGCCGGTCGGTCCGAGCATCTTGTGACCGGAGAAGACGGCGAAGTCGACGGCGAGCTCCGTCACGTCGACCGCCATGTGCGGCACCGACTGGCATGCGTCGAGCACGACGAGGGCGCCGACCTCGTGCGCCCGTGCGACGAGGTCGGCGATGGGGTTGATGATCCCGAGGACGTTCGAGACATGAGTCACCGCGACGATCCTCGTGCGGGCGCCGATGAGATCGTCCAGCGCCTCCAGCCGCAGGGAGCCGGCGTCGTCGACGGGGATGTACCGCAGGGTCGCGCCGGTGCGAGCGGCCAGCTCCTGCCACGGCACCAGGTTGGCATGGTGCTCCATCTCGGTGACGACGATCTCGTCGCCGACGCCGATGCGCAGCGCCTCCGAGCCGGGTCCGCCCCGCCCGAGGCTCGCGTTCGAGATGGCGTAGGCGATGAGGTTGACCGCCTCGGTCGCGTTCGAGGTCCAGACCACCTCGTCGGGGCGCGCACCCACGAACTCGGCAACGACCGATCGCGCGTCCTCGAACAGCTCGGTCGCCTCGGCGGCGAGGGTGTGAGCACCCCGGTGGACCGCGGCGTTCCGGCGCAGGTAGTAGTCGCGCTCGGCGTCGAGGACGGCCACCGGCTTCTGGGAGGTCGCCCCCGAATCCAGGTAGGTGAGACGTCGACCGTCGACCTCCGTGCTCAGCAGAGGGAAGTCGGCACGCAGGCGCAGCACGTCGGCATCGGTGAGACCGGCCTGAGCATGCGGTGCTATGGTCACGCGTCTAGCATGACGCAGACTGAAGCGGTGCAGATTCCCGATGCGGTTCTCGAGCTCCTCCGCAACCGCGGCATCACCTACCTGGCGACACTGATGCCCGACGGATCTCCGCAGCTCACCCAGACCTGGGTCGACACCGACGGCGAGTTCGTCATCATCAACACCGTCGACGGCCACCAGAAGGTGCGCAACGTCCGGCGCGACCCGCGGGTGGCCGTCACCGTCGCCGATCCCGCGGACCCCAGCCGCTTCGTGCAGCTGCGCGGCCAGGTCGTCCGCGAGACCACCGACGGCGCCGTCGAGCACATCGACCTGATCGCCGAGCGATACACCGGCGCCCCGTACCCCTGGTACGGCGGGCGCGATCAGATCCGGATCATGCTCTACATCCGCGTCGCCAAGGTGAGCGGCCTGCGCTGACGGGCGCGCCGGTCGCGCCCACGGTCCGCGGGACGATGTAAAGGAAAGTAGCGAGGGCGGGACTTGAACCCGCGACACCACGATTATGAGTCGTGTGCTCTAACCACCTGAGCTACCCCGCCGGGCGGACTCCCCCCGCCACGAAAGGGCACCGACGAGAGTCCGGAGCCCCGAGTCAGGATTGAACTGACGACCCCTTCCTTACCATGGAAGTGCTCTACCACTGAGCTATCGGGGCGTACCGCGCCTGAGCGCAGCAACCGGAAAATCCTAGCATCCGCCGGAACGGCCGCCCGACCCGTGAACGGGGCCGGGATCACCAGGCGGGGACGGCCACTCCGGGCAGCTGCCACGCCGCGAAGGTGGGCCCCGGAATCGAGACCCGACCGTCTCCCGAGGGCGCCTCGCCCGCGAGGGCGAGCGCGTCATCCGGGAGCTCGTCGCCCAGGTCGACGACGGTGATCGCCCGCGCCGCGACGACGAGCACGCACTCGGTCGCCGTCTCTCGCACGAAGGCGACCGCGTCGTCCGATGCGTGCAGCCAGCGGATGCCGCCCCCGTTGAGCGACGGATGCGCTCGCTTCAGCGCGATCAGCCGGCGGTACACGTCGGTGGTCGTCGCGAACTCGCCGGCCGCGGCCGCGTCCCACGGCATCGGCGTGCGGGACTCTTCGCCGTCGGCGCCCGTCAGCCCGAACTCGTCACCCATCCACACCACGGGGATGCCGGGCAGCGATACAGCGAGACCGAACGCCACCGGCAGCACGCCGTCGCGCGCCGATGTGAGGAAGCGGGGCGTGTCGTGCGTGTCGAGAGCGTTCATCGTCTGCAGGCGGGTGCGCCACGGGAACGCCGCGGCGAACTCGCGGTGCGCCGCATAGAAGTCGACGCCCGTGTAGTCGCTCGTGCGGCCGAGGGTCATGCCGAGGCCGCCTCCCGCCGGGGATCCGGGAGTCGAGAGCCAGTTCCACAGGGGGCGGGTGAAGTTCGCGTACGTCATAGCGCCGTGCCAGGCGTCGCCGGGGAAGTCGCCGGCGGCGTCGTTCGTCGACTCGCCGAGCAGCAGGGTGTCGGGGTTGATCTCGACCATCGTGCGGCGGATCGTGCGGCGCACCACCTCGTTGAAGTCGTCCTCACGATGCCGGCCGGTCATGTTGGCCACGTCGATCCGCCAGCCGTCGAGGCTGTACGGCTCACGCAGCCAGCGGGCGACCACCGAGTCCGGGCCCTCGATGAAGCGGCGGCGCAGCTCGTCACCGCGCCAGTTGAACTTGGGCAGGCTCGGCACGCCCATCCACGACACATAGGTCTCCTGGCCTCCGTCGAGCCACAGGTAGAAGTCGCTCTCGGCATTCTCGGGCTGGCGGTGCGCCGCCTTGAACCACTCGTGCGCGTCGCCGGAGTGGTTCGAGGTCAGGTCTCCGATCACCCGTAGCCCTCGCTCGTGCGCGGCCTCGACGAGGGCGACGAGGGCCTCGTCGCCGCCGAGCAGCGGATCGACGTTGTCGAAGCTGAGCGCGTCGTAGCGGTGGTTGGACTGGGCGGGGAACACCGGCGTCAGATAGAGCAGGTCGACCCCGAGGTCGACGAGGTGGTCGAGGTGGTCGGCCACGCCGGCGAGGTCGCCCCCGAAGAACTGCAGCGGCGTCGACGGACCGACGTGGATCACCGGGTCATCCCAGTCGGCGGGCTCGGCCCAGTCGGGCAGCTGGGCCTGGTGCTCGTCGGCCCGCGCCGACCGCGCGAACCGGTCGGGGAACACCTGGTACATCACGCTCGACGCACCCCAGGCGGGCGGCGGGTCGTAGGTCACGATGCGGAAGTCGTCGATGTCGCGCGTCTCGGTGTGGCTGAGACCGGCCGACGTCAGCCACCACGTCGCGCCCCCCTCGAGCTCGAAGAGGAACCGGTAGCCGTGCACCGGGTTCTCGATCGCGAGCTCGGTCTGCCACCAGACCTCGGTCTCTGTCTCGTGCACGACGTGCGCGTCGCTGAAGCTTGGCTCGCGGTCGGGGTTGGAGCGCGTCCGCACGGTGATCGCGTGCCCGAACTCGCGCGGCACCCGCACCCGCACCCCGACCCGGTCGCCGAGCTTCGGCGTCAGGTTCGAGACGTAGAGCGGGGAGCCGTCGTGGTGCGGACGGGCGGCGAGATGGCGCTGCATGCAGAGAGGGTAGCGGGCGGATGTTTCGGCACGGTATCGCGGGGGGCGCCTCCCTGACTGGGCGCCCGGTGAGCGGATTCGAATCGATTCGATTCCTCCCCTAGGCTCGGGGAATGGCTTCTGCACTCGACTGGTGGCGCACCGCTGTCATCTACCAGATCTACCCCCGCTCGTTCGCCGACTCCGACGGCGACGGCATCGGCGATCTGCCCGGCGTGACCGCGCGGCTCGAGTCGCTGGTCGAGCTCGGCGTCGATGCGATCTGGCTCTCGCCGTTCATGACGTCGCCCCAGCGCGACGCCGGGTATGACGTCGCCGACTACTGCGACGTCGATCCGCTCTTCGGCACGCTCGCCGACTTCGACGTCATGCGCGATCGCGCCCACTCGCTCGGCCTCAAGGTCATCATCGACCTGGTGCCGAACCACTCCTCCAGCGCCCACCCGTGGTTCCAGGAGGCGCTCGCCGCCGGGCCGGGGTCGCCCGAGCGCGCGCGATACATGTTCCGTGAGGGGAAGGCCGCCGACGGCGAGCTCCCGCCCAACAACTGGGACTCCGTCTTCGGCGGGCCCGCCTGGACCCGCATCACGGAGTCCGACGGCACCCCCGGTCAGTGGTACCTCCACCTCTTCGACAGCTCGCAGCCCGACTTCGACTGGACGAATCCCTGGGTGCGTGAGCAGTTCCGCGAGGTGCTGCGCTTCTGGCTCGGCCGCGGCGTCGACGGCTTCCGGGTGGATGTCGCCCACGGCCTCGTCAAGGTCGAGGGCCTCCCCGACTACACGCCCCCGCCCGGCGGCAGCATGGGTGGCAACACCAACGACGCGCCCTACTGGGCCCAGGACGGCGTGCACGAGATCTATCGCGACTGGAACGCGGTGCTCCACGAGTTCGGCGACGACCGCATCCTCGCCGCGGAGGCGTGGGTGCTTCCGATGACGCACCTCTCCGAGTGGGTGCGTCCCGACGAGATGCAGCAGGCGTTCAACTTCGGCTACCTCGAGACGCCGTGGGCGGCCGCCCCGCTGCGGGCCATCGTCGACCAGTCGCTCGCCGCATTCGGGGCCGTGGGCGCACCCAGCACGTGGGTGCTCTCGAACCACGACGTGATCCGCCATGCGTCGCGTCTCGCGCTCACGCCGCCGCCCGCGCAGGGCGCCGGCATCGGGCCGCACACCGAGCACAAGCCGGATGACGTGGTCGGGCTGCGCCGAGCGCGGGCGGCCACGGCGTTCATGCTCGCCCTGCCCGGCTCGGCCTACATCTACCAGGGCGAGGAGCTCGGCCTGCCCGAGGCCATCGACCTGCCCGACGAGTCCCGACAGGACCCGACCTTCCGCCGCACCCAGGGTGAGCTCTACGGACGCGACGGATGCCGCGTGCCGATCCCGTGGGAGTCCGACTCCCCCGCGGCCGGTTTCGGTCCGTCCGATCAGAGCTGGCTGCCGCAGCCCGCGGCCTGGCCGAGCTACGCTCGCGACACCCAGCGCGGGGTGCCCGGATCGACGCTCGAGTTCTACACGTC
Organism: uncultured Microbacteriaceae bacterium; assembly: GCA_964246985.1. GTDB lineage: Bacteria > Actinomycetota > Actinomycetes > Actinomycetales > Microbacteriaceae > CAXTSE01. Next base: position 8,653 of record CAXTSE010000009.1, read on the forward strand.
GGCCCTGGCGCTGCGCCGCGAGCACGACCTGGGCGCCGGCGCGATCGAGTGGCTCGACTCGGGAAGCGACGACGTGCTGATGTTCCGCTCGGGGGGTGTCACGGTCGTCGCCAACACGGGCGCGGCCCACGTCGACCTGCCGGAGGGGCGCATCGTGCTCGAGAGCGGCGAGACCGGCAACGGACTCCTCGCGGGCGATACGACGGTCTGGCTCGTCGCCGACTGACGCGGGGAATTCAGCGGCTGCGCGTCGCGTCGACAGGAGTCGTCGGGCTCACGCGGCGGCAGAGACCCGGAGCTGCTGAGTTGCCGACGCGACGACTCCTGTCGACGCGACGATTCGCAGACGGAGTTCGGCCGGCGGAGCCGCAGCGAGCAGCTACTTCGCGTTGCGCTTCAGCCAGGCGAACGGGTCGACCTGCGCGCCGGCCACCCGCACCTCGAAGTGCAGGTGGTTGCCGGTGGCGACGCCGGTGCGGCCGACGAGCCCGATGAAGTCGCCCGCCTTGACGACCTGGCCGACGACGAGCGGGCTCGACCCGCGCTGCATGTGCGCGTACAGCGACTCGACCGAGTTGCCGTCGCCCAGCAGGTTGCCGTGGTCGATGATGACGTGGTTGCCGAAACCGCCGCCGTCGTCATCGTGCGTCGCGACGACGCCATCCGCCATCGCGTAGATGGGGGCGCCCTCGCCGGGCACGAAGTCGAGTCCCATGTGGATGCTCGAGCACGCCTGGCACGGAGCGGCGCGCTCGCCGAAGCCCGAGCTGATCGGCACGGTGTACGGGAAGGGCCAGCGGATCACGCCGCCGTTCGCCACGTAGCTGTAGTCGCGCGTGCCGTACTGCTGCACGAGCATCTGCGCCCACGACGTCACCGAGTAGTCGTCGCGAGCAGCGGGCGCACCCGCGACCTCGGCGCCGACGGCGACCGACTGCGTGTCGGCATCCGCCGACACGACCGTGGAGGACGTGGAGGTCGCCGGGGCGTCCGACGCGGCGGGGCCGAAGGCGTTGGCCGGCACCGACATCCCGATGGCGAGCGCGCCGGCGAAGAGCATGGCGCCGAGAGACAGCAGGCGGGAGCCGATCGTGCGGGCACGCGCGGCACGCCTCTGCGCCGCGCGCTCGCGAGCCGACGGCGTGCGGGCGATGGCGGGGCGCGGGGTGCGCGAACGGGGTGCGGTGGGCGCCGATCCAGCTGTGCCCGTTCCGCCCTTCGGTCGAGCCGCCGCCAGCGCGGACGCGCGCTCTGCCTCGCGGATGGCACGACGCGACGTGTGGGCCGCCGCGGCGTCGGCCCCGGTCGGCGTCACCTCGACGGACGCGATGGGAGCGAGCGCAACGGGCGCGGGCACCGCGGCGACGACCACGGCGTCGGTCGGTGCGGGTGCGACGAGGGCGGGTGATCCGGCGGGCGGCGCGGCGAATCCGAGCAGCTCGAGCACGGCGGCTTCGTCGCTGGATGCGTCGACGCGGCGGGGCGGATCAGAATGCGTCATACGTCAGCGGGCCTCGTCTGCAGCGATCTGGGCGCACCATGCCGTCGTTATGGGACGGGGCATGGGACTCCTCGACGCTGCGCACATCGCCAGCGTGGATCTTCGGGTTTCACGAGCGGTGCGGTGGCTCCGGTCGGATACGAACAGCTCAATGTTAACGAATCGGCAACGGCCTGGCCACCCCGCATCCGGGTCGCATGTGCGACTTCGGCCTGGATGCTGGGCAGAACGGGGCGAAACTCGTTACTGCGCGTTGGCCTTCAGCCACAGGAACGGGTCGACCTGCACGTCTTCGAGCAGCAGTTCGAAGTGCAGGTGGATTCCCGTCGCGGTCCCCGTGCTGCCGACCAGGCCGATGAAGTCGCCCGCCTTCACGGTCTGCCCGACGGCCAGCGGCACCGATCCGTGCTGCATGTGGGCGTACAGGGTGGTCACGTTGGCACCGTCGCCCATCAGGTTGCCGTGGTCGATGTAGACGTGGTTTCCGTACCCGTAGGCGTCGTCCTGGCTGAGCTTCACGACTCCATCGGCGATCGCGTAGATCGGGGAGTTGTTGGGCGGCTGGAAGTCGAGCCCCATGTGCATGCTCGAGCAGCCCTGGCAGGGCGCGGCGCGCTCGCCGTAGCCCGAGCTGATGGGCACCTCGACCGGGAACGGCCAGCGGATGCGTCCCCCGCTCGCCGCGTACCGGTAGTCGCGCGTCCCGTACTTCTGCACCAGCATCTGCGACCACGACAGCACGTCGTAGCCGTCGCGGGCGGCGGTCCCGGCGGCGACATCGGGCGAGACCACGATGCTCTGCGCGACGGGCTCTCCGGCGACCCGCGCATCCACCCGCTCGGATGCGTTGGCCGCGTCGTTCATGGCCGGACCGTACGCGCTGGCCGGCAGCGACATCCCGATGAACAGCGCCGCGGCGAGGGTCATGGCGCCGGCCGGCAGAAGGCGTGACGTCAGGGAGGGCATGCGCCTGACCTCCCTGGTTCCGCGTTGGGGGGCGCGGAGACGAACCCCGTCATCGTAGCCAAGGAGGGGCCGCGGGGGCTAGGGCGGCCCTCAGCTCGAGTACGACGCGGGCAGACCCGGCGTCACGCCCAGCGCGACCAGCTCGGCCTCCAGCCGTGCGGCGAGCACGGGCTCGGCCACCAGGATGAAGTCGCGACTGGCGCGTGCATCCCCGAGGCCCTTGACCACCGCGCCCGCCTCCGTGGCGACCAGCGCGCCGGCGGCGTGGTCCCAGGGGCTGAGCGTGCGCTCGAAGTAGGCGTCGGTGCGCCCGTCGGCCACGTAGCAGATGTCGAGCGACGCGACCCCGAGCCGACGGATGTCGCGCACCTGCGGCAGCAGCCGCGCGATGACGTCGCCCTGCTGCGCGCGCATCGCCGAGTCGTAAGCGAACCCCGTGGAGACGAGCGCCTGCGACAGGTCGACCGGGTCGGCCACGTGCAGCCGGCGGGGCGACGCGGTCGGCGTCGCCGCGACGTGCGATCCGCCGCCCGCCTCGGCCGTGAACGTCTCGCCACTGACCGGGTTGACGACGACCCCCGCGAGCGCCGACCAGGTGAGCGGGTCGGGGTCGCCCTGCACGACCGCGATGCTGACCGCGTAGTGCGGGATCCCGTAGAGGTAGTTGACGGTGCCGTCGATCGGGTCGACCACCCAGGTGAGTCCGCTGGTGCCTCCGGATGCGCCGCCCTCCTCGCCGAGGATCGCGTCATCGGGGCGCGCGTCGGCCAGCCGTCCGCGGATCAGCAGCTCGACCTCCTTGTCGGCCTTCGTCACCACGTCGGTCAGCGTCGACTTCGTGTCGGCGACCGTCACCCCCTCGCTGCGGCGGAGCGCCGCGAGCGCCCCCGCCTCGAGCGCGATGGAGCGGGCCAGGTCGAGCAGATGCGCGGTGGAGGTCACGCGCCCTAGCCAATCACGAAACTTTTTTGGTCCGACCGCATCCAAAGCGCACCCTCGGCCGGAAGTAGTTCTCGTAGGGCGATCCGCGCCCACTTCCCTGAGGAGGACCTCGTGCGTCACAAGATTCTTGCCGGACTCGCTGCCGGCTTCATCGCAGCCGTGGGGGTGGCGGTGCCTGCCCAGGCCATCTCGCCCACCACCGCTGACCTGTACGTGCTCCACGCCGTTCCCGACCTGCCCGTCGACGTGTACGTGAACGGCGCCCTGCTGCTCGAGAACTTCCAGCCCGGCACCCTGACCGACCCGCTCGACCTGGCCGCCGGCGACTACGAGGTCGCCATCACGACCGTGGGCGGCGACCCGGCCGCTCCGGCGATCGGCCCGGTCACGCTCACGCTGGCCGCCAACACGAGCTACACGGCGGTGGCCCACCTCGCCGAGAACGGCGACCCGACCGCGACGCTGTTCACGAACGACCTGAGCCAGATCCCCGCCGGCCAGGGCAAGCTGACGGTGCGCCACACCGCCGCCGCGCCCACCGTCGACATCCTCGCCAACGGCGCACCCGCGTTCACAGGACTGACGAACCCGGCCGAGCAGAAGGCCAACCTCCCGGTCGGCACCATCTCGGCCGCGGTCGCCCCGACGGGCACCACCACCCCGGTGATCGGCCCGGCCGACGTCGCGATCCAGGAGGGCGTCAACACGATCGTCTACGCCTGGGGCTCGCTCGACGACGACAACCTCGACCTGGCCGTGCAGACCATCGGTGGCCTGCACTCCAACCCGGGCGGCGTGCCGTCCGGTTCGGCCGGCCTGGCCGCCGACCCCGACCCCGCCCTCGTGGCGTGGACCGTGGCCGGCATGATCGCCCTGCTCGGTGCGGCTGCTGCCGCCACCGTGCGGATGCGCTCGCGCCAGTCCGAGAACTGATCACCCTGCAGTAGGAACCACAGCACTCTGCATCACGCTCTGAGCACCACCGGAAGGACGAGGACATGTTCCACAGAATCGCGATAGCGGCTGCGGCCCTCGTCCTTCTGGCGGGCTGCGCGACCACGGTCGAGCAGCCCGCCGCCGCCCCGAGCCCGACCCCCACCTCGACGCCGGAGAGCTTCGGTGTCGAGGTGGGGACGCAGAGCGCCGGCCTCGAGCCGGTGCGCGCCGCCGTCCCCCCTGTGCGGGTTCAGGTGGCAACCGCCGGAGTCGACGTCAGCGTCGAGCCCGTCGGTGTCCTCTCGGACGGCAACATGGAGCTTCCCGCCGATCCCGCCGTCGCGGGGTGGTACGAGTACGGCTCCGACCCCGGGAGCGAGGCGGGCACCACGGTCGTCGCCGCTCACGTCGACTCCCTCAAATACGGACTGGGACCGTTCTCGAAGCTCAAGAACGTCCCCGCCGGCACGATCATCACCGTCACGACATCCGACGGTGCCGCCCACGACTACGCCGTCGAGTCGGTGCAGAGCATCCTCAAGACGGAGCTGCCGATCGACCAGATCTTCGACCGCGACAGTGCGCCACGTCTGACATTGATCACGTGCGGTGGCCAGTTCGACTCCGGCACCGGCCATTACACCGACAACATCGTCCTGACGGCGGTTCCGGTAGCCTGATGGGCCGCCATCGCTACGATGGCCGGGTGACCACGGCCGATCACGACGACGCCGAAGAGCGGTACGCTGCCGCTTTCGCGGCGGGCGATGAGGCGGCCCTGGCCTGGGTCTATCAGCGCTGGTCGCCCCTGATCCATACGCTCGCTCTCCGGTCGCTCGGGGACGTCGGAGACGCGGAGGACGTGACGCAGAAGACGTTCGTGGCTGCCTGGACCAGCCGCACCCGCTACGACCCCGACCGCGCCCGGATCTCGACCTGGCTGGTGGCGATCGCCAAGAACAAGATCGCCGACACGCACGAGGCGCGTGCCCGCATCCGCCGACTGCAGGAGCAGCTCACCCCGATCGCGCGACCCGACGACTGGGTGATCGACGCACCCGACCTCGCCGACACCCTGCTGATGGCCGACGAGATCGCCCAGCTCGAACCCGACGCGCAGCGCGTGATGCGACTGGCGTTCTACGACGACCTGACACACAACGAGATAGCCGCCCGCCTCGAACTCCCTCTGGGCACGGTGAAGAGCCATATCCGCCGCAGCCTGCAGCGGATGCGCACACGACTGGAGGTGACCTATGCACGTCGACCCTGACACGCTCGCTCTGCTGGCTCTCGGTGAACGGGTGGCCGACGATGCCAGCCAGGCTCATCTCGCCTCGTGCCCCGAGTGCGCGGCAGACCTCCGGAAGCTCTCCGAGGCGGTCGCCATCGGGCGGTCCACCCTCGACGCAGGGGAGCTCATCGATCCCGCACCACGGGTGTGGGACCGCATCAGCGAGGAGCTGGGCATCCAGCACGACCTGCCGGCGGAGCGGGGCGACGATTCCCGCCGCCGACGCCGCGGGACGGTCACCGATCTCTCCACGCGGCGTCGCAGTCGGTGGATCGGCGTCGCCGCCGTGGCCGCCGCCGCCGCGGTCGTCACCACCGTCGGGGTGGTCGCCTGGCAGACCGGGCAGGCCGATGCTCCGACGGTCGAGGCCACGGCCACGCTGGAGGCGTTCCCCGGCTGGGCGGGCGCGGGAGGCGATGCCGTGCTCGAGCGCCGAGCCGACGGATCGCGCGTCGTGCGCATCGATGTCAGCACCGACACCGTTGGCGACGACTACGTGGAGGCCTGGCTCATCGCATCCGACGGGGAGGGCCTCGTGAGCCTCGGCACCATCGCCGGGACCAGCGGCACCTTCGCGGTGCCGGACGGCCTCGATCTGGCCGTGTACGACCTGGTCGACGTCTCGGCCGAGCCCTTCGATGGAGACCCCGCCCACTCGGGCGACTCGATCGCGCGCGGAGAGCTGACCAGCAGGTCCTGACACCGCGAATTATAGCGGCTCGCAATCGACCGGCGCAACGCCCTTTTCAGGTTGCCGGAACCGGGGCTACGGTGCGCCGGGCGGCTGGTTACCGCCCTTCACCCCTGCGCTGGCGGTCGCGGTCTCCCTGATTCGGCCCGACCGCCAGCTCTCGGGGCCTCGGCCAGCGGAGCGATGCGACCGCGCTCGTATCGCGGAGCGGGAGCGCCGCAGAGGCGGCGGCGCTCAATCAAACACAGTGGCGAGTGAGGGATTCGAACCCCCGAATGCAGAGCAGTCTGATTTACAGTCAGATCCCTTTGGCCGCTTGGGTAACTCGCCGGGGCGCACCCGCCCGATGGATCGCACCGACCGAAGACGCTCGTCAATGGTACAAGGTGCGAGGGCGGGCGCCGACCATCTGGTGAGTTGCGTTCCTCGGCGAGTGCGGGAGCGTCGAGACCCGCAGAAGGACGCAACTCAGGGGCCCGCGTCAGCCATCGCATCCGTGTACGACACCGCGAACCCCGCCACGGTCGCGAGGTACTCGTCCGTGCCGTTGTACGCGGCGATCGCGGCGCGCCAGCCCGTCTCGGTGTCCATGTCGATCGACGAGCGGCACAGGTAGTTGGCGGCGGCGGTCACCGCGTCGTCCATGTTCTGCGGGTCCTCGACCCCGTCCCCGTTCGCATCGACGTGCCAGTTGCGCCAGGTCTGCGGGATCAGCTGCATCGGGCCGACCGCCCGGTCGATGGTCGCGTCGCCGTCGATCGCTCCCCCGTCGCTGTCCGGGATGTTCGCCGTCGTGATGCCGTCGAGGGCGATCCCGATGATCGGGGGCGTGACCGTGCCGTCCTCGCCGATGCGCGATCCGTCATGCCGGCCGTGGTCGCTCTCGGTCGCGCCCACGCCGGCGAGCGTCGTCCACGAGAGTCGGCACTGGGGCATCTGCTGCGCCTTGACGAGCGCCGCCGCCGCGTACGCGGACACGGCGCGCACCGGGATGCCGGTGGCCGCACTCGCAGACTCCGCCCAGTCCGCGTCCACCAGGCCCACGAGACCGGGGCCCGGAGTCGCGGACGCGACCGGAGGCACGGCGGGCGGCGCCCACGAGTAGGTGGGCGCGACCGCCTCGGGGCTGGTCTCGACAGGCTCGACCGACGCGGGGCGCGGGGCGAAGACCAGCACGATCAGCGCCACGATCACCCCGAGGCCGAGCAGTGTCCCGACGACGGCGGTGACGATCGACGCGGGCCGCATCCGCAAGTTCTAGCATGGCCCCATGGCAGATTCCTCTTTCGACATCGTCAGCAAGGTCGACCCGATGGAGACGCAGAACGCTCTCTCGCAGGCTCAGAAGGAGATCGCGCAGCGGTACGACTTCAAGAACGTGGGGGCGTCGATCGAGTTCAGCGGCGAGAAGATCCTGCTGAAGGCGAACGCCGAGGAGCGCGTCAAGGCGGTGCTCGAGGTGTTCGAGCAGAAGCTCATCAAGCGCGGGATCTCGCTGCGCTCGCTCGATGCGGGTGCGCCGTTCGCGAGCGGCAAGGAGTACCGCATCGAGGCGAAGATCAAGGAAGGGATCTCGAGCGAGGACGCGAAGAAGATCGCCAAGATCATCCGCGACGAGGGTCCCAAGAGCATCAAGAGCCAGATCCAGGGCGACGAGCTGCGCGTGCAGTCGAAGAGCCGTGACGACCTGCAGGCGGTGATCGCGCTGCTGAAGGGCAAGGACCTGGATGTGGCGCTGCAGTTCCAGAACATGCGCTGATCTGTGGAGCTCTCCCAGTCGGCGATCGCGGTCATCGGAGTCGTCGTCCTCATCGGCGACATCACGATCCGGGTGCTCTCGCTGATCTTCGTGCCGCGCAACCGCCGACCCCAGACCGCCCTCGCGTGGCTGCTGCTGATCTTCTTCCTGCCCTACGTCGGCATCATCCTGTTCCTGCTGCTCGGCCGGGCCCGCCTGCCGCGCAACCGCCGCCGCCGGCAGCGCGAGGTCAACGACTACATCATCGAGACCACCGAGGGCTTCGACCGCGTGAAGCGCGACCCCCCGTGGCCGTCGTGGCTCGAGCCGATCGTCGAGCTCAACCGCAAGCTCGGGGCGATGCCGCTCGTCGGCGGCAACTCCGCCGAGATGTGGGCCGACAACCAGGTGTCGCTCGACCACATGGTCGACGAGATCCGCCGGGCCGAGACGACGGTGCACGCCGAGTTCTACATCCTGTCGCTCGACGACACGAGCGCTCCGTTCTTCGACGCCCTCGAGGAGGCGGTGCAGCGCGGCGTGACCGTGCGCGTGCTCCTCGACCATCTGGGCAACTTCCCGTACCCCGGCTACCGCCGCACCATCAGACGCCTGAAGCGGATGGGCGTCCAGTGGCACCTGATGCTCCCGTTCCAGCCCTGGCGCACCCTGATCCAGCGACCCGACCTGCGCAACCACCGCAAGCTGCTCGTCATCGACGGCGAGATCGCCTTCACGGGTTCGCAGAACATCATCGAGACGCCGTACCAGAAGTGGATCAACCACCGTCGCGGTCTGCACTGGAAGGACTACATGGCGCGCTTCGAGGGCCCGGTGGTCGCCGGCATCGACGCGCTGTTCGTCACGGACTGGTACTCGGAGACCGGCGAGCTGCTGACCCGAGAGGCCGCGCGGGCACGACGGGCCGGCGACGGCGACCTCGACTGCCAGGTGGTGCCGTCGGGTCCGGGCTTCTCGGGCGAGAACAACCTGCGCCTGTTCAACTCGCTCGTCTACGCGGCGCAGGAGCGCATCATCCTCGTCAGCCCCTACTTCGTGCCCGACGACTCGATGCTCTACGCGATCACGACGGCGGCGCAGTCAGGGCTCGACGTGCAGCTCTTCGTGTCGGCGATGGGCGACCAGTTCTTCGTGTTCCACGCCCAGCGGAGCTACTACGAGCAGCTGCTGCGGGCGGGGGTGCGCATCTTCCTCTACGAGAAGCCGACGATCCTGCACGCGAAGCACTTCACGATCGACGACCAGATCTCGGTCATCGGATCCTCGAACCTCGACATGCGCTCGTTCACCCTCGACCTCGAGATCTCGGTGATGGTGCGCGGCGGATCGTTCCTGCGCCGGCTGCGCGAGATCGAGGACGGCTACCGCGAGGATGCGCACGAGCTGACGCTCGACGAGTGGATGACCCGCCCGCTGCACGGGCGCATCCTCGATCACGTCGCACGGCTGACTGCGGCACTGCAGTAGCGGAAAAGGGTGTGGCCCCGGTCCGCGCCTCCGCGGATCGGGACCACACCCCGTGTGATGGTCGGACTACTTCTTCGAGTCGATGCCCTCAGGCAGCTCCGACGCCGACATCTCGACCTTGGCGAACTCGGGGTCGTCCTCGTAGGACTTCATGCGCGCCACGTAGAAGATGATCAGCGCGTAGACCGCCTTCGCCACGATGTCGGCGATCGAGTACCCGACCTGCTTCCCCACCCACGCGTCTGCACCCGACACGTTCAGCAGCGGGAGGAGGTACGCGATGGGGTAGACACCCCAGCTGAGCAGGAGCAGGTAGCGCAGGCGACCCAGCGTCCCTCGCACCGACGCCGGCTGCGTTGCCAGCGACTTGCTCAGCTGACGGAACAGCACGAACAGGATGTAGGCGAACGGGATCGTCGACAGCAGGCCGAAGATGCCGCGCACCACGTTGTCGTCGCTGATCTCACCCGGGTAGCCGAGCGCGATCATGAGCGCCGAGGCGGGGATGAGGCGGATGATGAGGGCGCCCTGCGCCTTGCGGGCGAGCGTCAGGATCGCGATGAGCTCGAGGAGCAGCAGCGGAACGGTCAGGAGCCAGTCCACGTAGCGGTAGCCCTCGTTGAAGGACTCGCCCACCGCGAGGTTGTAGCCGTCGACGCCACCCACCGAGTCAGAGACGAACGCGGCCTTGAACGAGTCGAAGATACGGAAGTAGTGGTAGGCCGCAATGCCGCAGACGATGATCGCCACGGTGATCGCCGCGCGGTAGCGCGGCAGGATCCGCGGCATCGCGATCAGCAGGAACAGCGCGGTGAAGAGCTGTGCGGCGATGACGAGTGACAGGGCGTTGTAGACAGTGTCGAACTGTCCTTGCGTTAGGAAATCGGGTACCACGGGGTTCCTCCATTGGATGAGGCGGGCGATTCGCCCGCAGGCGCTGCTTCTGATCCGATGTTATTACTTACATAGCAAGTAAGCGACTTCTTGAGACACATGATCTGTCAGGCTTTCTGCATTACGGTGAAACAATCACTCGGACCCGGCAGTGGAGGTGCCCATGCTCGACGAGCGTCAGACGCACGCGCTGACCGGGTTCCCCGCTGCGGCGACGCGCTTCGTGCGGGCACTGGAGCGCAACCGCGAGGCGATCGCGCGTGACCACGGCCTCTCGGCGAGCGAGCTTCGGGCCTTCTTCTGGATCGCCGAGCGCGGAAGCGTGCGACCCAAAGAGCTCGCGGATCACATGGAGATGACCACAGGCGGCATCACCTCGGTCTCGCAGCGACTCGTCGACATGGCGCTGGTCCAGCGCAGCGATCACCCGAACGACCGTCGCAGCCTCTTCCTGGAGCTCACCGCAGAGGGCCATGACGTCATGCGCACGATGCACGCCGACTTCCTGCAGATGATCGCGGCCTCGACGACGTCGCTGAGCGCGGCCGAGGTGGCCGACTTCGAGCACGCGCTGACCGCCGTCACCGACGAGATCAACCAGCTCCGCGCCGTCGACGGGCACGTCCCCGCGGAGCCCGCCGCACCCTAGCTGCGCGAGATCTCGACCATCTCGCCGCGGTCGACGACCTTGATGCGTGCGCGACCCTCCGGCTCGCCGAGCGCCATCTCGTGCTGGTCGAGCGCGTGCCACCCGTCGAGGTCGGTGTACGCGATGCCGCGTGACCGCAGCAGCTCGACGACCGACTCCTCCGACGGGTCCGCCGGGCTCCACCAGTTCGCCTGGTCGCGCACCACGTGCGAGATGGTCTCCATCGCATCCGACTTCGTGTGCCCGATGAGGCCGATCGGTCCGCGCTTGATCCAGCCCGTCGCGTACACGCCCGGCAGGATCGTGTCGTCGTCGCCCAGCACCTGACCCTCGAGGTTGGGGATCACGCCGCGCTTCTCGTCGAACGGCACGCCCTCGAGCGGCGACCCGAAATAGCCGACGGCCCGGTAGACCGCCTGCACGTCCACCGAGCGGATCTCGCCGGTGCCGCGCACGCCGCCCGCGTCATCCGGCTCGGTGCGCTCGTATCGGAACGACGCGACGCGCCCGTCGGGTCCCGCGACGATCTCGAGCGGCGACGCGTAGAAGTGCAGGTGCAGCCGGCGCGACGCCGACCCGACCTCGCGCTGGCGCCACTGGTTCAGCACCTTGTCGATGACGAAGACCTGCTTGTTCGAGGCGATGGCGGCCTTCGAAGCCTCGTCGTAGTCGAAGTCCTCGTCGTGCACGATCATGTCGACGTCGCGCAGCTCGCCGAGCTCGCGCAGCTCGAGGGGCGAGAACTTGACCTGAGCCGGCCCGCGGCGGCCGAACACGTGCACGTCGGTGACGGGCGACTCCTTCAGACCGGCGAACACGTTCGCCGGGATCTCGGTCGGGAGCAGGTCGTCGGCGTGCTTCGCCAGCATCCGGGCCGCGTCGAGCGCGACGTTGCCGTTGCCGATCACGGCGACCGACGTCGCGTCGAGCGGCCACTCGCGCGGGTAGTCGGGGTGTCCGTCGTACCAGCTGACGAAGTCGGCGGCGCCGTAGCTTCCGGGCAGGTCGATGCCGGGGATGTCGAGGGGCGCATCGCGCACCGCACCGGTCGAGAAGATGACGGCGTTGTAGTGCTGCTTCAGGTCGTCGAGCGTGATGTCGGTGCCGAAGTGCACGTTGCCGAAGATGCGGATGTCGCCGCGGTCGAGCACCTCACGGAGGGCCGTGATGATGCCCTTGATGCGCGGATGGTCGGGGGCGACGCCGTAGCGCACCAGGCCGTAGGGCGCGGGCAGGTGGTCGAACAGGTCGATCGACACGTCGAACGCGCGCTCGTGCTTGAGGAGGATGTCAGCGGCGTAGATGCCGGCGGGGCCGGCGCCCACGATGGCCAGCCTGAGCTTGGTCATGCGAGTGGTCACTTTCGGTCGGTGCGTGGAGGTGCGGCGCGAGGCAGCGGTCAGTTGCTGCGTTCGACGATCGCCTGGGCGAAGCGCGTGAGGGCCTTCTTGACGGGCCCCTCGGGCAGAGGCGTGAGGGCGGCGACGGCGTCGTCCGCCCAGCGGCGGGCCTCGACCAGCGTGGCCGCCGTGACGGAGTGCGCGCGCAGCTCTGCGACCGCAGCGGTGAAGTCGGCGTCCGCCGCGGGCTCGCCGCCGGCCACGACGTCGCGTTCGATCCGCGCCAGCAGCACCGCGGCATCCGCGTCCGTCTCGGCGAGGTCGCGCAGATAGAGCAGGGGCAGGGTCGGCACTCCGGCACGTAGATCGGTACCGGCCTTCTTGCCGGTCTGCTCGATCGCCGCCGTCAGGTCGATCACGTCGTCGATGAGCTGGAACGCGACGCCGATGCGCTCGCCGAACAGCTCGACCGGCTCCAGGTACTCGTCGGGCGCGTCGCTGAAGATGACGCCCACGACGGCGGCGGTCGAGATGAGCGAGCCGGTCTTGTCTGCCAGCACCTGCAGGTAGTGCTCGATCGGGTCCTCGCCCTCCCGCGGGCCGATGGTCTCGTGCAGCTGGCCGAGGCAGAGGCGCTCGAACGTCTCGGCCTGCAGGGTGAGGGCGCGCTCGCCGAGGCTGGCGATGAGCTTGGAGGCGCGCGCGAACAGCAGGTCGCCGGTGAGGATCGCGACCGAGTTGCCCCACACCGTCTGCGCACTGGGTACACCGCGGCGCACGACAGCCTCATCCATGACGTCGTCGTGGTAGAGCGAGGCGAGGTGGGTGATCTCGACGGCCTGAGCGGCGGTGATGACGTCGGCGTTGTTCCCGGATCCGAGCTGGGCTGCCAGCAGCGTGAGGGTCGGGCGCACCCGCTTCCCGCCCGCGTCGAGCAGGTACCGGCTGGTGGCGTCGGCGATCTCGTCGGCGAAGGTCATCTGCGAGAGCAGACCCGCCTCGACCTCGGCCAGACCGTCCTCGAGGGCGGTGATGAAGTGCCGCTCCTCGCTCGATGCGAAGAGCTTCTCGCCCAGACCCAGCGACGAGCTCAGGGTGTTGCTGCGACGCGCGAGGGGCGGGCTCGGGTTCACGTGGTCGGTCTCTTCTGTCGTGTAGCACTCTGTCGTGTAGCACTCTGTCGTGTGGCGCTCTGGCGTGTGGCACGTTTGGCTGCGGAGGCGCGGATCGCCGCATCCTCGGGCTTGTGCCCGCGGTGCAGTGCGACGACGCCCGCGGTCAGGTTGCGATAGGCGACGCGCGTGAAGCCGACCCCGCGGATCCACTGGGTGAGGGTCGCCTGGTCGGGCCACGCCTCGATGGACTCGCGGAGGTAGCCGTACGCGTCGGCGTTCGAGCTCGCCACCTTCGCCAGCACCGGCATCGCGAGACGCAGGTAGGCCGCATACCCCATTCGGAACAGCGCCTGCGGCGGCTTGCTGAACTCGCACACCACGAGCCGACCACCGGGCTTCAGCACGCGGTACATCTCGGCGAGGCCGACCTTGGGGTCCTCGACGTTGCGCAGGCCGAAGCTGATCGTCACGGCGTCGAACTCGTCGTCGGCGAACGGCAGCTTCTGGGCGTCCGCCTCGACGAACTCGACCGACGGGTAGCGCTTGCGCCCCTCGGCGATCATGCCCGGCGAGAAGTCGGCGGCGATGACCGTCGCACCGCTCTTCGCGAGGGCGACGGACGACGTGCCGGTGCCCGCGGCGAGGTCGAGGATGCGCTCACCGGGCTTCGGATCGACGGCCTTCACGGTCGCCACCCGCCAGAGGGCGGCGGCGCCGACCGACATGATCGCGTTGGTGCGGTCGTAGCCGGGCGCAACGTCATCGAACATGCCGGAGACGTCATCCGGCTGCTTGTCCATCTGCGCCCTGCTCACAGAACACCATTCTAGGCTGGTGTCGTGACCGAATCTGCGGCTCCTCTTCCCGCCCTCTCCGTGGTAACGGAGGAGGTCGCACAGGTCGCCTCGCTGCTGCCCCTGCTCGACTCCGAGCGCCCGCTGCTGTTCATGCGCCGCGGCGAGGGCATCGCCGGCCTGGGCGAGGCGGTGCGGCTCGAGTTCTCGGGGCCGAGTCGGGTGGCGGATGCGGCAGCCGCCTGGCGCTCGATCGCCGCGTCGGCGACGGTGCGCGACGAGGTCGGCCGGTCGGGCTCGGGACTCGTGGCGTTCGGTGCCTTCGCCTTCGACGACGCCTCCACCTGCCGCAGCGTGCTCATCGTGCCGCGCGTCGTGATCGGGCGGCGCGACGGCGTGGGCTGGATCACCCGCATCGACGGAGCCGACGACGCCGTCGCCGCGACGGCCATGGGATCCGAGTACCGCATTGCCCTGCACCAGGGCGCTCAGACGAAGGAGGGCTACCGCGACGCGGTCGCCACCGTCGTCGCGCGCATCCTCGCCGGCGACGTCGAGAAGGTCGTGCTCGCGCGCGACCTGGTCGGGCATCTACCCGTCGGCGCCGACCTCCGCCGGGTGCTCGTCGACCTCGCGCTCGGCTATCCCGACACCTGGACCTTCTCGGTGGACGGGCTGATCGGCTCCAGCCCCGAGACGCTCGTGCGCGTCAACCACGGCACCGTCACCGCGCGCGTGCTCGCCGGCAGCATGGCCCGCGGGACCGACGCGGCCAGCGACGCCGCCGCATCCCTCGCCCTCGCCACCTCGACGAAGGACCTCGACGAGCATCGCTTCGCCGTCGAGAGCGTGCTGCGGGCGCTGCGCCCGCACGCGCGGGGGGTCGCGTCGAGCGAGCTGCCGTTCACCCTCAAGCTGCCCAACCTCTGGCACCTCGGGAGCGACGTCGAGGGGGCGCTGAGCGACGGCTCGACGGCCCTCGACCTGGTCGCGGCACTGCACCCGACCGCCGCGGTGGCGGGCACGCCGACGGCGGCGGCGCTCGAGATCATCCGCGAGCTCGAGCCGATCGACCGGCGGCGCTACGGCGGACCCGTCGGCTGGGTCGACGCGGCGGGCAACGGCAAGTGGGCGGTCGCGCTGCGCTCCGCCGAGGTGGATGCCGAGGGCGGCATCACGGCCTACGCGGGAGCCGGCATCGTGGCCGATTCGGACCCCGACCGCGAGCTCGCCGAGACGCGGCTGAAGTTCCGGCCGATCGTCGAGGCGTTCGCCTGACTCACGCCTGCGAGAGCCGCGCCTTCTCCGCCTCGACGTCGTAGTCGGCGACCGGCCACGCGAGGTCGAGACCGCGCAGCGCGTCCGTCAGCAGGTGCTGCACCGCGAGCCGCGCGTACCACTTGTGGTCGGCCGGGATCACGTACCAGGGCGCGGCGTCCGTCGTGGTGCGCTCGATCGCGACCTGGTACGCCTCCATGTACTGGGGCCACAGCGCCCGCTCGTCGAGGTCGCCGGGGTTGTACTTCCAGTGCTTCGACGGGTCGTCGAGGCGGGCCGCGAGCCGCGCCTTCTGCTCCTCCGGCGAGATGTGCAGCATCACCTTCACGACCTCGGTGCCCGCGCCGTGCACCCGGCGCTCGAAGTCGGCGATCGCCCCGTAGCGCTGCTCGATGACCTCGGGCGTCGAGAAGCCGCGTACCCGGTGGATCAGCACATCCTCGTAGTGGGAGCGGTCGAACACCCCGAGCTGACCCGCCACCGGCAGCTGCCTCTCGATACGCCAGAGGAAGTCGTGCGCCTTCTCCTCGTCGGTCGGCGCCTTGAAGGATGCGATGTGCACCCCCTGCGGATCGACCGACCCGACGACGTGCTTCACGATCCCGCCCTTGCCCGCCGTGTCCATCGCCTGGATGACCAGCAGCACCGAGCGCTGACCGCCGAACCGGCTCGTCGCGAACAGCCGCTCCTGCAGGTCGTCCAGCTCGGCGACCCCGTCGGCGAGAGCCTTGGTGCCGGCCTTCTTGCCGCCGTCGAAGCCGGGAGTGGAGCTCGGGTCGACAGCCGCCAGATCGAATCCGGATGTGGCACGCAGCAGTTCCTTCATGCGGGTCACGCTACCCCCGGTCACCGCGCCAGCGGCACCTCGATCAGCACCTGGGCCGTCGACGGCGAGAGAGCCGGCGCGAGCTCGCCGCGCGAGGTCACCCGGCGGTGCTCCCAGCCGTAGGCGGAGGCGAGCGCGGCGAGGTCGACGCGCTGGGGGGTGAGCATCACGCGGTCGAAGAGGTCCGCGTCCGCCGACCCCGCCACCTCGAGCCCGTCGAAGATCGTGCCCCCGCCGTCGTCGCCCACGATCACCTGCAGGCGCGGCCGCGGCTCGCCCGACGCGAGCAGCAGTGATCCGGCATCGTGCAGCAGAGCGAGGTCGCCGAGCAGCACGCGCGTGACGCCGGGTGCCGACCGCGCGTCATCGGCCGCCTGCTGCGACGCCATCGCGATGCCCGTCGCTGTCGCGACCGTGCCGTCGATGCCGGCCAGCCCGCGGTTGGCATGCACCGGGATGCGCTTTCCGGGCGCGACGCGGTCGAGCTCGCGGATCAGCCGTGAGGCCCCGACGACGAGCCGGTCGTGCGGCCAGGTCGCGTCCCACACGGCCTCGACGAGCATACGCCGGGTGACCGGCTCGCGCAGCTCGGCGAGCTGCGCCCGCGCGAACGCGGCCCGCTCGGCCAGCTCGTCGGTCTCGGGTCCGGCTCCGAGCGGCTGCCGGTCGGGCTCGATCAGCCGTCGTGACGTCGTCACCCAGCTGCCGACCCACGCGCGAGCCGCGCGCGAGGCCAGGTGGTCGGCGGCGTCCGCGTCGGATGCGACGGTCACCGCGTCGGCGAACCGCGCCACCCGGCGTCCGGGGTTGTAGTCGTCGCGTCCCGGCGACCGCACCACGATCGTCTCGACGCCGGTCCGCTCGATGAGCGCCGGCACCTCTCGGGACAGCGTCGGATGCCCGAATACGACGACCCGCGTCACCCGGTCGCCGAAGTCCGCGGCGCCGAGCAGCTCGCGGTACGCGGCGACCAGATGGGGTCCGAAGCGTGCGCCGCTGGCGACCTCGGCGAGCAGGGGCGCGCCGAGAGCACGCGCGGCCTCCTCGGCGGCGGGGCCCGCAGCGGACCCGGCGACGACGACCGTCCCCGCCTCGGGGCGCAGCTCGACGACGTCGCGGCGGGCAGTCGGTGCCCACGTGCCCGGACTCACGTCCGGACGCAGCACGACCCCCGACAGCGGCTCGCGGAACGCGAGATTCGCGTGGCGCGGACCGGCGATGCCGTCGAGAAGGGCGCCCGCCAGCTGGACGGCGGCCGCCGCATCCGCCTCGTTCCCGGCGGCACCCGGCGCCGGGACGTCGACCGACGGCGCCGCCGATCCGAAGATCCCCGCCTGCTCGGTCGTCTGGTTCGCGCCGATGCCGCGCAGCTCCGCCGGCCGGTCGCCCGTCAGCAGCACGAGCGGCACCCCGGAGTGGGCGGCCTCGAGCACGGCGGGATGCAGGTTCGCGACGGCGGTGCCCGACGTCGTCACCACGATCACGGGCCGCGTCTGCTCGACGGCGATGCCGAGCGCCAGGAAGCCGGCCGATCTCTCGTCGACGCGCACATGCATCCGCAGCAGGCCGGCCTGCTCCAGCCGGGCCGCGGCGAGCGCGAGCGCCTGGGAGCGCGAACCCGGGCTCAGCACCAGGTCGGTCACGCCGCGTCGCACGAACTCGGCGAGGAGCGCCATCGCGAACTCGCTCGCGGGAGAGGCGCCGGTGTCGTCGCCCGAGCTGCCGGGGCTACTCCTTGGGCTTGTCATCGTCGAGGTCGTTGAGGCGCTCCTCGAGCTGACGGATCCGCTCCTCCTGCTCGGCCTCGCGGGCCAGCTTGCGGAGGAACTCGGGGTCGTCGTCGGGCGCCACCGGACCGCGTCGTGTCGGCCGGCGCGGCGGCTGGGCCGCTCCCGCCGCCCCCGCGAACCGACCGCCCCCGCGGCGCTCGGAGCGCTCGCGCCCGATCAGGAACCACAGCAGCGTCCCGATGACCGAGAGCAGGATCGTCAGCAGCACCCAGAAGACCTTGGGCAGGTGCTTCACCCGACTCGAGTCGATCGTGATGATGTCGACGATGCTGAACACCATGATCCCGGTGAGGACCAGTGAGATGAGCACCTGACGCATGCCCCGATCCTACGTGGAGGGACCGCGAATACACTGGACGGAATGCGCCCCTGGATCTCGTACACCCTTCTGCGGATCGGCCTGTTCGCCCTGGTCTTCGTGATCCTCATGCTCGTGGGCGTCGAGCCCTGGGTGGCGGCGCTCCTCGCGGCGGCCATCGGATTCTGTGTCTCGTACATCTTCTTCCGCCCGCTGCGGCAGGAGGTCGCCGACGAGCTGGCGGAGGCGCGTGCTCCGCGCCGAGCGCGCGACGGCGCGGTGAGCGACGAGGACGCCGAGGACCGCGACGACGAGGTCACGCGCTAGCTCGTCTGCGTCAGAAGGCGACCGCGAGCGCCAGTCCCACGCCGAACAGCAGCGAGGAGACGAGCGTGAGCCGCAGCGCGTACACGAGCTCGCGCGGGTGCCGGGCGAGCAGGACGATCACGATGGCGGGCGCCGCGGCCATCAGCGCGAAGTACACGTAGACCGCGTTGTCGTACAGCAGCACGAACGGGACGAGCAGCCCGAACGGCAGCAGCATCAGCAGCGCGTAGACGATGCGCGCGCCGAGATCTCCGAGCAGCACCGCGATCGTGCGCTTGCCGCTGACCCTGTCGCTCTCGCGGTCGCGCAGGTTGTTGACCAGCAGCACCGCCGCGGCGAACGCGCCCATGGCCGCGCCACCGAGCCAGCCGTCGGCATTGACCTCGCCCACCTGGGTCAGCATGGTGCCCACCACGGGAGCGACGCCGAAGAACAGGAACGCGACGATCTCGCCGAGGCCGAGGTAGCCGTACGGGCGCTTGCCGCCGGTGTAGAACCACCCCGCGGCGAGCGCCAGCACGCCGAACGCGAAGAGCCAGTAGATGCCGCTGAGCACGATCAGGGTCGCGCCGGCTAGAGCGCCGATGCCGGCGAAGACGAGCGCGACGATGAGCACGGTGCGCGGGCGCGCGCGGCCCGATCCGACGAGGCGCTCGGGGCCGACGCGGACCTTGTCGGTGCCGCGGATCCCGTCCGAGTAGTCGTTCGCGTAGTTCACGGCGATCTGCAGCGCCAGCGCCACGGCGAGCGCGAGCAGGGCACGGACCCAGTGGTCGTACCAGCTGACCGTCAGCCGCGCGGCGAGCCCGGTGCCGAGCACGACGGGGCCGATCGCCAGCAGCAGGGTGGGGAGCCGGGCTCCCGCGATCCAGGTGCCGAGCGTCGCGGGTCGCGTCTCGACGACGGTCCGTCCGCCGGGGCGGCCGCTCCTGCCGCGCGACGTGCCCTGCGTCCGGGCGTTCTTCGCGTTGATCGCAGAGAACTGCGTCTGACGGGACTTCTCGACGACGCGCGGGTCGATGCGCTGCTGCTTGGCCACGGGGTCAGCCTAATCGGCGGGCACGGTCGGCCAGTCCGCGGCGGTCGGGCTTGCCGCTCGCGAGCAGGGGGAGGGCATCCAGGCGGATCACGCGCGCCGGTCGCGCGGCGACCCCCAGCGCCAGCCCCACGGCCGCGATCGCGGCGGCCGGGTCGACGTCCGACACCGTGAAGGCGACGGGCACCTGCCCCCAGCGCTCGTCAGACGCGGCGATCACCACGGCATCCGCGAACCCCGGCTGCTCACGAAGCACCCGCTCGACCTCGCCGAGCGCGACCTTGACGCCCCCCGAGACGAGCACGTCGTCGCTGCGCCCGGTGATCGTCAGACGCTCGCCGTCCCAGGCTCCCGCGTCGGCCGTACGGAACCAGCGGCCGTCAGTGTCCGAGATGAAGCGCTCCGCGGTGAGAGCATCGTCGCCCAGGTAGCCGTCGGCGATCGTCGGCCCGCCGAGCTGCACCTCGCCGTCGACGACCCGCACCGAGGCCGAGCCGATCGGCTCGCCGTCGTAGACGCATCCGCCGCTCGTCTCGCTCGAGCCGTAGGTGCGGGTGACGCGGATCCCGTGGTCGGCCGCGCGCTCGAGCAGGGCCTGCGGCGTGGCCTGCCCCCCGACCAGCACGCGCGCGAAGCGGGCCAGGGCGGTGCGGGCATCCGTGTCGTCGAGAAGCGTTGCGAGCTGCGCAGGCACGAGCGACGTGAACCGCGCGGGGTGCGTGAGCCGCGCCGCGGCGGCGGCGAACGCGGACGCCGAGAACCGGGAGCCCTCGACGCCCACCGGGTCGGTGCCCGCCGCGATCGATCGCGCCAGCACGTTCAGCCCGGCGATGTACTGCGTCGGCAGGGCGAGCACCCACTGGCCGGGGCCGCCGAGCGCGGACTCGCTGGCCGCGGCGCTGGCGAGCACCGCATCCGCGCCGAGCGCGACGCGCTTGGGAGCGCCGGTCGATCCGCTGGTCTCGACCACCAGGGCGACCCGTTGCGGCACCGTCGCGGGCAGATCGGGGGGCGCCGCGTCCGTCTGGGTGACGATGAGGGCGTCGCCTCCGCCGAGCGCGTCGCGCAGGGCGTGCAGCACGCGGGACCCCGCCGGGACGGCTCGCAGGGCGCGCGTCACGCGAGCCCCGCGGCGGCGCTGAGCACGGCGGTGAGGATGACGGGATTCGCAATCAGGCACAGCGCGACCCCGGCGATGCCCCACCGGCGGCCGAGGCGGCCGACGATCGCGGCGATGCCGACCAAGACGCCCACGGCGCTGACGGCGATGGCGGTCCAGGCGAGAGCGGTGGCGACCACGAACCCGCCGTCGGTCGCGACGGAGATGCCGACGCCCGTGAGCACCGCGGTCAGGATGCCGAGGCCGACGGAGAAGATGCCGGGCCACCGCCGGGGGCGATGACGTGCGCGCGGGGCGGATGCGGGATCCGCCGGCCTGCTGTCGGGATCCTCCGCCGCGACGGGTACGGCGGGCGCGGGCTCCCCGTCGAGGAACCGCAGCGTCTCGTCGGTCACGGCGCCAGCCTACCGAGCGCCCCGCGGCGCGTCCCTGCGTCGGAAACTCCTGAGTCCCTCCCCAGTCGGGTGCCCGCCCGCGCGGCTGCGGGAAGATCGCGCGGACCAGGGTCAGGAGTTTCCGACACGGGAGGGCAGACTGGGCGCATGACGTCGACGCCGCCGCCTGCCGGGATCCTGCCGCCCCTCGCCGAGCTCCTGGACGGTGCGCGGGTCGTCGCGCTGCCGCTCGCCACCCGCTTCCGCGGACTCGAGACGCGCGAGGCCCTGCTCCTGCGCGGCCCGAACGGCTGGACCGAGTTCTCACCCTTCGTCGAGTACGACGACGCGGAGTCCGCGGCCTGGCTCGCGGCCGCGATCGAGTTCGGCTGGGGCGCGGCGACCCCGGTGCTGCGCGACCGCATCCCGGTCAACGCGACGCTGCCGGCGGTCGCCCCCGACCGGGTCGACGAGGTGCTCGCGCGGTTCGGCGGCACGCGCACCGTCAAGGTGAAGGTCGCCGAGCGGGGGCAGGTGCTGGCGGATGACGTGGCGCGGGTCCGTGCGGTGCGTGCCTTCCTGGGGCCCGAGGGCCGCATCCGAGTCGACGCCAACGGCGGCTGGAACGTCGACGAGGCCGAGCACGCCGCGCATGCCCTCGCCGAGTTCGACCTCGAGTACCTCGAGCAGCCCTGCGCCACCGTGCCGGAGCTGGTCGAGCTGCGCGAGCGGCTGCACGACTGGCAGCTGCCGGTCGCAGCCGACGAAAGCGTGCGGAAAGCCGCCGACCCGCTCGAGGTGGCCCGCGAGGGCGCCGCCGACCTGCTCGTGCTGAAGGCCCAGCCGCTCGGAGGGGTCAGCGCCGCCCTGCGGATCGTCGCCGCGGCGGGCCTGCCGGTGGTGGTGTCGAGCGCCCTCGACACCTCCGTCGGCCTCTCGATGGGAGCGGCCCTCGCGGCCGCGCTCCCCGAGCTCGACTACGACTGCGGACTCGGCACCGCCGCCCTGCTCGCCGGCGATGTCACGGCCGAGCCGCTCGCACCGCGCGACGGCGAGATCGATGTGCGGCGCGTCGAGGTGGACGCCGGGCTGGCCGAGAAGCACGCCGCGTCAGCGGAGCGCGCGGCCTGGTGGCGCGAGCGCCTGGAGCGGGTGCACCGGCTCACTGAGGTGCACCTCGCGGCGAGAGGCGCCTACAGCCCCGAGTAGCTGTGCAGCCCCGCGAAGAACAGGTTCACGATCGTGAAGTTGAAGAGCACCGCCGCGAAGCCGATGATGGCGAGCCAGGCGGATCGCGAGCCACGCCACCCGCGGGTCGCCCGCGCGTGGATGTACCCGGCGAAGACCACCCAGATGATGAAGGTCCACACTTCCTTGGTGTCCCAGCCCCAGTAACGGCCCCAGGCGCGCTCGGCCCAGATCGCGCCGGCCATGAGGGTGAACGTCCAGAAGGCGAACCCGACGATGATGACGCGGTTGGCGAGCGTCTCGAGGGCCGCCGCCGACGGGAACGTCTGCAGCAGCCGGAGCCCCGCCGTCTTGCCCGACTCGCGCCGCGCCTGCAGCAGCTGCGCGATCGACAGGCCGCCGCCGACCGCGAAGAATCCGGTGGCGAGCGTCGCGACGAAGACGTGGATGACCAGCCACGCCGACTGCAGCGGCGGCGGGGTGGGCGTCACGTCGACGTAGAAGTTGACGGTGCCGAGGCCCAGCAGCAGCATCACGATCGCCGTGACGTAGGCGCCGAGGAAGCGCAGGTCGCGCCACACCTGAACGATCAGGAAGACGCCGACGATGACGGCGGTGCCGGTCAGCGCGAACTCGAACATGTTGGCCCACGGCACACGCGAGGCGGCGAGTCCGCGCAGCACGAGGGCCGTGAGGTGGAGCACCCACGCGACGAGGGTGAGGGCGAATGCGGTGCGCAGATAGCGGCTCGCGCCCGCGTCGCGCTTCGTCTCGGGAGCGAACCCGCTCGGCGTGGACGCCCCGCCGCCCGCGTAGGCCAGCTCTCGCGCCTTCGCGGCGGGCGCCGCCTGCGCGAGCGCGGTGCGCTTGCTGAGGTCGAGCACGTACACGATGAACGCGAACGCGTACACCGCGATCGCCGAGTAGACGGCGACCAGCGAGTACGTCGCGAGGGTCTCGGGGGTCATGGGGTCATCCTACGTTCGGGGTCTGCGGGCTGCTCGGGCTCCTCGTCGCCGAGGGCCGCGCGGTGGCGCAGCGCCAGGTCGGCGACCGACGCCGCGAGGGTCGGATCCTCGCCGCGTGCGAGGCCGGCGTACTCGAGGCGGGTGCCGTCCG
Source organism: uncultured Microbacteriaceae bacterium (assembly GCA_964246985.1). Classification (GTDB taxonomy): domain Bacteria; phylum Actinomycetota; class Actinomycetes; order Actinomycetales; family Microbacteriaceae; genus CAXTSE01. Next base: position 32,357 of record CAXTSE010000009.1, read on the forward strand.
CATCCGTCACCGCCTTGATCCAGACGCGGCGTCGCGGGATGAACAGGCTGACCAGCAGACCGCCGAGGACGAGGATCGCGAAGGTGAGGACGAACGGCTGCGTGCCGTCGTGGTGCACGTCGACGCTGATGTAGCGCTTGAGCCCCGAGTACTCGATCGTCCCGAGCCCGTCGGGCAGCTCGACGACCTGGCCGGGGCTGAGCTGCAGCGCCTTCACGTCGGCGTCGCCGCCCGCCACCTGCGTGAGGCCGGTGATGTCGAGCGAGTAGGCGTTGACTCCGACGCCCTCGTCGAGGCCGAGATCGCCGGTGTAGACGAACAGGGTCACGAGCGACTCGCCGCTGTCGTTCGGCGAGAACGACGTGAAGGTGCCGTCGACCAGGGGCAGTGGATCCGGGTAGAAGAACCCGAGCATGCCCACCTGCTCGGCCAGGCCGTCCGGCACCTTGATCGTGCCGCGGCTGGTGAGGTTGGCGTCCTGGGGGAGGAACGGGACCGCGCTCGTGTAGACGGCATCGCCGTCGGGGTCGCGCACGGTGATCTCGGGTGCGTAGCCGTTGCCGAGCAGGTACACCTCGGTGCCGCCGATCGACACCGGCGAGTTGACCTTGAGAAGCGCATCCTGCCAGTCGCCGCCCTGCGTGCGGGTGCTGAGGTGGGCGTCGTAGTCGAGCGGATTCCACCGCGCGCTCTTGAGATCGAACTGGTACGTCGGGTCGAACTCGTCGAGGCGCAACGAGAACGGCTGCAGCTGCGTCTCCTCGAAGAAGCGGCCGGGATTGAACGAGTCGTACCCGAGCAGCACGTTGGTGAAGGGCTCGTCCTGCACGAGGATGCGCTGGCCCGTGTAGCCGAACCCGCCCCCGAATCCGACGGTGATGAGGATCCCGACGAGCGCGGAATGGAAGACGAGGTTGCCCGTCTCGCGCAGGTAGCCGCGTTCCGCGCTGACGCTCTGTCCGTAGCGCTCGGTGCGATAGCCGGCCCGCTTCAGCAGCGACTCGCCCTCGTCGATGGCGCGCGCGGCATCCGCACCGGTCCTCGCGGACTGGTAGCCGACCAGCCGCTGCAGCCGCGCCGGCGTGCGCGGCGGGCGGGCGCGCAAGGCGTCGAAGTGGTGCTTCGTGCGCGGGATGATGCAGCCGACCAGCGAGATGAAGAGCAGCAGGTAGATGGCCGAGAACCAGGGCGAGGTGAAGGTGCTGAACAGCCCGATCCCGTCGAGGATCCTGAATGCCTCGGGATTCTCCTGCTCGTACTGGATCACGCCGTTGGGGTCGGACGAGCGCTGCGGCACCAGCGACCCCGGCACCGCGGCGAGCGCCAGCAGGAGGAGAAGCAGCAGCGCCGTGCGCATGCTGGTCAGCTGCCGCCAGAAGAAGCGGAGGTAGCCGAGGGGTCCGAGCCGGGGCTGCGCGACGTCGTCGCCACCACCACCGCCGCCATCCGCCACCGGGCGATCGGAGTCGATCGCGTCGTCGGGGCGGTACGGATCGCTAGATCGCGGGCGTGTAGCCACTGATCACCGTCCCGACACTCGACATCAGCGCGCCCCAGACGCCCGTCACCATGAGCACGCCGATCAGCACCAGCAGCGAGCCGCCGACGATGTTGACGACGCGGATGTGGCGCTTCACCCAGGCGACCGAGCCGCTGACCCAGCCGAAGCCGAGGGCGACCAGCACGAACGGGATGCCGAGGCCGAGGCAGTAGGCCACCCCGATCAGCAGCGCGCGGCCGGTGTCTCCCACGAAGACCATGGTCGAGACGGCTCCGAGCGTCGGACCGATGCACGGGGTCCAGCCCACCGCGAAGACCATGCCGAGCAGCGGGGCGCCGATGAGGCCGGTGCGCGGCCGCCAGCTGGGCTTGATGGTGCGCTGGAGGAAGGTGAACTGGCCGATGAAGGCGAGGCCGAGCACGATCACGATCACGCCGCCGACGACGAGCAGCGGGCGCTCGTAGCGCAGGAAGAACGATCCGACCGAGTTGGTCAGCACGAAGAACGCGAGGAACACGACCGAGAACCCGGCGACGAACAGCCCGGCCCCGGCGACCGTGCGGCTGCGGCTGCGCTCGGCGCCGCCCGCGACACCGCTCACGTACCCGAGGTACCCCGGCACGAGCGGGAGCACGCAGGGCGAGAGGAACGAGATCAGCCCGGCGGCCACGGCCACCGGCAGCGCGAGCCACAGCCCGCCGCTGAACGCGATCTCACTCGCGCCCACGGGGTCGCCCTTCCACGGCTCAGGCCTCGGCGAGCAGGTCGTCGATGACCGCGGCGACAGCCGTGGGGCTCTGGATCGCGCCGCTGATACGGGCAGCCACGCGACCCTCCTGGTCGATGACGAGCGTCGTCGGGACGGCGTTCGGGGGCACGTCGCCCGCGAAGGCGAGCACCACGTCGTTGTCGTCGACGTCGAGGATCGAGGGGTACACGATGCCGAACTTGTCGGCGAAGGTGCGGGCCTCGTCGATGCCGTCGCGCACGTTCACGCCGACGAACTGCACCCCCGCATCCGCGTACTCGTCGTGGAGGGCGACCAGGTCGGGAGCCTCGACGCGGCACGGCCCGCACTGGGCGTACCAGAAGTTCAGCACCACGACGCCGCCGCGGAGGTCGTCGCTCGACAGGGTCTGCTCGGCGTCGGTGTCGCCCGAGAAGTCGACTGCGGGGCCGCGCTGGTCGGCCGCGATGACGACCATCGTGCCGTCGCCCGACACGTAGTTGCCGCCGTCATCGCCCTGCTGGTAGTCGCTCGAGAGCCCGTCCGCCTGCGGGGTGCATCCGGTCAAGGCGAGGGCGGCGGCGATGACGAGGACGGTGAGACGACGGCCGGTGACACTGCGTTGCACTGCTAGACCGCTCCCAGATCGATGGATTCCGCCAGCAATTCTCGCGCGGGTTCCTGATAGTCGACCTCGACGAAGACGTCGCCCTGCTTCTGCACGGTCGTGATGCTCGAGAGCGAGCACCGGCGGGTGCGCGGGTCGGACGCGAGCCGCTTGCCCTGCACGGTGCGCGCGACCATCCAGATCGGCAGCTGATGCGTCACGAGCACCACCTCGCCGCCGTCGACGCTGGCGTGCGCGTCGGCGACCGCCGCCATCATCCGGCCCGCGATCGACACGAACGGCTCGCCCCACGACGGCTTCGACGGATTGACGAGGTGGCGGGCGAGCAGCGGACGCCGACGCAGCTCCTTGCGGATGTTCAGCCCCTCGAAGGTGTTGGCCGGCTCGATCAGCCGCGGCTCGGTGACGAGCGGGCCCGCGTCGGCGAAGCGCGCGAGCCAGGGGGCCGCGCTCTCCTGCGTGCGCTGCAGCGGGCTCGCCCAGATGGCGGCGATCGGATGCCCGGTCAGCGACTCGGCGGCCAGCTCGGCCATGCGGTGACCGCGCTCGCTGAGGTGGAAACCGGGGATGCGCCCGTAGAGCACGCCGTCGGGATTGTGCACCTCGCCGTGACGCACGAGGCGGATCAGGTCGGCGGGCACCCCCCGATTCTACTTTTGCTCCACCGGTAGACTTTGCCACCGTGACCGAACGCACCCTGATCAAGAACCTGCCCGCCGCATCCGATGGCCCTGTGTCGGTCTCGGGCTGGGTCGAGACGGTGCGCGATCAGAAGAAGGTGCAGTTCGTCGTGCTGCGCGACGAGTCGGGCGCGCTGCAGCTGGTGCACCCTCGCACGGCAGCCGCAGAGGGCGAGGCGCCGGTCGTCGACGAGATCGCCGACACGATCTCCGCCCTCTCGCTCGGCTCCTTCGTCACCGTGACCGGCGAGCTCAAGCACGACGAGCGCGTCAAGCTCGGCGGCATCGAGGTCAAGATCTCGACGCTCGAGGTCACCGGCGCCGCCCTCGACCTTCCGATCGCCGACGACACGGCCGTCGACAAGCGCATGGACTGGCGCTTCCTCGACCTGCGCCGCCCCGAGCAGAACCTGGTCTTCCGGGTGCAGACCACATTCCTGCACGCCCTGCGCAGCTGGTGGGTCGACAACGACTTCATCGAGATCCACACGCCGAAGCTGATGGCGTCGGCGTCCGAGAGCCGGGCCGAGCTGTTCGAGGTCGACTACTTCGAGGGCAAGGCTTACCTCGCCCAGAGTCCGCAGTTCTTCAAGCAGATGGCGCAGCCGGCCGGATTCGGGAAGGTCTTCGAGGTCGCCCCCGCGTTCCGCGCCGACCCGTCGTTCACGTCGCGGCACGCGACCGAGTTCATCTCGGTCGACGCCGAGATCTCGTGGATCGAGACCCACGAGGACGTCATGGCGATGCACGAGCAGCTGCTCGTGGCCGGCCTGACGGCCGTCAAGGAGAAGCACGGCGCCGAGATCGAGGCCGCCTTCGGCGTCGAGGTCACCGTGCCGAGCGTGCCGTTCCCGCGCATCCCGCTGGCCGAGGCCAAGCGCATCGTCGCCGAGCGCGGCTACGAGGTGCCGCGCGCCGACGACGACATGGACCCGGAGGGCGAGCGCCAGATCGCGGCCTACGTCGCCGAGACGCTCGGGCACGAGTTCGTGTTCCTCACCGACTACGCCTCCTCGATCCGCCCGTTCTACCACCGCCGTCACGAGGGCGACGGGTCGCTCACCAACAGCTACGACCTGATCTTCAACGGGGTCGAGATCTCGACCGGTGCCCAGCGCGAGCACCGCATCGACGTGCTGGTGGAGCAGGCGAAGGAGAAGGGCCTCGACCCCGAGGAGCTCGCCTTCTACCTCGACTTCTTCCGGTACGGCGTGCCGCCGCACGGCGGATTCGGCATGGGGCTCTCGCGCGTCATCATGCTGCTGCTGCACCAGCCGTCGATCCGCGAGGTCACCTACCTCTTCCGCGGACCGAACCGCCTGACGCCGTAGCTGGCGGCTGAGGGCTGAGGAGCGCGACCGGAGGTCACGCTCCTCGACGTCAGCGCTCGCGGAGCGACGCCGCCAGCGCGTGCGCGTACCGCTCCGTGAGCTGCACCATCGTGTCTCCCGACCGACGGTCGACCCCGAAGACGAAGCCGGGGAAGTCGAGCTCCTCCTGCACGGCCCAGATCGCGTCCGAGTCGCCCGGTGCCAGGATGACGGCCGGATCCCCGACCGCGATCCAGCCGATCGGCACGACCGCGCCGGGCGCGACGGTGGTGCGCAGGTGCACGACGGCGTTGATCCGCACCTCGCTGCCCCGACCGAGTCGCGCGGCCGGGAAGACGCTCGCGCCGGTCGCGATGAACACCTCGTCGTCGAGAGTCGCGCCCGAGATGCTCGTGTGGGGTCCGATGAGGCAGTGCGCGCCGATCGCGAGCGGGAATCGCGCGGACGCCCGCAGCACCGCGTTCTCCATCACCACCGTCGACGGGCCGATGACCGCCGTGCCGTGGTCGGCGGTGATGATCGCGCCGTCGAGCACGACCGCTCCTGCGCCGATCACCACGTCGCCGGTGATCACCGCCGTCGGTGCGATGACGGCGGTGGGGTCGATACGGGGCGAGGAGCTCGGCGTCGAGGTCATGGCCTCCATGATCCCCCGTGGGTGAATACGCCGCATCCCCCATATCGCCGCGCGCGCCGCGGGTCTACCGTCGCGACATGCACCCACCGCTCCGCTCGACGCGTCTCCTTCCCGGCACGCTCCTCGCCGCCCTGGCCCTGACAGCGGGCCTCGCGCCCGTCGGCTGCGCGCCCGACTCCGACGGCGACGGGTCGGGCGGAGACTCCTCGTCGGACACCGACTCGAGCGCAGGCACGTCGGAGGACGCGACCGGCGACGACGACGGTGAGGGCGACGGCGGCGACGACTTCTCCGGCGCGACGCTCTCCGGCACCGGCAGCTACTCGATCCCCGACCAGGCGCCGCTCGGCGGCTACGAGCTCGACGGCGACCCCGGCACCCTGCCCGACGGCTGCACCTGGCAGATCCTCGACGCGGACGGCGGTGTCTACGTCGAGGACCAGGGCGCCTACGTGTTCCTCACCGACATCCCCGAGGCGGTGACCTTCGTCACCGACGGCTGCCCCGACTGGGTGCAGTTCGAGGATTAGTCCGCCGGTCCGTACTCTGGGTCGCATGGCCCGCCGCGCGCATCCTCGGTTCGTCTCCGACATCTCGCGCGGGTATCTCAGCCTCGGCATCTCGAGTCTCCTCACCTTCGCCGGCGCGTTCCTCATCGGCTTCCTCGGCCGCGACCTCCCGCGCGAGGTCATCTTCACGAGTGCGCTGTTCGCCGGGTGGGCGGTGATCTGCCTCGTGACCTCGGCGCTGACGGTGATCGTCTTCCTTCCGTTGTCGAGCGAGCAGCTGCACGAGTCGCTGCGGGCGACGACGCCGACGACCCCGCGCGCGAAGGCCGTCTGGGTGCTGAGCGGCGGCGGTGCGACCTACTACGCGGTCACCGGATCGCTGATCGCCGTGGTCACGCTCGTCACCCTGGTCGTCAACAGGTCGGTCTCGAGCAACCCCGCCCTCCGCTACCTCGGCCTCGCCGTCGTCGTCGGCTCGTTCGCTCTCATCGTCACCAGCTACGCCGTGCGCTACGCCCGCCAGAATGCGGTCGCGGGCGGTGCCGAGTTCGCGGGCGACGAGCCCCCGCGATTCGGCGACTACCTCTACCTCGCCATCCAGGTCGCGACGACGTTCAGCGCATCCGACGTCACGACGACGGCGCGCGCCTTCCGTCGCATCGTCTCGGTCAACAGCCTCGTGTCGTTCGCCTACAACAGCGTGATCGTGGCGCTGCTGGTGAGCGTCCTGATCAACGCGGCCGCCTGACGCACGGGTACCGCCTCAGCGGCCAGCGGTGATCCGCTGCCCCGCCGCGACCGTCATCTGCTCGGCGAGCTGCTCGACCGCGATCTCGATGCGCAGGTCGAGGCCCGCATCGACCACCTGGCCATCGGGGCGGATGCGCGCGGGCGCCCGCGAGACGCTCACCGGATCGACGAGCAGGGCGTCGAGGGCCAGCAGCGGCGCGACGAGCCCTGCCAGTCCGCGGAGGCCGCCGGTCTGGCCGGGCGACGCGCTCATGAGGAGCACCGGCTTGCCGTAGAGGCCGGTCGACCCGGCTAGCCAGTCGAGCGCGTTCTTGGTGACGCCGGACGGGGCGTGCACGTACTCGGGGCTCGCGATGACGGCGCCCCGGCACGACTCCGCGAGGAGGCGGAACTCCCGGACGGCCGCCGGCACGCTGTCGCGACGGTCGAGGTCGGGGTTCATCAGCGGCAGGTCGGCCACGAGGTCGGCGCCGACGAGTCGGAAGCCGGGTGCGCGCTCGGCGACGGCCGACAGCAGCGCCTGGTGGAGCGATCCGGCTCGCAGCGATCCGCAGATCGCGAGGACGGTCGTGCGCTCCATGACCGGAGCCTAGCCAGGGAGGGCCCGGCTGTCACCAGTCGTAGTCGACGGTCGCCTTGTCTGTCACGACGGTCTTGACCCACTGGCCGACCGCGATGTGGTCGGGGTGGATCTGGTAGCCCTCGAGCGCGTCGTTGTCGTCGAACTCGCTGATCAGCACGACGTCCCAGTTGGCGTCGATCACGCCGACATCGGCTCCGACCTCGAGCCTGCTGAGCCCGTCGACGATGCCGACCAGGGACTCGAGACCCGCCTTGATCCCCGCGGCGTCGACCGCGCGCTGGGCGGGGTCGGTCGCGGCGAGCTTCCACATGACGATGTGCCGGATCATGCGGTCACCCTATCGAGCGCGGTGCGCAGCCGCGCCGCGTCGACCCGCCAGATGGTGTGCACGCGGTCGTCGAGGAGAACCACCGGGATCTCCTCGACGTAGCGGTCGAGCAGCTCGGGGTCGTCGAGGATCGACAGCTCGGCGAACTCGACCGCCGGATAGTCGGCCAGCACCGCCGCGACGGCGGCCCGTGCGTCGTCGCAGAGGTGGCATCCGGGCTTGCCGAGCAGGGTCAGTCGAGGCACGCCCATAGACTATGACGATGCCCGAGGTCACGTCCGAGTCGGCGACGCCGCCGCCGAGTGATCGCCCGATCATGGCCTTCTTCGACGTCGACAACACGCTCATGCGGGGCACGAGCCTCTTCCAGCTCGGCCGAGAGGCATGGAAGCGCAAGGTCATCACGGGGCGCGACATCGTGCCCTTCATCTGGCACCAGATGCGCTTCATCAGCAAGGGCGAGAACGAGGCGCACCTCAAGTCGGCGCGGGAGCGCTCGCTCGAGCTGGTGCGCGGACTCACCCAGGCCGAGATCGTCGACCTGGCCGAGGGCATCTGGGAGCACCGGATCAGCCGCCGGCTCTATCCCGAGACGGTCGCGCTCACGCAGGAGCACATCGCGAAGGGCCACGAGGTGTGGCTCGTGTCGGCCACCCCGTGGGAGATCGGCGACCTGATGGCGCGCCGACTCGGGCTCACCGGCGCGCTGGGCACCCGGATCGAGGTCGAGGACGGCGTCTACACCGGCAACCTGGTGGGTCACGTGCTGCATGCCGAGCACAAGGCGGAAGCCGCCGGCGAGCTCGCGGCGGCGGCCGGTGCCGACCTCGCCGACTGCTGGGCCTACTCGGACAGCCGCAACGACATCCCGCTGCTCGAGATGGTGGGCAACCGCGTCGTGGTGAATCCGGATGCGATCCTCACCCTCCATGCGCACAAGCACGAATGGCCGATCCTGCGTCTCACGCCGAAGAACATCCGGCAGGCGCAGCGGCGGGTGCGGCGCGAGGCCAAGGCCGTGAAGAAGAGCGCGAAGAGAAAAAGCGCCCGACCCGAGTAACGGGCCGGACGCTGAGATCTCGATTCGCGCGGAGCGCTACTCGGTCACTTCTTGTTGCGACGCTGGTGACGCGTCTTGCGCAGAAGCTTGCGGTGCTTCTTCTTCGCCATGCGCTTGCGGCGCTTCTTGATGACAGAACCCATGTTCACCTCGCTCGTTCGACGGACGGACCCTCGGGTCCAGTACCGGAACCGCGGAAATCTAACCTCAGGAGTCTACCCGACTCAGCCGACCTGCGAATCGGGCAGCTCGATCGCCGCTTGGACGGCGGACTCGGGGATGCGGTACGAGCGCCCGAAGCGGATCGCGGGCAGATCGCCGCGCTGCACCATGCGGTACACCGTCATGTTCGAGACGCGCATCATCTCGGCGACCTCGGCGACGGTCAGGAAGCGCACGTCGGAGAGATCCCCCATGCCGTGCCCCCCGGTGATGACTGTGCCCTCTGTGGCTGCTGTGATCGCTGTGACTGCTGTGCAAGCGGTCTGGCGCAAAGGTAGCGGCAGCGACGCGGTGATGTCCATCCCCCGGTGCGGGAAGGATGGCGTGAGACGAGTCAGTCCTCGCGGTTCCGGCGGGGCAGCTTCTCGGAGACGCGCTTCTGGGCGCCCTGGAGCTTCTCCTGCGCGGCCTCGATCGCGACGCGAGCCGAGTGCGCGGTGTCGGCGGCCGCGCGTCCCATCCGATCGCCGACGTCGGAGCCGGCCCACGCGGCGAAGACGGGGCTGCTCGCCGTCGCCACCGCCGGATCCGGGGTCTCGGCCAGCGGGCCGCCCACCAGGAACGGCGCGAGCCACTCCTCGAGCGCCTCGAGGGGAGCCGCCTCGAGGCTGTAGTAGCGGTGCTGGCCCATCTCGCGCACGCGGGCGAGGCCCGCGTCGCGCAGCACCTTGAGGTGCTTCGACACCGTCGGCTGGCTGATGCCGAGCTGCGCGACGAGCTCGCTCACGCCCACCTCGCCCGGCGCCCCGGCACGCGATCGGTCGAGCAGACGGACCAGGATCTCGCGACGGGTGGCGTCGGCGAGGACGTCGAAGATGTCGGCCATACTCCACGGTAGCCTCTTCGAGTCGAGCGGCGTGAGGAGGCAGCGGCGATGTCACTGAAGCCCGTCTTCCACGAGGGCATCATCGAGCGGGTGCGCGACGCGGTCGCGGCGTTCTCGGCCTCCACTCCCGCCCGCTTCGCGATCCTCGTCTTCGGGTCTCTCGTGGGCGTCTTCACGATCCTCTTCTCGCTGCCGATCGCCACCGCATCCGGCGAGCGCGCCCCCTTCATCGACGCGCTCTTCACGGCCGTCTCGGTGATCTGCGTGACCGGCCTCGCGACCGTCGACATGGCGACCTTCTGGTCGCCGATCGGCCATGTCTTCATCTTCATCGGAGTCGAGATCGGCGGCATCGGCGTGCTGACCGTCGCGTCGATCCTCGGCCTCATCATCAGCCGCCGACTCGGCCTGCGGCAGAAGCTGATGGCAGCAGGCGATGCCAATCCGCTTCGCATCCGCAAGGGGCCGATCGCCGAGGGTCAGGCGGTGCGGCTCGGCGAGACGGGCAGCCTGCTGCTGACCGTCGCCGTCAGCGTCCTCGTCATCGAGGGGGCCGTCGCGGCGCTGCTGTTCCCGCGCATGCTGCTCGAGGGGGTCGCTCCGCTCGACGCGCTCTGGCAGTCGATCTACATCTCGGCGATGGCGTTCACCAACACCGGGTTCCTGCCGACCAGCTCTGGGCTCGAGCCGTACGCCACCGACGTCTGGTTCCTCGTCGTGCTGATGCTGGGCGTGACGTTCGGGGCGATCGGATTCCCGGTCATCTACGTGCTGCGCAAGAACCTGCGGCACCCCCACCGGTGGTCGCTGCACGTGAAGCTCACCCTGCTGGCCTTCGGCCTGCTGCTGATCGGCGGGGCCCTCGCCTACTTCGTGCTCGAGTTCGGCAACGAGCGCACGATGGCCGACATGGATGTCGGGCAGCGGATCCTGCAGAGCTTCTTCATCTCGTCGATGGCGAGATCCGGCGGATTCGCGACCCTCGACATGAGCCAGCTCGACGGCTCCAGCCTGCTCATCACCGACATGCTGATGTTCATCGGAGGAGGCTCGGCGTCGACGGCCGGCGGCATCAAGGTCACGACCCTGGCGATCCTGTTCATCGCCGCCTTCGCGGAGGCACGCGGCGTCGACGACATGGAGGCCTACAAGCGCCGCATCCCCCAGGACGTGCTGCGCCTCGGTGTCAGCGTCGTGCTGTGGGGCGCGACGACGGTCGCGACCGCGAGCATCATCCTGCTGCTCATCACCGACGAGCCCCTCGACTACGTCCTCTTCGACGTGATCAGCGCGTTCGCCACCTGCGGGCTCTCCACCGGGTTCACGCAGAACACCTCCGAGCCGGCGCAGTACGTGCTCGCCGCCACCATGTTCTTCGGACGCATCGGCACCGTCACCCTCGCCGCCGCACTCGCGGCGTCGACGCGGCGTCAGCTGTTCCGCCAACCGGAAGAGAGGCCCATCGTTGGTTGAGAAGATCCCCCACGACGCTCCCGTGCTCGTCATCGGGCTGGGGCGCTTCGGCGCCGCCACCGCCGGGCAGCTCGCCCGCCTCGAGCGTGATGTGCTCGCCGTCGACGAGGACGTCACCCTGGTGCAGAAGTGGTCGGAGCGGGTCACCCACGCGGTGCAGGCCGACGCGCGGTCGATCGACGCACTGCGGCAGATCGGCGCCGAGGACTTCGCGGTCGCCGTCGTCGCGGTCGGCTCGTCGATCGAGGCGTCGGTGCTGATCACCGCCAACCTGGTCGACCTCAAGATCCCCCAGATCTGGGCGAAGGCGATCAGCCAGTCGCACGGCAAGATCCTGTCGCGCATCGGCGCCAACCACGTGATCTACCCGGAGGCGGAGGCCGGCGAGCGGGTCGCGCACCTGGTGTCGGGGCGCATGATCGACTTCATCGAGTTCGACGACGACTTCGCGATCGTCAAGATGTACCCGCCGAAGCCGATCCGCGGCATCTCGCTCGCCGAGTCGCACGTACGGAGGAAGTACGGCATCACCGTCGTCGGGGTGAAGAGCCCCGGCAAGGACTTCACCTACGCGACGCCCGAGACCGTGATCTCGAACCACGACCTGATCATCGCGTCGGGCAATACGAGCGACCTGGACCGGTTCGCGGCGCTGAGCTGACCCGCGTCAGGCGCCGCGGGCCATCTCCTCGGCTCGTGCGATCGCCGCGGCGGCCGCGCGGTCGAAGACGCCCGAGAAGTCGGCATCCTCCATCACGGCGATCGCCTGCTCGGTCGTGCCTCGGGGGCTCGTGACGCGCCGCCGCAGCTCGGCCGGGTCGGCGTCCGACACCGCGAGCAGCTCCGACGCACCCCGGAACGTCTGCTCGACCATGAGCCGGGCGTCGGCCTCGTCGAAGCCGAGCGAGCGTGCGGATGCGGTGAGCTGCTCCATCAGGAAGAAGACGTAGGCGGGCCCCGACCCCGAGATCGTCGAGAGCGCGTTGATCTGGGACTCCGGCACCTCGATGACCGCCCCCACCGTCTCGAACAGCGACCGCACGAGCGCCGTGTCGGCATCCGTCGCCCGGGTGCCCGCGGCCAACCCGGTCACCCCGAGGCCGACCGTCGACGGGGTGTTGGGCATGGAGCGGAAGACCGTCTGCGGTACCAGCTCCTCCATCGTCGCGATCGTGACGCCCGCGGCGACGCTGACGACCAGCGCGTCGGGCTCGAGCGCGTCGGCGATCTCGCGGAGGAGGCCGGGCAGCATGGCCGGCTTGACGCCGAGCAGCACGATCCGCGCACCCCTCACCGCCGTCACGTTGGCGTCCGAGTCGACCTCTCCGGCGAGGGAGGTGACGACGCCGTCGCGCAGCGCCGCGGCCTTGGTCTCGGTGCGGTTGGTGACGATGATCCGCTCGGCCTCCACCCCCGGCGAACGCAGTCCGCTGAGGATCGCGCCGCCCATCGAACCGGCTCCGAGGATGGCGATGGCGGGGAGTCTGAGGGTCACGCGTGAAGTGTACTTTGGAGGCATGAGCACCCAGGGGGGCACCAAGGCCGTCATCGCGGCACTACTGGCGAATGCCGGGATCGCGGTCGCGAAGTTCATCGCGTTCCTCATCTCGGGCTCGGCATCGATGCTCGCCGAGAGCGTGCACTCGCTCGCCGACTGCGGCAATCAGGGACTGCTGCTGCTCGGCGGACGCAAGTCCCGCAAGGCGGCCGACGACGCGCACCCGTTCGGCTACGGCCGCGAGCGCTACGTCTACGCGTTCGTCGTCGCGATCATCCTGTTCTCGGTGGGAGGGGTGTTCTCGCTCTACGAGGGCATCGACAAGATCCAGCACCCGCACGAGCTCGAGCTGCCGATCGTGCCGATCGCCGTGCTGCTCGTCGCGATCGTGCTCGAGTCGTTCTCGCTGCGCACAGCGGTCCGCGAGTCGAACCACACCCGCGGAAAGCAGACCTGGATCCAGTTCATCCGCCGGGCAAAGCAGCCCGAGCTGCCGGTCGTGCTGCTCGAGGATGTCGCCGCTCTCACCGGCCTCGTCCTCGCGCTCGCCGGCGTCGGACTCTCCGTGATCACCGGCAACACCCTGTGGGATGCGATCGGCACCATCGCGATCGGCGTGCTGCTCGTGCTGGTGGCGGTCGTCCTCGGCATCGAGACCAAGAGCCTGCTGGTCGGCGAGGGCGCCACCGCCGTCGACCTGGCCACGATCCGCAAGGTCTTCAACGACAGCACTCGCGTCGAGGCGCTCATCCACATGAAGACCCTCTACCTCGGGCCCGACGAGCTGATGATCGCCGCCAAGGTGGCGTTCCCCGAGCGCACGATGGCGGTCGACATCGCGCGGTCGATCGACGAGCTCGAGACCGAGCTGCGCGAGGCCCTGCCCGTCGCCCGCGTCATCTACATCGAGCCCGACATCTACCTCGCGCCCGGAGACCAGCAGCCGACCACCGACGCGATCGTCATCAAGAGCGCCGACTGACGCGCCTCCAGCATCCGCCCAGTCGCGCCCGCTACGGTCGTCGGCGATATGTCTACTGAAGCGCGCCACGGGCGACTCCCCCGCAGACGCGCCGTCGGCGCGATCGTCACGATCGCCGCGATGGCGCTCGGCATCGGCGTCGTCAGCGCCGGATCGGTCGCGGCGATCGCGCTGCAGCAGATCCGCGGCGAGATCGGCGGCGGCACCGACATCTCGATCGAGGGGCAGGCGCCTCCCGGCGTCGGCGCGATCAGCGGTCCCGTCAACATCCTGCTCGTCGGAAGCGACAGCGGTCAGGGCAACCCCGCCTACGGCAAGCGCGGCGAGAACCTCAATGACGTCACGATCCTCCTGCACATCTCGCCGGTGAGCCACACGGCCACCGCGATCAGTTTTCCGCGCGACATGTACACGCCCATCACGGGCTGCGACAGCAACCCCGGCACGCGCAAGATCAACGAGGCGCTGACCTACGGCGGCCTCGCCTGCGCCGTCTCGACCGTCTCCGCCCTGACCGGCCTCGACATCGGGTACGCCGCCAAGATCGAGTTCGACGGCGTCATCGCCATGTCGGATGCCGTGGGCGGCGTCGAGGTGTGCGTCGCCACCCCGATCAACGACCTCGCGATCAACTACAAGCTCGCCGCGGGCCAGCAGGTGCTGTCGGGCTTCAACGCTCTGCAGTTCCTGCGCAGCCGACACGGCGTCGGCGACGGCAGCGACACCGGCCGGATCGGCAACCAGCAGCTCTTCCTCTCGGCCCTCATGCGCAAGATCAAGAGCGAGTCGACCCTGACGAACCCGGTCACCGTCTACCAGCTCGCGCAGGCCGCCGCCCAGAACATGGAGCTCAGCACCTCCCTCACGTCGCTCGACACGATGGCGTCGATGGCACTCGCCGTGAAGGACATCCCGCTCGCCAACATCGCCTTCGTGCAGTACCCGACCGGGAGCACCACGGTGAACGGCGTCGGCGGGCTGCTCCCCCGGAAGGAGCCGGCGAAGGTGCTGACGGATGCGATCGCGGCGGATGCGCAGATCGTCATCACCGGCGACCCCGGTGGCGGTGCCGTGGCCGGCGAGGACATCGTCGAGGCCCCGACGCCCGCGCCCACTGGAACGGCGGCGCCGACGGCGCCGGCCACTGATCCGAACGCGCCCGCCGTGGTGACCCTGCCGTCGACCATCACCGGTCAGCCGGCGACCGAGCTGACCTGCACCGCGGGGCAGACCTTCTGATCTAGCGCCGCTGCTCGAAGAACTCGACGAGCAGGGCGCCGCACTCGTCGGCGAGCACGCCCGTCTCGACCTCCACGCGGTGCGTGTGGCGACGGTCGCGCAGCAGGTCATGCACGCTGCCCGCGGCGCCCGCCTTCTCGTCCCATGCGCCGAAGACCACCCGCGGGATGCGAGCGGCCAGGATCGCCCCGGCGCACAGCACGCACGGTTCGAGGGTCACGACCAGCGTCGTGTCGGTCAGGTGCCAGTCGCCGCGGATCTCGGCGCCCCGGCGGATCGCCAGCACCTCGGCGTGGGCGGTCGGATCCTGCAGCTTCTCGCGCTCGTTGCGCGCGTGCGCGAGCACGGTTCCGTCGCCGTCCAGCAGCACGGCGCCCACGGGCACGTCGCCCGATGCGAGAGCCAGGCGCGCCTCGGCGATCGCCGCCCGCATCGCCGCCTCGCGATCCGCCCTGGGCTGTTCCGGCATAGCATCGACCCTATGCGAGTGCACGTGGCCGACCACCCCCTCATCACCCACAAGCTGACGGTGCTGCGCGACAAGACGACCCCGTCGCCCACCTTCCGCGCCCTCGCCGAGGAGCTCGTGACTCTCCTCGCCTACGAGGCCACGCGCAACGTGCGCACCGAGGTCGTGACGGTGACGACGCCCGTCGCCGAGACCCAGGGCCTTGCGATCGCGTCGCCGCGGCCGCTGGTCGTGCCCATCCTGCGCGCCGGGCTCGGCATGCTCGAGGGCATGGTCAAGCTGGTGCCGACGGCCGAGGTCGGATTCCTCGGCATGGTGCGCAACGAGGAGACCCTGCAGCCCGACATCTACGCCGAGCGGCTGCCCGACGACCTGTCCGACCGCCAGTGCTTCGTGCTCGACCCCATGCTCGCCACCGGCGGATCGCTGATCGCCGCGATCACCTACCTCTTCGACAGGGGTGCGGTCGACGTCACGGCCGTCTGCCTGCTGGGGGCTCCAGAGGGCCTGGAGGCCGTGCGCGCCGCCACGGAGGGGCGCGACGTGACCATCGTGCTCGGCGCCCTCGACGAGAAGCTCAACGAGGTCGGCTACATCGTGCCGGGGCTCGGCGACGCCGGGGATCGGCTGTACGGCACGGTCTAGTGGCGCATCACGCGTGGCCACTCATCACGGGGCCTCAACATCGAGACCCAGAGCGAGCCGCCCCTCGCGACGGAGCGTCGCCTCCGGCGTGAAAGGGTGGAACTTGGCCGCCCGGATGTCGCGGTAGGCCCGCTCGATCGGCGATCCCCGGAAGTACGCCGCGCCGCCGCCGACCTCCATGGCGAGGTCGCAGATCTCGAGGCCGGCGAGCGCGATCTCGCGCTTCGCCGCCATGACGGCGGCGACCGTGTCGAGCGACGGGGTGGGCTCGTCGCCGACGAGGGCCAGCGCGCCGTCCAGAGCCCAGGACGCGACACGGGCGCGGTGCGTCATGAGCCCGATCTGGCGCTGCACCGTCGCATCCGAGGTGTCCCGCACCGCGTCGATCGCATGCGAGCGGGCCGATTCCGCGATCCCGAGGTACACGCCCGCGATGACGGAGAAGCCGATGGTCGAGATCATCTGCAGCGGCGGATCGACCACGCCGTAGGGTCGGTCGGCGAGGACGCGGTCGTCCGGGACGAAGACCTCGTCGAGGTGGATGTCGTTGCTGGCGGTGCCGCGCATCCCCATCGCATCCCAGGTCTGGTCGACGCGCACCCCGGTGCTCGACACCGGGACGGCCATGTTGAGCACCCGGCTCCCGCGCTCGGGGTCGTCGTAGACGAACATCGTCGAGAGGACCGTCCCCACCGGCGACTGGCTCGCGAAGATCTTGTGCCCGCTCACGCGGTAGCCTCCGTGCACCTTCACGGCGGTGCCGCGCGGATGCGTGTAGTCGGCGCCTCCCGTCGATACCAGGACGATGCCCTCCTCCGCCACCCGCGCCAGCGTGGCCTCGGCGCCCGGAAGGCCCCGCCGGTACCGCCAGGCCGTGAACGCGGTGACGTGCTGGTGCATCGCGGTGGCGAGCGCGGTCGAACCGCAGTGCCTCGCGAGCTCGCGCTGCACCATCGTCACCTGCCGCACGGACGCGCCGGCCCCACCGAGCTCGGTCGGCACGGCGATGGCGAGGAGCCCGCTGGAGGCGAGGAGGTCGAACGACTCGCGCACCCAGGTGCCGTCGCGATCGTGGCTGGCGGCGTGCTGCGCGAGCACGGGCCCGCACTCGGCCGCGCGGGCGACGAGCTCGGCCTCCCGGTCGGATGCGGAGAGGGTGGATTCGGCGGAGATTCTCGTGATCATGGAGCGACGGTAGGCCCCGGCGTTCCCGGCCGGCATCGGGGCGGGCGCGTACATCACCCGTGGTGCGAGGCACCGATGGCGCCGAACGCGTAGCGCCGTCAGCCGCCGAGCAGACGAGCGACGGCGGCGGCCCGAGCCGAACGACCGGTCACGTCCAGCTTGGAGTAGATGTTCTGCAGATGCCGCTCGACGGTGCGCGAGCTGATGTGCAGCGATCGGCCGATGGCGTCGTTGTCCGAGCCCTCGGCGACGAGGCGGAGCACGTCGAGCTCCCGCGGCGAGAGCGCGGACACATCTCCCTGACCGGGTGCCGCGGGGCGGCGGTCGGCCGCCAGGAACGCCTCCAGCTCCTCGACGAAGACGTGCCAGGCCGGCTCGGCGGCCAGGAGGATGTGATTGGCGCTCTCCAGCGCGACGAGGTGGGCGCCTGGGATCTCCGAGGCGAGCTGGCGGCCGTCCTCGAAGTCGTTCATCCGGTCTCCCCGAGCATGCAGCACCAGGGTGGGAGCGGTGACTCTCGCCAGCAGGTCGCGCGCATCGGCGACCAGGCGACCCCGCCGCGCAGCGAGGACGTCCTCCGTGGACGCGGCCACCCGCTGCAGCTCGTCGACCCAGACCATCTGCTCCTCGGTGGCCTCCGGGATCATCAGCGATGTGAACACGCGCCGGAACACGGAATCGGGGCGTGCCCACCCCACCTTGATCATCTGCGTGAAGGCGTCGGCCAGCTCCAGCTCTGCCGGGGTGGGATCGGGCAGCGCGGCGGCGTAGCTGCCGTAGAACACGAGACGGGTGATGCGCTCGGGGTGCCGCACCGCATAGCCGAGGGTGACCGGGCCACCCTGCGACATGCCCATGAGCGCGAACCGATCGAGTTCCGCGTGGTCGACGACGGCCTCGAGGTCGGCGATGCGTGCGTCGAGTCCGTGCTCGACGACCCCGCGATCCGAGAGGCCGTGGCCCCGCTCGTCGTACCGGATCACCGTGCAGAAGCGGCCGAGATCCTCGAGGAAGTGTCGCCAGACCGGGCTCTCCCAGTCGAACTGGAGGTGGCTCAGCCAGCACGCCGCGACCACGAGCGTCGGGCCCGATCCGTGCCGGGCATACGCGATGCGCACGCCGTCGCTCGACCGGCAGAACGTGATGTCCTGCGCGGGAGCGCTCGAGGTGCCGGAGGGCCGCGTCACGCCACCCATGGTAGGCCTGCTTGCAAATCCTGCGTCGGTGCCACAAACTTGCGGGCATGACCGATCACTCGCGCTCCCTGACCTCCGCCGAGGCCCGTGGGACCGCCGGCATGATGCTGCCGGCGCGTGCGGTCATGTGCTGTCGAATGTGTGCGTAGAGAAACCTCAGCCCGAGTCCTCGCTATGAGCGATCAATCGGACTCCCGGACCCCGGACTCGTCTCCGGGCGACTCCGCCACCCGCACCGACACACTCCCGGGCTCCTCTGAGAAGCCCGCATCCGAAGGATTCGACACCATGTCCCTTGCCGTTCTCGCCACCCCGCGCCGCGTCACCCCGACCGTCTACCCGTCTCCCGCGACCGCGCCCAAGGCGCCGCCCGCTCCGGGCGCCGCCCGTCCCGCCGTCCGCGCCGTGCCCGAGGGCACCGAGGCGCGCGGCTTCGCCCTCTACATCGGCATCGACGAGGCCAAGGCCCTCGCCGCCGGCACCGACCTCGGGTCGGTCGTCTCGGCGCTGAAGGCCCTCGTGGCCGAGCTGGTGCCCGACGCCGAGAGCTACGCCGCCGTCGCGCTCGCGCCGGTGGGCGCCGGCGGTCGCGATGTCGACGTGGTGCGCCTCGCCCTGCAGGACCCCGCCGCGCTCGCCAAGCACCGTCAGACCACCGCCGTCGAGCCTCCGGAGCCGAAAGGCGGTGTGGTCATCGACATCTCGCGCAAGCGCGTGCAGCTCGACGGCGAGACGGCTCCGCTCACCTACAAGGAGTTCGAGCTACTGCAGTTCCTCGTGCTGCGCGAGGGCCGCACCATCGACCGGCACGAGATCATCTCGACGCTGTGGTCGGAGGGCGGCGACGACGAGGTGCCCAACGAGCGCACCATCGACGTGCACGTGCGTCGTCTGCGCTCGAAGCTCGGAGCCTACGAGGACATCGTGCGCACGGTGCGCGGTGCTGGCTACCGCTTCGATCGACACGCGGACGTCGCGATCCGCTGGGCCTCCACGCCGTCCCCCGACGTGTTCTGAACCCCCTGCGCCGTCGTCGGGCGCCGTTCTCCAGCTCGATGTCGATTCCGGCGATCGCCGTTCGACGCGATAGTAGGAGGACGCACACCGCGACCTCGACATCGAAGGAGCACCCCATGAAGTACATGCTGATCATGCGCCAGGACGCCACGGCCACGGACGCCTACAGCGATCCGTCGTTCGACTTCGAGAAGGTCATGAACGACATGGGCGCGTACAACGAGTCGATGATCGAGGCAGGCGTCCTGCTGGCCGGCGACGGCCTGTCGGATGCGAAAGAGGGCTTCGTCGTCGACTTCGCCGGCGAGGCCCCGATCGTCACCGACGGCCCGTACGGCGAGGTGCACGAGCTGTTCAACGGCTTCTGGATCATCGAGGTCTCGACCAAGGAGGAGGCCGCCGAGTGGGCGTCCCGCGCTCCCCTCGGCGCCGGCTCGAAGCTCGAGGTGCGCCGCGTCACCGACGAGAGCGACTTCGCCGACTACGCCGACAACGAGTACGTGCAGAAGGAGAAGGGCTGGCGCGAGGACCAGGCGAAGCGGGCAGCACAGGCCTGACCGCCTGACCGCCCGATCCGGCCCGCGAGCTCGTGACAGACATCAGGAGGAGCGTCGA
Organism: uncultured Microbacteriaceae bacterium; assembly: GCA_964246985.1. Classification (GTDB taxonomy): domain Bacteria; phylum Actinomycetota; class Actinomycetes; order Actinomycetales; family Microbacteriaceae; genus CAXTSE01. Next base: position 52,458 of record CAXTSE010000009.1, read on the forward strand.
CGCCGTCTGGCGCATCGAGAGCCGACGCATCGTCGCGACGCTCGCCAAGATGACCGGCGACGTCGGCCTCGCCGAGGATCTGGCGCAGGAGGCCCTCGTCGATGCGCTGCAGCAGTGGCCCGAGAGCGGCGTCCCGCAGAACCCCGGCGCCTGGCTGACCGCGGTCGCCAAGCGGAAGGCGATCGACGGATGGAGGCGCCGGGAGCGCCTGGACGACCGGTACCGCGGCATGGCCCGCGATCTCGACGAGACGACGGACGACGACTGGGAGCCGATCTCCGACGACCAGCTGCGGCTCATCTTCACGGCCTGCCATCCGGTGCTGTCGCGCGAGGCACAGGTCGCGCTGACCCTGAAGGTCGTCGGCGGTCTGGCCACCGACGAGATCGCGCGGCTGCTGCTCGTCCCCGTGGCGACGGTGCAGCAGCGCATCGTGCGAGCGAAGAAGACGCTCGCGGCAGCGGGAGTCCCGTTCGAGGCGCCCGACCCGGCGGAGTGGAGCGCGCGCGTCTCGGCGGTGCTCGGCATCGTGTACCTCGTCTTCACGGAGGGCTACGCGGCGACCTCGGGCGAGCGCTGGATCCGCGCCGAGCTCGCGAACGAGGGCCTCCGCCTCGGCCGAGTGCTGGCGGCGCTGCTGCCGCATGAGCCCGATGTGCACGCGCTCGTCGCCCTGATGGAGCTCCAGGCGTCCCGGTTCGGCGCTCGCGTCGCGCGCGACGGCAGCTCGATCCTGCTGGCCGACCAGGACCGCTCGCGCTGGGATCGTGCGCAGATCGAACGCGGGCGGGCGGCTCTGCGGCGGGCGGATGCGATGGGACGCGGCCGGAGGAGCTACGGCCTGCAGGCGGCGATCGCCGAGTGCCACGCGATCGCCCCGAGCGTCGAGGCCACCGACTGGGAGCGGATCGTCGTGCTGTACGAGGCACTCGGGCGCATCGCGCCGAATCCCGTTGTCGACCTGGGCCGCGCTGTCGCGGTGTCGATGGCGACGGGACCCGCGTCGGCGCTGCTGATCGTCGACGGGATCGCGGAGGACGGCTCGCTGCGCGGCTCGCCACTGCTGCCGAGCGTGCGGGGAGAGCTGCTGACGCGACTGGGCCGCGTCGACGAGGCGCGATCCGAGCTGGTGACGGCGCTCGAGCTCACCGCGAACGAGCGCGAGCGGGACGTGCTGCGCGGCAAGATCACCGACCTCCGCTGAGCCGGCGACAGCGCCGACCGCCGTGTCGGTGGTCATGTGTACGGTGTTCACATGACGGATCAGCCTGCAGCCCAGCCCGCGATCGGGATCAGCGCCGACGACACCGGCTGGCGGCGCAACGTCGCCCTGTTCCTCACGGGTCAGACGGTCTCGCTCTTCGGATCGATGATCGTCCAGTACGCGGTCATGTGGTACGTCACGTTCGAGACGCGATCGGGTGTCGCCGTCGCTCTGTACGCGGTCGCCGCCTTCCTCCCGCAGGGGATCGTCTCGATCTTCGGTGGCACGCTCGCCGACCGCATGAACCGGCGGGTCCTCGTCATGATCGCCGACGGATCCATCGCCGCGGCCACGCTCGCGCTCGCGCTGCTCATGCTCAGCGGCGTGACCGACCTGTGGGTCATCTTCCTCGCCGTCGCCGTCCGGTCGGTCGGCGCGGGCGTCCAGACCCCGGCGGTGCAGGCGATGATCCCGCAGATCGCGCCGGCCGACCAGCTGATGCGGGTCAACGGCATCTTCGGCACCATCCAGTCGGCCATGGCGCTCCTGGCCCCCGCAGCGGCCGGCGCCGTCTTCGGCATCTTCGGCATCGTGCCGGTGTTCTTCATCGACGTCGTGACAGCGGTCATCGGGATCGTGTTCCTCGCGATGGTCGCCGTGCCCACCCTGGCGTCCATCGCCGAGAAGACCACCAGCTACCGCGCCGACCTCGTCGAGGGCATGCGCTACATCTGGCACAACCGCGTGGTGCGCTGGCTGCTCGGGGTGTTCGCGATCATCTTCCTGCTCACCGTCGCACCGTCCTTCATCACCCCGCTGATGGTGGCCCGCACCTTCGGCAGCGAGGTGTGGATGGTGACCGTGCTCGAGATCGCGTTCAGCGTCGGCATGCTGCTCGGCGGCGTGCTCGTCTCCACGCTGCTCGCCAAGCGCAGCCGTATCGGCCTCATCGTGGTATCGACATTCGGATTCGCGCTGTTCACGATCGGGCTCGGCTTCAGCCCCGACCTGTGGCTGTTCTACAGCTTCATGTTCGGCATCGGATTGCTGGTGCCGCTGTTCTCGACGCCGTTCATGACCCTGATCCAGGAGACGGTGGCGCCTGAGATGCACGGCCGCGTCTTCAGCTACGTGGGCATCGTGATGGCGCTCGCGACCCCGATCGGCATGTCCGTCTTCGGGCCGCTGGCCGACGTGATCAGCGTGCAGACGCTGCTCGTGATCGCGGGGCTGGTGATGATCGTCGTGTTCGTCGTCGCGCTCCTGCTGCCCTCCGGACGCGCAGCCGTGCGGGCGGCGCACCGCCCCGCCGAGGTGACCGTGCCGACGGCGTCGAGTGACGAATCCGCCCCCCTCAGCCAACTCGCAGAAAAATAACGAACAGGTAACTAGACAGCGTTACCGTTCCGTTATACCTTTCAAGAGCGGAAGTTGTTTGCTGTGGCAGGTTCCGCGGAATGTGATTGCAGGACACTCTTGGTGCAAGGGAGAAGGCCGGCCGCTCGCCTCTGCGGCCGGCCTTCAATCATTCCCGGCCCCGTCCTCTCGCTCTGATCCGGACGTCGTCGCCGCGTCCTCGCCGTGCGCGGATCACCCCCGCGCCTCGTGCACCTTATGGGGATCCCTTCGTCATGTCGAAGAAAACTATTGACTATAGCTTTTAGGTGATCCACTATAGCCACATGACCTCGACACCCTCTCCCCAGGCCGGCACCACCCGCTACATCGTCCGCCCCGAAGGGCGCATCGCGTACGACGTCCAGGGCGACGGACCGCTCGTCGTCCTCGTCCCCGGCATGGCCGAGCTGCGCTCGTCGTACCGCCACCTGACCCCGGCTCTCGTGGCCGGCGGGTACACCGTCGCCACGACCGACCTGCGCGGGCACGGCGAGAGCGACACGTCGTTCACCGCGTACGGAGATATCGCGACCGCCTCCGACATCCAGGCGCTCATCACCGAGCTCGGCGGGTCGGCCGTCATCGTCGGCAACTCGCTGGCCGCCGGCGCCGCGGTGATCGTCGCCGCCGAGCACCCCGACCAGGTCGACGGCCTCGTGCTCGTCGGGCCGTTCGTCCGCAACCCGCCATCGAACGCGCTCACCCGCGGCATCTTCCGGGCGATGATGGCGCCGATGTGGGTCGCCGCGATGTGGAAGGGCTACATGCCGTCCCTCTACGCGGGCCGCAAGCCCGCCGACTTCGAGGAGTACCGCACCGCCGTCGTCGCGAGCCTGAAGCGCCCCGCCTACGGCAAGGCCTTCTCCCTCACGACCCAGCAGGCCACGCACGACCCCGCCGAGGCGAAGCTCGGCGCGGTCACGGTGCCCGCGATCGTGATCATGGGCGAGAAGGACGCCGACTTCAAGGACCCCGCCGCCGAGGCGAGGTGGATCGGCACGACGCTGGATGCCGAGGTCGTGATGGTCGCCGAGGCCGGCCACTACCCGCAGGCCCAGCAGCCCGAGGTCACCGCCGCCGCAGTCCTCCGCTTCCTCGCCTCCGTGCACAATGCCTAGGGCGGGCCTCACTCCGGACCGCGTCACCGACGAGGCGGCCATCATGGCCGACGAGGTCGGACTCGACAAGCTGACCCTCTCCGCCCTCGCCGAGCGGCTCGGCGTGCGCCAGCCGTCGCTCTACCGCCACATCGACTCGATGGCAGGGCTGCTCCGCAACGTGGCCGTGCAGTCGAAGCGCGAGCTGGGCGAGGTCCTCGCCCTCGCGGCCGTCGGACGCTCCGGGCCTGACGCCATCCGCGCCATGTCCCACGCCTACCGCGGCTGGGCCCTGGAGCACCCGGCCCGGTACCAGGCGTCGAACCGGATGCCGGCCCCCGGCGACATCGAGGACGAGGCCACCTCGATGGCCGCGATCCAGATCATCGCCGACGTGCTGACGTCCTATGAGCTGGAGGGCGACGACGCCGTGGACGCGATCCGCGCCTTCCGGTCGACCCTCCACGGCTTCGTCTCCTACGAGACGTCCGGGGCGTTCCGGTACAGCGCGAGCGTGGACCGCAGCTTCGATCGCCTCATCAACGGCTTCACCGTCGCCCTCACCCGGTGGACGGACCCGACCGGCAACGCCGCGACCAGCAGCACCCCGACATCGAGCATCGACACCGACAGGACGGACAGATCATGAGCATCGTACTCAGCACCGAGATCGACATCGCGGCGACGCCCGAGGAGGTCTGGGCGGTGCTCAGCGACTTCACCTCGTACGGCGAGTGGAGCAACTTCTCCCGCGTCACGGGTACGGCGGAGACCGGCTCCACACTCGCCATGCGGATGCCGGGGATGACCTTCCGGTCGACGGTCACGGCCGCCGAGCCGAACAGCACGCTGCAGTGGTCGGCCAGGATCATCTCCGCGAAGCTGTTCCTGGGGCAGCACACGTTCACCCTCACCCGCCGCGCCGACGGGACGACCCACCTCGACAACACCGAGACCTTCTCGGGGGCGATCGTCCGGCCGTTCCAGGGTCTCTTCGCGCGGACCCACCAGGACTCCGGCTATGCCGCGTTCAATCGCGCTCTGAAGGCGCGCGTCGAGCGTCGGGCGGACGCATCGCGCACGGGCACTGTGCTCTCCGACGCGCCCGGCCGCTGACCGTGGGCCGGCGCGGGCTGACGAGCGACCTCGTGGTCGAGGCCGCGTCCGCGCTGGCCGACGACCTCGGTCTCGACCGCGTGACGGTGGCCGCCGTCGCCGACCGCCTCGGGGTGCGGCCGTCGTCGCTCTACAACCACGTCGAGTCCCTGACCGGCCTCCGCCGCAGCGTCTCCCTCCGCGCCGACCGCGAACTGCGGCAGGTGCTGGTCGCGGCGACCGTCGGCACGTCGGGGGCGGAGGCCATCCGCGCCCTCTCCCGCGCCTGCCGGGGGTGGGCGCACCTGCATCCCGCCCGCTACCAGGCGTCGCAGGCCACCCCGCAACCGGCGGGTGGCGATGACGGACGCACGTCGCCCGCCGCCATGGCCGTCATCTCCGACGTCCTCGCAGCCCAGCACCCGGCCGGCTACGAGTCGGCCGACGACAGTCTCGCGATCAGGTCGGGGCTCCACGGCTTCCTGACCCTCGAGTCGCAGCACGCCTTCGGCCTCCTCGGCAGCGACAACGACCGGAGCTTCGAGAGGATGGTCAGCGGCTTCCCGACGTCCGCCCCGCGAGCGGTGCGGTGATCTCACCTCCCGGCCCCGCTGTCCGTCGTCGCCTCTAGAGTTGTCCTCGTGAGTAGACGCTCGGATGCTGTCAACGCCTGGGAGGCGCTGTATCGCGCACAGGTGGCCGTGTTCCGGCAGATGCGTGCCGACTTCCCCGACGACGAGATCACCCTCACCGAGTACGACGTGCTGTTCAACCTCTTCCGGCAGCCCGAGCGGCGGGCGCGCATCCGAGACCTGACGCCCCAGCTGCTGCTGAGCCAGCCGAGTGTCAGCCGCCTCATCGAGCGTCTGGCAGCGCAGGGGCTCGTCACGCGCGAGACCGATGCCGCCGACGCCCGAGGCACCCTCGTCACGCTGACCGACGCCGGCGAGGCCCTCTTCCGTCGCGTCGGCGCCGAGCACGCCACCTGGATCGCCGAGCGCATGAGCGTCCTCACCCCCGCGGAGCTGGCCCGCCTCGCCGTGCTGACCGACAAGCTCCGGCTCGGAGTGCGTCCGTGAGCTCGGCTCCCACCATCGTGTGGCTGCGCGACGACCTGCGCATCGGGGACAACCCCGCGCTCCGGGCGGGTGTCGACCGCGGTGCGCCGCTGGTCGTGCTGTACCTCCTCGACGAGGCCAGCCCCGAGATCCGACCTCTCGGCGCCGCGAGCAGGTGGTGGCTCCACCACAGCCTCGAGGCGCTGGGTGCCGACATCTCGTCGCGCGGCGGCACGCTGGTGCTGCGGCGGGGAGCCGCGGCGACCGAGGTACCCCGGCTGGTCTCCGATCTGGACGCCGGCGCCGTCTACTGGAACCGCCGATACGGCGCGAGCCGCGAGATCGACGCCCGACTGAAGACCGAGCTGCGCGACGCGGGCCTCGAGGTTCAGAGCTTCTCTGCCAACCTGCTCGTCGAGCCGTGGACGGTGCAGAACGATCAGGGCGGGTCGTACAAGGTCTTCACGCCCTTCTGGCGAGCGGCGCGCGAGCAGCCGGTGCGCGATCTGGTGGCGACCCCGCGCTCGATCCCTGCCGCCCCCTCCGGCGTGGCCGGCGACGACCTCGCCGACTGGGAGCTGCTGCCCACGCACCCCGACTGGGCCGCGGGGCTCCGCGAGGCGTGCGATCCCGGAGAGAAGGCCGCGCACCGACGGCTCGAGCGCTTCGTGCACGAGGTGCTGCCCGATTACCACCGCCGCGACGAGCCCGGCACCGAGGCCACGTCGGGACTCAGCCCGCACCTGCGCTTCGGCGAGATCAGCCCGGTGCAGATCTGGCATCGCGTGCAGGGCGACGTGCCGACCGCCGCGACGCGCAACGTGGCCAAGTTCCTCAGCGAGGTCGGGTGGCGGGAGTTCAACCACACCGTGCTGTTCTACAACCCGCAGCTCGCGACGGTGAACGTGCGGCGCGAGTACGACGCGTTCCCGTGGGAGGATCCCGACCCGGCTGACCTCGAGGCGTGGCAGCAGGGCCGCACCGGCATCCCGCTCGTGGATGCCGGGATGCGCGAGCTCTGGATCTCCGGCCACATGCACAACCGCATCCGCATGGTGACGGCGAGCTTCCTCATCAAGAACCTCCTGGTCGACTGGCGGATCGGCGAGCAGTGGTTCTGGGACTGCCTGGTCGACGCCGATGAGGCCAACAACCCCGCGAACTGGCAGTGGGTGGCGGGCAGCGGCATGGATGCGGCGCCGTACTTCCGCGTGTTCAACCCCGTCCTGCAGGCGACCAAGTTCGACCCCGATGGCACCTACGTGTCGCGCTGGGTCCCCGAGGTCGACACCGACGAGTACCCCGAGCCGATCGTCGACCTGGCCCAGAGCCGCCGTGACGCGCTCTCGGCGTACGAGCACGTGAAGTCGGCGAAGTAGCGACCGCTAGATCGGCGGACGACCACCGAGCAGCATGATCGCGCGAGCCGCGGTGAACGCACCCGCCTTGGCCGCCGAGATCGCGTCGCGGTCGGCGACCCAGCGCTGCAGGAACCCGGCCGCCATGGCGTCGCCGGCTCCCGTCGGGTCGATGACGTGCTGCACGATCGGCGCCGGGATCGGGGTCGCGGTCGGTCCCTCGAAGACGATCAGCCCGTCCGCCCCCATGGTGAGCACGACGACGTCGAAGAACTCCCGCAGCGCCTTGCCGATGCGCATCGGATGCGCCTCACCGCTCATCAGCTTGCCCTCGGCGAGGTTGGGGAAGACGATCGTGGCGCCGGCGATGGCGTCCATGAACGGCTTCACCCCGAAGTCGCTCAGGTACCCGGCAGAGCCCGGCGTGACCGAGACGGGCACCCCGGCGGCGGTCGCCCGCGCGATGAGATCGCGTGCGCCCGCGATCCCGAAGCCGTCGAGGATGCTGTAGCCGCTGACGTGCAGCAGGGCCGCGTCATCCAGGAGCCCCGTCGTCACACCGTCCGCCGACAGGGTCGCGTTGGCGCCCCGCTCGGTGAGCATGGTGCGGTGCTGCCCCTCCACGAGGATGACGATCGTGCCGGTCGGCACTCCGAGACTCGAGCTGAGGTAGGGCACCACGCCGTGGTCGCGGAAGATCTGCTCGTGCTCGGCGGCGTCGACGGTGCCGACGCAGCCCACGAAGTCCGTCGGCGCCCCGAGCGACCCGAGCCACGCGGCGGTGTTCGCGGCCGAGCCGCCGGGTCGCGGGCGGATCGTGGAGGCGGTGTCGGTGTCGAGCCGCACCTCGCCACGCGGCACGACGACGATGTCGTTGACCACATCGCCGATGACGACGATGCGCGAGCCTGTCACAACGTCGACCGTTGCGACGACGCCAGCCCCGACCACGCGGTGGCGATATCGGCGGCCACCCGCACATTGTTGCGTGCGAGGTCGAGGTTGACCTCGAGACTGCGTCCGCCGGAGGCGTCGACGATGAAGCCGAGCAGGAACGGGGTGACCGCCTTGCCCCGCACGCCGGCGACCTCGGCCGCGGCGAACGCCTCGGCGAGCACGCGATCGTGCTCCGCAGGGTGCCACTGCTGGTCGAGGGGGACGGGGTTGGCGACGATGATGCCCTCGCGCGATCCGAGACCGTCGCGAGCCGCCATGATGCGGGCGACATCCTCCGCCGTCTCCACGGACCAGTCGAGCTCGAAGGCCGACTCGCGCAACCAGAACGCAGGGAACACGCGGGTGCCGTAGCCCACCACCGGCACGCTCAGCGTCTCGAGACGCTCGAGCGTGGCCGAGATGTCGAGCACGCTCTTGACCCCGGCGCTGACCACCGTGATCGGCGTCGCGGCGAGCGTCGGCAGGTCGGCCGACTCGTCGAACGTCTCGGACGCCCCCCGGTGGACGCCGCCGAGACCGCCCGTCGCGAAGACGCGGATGCCGGCGAGCGATGCGAGGTAGGCGGTGGCCGCCACCGTGGTCGCCCCCGACGCACCGCGGGCGGCGAGGATCGGGAGGTCGCGCACGCTGGCCTTCGCGAGGTCCTCCTCGGCGATGCGGCGCACGCCCTCGTCATCGAGCCCGATCTGCGGTACTCCGTCGAGCACGGCGATGGTCGCGGGGGTGACGCCGCGCTCGCGCAGCAGCTCCTCGAAGTCGCGGGCAGCCTGCAGGTTGCGGGGGCGTGGCAGGCCGTGGGAGATGATCGTGGATTCGAGGGCGACGACCGGGCGGCCGGCGTCGAGCGCGTCGGCGACCTCGGGAGTCAGGTGCAGGGTGGACACGCTCCCACGGTACCCGCAAGAGCAGGGGGCGACGGATCACCGCGTCCCGTCTGCCCGCGAACGGGGGGTACCTCCGATTCCGGTCAGCCCTGCGCGGGAGTCTTCCGCGCCGGCGCCTTGCGAGCAGCGGGCGCGGCCTTGGCAGCGGGTGAAGCCTTGGCGGCCGGCGCAGCCTTGGCTGCGGGCGCCGCCTTCGCTGCGGGCGCCGCCTTCGCGGGCGCCGCCTTCGCCGCGGGCGCCGCCGTGACCGGAGCGGCCGTGGCGGGCTTCCGCACGGACGCCCGACGCGGGGCCGGAGCGACGGGAGCAGCGGGGTCGGCGATGATCTTCCGCGGGTTGAAGAGGCCAGCCGGATCGGCGGATGCGAACAGCCCCGCCATCACCTTGACGCCCTCGGGCGAGATGTCCTGCTCGAGCCACGGCGCGTGCTCGAGGCCGACACCGTGGTGGTGCGACAGCGATCCACCGTTGTCGATGAACGCCTGCTGGATCGCGGACTTGACGATGTCGTACTTGGAGAGCGGATCGGAGTCCGGCATCACGAATGCGAACGTGAAGTACAGGCACGCGCCCGAGTGGTACGAGTGCGACATGTGGCTCATGATCCAGCCCTTGATGCCGATCCGGTCGTAGGCGGCATTCGCTGCCTTGACCACCTCGTCGTGCACCTGGTTGACCCTCGACCACGGCATGGCGGTCTCGGACACGTCGCCGGCCGCGCCCTGGTCGAGCAGGAAGTCGCGCAGGTAGGGCGTGTCGAACTTCTTCTGGTCGTAGAGCACGCCGGGCCCCTTGCCGACGCCCATGCCGCCGTGCGACTTGACGATCTTGTCGACCAGCTTCTTCTGACGCTCCGCGTGCGACTCGCTGCCCTCGTATCCGATGAAGGACAGGCAGATGTCGTCGAGGTTCCAGCCCTTGCTCTTCATGAGGTTGGGGAGCACGGTGCCCGACATGAACTTCGAGACGCCCTTGCTCTCCTTGCTGGTGGCCAGCGAGAAGCCGGTCTCGCGCGCGTCCGAGATGCGGGTGATCGACGGCGTCGCGTCGGACTCCGCGATCTCCTGCATGGCGGCGATGCCCGCCTCCCAGTTCGGGAAGAAGTAGGCGTACACGTCGCGCTTCGCAGGGACGCGGTGCACCTGGGCCGTGACCTCGGTGATGACGCCGAGGCGGCCCTCGCTGCCGACGATCATCTCGCGCACGCTCGGGCCGTTGGAGGCGGAGGGGATGGCCCGGATGACGAGCGTGCCGCTGCGTCCATCGGTGCTGGGGCGCACGACCCGCAGACCACGGGCGATGTCGGCGATGTCGCCGTACTTGTCGGACTGCATGCCGGACGAGCGGGTGGCGACCCATCCGCCGAGGGTGGAGTGCGTGAAGCTGTCGGGGAAGTGGCCGATCGTCCAGCCCTTCGCGTTCAGCTGCGCCTCGAGGTCGGGGCCGAGGGCGCCCGCCTGGATACGGGCGAGGCCCGACTCCTCGTCGATGTCGAGCACCTGGTTGAGGCGGCCCATGTCGAGCGAGAGCACGACGCGCTTCTCGTCGGCCCGCGGCTCGAGCGACCCGGCGATGTTGCTGCCCCCGCCGAAGGGGATGATGACGACGCCCGCGGCGACGGCTGCGTCGACGACCTTCTGCACCTCGTCCTCGTCAGCCGGGTACACGACCAGGTCGGGATAGCGCTCGACCTGGTTGGCGCGGATGCGGATCAGGTCGCGGATGCTCTTGCCGTACACGTGCACGACCCGCTCCATGTCGTCGATCGTGACGTTGCCCTCGCCGACGATCGTGGCCAGCGTCGCGCGGAGCGCAGGGGTCGCACGGCTCTTGGCGACGGTCAGGTCGTCGAACGACGGCTTCTCGACCGGGGTGACCGTGCGCAGGTCGAGGCCGACGGCGTACTGCACGAAGTCGGCGAAGCCCGGCTTGTCCTGCCAGTGGAAGGCGGTGCCCTCGTTGCCCCAGCCCCACCACTTCATGTGCTTGACGTCGGTCACTTCGTGTCTCCTTCGGAGGTGTTCGGGGCAGTCTCGTCCGGGACGAGGATACGGTCTCGGTGCGTGTCGTACAGGCGGATGACCTCGGCGCGCACGCGCGCCATGAACTCCGTCGGGTTCTCGTCATCGGCCGCGCTCATGGGGGCTCCGAAGACGACCCCGACCGGCAGGCCGGACTTCGGCCACTTCGATCCGCGCGGGTGGGCCTGGTGGGCGCCGATGAGCGCGATCGGGAGCACGGGGGCGCCGGTCGCCGCCGACAGCGCCGCGGCTCCGGGCTTGAAGTGCCCGATGGCTCCGTCCTTCGAGCGGGTCCCCTCGGGGAACACCAGCACCGGCACATCGTGCTGCAGCAGCATCTTGGCGTTGACGTTCCGCGGATTCTTCCCACTGCGGTCGACCGGGAACGCATTGAAGAACAGCGCCGTCAGACCGCGGCGCCACCACACGTCGAAGAAGTAGTCGCCCGCGGCGCCGGCGGCGAGGTAGCGCGCCAGGGACCGGGGGAGCGCACCCGTGATGAGCGGAGCATCCAGGTGGCTGGAGTGGTTGGCGACCACCACGAAGGGGCGCTTCACGCCCTTGAGGTTCTCGCGCCCGTGGACGGTGACCCGCAGCATCCCCCAGACCACGCCCTTCAGGATTCCTCGCTGGGCGATGAAGCGTGCGTTCGCCTGGCCGGGCGATGTGAAGCGATTGCGCGTCTGTGCGGCCATCGGCTCCTCCTCGATCACGTGCTGCGGTGGTGCCGGTCAGTGCGCCTGCGCACTGCTCCGACTCAGGCTAATCGTGCGCGAGACGGCCCGCACCGTGGCGTCCGGCAGATGCTTGAGCAACCAGGAGAGGAATCGGTACCGAAGAGTCGGTATGGAGATCACCCGACCCCTGTCCACGTCGCGCAGGCATTCGCGCACGAGGAGTTCGGGCTCGAGCCACAGGAAGTTCGGAATCCCGCCGCGCGAGGAGCCGACCCTCTGATGGAACTCCGTTCGCACCCAGCCCGGCATGAGGGCGGTCACCGTGACCCCCGTGCCGCGCAGCTCGCTCGACAGGCTCTCGCTGTAGACGCGCACCCACGCCTTGATCGCCGAGTACCCGCTCAGCGTGAGCTGGCCGTTGATGCTCGCCACGTTGACGATCGCGCCGGTCTTGCGCTCGCGCATCACCGGGGCGACCGCGCCGGCCAGCACGAGCACGGCCCGCACCATGACGTCGAGAGCGCGATCGTGCTCGGCGACGTCCGGGGCGGAGAGTCGGCTCGTGACGCGGAAGCCCGCGTTGTTGATGAAGTAGTCGATCGGATGCGCGCGGTCGCCCAGGCGGGCCGCCACGCGATCCGTGTCGTCGGCCTTCGCGAGGTCGGCCTCGATGACCTCCACCGTGCGGCCGACGGCGCGCAGCTCGGCGGCCATCGCGGCGAGCCGGCCGGGGTCGCGGGCGACGAGGACGATGTTGTGGCCGCGGGCCGCGAGCTGCCGCGCGAACTCGGCTCCGATGCCCGACGTCCCGCCTGTGACCAGCGCGATACCCATGATCCTTACGATACGGTGCTGATGAGCACCATTCCTCCCGAGGCGTGCTCCGCCTTGTCGAAGAAGGGCCGCATCCGATGACGCAGAACCGCCGCGCCGAACCCTCCGAGGCAGAGGTCTCGCTCGAGTCCGGGTCGTTCGACGTGCGGGAGTTCGCACGCACGGCACGCGGCAGCCACCGGGGCCAGCTCGACCTCGACGCCATCGCCGAGTCGGGTCTCGGCGTCGACGCGATCCGCCTGCTCCGTCTGCTGCGCGACCTCGAGCGCTCGACGATGCAGCGCATGCGCAACCTGCTCGTCACGGCGACCCACAAGGACGCGCGCGTCACGGCGTTCCTGACGACCTGGGCCTTCGAGAAGTTCTGGATCGCCGACGCCCTCGACGCTGTGCTCGAGGCCACGGGCGACGACCTGCACTCCTCCGAGAAGGCGGGCGGACTGCGGTCAGCCGTGAAGGAGCGGGCGGAGCGCCGCGGCCCGGTGTCACGTGCCATCCACGGCATGTTCGACGGGCCGCAGATCGTCGCCGCCCACATCGCCACCGGCCTCGCCGACGAGTGGATCACCACCGCCGCCTACCGCCGCCTCGGCGAGCTCTCGACGGGCCTCGACTCGATCGTCGACCTCGTGGTCGAGATCAAGGAGCGCCACATCCGCTTCCTCACCGAGGAGGCGCACCGCCGCCTCGCCGCGTCGTCGCGCGCCAGCTCGCTCACCCGTCGCGCGTTCAAGCAGGCGGTCTGGCCCATCGGCGCGGTCGAGCGCAGCGACGACGACCGCCTGTTCTTCGAGCGCGTCGTCTTCGGCTCGCCGACCGGAGTCGCTGACGCGGGTCGCATCCAGGCGCTCGTCGCCGCCCTGCCGGGGCTCGCGCCCGTGGCACCCACCATTTCTGCGAGACTCGTTCCGTGACACCGAAGCGAGCGACGACCGATCTCGGTCGAGCGCACGTCTTCCTGACCGGAGCCACCGGCTTCGTCGGGCAAGCCGTGCTCGAGCGGCTGCTCTCCGCCCATCCCGAAACCACCGTCTCGATCCTGGTCCGCACGAAGGCGGGTGAGGACACGGCGGCCCGCGTCGCCGAGCTGCTCGCCAAGCCGGTGTTCCAATCCTGGCGCGACAAGGTCGGCGACGCCGCCGTCGCGAAAGCGGCGAAGGAGCGGGTGCGCATCGTCGAGGGCGCGATGGGATCCATCCCCGAGCTCCCGACAGACCTCGACATCGCGATCCACTCGGCCTCGGTCGTGTCGTTCGATCCGCCGATCGACGAGGCGTTCGACACCAACGTGAACGGTGCCGTCAACCTGTACGAGCGCCTGCTCGAGACGGGGGGCGACCCTCGCGTGGTGCACGTCTCGACGTGCTACGTCGGCGGCCTGCGCAAGGGCGTCGCCCAGGAGGCGCGTCTCACGCACGAGGTCGGCTGGCGCACCGAGTACACGGCGGCGAAGGCGGCGCGGGAACGTGTCGAGATGCTGTCACGCGAGCCGGACCAGCTGCGCGTCTTCATCGACGCCGCCCGCGCCAAGCACGGCAAGGAGGGTCCGCAGGCCGTCGCCACGGCCAGCGAGGACGCCCGCCTCGCCTGGGTCAAGTCCGAGCTGGTCGACGCCGGACGCACGCGCGCCCAGTCGCTCGGCTGGACCGACGTCTACACGCTCACCAAGGCCTTCTCCGAGCGGGCGGCCGAGGAGCTGTGGGGCGAGAACGGCCACCGCCTGTCGGTGGTTCGCCCCGCCATCATCGAGAGCGCGCTCAAGCATCCCTACCCCGGCTGGATCGACGGGTTCAAGGTCGCCGACCCGCTGATCATGGCGTACGGACGCGGCCTGCTGCCCGAGTTCCCAGGCCTCCCCGACTCGATCCTCGACGTGATCCCGGTCGACTTCGTGGTCAACGCGATCCTCGCTGCGGCGGCCAACCCGGCCCCGAAGAACAAGCCCGAGTACTTCCACGTCGCCTCCGGCGCCTCCAACCCGCTGCCGTTCCACCAGATCGCGGGCTACGTCAACCGGTACTTCCAGACGAACCCGATGCAGGACAAGCACGGCAAGGACATCGTCACTCCGACCTGGAAGTTCCCGGTCGGGGACGCGTTCGAGAAATCGGTCGTGCGCCGAGAGAAGCTCGCCGTCACCGCCGAGAAGTGGCTCGGACGCCTGCCCGATACGGATCGCGTGCGCGGCTGGCACAACCAGATGATCCGCAACGTCGCCGACCTGGCGACTCTCAAGAACTTCACGCAGCTCTACCGCGTCTATGTGCAGACCGAGATCATCTTCGACGACCGCAACCTGCGTGCCCTGCATGAGGCCCTCCCCGCCGGGAAGCGCGACGAGTTCGGCTTCGACGTCCCGGCGATCGACTGGGAGGACTTCATGATGAACGTCCACATCCCCGCGATCACGGCGCTGACCAGAGAGTTCTCGGCCAAGCGCGCCGCCGCCAAGGCCGCCGCCGACGACGCGCGACCGACGCAGGATGTCGTGCCCGGATCCGACGTCCTCGCCGTGTTCGACCTGGAGGGCACGGTCGTCGACTCCAACATCGTGCAGCAGTACCTCTGGGTGCGCTCCGCCGGAGCCCGGAAGGCGGCCTGGCCCGCCGAGGCGGCCAGCATCCTCGGATCGCTCCGCGGGTATCTGCAGGCCGAGCGCCGCGACCGCGGCGAGTTCATCCGCACCTTCCTGCGCCGCTACGAGGGCATCCCTGTGGCACGACTCGAGAAGGTCGTGCAGGGCGGCTACGCCGACACGTTCCTGCGGCACACCAGTCCGGGCGCCATCGCGCAGATCAAGAAGCACCGCGATGCCGGGCACCGCACCGTGCTCGTCACCGGATCGATCGAGACGCTCGCCGAGCCGATAGCCGGCCTGTTCGACGAGGTCGTCGGCGGGCACATGCACGACAAGGACGGCGTCCTCACCGGCTACCTCGCCAAGCCCCCGCTCGTCGACGAGGCACGGGCCGCCTGGCTCACCCGCTATGCCGAGGAGCACGGACTCGACCTGGCGAAGTCGCACGGCTACGGGGACAGCCATGCCGACCTCGGGTGGCTCGCGTTGCTGGGAAATCCGCATGCGGTCAATCCCGACACCCAACTCGCGCGCGAAGCGCAACGAAGAAGCTGGAAGATAGAGAAGTGGAAACGCGGCACCCGCCCACCGGAGCGTGACGCTGTGACATCCGCCCGCGCATCCGACACGGCGAACTGAGGACAGACCATGGCATTCGACATCGCGAAGTACACGAAGAACTCGGACGCCGTCGCCTGGGGCGACCTCGACTTCGACGAGTTCGATCGCAACCCGCTTCCCGACAACACCCTGCGCACCCTGCGCTACATGTGCGACGTCGAGTACCACACCGTCTGCTACCTGCGTGACCTGCTGACCACCCCGTCGCACAAGGAGCCGGAGATCGGCGCCTTCATGACGATGTGGAACCGCGAGGAGTTCTGGCACGGCGAGGCTCTCGCCGCTGTCCTCGCCAAGCACGGCATCTCGGTCGACTTCGACGAGCTGAAGGCGTCGCGCCTCAAGCTCGGCTGGAAGGATCGTCTCGACCCGATCAAGCAGTCGCTGCTCGGCGGTCTCGTCGGCCACGACTTCGTCGCCGTCCACATGTCGTGGGGTGCCGTCAACGAGTGGTCGGCCAACGCCGCCTACCTCCGCATGGCCAAGAAGGAGGGGCACCCGGTGCTCGCCGAGCTGCTGAAGCGGATCGCGGCGCAGGAGACCAAGCACGTCGCCTTCTACGCGTCCCAGGCGCGTGAGCGTCTCGCCGCCTCCAAGAAGGCGCAGGTCATCGCCCGCTTCGCCCTCAGCAAGTTCTGGGGTCCCGTCGGCTCGACCATCGCGCCCGACTCCGAGGTCACTCACGTCATGAACGACCTCTTCGGCGGTGCCGAGGGTCGCAAGCTGATCCGCGACGTCGACTCGCACGTCGCGAAGCTCCCGGGCATGCAGGGCCTGATGATCGTGGAGAACTCCCTGAACGCCCGCGGGATCTCGGCCGACGACCCGGTCGTCGAGCTGCGCGAGACCGTCGCGGCCTAGGCCGTCGTCGTGCGCGTCTTCCTGATCGGAGCTGCCGGCGGGATCGGACGGCCGCTCGCCGCGCTTCTGGCCGCGCGTGGCGACTCCGTCACGGGGATGCATCGCCGACCCGAGCAGGCGGATGCGATCGCCGCGTCGGGCGCCCGGCCGGTGGTCGGCGACCTGATCGCCTCATCCGTGGATGAGCTCGCCGCCCTGTTCTCCGGACATGACGCCGTGGTCTTCTCGGCCGGCGCTCACGGCACCGGAGCCGAGCAGACGACGCTCATCGACGGCGCGGGGCTGACCAAGGCGGCCTCGGCCGCGCGATCCGCCGGTGTCTCGCGGTTCGTGCTGGTGTCGGTGTTCCCGGATGCGGGACGCGGCGGCGAGGTCAGCGAGGGCTTCGAGCACTACATGCGCGTCAAGAAGGCGGCGGAGGTGGAGCTCGCGGGGTCCGGGCTCGACTGGGTGATCGTGCGTCCGGGCACGCTGCGCGACGATGCGGCGACCGGACTGGTCACGGTCGGGCCGACCATCGCCTACGGCGACGTGAACCGCGCCGACGTGGCCGGGGTGATCGACGCCGTGCTGCACGAGCCCGCGGTCTCGCGCAGCATCATCGAGGTGACCGGTGGGTCCACCCCGGTGGCGCAGGCGATCGTCGAGCTCGTGCAGCTCACGTCGCGCTAGCGGAGGTCAGTCGACCTTCGGGGCGTCGCTCTCGTTGCGGGCGTCGGTCTGGCTGCGGTCGGCCTCGACGGTCGTCTCGCGGTCGGAGACGCCTTGACCGGTGAGGCTGTTCTCGACGTCCTCCGACATGCCGGAGTCGACGATGTCGTAGGTCACCGCCGAGCCGCCGGACTGGCTGCCGCTCGCGTTGCTGCCGGAATCGGACGGGTCGCGGGTCTCGTCGCCGTCGGCGTCGACCGTCGGCACATCGGTGCCGGCGTCGTCGCTCGTGTCGATGTCGGCGTCGGGGGCGATTTCGTCCTGGGGGGAGGGGTTCTCGTAGCTCATGGGGCCAGTCTGACCCCGCCGCAGCCAGCGGCTCAGCCGAGCGGTCTGACGGTCAGTGAACTCATTGGAGAGATTCAGGGTCTCGGCCGACAGGTCGCCGCCGTCGAAGATGGCGCGCAGGGCCCTCATGGCGCGCTGCTCCTGCGTCTCGGGGGTGCCGGGGTCTGCCATGGCTCCATTGTGTCGCGTCTCGCGGATGGCACGATGAGGTGATGACCGAGCTCGAGTTCTCCCCGCCGTGCGGCCCCGTCGTCGGCCGGGTCGACGGATCGGTGGTGCGCGCGACCGGCATCCCCTACGCCCGCGCGGAGCGGTTCGAGATGCCGCGTCCGGTCGCCGACTGGTCCACTCCGTACCGGGCGCTCCGCCCCGCTCCCGCGAGCCCGCAGCCGTCGGTCCCGTCGCTCGAGCCGGTCATCGGCGATCCGATCGCGGGGCTCGAGCAGAGCGAGGACTGCCAGAACCTGTCCATCACCCTGCCGGCCGACCTCCGGCCCGGCGAGCGCCTGCCGGTCATGGTCTGGATCCATGGCGGGTCCTACGTCTCCGGGGCGGGCGACTCGATCCAGTACGACGCGGCCTCCCTCGTCTCCGAGCAGCGCGTCGTGTTCGTCGCCGTGACCTACCGGCTCGGCCTGCTCGGCTACCTGGGCGGCCCGTCCCGGCCTGCCAACCTGGGACTGCTCGACCAGATCGCCGCCTTCGAGTGGGTGCAGCGCAACATCGGCGCCTTCGGCGGCGATCCGGACCGGGTGACCGCCTTCGGCCAGTCGGCCGGCGGGGACGCGATCGCGCACATCATGGCGACGCCGGACGCCGAGCGGCTCTTCACGCGCGCCATCATCCAGAGCGCCCCGCTCGGCATCTCGCGCGGCCGCGCCAGGATGGCCGCGGCGATGGCGGAGGCCGCGGCGACTGTCGACGCGCGCACCCCGATCGCCGAGGTGCTCGACGCGCAGGCGCGGGTGACGACGGCCGGAGGCGGCTTCGGTCTGCGGAGCGCGATGGCGTTCGGCACGAAGTACGGATTCGAGCCCCTGCCCGCCGAGGACGTGGTCGAATCAGCGTGGGGCGAGGTGGCACCGAGGATCGCCGTCCTCGTCGGAAGCACCGCGCAGGAGACGCGCCTCTTCATCCCCGAGGTGCCGGCGGTCGCGCGTCTGGCATCGGTGCCCGCCGTCGGCCCGGCGGCGACATCCGCGCTCAGCTGGACCCTCACCCGCAGGGTCTACGGCGCCGACGCCCGGCGCTTCGCCCGCCGCCACCGCGCAGCGGGCGGAGCAGCGCAGCGCTACGTGATCTCGTTCGCTGCACCCGGCAACCGCTTCGGCGCCGCACACGCGGTCGAGGTGCCGTTGCTGTTCGGCGACCGCGCCACCTGGGAGGGCCTCACGCTGCTCGAGGGCGTCTCGTGGGATGTGATGGCCGCGGCCGGGGTCGCTCTGCGGCGCCTCTGGGCTGGGTTCGCGCACGGTGAGATGCCCTCGCGCGGCGACGGCGTTCCCGGTGTCGTGGCGTTCGACGCCTGACCGGCCGAGAAGCCGGAGCGCGCGACCGCGTCAGCGGCGGAGGGTGACGCTCGGCAGCTCGCCGAACCGACCGCGGTAGTCCTGGGCGAAGCGCGACAGGTGCGTGAAGCCCCAGCGCGTCGCCACCTGCGACACCTGCACCGAGTCGGTGTCGGATCGCAGCAGCTCGGCCCGCGCCGCGTCGAGCCGCGCACCCCGGAGGTAGGCCGTCGGCGACATTCCGAGCTCGCGGAGGAAGAGCCCCTGCAGCCCGCGGACAGAGAGCCGTGCGGCCTCAGCGATGTCGGCGCTCGAGATGGGCGCGGACGCGTTGTCGTCGATGAACGCGATGGCGCGGCGGAGGGTGCGCGGCATGACGGCGGAGCCATCGTCTCCCGGTGCTCCGAGGTCGAAGCTCGAGACGATGAGCGTGAGCGCGGAGTCCATGAGCGCGCTGGCGACGAGGTCGCGCTCGAAGATCTCAGGGACGGTGTCGAGGGTCGCTCCGATGTAGGAGAGGAAGCTGCGCAGCGCCGCCGAGGAGTCCGCCGAGGCGCTCCGGGGCGTATCGCGCCACGCCGGCGAGATGGGCTGCCCGGCGTGTCGCTGGAAGGCACCGGCCGAGATGCCGATCGAGACGGTGTCGCCGCCCTCCGCCCCCGTGATCACGTCGAAGGGCTGTGCCGGGGGGAAGAGCACGGGCGACCGGAACGTGCCGTTCTGCGCGCCCAGCTGCCACCTCGGCGAGCCGGCTCGCGCGTGCGTGATCGACAGACCGAAAGATCCAGCCGAGTGGATGCTGACGGTTCCCTGCACGGAGATCCTGGCGACGCTGAACTCCTGGTCGAGGACGAAGCCGTCGAGACCGAGGTCGAAATCGTGCTCGGGAGCAGCGCCGAACCTGACGGGTCCGCCGAACATCGCGTCCACGGTCCTGGTGGCCAGACCGGGATCCGCGGTCCTCAGACTGAACCGTTGCATCCCTAATGATCGGGGTACACCCGGCGTCCTGTCGAGGGGCCCCATCACGCGATCAGCGGTCGAGCACCCAGCGCGGCGTGCTCCCGTACGCCCGCCGGTGGAGCCTCGCGAAGCTGGCCGGGTCGAAGCCCCAGCGAACCGCGATCGCGGCTGCGGTGTCGCCTCGGGTCGGATCGCCGTCCACCAGGTCGCGATGCGCTTCGCTCAGACGGGCGGAGCGCAGCGCGGCCACGGATGACTCCCCCGTCCGGGAATGTGCCCGGAACGCGTGGTCGAGCTGAGCGCTCGTGAGCCCCGCGCCGGTGGCGATGTCGGCGACGGTGATCGGCAACGACGCGTGATCGGCGATGAACGCGTGGGCGCGGCGGAAGCCCGCGAGCAGCGCCGCGGAGTCGAGCGAGCGCCGGGCCCGGTCGTCGAGCAGCGGGAAGGCCTCCAGGATCGAGACGCCCAGCAGCCGGAACACGCTGGCGCGCATGACATCCGCGCGGAGCAGACCGGGGGCCAGCATCGTCATCGTCAGGCTCAGCATGTCGCTGACCTCTGCGGCCCGCTCGGGGGAGATGGGCAGCAGATGCTCGACGGCGACGGTGAGCCGGTCGTCGCCGTAGATGCCACGGGCCAGCGTCTCGAGCGCCGCGGTGTCGATGCTCACGATCTGCAGGTCGACATCGCCCATCGTCGCCGTCCAGGGGCGACCCGGCTCGAGGAGAGCGGGAGCGTCGGCGAGATCGCCCGTCCACCCGCCCGACTCCCAGCGCACGCGGCCCACGGCGGAGGCGACGGTGACGGTGCGCGCGCCTGCGACACACGAGATGTCGCCGCCGCCGCGGATGCGCGCGAGCGAGAAGCGCTCGTCCTGCACGATCTCGGCCGCGTAGGTCACCGGGTCGGCACGCAGTTCGAGACGCCCGAGGTCCTGCGCGGAGATCCGCTCGACGACGCTGGCGGAGCCGCTGCGCGTTGGTGCTCGTCCCGTTCGCATGAGTCCTCGGAGCCGGCTGGCATCGGGCTGCGCCGAGTGTGCGCAGGGGCTTCCGATGCGGCAACGGGGTCCGGGTTGCGGTGTCCTCGAACAGTAGCGGACGACTGTCCCATATGCGCAGTACGTCATCGCAGACGGGCCATGCCCCTAGGCTGGGCCAAACGGCCCCAGGACCCTGAGCCTCGTCCGCGCACGACGACTGGCACCAGGCCTGACAGGACGCCGAAGCATCTCCATATTCCTGTACGTCCGGATCATGAACGCCCAGTGATGGATCGCAAAGATTTCCGCCGAGCGGTGACCGAGCTGAACGCGGCCGCCCGCGAGGGCGCCGACCTGTCCCGGCCCTTCGTGTCCGCGATCCGCGTCACCGGCGCCGCGGTGACCACGCTGGGAGACCCGCTGGGCACGCAGACCGTGTTCGCATCCGACGAGGTCGCGGCGAAGATCGACGAGATCCAGGCCGATCTCGGCGAGGGGCCGGCATGGGACGCCTACGCGACGGGCACTCCGCAGCTGGAGCCGGACCTGCAGTTCTCGGCCGCGGTGGGCTGGCCCCTGGCGCGGGTCGCGCTCCGCGAGACCGGCGTCGGTGCGGTGCACGCGTTCCCCCTCGTCATCGGCGCCATGCGCATCGGCAGCGTCGGCCTCTACACGCAGGCCGCGGGCGCGCTGACGGTCCCGCAGATCAGCGACGCCTCCGCGCTGGCGTCGATCGCCGCGCGACACGTGCTGCAGCGCAGCTTCCGCGAGGTCACCGAGGGCGGACCCGAGATGCGGGGCGGCGAGTACTCGCGGCGAGAGGTGCATCAGGCGTCGGGCATGGTCTCGGCCCAGCTCGACATCGGTGTCGACGACGCCCTCGTCCTGCTGCGCGCCTACGCGTTCGGCAACGGGATGAGCCTGCGGGATGCGGCGCGAGACGTCGTCGAGAGGCGGCTGGACTTCGCAGAGACCCGATCCGAGGACGGCTTCTAGGATGGCGCCATGAGCACACGCAGTCGGGAAGACCACCTGGTCCAGACGTTCGTGAACGTCGCCGACTCGCTCGTCGCCGACTACGACATCGTCGACCTGCTCCAGACGCTCGTCGACGAGTGCGCCGTCATCTTCGATGCTGCCGCGGCCGGCATCCTGCTCGTGGCACCGGACGGCGGCCTCGAGGTGGTGGTCTCGACCGACGAGAGCAGCGACTTCCTCGGCATCGTGCAGGCCAAGAACGGCGACGGCCCGTGCGTCGAGGCGATCACGACGGGCCGCGCCGTGTCGGTGGAGGACCTCGAGCTGGTCGACGCGTCGTGGCGATACTTCGCGGATGCGGCGCTCCGCGCGGGGTACCGCTCGATCCACGCCATCCCGATGCGCCTGCGCGACTCGACGATCGGGTCGCTGAACCTGTTCCGGGGCTCGACCGGCCGACTGGCTCAGGCGGACATCGTCGCGGCTCAGGCCCTCGCCGACGTCGCCACGATCAGCATCCTGCAGGAGCGGGCCCTGCGCGAGAGCGACCTGGCCCGCCAGCAGCTGCAGCGGGCCCTCGACAGCCGGATCGTGATCGAGCAGGCCAAGGGTGTGCTCGCGCAGCGGCACGGAGTCGACATGGGCACCGCGTTCGAGATGATCCGCACCCACGCACGGGCGACGCAACGTCGTCTGGGCGAGACCGCGGAGGAGATCGTGTCGGGGGCGCTGCGGCTGTAGGGCGCTCGCTAGTGCCGATCGTGCACGGTGATCGCGTAGCCGTCGAGGTCGCGGAAGACGAACGTCGTGCCGAATGGGCCCTCGAAGGGCTCCTGCAGGATCGTGCCGCCGGCCGCGACGATGGCGGCGTGCAGCGCGACGGTATCCGGGTCGTGCAGCCAGACCACGACCCCGAGGCCGAGCTGGGAGACCGAGTCGAGATCGACGCCGGGCAGCGGATCCCGCAGGGCGAACGTCGGAGTGGTGTCGAAGACGACAGCGTGCGGCGGCGAGAAGGCCGCGCGCGTCAGGCCGATGACGTCCTCGTAGAAGGCGGCGGCGGCATCCAGGTCGCGCACCTGCAGGGCGATGAAGTCGGGTCCGGTGATGGCCATGGTGTTCTCCTAGGTGTCAGTTTCCTTACATGCACAGTATGGCAGGCTACCGACATGGACGACACGCCCTCGGTCGGATATCTCATCAAGGCCGTGCAGTCGCTCCTCAGGCAGCGCATGGAGGAGGCGCTGCGACCGCAGAACCTGTCGGTCTCGCACTACTCCTGCCTCTTCCGACTGCGGGAGGAGCCCGGCGTCTCAGCCTCGGAGCTGGCACGGGCGACCTTCATGACCCGGCAGTCGATGAACGAGCTCCTGCAGACGCTCGTCGACCGAGGTCTGGTCGAGCGCGCCGCCGTCGCCCCGAGCGGACGGGCGCTGCCGGCGAGTCTGACCCCCGCGGGTCGTGCCGAGCTGCAGCTCGCGCAGGCTGCGGTCGACGCCGTCGAGCAGAGCATGCTCTCCAGGCTCGATCGTGCTGAGGCGAGCGCCCTCGCCGCGAGCCTCGCCGCCTGTGCGACGGCCCTCGCCGAGCCCGGTACGGAAAATAGGTAACTTAGCGAGTAATCTACTTTTCACGGACCTGACGCCTTGCCGGTCCGCTCGATCGCTTCGGAGCGGCCCCGTGAACCCAGACGTCCTGCCCGACCGGCAGCGCATCCGGGAGCCCGCACCGGACCCCGCCGCGACCGCGCCGGACACGGTCGGGTCGCGGCGGGTCTCGCTGTCCGAGGCGCTCGCTCGGTCGGCAGCAGACCTCGGCCGACCGCTGGACGCGCTGATCGTCGGCGGCGGATGCGCGGGACTCGCGCTCGCCACGTCGCTCACGACCCTGGGCGGCTCGGTCGCGGTCGTCGAGTCGAGGTCGGGCGATCGCGACGGCCGCACGTGGTGCTACTGGGACACCGGAGACGCGCTGGTGCCCGAGGCGGTGTCCCGGTCCTGGGACCGCTGGGAGATCCGCACCACGGACGGCGGCACGGTCGCCGAGGACCCGGCGCATCCCTACCGGATGGTCCGATCGCACGACTACCGAGCGGCTGCCCGCCGGCGGATCGCGGGCTCCGGCCGTGGCCGAGTCGTCGACGGGACCACGATCGTCGACATCACGCCGCCCGGTGCATCCGCGGGCGCCCAGGCCCCGCTGATCGTCGACGCCCGCGGTCCCGCCGCCGCCGCCGCCGCCGTGCCGCCGGGCAGGGTCGCGCTCTACCAGCGGTTCGTCGGCCGCTGGGTCCGGACGACCCGACCGGTGTTCGACGACACGACCGTGACGCTGATGGACTTCCCCGACCTGGCGCCGGGGCAGGACGTGCAGTTCTTCTACGTCCTCCCGGTCGCACCCGATGTCGCCCTGGTCGAGTGCACCGTCTTCGCGCGGTCTCCGCACGATCCCGTGCCGTTCCGGGACGAGATCGACGCCTACGTACTGCGCAGGTGGGGCCTGGCCGCGGATGAGTGGACCGTCGACGGGGAGGAGGCCGGCTGCATCCCGATGACGGACGCCCCCGTCAAGGCCGCGCCCGACGGCACGCTCCCGTTCGGCATGCGTGCGGGCATCGCGCGGCCGAGCACCGGGTACGCCTTCACCCGCATCCAGCTCGCCGCCCAGGCCGCGGCGGCGGCCGTCGCCGCGGGCACACGGCCGATCGCGCCGCGGGACCGGCTGCGCACCCGGATGCTGGACGCGATCTTCCTCCGCTTCCTCCGTGATCAGGGGCACGCCGCCCCGGCGGTGTTCCTCCGGATGTTCGCGACGCTGCCCGGGCCGCTGACCGTCCGCTTCCTGACCGAGCGGTCCGGCCCGCTGGACGAGATCCGGCTGATCCTCGCCCTGCCCAAGGTGCCGTTCCTCCGCGCGGCGGCGACCGCCGCCGTCGAGCGGGCGCGGGCGGGCGCCCGATGAGCGCGACCGCGTTCGCAGAGGGCCGACGCACCTCCGACACCACGGCACCGGCCCTGCTCGAACGGAGGGTGTTCACGCCCACCACGGCGGTGCTCGCGCTGATCGCCGTCCTGTTCGTGGCGCTGGACGTCTCGCGGGTCGAGGTGCCGTTCGCCGTGCAGGTCGTGCCGTTCGCGGTCAGCGTGCTGCTGTTCGGCCTCCCCCACGGTGCGCTCGACCACCTCGTGCCCGCACGGGTCGACCCGCGGATCCCCGTCCGGCGATCCATCCTGACGGTGGTCGCGCTCTATGCGGTGCTCGGCGGTGCGACCGCCCTGCTCTGGAGCACCCGCCCGGTCGTCGGCTTCGCCCTGTTCATCGCGGTCACCTGGTTCCACTGGGGTCAGGGCGACCTCTGGCTCGACCGCGCCCTCCGCGGCGCGCGCGCCTCCCGCGCCGACGCCGTTCTCACCGTCCTGGTCCGCGGAGCGCTGCCGATGCTGCTCCCGCTGATCAGCCACCCGCAGGACTACGTGGGCGTCCTCCGCTCGACCACCGGACTGATCGACCCGGCAGCCGCGGGCGACCTCGACGCACTGTCCTCGGTGCCGCTGCGGGCCGCGTGCGCCGTCGTCATCGCCGCGCTCATCGCCGCCCACCTGATCGTCCGGAGGCTCCACGGCGACCGGCTGCGGACCACGATCGTCGAGATCGCGGTCCTCGTCGTGTTCTTCAGCGCGGTCCCGTCCGTGCTCGCCGTCGGGCTCTACTTCACCGTCTGGCACGCCGTGCGGCACATCGTCCGGCTCGAGCTGCTCGAGCCGGACGGGCGGGCCGGCCTCGAGCGCGGAGACCTGCTGCACCCCCTGCTCCGGTTCCTCCGCGACGGGCTTCCGGTCACTCTCTGCGCGATCGCCCTGCTCGCCGCGCTCGCGGTGACCCTGCAGGACGCCGGGCTCGGCACCTACCTGCTCCTGATCGCCGCCCTCACCACACCGCACACGGCAGTGGTCGCCTGGATGGATCGGAGGCGCGCGCTCCGGAGCGCCGCAGGGGCCTCAGCGACCTCCCGACCGTGAGGGTCAGGTGGGACGTGTCGGCATGAGCCCCTCGACGAGGGCAGTCAGGATGCCACGCATCTGCGCGTCGGACCCGTATGACCGGAGGTACGGCATCACGGTCGCCGTCGCGGGGAATGCGGCCGACAGACTCGCGAGCATGCGCTCGTCCACCTGGCTCCGCGCCTGACCGCCGGATGCCGGGGGCGGCTCGATCAGGAACCCGGCCGCCCCGTAGACCACGGCGACGACTCCCGTGAACACCTCCACGGCCTGCGCGGGTGATGCGCCGCCGCGGAGCGCGACCGCGAAGTACTGCTCGCCCACGGCCGTCGCACCGGGACCTGGCAGCGGGCGTCTGAGCAGCAGAGGCACCGCCCACGGGTTCGCCCGCAGCATCCCCAGATGCGACTCGGCGAATCCGACCAGCACGTCGGCAGCCGCCCGCTGCGGCTCGTCGACGAGAGCGGGCACGAGCCCGAGCAAGGCGTCGTCGAGCGCCACGTCGAGCAGTTCCTCCTTCGACGGCACGTGGTTGTAGAGGGACATCGCCGACGCCCCGAGGCGGTCCCCCACGGCACGGATCGTGAAGCCCGCCGCCCCCGAATCGCTCAGCACCTCGCGCGCCGCATCCACGATCTCGGCACGGGTCAGGCTGTTGCGTGCACGCCTCGGCCGATCGCTCATCGTCTCCCCTTGTATATAACTTACGGTGTACGTTATCTTACCGCACATGACGATCATCTCCCGAATCCCTGTCCCGGTCCGCTGGATCCTGCTGGGTCTGTCCTTCCCGATCGGCGGTCTCATCGTCTGGACGGCCCTCGGCCCGGTCACCACCCCCGGCCTCGCCCTCGCCGGCGGAGCCGTCGCCGGCATCGTCATCGGCGCAGCCGAGGCCGTCGCCCTCCGCCTGCCGGTCGCCCGCTGGACCCTCGCCACGGCTCTCGGTCTCGCGGTCGGAAGCCTGCTTGCAGCCATCGTCGGGCCTCTGCTCGGGCCCGGCATCCTGGGCACCATCGTCACGACGCTCATATCGGGTGTCGCCACCGCCGCCGCGCAGCTCGTCGCCGGGCCACCCCTCGCGCGTCCGCTCTGGCTGCTGGCGCGCACGGGCGTGTGGGTCGTCGGCTGGGTCGTCAGCCTGTTCCTGGCGATCAACGTCGAGCAGGGCTTCATCGTGTTCGGCGCCACCGGCGCACTCGTGTTCGCGGTGGCGCTGTTCCTGATCGTCACGCTGGATGCTCGCAAGCCGGTGACGGCATGACGCTCGCGATCGCGCTGATCGCGACGCCCATTCTGTTCAACGTCTTCTACGGCGCTCTGATCGTGAGCTTCTCGTACCCCGCGATCCTCCGCGAGCCGACCTCCACGATCCTGAGCCGGTTCACCGAGGGCGGCACCAGGCTGGTGCTGCTCTGGTGGGGCTTCGCGATGAGCGCGGTCGCGTTCGTGCCGGTCGCGGTGCTCGCCGGCGGTCTCGTCGCCGACGAGAACCTGCGAACGGCGGTCGTCGCCGTCGGAGTGATGGCCGGCCTCGTGCAGGCGCTCGGCCTGCTGCGCTGGGTATTCCTCGTGCCGCACCTCGCGCGCGAGTCCGCGGCCGGGAAGGACGTCGACCTCGTCTTCCAGGCCTTCCACCGCTACCTCGGCGTCGCCGTCGGCGAGCACCTCGGGTACCTCTCGACCGGCGCGTTCACGATCCTGTTGTCCGTCGGAGCCTCGTCGGTGTTGCCTCTCTGGTTGACCATCCCCGGCATCGTGATCGGCGCCATGCTCGTGATCGGTGCGCTCGAGTTCGTCGGGCCGTTCGAGCGCGAGGGCTGGAAGGTCGCCGGAACTCTCGTCCCGATGGGATACACCCTCTGGTCGGTGTGGCTGCTCGCGATGGGGATCGTCCTGCTCGTGCCCTGACCCGTGAACAGAAAGGCCCGGCTCCGCGAGTGATCTCAGCGGTTCCGGGCCTTCTTCTGTCTCAACCAGAGGTGCCTGCCGAAGCAGTGTGCGCCCGGAGGGATTCGAACCCCCAACCTTCTGATTTGGTGTCTGAGGAGCCCTACGAGCCGCTGTGCTTCGTCTGCGGGGGTCCGCACGACCTCGACGACTGCCCGCGTGCCGACGACCTCGACGACGCGCTGGAGCAGCTGCTGCAGGTGGCGTCGTGACCGAGGTCTGCGCCATCTGCGGCGCGATCGCTGGCGGGCTCCTGCTCGCCCTCGGCGCGGCCGTCGACAAGCTGCGAGGGCTGTCGTGAGGGGCTGCCCGATCTGCCGCGGCGCTCGGACTGTGCACGAGCGCACGCGGTCGCGTGGGAGGACGCTTTACATCGTCGTGCCCTGCTGGGCGTGCACGCCGGCGCCCATCCGCACCGCCGCGTAACCCGCGCTCTCACCCGCGCGTCACCTTGCCATCATCCGTAGACAGCCCGTTCCATTGGGGGATGCTCGACCTTCCCGCAGCGTGGCGGAGAGCGATCGAGAGCTACCTGCTGGCGCAGCGCGCCGGCGGCTCGCCCTCGACGACAGTCGCCGCCCGACGACAGCACCTGGCCAACCTCGCGCGCACGATCGGCGTCGATGATCCCTGGGAGGTCGAGCCTGAGCGGCTCGTCGAGTGGGCGGGCACGCGGCGATGGATGAACGAGACGCGCCGCTCGAGGCGCACGACCTTTCTGTCGTTCTGGCGGTGGGCGATCGACAGCGGGCTCACGAGCTCGAACCCAGCGGCCGCACTCAAGCGCGTGAAGCCGTCAGAGCCGAACCCGCACCCGACGCCCGAGCCGGTGCTCGAGCGTGCGCTGCAGCGCTCTGACGCCCGCGTGAAGCTCATGCTGCGCCTGGCGGCCGATCACGGCCTGCGACGCGGCGAGATAGCGCTCGTGCACTCTGACGACCTGTTCCCCGACCTCGACGGCTGGTCGCTGCGCGTGCACGGGAAGGGCGGGAAGCTGCGCGACGTCCCGCTCAGCCGCCGTGTCGCGCTCGAGCTGCGGACGCTGCCGGCAGGGTGGGCGTTCCCCGGTGCGATCGACGGGCACCTGTCGCCGCGGCGCGTCGGCGAGCTCGTGACCGCGCAGCTCGAGGGCACCTGGACAATCCACTCGCTGCGGCATCGCGCCGGTTCTCGATGGAAGCTGCGAGGGGCAGACCTAGACGAGGTGCAGGATCTACTCGGCCACGCCTCGCCGGCGACGACCAGGCGCTACGTGAAGATGCCCACGGGGCGGCTGCGAGCTGTCGTCGACGACGCTGCGAGCTGAGGCTACGATCGCCACCATGGCCGACCTGAAGAGCATGACGCGCGATCGCCACTACGCCGAGATAGAGGCGTGGCTGAAGGACGCTGTCGACAAGCAGACGCTGAACCCGGGCAGGGCCGCCGTGTCGGCTGCCGTTGCCCAGGTCCATGCGCAGCTGCTCGTCGAAAAAGCGCTGCTCGAGCGCTCTACCTGATCGGCTGGTTGGTCGTCGCGTAGACGCTGCCGCCGGTCAGGCCGGCGCCGACGATGACTGCGATCGCGATCGTCGCCCACTCTCCGCTGGTGATGGCGTTGTCGCTGACGGCCGACACGAAGGCCGTCAGGCCGGCGACGACGCCAGCTGCAGCTGCGCCGACGTAGGCCTTGGCGGCGGTGGTCTTGGTGGGGTTCATGGCTTCTCCTTTTCGATGGGTGGGGGCTCGAGCGCGAAAGCCTCACGCTCGGCGTCTGTGAGCTCGGTCGAGCCGCCGGCCTGGGTGCGCTGCACGTAGCTGCGCGCGGCCGAGCGAACCCGATAGAACAGGTCCTCGAAGACGCGGGCCAGGCGACGATCTGCGGCCTGCTCGCGCCACAGCTGCTCGACGCTGGGGCCCTTGGCCTCGCTGTTGCCGCGTCGGCGGTTGTAGGCCGCCCAGGCGCCCACGATCATGCCTCCCAGTACGACCGTGATGAGCGTGGTGACGATCGGCGTGTAGTCGATGTTCACGACGTCCCTGCCGGCCGCCGTCCGGCGCGGGAGGCAAGCCACATGAAGCGCGAGAGCGGGATGAGCAGCATGAACGTCGCGGCGACTGCGACGGCCTGCCGGTTGGCGTCGTTCATCAGAAAACCGACCTCGTAGAGCGGCACGACGTAGCCGAGGGTGAGCGCCAGCACGGCGAGGGACGACCATCGCTCGATGACCCGCAGCTGGTCGGCGAGCGCGCCGAGAGCGGAGGTCAGTGCGGCGATCGCCAGCATGATCGCCCAGACCCGCGTGTAGCCGTCCGGGGCTGTCAGTCGGAAGATGGGCAGGCCGGCGTAGAACGCCATGGCAGCGAACCCGATGTGCAGCAGGTAGGCGGCGACCAGGGTGACGCGATAGAGGGCGATCTGCGACCAGGGCCACGAGGTCGCCCAGGCCTCGAGCCGAGACTGGTGCCGCATCGGGCGGCGGCTTCGTGGCGGCCGCGGCAGGGTGTCGTCGATGGTCACCATCAGGCGCCCGCCGGGATGCGCTGCAGGCCGAGGGAGGCGAGCAGCTCGTCGTCGACGCGGGCGATCATCGCGAGCGTCGACGCGTGGTCGAGAGCCGCCTGCTTCGCGAGCTCGCGGATCGCCGAGACGACCGCTGTGTCGCTGTGCTCGGGCTGAGGCACTGCCGCGCCGATTGCGGCGAGCTGCTCGGCCGTGGGGTTCCAGGTCGACTCGCCGAGCTTCACGCCGGCGCGGCGCAGGTCCTTCACGACGACGACGTCGGCCAGGGTAGACCCGACCTGTGAGAGGAACGCGTCGCCGGCCGCGGCGAGGGCGCGGAAGCCGGCTTGCTCCTCGAGCAGCTGCTGCTCGTCGATGACGGGGGTCAGGGTGTTGTTGACCTGCTTGTAGACGCCGATGGTGCCCTCTTGGCGGAGCAGTCTGCGCTCGATCATGTCGTTGTCCTTCGGTTCGGGGAGGGGCTGAGGGTTGCCGCCGGCCGCAGCGGGTGTGCGGCTCGCGAAGTGCCAGGGCTCGGAGGGGAAGGGGCGGCCTGAGAGGTCGATGTTGCGCCATCCATGCGACGCGAGGATCAGCTCGAACCATCCGCCGAGCTTGTTGCGGAGGGCGCGGTGGTTGTCGATGTCGACGGCGCGGCCCTTGACGTGGTCGCTCGTCGAGGGGTCGCGCACAGCTGGGCTGATCGCGCGCTGCTCGGCCAGAGTGCGATCGCCGCCGTAGGGGCGCAGCACGACGGGCGTGATGCCGGACGCTGCGCGCAGCTGCGCAAACGCGGCGTTCAGGCTCGGCGCGTAGGCGTCGCCGATCGTCTCGGCGCTGTAGATGATTGGCCGGCTCACGGGACGGGCTCGACGTTCTTGGGGGTGATCTCCATCGTGCGATCTGGGAAGCGCCACGTCACGGCGGCGATCGCGCCGCGCTGGACCGTCTCGCCGGCGCCGAGGGTGAACTCGACGACCTGGCCGGGGGTGGCAGTCCACTCGATCACGCTGTCGGCTGTGATGCGGCGGCCTCGGCCCTGCAGGCGTGCCAGAAGCGCGGCCGCGGCGCCGGCGCCAGGGTAGGGGCGATCGTAGGTGTACTTCTTGACGCGGGTGCGGGTGCCGGCGAAGTCGTAGCGCTTCCTCGGGACGCCGGCGGGGTCGATCCATGGGTACTCGACGACGACGCCCGTGCTCCAGTCGGAGTCGCGGTCGATCTCGTCGTCGGCTGCGACCAGGTGCGTCGCGTGCGACAGGGAGAGCGTGCCGGCGACGGTGTAGGTCGTCGGGTCGACGAGTCGCCAGAGGCCGAGCTCGTCGGCGAACAGGCGCAGCCCTCGCGACTGCACGACGGGCTGCAGGAAGTCCCAGTCGGACTGTCCGGGCTGCTGCTGCAGCGCGTCGACCGCGAGAGCGCCAGGTCGCGGGGTGCGCGTCGACGTCGACAGTCCCGGCGTGCCGGTCCACGCGTAGGTGTAGTTCGTGTCGACCGTGTCGCCGTCGAAGTACGGCACGTAGTTGCCTGTCGGGTCTGTGATCTCGGAGAGCCGCAGCGAGTCCCAGTACATGCTGCCGACCGTGTGGCCGTGATAGAAGCGGATGAAGGCCTCGGTCGTGCCGGGCGGCAGCGTGAACTGCAGGCTGACGCGGCCGCCGACGCCGTCGACGAGGGGGACCTGCGAACTGATGGTCACGGTGTACGCGGCCGCGCCGATCCGATGGAACACGAAGATGCTGCGCGAGTTGGCGGTCGTCGATCCGCCGATGCCGAGGGGATACCCCGAGCCCGACACCCGGTAGGTCTTGCCGGCCTGCATGCCGAGTCGCATGCCGCCGGCGTCCCCGCCGACGTTCATCCAGCTGTCGACGTTCGACGAAGCCGAGAGCCGGTACTCCCAGCTGCCGGAACCGTAGATGCCGCCTCGAGCGACGCGCGTGACCGTGCAGTTTGTTGAGGCGACGTCGGCAAGCGACACCTCGGCGCTGGGGTTGGTGAAGAGGTTCGTCGACGCCGATGTGATGAGCGCCGATCCGTCTGCAGCTGTCGCGCCCATCGTCATGCCCGAAAGCGACAGCACGTCTCGCGTGACGGATGAGACCGTGTCGTTGTCGTTGCGCTTCCACTCGTAGGGCGTCTCTCCGATGCGGCCGCCGTCGAGCAGCAGCATCTCCAGGCCGGAGAGCGTGAGCGTCAGCGTCTTTGCTTTGCGGTTGACGGTGCGTCGTCGCACGACGGCTTTGAAGGTGCGGGACTCCGCGGCGCGCGCCGGCGTCACCCATGACTGCGTGCCCGTGAGCTCGACGCGGATAGGGCTGGCGCCGCGCGGGTCGAGTGCGGCCTCGACGGCGAGGGAAGGTCGGGCTGTCACGAGCTCGATCTGCATGAACGGCGCCCAGGTCTCGTCGAGGGTGATCGCGCACGACTTGACCTGCAGTGCGACGTCGGGGCTGAGCTTCGCGACGGCGGTCACGTCGACGATGCTGGCGACGGTCACGGGATGACCTCGTGATATCCCACGTTGAGCAGCCAGCTGCGCCGCGACTCCTGCTGCACGTCGTCCATCGAGCCCTCGCGGACCCACTGGAACGACACCTTCGCGAGGTCGTCGGTGATGGTCCAGACGCGGGCTGTCATGAAGTGCTGGCGGGCGGTCTCGGCCGCGGCCGCGGTGGTGAACAGCAGCTGCAGCGTGCCCCTCCGCGGGGCGTCGTTCTGCAGGTTCACGATCTCGGCACCGCTGAGCAGCTCGTGCACGATGTTGCGCGCCTCGTTGCTCGAGGCGAACCCGACGCGCAGCTCGGGCGTGATCGTGATCGTGGCCGTCGCGTTCTTGATCTGGATGCCCATCAGTCGACCTCCTGTCCGCTGCGGGTGACGAGCTTCGCGGCGACGCGTACGGTGCGGCCGGCGAAGCCTCGCTGGATCTTGTCGACCTCGGCGGCGGGGTCGATCTGGGCGAGCACGACCGAGGGTCCGGTGACGGTCTTGCCCTGGAACGACTTCTCGATCGCGCCTGCGTAGGTCGCTGAGTCGGCCTGGCCTGCCTCGGTCCAGATGCGCTCGAGCTCGGCCTGCTGCTCGGGTGTCGCGGTCTTGTAGCCGGCGAGGAACGCGGCTGCGGCGTCGGCGCCCTGCTCGCTCAGGAAGGCCTGCGCTTCGGGGCTGAGGCCGCTTGTAGCGAGCGTCTCTTGGTAGTTCTTCAGCGCGTCGGATCGGGCCGTCATCGCCGTGATGTAGGCCGTGACGTCGAAGATGCCCGTCTCGGCGTTGACGTAGTCGTCGACGCTCGAGGCGGTCTCGTCGTAGGCGTCGTTCACGGCGCTGATCAGCTGCGCCTTGCGCTCCATGTCGGGGCCGCCGGCGGCCGCGTAGTTGGCCTCGGCTGCGGCGGCCTTGTCACTCTTGGCGACGGCGTCGTCGAGGTATCCGAGGTACTGGTCGCCAAGCGCCAGCTGGTTCTGCAGCTCGCCGTAGCGCTTGTTGCCGGCGGCGGTGGTCGTGTCGAGCGCTGCGGCTTCGTCCTCGAGTGCGCGCTGGTTCCGCTGGGCGGCGCGGTAGAGACGCTCGAGACCGTCAGTGTTGCCGGCGTAGGCCTGCGCCAGGTCGCGGAAGCTGCCGATCCCGCTGTCGGCGACGCGGGCCAGGTCCTCGAGGCTGACCCGGCCGTCGTCGGTCTCGGTGGCCAGCTGCTTGAGCTTGTCGACGATCGTTCCGAGCCACTCCGCGCCGATCTGCCCAGTGTCGATGTACTGCTGTGCGAGCTCGGCTGTGTCTGCGCGCAGCTGCTCGGTCTCGGCCTGACCCTTGTTCAGCTCGCCCACGATCAGCCCGATGCCGATCGCGCCGGCGGCGCCGAGCACGGCGAGCTGCGGCGGGAGGCTGGCGATCAGTCCGCCGAGGGTGCCCTGCAGGCCGTCCGCGAATGACTCGGCCGAGCCGGAGAAGCTCGAGAAGGTCTCGGCTGCGTTCTGCTTCGCCTCGTTCTTGATCTCGTCGATGTTGCGCTTCGCAGCTGACGTCGTGCTGTCGAGGGTGCGACGGGTCGAGCTGGCGGCGTCCGTCATCTCGCGCTTGGTTCGGTCGGCGAGCTCGGCGAACGATCGCTGGAGCTGCTCGGTTGAGCGATCGCCGTCGCGGGCAATGTCGTCGAGGGTGTCGGCCACCTGGTCGAGTGCCTGCTCGGCGTCGTCGGTGCCCTTGAGGAACGATCGGACGTTGGCGAGGAAGTCGATCGAGATAGGCATCTAGCGGACCTCGAACGGATCGCGGCGGAAGACGTCGACGATCGCGTGCACCCAGCCGGCGACGACCTTGGTGCCGACCTCGGACGCTGCGTCGAACGCGATGCGCCCTTCCTTCTGGCGGTTGGCGAACTGCCGCCCGATCATCTTCGTGACGTTGTAGGGCCGGCCCTTGCGCGAGTGCGTGGCGATCGTCGCGCGTCGGGTGCGCATCCCGAACTCGGCGCCGGCCCAGTTGCTCGCCGGCCGAAGACCGCCGCTCAGAGCCTTCGTCGACGTCGCCGCTTTGAGCGAGAGGGAGTCCTTGCCGACCGCGACGCGTGCACCCTTGGTGATGATGCGGCTGTCGAGCGGGCGTCGAGCTCGAGCTGCGAGGGCTGCCTGCCATGCCGGGTTCGCCGTCCGCCGCGTCTCCGCGTTGACTTCGCGCACGACCGAGGGCTCAGCCTGGCGCAGGCTGAGGATGGCGGCTTGAAGCTCGGGAGAGCGGCGGACGTCGAGCACGGGTCAGGCGGGGAGGGTGTCGACGGGGGTCGAGCAGCCGACCGAGTAGGCCGACTCGTTGAATGCGTTGACGGGTCCGCCGACGACGGGTCGCACGATCGTCGCCTCGACTGCCGTGCGGAAGGTGCCCGACTTGTGCGGGCCGTAGGTGAACGTCGCCTTCTCGCCGACGTTCGCGAGCAGGAAGATGATCAGGGCGTCGGGGTTCTCGAGGTCCTGCGCCACCTGCAGCGCGAGGGTGTGCCCGGTCGTGATGGTCTCCGAGAGCTGCGACTCGTCGGTGCCGCCTGACCAGGTCGCCTCGGTGGTGCTCGGGGTGACGGTCGCGGCCGAGACGTGGCCGGCGTACTCGACGGCGGTGTCGCCCTCGAGGGTGACGGTCAGGAAGATGTTCTTCGCGACTGTCGCGGTGTTCGGCGTTTCTGCCATGGGGTGCTACTCCTTCGATTGAGAGACGGTGGTGATGGGGATGCGGTAGCCGTGGAAGCCCTCCGCGTGCTGCGCTCGCTCGGCCTCGGTCCACTGGTAGGCGTCCGAGCTGTCGAGGAACTCGAGCACGTCGTCGAGCACGTCGTCGAGGTCGTCCTCGGCCGTCTCGGAGTCCTTGAAGGGCGACAGCACCCAGAGCTCGAAGTCGAGCTGGAAGCGGCCGCCGTGGGGCGTCTTCGCGACCTTCGTACGGAACAGCTGCACGAGGGCCGTCGCGCTCGGGTCGGGCTCGCCGAGTGCTCGGAGGTCGGCGATCACGATCGCGTCGGCGGGGAGCGCGTCTGCGATCGCGGCGGCCAGCTGCGCGCGCGCGCCCATCAGCTGATCCCGAGCGAGCCGTAGCCGAGCAGGTCCTTGATCTGCCGGCCCATCGGGAACACCGCAACCTGGTAGCCCTCGAGCCCGATCGTGTCGTCGGCGAGGTTCGCCTTCTGGCCCTCCCAGAGAGCGCGCGCGTTCATCTGCTGCGCCATCCGGCAGCGGGCCGGCACGGGGTCGTCTTGAGTGCCGGCGGCGACGGGCAGCCCTTCGGCTTGCAGGTGGTCGATGCACTGATCGCGCGACGTCTCGAGCAGGTCGCCGAGGAGCTCGTCGCTCTTGGGCGCGCTGCCCCACGCGGCCCGGATCGACTGCAGGGTGTGCCAGGTGTTCATGACGTCCTCGGGTGTGGCCGCCCGCCTCAGCTGTGGCTGGTCAGCTGAGGCGGGCGGGGGTTCGGATCAGTAGGTGCGCTTGGCGATGACGCGCTCGTCGTGGATCTCGACCCGGCCGTAGGAGTGCACGCCGACGTCGACTCCGCCCTTGGGGATGTTCTCGGCGCGCAGCCAGAACGGCGAACGCTCCTTGAGGCGGATGCCGCGGTTGTCGAACGCGGCCGCGGCGGTGGCTGCCAGGGTCGTGTCGTTCCAGATGTGGAGCGTGCCGACGTCCGCGGTGCCCTCCTCCGGGCCGAGGCCGATCGACGCGTTGCGCAGCCACAGCGGCTGGTCGTCCTCGGGCAGGTCCTCGAGCAGGTCGAACAGCGTGTTCCCCAGCGCGATGCGGTTGGCGTGCGCGCCCTCGATGCGGCGCACGTCGCGGCGCAGCTGCTTGAGCACACCCTGGATGCCGACCGTCGCGATCACGACGTCGGCGGTGCCGAGGGTCGCGGCGTCCGGGACGGCGGCGAGCACGAGCGCGCGCACCTTCGCGTTGGACTTCTTCTTGTAGTCGCGGGTCGCGGCCTCGATGAACGAGGTCCAGAACGACTCCTCGGAGAAGTCGAAGTACGCGCGGTCGATATCCCAGCCGGCCGCGATGCGGAAGAAGCCGAACTCGACCGGCAGGGTGCCGACCTCGTTCGACGGGACGTCGGTCTTGTCGCCGGCGTACTCGTCGACCTCGGGGGTGCCGGGCAGCTCGGGGTCGCCCTCCTCCTCGCCGGCGATGCCCCAGCGCCAGCCGCGACCCTTGAGCGTGGTCATCTGCTCGGGGGCGCCGATGGCGTCGATCCACGGCCGGCTGTCGTCGGTCGCGCGCCAGGTCTCGCCGATCCAGTCCTCGCGGTTGACGAACGCCTCGCCGGCGTCGTCGGCGGGGATGATGTCGGCCAGCACGTTCTGCACGCGCTGCAGCGGGTCGACGGTGCCGAGGGTGTTGTACTCGTCGGCGAGGCGGCGGGCGACGGCGCGGACGCTCGAGCGCTCGCGCACCTGGACGGGCGACGCCGGCTGCGCGTTCTGCAGCTCGGGGCCGGCGATGATCTCGGGGGCGACGTCCGCGGGAGCGGGGCCGGTGATCACCTCGATGGCGTCCATCGTGGCGATCGACGCGTCGTACTGCGCCTGGGTGATGGTGCCGGCAGCCAGCGCCGCCGCGAGCTGAGCTCGGTTCATGGTGTTCTCCTTGTTGCGGTTGGGTGCCAGTGCGGCGGGGGCGAGCGCGCCGAGCGACGGCGCGGGTGCCGATGCGCGCCCGGCGTGGGCGAACATCGACAGGTCGAAGGACGCCGACGCGAGCGTGTCGGTGTCGAGGCGGTCGGCGAGGCCGGCGGCGACGGCTTCCTCGGCCGAGTACCAGGTCTCGGCCTTCATGAGGTCGCGCCAGGCGCCGGCGTCGCCGCCGGCCTTCTCCGCGTACATGGCGGCGATGTTGTCGCTGATGCGGTCGAGGTCGGTCGCGACGATGCGCATGTCCTCGGCGTTGCCGATGGCGATGGTCCAGGCGTCGTGGATCATGATCTCGGCGTTGGCGCCCATCACGACCTCGTCGCCGGCGGTGGCGATGAACGACGCAGCTGAGGCGGCGAGACCGTCGACGGTCATCACGACGCGGGCCGAGTGCTGGCGCAGTGCGTTGCGGATCGCGATGCCGTCGTAGACGTCGCCGCCGGGGCTGTTGATGAACACGTTGATGGTGTCGGCCTGGGATGCGCGGATCGCCGGCACGACGTCGGAGGCGGCGACGTCGCCCCAGAACCCGCCGATGACGCCGTAGATGTGCAGCGAGGCTGCGGTTCCGGCGGCCTCCATCCGCCAGCTGGGGCGGGTGGTCTGCGCGTTGAGCGCGTATCCGCGCTGTCGCAGCTGGTCGGGGGTCAGGGTGTTGAGAATGTGGCGGGTCATGCTGCGGCCTCCTCGGGGTCGGGCCAGCCTTCTTGGGCGGCGATCCATGCGTCGTCGATGAACTGCGCGGCCTTGCCGATGGCGTAGGTCTCGAAGCGGGTCTTGAGGTCGGGGCGGGTGAGGCGGTCGGCGTCGAACGTGACCTCGGTGCCGCGCGGGGTGACGTCGGGCAGGGAGAGCCGGCCGGCGATCGCGGTCATGTAGTCGTCGAGCGTGAGGTCGACGAGCTCCCAGTTGCGAGACTGGCGGTTGTCGTAGGTCATCGTGGCGCCCTCGACCGCGGTCGACGCAGCCCAGGCCGGCAGGTTCATCTCGCGGACGATCTCGAGCGCGATCGACTTGCGGCCGTCGATCAGGAGGGCGTCGGCCGGCTTGCCGTGCACCTTGACCTCGATGCCCTTCGGCGTGTAGGCGACACCGCGGACGCGGCGGGCTGCCGCCCAGTCGTCGAGCAGCTGGTCGCGCTTGGTCTTGTCGAGCTCGGCGGCGGTGGTGTTGTGCAGCTCGATCGCCGGGATGGGGCTGTCTTCGGCCTTCGCGGCTGCGAGGTCGATCGCGAGAGCCCGCTGGATGATGCGGCCGCCGTTGGCGAGCAGTCCTTCGCCGAGAGGCGAGTCGAACCGGATGACGTCTTCCGGTCGACGTCCGATCCGCTTCGTGGACGCGATGGACTCGCCGTCGATCTTGATGACGCGGTGGTCGTTGTCGAGGGTGACACGGCTGCGGCTGAGCCACTCGCCCCACATCGGCCACCCGAACGAGTCCCGCTCGAGCACGTTCCACCAGGTGTGCGGCTGGAAGATCAGCGAGCGGGTGGTCCAGTAGAGCGAGGTCTTCATCGGGACCCCTCGCTCAAGCTGACCGAGCAGGGAGGGCCGCTGAGCTTGTGGGACCTGCTGCCCTCCCCGCGCGGCGTTCATGGTCAGCCGGCTGACGTTGCCGGCGATCGTTGCGACGCCGGCGGCCACGGGGCCGAGCTTCATCGCGTTGCGGTCGTTGATCGTGACGTAGCCGGGCAGTGCGCCGAGGAAGTCCGAGAGGGCGACGTCGGCGAGGTGGTCGTTGTCGGCGAAGGAGTAGCCGATATCGCCGAGGCCGAGGATGCCGCGCGCGGTGCGCTGAGCGAATGTCTTGAGTCCCACGAGGCACAGCGTCTGCCGAGCGCTGCGGATCGTCGCATTGTGCGGCGTGTC
Organism: uncultured Microbacteriaceae bacterium; assembly: GCA_964246985.1. Classification (GTDB taxonomy): domain Bacteria; phylum Actinomycetota; class Actinomycetes; order Actinomycetales; family Microbacteriaceae; genus CAXTSE01. Next base: position 92,000 of record CAXTSE010000009.1, read on the forward strand.
GCGTCAGATTGGAAGCTTAGTAGATCGCGAGCTCCTCGTGCCCCTCGTGGTGGTCGTACAGCCAGAGGCCTACAGCTGCGGCCTCGACGCCGGCGATCGAGCCGGTGGAGTCCTTGCGGCTGAACGGTGTGAGGTCGCCGACCCGCTTGAGCACCAGGTGGGCGATGCCGTTGCTGAGCGTGAGCGAGCCGTCGTGCTTGAGCTCCTTGGTGCGCGCCGCCTCGAGCAGCGACTCGCACGCGGTCGAGAAGTCGCGGGGCGCCATCGTCGTGATCGCGTCCGCGTCGCCCAGGGTGCGGCGCAGCCGATCGTTGAGCCGACGTGTCGGGCCGCCGTCGTCGGCGCCGATGATGGCCGGCTGCCACTCGTCGCGCAGTCGCAGGATGAAGTCGTGCATCCAGGTCGAGCCGGGGGCGGCGTGCACGACGCGCGTGCAGGGCCGGCCGTCCGTGTCGCGCCAGGTCGCCATGACCGCGCCGTCCGAGCTGCCCTCGGCGATCGCGTAGGTGATGGCGAGGTCGCGTCGACTCGGGACGGCCTTCGGCTTCTCCTTGAGAGCCGCCCACTCGTGAGCCGGGAAGAGAGGGTCTGCTGCCTCGATCCACATGTTGCAGAACGCGCGCAGCCATGTCGCGCGGTCGACCGATCCCGACGTGTACTGCTCGAGCAGCTCGTCGGCGGTGACGGTGTACGGCACCGCGGGGTGGAAGCTGGCGACGACTTCCGGGTCGTAGGGGTCGGCGCCATCCGGCAGGCCCCACTCGAAATAGGCGAGCTTGGGCCACTTGGCACCCTTGCTCTTGACGGCCTCGCGGCCGCGCTCTACCCACTTCCGCATGAAGGTCGACGTCGCTGTGCCGGCGGTGCTGATCATCCACACCTGCCGGCGGCCGGCGAGGGTCAGCTGAGCCGGGAAAACTGCGCCCTCGAGCATGCCGTCGCCGAGCAGCTCGTCGTATTTCCAGATCTCGTCGAAGGTCACGAGCGGCGGCGTTTCGCCGTGGATCGCGTCGAGCGTGGGAGCGAACAGCTTGAGGGCCGAGCCGTTGGGGAAGGTGATCGACTCGTCGCCGGCCGACCATCGGTACTGCGCGATCGCGTTGAGGGGGCTGGACTTCATGAGCGTCACCAGGTCCTCGAATCGCTTCCGCGCATCCTTGCCCGACTGGGCGGTGTAGAAGCACCGCACGCCGGGCGTCGTCATGACGCGGTGCAGCTGCACGGGTCCGACGAGCGTCGTCTTGCCGGACTGCCGAGGGACGGTGACGAGCACGACCTCGTAGGCGAGCCGGCCGTCGTCCTCGACCTCGGTCGCGACGTCGGCGACGAGCTGCTGCCACGGCATCAGCGGCTTGCCGAGCGTCTCGGCGATCCGGCCGATCGCGCGACCGTACGAGCGGCGCTTCGGGTTGCGGCGCGTAGCGTGCTTCGGCGCAGCGCTCACGACAGCGAGGTTTCCGCGGCATCCGCCTCGGAGAAGCGGTCGGCGACAATGTCGTCGAGCATGAGCGCGCCGTTGGCGACGTCGGCGGCAAGCTCGCGGACGAGGGGCCAGTCCTCGGCCTTGATAGCGCTAGCCATCTTGGCGTTGTGCCAGGCAATCTCTGCCCATGCCTGACGCAATGACATTCCCAGCCATCCCGGTCGGTCGCCCTTGCCGCTGTTGGCTGCGAGCTCGGCGCGCATGCGGACGGCGAACGCCTCGACTTGCGGGTAGCGCTGGGCGAGCTCGGCGTCGCTGAGCGATGTGACGTCGGCGCACTCGCGTCTCACTTGGCTGCTCCATTCACATCGCGCTCGAGCGCGAGGACGAAGTCGCGGAACGCTGCCTGAGCGTCGGCGGCGAGCGGCTGCGGCAGCGCCTGGTAGGCGGCGAGCAGCTGCGCGCCGGCCATCGCCGCGGCGCTCGCTTTGCCGCCGGCGATCCCACGCTGGACGGCGTCGGCCATCTCGAGCGCGAGCTGCGCGACCATCGCATGCCGGGGCTCGAGCAGCCCATCGAGCTGCAGCGCCTCGAGCGTCGTGATCACAGCCGCTCTCAGCGAACCAACGTGCTCGCCGAGCTCGAGACCGGGCAGGGTCGGCTGGCTCTCGTCGGGTGTCGTCATCGTCTCGCTCGTTTCCGGTTTTTTGTGGGCTGATCAGGGGAAAATGGACAGGGCTGCGCGTGGGTTTCCAGCTATTCGCGACTAAAGAACGCTTGGCCGTCCTCGATCACGACGTCGGGTCCGCCGGCGTCGCGGTTGCCGCGTGACTCGTTGCATCGCTTGTGTGTCGGGCCGAGGTTGGCCAGGTCGTAGACGGCGCCGCCCTTCGATCGAGCGATGACGTGGTCAGCGCTCGTGGCGCCGGGCAGGCCGCAGAGCCAGCACACCGCGCCGTAAGTGGCGAGGGTCAGGCGCACGTACTGCTGCGCCTTCCGGCCTCCCCACTTCTCGGGCGGCAGGGCTGGGTCGGCGAGCTTGCCGGCGCCACGAGCGAGAGCGATCACGACGACTGCAGCTCCGCGATCGTGAGCGCTGCGTTGGCGAGGTCCATGAGCAGGCAGCCGATGATGGTCGCCGCTTCCTCGTGCTCGAGCGCCAGCACCTGCGTCGCCGTAGCGCTGATGTGCGAGAGGTAGCCCTCGGCGTTGCCAGCGCGGCCGAGCTCGACCCCGTGGATCGTCGTCGTGAGGAGCTCGTCGATCAGTGCTGCGCGCTGGTCCGTGATGGCTGCCAGCTGGGGCGAGTCGAGGAACGCGATCTGATCCGGCGTGAGCAGTGCTCGCACTTCGTCGTCGTTGCTCATGCGACGTCGGCCTCTCCGATGCCGAGGCCCTCGGCGTCACCGCTCCGGGGTCGCCAGCTGCGGGCGCCGGCCTGGTGCCTGCCGGCGTGCAGCGGCTTGAGCTCGCACACGACGAGCTGCCCGCCGAGGTTGGCCGACGCGGCGCAGACCTGAGCGCTCGAGCGCGGGTGCGACTCCTGCGACGGGTCCTCGGGCTTGGGCTTGCCGAGGTTCACGACGCGATCCTTCGCGGCCGCGACCTGCTCGCGGAGGGTGGGCTTCTTGGCGTTCATGCTGATGCTGCTCCTTGCTCGAGCTGGCGCTCGGTTCGATGGATCACCGCGGCCGCCATGAGGTCGATCGCGTCCTGCAGCTGCACGACGGCGAGGCCGCGGCGCTGTGGGTCTGACGAGTACGCGCCGAAGTGGTGCGCTCGGGACTGTCGCGCCATCCGCTTGAGCGCGGCGGCGAGGGTGCCTCGGTGCAGCTGCGCCTCGGCGTCGAGCTGCGCGCCGATGAACGCGAGGCGCTCGGCGATCAGGGCGGGCGTGTGCGCGGTCATGAGAGCTCCACTTCGGCGGCGATGTGATTGCGGACGGACTGAGCGCTGCAGCCGATCTGCGCGGCGATCGCGCTCGGCTTGAGTCCCTGCGCGTGCAGCTGCAGGATGCGGCGCTTGTGATCGGCGGTGATGTGCACGTAGGAGCGCTTCGCGGGCCGGGGCTTGCCGTGTACGGCGACGTCGACGATCGCGGCCACGAGCGAGCCGACCGTCGTGCTGCGCTTCGCGGCCTCGCGCTCGAGCACGAGGTAGGTCGACCCGCGCAGCTCTGTGCGGATCGGGACCGGGACGACGTCGCGCTGCTGGGTCATGCTTCGACCGCCTGAGCTTCGCGCATCTGTCGTCCGTGCCTGTCGTAGACCGAGCCATCGGCTCGCACCTGTGCGCAGCGGCCGCACCACGCGAGCGGGTCGTCGCCGTCGAAGACGTGCTCGCGCTTCGTGACCGGGCACCGCTCCCAGATCGCGTCTGAGAGAGAGTCGCCCGTAAGGGCGTCCTCCTTCGCTCCTGCGCGCGTACTGGTGCCGGTAGGTAGACCCGGGTGTAGATCTTCTTCCGGATGTGCTTCTTTACTCGTGCGGTTATCCGCATGCGGGTTATCCGCACGCGGTGAATCCGAACGCGGATGATCGTCATCCGGGAGCAGCTGCGGCTGTGCGCGCCGCCTGTCGGCCACTTCTGCGGGGTCCGTCAGCACCCACACCGACCCGCTGAGGCGGCCCGTGCGGCGATCGCGCAGCTGCTCGATCTCGAGGAAGTCGTGCCGCCTGAGCTCGTCGACCGCTGAGCGAATCGCGCTGATGCCCTCCTGGTTCGTGGCGGCCAGGGTCTTGAGCGTCACGACGTAGCCCTCGTCGTGACTCATGAGGATGCCGAGCAGGCAGCGGGCCTTCATGCTCAGCTGAGGGTTGCGCAGCCAGTCGTTCGGAATCTGTGTGTAGTTCCGCTCGAACGCGAGCCGGACCCGGCGCAGCCGGCCGTCGCCGCCGCTCACTGCGAGCCGATCGGCTGCAGCGCCATGATGACCGCGAGCTCGGCGAGCATGAGCCCGATCTCGGTGCCGATGATGATGAACGCTGTTCGTGTCATGCCGATCAGTGTCGGCGCAGGATCGGCCTAAACGTCACATTGTGGCATTTACGGCGTGTCGTGGCGTATCGCGCTCAGACCGCACATTGTGCGATCATGACGTTATGACGATCACCATTCCTCAGTTCCAGGCGCACCACTATCTGCGCCTGGCCCTTGAATCTGCGGGGCTCGGCGTGAGCGAGGCGAGCGAGAAGCTCGACGTATCACGAGAGACCGTCAGCCGCTGGCTGAACGGCCGTGTCGCGCCGTCGACGCCCGTGCTGATGGCCTGGGCTCAGATGACCGGCGTCGATTACGACTGGCTGCGTGCGATGTGCGCCCGGAGGGATTCGAACCCCCAACCTTCTGATCCGTAGTCAGATGCTCTATCCGTTGAGCTACGGGCGCAGTGTGTCCGAAGACAACCTGTTGACTATATCAGCGGTCGTCCGACTGTGCGTCCAGCACCCGGAGCTGCCGCTTGAGCGCCACCTGGCGGTACGACGCGTCGATGAGCTCGGCCAGCTCCTGCCAGTCCATGTCGTCGACGAGCGGCATCGCGAGCCACCCCGACGGGCCGAAGTAGGGCGGCGAGAAGACGCGTGGATCCTGCTTCAGGGCGGGTGCATCCGTCGGATCGGGCTTGAAGACGACCGTGAGCGGATCGCGCATCGAGGAGCCGACCACGACGAAGATCTTCTTGCCTGCCCGGAATGTCGGCCGGCCCCAGGCGCCGACCTCCGCCGACTCGGGGAACCCGAGGCAGATCTCGCGTACTCGCTCGACGAGCGGATGCTGCGGATCGACGACCTCGGGGTGCGGCTCGGCCATGCGACAAGCGTAGGGCGACCGCGTAGGGCGTCCATAGGATCCGTCTAGGGAGCGCTGGTCGACTGCTCGCATGACGACGAACTCGAGAGACTGGCGCACCCCCGACGGCACCCCCATCGACGAGGAGGATCGCGGCCTCGTCTACGACGTGCGCACCCTTGTCGACCGACGTGCGGCCCTCGGCCTCTTCGGGGGCGTGGCCCTCACCTCGCTGCTGGCGGCGTGCGCGTCGCCGGCCGCGTCATCGGAGAGCTCGCCCGGTGCCACCGGCACCGACACGAGCGCGGCCGCCGAGGGCGAGCTCGTCGAGATACCCGACGAGACGGGCGGCCCCTACCCCGGCGACGGCTCGAATGGCGTGAACGTGCTCGACGAGTCCGGGGTCGTGCGCAGCGACATCCGCTCGAGCTTCGGCGCATCGACGACCACCGCCGAGGGCGTGCCCCTCGGGATCCAGCTGACGGTGCGCGACGCTGCGAACGGGGACGCGCTGGCCGGTGGCGCGGTCTACCTCTGGCACTGCAACCGCGACGGCGAGTACTCGCTCTACTCGAGTGGGCTCGAGGACGAGAACTATCTGCGCGGCGTGCAGGAGATCGCGGCCGACGGACTCGTGACGTTCACGTCGATCTTCCCCGCGGCATACTCGGGCCGCTGGCCGCACATCCACTTCGAGGTGTACAGCGACGTCGCGACAGCTGTCGCCTCCGGGCCGATCGTCACGACCTCGCAGATCGCACTGCCGAAGGAGGCATGCGAGGCCGCCTACGCGACGACCGGGTACGAGCAGAGCGTGCGCAATCTCGCCCAGACGAGCCTCGCATCCGACAACGTCTTCGGCGACGACGGCGGCATCCACCAGATCGCCTCGATGTCGGGATCGGTCAGCAGCGGCTACACCGCCGCGCTGACGATCGGGGTGTGAGGTCGGGCGGCCCCGTCCAGGGCGCCCGACCTGCTCGCCCCTATTTGGCGGGGGCGGGATCGATGTCGGGATCGGCTCCGGTCACCGGCTCCTCGACGGGCTCGGATCCGGGGCCGTCCTCCTCGACGGACTTCGGATCCCAGTCGGGCAGCTTGGACGGGTTCTCGACGGGGCCGCCGAACTCGCCGTCCTCGGAGGAGATGTGGTCGTTGGGGTTGTCGTGATGGGTCATGACCGCACGGTACGCCCGCGCCGCCGCGAGCGCATCGGGTTGACAGATCCTTCGCAGGCGCTAGATCGCGCTGGTCATGGCGTGAAGAGGCGCTGCAGGCCCGGCGCGGAGAGGGCGGCGACGACGAGTGCGACCGCCGCGGCCAGGATCGGGGCTGCGCCTCTCCTTCCCGCCCGCCTGCCGGCGGATCTTCTTCACAGCCCCTCCTGGCAGTGCTCGAACATATATTCGAATGTCGCTAGACTGGCGGCGTGATCAACCTCCTGCAATCGGCCCTCGACGCGGTTGTCGACCTGCCGTCGTGGGAGGGTCTGGAAGAGCTGTCCGACGACACCCTCCTCGCGGGTCAGCTCGCGTGGATCGCGGCGCAACGGCGCGTCACGGCGGGTGCGGCGCGCTTCGCGGCTGAGATCGCGCGACGGTCCGCCCGTGAGCTGGGTCACGCCGGCATGGCGCAGAAGGCGGGGGCGCGCAGTCCCGAGCAGCTGGTCGAACGACTGGCGGGGATCGGCTCCGACGAAGCGCGGGCGCTGGTCGGCGCGGGAGAGCTTCTGGCGTCGGGAGGCTCCGTGCACACCCAGGCGGTGGCGGCGTCGATCGCCGACGGGTCAGTGTCGATCCTCGCGGCGCAGGCGATCCGGTCGGGGCTCGGCGAGCCGGGCGAGGGAGTGTCGGCCGAGGCGCTGGCCGATGCGGCCGAGCTGATGGTGACCGTCGCGCCCGAGATGACGGTGCGACGGGTGGCGCAGCAAGCGAGAGCTCTGCGCGATTCCCTCGACGCGGCGGGTGTGGCCGACCGGGAGCGGCTCGCCTACGAGAAGCGGTTCCTGCGCGTGACGGCCCAGGCCGACGGAATGACCCGCATTGCAGGACTGCTCGATTCCGAGTCGGCGGCGATCGTGACCGCCGCCTTCGATCAGGTGACCTCCCCGCGCCGAGGCGGGCCGCGCTTCGTGGATCCTGCTGCGGCGGAACGGTCGAGGCGGATCGTCGACGACCCGCGCACCACCGAGCAGCTGCTGCTGGACGCGTTCGTCGAGCTGGTCCGCATCGCGTCCGCCGCCGATGAGGGGCGGGTGTTCGTGCAACGACGACCCGCGGTCCAGCTGCACGTGCAGGTCGCCGACCTCGACAGCGACACCGGTGCCGCGCACCTCGAGGGGCAGACGGCGGCGGTGTCGACGTCGACAGCTCGGCGGTACGTCTGCTCGTCCGGAGCGGCGCCCATCCTGTTCGACGGCGACCGCGCGATCGACGTCGGCCGCACACAGCGGCTGCACACGGTCCGCCAGCGCACCGTCCTGGCGGCCCGCGATGGAGGATGCACGGCGCCAGGCTGCGACAGGCCGCCGTCCTGGACGGAGGTGCACCACCCTCGGGAGTGGTCCGAGGGTGGGGACACCTCGATCGAGAACGGGATCCTGCTGTGCCGCTTCCACCACCGGTGGGTGCACGAGCAGGGGTGGAGGATCCGGCCGCGGGGCGGCGGGTACGTGGCAGTGCCACCGCCGGGCAGTCGGCTCCGGGAATTCTCCATGGTGCAGCGCAATCCCGTGCCCGACCGCGCCCACGGGGACGACCGTGTCCCCGTGCCCGACCGCGCCCACGGGGACGACCGCGCCCTGCAGGACGACCGTGCTCCCGCACCCGACGCGTAGGCTTCGGGGCATGGCTCCGGTGTCCGAGATCTTCGATGCAGCCCGCTGGACCGACGTCGACGGGTTCGACGCGCTCACCGACATCACGTACCACCACGACACCTCCGGGCGCATCGCCCGCATCGCGTTCAACCGGCCCGAGGTGCGCAACGCGTTCCGCCCGCACACCGTCGACGAGCTCTACCGCGCCCTCGACGACGCTCGCCGCAGCACCCGCATCGGCGTCGTGCTGCTCACCGGCAACGGACCGAGCCCGAAAGACGGCGGATGGGCGTTCTGCTCGGGCGGCGACCAGCGCATCCGGGGCCGCGCGGGCTACGAGTACGACCCGAGCGCCCCGGGCGGTGAGAACGCCGCCGGCGGTGCACGACTCCACATCCTCGAGGTGCAGCGCCTCATCCGCACCATGCCGAAGGTGGTCATCGCGGTCGTCCCCGGCTGGGCCGCAGGCGGCGGGCACTCGCTCGCGGTCGTCTGCGACCTCACGATCGCGAGCGCCGAGCACGGACGCTTCAAGCAGACGGATGCCGATGTCGGCTCGTTCGACGGCGGCTACGGCAGCGCCTACCTCGCGCGCCAGGTCGGCCAGAAGTTCGCACGAGAGATCTTCTTCCTAGCCGAGGAGTACAGCGCCCAGCGCGCCTACGAGATCGGGGCGATCAACGCTGTCGTGCCGCATGGCGAGCTGGAGTCGACGGCGATCCGCTGGGCCGAGACGGTCCTCACCAAGAGCCCCACGTCGATCCGCATGCTCAAGTTCTCGTTCAACGCCATCGACGACGGGCTCATGGGCCAGCAGGTGCTGGTCGGCGAAGCGACCCGCCTCGCGTACGGCACCGACGAGGCCGCCGAGGGGCGGGACGCCTTCCTCGAGAAGCGCGACCCCGACTGGAGCCCCTACCCCTGGCCCTACTGATGGCGAGCGTCACCACTCCCGAGACCGACGGCCCGCCCCTCGTCGTCGAGCGCCGCGGCCGGCTGGGGCACCTGCTGCTCGACCGACCCCGCGCCATCAACGCCCTCACCCACGAGATGGTGCGGATCGCGACCGCCGCCCTCGAGGCCTGGCGCGACGATGACGCGGTCGCCACCGTCCTCATCAGCGGAGCCGGGGACCGCGGACTCTGCGCCGGTGGCGACATCGTGTCGATCTACCACGACGCCCGCGCGGGCGGTTCGGCGAGCGAGGCGTTCTGGCGCGACGAGTACACGCTGAACGCGCTCATCGCCCGCTACCCCAAGCCCGTTGTGGCGCTGCAGGACGGCGTCACCCTCGGCGGCGGAATCGGCATCTCGGCCCACGGCAGCCACCGCATCGTCACCGAGACCTCGCAGCTGGGCATGCCCGAGACGACGATCGGCTTCGTGCCCGACGTGGGCGGCACCTGGCTGCTGGCCCGCGCCCCCGGCGAGAGCGGAACCCACGCGGCGCTCACCGCGGGCTCGTTCGGTGCTGCGGACGCGATCCACCTCGGCCTCTCCGACGCCTTCGTGCCGCGCGACAGGCTGCCCGAGCTCGCGACCGCCCTCGAGACCGACGACGCGGCTGCGGCGGTCGCGCGGTTCGCATCCGACCCGCCTCCCGGCACCCTCGCCGGGGGCGCCGCGTGGATCGACGCCGCCTACCGGGGCGATGACGTGCTGCGCATCCTCATCCGGCTCGCCGGATCGCCCGAGCCGGCCGCCCGCGCCGCCGCGGCCGCGATCGCGAGCAAGTCGCCGACCGCGCTCGCGGCGGCGCTCTCCTCGGTGCGCCGAGCGGCGGACGCGCCCGACCTCGAGACAGCGCTCGACTCCGAGTTCCGGGTGTCGGTGCGCATGCTGGCCGAGCACGACCTGGCCGAGGGGATCCGCGCGCAGATGATCGACAAGGACCGCACCCCCGTGTGGGAGCCCGACAGCATCGGCGACGTCGATCCCGAGCACGTGGAGAGCCTGTTCGCACCGTTCGACGACGCCGCCCAGGAACTGGGTCTGAGCACAGGGAGACACCCATGACCGACTACGAGACGATCCTCACCGAGACGCACGGACGTGTGGGACTGATCACCCTCGACCGCCCGACGGCACTGAACGCCCTCAACCGACAGCTGATGCTCGACGTGGTCGCGGCCGCCGAAGCCTTCGACGCCGACCCCGGGATCGGCGCGATCGTGCTGATCGGATCCGATCGCGCCTTCGCCGCCGGCGCGGACATCAGCGAGATGCGCGACCTCGGGAGCGACGACGTGGCCGGTGACCTGTTTCCCGCGTGGTCACGCTTCCCCGCGGTGCGCACCCCCACGATCGCGGCAGTGGCGGGCTACGCCCTCGGCGGCGGGTGCGAGCTGGCGATGATGTGCGACCTGATCATCGCGGCCGACAGCGCCCAGTTCGGCCAGCCCGAGATCAAGCTCGGCGTCATCCCCGGTCTCGGCGGCACGCAGCGCCTGACGCGCGCCATCGGCAAGGCGAAGGCGATGGACCTCGTGCTCACCGGCCGCTCGATCGGCGCCGATGAGGCGGAGCGCTGGGGGCTCGTCTCCCGCGTCGTCCCCGCCGCCGAGCTGCGCACCATCGCCCTCGCCGTCGCGACCGAGATCGCCGCGAAGCCGCTGCCGGTCGCGATCGCCGCGGCGGAGGCGGTCGATGCCGCGTACGAGCTGACTCTGGCCGGCGGGCTGGCCCACGAGCGGCAGAGCTTCGCGGCGATGTTCGACCTCGACGACCAGGCCGAGGGCATGACGGCGTTCCTCGAGAAGCGGGATCCCGACTTCCGTCACCGATGACGGCGGCGATCGACCCGACCGACGGGCGGGTCAGCTGACCGGGCGCTCCCGTCGCAGCCGACCCCCGAGGGCGCCCCACACCGTGAGCGCCAGGCCCGCGCCGAGAAGCACCCCGCCGATGTCATCCGTGAACCAGTGGACGTTCAGGTACGTGCGGCTGATGGCCATGACGATCACCAGGACGACCGCCACCACACCCACCCATCGCCGTCCGACCAGCAGCGCCAGCACGACGACGACCGCCGCCAGGTTGGCGACGTGCCCCGACGGGTACGCGCTCAGCGTGACCGAGACGAGCTGGTCATCCGGACGGGGTCGCTCGAGGACCGACTTGATCACGTTGACCAGCGGAGCGCTGGCGATCCCGCACAGCAGCACCGCGACCGCGGCCCACGCGCGGCCACGGAACGCGAAGAGGATCGCGGTGACGACCGGGACGAGCACCCCGACGATCACCTGGGCGCCCGCGTCGTTCAGGAAGCGAGACGCCGCGACGATCGCCGGAGTCGAGGTGTCGTTGCTGAACGCGTACCAGGCCGAGTCGATCGGAAGCGGGCCGTTGCCGAGCGCAACGATGACGAAACCGCCGACGACGCACAGGGCGATCGAGGCGAGGCCCGCGGCAAGCGCGCGACGCGAGCCGCCGCGCCGTGTCGCCGACGTCCGAGACTCGCGCGTCCTCATCGGGCGATCCTACGTCCGGCTGCGGCGGGCTGGCCGCGCGCGTCCGGCCAGGCGTCTCGAGGTTAGGGCACGCTAACCTGAACCCATGACCGTCGCCGACCAGCTGGCCGCGTGGCTCGTCGACCTCGGCCCCGCGCTCTTCTACCTCGTCGTGTGGGGGCTCGTCTTCGCCGGCACCGCGGTGTTCGCGGGCGTCTTCATCCCGTTCCTCACGGGCGACGCCCTGCTGTTCGGCGCGGGACTCGTGACCGCCTCGTCCGACTCGCTGTCGATCTGGGTGCTCGCGATCGGCGTCGGCATCGCCGCGTTCGCCGGAGACCAGGTCGGGTTCGTCCTCGGCCGACGGCTCGGACGCCCGTACCTGACCCGGCGACGCGGGCGCTGGGTCTCGTCCGCGATCCGCCGCACCGAGCGCTTCTACGAGCTGTTCGGGTGGTGGTCGGTCGTCGTGGCCCGCTACATCCCGTGGGGGCGCGTGTTCATCCCGCCCATCGCCGGGGTGGGCGGCATGTCCTACCTGCGCTTCGTCACCGCCAACCTCACCGGCGCGCTGAGCTGGGGGGTGCTCATCACGGTCGTCGGCTACCTCGCGGGGTCGAATCCCGAGGTCCGCCCCGTCGCCTACGTGATCGCGGGCGTCATGATCACCGCGTCGATCGTGGCCGGCATCCGCGCATGGCTCCTCGATCGGCGCGCCCGCGCCCAGGAGCCGGACGCGGCCGTGGGGACCGGGACCGACTCGAGCCCGACCTCGACCCCGACACCGGCGCCCGCGCGGGGCGGGGCCGAGCTCTGACCGCCCCGCTCGCGTCGGACGCGCCGCTCGCGACGACCTCCCTGCAGCGCACCTACCGCTACCTGCGCCTCGCGATCGCCGGATGCGCGGGCGTCATCCTCGCCGCCGTCGCGATCGCCTCGGTGCAGCTCGGTGCCGTGCTCCCGTCGATCAGCGCCTACGCCTACTCGTCCGCGCGCACGCCGCTCACGGGCGCGCTGATCGCGGCCGCCATCGGCATGCTCGCCCTGTCGGGCCGTGGACTCGAGCGCGCGCTCATCGACGCCGCAGCCGTCGTGGCCCCGCTCGTCGCGCTGGTGCCCACGCGCATCGAGCCGGGCACGGTGCCCGGCCTCGACGTCTCCTGCGGCACGGGCGACAGCTGCGTGCCCGACTCCTCCCTGGCGGACATCGACACCGGCATCCTCACCTACCTGGTCGTCGGCACGATCGGGCTCGTCGCCGCGGTGCTGGTGGCGCGCCTGCAGAGCACGCTGCGTGCGTCCACCCCGTCCCTGCTCGCGGCTCTCGCCGTCGTCATCGTGGTCGGGGTGCTGTGGCTGGCCGCTCGACCGTTCCTGGAGGAGTGGGTGCACCTCATCGCCGCCGCCGTCTTCTTCGCCCTGATCGCCGCGGTGGCGCTCCGCAGCATCCGCCCCTTCGACGGCGAGAAGCCGCGCAGTCGCGGGGTGCAGCTCGCCTTCGGGGCGATCGGCGTGGGGATCGCCGCCGACGTCGTCGCGCTCATCCTGGTCGGGGCGTTCGCGGGCGGCCCGACCGTCGCGGTGCTCGTCCTCGAGGTCGTCGCCCTGGCCCTGTTCACAGCCTTCTGGCTGCTCCAGTCCGGCCGCACCTGGGATTCAGCCGATCCCGCGTTCGTGCGCGCGCCGGCGGTCGGATCCTGAGCGCAGCCTCCGATTCACACGACCCGCCCGGCGGATGCGCTGTGCTGGCGGCATGACGAACGCATCCGACCCAGCAGACACGTCCGCGGCAGCGGCGACCCCGACCCACGACGACCTGGCGCCGGCAGCGCCGGACGTCGACGAGGAGGCGCACCGCGGCGACGACGTCGGCGACCAGTTCGCGATCGGGCTCGCCAGCTCGAGCACCGGCGGTGCCGCGGCGGCGGTCGAGCCCCAGGCCGACCCGCCCCTGCCGGGCGAGAGCGACTGACGAGAGCGCTTCACGACGACGGCTGCCGCCGATCGCGAGACCGGGGGCAGCCGTCGACTCGGCCCGTGGATCAGCCGACGAGCAGGTGGGCTCCGCGGCGACGACGACGAGCGCCGACCAGGAGGCCGAGTCCCGTGAGCAGCAGCGCGCCGGCGGCGGCCGTCGCTCCGACGGGCAGGCCGGAGCCGGTGACCGCCAGCCCGGTCGCCGCGCTGGTGACGGGCACGGCCGCGACGGTGATCGCGATCCGGCTGCCCGTCGAGGCGCTGTAGGTGGCGTCGCCCGAGTAGTACGGAGTCACGCCCGTGGTTCCGAGCGCGAGCGGCCCGGCCGTGCAGGTGCGGGTCGGCAGCGTCGTGGTGCAGAGCACGGTGCCGTTGTCGTCACGGAACTGGACCGTTCCCGTCGCCCCGGCCGGGATGCCGGTGACCGTCACCGGCACCTGCTGGCCGACCGTCGCGCTGGCCGGAGCCGTCGCCACGGGAGTGGACGGCGCCGGGTCGACCTGGATCGTCAGCGGGGCCGACGTCGAGCCCTGGTTGTTCGTGTCGCCCGAGTAGACGGCCACGATCTGGTGCGTGCCCACGGGGAGGGTGGCCGGCAGGTCGCAGCTGGTCGCCGGCAGCGTCGTCGTGCAGAGCACGGTGCCGCTCGGGTCGCGGAACTCGACCGTGCCGGTCGCGGCGGTCGCACCGGTCGGCAGACCGGTCGCCGCGACGGCGATCGGCGTGCCGAAGACGGCGGTCGCCCCACCCGGCGCCGTGGCGGTCACGGTGGTCGGCCTGGCGACGACCGACAGCGCGGCCGGAGCCGACGTGGCGCCGGCGTGGTTGGTGTCGCCCGAGTAGACGCCGGTGATGGCGTAGGTGCCCACCGGCAGCCCGGCCGGAGCGGTGCATGACGTGGCCGGCAGCGTCGCCGTGCAGAGCACGGTGCCGTCTGCGGCGCGGAACTCGACGGTGCCCGTAGATCCCGCGGTGATGCCGAACACGGTGAGCGTGGCCGGTGTGCCGAAGACGCTCGACCCGCCCGTGGTGACGGTGATCGTGCCGGGGATGGCCGTGGTCACCTCGAGGTCGGCGGGCGCCGACGTCGAGCCCGCGTGGTTGGCGTCGCCGCTGTAGACGGCGGTCACCGTGTAGTCGCCGACCGGCAAGGTCACCGACGTCTGGCAGGCGTTCGCCGGCAGGGTCGTCGAGCAGAGGACGGTGCCGTCGGCCGCGCGGAACTCCACGGTGCCCGTCGCGCCGGCCGGGAGGCCGGTGCCGGTGACGGTGGCGGGAGTGCCGTAGGGAACGCTGCCGCCGTTGCTGACGGTGACGCCAACCGCGGTGGCCGCGCGGGTGACCTGAAGAGGCTCGGCCGTCGAGCTGGATCCCGTGTGGTTGGCGTCGCCCAGATAGACGGCGGTCACCGAATAGGTGCCGACGGCCAGCGTGGTCGAGGTCGCGCAGTCGAGGTCGGGCAGTGTCGCGGCGCAGAGCACCGTGCCATCAGCCGCGCGGAACTCGACAGTGCCGGTGGCACCGGCGGGCAGACCGCCCGCGAGGAGGGTCGACGGCGTGCCGTAGGCGACCGACGCCGGCGTGACGGTGAGCGTCACAGCAGTCGTGGCGGCCGCGACCGTGAGAGCCTCGGGGCCGTCGGCGGCCGACGTGTGCCGGGCGTCGCCGGAGTAGGTCGCCGTCACCTGGTAGCTGCCGACGGGCAGAGTGGCCGAGGTGGAGCAGCTCCACGGTGCGCCGGTCGCCGCGCAGAGCACGCTGCCGTCGGCAGCGCGGTATGTGACGGTCCCGGTCGCCCCTGCGGGCACACCGCTCACCGTCAGCGAGGAGGTCTGGCCGTAGGTGAGCGAGGGCGTGACGACGGTCTCGGAGATCGTCACCGGGATGAGCACGACCTCGAGGTCGATGGGCGCGGCGGTCGAGGGAGCGTTGCGTGCGTCGCCGCTGTAGGTCGCGGTGATCGAGTAGGTGCCGACCGCGAGGGTGGCGGGAGTCGCGCAGGTCCACGGGGCGGCCGACGACGTGCACACGAGCACCCCGTTCTGGTCGCGGTACTCGACGGTGCCGGTGGCGCCGGCGGGGACACCGGTGACGCTCAGGGTCGGCGTCTCGCCGTAGGTGATGGATGCGTCGCTGATGGCCGAGACGATGGTGCTGGTGCGCTTCGTCACCTCGAGCGCCGTCGGCGCGCTGGTGGACGCCGCGTGGCTGGCGTCGCCCGAGTAGACGGCGGTCACCTGGTAGGTGCCGACGGCCAGGGTCGTCGCGGTGTCGCAGTCCGTGTCGGGGAGCGTCGCGGTGCAGAGCACCGTGCCGTCCGCCGCGCGGAACTCGACGGTGCCCGTGGCGCCGGCCGGAAGCGAGCCGGCGGTGAGGGTCGACGGGGATCCGTACTCCACCGTGGCGGGCGCGATGGTCAGCGTCACCGCGGTGGAGGCCGCTGTGACCTGGATCGTGACGGTCGACGACGCGACGCCGCCGCGCCCGTCCGAGACCTGGTAGGTGAAGCTGTCGGATCCCGTGTAGCCCGCGGTGGGCGTGTACTGGAAGGTGCCGTCGCCCAGGGTGACCACGGTGCCGTGCGCCGGAGTGCTGGTCGACGTCGCCGTGAGGGTGTCGCCGTCGGGGTCGGTGTCGCCGGTGCGGGCGTCGACGATGACCGGGGTGCCGGCCGTCGTGGTGGCCGTGTCGGCGACCGCGGTGGGCGCCGAGTTGATGCTCGTCAGAGTGACGTTCGCCGGAGCGGACCCGCCGCGCGCATCCTGCACCATGTAGCTGAACACCTCGGTCTGTCCGACGGGCAGTCCAGCCGGCGGCGGGGTGTACGTGATGGCGCCGCCGGCGAGGGTGACGGTGCCGCCCTTGGAGGTCGTCGCCGTGCCCGAACCGGACACGACGGTGCCGTTGACCGTGACGCTGCGGATGCTGAGGGCGTCGCCGTTCGCGTCCGTGTCGTTGCCGAGCACGGGGACGGCCGTCGGCACGGAGTGGCTCACGTTGCGGGTGTCGTCGACCGCGACGGGCACGGTGTTGACGACATCGACGCGCACGACGCCGGTGGTGCGGTTGCCGGCCGAGTCCTGGACCGTGTAGGTGAAGACATCGCGACCCGCGAAGCCGGGGTTCGGGGTGTACGTGACCGTGCCGCCCGAGACGACGACGGTGCCGCCGGCTGCATCGGTGACGTCGACGAGCGTGATCGTGTCGTTCTCGGGATCGGTGGCGCCGCCGAGGACGTTGACCGAGATGCTCGGGGTCGTGGTCGTCGGGGTGATCGAGACGACGCGGCTCGGGGCGACAGGCGGCTGGTTGGTGGCACCCGCGGCGGGGACGACGTTGACGACCACGTTGCTGACCGAGGCGTTGCGGGCCTGGGTCGTCTTGCCGCGGTAGGTCAGGTCGGCGACGTTCACGATGCCCTGCGCGGCGACGGCGCCCGTGATGACGGCGTCGAATCCGACGGTGTGGACGGCGACCGCGGGGGTCGCGGGGTTGTAGGTGGCCACGTCGCCGCCGAGGGCTGCGTTGGCTCCGATGCCCACACGCCCGGTGATGGCACCGCCGTTGGGTCCGACCGCGAAGTCGGCCTGGTCGTCGCCCGCCGCATCCGTGCGGGACGTGCCGTCGATGGTGATCGAGCCGGGCACGTAGACCGTGCCGGTCGGGATCGCGTCGAAGAAGGTCGACTCGGCGGAGGTGTCGAGTCCATCGTTGCGCATCGAGACGGAGTAGCGGATCGTGTCGCCGATGTCGAAGAGGCCGTTGGAGTTCACGTCGTTCTGCAGCGTCGCGGTCTTGGTGCCGTTGAGCTTCGGGTCGTACAGCTCGGTGGCGAAGGTGATGATGCCGGGGTAGTACGTCTCCGAGGCCGTGTTGACGGTGATGCTCGCGCTCGTCGCCCCGTTCGGCACCAGGTTGTCGGGCGCCTGGAACAGGTCCGCATCCATGCCGAGCTGGTTGGTGTAGGCCGGGTTGCGGCCCGCCACCTGCGCGCCGCGGTTGCTGATCGTCGAGTTGAAGACGTCGTTGACCGGGTTCAGCCCGTCGGTGAGAGCGGTGCCGTTGAGGGTCATCGAGTCTCCGACGGAACCCCGGTCGCCCTCCCAGACCACGGCGCCGACGGTGGTCTTCACCGTGCCGGCGGGAGGCGTCAGGAAGCCGTTGACTGTGAACGTGGCGGTGTTGTCCGAGGCGGGGTTGGTCTGGATGATGCCGAAGCCCTTGAAGATGGTCAGGTTGCGCATGGCGGCCGACGGGTCGGCCACGGCGACGACGAGTGCCCAGCCCGCGTAGTTGTCGGTGTTGCCGCTGCTCGACTGCACGTTCGCGACGGTGTAGACGCCCGAGCCGGCGGCCTTCACAGTGTCGGTGACGTCGACGTAGCCCTGGTAGCCGACCGCCCCGCTGCCCGCGTTGACATCCACCGAGCCCGTGAGGGCCTGCGTCGTCGTTCCCGCGCCGTTCGGGACGGTGAAGCGGACGTTGCCGCGCAGCGCGGGGTCGGCGTTGGCGGTGCCCGAGGTCGTCGGGGTACGGCCGCTCCAGACCAGGGCGGCGAAGAGCACGGAGCCGTCCGTCGGCACCGTGAGCGTGGCCGACGACGAGTTGAAGGTGCCCGCATCGCTGTCGACGTCGACGAAGCGCGAGGTGAAGTCGTTGTTCTTGGAGCCACCCGCGGTGGCGCTCTGGGCCGTCGTGCAGGTCGCGCTGGTGACGCACGTCTCGAGGGTGTTGGCCGCCATGATGATGTCGCCGTTCACGTTGGTGGTGAACACGCGCGAGAACGGCGAGGTGATCGCGGCGCTGGCGGGCTCGGACGCGACGATGCCGCCGGCGAGCAGGCCGCCGAGGACGCTGGCGACGAGGGCGAGCACGGCGAATCGACGGGCGCGACGGAACATAGAGGTACTCCAGAAGGAAGGCCGCGGCTCGATTTCGGATTCGGACGTGAGCTAGGTGCGGCTCCCACGTCGGCTTCTCCACCGTATCGACGGCGCCGCGCTCAGCCCAGACATCGCTGTACCCCAGAGGGGGTCGCCCCCACGCGGGAGGCAGAACCGCTGGTCTAGCCCTGTTCGGGGGTCTCTGCGGGGCGCCGGACCAGAGTGAAGTGGTCCCGCTCCGCGGCCGCATGGAAGCCGCGCGCATCGAACATCACCCGGCGGCCGGTGAACGAGTCGGCCTCGGACTCGGCGGCCGTCCGCCGTGGATAGCCCTCGATGTGTCGTGCTCCGCGGGCAGCGCCGTCTGCGACGACGCGATCGAGCAGGGCCGAGGCGATGCCATGCCCGCGATAGGGCGGGGCGATGACGAAGCAGGACACGCCGGCGACCGAGTCGGGTGCCGGACCGCCCGGATCGACGCCGTCGTACTTCGCATAGGTCGACCGGAGCGACGCATTGACCCAGCCCACGGCTCGGCCGTCGACATACGCGAGGTAGCCCCGCGTCGCGCCTGAGCGCAATCGCTCGACCATCTCCGCGCGCACGGCTCGCCAGGGGCGCTCGGGACCATCACCCGAGTGGGGATGCAGGCAGTAGCAGGATCCCCAGTCGGGATTGTCGGGGAAGGCATCTCGGTCGAACAGTCGCAGCCAGTCGTCGATGCGATCCGCCGAGACAGGATGAACGTCGATCGTGCCGATCGAGGGTCGCCGACCGACAGGGCCGTCCGCGCGCACCGACGCCTCCGCGAAGTTGCGCGCCCAGATGCGGAGCTCGTCGTCGGGGTAGGCGACGTCATGGGTCGCGCGCACGTGCGCGACGAACCGGTCGACGAGCGTCTCGACAGACGAGTCCCCCTCGCCCTCGGCGTCGAGCCGCACGTCGCCGTCGAAGCACCCGATCCACATCGCGGCCCCCTCGCCGGGACGCCACAAGGCTGTCCCTCTCCCGACCACGGTATGCCGGGCCGGCGACGGAGGGCAAAGAAAACTCCCCGGCAGGCCGGGGAGTGGAGCGGAGACGGAGGGATTTGAACCCTCGGAACCCTTGCGGGTTCTCCACCTTAGCAGGGTGGTGCACTCGACCGGACTATGCGACGTCTCCCGGTAACGCCTTCACATCATAGCCGGGCGGAGGCGCCTAGTTGTTCGCGACCGAGCAGGTGTAGGTCGCCGCCGACTGCCCCTTGAGACCGGGGATGACGACGGCCTCGGGCAGCGGCGCAGCGGGTGCCGTGGTCTCGGTCGGCGCCGGTGTCGCGGCCGGATCCGACGTCGCGGCGGGGTCGGGGACCGTCGGCGCGGGGGCGTTCGGGTCGACCGTCGAGCCGCCGTTGGCGCCTTCGAGCGCGTTGGCGTCGAGCCCGATCGGCTTGTCCTCCTTGATGGCGGCGAACAGCGCCGTGGCGACACCCGTGATCGGCGCGACCTTGCCCTGGTAGATGCCGCCGACTCCGGTGCGCGACGGGTACCGCACGAAGACGATGTTCTCGAGCGGGATGTCCTTCAGGACGAGCGCCACCGAGGCGAGCGTGTCGAGGTTCGAGAAGTTCTGCGACAGCGTGATGTTCTGCGTGGCCGCCGACGCGATCCCGTACAGCTTGCCGAAGTCGGTGAGGGTGTCGTCGCTCTTGATCTTGCGCACCAGCGACGAGAGGAAGACCTGCTGCGACCCGATCCGCCCGAGGTCGCTGCCGTCGCCGACCCCGTGGCGGCTGCGCAGGAACGCGAGCGCGTCGACCCCGGCGATCTCGGTGGTGCCGGCCTGCAGGTTGAGTCCCGTGTACGGGTCGTTGACCGCCTCGTTGATGCACACCGGCACGCCGCCGACCGCCCCGGTCATCGCGATGACGCCCTGGAAGGTGATGAGGCCGGCGAACTGGATCTCGAGTCCGGTGAGGTTCTGCACCGTCTTCACCGTGCAGTCGAGGCCGCCGTAGTACAGCGTGACGTTGATCGGCTGGCCGGACGCCGGTCCGCCGTTCTCGCACTCGGGCAGCGGCACAACGAGGTCGCGGGGGAAGCTGACGACGGTGGCGCTGGTCTGGTCCTGGGCGACGTGCATCAGCATGGTGACGTCGTTGAGCACCGACGACTCCTTGCCGCCGATGCCGCCCTGGCCCTCACGGGTGTCGCTTCCGACGAGCAGGATGTTGAACCCGCCGTCGAAGGCGGCGATGTTGGGCGGCGGGCCCTGGGTGTCGGCCTCGATCGTGGTGGTCGTGATGTTGCTCCGCAAGCTCGACAGCGTGATGCCGGCGACCGATCCGCCGGCGACCATCGCGATGGCGAGGGTGGCGGCGATGAAGCCCAGGGCGTTCCGCCAGGCGACCGACTTCTTGAGCTTGCCGTGGCGGGTGACCGGCCGCGGGGTCGCGGCCTTGCGTGCGCTCGCGCGATCGCTCATCGGCAGTACCTCGAATTCCTCGTCTGGCTGGGCGGGGAGCTGTGTCCGAACTCGGATGCGGAGGGCGTGGGATTCGAACCCACGAGACATTTCTGCCCACCAGTTTTCAAGACTGGCTCCATCGGCCACTCGGACAGCCCTCCAGGGGTGACCGAAGGTGAGTGTATCCGATGGGCGGCTGTCAGCTCGGGAAGAGCCGTGCGAGCGCCACCGCGACGCCGTCGTCGATGTCGGTCGCCGTCACGTCGTTGCCTGCCGCCCGCACCTCGTCAGGCGCCTGGCCCATCGCGACCGCCGAGCCGCCGCCGGCCGCCGCCCACTGCAGCATGTCGATGTCGTTGCGCCCGTCGCCCATGACCACGACCCGGTCGCGCGGGATGTCGAGGATGCCGCGGACGCGCTCGAGACCGGTCGCCTTGTTGACTCCATCGGGGGCGATGTCGAGCCACGCGGTCCAGCCCACGTTGTAGCTGACCTGGTGGAGGCCCATGCGCTCGACCACCGAGAGGAAGTCCTCGATCTCGTGGTCGGGCGAGAGCACCACGACGCGGGTGGCCTCGACGAGCAGCAGCTCGTCGAAGTCGACCTGCTGGCGGGAGTCGCCGAGCGAGCCGTCGGGGAAGGCGCCCGTGAAGCGGAAGACGCCGCTCGCATCCTCGACGGCGAAGCTGACCTCGCCCAGGTGATCGCGGATGGTGGTCAGGACCTCGCGCGGATCGAACACCTCGACGTGGTCGGCCGTGTAGCCCAGCGGGGCGTCCGGGTCGCGACGCAGCGTGATCGCGCCGTTCGCGCAGACGATGTACTGCGGCCGGATGTCGAGTCGGTCGACGATCGGCAGGGTGAGCGAGACCGAGCGTCCGGTCGCGAGCATCACCTCGTTGCCGAGCTCGATGACGCGCGCGATCTCGCTCAGGGTGCCCTCGCCGACCGACCCGTCCTCGCGCAGGATGGTGCCGTCGATGTCGAGGGCGACGAGCGATCGAGCCGACGACGGGGTCGCTGCGGTCACGTCGGCTCCAGCACGGTCAGCCCGCCGAGGTACGGCCGCAGCACCTCGGGCACGACGACCGACCCGTCGGGCTGCTGGTGCGTCTCGAGGATCGCGACCAGCCATCGGGTGGTGGCCAGCGTGCCGTTCAGGGTCGCCACGGGCGCTGTCTTGCCGCTCTCGGTGCGGTAGCGGATGTCGAGGCGGCGCGCCTGGTAGGTGGTGCAGTTCGAGGTCGAGGTGAGCTCGCGGTAGGCGCCCTGCGTCGGCACCCACGCCTCGACGTCGTACTTGCGCGCGGCGCTCGAGCCGAGGTCTCCGGCGGCGGTGTCGATGACGCGGTAGCTCAGCCCGAGGGATTGCAGCATGCCCTCCTGGAGGGCGAGGAGGCGCTGGTGCTCGGCCTCGGCATCCGCGGGGTCGATGTAGGTGAACATCTCGAGCTTCTGGAACTGGTGCACCCGGATGATGCCGCGGGTGTCCCTGCCGCCCGACCCCGCCTCGCGTCGGTAGCAGGTCGAGATGCCCGCGTAGCGCAGCGGGCCCGCCGCCACGTCGATGATCTCGTCCTTGTGGTACCCGGCGAGCGCGACCTCGCTGGTGCCCGTGAGGTACAGGTCGTCGGCGGGCAGGTAGTAGATCTCGTCGGCGTGCGCGCCGAGGAACCCGGTGCCCTGCATGATGTCGGGCCGCACCAGCGTCGGCGTGATCAGCGGCGTGAACCCGGCCTCGAGCGCGCGGTCGAGGCCGAGGTTGATGAGCGCCAGCTCGAGCCGCGCGCCGATGCCCTTGAGGAAGTAGAACCGCGCTCCCGAGACCTTCGCGCCGCGCTCCATGTCGATCGCGTCGAGGAGCTCGCCGATCTCGAGGTGGTCGCGCGGCCCGTCGGGGTAGTCGGCCGGATCGAAGACGGCTCGCTCGCCGACCTCGCGCAGCGTCACGAAGTCGTCCTCGCCGCCCGCCGGGACCCCGTCGAGCACGATGTTCTGGATGCCGCCCACGATCCGCGCGAACGCCTCGTCGGCCGAGGTGACGGCCGCCTGGTTCTGCTTCACCTGCGCGGCGAGCTGCTGGGCCTGGGCGACGAGCGCGGCCTTCTCGTCCTTCGGGGCGGCGGCGACGGTCTTGCCGAACGCGTTCTGCTCGGCGCGCACGGTCTCGAACGCCGAGATGGCGGCGCGACGTGCCGCATCCGCCGCGACGGCCTCGTCGACCGACCCGACGGGAGCCCCGCGCAGCTCCTGCGAGCGCCTCACGATGTCGGGGTTCTCACGCAGCAGCTGTGGATCGATCACTGCCCCATCCTATTGACCAGCGGCTGCGGGCTAACCTGACGGGATGACCCCGCCGCCCCCGTCTCACCCTCGGGCGGCCGTCGTCTACAACCCGGTCAAGGTCGACCTCGACAGGCTGCGCGCCGCGGTCGTCGAGAACGAGACGCGGTCCGGATGGGCCGAGAGCCTCTGGCTCGCGACGACCGAGGAGGATCCCGGCACCGGTCAGGCGCGCGAGGCCGTCCAGGCAGGCGTCGACGTCGTGCTCGCGGCCGGCGGCGACGGAACGGTGCGCGCTGTCGCCGAGGGTCTGCGCGGGTCGGGCGTTCCTCTGGCGCTGCTGCCCGCGGGCACCGGCAACGTGCTGGCCCGCAACCTCGAGCTGTCCCTCACCCACCTCGAGCGCTCGGTCGACACCGCCTTCGCCGGCGAGGATCGCGCCGTCGACCTGGGCGTGGTCGAGATCGAGCGGGCCGACGGGTCGCGCGAGGAGAAGACGTTCGTCGTGATGGCCGGCATGGGCCTCGACGCGAAGATGATCGCCAACACCAACGCCGAGCTGAAGAGGCGCGTCGGATGGCTGGCCTACGTCGACGCGATCGTGCGGTCCCTGCGCGACAGCGAGGCGCTGCGCGTGAGGTACAGCGTCGACGGCGGGCCGGAGAAGACGATGAGCGCGCACACCGTGCTGGTGGGAAACTGCGGCACCCTGCCCGGCAACGTGCTGCTGCTGCCCGAGGCGGCGATCGACGACGGCGTGTTCGACGTCGTCGCGCTGCGGCCCGAGGGGGTGCTCGGCTGGGCGCAGGTCTGGATCAAGGTCTTCTGGGAGAACGGGGTGCTGCGTCGGTCGACCGTCGGCCGCAAGATCGTCGCAGGTCTCGGGCGCGAGGTGAGGACGCTCCGGTACGTGAAGGCCGCGTCGATCACCGCGCGCCTCGACCGCGAGGAGGAGTTCGAGCTCGACGGCGACGAGTTCGGCAAGGCGGTGGCGTTCCGGGCCCACGTCGAGCAGGGGGCGCTGACCGTCCGCGTGCCGGTCGGCCACGGCGCACCGGCGGACTACTCGCTGGAGTCGGTCGACGCAGCGGACGCGTCGCTCAGGTAGAGCTGGTCGCGTCCGTCGCACGTGGGGCGCGGCCGCCGTGCCGGTCGTGCCACCTCACCGCGAGCATCACCAGCCCGACCGAGACGGCGGTCAGCGTCGTGAACGCCATCGGCGCCACCAGTCCCTGCAGCAGGTACGAGATGGTCGAGAGTCGGTCGATCTCCCGTGACTCCTCAGCCCCCAAGGTGCCGGGATTCGACTGGTAGAACTCCTGCACCGTCGTCTGGAGCGCGATCGCCACCCAGGCGATGAGGATCAGCGCCACGGCGCACAGAGCGGCGACCGCGAAGATCGCCGCGACCCGAGCGCTCGAGACACGATCATTCACCCCGACTGCCCCCGCCGAGGAATGCGCCGCTCGCGATCCACAGGACGATGCCGAGGATGCCGCCGCTGATCAGCGGCGCGGGAGCGGTCGAGGCGACCTGGTAGAAGAAGATCTGCGTGAAGGTGTCGCTCGAGAACCCCGTCGAGTAGCTCGTGACGAGCATCCCGAAGAGCGCGCTGGCCGCGACGAGGGCAGCCAGGCTGACGAGGAGCAACGCGAGACGGAACGGGTTGAGGCGACTCCGCTCGAGCTCGTCGTCGCTGTCGAGATCATCCGGTTCATCCGCATCACGAGGGTCGAGCTCGTCGAGAACCGCCGCGCGTTCCAGGCCGGGTGGGCCCGCGTATGGCGCGGCCGCCTCGCCCTGGTACAGCGGCGCCGGCGTGGAGGCCTGCGCGAGAGCCGTGGGTCGCGACAGGCTCGACCGCGGCGCGTCACGGTCGTCGGGGGTCTCGTGCAGTGCCGGATCGAAACCCCGCTGGTACCGGGGGTCGAAGCGCGGGTCGAGGTCGCGATCCGCCATCTACTCTCCCGGAGCTCCGGAGACGAGGCCGCGCAGCCAGTCGCGCGCGTCGATGAACACGTCGTCGCCGTAGCGCGACTTGTGCTCGGTCGGCTGCCCGTCGGCGCGGGGGTACGAGCCGAGGAAGGTGACGTTCGGGCTGAACCGCTTGAGCCCGAGCAGCGCGTCGGCGACCCGCTCGTCGTGGAGGTGGCCATCGAGGTCGATGACGAAGCGGTACCTGCCGAGGGCGTCGCCGACCGGGCGCGACTGCAGCAGGCTGAGGTTGACGCCGCGGGTGGCGAACTGCTCGAGCATCTCGACCAGGCCGCCCGGCTCGTCGGAGGGCAGCTCGACGATGATCGTGGTCTTGTCGGCGCCGGTGCGAGGCGGCAGCGCGGTCGTCGCGGCGACGAGCACGAAGCGGGTCACCGCGTTCGGGTTGTCGCCGATGTGCGTCGCGAGGATCTCGAGCGGGTACTCGGCGTCGATCCCCGGCGGGGCGATCGCCGCATCCGCGATCGGGGTGTCGGCGAGCAGCTGAGCCGCGGCGGCGACGTTCGACGTGGCGGGGAGGTGCTCGTGCGCGGGAAGCGTGCTCTCGAGCCACAGGTGGCACTGCGCGTAGGCGACCGGATGCGCGGCCACCACCCGCACATCGGCGAGCGTCGCGCCCGGGCGGGCCGCGATCACGAAGTCGACGGGCACCAGGTACTCGCCCACGATGCGGAGTCCGGGGATGCGCGCGAGGGCGTCCTGCGTGGCGGTCACCCCGCCCTCGATGCTGTTCTCGATCGCGATCATCGCGGCCACGCTGCGGCCCGAGAGCACGTCGTCGATGGCCTCGCCCGCGTTGTTGACGCTGCGCCAGGTGGCCCCCTCCGCCTCCGGCACCTGGGTGAGAGCCGACCAGGTGAACGTGCCGGCCGGACCCAGGTAGCTGTAGGTCCGGGGCGTGGCGGCGTCGGGCATGGTCAGGAGTCTATTGCGGGTGCTTGACTGGGCTCATGACGGACCGCGCTGGTACCCCCGCCCAGGAATCCGACCTCATCGATGTGCGCGAGCTCGTCGAGGCCTACTACTCGCGGGTACCCGATCCGTCGAACCCCGAGCAGCGGGTCGTGTTCGGCACGAGCGGTCACCGCGGTTCGGCCTTCGACTCGGCGTTCAACGAGACGCACATCGCGGCGACCACCCAGGCCATCGTCGACTACCGCACCGCGCAGGGCATCACCGGGCCGCTCTTCATCGGCCGCGACACCCACGGTCTCTCGCGTCCGGCCGAGACCACCGCTCTCGAGGTGCTCGAGGCCAACGGGGTGCACGCGCTGACGGATTCATTCGACGACTACGTGCCGACGCCGGCGTTGAGCCGCGCGATCATCCGCTACAACAGGGCGGCGGGATCGGGCGCTCCGCAGTCCGACGGCATCGTCATCACGCCCAGCCACAACCCGCCCCGCGACGGCGGCTTCAAGTACAACCCGCCGCACGGCGGGCCGGCCGACTCCGACGCGACAGGCTGGATAGCGGCCCGCGCCAACGAGCTCATCGAGGGCGGCCTCCGCGAGGTGAGGCGCGGGGAGCCGAGTGCCGTCGACGGCTACGACTTCCGGGGTGAGTACGTCGCCGACCTCGCCTCCATCATCGACGTCGCGGCCATCAAGAACGCCGGGCTGCACGTCGCCGCCGACCCGCTGGGCGGCGCGAGCGTGCACTACTGGTCGCTGATCGCCGAGACGTACGGCCTCGACCTCACCGTCGCGAATCCGCAGGTCGACCCGGCCTGGCCGTTCATGACACTGGACTGGGACGGCAAGATCCGCATGGATCCGTCGTCGCCTTCGGTCATGGCCTCCACGGTCGCGAAGCTGGGCGACTACCAGCTGATCACCGGCAACGACGCCGACGCCGACCGCCACGGCATCGTCACCCCCGACGGCGGTCTGATGAACCCTAACCACTACCTCGCGGTCGCGATCCAGTACCTGTACACGCATCGTGACGGATGGGCTCCGGATGCCGCGATCGGCAAGACGCTCGTGTCGAGCTCGATGATCGACCGGGTCGCCGCCTCGCTCGGACGCCGGCTCTGGGAGGTGCCGGTCGGGTTCAAGTGGTTCGTGCCGGGACTCGTCGACGGGTCGGTCGGGTTCGGCGGCGAGGAGAGCGCGGGCGCGTCGTTCCTGCAGCTCGACGGCCAGGCCTGGACCACCGACAAGGACGGGATCCTGCTGGCGCTCCTGGCATCCGAGATCCTCGCCGTGACCGGCAAGTCGCCATCCGAGCTGTACACCGAGCTGACGGCCGAGTTCGGCTCGCCCGCTTACGCGCGGGTGGACGCGGCGGCCTCGAAGCAGCAGAAGGCGCGCCTCGGCAAGCTGTCGGGCTCCGACATCGCCGCCGACACCCTCGCGGGCGAGCGGATCACGGCCCGGCTCTCCGAGGCACCCGGCAACGGTGCGGCGGTCGGCGGCGTGAAGGTGACGACCGAGAACGCCTGGTTCGCGGCACGTCCGTCGGGCACCGAGGACGTCTACAAGATCTACGCGGAGTCGTTCCGGGGCCCCGACCACCTCGCCGAGGTGCAGGCCGAGGCGAAGAAGATCGTCGACGCGGCCCTCGGCGCCTGACGCGGGTACCGGAGGTGGGGAGTCACCCCGCGTAGGTCGGGGCGGCCGGGAGGCCGAAGAACTCCTCGAGGGTCTGCACCCCGGTGGTGTGCATCTCGGTCGCGAGCTCGACTCCGACGTAGCGGTAGTGCCACGGCTCGAACTCGTAGCCGGTGATGCCGGTCATGCCGTTCGGGTAGCGCAGGACGAACCCCCAGCGGTACGCGTTGGCTGCGAGCCATTGGCCCTGCGGGGTGTCCGCGAAGCACTGGTCGAGCGGGCAGACCGCGGGCAGCGAGCTGATGTCGAGGGCGAGACCGGTCTGGTGCTCGCTGAAGCCGGGCCGTGCACTCGTCAGGTCGGCGCCCGCCTGACCGAGCTGCGCCACCCACCCGTTGTAGACGCGCACCTGGGTGTCGTAGCTGCGGTACGCACTCTGCACCTGCATCTGCAGGCCGGTCTCGGCCGTGTACGCGGCGAACATCTGCACCACCGCATCCGAGGCCACCTGCCGCAGCACGGGGCTGTTCGCGAACGGCACCGGCGTCTGCACGAGGTCGGGCGCCGCGTACGACGCCGGGTTCAGGGGCCGCAGCTTGTCGACGACCACCCAGATGCTCGCCGGATCCTCGATCGAGTTGGCCGCCCGGTCGAACGTCGGGGTGGGGGTGGGCGTCGGTGTCGGGGAGGGCGTCGGCGTCTCGCTCGCGGTCGAGCTCGGTGTCGGCGTCTCGGCCACAGGACCCTCCCCGGATCGCGGCGCAAGCAGAGCGATCGTGCCGGCCGCCAGCGCGACGAACACGACGATCCCGACCCCCGCCAGCACGGCGCGGCGCCTGCGCACCTGACGCGACGGACTCCGCAGGTCGCGGCGATCGCGGGGGGCGTCAGTCACGCGCTCAGCTTACGGGCGGCGCGCTTGCGCCAGAGCGTGCTGCGGGTGTAACTTTGCAGTCCGCGCAACTTTTTCGCCACTGACGGACCGCGTCCTCGTGGCGTCGCGTCCTTCCATCTCGATCCGCATCTCAGCCGAGGGAACCACCATGTCCAGCTCCACCGCCGCGCCGACCGCGACCGGCACCTCGCCGATCCTGTCGCACCGGCAGATCCTCTTCATCATCTTCGGCCTCATGGCCGGCATGTTCCTGTCGTCGCTCGACCAGACCATCGTGGGCACCTCGATGCGCACGATCGCCGACGACCTGCACGGCCTGAGCATCCAGGCGTGGGTGACCACCGCCTACCTGATCACCTCGACGATCGCGACGCCGATCTACGGCAAGCTCAGCGACCTCTTCGGCCGCCGCCCGCTGTTCATCATCGCGATCTCGATCTTCCTGCTCGGCTCACTGGCGGCCGGATTCGCGACCGACATGTACATGCTGGCCGGCTTCCGCGCACTCCAGGGCCTCGGTGCCGGTGGCCTCATGGCGCTGCCCCTCGCGATCATGGGCGACATCCTCGCCCCGCGGGAGCGCGCCAAGTACCAGGGCTACTTCCTCGCCGTGTTCGCCACCTCGAGCGTCCTCGGCCCGCTGATCGGCGGACTCCTCGCCGGCACCCCCGAGATCCTCTTCACCGCCGGATGGCGCTGGGTCTTCCTGATCAACCTGCCGATCGGCGCGATCGCCCTGGTGCTCGTGCTGCGCTTCCTGCACGTGCCGCACACCCGCCACAGCACCCGCATCGACTGGTACGGCGCCGGCGCGGTCATCCTCGCCCTCGTGCCGCTGCTGATCGTCGCCGAGCAGGGTCGCGACATCGGCTGGGGCTCGCCCCTCGCGATCCTCTGCTACGTCCTCGGCGTCATCGGAATCGTGTCGTTCGTGATCATCGAGCGCCGCATGGGCGACGACGCGCTGATCCCGCTGAAGCTGTTCCGCAGCCCGACGTTCTCGATGGCCACCATCCTCGGCGTGCTCGTCGGATTCGGGATGTTTGGCGCCATGATGACCATCCCGCTGTACCTGCAGCTGGTCAACGGCGCGACGCCGACCGAGAGCGGCTTCCTCATGCTGCC
This sequence comes from uncultured Microbacteriaceae bacterium, assembly GCA_964246985.1. Lineage (GTDB taxonomy): Bacteria > Actinomycetota > Actinomycetes > Actinomycetales > Microbacteriaceae > CAXTSE01. The sequence goes on from CAXTSE010000009.1 coordinate 121,640, forward strand.
GATGATCCTCGGCCTGATGATCTCGTCGATCGCCAGCGGCCAGATCATCTCGCGCACCGGCAAGTACAAGGCGTTCCCGATCATCGGCACCGGCTTCATGTCGGCGGGCTTCCTGTGGTTCACCTTCGCCGCGGCCGACAAGCCCGTGATCTTCATGATGGCCGGCATGCTGCTGGTGGGCCTCGGGCTCGGCCAGATCATGCAGACGCTGACGCTCGCCAGCCAGAACTCGGTCGGCCCGCGCGACATGGGCGTGGCGACGAGCGGCTCGACGTTCTTCCGCCAGATCGGCGGAACGCTCGGCGTCGCGATCCTCTTCTCGGTGCTGTTCAGCCGTCTCCCCGACACGATCAGCGCGGCGTTCGGCCGCACGGATCTGCTGCGGAACGCGCTCGACGCCGCCCTGAACCCGGCCATCGCCGACGCGCCGCAGAACGCGGGGATCATGGACGCGATCTACACCCCGATCGTCGACCAGGTGACGGCCAGCCTCCCGGCGGGAACCGACCTGTCGGATGCGGCCACGCGCTCCAGCGTCGTCGACCAGGTGGTCGCCAACACGGACTTCGGATCGGGCACGGGCGGCGGAGACGCAGCCAGCTCGCTGAACGGCGACACCTCGTTCCTGAACGGTGCCAATCACGACCTGTCGGCGCCGTTCCTGAACGGATTCAACGACGCCACCGTGACCGTCTACTGGGTCAGCCTGGCCGTGGTGCTGGTCGCCTTCGTGCTGAGCTTCTTCCTCAAGACGCCGCCGCTCCGCCAGAAGTCGGCGGCCCAGGAGGCGGCCGACTCGGCGCAGGCCGAGGTCGATTCGGAGCTCTCTGACATCATCGACGCGCAGCGCGCCGCCGACCAGATGGGTGCGCTCGTCGAGGCGGGCACCGGGTCGATCACCACCGTCGATCCGGCCGGGTCGCCGTCCCCGGACAAGCGCCGCACGAGCTGACGCGGCACATCGCGAACAGGCGTCTCATCGGGGATTCCGGTGGGGCGCCTTTTCCGTTGTTGACACGCGAGCGGGGGTCGGCTTATGGTTGCCGGAATTCGTGAGAGCGCTCCCACGGCTTGCTGTGAGAGCGCTCCCACGCGGACCCCACCACGCACACAAAGGAGTGACCGTGAGACAATCACGCCCCGCAGCAGCCGCCATCCTGGTCGGCGCCACCTCGTTCGCTCTCCTCCTCGCCGGCTGCAGTGCCGCCGGCGACGGCGAGCAGACCGACGACGGCCCGATCACCCTCACCGTGACGACGTTCGGCACGATGGGCATCGACGCGAACTACGACGCCTACATGGACGAGCACCCGAACGTCACCATCGAGGCGACCAACCTCGCCGACGGCGGCTCGGCCCGCGACGACGCCTACGCGAAGATCGCGGCGGGCACCGGCCTGTCGGATGTCGTGGCCATCGAGGAGGGTTGGCTCAGCAGCGTCCGCGACGTCTCCGACGCCTTCATCGACTTCAACGACTACGGCTTCGAGGACGCCGCCGCCGCCAGTGACTTCCTCGACTGGAAGGTCGAGCAGGGCACCGACGCCGACGGCCGCGTCTTCGGCGTGCCGCTCGACATCGGCCCCGAGGGTCTCTGCTACCGTAGCGACCTCTTTGCGGCCGCTGGTCTTCCGAGCGACCGCGACGAGGTGCGCGACCTGTTCGGCGGCGACGACGCCACGTGGGAGAAGTACTACGAGGTGGGAGCCGACTACATGGCCGCCACGGGCAAGCCCTTCTTCCACAACCCCTCGTTCCAGTGGAACGCGTTCGTGAACCAGCTCGACGAGGGCTACTACAAGTCCGACGGCACGACCCTCAACATCGAGGACAACGACGCGATGAAGGACCAGCTGTCGCTGATCGTCGAGAACGCCAAGCTCGGCGCCGGTCTCCCGGCATGGGGCGTCGGCGACCAGGCCAAGCAGGACCTGTTCGCGACCTACGTCTGCCCGAGCTGGATGCTCGGCGTGGTGAGCGGCTACTACGACGCCGGCACCACCGGCACCGGCTGGGACTTCGCAGACGTGATGCCCGGCGGCTCCGCCAACTGGGGCGGCTCCTTCCTGGGCGTCTCCGAGTCGTCGGAGCACAAGGAGGCCGCCGCCGAGCTCGCGCTCTGGCTCGCCGCCCCCGAGCAGAACAAGGTCTCGTTCGAGGCCGCGGGTCCGTTCCCGAGCTCGGCCAGCGGTCAGGAGCTCGTCGCCGACTCGACCAGCGCGTTCTTCAACGACGCACCGATCGGCGAGATCTTCACCAACCGCTCGCAGGGCGTCGTGGCGCAGGTCAAAGGCTCCGAGGACTCGGTGATCCAGGACAACGTGTTCGGCGCGGTCCTCGACAAGGTCAGCCAGGGCGACATCACCGACGGTGACGACGCCTGGAACCAGGCGATGGACCTCCTGCACCAGCTCGTCCCCGAGAGCAACTAGCACCCCCGCGCGGCCCCGCCGGATCCGTCCGGCGGGGCCGCGCATCCCTTCGACGATCGGCAGTCTGATGACCGCGACGCTCCCCGCGCGTTCCTTCCCGCTCACCTTCCGGCAGCGCATGTCGCGCTTCGACGTGAAGGTCTCGCCCTACCTCTACATCTCGCCGTTCTTCATCCTGTTCGCGCTCATCGGCATCTTCCCGATCGCGTACACGCTGAACGTGTCGCTCTACGACTGGCATCTGCTGAAGGGCCAGGGGGACTTCGTCGGGTTCGGCAACTACGTCGACGTGCTGAACGACGCGCTGTTCTGGAACGCGCTCGGCAACACGATCAGCATCTTCGTGCTCTCTGCCGTCCCGCAGCTGGTGTTCGCCGTCATCATCGCGGCCGTGCTCGACCAGGCGCTGCGTGCCAGCACCTTCTGGCGGATGTCGGTGCTGCTTCCGTACATCGTCGCGCCCGTCGCCGTGGCGGTCATCTTCTCCCAGATCTTCAGCCAGTTCAACGGACCCATCGCCGGCATCTTCGAGTCGCTCGGGCTCGAGCCGATCCGCTGGTCGTTCGACGTCTTCCCGTCGCACGTCGCGGTGGCGAGCATGGTCAACTGGCGCTGGACGGGCTACAACGCCCTCATCCTCCTGGCTGCCATGCAGGCCGTGCCGCGCGACCTCTACGAGTCGGCGGCCATCGACGGAGCGTCGCGGGTGCGTCGGTTCTGGTCGATCACGATCCCCATGATCCGGCCGACGATGATCTTCGTCATCATCACCTCGACGATCGGCTCGCTGCAGATCTTCGCCGAGGCGAAGCTGTTCGACCAGGGCTCGTCGGGCAACACCTACGGGGGGTCCAATCGCCAGTTCCAGACGCTCGTCCTCTACCTCTACGAGCTCGCGTTCCCGAGACGCGACTTCGGGCACGCGGCCGCCGTCGCCTGGCTGCTGTTCCTGCTCATCGTGCTGTTCGGCATCCTCAACTTCGTCATCTCGCGCACGATCGCGTCCCAGGATGTTCGAGCAACGCGCCTCCCCCGAGCCTCCCGCGCAGCACAGAAGAAGGGGGTGGACGCATGAGCGTCCTCATCCGCGACCTCGACGGCATGACCGCTGTCAGTCCGAAGGAGGAGCGCCGACAGCGCGGGCCGGGCGGCCAGCGCCCCGGCATCCGGCGCCGGCGCAGCTACGACCGCGCGACGCCGCTCAGCTACCTCCTGCTGATCGCACTGTTCGCCGGGTCGGCGTTCCCGCTCTGGTGGTCGTTCGTGATCGGCAGCCGCCAGGCGTCCGACATCAACCAGGTGCCTGTCGCTCTGATACCCGGCCCGAACTTCCTCGCCAACGTGGCGAAGGCGTTCGAGACGGTCGACTTCGCCAAGGCCCTGCTCAACAGCGTCATCATCTCGGGGACCATCACCCTGTCAGTGGTGTTCTTCTCGACCCTCGCCGGGTACGCGTTCGCCAAGCTGAGGTTCAAGGGCCGCAACGCCCTGCTCATCGGCGTGATCGTCACGATGGCGATCCCGACGCAGCTGGGCATCATCCCCCTCTTCATCCTGATGTCGAAGTACCTGCACTGGACCGGCACGCTCGGCGCGGTCATCGTGCCGGGCCTCGTCACCGCCTTCGGGGTGTTCTTCATGCGCCAGTACCTGGTCGAGGTGATCCCCGACGAGCTCATCGAGGCGGCGCGGATCGACGGGGCCAGCATGTGGGGCACCTTCTGGCACGTGGCGCTGCCGGCCGCGCGTCCGGCGATGGCCGTGCTCGGGCTCTTCACGTTCATGGCGGCCTGGACCGACTTCCTGTGGCCGCTGCTGGTGCTCGGCCCCACGAATCCGAGTGTCCAGACCGCTCTCGCGGCGCTGAGCGCATCGGGCGGCCACACACCGGACCACTCGATGGTGCTGGCGGGCGCCGTGATCTCGGTCATCCCGCTGCTGATCCTATTCATCGCGGCGGGCAAGCAGCTGATCAGCGGCATCATGTCGGGGGCGGTGAAGGGATGACGATGCGCACCTGGCCGGACGGCTTCATCTGGGGCGCGGCGACCGCTGCAGCGCAGATCGAGGGGGCCGCCCACGAGGACGGCAAGCTCGACTCGATCTGGGACCACTTCGCCCGCACCCTCGGCAACATCGCCGGCGGTGACACCCCCGAGGTCGCCGTCGACCACTACCACCGGATGCCCGAGGACGTCGCGCTCATGCGCCGCCTCGGTCTCGACTCGTACCGCTTCTCGGTGAGCTGGGCGCGCGTGAAGCCGGGCGACGGCGCACCCAGCCCCGACGGTCTCTCGTTCTACGACCACCTCGTCGACGAGCTGCTCGAGGCGGGGATCCTGCCGTGGCTGACCCTGTACCACTGGGATCTGCCGCAGGCCGTCGAGGAGACCGGCGGATGGGCGAATCGCGACACGGCCGCACGGTTCCGCGACTACGCCGTGCTCGTGCACGACGCACTCGGCGATCGCGTCGGCCACTGGACGACGTTCAACGAGCCCCTCTGCTCGTCGCTGATCGGGTACGCCGGCGGGGAGCACGCGCCCGGCCGGACGGAGCCGCGCGCCGGATTGGCCGCGCTGCACCACCAGCACCTCGCGCACGGTCTCGCGGTGGCGGAGCTGCGAGCTCTACGGCACGACGACGAGCCCGCTCAGGTCGGCATCACGCTCAACCTCACCAACGCGGTTCCGAACGACCCCTCCGACCCGGCCGACCTCGACGCGGCCCGCCGCATCGACGCCCTGTGGAACCGCGCCTACCTCGAGCCGCTGCTTCTCGGGCGCTACCCGGAGGACTTCCTCCGCGACGTGGCCGCCCACGACTTCGAGGCTCTGGTGCACGATGGCGACCTGGAGCAGATCGCCCAGCCGATCGACTTCCTCGGGGTGAACCACTACCACGACGACAACGTGAGCGGGCATCCGCTGCCGGAGGGCACCCCGCCGGGCCTGACGCCGACCGCGAAGCAGACCGCGTCGCCGTTCGTCGGCAGCGAGCACGTGACGTTCCCGTCGCGCGGGCTGCCGCGCACGGCGATGGGGTGGGAGGTCAACCCCGACGGCCTCCGCACGCTGCTCGTGCGCCTCGGCCGCGAGTACCCGACGCTGCCGCCGCTCTATGTCACGGAGAACGGCTCGGCCTACGAGGACGAGGTGTCGGCCGACGGCGCGGTGCACGACGTCGACCGGGTCGCCTACCTCGAGGCGCACTTGGATGCGGTGGCCGAGGCTCTCGCCGAGGGTGCGGATGTGCGCGGCTACTTCGCCTGGTCGCTCCTCGACAACTTCGAGTGGGCGTGGGGCTATGCCAAGCGCTTCGGGATCGTGCGCGTCGACTACGAGACGCAGGAGCGGATCGTGAAGGACTCGGGACTCGCCTACGCCCGCGCGATCGCGGAGTCCCGGCGGGTCCCTGTGGTCTAGGACCCGCGCTCTAGGATGGGCGCACCATGACGACGCTGCCGCACACGAGCGCTCCCACGCTGGAGATGGTGGCGCTCGCGGCGGGGGTGTCGCGATCCACGGTGTCGCGCGTCATCAACGCCTCGCCGAAGGTGACGGCCGAGGCCGTCGCCGCGGTCGAGAAGGCCATCGACGAGCTGGGCTACGTGCCGAACCGAGCCGCACGCATCCTCGCGGGGCGGCGCACCTTCTCGGTGGCGCTGGTGATCCCCGAGAACACGGCGAAGTTCTTCGCCGACCCCTATTTCGCGAGCGTCGTGCAGGGCGTCGCGACCTACCTCGCGGGTACCGACTACACCCTGACGCTGCTGATCGCGGCCGAGAACGACGCCGAGAAGACGCGGCGCTACCTGCAGGCGGGCAACGTCGACGGCGCGATCATCCTGTCCCATCACAGCGATGACAGGTCGTACGTCGCGCTGGCCCACGCCATCCCCGTGGTGTTCGGCGGGCGGCCGATGAGCGCCGAGGGACCGGGCGCGTACTACGTCGACGTCGACAACGTGCTGGCCGCACGCCAGATCACCGAGCGTCTGGTCGCGGCGGGGCGCACCCGCATCGCGACGGTCGCGGGCCCGCTCAACATGGCGGCCGGCCTCGACCGCCTGCAGGGCTGGCGGCTCGCGCTCGCCGACGCCGGGCTGCCCGAGGGTCCCGTCGTGCACGGCGACTTCACGCCGGCCAGCGGCGCGGAGTCGATGCGCCGCCTGCTCGACAGCGGCGAGCCGTTCGACGCCGTGTTCATGGCGAGCGCGCAGATGGCCTCCGGGGCACTCGGCACGCTGCGCGAGCGCGGCCTGCGCGTGCCCGACGACCTCGGCATGGTCGCGATCGACAACGACTACTTCGCCCAGAGCGCGCAGCCGCCGCTGACGACAGTCGAGCAGCCGACGATCGAGGTCGGGCGGCGGATGGCGGCGGTGCTGCTGCGTCTGATCGACGGCGACGAGGTGCCGACGGTCACCATGATGCCGACGACGGTGATCGAGCGCACCTCAGCCTGAGCGGCTAGCGTCGTCTGCATGGCTGAGGGCGATGTCGTCGAGCACGACGCTAAGAACAACCGGTACGTGCTGAGGCGCGGCGATCACGAGATCGGCCAGGCGGTCTATCAGCGGGGCGCCCGCGGCGAGATCGACTTCGTGCACACGACGGTCGACGAGGAGCTGCAGGAGCGCGGCCTCGGATCGCAGCTCGCCTCGGGTGCGCTCGACGACGTCCGCGAGAACTCGGATGCGCGAGTCGTGGCGTCGTGCCCGTTCATCAACAAGTTCATCGCCGAGCACCCGGAGTACCAGGAGCGGACGCGGCGGTCGACCTCCTAGAGGTCGATGCGCACCTTGCCGGCGTAGACACCGTGGTGGGTCGCGCCCGCATCTCCTGCGAGCGGAGCGGGCGCCGGCAGGATCGTCTGGCGGTCGAGCTCGAGCTCGAGCTGCGTCTCGTACCGGGCGGGGCTGAAGACCTCATCGCCGATGCCGATGAGCCCGCCTCCGCCGCCTCTGCGGCTTGACGCGCTCTTGTCGGCGAGGTCGATCCAACCGATCTTCTGAGCCACGACGCCGAGCGCGATCGCCGCGATGACGATGCCTCCGAAGATCAACCAGTCCACGCGTCGACACTACGTCGGGCACTCATGGTCTGGGTCATCCTCAGGGATGAATTCGGGGTCACGATCAGGGTCGGTCAGGGAACGCGGTAGAGCCACTCCTCCGTGCCGAACTTCTCGGCGATCAGGCGCTCCGCCACGGCGTACTCGTCGTCGGTGATCCGGCCCTCGACCAATCCATGCTGCGATCGGAATGTGTCGACCATCCGGTCGATGATCTCCTCCCGCGGGAGGCCGGTCTGGCTGCGCAACGGGTCGACGCGCTTCGCAGCCGACTTGGTGCCCTTGTCGCTCAGCTTCTCGCGCCCGATGCGCAGCACCTGCGTCATCTTCTCGCCGTCCATGTCGTACGACATCGTCACGTGATGCAGCACGGCACCGCTGCCGAGGCGCTTCTGCGCGGCGCCGCCGATCTTGCCCTCGGGGCTCGTGATGTCGTTGAGCGGCACGTAGCTCGCCTCGATGCCGAGGCTCTTCAGCGCCTGCACCGTCCACTCGTCGAGGAACGCGTAGCTGTCGGCGAAGGTCATGCCGTGAACGAGGTCGATGGGCGCGTAGATTGAGTAGGTGATCGCGTTGCCGGGCTCGACGAACATCGCGCCGCCGCCCGAGATGCGCCGTACCACCTCGAAGCCATGCGCCTCGGCGCTGTCCATGTCGACCTCGTTCTTCACGGACTGGAAGCTGCCGATGATGACCGCGGGGTTGGCCCACTCCCAGATGCGCAGGGTCGGCTGGCGACGTCCGTCGCCCACCTCGGCGGTGAGCACCTCGTCGAGCGCCAGGTGCATGAGAGGGCTGAGCGGGCCGGGGTGGACGAGCTCCCACGTGTAGTCGCCCCAGCCGGTGGCGCGCTGCAGCGCGCGGCGTACCGCGGTGGCGACCGAGTCCGGGCTGAACCCGAGCAGCTGAGCGCCGGCGGGGAGCGCGGCCTGCACCGCACCCGCGATGCTGCGGGCGTCGGATGCGATCGGCAGCCCGTTCACAGCCGCGTCGATCAGAGGCAGGGCTTCGTCGGGTTCGAGGAAGAAGTCGCCCGCCAGCCGGAAGTTCGCGATCCGGTCGTCCACCACATCGAGGTCGACCACCACGAGCTTGCCACCGGGCACCTTGAATTCGCCATGCATGACGTCAGCCTAGGTCGCGGCCCTGCGGATGCGCTCAGCGGTCAGAACCCAGCGTCCCGGAGCTGTGCGACGGCGTCCCATTCGGGCGGGGGGGCACTGCTCTTCGCCCACCAGCGCATGCCGTTGCCGATCCATTCGGACCGCAGGCGCAGGTGATCTCCGTCTGCGTCGTCGTAGCCATACTCCACTCCGCAACATGGGCAGATGTCGAAGTCCGGGTTGCCGAACTGGTTATAGGGAGCGCGCGTCAACCCTGCCCACCCACACACGGGGCAGGTATAGAGACCGGCCTGGTTCATGGGCGAGGGGGTGGTGTAGAGCGCAGGTTCTTCCGGGCTCGAGGTCATCGGCGCGTCTCCTTTTGAAAGTAGGCAAGGTTGTCGACGAGCCCGTGACGAGTGGGGTCTGGACGGAAATACGTTCCCAGGAGACCGTTGGCGTGAAGCACGCCGAACTCATCGGTATCCGGATTGAAGCGTACAAGCGCACCATCGACGAGCCGAACGCGCTCCAGCGTGCCCACCGCCGGTGGGCCCGTCATGAAATCATCCGCCTGCCGCAGATATTCGGCGGCAGATTGCGCCCCGAAGTCGCTCCCGTGTCTGTCGATGTGGTTCTGCGTCGTGACGCCGTCCAGGAACACAGCCCCGGTCCCGCTGCCCGGCTCGGCCGACGTCAGCGGCTTCGCCGTCAGCAGCTTCGGGGGCGCGACCGTCGGGGTGCCGCCCGTGATGACCGACTTGAGCACACGGGTGAGGTCGGCGAAGACGGCGCCGAGGCGGCTCAGCAGCTTCATGAAGGTGTCGACTGCCCGCAGCAGTCGCGCGATCAGTCGCCCTGCCCGCCCCGCCAGGATCGCGACACGGAGCGCGATCTGCTCGACGACGATCGGGGCTGCGAGGAATCCGGTGCCGACCAGCTCGCCCGCCCAGATGATCACCGACGCGACCACCGACGAGATCAGCTCGCGAACGAAGTCGTGGACGCCCTGCACGATCGCGCTGCACAGCTCGAGACCCGAGGCGAAGGCGCCCGCCCACGTGCCGGCCGCGCGGACGTGGGCCACGACATCCGACTGGAAGGCGCGGTAGGCCTCGATCGTCGCGCCGTCCATGTCGGCGACCTGGCCCATCGACGCGTCCAGCTCGTCGCCGCTCTCGGTGACGAGCTCGGCGATGTTACGCCAGGTCTGGGCGAAGCCGGCGACCTGGCCGGCGTCACCGGTGAGGTCGTTCACCCAGCCGCGCAGCGGCTCCATGTGCTCGAGGGTCCAGCTGAGGCCCATGCTCGCGAGCGTGCCGAGCGGATCGACGACGGCTGCCGCCCCGCCCACGGTGAGCGAGGCCCGCGCGATGAGCTCGCCCGCCCAGTCTCCGGACGCGATGGCCGCCTGCAGGGACTCACCGTCGTCGAGGATGCCGAGGCCGGTGAACGGCGTCGCGAGGTCGACGGTGTCGCCGATGAGGCCACTCGCGACGGGCGCGGTGCCAGGCAGCGGCGGAGTGATCGTCGGAACCTCGAGGCTCGGCAGAATCGCGGCGAGCTCCTGGAGCGCCACCTGCGTCGCCTCCTCGAAGGCACCGAAGTCGGCGCTCACATCGTGCAGCGCCGTGGCGGTGCGGGCGACCGCGTTGCCGGCCTCGACGAGGGTCTCGCGGGCCATCGCCGACATCAGCTGCACCGGGGTGTTCAGCTGGGCGCAGAGTGTGCCGAAGGCCCCGACGTCGATCCCGGTGAGCGATGCGAGGTCGACCGGCACACCGAAGCTGCTGCCCGTCGACCTGACGCGCGCGGTGTGGCTCGCCAGGACGTCGAGGTCGAGCGTGATCTGCTGCGCCATCGACTCCCTCTCCCGTTGCGTGAGAGATTATCGACTTAGCGCGACCCGCCGACGCGGTTGTCCACAGACAGGAGGGTCAGGCGCGCGCGACCGCCAGGTGCGCATCGAGCCAGGCCACGACATCCGCCTGCACCTCGAGGCGGTTGGTCTCGTTGAACATCTCGTGACGGCCCTCGGGATAGACGGTCACGGTGACGTCGGTGAGGCCGCCGCGGGTGCGGTACGCCTTCGCGAGCAGCTCGACGCTGCGCGGGCCGCCGAGCGGATCCTCGCTGCCGATCAGGATGAGCATCGGCAGGTCGCGGGCGAGCTTGGTGGGGGTGCCGAGCAGCCGCAGTCCGTCGCGCAGCCCGAACAGCTTCGCCGCCTTCGCGTCGAAGGTCAGGGGATCCGCGGCGAATGCGCCGGCGACGGAGGGATCGCGGCTCAGCCACTCGGCACCCGTCGTGCCGAGGTGGGCGTGCCGCTTGTTGAGGTCGCCCGAGTTCATGTGGCGCAGGGTGCGGTAGGCCGTGCCGCTGAGGATGGCCGCGTCGTAGTCCTCGGCGTGCTCGTTCAGCAGCCGCTGCCCGAGCAGCGATCCCATGCTGTGCCCGAGGAACGCGATCGGCAGCCGCGGGTTCTCGGTGCGGGCGATCTCAGACAGCTGACGCAGCCCGTCGACGATGGCGCGGATGCCGCCGGGGCCGGGGCGGCCGAGCTTCGTCAGATCCCCGGCGTACTGCTCGACACCGGTGCGGCCGTGCCCCCGCGAGTCGCCGGCGTAGACCGTGTATCCGGCGGTCGCGAGCGCCTGCGCGAGCTCCTCGTAGCGCAGCGCGTACTCGCCGAGACCGTGCACCAGGTGCACGACGCCCCGCGGGGTGGCTGCCTTCCACACGGAGTAGTGGATCGCGACGCCGTGGGCGTCGGTGTAGCGGCGGTCGTCGCGTGGGGCGGGCATGGGAGTCAGGGTACTGCGGTGCGGGCAGCGAGGAGTCGACGCTCGGCGTCGTTCGCTGTCAGTTCCAGGGCCTGCAGGTCCGCGGTGAGCGCCTCGTCGTCGCGTCCGAGCCGACGCAGCAGGTGCGCGCGCACGGCGTGCCAGAGGTGGGCGCGCGCGAGCTCGCTGGCCAGGGCGTCGACCTCGGTGAGCGCCGCGGCGGGCGCCCCCACCTGATCCAGGGCGACGGCACGGTTGAGCCGGACGACGGGCGACGCGTCGTAGCCGAGCAGGAGGTCGTACAGCACGAGCACCTGCGGCCAGTCGGTCGCGGCCGCGGTCTCAGCATCCGCGTGGCAGGCGGCGATGGCGGCCTGCAGCTGCCACCGGCCGGGTCGGCGCAGTCGCGCGGCCCGCTCCAGCTCGTCGCGCGCGCGAGCGATGAGGGCCGTGTCCCATCTGGACCGGTCCTGGTCGACCAGGAGGACCAGATCGCCGTCCACGGAGCGGGCCGACTCACGCGCCCGGTGGAACAGCAGCAGCGCGAGAAGTCCGTGGGCTTCGGGCTCGCGGGGCAACGCCGCCGCGACGACGCCCGCAAGCCATACCGCGTCGTCAGCGAGGTCGCGGCGCGCGGCGGCGTCGCCGCCCGCGACCAGATGGGCTTCGTTGTACATGACCGACACGATCGTGAGGACGATGTCGAGCCGTTGCGCCCGATCCGTCTCGTCCGGTATCCGCAGCGGGATGCCTGTCGCGCCGATCTTCCGCTTGGCCCGGACGATCCGCTGCGCCGTCGCGGGCTCCGTGCTGAAGGTGGCACGCGCGATCTGTGCGGTGGTGAGGCCGCACACGGCCCGCAGCGTGAGCGCGAGCTGAGCCTCCGGAGCCAGTGCGGGGTGGCAGCAGCCGAACAGCAGCGGAAGCCGGTCGTCGAGCTCGCCGGACGATTCGGACCAGGCCTCGTCGGTCGCCGACTCCGCGTCGCTGCCGGGCATCATGCCGATCAGTTTCTCGCGGTACCGCTTCTCGCGGCGCAGCCGATCGAGCGCGTTGTGGCGCGCGGCCTGGGTGAGCCATGCGCCCGGATTTCGGGGGATCCCGCCCTTCCGCCACGCGCGGAGCGCCTCCTCCACGGCCTCGGCCACCGCCTCTTCCGCGATGTCCAGGCTGCGGAGAGATCTGGCCAGCGCCGCCACGATCCGCCCGGACTGCTCGCGCACGACCTGCGAGAGGAGAAGATCGGATGCCGCACCCTCGCCGCTCGGCGCGCTCGCGTCGTCCGGACGGGCCGCGGCATCGGAGCCGCTCACTCCTCGGGCTGGCTGCCGCTGATCAGCATCGGGCGGATCTCGACACCCCAGCCGGGCAGTTCGAGGAACGGCCAGGTCCGAACCAGCGCGATCGCGGCATCCATGTCCGGGACGTCGATGACCTGGAAGCCGCCGATGACCTCCTTCGCCTCGGAGAACGGTCCGTCGACCACGACGCTGCCGCTCTCGCCGTACTTCACGGTGGTCGCCGTCTCGACGGGCTGCAGCTGGACTCCACCCTCGGCGATCTGCGCCGCGTTGTCTCCGTACCACTGGTAGGCCCGCCCATAGAGGCCCTGCATCAGGTCTGCCGGCACGTGCGCGTCGAGCTCGGGGTCGAAGGTGAACATGATGACGTACTTCATGGTGGTGTCCTCTCGTCAATGGAACCGTTTCACTCCTACAGCGAACGGACAAGCCTGTTCTCGACAGCTCTCGAGAAACTTCTGGGAGCTACGAGAACGGGTTCCCCGACGGGTCCACGAGCGGGCGGACCTCGACGCCACCGAAGGGGGCCGGGGCGAGCTTGGCGATCTCGACGGCGTGGTCGAGGTCGCGCGCCTCGAAGGTGTAATAGCCGCCGAAAGCCTCCTTGGACTCGACGAACGGGCCGTCGGTCACGCTGCCACCGTCGATCTTCTTGGCGTCCTTCACGGATGCGAGCGCCCCGCCGCCCGTGAGGGTCCCCCCGAGCTCGGCGACCTTGCTGGTGAACGTGCCGTGCGCGGCCACCAACTCGTCCCACCCCCCGGACGGCATGGTCGCGTAGCGCGCCTGGTCTTCGTAGATGAGGACGATGTATTGGGACATGGAGATGCCTCCTGCAGAGATCGCGGGCCGGCCTGTCCGGTCCCGTCATCAACACAGCGAACAACCTGGCCCCGGATCGACAGCCGGCCAGAATCTTCTCGATCGTCGGGCGCTGCCGTGACCTATCAGGCGCGGTGCGAGCTCGGTATCTCTCCGCCGGTGCGCTCGTGCGTTAGCCGGGGTAATGAGCTAGGCTAATGATATGACGAGACAGGATGCGACCGGCGACGACGAGCTCCGCATCCTTCTGCAGAAAGTGGCCCGACGCATCCGCACCAATCGCGCCGACGAGCACGTGAGCGACTCGCAGCTGGGGGTGCTGTTCCTGCTCGAGAAGGAGGGCGGCGCCTCGCCGGGGCGCCTCGCCGAGCACGAGCGGGTGACTCCGCCGTCGATGAATCGCACCCTCAACGCGCTCGAGGCGGCCGGTCTCGTGACCCGCACCCCGTCATCCGCCGACGCCCGCCGCGTCGACATCGACCTCACCGACGCGGGCCACGCGCTCATCGACGAGACGCGGCGCCTGCGCACGGCATGGTTCTCTCAGCAGCTGGCGGGCCTGACCCGCGACGAGCGACGCGCTCTGGAGGCGGTGACCCCGATCCTGCGCCGCCTGGCGGACGCGTGAGCGCGATGTTCCGGTCGCTCGCGGTGGCCAACTACCGACTGTGGTTCGCCGGCGCCATAGTGTCGAACGTCGGCACCTGGATGCAGCGCATCGCCCAGGACTGGCTGGTCCTCACCGAGCTGACCGACGACGACGCGACCGCTGTCGGCGTGACGATGGCTCTGCAGTTCGGACCGCAGCTGCTCCTGCTGCCGGTGACCGGGCTCGTCGCCGATCGCGTCGACCGACGCAAGCTGCTCATGGTCACCCAGATCGCGATGGCGCTGCTCGGCCTCGGGATGGCGGCCGTGACCCTGACCGGCGTGGTGACGCTGTGGATGGTGTTCGGATTCGCGCTCGGCCTCGGCGTCGTGGCTGCGTTCGATGCGCCCGCGCGTCAGGCGTTCGTCAGCGAGCTCGTGCCGAACGAGTACCTCGCCAACGCGGTGTCGCTCAACTCGGCGTCGTTCAACTCGGCGCGCCTGATCGGACCCGCGGTCGCCGGGCTGCTCGTCGCGGGCGTCGGCGCCGGCTGGGTGTTCGTCATCAACGCGGTCAGCTACGGAGCTGTGATCGCCTCGCTGGCGCTGCTGCGGTCGAGCCGCTTCACGACCTTCGCGCGGTCGCCGCGCCGGAAGGGGCAGTTCGCGGGCGGCTTCCGCTACGTGCGGAAGCGCCCCGACATCCTTCTCGTCTTCTCCATGATCGCGATCCTCGGCACGGTCGGGTTCAACTTCCCGATCTTCATCTCGGCGATGGCGCGCGTGCAGTTCTCGGCGGGGGCCGCCGAGTTCGGCGTGCTGTCGTCGGTGCTCGCAATCGGATCGGTGACCGGCGCCCTGCTCTCGGCGCGTCGGGAGCGCCCGCGGCTGCGCACCCTGACGCTGGCCTCGGCCGGCTTCGGCCTGTCGCTCGCCGCGGCGGCGCTCATGCCCGAGCCGATCGGGTTCGGCGTCATGCTCGTGCTGGTCGGGTTCTCGGGCCTCACCGTCATGACGACCGCAAACGCGTACGTGCAGACCACCACCGCGCCCGCCCTGCGCGGTCGGGTGATGGCCCTCTACATGGCGATCTTCATGGGCGGGACCCCGGTCGGGGCTCCGCTCATGGGATGGATCGCGGACACGCTGGGACCGCGCTGGTCGCTGGGTGCGGGGGCGGCATCCGGATTCATCGCGGCCGGGATCGCGGCCGTGTACTGGGTGCGGACCCGGCACGTGCACCTCAGCTGGAGCACCGCGGGCGGGTGGCCGCTGGGTCTGAGATACGGGGATGCGGACGCCGATGCGGATGCGGACCGCGAGACGGCGACGCGCGAGATCGCGATCGTGGAGGCGGCGTCGCAGCGGTGATCGAGTAGCGACGCGCAGCGCCGCGTGTCGAGATCAGCAGTACGGCCGGTCTCGACACGCGCCTTCGGCGCTACTCGACCACCGAGGATCACGCCTCGCGCGTGATCTCGACCGTCACGAACAGCTTCGACCCGAACGGCCCGGCGTACACGCCGCGCAGCGGGGCGACGTCGTTGTAGTCGCGGCCCCGGCCGACCGTCACGTGGCGGTCGCCGATGTCGATCAGGTTGGTCGGGTCGTACCCGCGCCACTCCCCGCAGAACCACTCGACCCACGCGTGCGACTCGCCGGCCACCGTCTGGCCGACGGGCGCATCCGGTCGCGGGTGCAGGTATCCGCTGACATACCGCGCCGGGATGCCCGCCGCACGCAGAGCGCCGAGCGCGAGGTGGGTGATGTCCTGGCAGACGCCCTTCTTCTGCTCCCAGGCCTCGGCCGCGGTGGTGTGCACACCGGTCACGCCCGACATGTACTGGATCGCGTCGCCGATCGCCCGGCAGATCTGCAGGGCCGCATCGCACGGCGTCTCGGCCGTCGCCACGATGTCGCGCGCGAGCTGCACCACCTCGGCCGGCGGGCGGGTGCGGGGGGTCTGCTCGAGCTGCTCGACGTACTCGGTGGCGCGCTCGATCTCGTCGGCCAGCGTCTCCCAGGTGAGGAGGTGCTGCGGGTGCTCGCGCGTCCGCACCTCGACGAGGCTGGTGGCCGTGAGCGAGAGCTGCGAGTGCGGCGACACGATCTCGAACGAGGACACGCGCGTGCCCCAGTAGTCGACGTAGGTGTGGCTCGACGAGATCGGCAGCACCTCGATGTTGCTGTACAGCACCAGCTGGCCGTCGGAGCTGACCGGCAGCATCCGCGCCTCGTTGTAGGACGCCGTCACCTCGCCGTTGTACTGGAACCCGGTGATGTGCTTGATGCGGAGGCGCTTCACGTGATCTCCCCCACCCAGCTCGGGGCGGCGTTCGTCGGGAAGTAGCGCTGGCGGATCGCCTCGCTGGCCTGACTGGTGGCGGCCTGCACGCTGTCCATGTGCACCGGCAGGTCCTCGATGATGTCGGCGATCGGGCGGTACTCGAGCTCGCTGCGGATCTGGCCGAGCAGCCGCTGCGCGCTGTCGCCCACCCCTACCCGGCCGGTGCGCGGCTCGATGTCGCGCATCATCTGCTCGGCGCGCGTCACCGAGAAGATGATGCTGCGCGGGAAGAGCCGGTCGAGCAGCAGGAACTCGGCCGCGTTGCGCGCGCTCGGCACGCCGCGGTAGGTGCGCAGGTAGGCCTCGTAGGCGCCGACGCTGCGGAGGATGGTCGTCCACGACGGACCCGACGCCTCGGTGAGGCTGCGCGTCGCCAGCAGGCGCGCGGTCATGTCGGCGCGCTCGATCGACCGCCCCAGCTGGAAGAAGCTCCACGCCTCGTCACGGCTGGTCGACGACTCGATGATGCCGACGGCGAGCGCCGCCCGCTCGCGCACCCAGCCGAAGAACTCGTGCACCTTGTCGCTCGACACCTTGCGGGGCATGCGGGCGCGAGTGGTGTTGAGCACCTCCCACAGCTCGGTGCTGACGATCTCGCGCGCGCGGCGGGCGTTCTCGCGCGCGGCGCCCAGCGAGTAGGCGATGGATGCGGGCTGGTTGCGATCGACAGCGAGGATCGCGAGGACGTCGCTGCGGGTCACCGGCACGTCGGCGGCGACCTCGGTCCCCATGACGCTGAGGAGCGAGCGGCAGGCGATGTCCTCCTCGATCCACGGGTCCTCGAGCAGCAGCTGCAGGTGCACGTCGAGGATGCGCGCGGTGCCGTCGCTGCGCTCGATGTAGCGGCCGATCCAGAAGAGGCTCTCGGCGATGCGGCTCAGCATCAGATGCCCCCGTCGTTCTCGAGATGGGTCTCGACAGGCTCGACCGACGATCGGGCTTGCTGCTGCTGCTCCTGTTGGCCCTTGCGGGGAGCGTCCTGCGGGTTGTGGTCCTGTAGGTGCGACTCGGCGGTGATGATCGCGATCGACGACGTCACCGCGGCCTGATCCGCGACCAGCCCCTGCATGTCGTGGTACGCGGTGCGGATCGGCTCGGTGCCGACCACCCAGGTGTCCTTCGAGCCGCCACCCTGCGAGCTGTTGACGACTAGCTGGCCCTCGGGCAGCGCGACGCGGGTGAGGCCGCCCGGCAGCACCCAGATGTCGTTGCCGTCGTTGACCGCGAACGGGCGGAGGTCGGCGTGACGCGGCCGCATGCCGTCGTCGACGAGGGTCGGGATCGTCGAGAGCTGCACCACGGGCTGCGCGATCCAGCCGCGCGGGTCGCGCCGCAGCCGGCCCGCCAGATCATCGAGCTCCTGCTTGCTGGCGTCGGGGCCGACCACCAGGCCCTTGCCCCCGGATCCGTCGACCGGCTTCACGACGAGCTCGTCGAGCCTGTCGAGTACCTCCTCGAGCGCACCCGGCTCCTCGAGCCGCCAGGTGTCGACGTTCGCGATGATCGGGTCCTCGGAGAGGTAGTAGCGGATCAGGTCGGGCAGGTAGGTGTACACCAGCTTGTCATCGGCGACACCGTTGCCGATCGCGTTGGCGATCGTCACGTTGCCGAGGCGGGCGGCGAGCATGAGCCCAGGGGATCCGAGCATCGAGTCGGCACGGAACTGCAGCGGATCGAGGAACTCGTCGTCGACCCGGCGGTAGATGACGTCGACGCGGGTCGGGCCGGCGGTGGTGCGCATCCAGACGCGTCCACCCGAGCAGAACAGGTCGCGCCCCTCGACGAGCTCGACGCCCATCAGGCGCGCGAGCAGGGTGTGCTCGAAGTAGGCCGAGTTGTAGACGCCCGGAGTGAGTACGACGATGGTCGGGTCGTCGACGCCCTCAGGCGCGGATGCGCGGAGCGACTGCAGCAGACGCTGCGGGTAGTCGCCCACCGGTCGCACCCGCATCGAGACGAACAGCTCGGGAAGCGTCTGCGCCATGACCCGGCGGTTCGAGATGACGTAGCTGACGCCCGAGGGCACGCGCACGTTGTCCTCCAGCACCCGCCAGACGCCGTTCTCGTCGCGGATCAGGTCGATGCCCGAGACCTGGATGCGCACGCCGTTGGCACTGACGATGCCCGCCGCCTGACGGTGGAAGTGGCTCGACGAGGAGATCAGCCGCGCGGGGATCACGCCGTCGATGACCGCGCGCTGCGGCCCGTACACGTCGGCGAGGAACGCCTCGAGAGCCCGCACCCGCTGCTTGATGCCGGATTCGACGGTCGCCCACTCGGACTGCGGGATCACCCGCGGCACAGCATCGAGCGGGAACGGCCGCTCCTCGCCGGCGAAGTCGAACGTGACGCCCTGCGCGAGATAGCTGGAGGCCAGCGCCTCGGTGCGACCGCGCAGCTCGTCCTGGGTCATCTTGGCGAGCGCCGCGTGGATCTCGCGGTACGGCTCGCGAGCGGTCGATTCGTCGGGACGGTGCAGGTCGGAGAACATCTCGTCCCACGGGGTCGCCCCGCGACGAGTGGTCGCTGTGGCGCCGTAGCCGTCGAACAGGTCTCCCATGCGGCGAGCCTAGTCAGAGGATGTTGCGGCGACGTTTCGCACGCCCAGCGCGCCGACCTAGGCTCTCACCCATGAGCAATGACGCCCTCGGCACCGATGCAGCGACCCGCGGTGAGGCCCTCGCCGCATCCCTCGAGAAGATCACCGTCGGCACCTCGCCGCTCGGCAAGCGGCCGGAACGCGGCGAGCTGCTGGCGGACGCGATGGTGGCCGGGCCGTTCCGGCAGCTCGACACCTCGAACAACTACGCGCAGGGCGAGAGCGAGAAGCTGCTGGGTGCCGCGATCCGGCGCGCGGGCGGGCTGCCCGCCGACAAGGTCATCTTCTCGAAGGCCGACGAGGACCCGACCACCGGCATCTTCGACGGCGACCGGGTGCGGCGGTCGTTCGACGAGACCCGCACTCGCCTCGGCGTCGACACCCTGCCGCTCTACCACTTCCACGACCCGTACAACGTGCCGGTCGCCGACGCGTTCGCTCCGGGCGGGGCGATCGAGGCGCTGCTGAAGCTCCGCGACGAGGGCGCCGTCGGCGCGATCGGCATCGCCGCCGGCAAGCGCGCGGTGATGGAGGAGTACGTGAAGACCGACGCCTTCGACGCCGTGCTCAACCACAACCGCTGGACGCTGGTGGATCGCAGCGCCGACACGCTCTGGAACCTCGCGACCGAGCGCCGCATGGCCGTGTTCAACGCGGCTCCCTTCGGCGGCGGCATCCTGGCCGGATCGACGACCCGCGGTCCGAAGTACGCCTACGCCGAGGCGTCGGGCGAGCTTCTGGCCTTCATCGAGCGCATGCAGACGCTCGCCGCCGAGTGGGACATCGAGCTCGCCGCGGCTGCCCTCCAGTTCTCGATGGCCGAGCCGCGCATCCACTCGACCGTCGTCGGGATGTCGTCGATCGCCCGCCTCGAGGCCCTGCCGCGGCTCGCGACCGTCGAGATCCCCGCCGGCTTCTGGGAGGCGTTCCGCGCGCTGGGCACGCCCCCGTCGTCCCCCGCCGCCTAGGTCCTCGGTGGTCGAGTAGCGGCGCAGCCGCGTGTCGAGACCACCCCACCCGACGTCGCACCCCCCGAGTAGCGTCCGGCACATGGTGGATTACCGGATCGAACTCATAGGACTCCCCGTCGCCGACCTCGACCGCTCCCGGTCGTTCTACGGCGAGACGCTCGGCTGGAGCGTCGACCACGACGTGAAGGTCAGCGACGACGTGCACTTCATCCAGGTGACCCCGCCCGGCTCGGCGTGCTCGATCGCCTTCGGGCTGGGCGTCAGCGAGATGGAGCCCGGCACGCTGAAAGCACTTCAGGTGGTCGTCGACTCGGCCGCAGAAGCTCGCGCCGACCTGGTCGCGCGCGGCATCGAGTGCAGCGAGCCGGAGGTGCTCGCTTGGGGCACCTTCGTGTACTTCGCCGATCCCGACGGCAACACCTGGAGCGTGCAGGAGATCCCCGCGCGCGGCTGACCCTGCTCCGGCGGTCGAGCAGCGGCCGCAGGCCGCGTCTCGAGACCCTCAGACTGTCGAGGCGCGCACCACCAGTTCCGGCTGGAACACCACACGCTGCGGCGCCTGGCTGGGGTCGGCGGCCTCCTCGATGAGGATCCGCAGCGCGGTCGCGCCGATCAGCTGACTCGGCTGCCTGATCGACGACAGCGGCACGACGGCCGCGCCCGCGAAGTCGATGTCGTCGAATCCGATGAGCGCGATGTCGCGCGGCACGACGAGGGTGCCCGCCATGACGAGAGCCTGCAGCAGCCCCACGGCGACGAGGTCGTTGGCGGCGAAGACGGCACGCGGCCGATCGGCGGACGGGCGGGCGAGCAGCTGCTCCCCGACGCGGCGGCCCTCGAGCACCGAGAGCCCGTGGGTGTCGATGACCTCGAGGGTGGCGTCCGGATGCGAGGCGAGAGCCGCGCGGGCGCCGTCCAGTCGGTCCGACACCTGCCGGATCTCGAGCGGTCCGCCGACGAAGGCGAGGCGCCGGTGGCCGCGGTCCAGCAGGTGAGCCGTGGCCAGCGCGCCGCCGGCGACGTCGTCGACCGAGACCGAGCTGAACCGGTCATCCGCGCTCACCCTGTCGACGAGCACCGCGGGGGTGCCGCGCTCGCGCAAACGGGCGAGCCGCGGCGCGACGTCGCCGTAGGGCGAGATGAGGATTCCGTGCACGCGCTGCTCCTCGAAAAGGTCGAGGTAGGCGGATTCGCGCTCGACGTCCTCGTCGCTGTTGCCGAGGATCACGCTCAGCCCGTGCTGGGCGGCCGCGTCCTCGGCGCCGCGGGCGACGTCGGTGAAGAACGGATTGCGCACGTCGAGGACGACGAGCCCGACGGTCGTGCTGCGGCCGGCGCGCAGCTGACGGGCGGCGTCGTTGCGCACGAAGCCGAGCTGCTCGATCGCCGCGTGCACGCGCTCGACCGAGGCGGCGGACACCTTCTCGGGGTGGTTGAGCACGTTGGACACGGTGCCGACCGAGACGCCTGCGCGGGCGGCGACGTCGCGCACACTCGCGGCGGTCATGCGGACACGGTAGCGGACCGCGGCTCGTAGGCTGGCCCGATGGACTCGACGACGCGCACCTGGGCCGGCACCTATACATTCCAGGCACCGCGGCTGGTCGAGGCGAGCAGCATCGAGCAGGTGCAGGACGAGGTGCGACGCGCCGCGGGCGACGGCGCGCGGGTGCGGGCGCTCGGCACGCGACACTCCTTCACCGACATCGCCGACACCACGGGCACGCTTCTCACGGTCACCGGCATCGCCCCCGACTACGTCCTGGTCGACCGCACGGTGCGCGACCAGTTCGTCCAGGAGCTG
>CAXTSE010000010.1:0-62022 GCA_964246985.1 uncultured Microbacteriaceae bacterium
GTGCATCGCGCGCGCGATCGCCGTCTCGCCCGAGGTCATCCTCATGGACGAGCCGTGCTCGGCCCTCGACCCGATCTCCACTCTCGCCATCGAGGACCTCATCGAGGAGCTCAAGCAGGAGTACACGATCGTGATCGTGACCCACAACATGCAGCAGGCGTCGCGCGTGAGCGACAAGACCGCGTTCTTCAACATCGCGGGCACCGGCAAGCCCGGCAAGCTGATCGAGTACGACGCGACGACCACGATGTTCTCGAACCCGAGCGTCCAGGCGACCGAGGACTACGTCTCCGGCAAGTTCGGATGACCCGCTGACCCAGACAGAGAAGGCCCCGACCGCGATGGTCGGGGCCTTCTCTTCGTCCTGAAGAGCGCCGCCGCTGGCGACGCGTCTCGAAGGACAGGAACTAGGCGGTGGTGACCAGCACGACAGGCGTGGTCGTCGGGGACTCGGATCCGCCGGCAGGCTCGACCGTCACGCCGACACGGTCGCCGGCGTTCATCTCGCCGGCGAGCACCACGGTGTGCGATCCGTCGTCGCCCACGTCGAACGTGCCCGCGGGGGTCGCGTCGCCGGCGTCGTCGATGTACCAGAGCTCGTAGGTGCTTCCCGCAGGCAGACCCTTGATGCCGTCGACCATCAGCGCTGCCCGCTGCAGGTCGACCGACCACACGAGGGTGGCAGTACCGCCGCCGGTGACCTCAGCGGATGCGCGCTGGTAGTCCTCGGCCGCCTGGATCTCGTTCACCTGCGAGGCCGTGGTCATGCTGCCTTCAGCCTGCAGGACCGTGTTGGCCCCGAATCCGACGCCCACGATCAGCAGCACGGCTGCCGCCGCCGCGATCAGGGTGCCGACGGGCCGCTGGAACCAGCGCACCGCGGCGCGGGACTCGGCCGCACCTCCACCTGCAGCGGGGGCAGCTTCGGCCGTGACCGGGGTGACGACCGGCACGGTCGTCGGGACGACCTCGTGGCCCTCGTCCTGCTCGGGCGCCAGCTGCGGCGTCCGAGCGATCAGGTCCATCAGGTTCGCTCGGAACTCGGCCGACGGGGTCTCGGGTGCGACCGACAGCCCCAGCTCGACCGCGGTGTCGGTTAGCTCGGTGACCTCGGCGCGCAGGCTCTCGGAGACGGCCATGAGAGCTTCGAACTCGCTCTTCTCCGGCTCGCCGAGAGCGCCCAACGCGTATGCGCCGCTCGAGGCACTCAGATCGGAATCGCGCTTGGGAGTCATGATGCCACCCCCAGCTCGTCGCGCAGACGGATCATCCCGTCGCGCAGACGTGTCTTCACCGTGCCGATCGGCACGCGCAGCATGGTCGATACCTCGCTGTGGCTGTAGCCACCGAAGTAGGCCAAGGAGACAGCCTGGCGCTGCAGTTCTGTCAGACGCTTCATGGCCTCCTTCACCCTCTCGCTCTCGATCTGGATCTCGACGTTCTCTGCCACCGTGTCGTACTCCGACACGTGGTCCCGGATGCCGATGCGCACGTCGCGGTCTCGGCTGGCCTGGGAGGCCCTGACCCGGTCGACCGCCCGGCGGTGCGCCATGGTGAGCATCCAGGCGACGGCGGAGCCCTTGGCTGTGTCGTAGCGAGTCGCGTTCTGCCAGATCTCGAGGAAGATCTCCTGGGTGACTTCCTCGGACTGGGCGTGATCGCGCAGAAGGCGCTTGACGAGTCCGAAGACCCGAGGTGCCGACCTGTCGTACAACTCAGCGAACGCTCGCCGGTCGCCCTGGGCGACGCGCATCAACAGATCTTCGCTCGTCGAGGTCGGCGTGGAACCATCCACGTCTTCATCGAGATTGCGGGTCACAGTCGACAGCATGTCACACTGCCTTTCGGCATCGGGTTATCACGGAGTTCGGAACCGATACGTGACCGGTTTGGAACTCCTCGACCGGCGTTCTCACAGAATATGAGCCGGCAAACGAAAGTGCCAGGCCGCAAAACGCCTCTCGGCGGAAGGCCGCTCGCAGCGGCGAAAATTGGAGCCCGGGGTTATGCGACCTGGCTGTGCCAGTTTAGGACACGTCGCCCGCGTCGCCAGTCGGCGTTCGCTGGGAGCGTGCCGCCCGACCGGGTCGGCCCACCGCCCGGCGGTCGCTGCGGCCGGCCGCCTGTGCGGCCGCCCAATCCGCGTCGCCCCGGTGGATCATCTGGTCGGACATGCGCAGTCGGACGACCGTGTTCGCGACCGCGAGCAGCGCCAGCAGCACCACGACGATCAGGTAGACGAAGAACGGCAGGTGGTAGAGCTCGGTGAGCTCCCACGCCTCCTTGACGAAGATCAGAGATGCCCCGCCCGCCACGTACAGCCAGCCGGTCGCCTTGTTCAGGAATCCGATCATCTGCTCACGCTGCGGCACCGACAGCGCGTCGAGGCTCGCCGCTCGGCGCTCCTGTCCGCGGCGCATCGTCTTCACATAGGCGACGGGCGGCAGCAGCCACCACCAGTTCGAGATGCGCTCGGCGGGAGGAGCCTGACCGGTCGCCGTCTGGATGGCCTCGCGATCGAGCTGCTCGTCGCGCAGCTCCATGGCCGCCTGCACGAGGGGTCCCGCGACCAGCAGCCAGGCGCCGACGAAGCCCGCCCAGTGCACGACGAAGTCCATGATCTCCGCGATCTCCATGACAACCATCGTGGCATCTCTCGAGGCACGCATCGAGACGGATGCGGGCGCCTAGTCGAGCGAGTCGGCCCGAGCGAGGCGCGCGCAGCCCGCGAGCTCGTCCGCGGTCGTGACCAGACGGAATGCCCGAGTCGTCAGCGTGCTCGCACGCTCGGGGCTCGCCGCCTCCTGGTCGTCGGCGATGCTGGTCGCCCCCGCGGCCGCCACCCGGCAGAACGCGGCCGCCCGATCCAGCGCCAGCGCGAAGTCGCCCTCGAACAGCCCGCGCAGGATGCGGTCGGCGAGCTCGGTGATCTCCCCCGGAGTCGCCGGGTCCGGCGCGCCGACCACGACGGGGTCGATCGTGCCGAGCACCTCGGTGCCGCGCTGGTAGAGCTGAGCCGACCCCTCGGGGTCCTGACGGATCACCAGCCGCACGAGGTAGATGCGCCACAGGGCGCCCGGAAGCGTGAGCGGAGCCGAGCGCGCCCACAGCTCGGCGAGCGCGTCGAGCCCGTGCTCGTCGGTGTAATGCACGAGCCGGTCGACCACGTGGGGATCGTCGGTGTCGCGGGCCCGCGACAGAAGCAGCTGAGCGCTCCGGTGCGCCGCACGCATGACGGCCGCCGGATCCTCACCGCCCGCGAACGCCTCGAACTCGTTGCCCCCGAAGAGCGCGGGCTTGCGGAAGTGTTCGGCAGGCATCCCTCTACGGTACGCCCGGCCCCGCGAGAAGCCAGAATCCGCAACTGCTGCCGCGAGTTCTGCAGTTCGTGGCGTCTCGCGCCGAGATCAGCCGGCGCGGCTTCCCAGTACGCTGGAGAGGTACGGGCCTGTAGCTCAGTTGGCAGAGCATCGGACTTTTAATCCGCGGGTCGTGGGTTCGAGCCCCACCGGGCCCACCCACTTCTCGCCTTGCTATTGCTGGGCTGTTCTGGTGATCGGCGTAACCGCCGAGACATCGTGCCCACGGTCTGCCCACATTTTGCCCACGGTTGCCGGATCGCCGGCCCGGCTGAGGGCATCGCCAACGGCATCGAGGTCGTCGTCGAAGAGGTCGGCGTAGACGTCGAGAGTCATCGCTGCGGATGCGTGGCCGAGCAATCTTCTGGACCGCCTTGACGTTCGCGCCGGCGGAGATCGCGAGGCTTGCGGCCGTGTGACGGAGATCGTGCGGCGTGAGGCGCTCGAGCTCGGGGTAGGCGCCGAGCAGCTTGGCCATCGCGGGCTCGAAGCTGCGGCGGCGCCAGTTACGGTTGCGGAGCGCGCCGTCGAGCGGAGCCGTAAAGACGAACTCGTCGGTCGCCTTGCCCTTGCAATGTGCGGCGAGCATGTTGGTGAGGAAGGACGGGAACGGGACGCTGCGGCGGCTGTGGTTCTTGGGCGTGCCGTAGACCAGCTCGCGGCCGACCTCGGTGACCGCCCGGTCGACGTTCGCCCGGCGGCGGAGCGTGTCGAGATCCTTCACGCGGAGCGCCGCCATCTCGCCCCAGCGGAGGCCGGTGTACGCGAGGAAGATGACGACGTCGCCGTCGTCGCCGGCGAGATGGGCGAGGTGCTGGACTTGGGCGTGCGTGAGGTACGGGTGCTTGCCCTTGATGATGCGCGGCGGCTTCACGCCGTCGGCTGGGTTGCGGCTCAGGCGTCCGTCTCGGACCGCGTACTTCAGCATCATGCTCATGACTCGGTGGTAACTGCGCGTCGTCGAGGGTGCTGCGGTCGCTGAGACTTCAGTTAGCCAGTTCTGAATGCCGGCGTGCGTGAGGTTCGCGAGCGAGACGTTCGCCCAGCGCGGCAGAATCGCGGCGCGGACGATCGTTTCGTA
This sequence comes from uncultured Microbacteriaceae bacterium, assembly GCA_964246985.1. Lineage (GTDB taxonomy): Bacteria > Actinomycetota > Actinomycetes > Actinomycetales > Microbacteriaceae > CAXTSE01. The sequence goes on from CAXTSE010000010.1 coordinate 4,441, forward strand.
GCCGAGTCGCGTCGACGGCTTCAGCTGCACCAGGTTGGCGAGCCAAACGTCGGCCCATTCCCCCAGCGTGATCTTCGCCTGGCTAGCCGAGACGAACTCGCCGCGGGCCTTCGTGGCCTCGACCGACGCGAGGAAAAGCTCGGCCACGCGCTTGGTCTTGAAGCCGCGCTTGTCTGTCTGCGAGCGATCCGGCAGTCGATACCGAACGCGGTACCGCTTGCCCGATGGGGTTTAAAGGTGTGGCGCTGCCCATCGCCTCCCCCAAGCAGTCCGATTGGTGATTCGATTGTCCATCAACCGATCGATACCACTGAGGAACAATGCCAGTTAGACGATTGAGCGCGGACACTGCGAGAAGCATTCGTCTGTCGTTCGGCAAATATGGCAGCCGTGCGCTCGACTTCATTGAGTCGGCTGCCGAGCTCTTGGATGGAACGGGACCGGTCGCCAAGCAACCAGAGATCGTCGCGTATTGCTTGCGTGAGGCGTTTATGTCGATCTTGAACACGCAGCCTCAGCAGTCACCGGCGGCGCAATGGAGACACCTTGCGGAATCAGCGTCGGAGGCGATTCGAGGCGTCGAGCGCGCTCGGGGGCTCGGTAAAGACGCCGAGGACGCCGCCGCCGAGTCTCTTGCCGAAGCGGCGTCGAAGATCGAGAACTTCGAGGAGGACCAAGAGACCCACAGGAAGCGGCTAGTCGCCGTACTAGCCCAGCGGACGGGCTCGGAACCAGGGCATTGGGCGGATGGTTCCGTCAGGGCCTATGTCAGGATCATCGGCCGTTCGAATGACGGCGTTCATGGCGACGCTTCGGCAGGCGACGTCAGGTTGCTGTGGGTTGAAGCGATCCGAGTCTTGGAGGCTCTCTTCACTCCGGTCGACGTCCGCAACCCACGCCTGGACCAACTGGCCGCACTCGTTTCGCCCACCGACAGAGACCTAGCCGAGCTCATCAACCTCATCATTGCGCCCAATCATTTCCGACGGTTTCTGAGCAGATTGATGACTGTGTCATGGCTACCGCTGCTCGAAGGGGCTGCGCTGCTCGACCTCCCGCTTGATGACTCCGGATGGGCCGGCTATGAGGTCGTGGATCGGTTGGGAGGAGTAGACCCTGCAGAAGTCGCTCGCTTTCAGCGGCGGGTGTGGGAACGATCTGACCGGTCGTTCCGAAGCGCTAACACGATCGCCTGGAGCGTGCAGCACTCCGGTCTAATTGAGGCGCGAGAGCTGGCTATTGAGCTGGCACGGCAGTTCCCGCAGACAGTCGAGCTGGCAACACTCCGAGTAGAGCAGTTGGATCCGACGGATGATTTCATCGTCGATCTGGCCCGTGTCGCCATCGTGCCGGAGGTTCTGAAATCCAACACATACCTCGAGCCGCTAACCGACGCCTACCTTTCTGGCATCAATGAAACGACTTGGCGTTCGCGCGTCGGGACGCTGGTACAACTCCTGACGACCCACAACGGCGACGAGCATTGGGGCTACTTCAGAGATCGCCCGGGCGGACTCGGCGAGCCGGTAGAGACCTGGGACAGCGCGGCAGAACAGATGGTCTTCCTACTTGGCGAAGCGATCGCGCGCTCGGTGCTGATTGCCCCAGCCGAAGAAATGAACGAGGTGATTGACCAACTGCCGGTCGACACACGCCATCGCGCGCGAGTCTTCTACCTCGTGCGTCAGCCGGAGCTAGACCTCGGCCTGGCGCGCTCCGAGATCGCCGGAGCAATCACGAGCCGCTTCCCGACACCCGACGATGGCGAACTCGTGGACCGCATCCTCAGAAGCAACGACCCCTTGTTCGTCGCTGACACGAGGCCGGCCTTTGGACAAGCTCCGACGGTCAAGGAAGTCGCAGCCGCTCTTCATGACAACAACATTCCAAATGTGTGGCGACAGAAGTTCGCGTGGAGCGCCTTCCTCCCGGACGAGTCATGGCGCGAATGGCGCACTGCCCTGGACGTCATCGCTGGGCGCTTCGGCCGCCCGAGTCGCGAAGCGCTGGCCCGGCCTCGTGTCGAGTTTTCCGAAGTCGAAAGTCCGATCGCGGCGGACGAGTTGAGCGCGATGCCACTCGACGTGGCGATCGAGACGATCCGAGCGTGGAGACCAGAGGGACGCGGCCGTGGGTCAGCGATGGAACTCGCAAACGCTGCGACCGTCGCATTCAGTACCTCCCCGACAATGTGGTTCGCAGATCCGGTTCGTGTCGTATCGGGGCTAAGGCACCCGACCTACATCTCGAGCTACGTGAGGGCGCTTACCGACTGGCTCTCATCCGACGCGATCCTCCCCGCCAGCCTCATCGAGCTCATCGAATTGGTCTGGGCCGAACCATGGCCGCCTAACGATCTCGGCGGCGAAGACGGCTGGGATCAAGAGGCAACCTGGGTTCCGGCACAGCACGCAACCCTGGACCTGATCCGGAAGCTTGCCGACCTCAACCTCGAGTGGACTGATTTCGAAGCGGCGTGGTCCGTGGTCGCCGCTGCCTCGTTCCCAGATTCGCCGGAGGAGGTCGGCGTCGGTAGCTCTGACTCCCTCACACGAGCGATCAATCGGGCCGGCCCTCGAGCATTTCGAGTGGGACTGTCACTACTGGCCCAAGAGTTCAGGAGCACGCGCACGATCAAGGTCGCGCATCTCAACTTGCTCGACAACGCCGTCGCCGTCCGTGGACCACTCGCCACTGAATATCGCGCGTTGATCGCGATCGAATCGCGCCTGATCCGAAGCATCGCCAGCGAATGGCTCGATGCCAACTTCGACGACTTGTTCGTTCGCTCGGAACACGCACAGGACGCGGTCGACATATCGATGAAGTTCGGCCCGGCTGATTCAGATGTACTTCGTAGGTCGCGTCGTCTCGTGCGCGATGCTGTGGCACGCGGTGTCGATCGGTCTCTGGATCGGATGCTGATTGGAATGCTTTGGCAGCTGTCTGACTATCGAGTGGGTCAGGTCGAGAAGTTTCTAGCGGGAGAGCAGAAGTTGAGCGAGGCAGGGGCGGTCCTCGGTCGTTTGCTGTCAAACGCGGAATCGCTGACCAAGGCGCAGATTCGCATAGTCCTCGACTTCTGGACAATGGCCGCCGACCATAGACCTCGACAGTCGCTTGCGGGATTTGCGTGGATGTCGAGGTCGGCAGCGATCCCGGACGAGGACTGGATCCGCCTGACGCGCGCCAGTGTTCCTTCCTGGACCGACAGCGTCAACGGTCTGCACTTGGTAGCTGAACGCCTCGAGAATTTGCCCCTCAGTGATGACGTGCTCGACCTCATGTCAGACCTTGTCCAATTGCGGGGCGCGACTTGGGACCGGGGGCGCGTGGTTTCGGTAGCCGTTCAAACCCTCTTCGACCACCCAGAACTCGCTTCGAGCCTGTCCTATCAGCGACTTGATCACGTACTCCGGGAACGTGGACTCCTTTGATTCTCTGCTCTGCAAATACCGCCTGTGCGCACTTTCCAACCTCATGTGGTCAACGGAGGTGAGTGCGTGAGGTTGGAAAGCGACCTCTGGTCGGCACGGGCGGTATTTGCAGGGCAAACCAGCCGACACCTCGGCAGTTGACTGGTCGCGGCGGACGACTACCCAAACGTCAAATCACCGTCGGTGGCATGCGAGAGCTCGCGCGAACCGGGACCGAGGTTCTGCGGCGGCTATTCGCCTAAATCGCTTACGACATCATGAATGCGGTGCGTGTTTCCAAGAAGTCGGGGACGCAAAAAGAGAGACCTCGCAATTGCGAGGTCTCTCTAATTCGTTTGTCCGCGGGGGGAGGCCGAAGCCCGCAAGTCCCACGACTCGTACCCTCAGTGTACTTTCAATTCGTGCCCCGCGCTACGCCCGCAGACGAAGCCGCGATCCGGGCCGTTATTAGCACTCCACGCGCCGCGACCTATGTGACGGCAACCGGCGGAGACACGCAACGAGCTGTCGAATTGTACGGCTGGAATGCTCGAGTCTCCTCAGCCCTCATGTTGCCGGCGCACTTCGCTGAGGTCGCCACCAGAAATGCGGTATCGGACGCCCTCACCCATCTCTACGGTGCAAATTGGCCGTGGGACCCTACGTTCGAGCAGAGCCTCCCGGTGCCGGGCGGTCGCGTATACAAGCCCCGCAATGACCTCATCGGCACCCGAAATTCGCAGCCCACAACTGGCAAGGTGATCGCCGAACTGAAGTTCGCATTTTGGCAATCGATGTTTACGGCCAGACATGATGTCCGAGTTTGGGATCCGCAGATCCTTACGCTGTTTCCAAACTCGTCTGGAGAGACACCTCGCCAGTTACGGCTTCGGATATACAACGACCTCGAGACCATCAGGCGACTTAGGAATCGTATGGCGCACCACGAACCGATTTTCACGAGGAATCTCACGGATGATCTCGCGCGGATGCTCGACCTGATCCACCTGAGATCGAGCGAAACCGCGACATGGGTACGGGCAATGGAGGACGTCACGGCTGTGTTGGCTGAGCGTCCGTAGCGATCGGGCGATTCTGATCCCGCAAGGGGCTTGCAAGACAGCTAGCGTCTTCAGCGCACTTCCACACGAGAGGTTCGAATGGCTCCCACATTCTCGATCGACACTCCTCTCTCGACCATCGAGATGGAGCTCCTGGCTATCGTCGCTAGCCCTTTCAGTGATTCCAACCCATTGCCGAAAGAATGGCCGATCTGGAGGTGGGTCAAGCGACAATTCCAGCTGCGACATCGCGGCTTGTCCGCGGCCGATGTGCTTGCTGCCATGCCAACACTTAGGCAACCTCACGCGATCGCAAGGCCGTACGGACCGATATGGCGGACTGATGGAAATACGACGCAGCCTCTCGATACCGAGACAGTGGGACTTTCGATCGTCGGCTTTGCTCTTCTCGGGGCAACAAACCCGACCTACTCCCGCGTAGCAGAAGGCTTGCTCGGGGTGCTGCGTGATATCGCCGAAGCAGAGGAGCGAGTGGACATAAGCACCACCGAGGTCAAGAGTGAGCGGGCACCCCTGACCGACTTCCTGCGAGATACCACTCAGACGTCGAGGGAGAAGCCGTACTCGTTGACGCCAACGTCCGTCGGACGGCTCCTGCAACGCGAATATCGGAGCCCTGCGCCGCTGTTGGAATCCGCGGAGGGATTTAGCGTTGCTCTGGAGAGCGTCGACATGAATCACTTCTTGGATCTGATCACTGTCGCTGATTACGTTACCTGGATAGAGACTCAGGATCTCCGCGCTCGACACGCGCCTCCGGTCTGGGACGTGCCGATCGGAGTGGAACAAGAACGTCCAACCTTGGTCGAGTCACAAGGGTTAGTCGGGGAGGACATTGACGCAGAGCTCTGGCAGCACGTGCGCGGACTGGTCGATTCCGGGGATTGGGACAAGGTGGCAGCCGCCGTGGCAATCTTCGTTGAGCATCGCGTCCGCAAATGGGCAGGGTTGACCAACAGCCTGGTTGGGAAGGGACTCTACGCAACTGCGCTCGGAGACGGCGGGAGCCTCAGGCTCGGCTCACAGCAGAGCGAACACGAAGGGTGGCGTGCTCTTGCAATGGGCCTTGCTCAGGCAGTCGGCAACGTGGACCGGCACCGCCTGCAGGAGCGAAGCGACGCCCGAAGGTATGCCCTTGGGGTGCTTGGCCTCGGCAGCCTCCTGCTGACACAAATTCGATACGAACACGGGCCAGAGCTCGACTGAGGCGACCCCACTCACCGAGTCATTGCGTCGGGCCCGAGGCGTCGCGTTCGACTTCGACCACAATTTCGAACTCCGCAAGTTGAGCTGCCCGTCCGAACGCCTCTGCATCATCCGTTGCCGCCAGGAAGCGTTCGGCGGCGTCTGCGCCGGAGAGCTCGACGAGCGTGCTCGCTACTTCAGTACGAATACCCAATAGTTCGTCGCGTGCACGTTCACGAGCCAGTAATGCTTGTTCTTCGAGTCGGACGGCGTTCTCTATCAATTGCCGATCGCCCTGGAGACGCAAAAGCCGAGCCTCCTGCTCAAGCTTTGAAGCCTCCATATTTTGACGATTCGCTGAAGCGATCAGCTCTCGACGCTCGGCTAGTTGGGTGGTCAGCACCTTCAATGTCAGCGCCGCCGCCTGCACCACTACCCACCCCGCGCCCACAAGGATGACGATCACCTCCAGCGGACTACCGTAAGAAACCCTTCGAACGAGGACTTCCATATCACTCGGTCGACGTCTGCGGTTGACATATGCGATGAAGGGGCCGAACTCGAGATAGTCCCCCTCAGAGGGGCGCACGGGAACCACGACGAACGCGCCAACTTCAACCAGCGAACGAACGCCGGCGATGAGAACCTCGAAGGACTCGAATGGCAGGCCCGCGAACGTGTCGATAGCGATCCGGAGCCGAGGTTCGTCGTCAAGTTCGTCGGCCACCTCGCGAGCCTAGCGAGCCGGTGGTGCGCCGACTAGATCACCACGTGCCCACGATTTGCCCACATTTCATCGTCACTCATGTGATTCAAATCGACTCCACATCATTGAACTGCACCTTAGATCAGAGGGAACTCGCCCCTCTTCGACTCAACCCGCACGGCCCGCATGGGACTTTTTAATCCGCGGGTCGTGGGTTCGAGCCCCACCGGGCCCACCCTCTTCCTCTCCACGCTCACTGCAGGCAGAACTCGTTGCCCTCGGGGTCGCGCATCATGATCGCGAACTCCTCGAACGGGCCCCACGCGCCGTCGAGCGTCTTCTCCACGGATGCGCCGAGCGCCACGAGGCGGTCGCGCTCGGCCTCCAGCTCGGCACGGGTCGCGCGGCGGTCGGAGAACGGCGTGATGTCGACGTGCATGCGGTTGCGCTGGCGCCGCTCGTGGTCGTATCGGCTGAAGTAGAAGCGCTGGTGGGAGGGGTCGCCGTCCCAGGCCTCGGCACGTTCGGCGAGCGCCTCGTCGTCGAGGCCGGCCGCCCGCAGCTCGGCCACCTCGTCGGCGGGCCAGCCCGCCCATCCGGGGTAGCCCATCACCGCGCACCAGAACCGGGCCAGCGCTGCGGGATCGGCGGCGTGGATGGAGATGTTGGCGACGCGGGCAGTCATCCATCGAGGATATGCGCGGCGAGCGCGACCCCGCGGGCGCGGATGCGCGGGAGGATGAGCAGATGACACAGCACTCGGTCCTCGTCGTCGGCGCCGGCATCTCGGGGATCGCCTGCGCGCAGGCTCTGCGAGCGGCGGGGATCGCAGTCCGCGTGGTCGACCGCGGTCGACGCGAGGGCGGCCGGATGGGGAGCAGCACGATCGGAGGACGCAGCGTCGACCTCGGAGCGTCCTACTTCACCGCCGAACCCGGATCGCGCTTCGCCGACGTGGCTGCGGGCTGGGTGTCGCGGGGGCTCGCGCGCGAGTGGACCGACACCATCGCGGTCGCGGGGCCGGCCGGCATCATCCGCCAGAGTACCGGTCCGATGCGGTACGCCGCACCCGGCGGCCTCCGCGAGCTGGTCGTCGACCTCGCCGCGACCGCGCACGTCGAACGGCGGATCGTGGTCGAGCACGTGGCGCCCGGCGAGGCGGACGGCCGCCGCTACGACACGGTGGTGCTCGCGATGCCGGATCCGCAGGCGCGTCGGCTGCTCGACCCGACCACGGCAGCGTACGGCGAGCTCGATGCGGGCGGCGGCTGGGATCCGACCATCGCGGTCGTGCTCGAGTGGGCCGCCCGCGACTGGCCGACCTTCCGCGCCGCGTTCGTCAACGACTCGGACGAGCTGACCTCCGTCGCCGACGACGGAGACCGCCGCGGCGACGGGGCACCGGTGCTCGTCGCGCACACGACGGCGCGGCTGGCCCGCGCGCACCTCGACGACCCGGACGGCGCGATCGCCCCGGTCACGGCCGCGGTGCAGCGTCTGCTCGGCATCTCGGCCGCGCCCGTCGCCTCGACCGCGCACCGATGGACTTTCTCGCGCCCGACAGCACAGCACCCCGAGCCCTTCCATCTATCGGGGGGGATCGGGGTGTGCGGTGATGCGTGGGGCGCGCGGTCGTCGGTCGCGACGGCGTGGGCCTCGGGCGACGCCCTCGGTCGGGCGATCGCGGCGAGCGCGGGCTAGGTCCGACTAGGCGGGCTGCTCCTCGCGGCGCGGCAGCTTCCAGCCGGGACGCACGAAGTGGCAGGTGTACCCGTTGGGGTACTTCTCCAGGTAGTCCTGGTGCTCCTCCTCGGCCTCCCAGAAGTCGCCCGCAGGCTCCACCTCGGTGACGACCTTGCCGGGCCAGAGGCCCGACGCGTCGACGTCGGCGATGGTGTCGAGCGCCGTCTGGTGCTGCGCCTCGTCGGTGTAGTAGATCGCCGAGCGGTAGCTGCGTCCGCGGTCGTTGCCCTGGCGGTCCTTGGTCGACGGGTCGTGGATCTGGAAGAAGAACTCGAGGATGTCGCGGTACGAGATCACGGACGGGTCGAAGACGATCTCGACGGCCTCGGCGTGGTCGCCGTGGTTGCGGTAGGTCGCGTTCGGGGTGTCGCCGCCCGAGTAGCCGACGCGGGTCGAGACGACTCCGGGACGGCGCCGGATGAGCTGCTGGGCTCCCCAGAAGCATCCGCCGGCGAGGATCGCGGTCTCAGTGGTCATGATCAGGACTCCTTCGTGGTGAACAGGCTGCGGTAGTCGCCGTAGCCCTGGGTCTCGAGCTGGTCGACGGGCACGAAGCGCAGCGCCGCGGAGTTGATGCAGTACCGCATGCCGCCGTCGGCGGCGGGGCCGTCATCGAACAGGTGGCCCAGGTGGCTGTCACCGGCGGCCGAGCGCACCTCGGTGCGCACCATCCAGAGCTTGCGGTCGGTCAGCTCGACGACGTGGGCCTTCTCGATCGGCCGGGTGAAGCTCGGCCAGCCGGACCCGCTGTCGAACTTGTCGGTCGACGAGAACAGCGGCTCGCCCGAGACGACGTCGACGTAGATGCCGTCGTCGTGCTTGTCCCAGAACTCGTTACGGAACGCGGGCTCGGTGGCGTCCTTCTGGGTGACCGCGTACTGGTTGGGCGTCAGCTGCGCGATCGCAGCCGGATCCTTGCGGTAGTCGGTGGTCGTCATTCGGAATCACTCCTCGGTGAGCCGCTGGCTGCGGCTGTCGATGAGTAGAACACCACCCGCGGCTGGAAAGTTCCCGAGGTGCGGACCTGTTCACCAGGCGTCAACCGACCGGGGGCACAATCGGAGCATGTCCGAATCCCTGGAGGTCTACGTCATCATCGGCGGCATGCTCGCACTCGTCATCGTCACGACAGGGGTCGGCATCGTCGCCGCGATTCGACGTCGCTGAGTCCCCGACGCGGGACGCAGTGCGGCTCAGCTGCAGGTGCCGCAGTCGGAGCAGTACCAGACGGGTTCGTCCTGGATGGAGTGGAAGTCCATGGGTGCGTGACAGATGTCGCAATCGGGCCACTGGAACGAGTGGTCGTGCGGCACGAGTTCGAGTTTTCGGGCCATGGATCGGAGGCTACGCCTGGCTCGAGGGGTGCGGCAGTCCCACGTCCGGGAGCCGCCCGTACGGGGGACGTGCGCGTCTGCGGGGGTGTCGAGTTGCGTTCCGTGGCGGGTGCGACGGCGCTGACACCCGCCACGGGACGCAACTCGGCAGAACGGCGGGACGGGCTACCCGAGGGAGGCGCCGAACAGGAGCCCGAGCAGGTACGTGACGCCGGCGGCTCCGAAGCCGATCGCGAGCTGCCGAAGCGCGCGCTTGAGCGGCGACGCCCCCGACAGGATGCCGACGACGGCTCCTGTGGCCATGAGCGCGAGACCCACCGCGACGCTCGCGATGACGACCGCGACCAGCCCCGAAGCGCCGAGGATGTACGGCAGCACCGGGATGAGGGCTCCGGATGCGAAGAACAGGAAGCTCGAGATGGCCGCGCCCCATGCCGAGCCGACGGCCTCTGCGGGATCGACACCCACCGCGTCCGGGTCGTCGCTGTCGAGGTGCAGTGTCGCCAGCACCTCCTCGGCGCGGGCCACCGCGACCTCGGACTCCATGCCGCGGGCGCGGTACACGAGGGCGAGCTCGTTGGCATCGACGTCGAGGTGGGCGAGCGCCGACTGGGAGGCCGGATCGGGCTGCGATGCCTGCAGGAGCTCCCGCTGCGAGCGCACCGAGACGTACTCCCCCGCGCCCATCGACAGCGCGCCGGCGAGCAGCCCGGCGATGCCGGTGAACAGCACCGTCGCGGGCGAGACGCCGGTCGCGCCGATGCCGAGCACGAGGGCCAGGTTGCTCACGAGACCGTCGTTCGCTCCGAAGACCGCCGCGCGGAACCCGCCCGCAGCGCGGGTGCGCCCGCGTGCGGCGAGGCCGCGCACCACCTCGCCGTGGATGCGCTCATCGGCTGCCATCGCATCCGTCGCGTCGTCGTCGCCGCTGTAGGGCGACCGCGCCTCGGCCCGCTGAGCGAGGGCCAGCACGAAGAGGAGCCCGAAGCGGCGCGCGAGCACGACGAGGATGCGGGTGCGCAGGTCGAGCGGCGGCACCGGACCGGCGTCGGCGCCGAGCAGGTCGATCCAGTGCGCCTCGTGGCGGCCCTCGGCCTCGGCGAGCCCGAGGAGGATGTCGCGCTCCTCGCCCGTGGTGCGGCCGGCCAGCTCGCGGTAGACGGCGGCCTCGGCCCGTTCGTCGGCGCGATAGCGGCGCCAGCGGCGCACCTGGGATGCGCGGGACGGCAGGCGGGCGGGCGTGCGCAGCGGGGTACGGGGATTCGACATCGGAGTTCCTTCCGGCCGGGCTGGCCGGAGCGGACGACGCTTCGACCAGACGATTCTGGCCGAAGGTCTCGTTCGCCGGGCGCTGGACCTGAGGGCCCTGCCTGGTGGAGCACCGGGTCGTCGTCGTGACGACCAGCATGTCGATGTCTCGCGCGAACCGCCCTCAGCCTGAGCCTCGGGCGATGTGGGAACTACTCCCCTTCGTGCCTCCAGCCTAGCGGACGGCAGGATCAGAGCGGCGAGATCAGGAGGCAGCGGGCGTGTAGCGCACGCCCCACGACGCCTGCCACTCGGCGTCCGGCTCGAGCCAGATCAGCCCGTCGCCCGAGTTCAGCGCATCGGGCGCCGCGGTCGTCGGCTCGAGCGCGACGGCGAGCCCGGTACCGCCCTCGGCATCCGACCGCGGGAAGTCGCGCGGCGTGTAGGCCTGGCACCAGCCGAAGGCCGCATCGTGCCAGATGGTCACACCGCTGCCGTCGGGAGCGGTGAGCGAGGCTACGTCGCCGCGCTCCCCCGTGATGCCGAGGTCGCCGTACGCGGTGTTCACGTCCACGTCGGCCAGCCGCACCCCGCCACGGAGGTCGTACTCGGTGCCCTCGACGGGCACGTCGTCGATCGGGATCGCGGCGTCATCGAGCACGAGGCGTCGGCTTCCCGAGATGGTGAGCCGCAGCTCCTCCGGGGCGACCTCGCCCACGCGGAAGTACGGATGCGCGCCCACCGCCCACGGCGCGGGCCGCGACGCGCGGTTGCGCACCCCGTGCGTGACTGTCAGGCCGTCCGACTGGAGCGCGTAGCCCACCCAGGTGTCGAGGGCGAAGGGCCAGCCGTGCTGGGGGGCGACGAACGCGCCGAGCGTTACGGCATCCGGAGCCTGGTCGACCACCTGGTAGGCGGTGTTGCGCAGCAGTCCGTGCGAGGCGTTGCCGAGCTTCGGCTCGGTGAGGTCGAGCTGCTGGGGCTCGCCGTCGAGCGTCCAGCGGCCGCCGCGCACGCGGTTCGGCCACGGAGCGAGCACGATGCCGCACCCGTGCGGTGGGAGGATGTCTGCGGGAACCGTCTCGGTGATCCGCACGCCGTCGACGCTCAGGGTGCGCAGGACCGCCGCGACCGCCCCGATCTCGGCGTGCGCCGTCCCGTTGTCGAGCACGTACCGGTCGCCGCTGAAGTCCACGCGGCCAGCCTAGGCGTGCGTCACGGTCAGGCCGGCGGCCCGCAGGCTCTCGACGTCCGCGCCGTCGTCCTGCGCCGCGGCCTCGCCGGCCGTGATCAGCTCGGCGAACGCGTCGAGCCCCCCGATGACCGCGAGATCGACCCGGCCGATCTTGGCCGCATCCGCCACGAGGATGCTGCGCGCGGCCGAGCGCATCGCGAGCGTCTTGATCTCGGCCTCGGGCAGGTTGACGTTGGTCACCCCGTGGCGCGCGTGGATGCCGTTGCACCCGATCACCGCGAGGTCGAAGCGCAGCGACGCGAGCATCGGCGCTGCGAACGGATTGACCAGCGACTGCTGCAGCGGGCGCAGTGTGCCGCCCGTGACGATGACCTCGAAGCGCGGGATCGCGGACTCGAGCGCCAGGGCGATCGGCAGCGCGGGCGTGACGACGACGAGGTCGTGCAGCTCGCGACGCTCGAGCAGCGCCTCGGCGACGGCGAGCGCGGTGCTGCCCGCGTCGAGGTAGACGCAGTCGCCCGACGCCACCCGCCCCGCGGCCTCCGCGCCGATCGCGCGCTTGGCGGCGGCGTCGCGGTCACGGGTGGCGGCGAGCGGCGACTCCCGGTCGGCCAGAGCGTCGGCCGGCATCGCTCCCCCGTGCACGCGCACGGCGCGGCCCTGGCGCTCGAGCACCCCGAGGTCGGAGCGGATCGTGACGACGCTCACCCCGAGCTCACTGCTCGCATCGGCGACACGCACGAACCCTCGGGTGGACAGCAGGCGCAGCAGGCCGTTGCGACGCACGGCGGCCGGATCGGACATACGCTCCCCTTTCGAAACCTTGCGTATTCGAAACCTCGACTTTCGATATCGTAATCGCATGTCGACACCACTGTCCGCCGGAATCGTGAGACGCGACGCCGCCATGGCCGACGGCCGTGACCTCTTCTATTACGACGACGCGGGCACCGCCCTCGGAGCCGAGCGCTCCGTCGACCGCCGCACCCTCGATCCGCGCCCCGCCACCGCGAGCATGCGGCAGGACCCGCTGACCGGTGAATGGGTGTCGATCGCGGCCGCGCGGCAGAACCGCGTCTTCCTGCCCCCAGCAGATCAGGACCCGCTCGCGCCGCAGTCCCCGACCAACCCCTCGGAGGTGCCCGCCCTCTACGACGTGGCCGTCTTCGAGAACCGCTCCCCGTCGTTCGGACCCGGTCTCGCCGACGCGGTGAATGCCCCCCACGGGCTCGACGACCTCGCCGACATCGGCCTCGGCCGCACCCGCACCTCGGTCGGCCGCTGCGAGGTCGTCTGCTTCAGCCCCGAGACCGAGGGATCGTTCGGCACCCTGAGCGCCTCGCGCGCGCGCACTGTGATCGAGGCGTGGGCGGATCGCACGGCGGCCCTGTCGGCGCTGCCGGGCGTCGAGCAGGTGTTCCCCTTCGAGAACCGCGGCGAGGCGATCGGCGTCACGCTGCACCACCCGCACGGGCAGATCTACGCCTACCCGTACGTCACCCCTCGCACCACCCGCACCCTCGATGCGATCGACCGCACGTCGCCCGAGCTGTTCGCCGAGATCCTCGACTTCGAGCGGGGCGGCGATCGGATCGTGCTCGAGGGTGAGCACTGGACCGCGTTCGTGCCGTTCGCGGCACGCTGGCCCATCGAGGTGCACCTGCTGCCCCACCGGCAGATCCCCGACTTCGCGGCCACGTCGATCGGGGAGCGCGACGAGCTCGCTCCTCTCTACCTGCGCCTGCTGCGGGGGATCGACGCCCTCTACACCCAGCCCGACGGCGGCCCGTCGCCGACCCCGTACATCGCCGCGTGGCACCAGGCCCCGGTGAACCGCGGGCGCGAGACCGTGCGGCTGCACCTGCAGCTCACCTCCCCGCGCCGTGCGGCTGACAGACTGAAGTACCTCGCTGGATCCGAGGCCGCCATGGGCGCCTGGATCGGCGACGTCACGCCGGAGACGGCGGCCGAGAACATCCGGAAGGCCATCGAGCGATCATGAGCGACATGCGAGACGAGGTGCGCGCCCTCTTCGCGGCACTCACCGGACACGAGCCGGACGGCCTCTGGTCGGCCCCCGGACGCGTCAACCTGATCGGCGAGCACACCGACTACAACGAGGGCTTCGTGCTGCCGCTCGCGATCGACCGCCGCACCCTGGTCGCACTCGGTCTGCGTGACGACGGCGTGATCCGCGTCGCGTCGACCTTCGACGACGCGGTCGCCGAGCTGCCGGTGACGGAGCTGCGCGCCGCCCAGGCCGGCGGGTATCTGCGGGGCTGGCCCGCGTATCCGCTCGGTGTCGCCTGGGCGCTCGGCCGCTACGGCGCCGACCTCGACGCGGTGCCCGGAGTCGACCTGGTGATCGACTCGAACGTGCCGGTCGGCGCCGGCCTGTCGTCGTCGGCCGCGATCGAGAGCGCCGTCGCCCTCGCCCTGAACGACGTGTGGCAGCTGGGCCTCACCCGCGAGCAGCTCGCGCAGGTCGGCCGGCTCGCCGAGAACGAGGCCGTCGGCGCTCCCACCGGCATCATGGACCAGTCGGCCTCGCTGCTCGGGCAGCGCGACTCCGCGGTGTTCCTCGACTGCCGCACGCTCGAAGCGCAGGTCGTGCCCCTCGGCTTCGCCGACGCCGGGCTCGCGCTGGTCGTCATCGACACGGGCGTCTCTCACTCCCACGCCACGGGTGGCTACGCGTCGCGGCGCGCATCCTGCGAGGCGGGGGCCGCTGCCCTGGGAGTCGCCTCTCTGCGCGACGTGACGGTCGACGACCTGCCGCGCGCCGCCGAGCTGCTCGATGACGAGACGTTCCGCCGGGTGCGGCACGTCGTGACCGAGAACCAGCGCGTGCTGGATGTCGTCGAGGTGCTGCGCACCGACGGCCCGACCGCGATCGGCCCGCTGCTCGACGCGTCGCACCGGTCGATGCGCGACGACTTCGAGATCTCGGTGCCCGAGCTCGACCTCGCCGTCGAGACGGCGCTCAGTGCCGGGGCGATCGGAGCGCGGATGACGGGAGGCGGATTCGGCGGTGCGGCGATCGCGCTCGTTCCGGCTGGCGGGCTGTCGCGCGTGCAGGTGGCGATCGACGGAGCCTTCGCCGAGCACGGGTTCGGATCACCGGAGCTGTTCACGGTCGCGGCGTCCGACGGGGCCGTGCGCGACGCCTGACCGTCAGCGCAGGCGGCGCTCGGCGGCCTCGACCACGTTCGAGAGCAGCAGCGCCCGCGTCATCGGGCCAACGCCCCCGGGGTTCGGCGAGAGCCAGCCCGCGACCTCCGCGACCGCGGGGTCGACGTCGCCGTGGAGGCGCGCCTTGCCCGAGTCGGACGTGCCGACGCGGGTGACCCCGACATCCAGCACCGCCGCCCCCGGCTTGATCCAGTCGGCCTTCACGAAGTGCGGCACGCCGATCGCCGCCACGACGATGTCGGCGCGACGCACCTCGGCGGCCAGGTCGACCGTGCGCGAGTGCGTCAGCGTGACCGTCGCGTCGACGCCCTTGCGCGTGAAGACGAGTCCGAGCGGGCGGCCGACGGTGAGGCCTCGGCCGATGATCGTGACATGCCGGCCGGCGATCGGCACGTCGTGCCGCCGCAGCAGCTCGACGACGCCCGCGGGCGTGCAGGGCAGCGGAAACCACGAGCCGGTCCCTGAGCTTGTCGAAGGGTCGACCCCGAGCACCAGGCGTCCGAGGTTGGTGGGATGCAGGCCGTCGGCATCCTTGTCGGGGTCGATCAGCTCGAGCATCGCGTTCTCGTCGATCCCGGCGGGCAGCGGCAGCTGCACGATGTAGCCGGTCACCTCGGGGGCCGAGTTGAGGTCGGCGATGGCCGCGCGCACATCCGCCTCGGATGCGGTCTCGGGCAGGTCGACGCGGATCGACTCGATGCCGACCTCGGCCGAGTCGCGGTGCTTGCCTCCGACGTAGCTGAGCGATCCGGGATCGCTCCCCACCAGCAGCGTCCCCAGCCCCGGCGTGACGCCCCGCGCGCGGAGCGCCGCGATGCGCACGGCGAGCTCCCCCTTGATGGCGGTTGCCGTGGCGATCCCGTCGAGGATCCGAGCCGTCACGCGACTACTTCCAGGTTCCGGGGGACGTGAGGTCGGCGTAGAGGGGGAAGCGTGCGGCCAGGGCCGAGACGCGTGCCTGCAGAGCAGGGACGTCGGAGCCGGGAATCAGCGTCAGCGCGATGATGTCGGCGACCTCGGCGAACTCCTCGTCGCCGAACCCGCGCGTCGCGAGCGCAGGGGTGCCGATGCGCACGCCGGAGGTGACCATCGGGGGGCGCGGATCGTTCGGCACCGCGTTCTTGTTCACGGTGATGCCGACCTCGTGCAGCAGATCCTCCGCGTCCTTGCCGGTGAGCTCGGAGGCGCGCAGGTCGACGAGCACGAGGTGCACCTCGGTGCCGCCGGTCAGGACGTCCACGCCGGCGGCCTTCGCATCCGGCTGGATGAGGCGCTCGGCGAGCAGCGCGGCGCCGCGCTTCGTGCGCTCCTGGCGGTCCTTGAACTCGGGGGTCGCGGCGATCTTGAAGGCCGTGGCCTTCGCGGCGATCACGTGCATGAGCGGGCCGCCCTGGTGTCCGGGGAAGACGTTGGAGTTGATCTTCTTCGCCAGGTCGGGGTCGTTCGTGAGGATGAAGCCCGAGCGGGGTCCGCCGATCGTCTTGTGCACGGTCGAGGAGACGACGTGCGCGTGCGGCACCGGGCTCGGGTGGACGCCCGCCGCCACGAGGCCGGCGAAGTGCGCCATGTCGACCCAGAGCATCGCCCCCACCTCGTCGGCGATGGCGCGGAACGCCGCGAAGTCGAGCTCGCGCGGATAGGCCGACCAGCCGGCGATCAGCACGTGCGGCTTGACCTCGAGGGCCTTCGCCCGCACGACGTCCATGTCGATGAGGTCTGTCTCGGGGTCGACGCCGTAGGCGTGTGCCTCGTAGAGCTTGCCCGAGAAGTTGAGCTTCATGCCGTGGGTGAGGTGGCCGCCGTCCGCGAGCGACAGACCGAGGATGCGATCGCCCGGCTTCGCGATCGCCGACAGCACCGCGGCGTTGGCACTCGCACCCGAGTGCGGCTGGACGTTGGCGAATGCCGCGCCGAACAGGCTCTTCGCGCGCTCGATGGCAAGCGTCTCGACCACGTCGACGAACTCGCACCCGCCGTAGTAGCGGCGTCCGGGGTAGCCCTCGGCGTACTTGTTGGTGAGCACCGAGCCCTGCGCCTCGAGGATCGCACGCGGCACGAAGTTCTCGCTCGCGATCATCTCGAGCGTGGACTGCTGACGGTTCAGCTCGTCCGCGAGCGCCTGGGCGACCTCGGGGTCGACCTCGGCGAGGGGGAGGTTGAAGGTCGACGGGGTGGCGTCGACGGGGGCGGCGGGCGCTTCGGTGGAGATGGTGTCGGTCACGGGTGCTCCTCGGGGGTTCGGCAGACTGCGCAAGGGGGTGATCTCGACGAGCTCGATCACCGGTTCCGGTTCGATCACCGGTTCGGCGGCCCAGGCGTACGGCCGCGTCCTTACGTCAGTCGCTCCCCGATGGTGGACCATCCGAACGCCAGTCGCGACGTTGTCGACATTACCAGGCGCGGCTACCGCCCGGCCAGGAACTCGTCGAGCTCGGAGGACGTCGGAGCGGTGGCCGGACCACGGCGCGTCACCGCGATCGCGGCGGCAGCGTTGGCGCGACGGGCGGCAGCTCGCGGGTCGAGTCCGGATGCGAGCGCGGCCAGGAACACGCCCACATGCGCGTCGCCTGCGCCGTTGGCGTCGATCGCGTCGACCTCGAAGCCCGGCACAGGCACGACCGCATCGTCGCCGACCAGGCTCAGCAGGCATCCGCTCGCTCCCTGGCGCACGACGGCGCCGCGGCGAACCCGGCGGCTGAGCGCGCGGGCGGCGGCCTCCGCGTCCGCCGCGCCGGTCGCCGCCAGGGCCTCGCGCTCGTTGCCGCTCCACCAGTCGGTGCGGCCGAGCGCCGGATCGAGCAGCCGCGCCGAGAGGTCGGCGGCGAGCGGGCCCGGATCGAACAGCACGACCACCCGGTCGTCGAGCGTCGGCAGCCAGGCGGCGAGCGCCGGACCGCTCGGCTCGCGCGCGAGGCCGTAGCCGGAGATGTGCACGAGGTCGCCCGGCGCGAGCTCGACGCGCGCGAGCAGATCGTGGGTGAGCAGCGCCTCGGCACCGACCGTGGTGACGAAGGTGCGCTCGCCGCCGTCCTCGACGAAGGTGACGTCCCACCCGGTGTCGAGCTCGGCGCGGGGCTCGTGCAGGACGTCGATGCGCTGCTCGGCGAGGGCGGCGCGTGCCAGATCGCCGAACGGCCCGCGCCCGAGTGCGCCGGCGAACACGCACGCGCGCCCCTGGCGCCGCGCCGCGACGAGCGCGTTGAACCCGCTGCCACCGACGACCGAAGTCGACCGGCGCGCGGTGACGTCGTCGCCCGGAGCAGGCATCGTCGCGACCTCCACGACGACGTCGACGGTCGCGTTCCCCACGCTGACCACGCGAACGCCGGCGCGGGCGGTCGCCTCTGCTCGCGAGTGACCAGTTGCGCTCGTCATCGGGCGCTCGGGCGTGCGCAGCTGGTCATTCGCGGGAGTCGCGGACCGCGAGGAGGTCGGCCACGAGGCGCTCGAGGCGCGCCGAGGCGAGGTGGTCGGGGTTGGCCACGGTGACGGCGGCGACGGCCGAGGCCGGGAACGCGTCGGCACCCGCGAGAGCGCCGGCCATCGCTCCGGCGAGCGCGGCGATCGTGTCGGTGTCGCCGCCGGCGTTCGCCGCCAGGAGCGCGGCCGTCCACCCGATCCCGCCGCGGTCCTCCACCCCGGAGACCCGCCCGCCGCGCGCCAGCGCCAGCATCCCGAACGCGGCGGGCACCGACTCCTGCGTGGCGAGACTCGTTCCGATCAGCGCGATCATGTCGTCGAGCCCGTGCGCGCCCCCACCCTCGGCGAGCGACATCGCCCAGAGGATGCGCGACGCGACATCCGCTCCGGCGATCCAGTGCCCGCGGGTGGCTCCCTCGTGCGCCGCGGCGACCGCCAGCTGCACGGCCTCGTCCCAGTCGGCACCGTCGAGACCCGCGCTGACGACGGCCGCGATCGCCGCGGCCCCCGCGATCGCGATCCCGGTGTCGTGCGAGACGCGGCCGGCATCCTGCACCACCGTGACGAACGCCCCCAGGTCACCCGTCCCGGTCGCGATCCCGACCGGGGTGATCCGCATCGCCGCGCCATTGGTCGTGCCCGCTCGGCCCGCCTGGTCGGCCGGGGTCCCGGCGAGCACCGCGGCGACCGCGGCTCGGGTCGACGGCCCGAGCAGGTCGAGCGACCCGCGGGCGCGCATCCGGTCCTCCCAGGCGACGAGCTTCGCGGCGAGCTCGCCCGGTGGGATCTCGCCCCCGGTCGCCACGAGGAGGTCGGCCACCAGCAGGGCCTGCTCCGTGTCGTCGGTGATCGACCCGGCAGCCATGTCGGCCGCGATCGGATGGTCGGACGCACCCGCGGCGAAGTCGGTGATCTCGCCGAACCGCTCGGCGATCTCGGCGCGGGACATCAGCTGCGTCGGCATGCCGAGCGCATCGCCGATCGCGAGTCCGTGCAGGGCGGCGAGCGCGCGGCCGCGCCGCGGGTCGGCCGCCGCGATGTCGCCCTCGCGCGGATCGCTCACAGCGACGCCAGCACCTCGTCGACGGTGGTGATCTCGATGAGCGGCGCGTAGAGCGCCATGGCGTCGAGGGCGCGCTGGTGGTCGGCGGGGCTGAGCCCGGCGCACGCGTCGGCGGCGACGCGCACGTGCACGCCCGCGTCCGCGGCAGCCAGCGCGGTCGAGATCACGCAGCAGTCGGTCGAGACCCCCGCGATCACCATCTCGCTCGAACCGCCCATGGCCGAGCCGAGCTGCCCGTCCCACTTGCCGAAGGTCGTGCGCGTCTCGACCCGCCGCGCGCCGGCGAACTCGGGGGTCAGGTCGTAGAGCGGATCGGTGGGCGGCACGAGCGCGAACGCCCACTGCTCGTAGTAGGGCACCCATGCACCCTGCGGATCGCTCGGTGCCACGAACCGGGTGAAGATCGCCCGGTCGCCGAACGCGGGGGCCAGCCGGGTGATCCCGGCCGCCGCTCGCGCGTACTCGGGGGTGAACCACTGACTCGACGGATCGCCGAAGATCACCTGCATGTCGATAGCGACCAGCCAGGGCGCGGATGACGCCCCCGGCCCCTGCGCACCGGTGTCCGACACGGCGGCCTACTTCGAGGCGGGCGCCGACGCGGACGCCGGCGACGCGGCCGACGCGGGAAGCGGCAGCGCCTCCTGGGCCTTGACCGAGCTGCGGCCGAGGATCAGGTAGCCCGCGAATCCGATCACCAGCGCGACCAGGACGCCCAGGTTCGACCCGCCCCAGTTCACGCGGAAGTCGCCGTCGGCGGGGCCGAACAGGAAGCCCTGCCACCCGAGCCACTCGGCGTAGGTGTTGGTCACCAGACCCCAGCCGATCACCGTCGCGGCGACGAACAGGATGATCGTGCCCCAGCGGATGTCGCCGTAGCGTCCCGCGCGGTCGTAGAGCTCCGTGTCAGCGAGGTCCTTCTTGCGCAGCAGCACGTCGGCGATGAAGATGCCCGCCCAGGCGGCGACCGGCGTGCCCAGGGTGATGAGGAAGCCCTGGAACGGACCGAAGAAGTCGGTCGCGAGGAACAGCACGTAGAGGGAGCCGAGGAACATGATGACGCCGTCGATGCCGGCGGCGACCGGGCGCTTCACGTTGAGGCCGGCGGCGAGCAGCGCGAGGCCCGACGAGTAGATGTCGAGCACGGCGCCGCCGATCAGGCCGAGCACCACGATGAGGGCGAACGGGATGATGAACCACGGCTGGGTCAGCTCGATGAGCGGGCCGAGCGAGTAGGCGGCGAGCGCGTCCTGCAGGTCGGTGGACGAGCCGGCGAGCAGGAGGCCGAAGACCAGCAGCACCGAGGGAGCGAGGGCTGCTCCGAACGTCGTCCAGGCGACGACGCCGCGGCTGCTCGCCGATCGCGGCAGGTAGCGCGAGTAGTCGGCACCCGCGTTGACCCAGCCGAGTCCGAAGCCGGTCATCATGAACACGAACGCTCCGACCGCCACCGCCAGCGGGGCCGACGGGGTGGCCAGCACGGCCGCGAAGTCGATGAGCGGGATGATCGTCGCGAGGTAGACGACCGTCACGACGGCGGTCACGATCGTGATCCAGAACTGCAGGCGCAGGATCAGCTGGAATCCGTAGACGCCGAAGAACACGACGATGCCCGCGACGACGATCAGCGCGACGATCTTGGTGACCGGGCTGTCGGCCGGCCCGCCCAGGGCGGCGACGGTCGCGTCCACCGCGAAGACGGCGCTGACGGTGAGGACCGTCTCCCATCCGACGGTGAAGATCCAGGAGAGCACCGCGACCAGGCGCGACCCGCGCACGCCGAACATCGCACGGCTGAGCACCATCGTGGGGGCGGAGCCGCGCTTTCCGGCGAGCGAGACGACGCCCACCAGGAAGAACGAGATGGCGACGCCGACCACCCCGACGATGACGGCCTGCCAGAACGAGACGCCGAAGTACAGCACGTACGCGCCGTAGGCGATCGCGAACACCGACACGTTGGCGGCGAACCAGGGCCAGAAGAGGGTGCGGGGGGTGCCGTGGCGCTCGCTCTCGGCGATCGTCTCGAGTCCCGTGAGCTCGACACCGCTCGAGCTGGTGCCGGGGGCGGCTGTGCCGGTGGTGGGGGCGGTCATGAGCAGAACGCTATCGTGCCGCCGGGCGGAATGAGGCGATCAGGCCGTGCGCACGGGCCGCGTGTGCTGCTGGGGGTGCGCCGCCATCCGGATGCGGTCGGTGCCGAGCACGAACGCGATCGCCACGGCGAAGACCCCCACCTGCACCCACGGCAGCACCTCGAGCCCGAAGGTGTCGAGCACCAGGCCGCCGACGAGCGCCCCGCCGCCGATGGCGAAGTTGAACGAGACCGTGAGCGCCGCCGAGGCCGTGTCGCGGATGCGCAGGCTCGCGGAGTGCAGGTTGCGGGCGTGGAACAGGGCGGGGAGCCCGCCGAAGAAGATGCTCCAGGCGATCATCCCGATCACGACGGCCACCGGCGACCCCGCGCCGAACGCGGCGAGCGCGGCCACGCTCAGGAGGATGCCCAGCATGGAGACGCCCACCGACGCCCGCGGGAAGCGGTCGCCGAGGATGCCCGAGAGCAGCAGCCCGACCGCGCCGGCCGCGCCGTACGCGAAGAGCAGCCCGCTGATGCCGTCTGCGGGGATCGAGCCGACCTCGATCGCCCACGGCGCGATGTAGGTGTAGAAGACGTTCTGCCCGAGCATGAACAGCAGCACCGACGCGCACACGATGATCACGCCGACCACCGACTTGTCGCGGCGGAGGGGCACCGCGACCTCTCCGGTGGCGAGCGGAACGATGTGCTCGACCGGCGGCAGGAAGGCGACCACCAGCGCCAGGAAGACCACCACGACCACGCCCATCACCGCGAATGCCGCCCGCCAGCCGAGCGCGTGCCCGAGCGCGGTGCCGAGCGGCACCCCCAGGATGAAGGCGAACGTGCCGCCCGCGTTGGTGAGCGAGATCGCCTTGGCGAGCTGGTGGCGCGGCACGAGACGGGTGGCGTACGGACCGGTCACCGCCCAGAACAGGCCGTGCGCCGCGCCCGCGACGACGCGCGCAGCGGCGAGCAGCTCGAACGTCGGCGCCATGGCCGCGAGCACGTTGGCGATCGCGAACACCGCGAGCAGCACGACCATGAGCCGCTTGCGGGCGAAGCGCCGCGTCACGGCGGTGAGCGGCACCGCGGTCAGCACGACGGTGCCGGCGAAGATCGTCACGAGCAGCCCGATGCGCGACTCCGAGACACCCAGCTCGGACGCCATGTCGGGCAGCAGCCCCGTCGGCAGGAACTCGCTCGACACCGAGACGAAGATCGCCCCCGAGAGCACGAGGAGCGGGAAGTACGGGAACCGGGTCGATGTCGCGGTTCCGGCGGTGCTCACACGCTCCAGGGTACGTGCAGCCGGGGGCCCGCCCGACCCGGCCATATGCTGACGGGGTGACTGCCGCATCCGCCCATTGGGTCCTCACGCTCGTCTGCGAGGACCGACCGGGCATCGTGCACGCGATCAGCGGCGCGATCGTCGAGGCGGCCGGCAACATCACCGAGTCGCAGCAGTTCTCAAGCGACGACACGGGCACCTTCTTCATGCGGCTGCAGGTCGAGTCGGATGCGTCACGCGAGCGCTTCGAGGGCGCCCTCGCGCCGGTCGTCGACAGGTATCGCATGCACTGGACCCTCGACGAGGTCGGGCGCCCCCTGCGCACCCTGGTGCTCGCCTCGACCGCGGCGCACTGCCTCAACGACCTGCTGTTCCGGCAGCGCGCCGGGCAGCTCGCGATCGAGCTGCCCCTCGTGCTCGCCAACCACCCCGACCTGGCCGAGCTCGCCGGGTTCTACGGGGTGCCGTTCGAGGCCCACCCGGTGACGGGCCCCGACGAGAAGACGGCCTTCGAGGCGCGCGTGCTGGCCGCCGTCGAGGAGCACGACATCGAGCTCGTCGTGCTCGCCCGCTACATGCAGATCCTGTCGCCCGAGCTGTGCGCCGCGCTCGAGGGGCGGGTCATCAACATCCATCACTCCTTCCTGCCCGGCTTCAAGGGGGCCAATCCCTACAAGCAGGCGCACGCGCGCGGCGTCAAGATCATCGGCGCCACCGCCCACTTCGTGACGAGCGACCTCGACGAAGGGCCGATCATCGAGCAGAACATCGTGCGCGTCGACCACACCCGTACCCCCGCCGAGCTGGTCGCGATCGGCCAGGACGAGGAGTCGCGCACCCTGACCCAGGCCGTGAAGTGGTTCTCCGAGGGGCGTGTGCTGCTCGACGGTGCGCGCACGATCATCTTCCGGTAGACGCGCGATGACGACGCTGCTGCATTCGGTCACCGCCCTCGACGAGCGCGGCGAGACCACGGATGCGTGGGTGCTCCTCGACGGGGACACGATCGCGGCCGTGGGGTCGGGTCGATCCTCAGCGCCCGCCGCCGACGAGAGCGTCGATCTCGACGGCGCGATCCTCACCCCGGGATTCATCGACCTGCACGGGCACGGCGGCGGGGGCCACGGGTACGACGACGGCGGGGACGAGCTGACCGCCGGACTCACCGCGCACCGTGCGCACGGGACGACCCGCTCGGTGGTGAGCCTCGTCGCCAACCCGCTGGCCGAGCTGCGCGAGCGTCTCGCCGAGATCGCCGACCTCTGCGCCGCCGACCCGCTGGTGCTGGGCTCGCACCTCGAGGGACCGTTCCTCGCGGCCGAGCGCCGAGGCGCCCACAATCCCGAGTTCCTGCGAGCACCCGACGACGGCGCGATCGAGTCGCTGCTCGCCGCCGCCGGCGGCACACTCCGCCAGATCACGATCGCCCCCGAGCTGCCCGGCGGTCTCGAGGCGGTCGCCACGTTCGCCCGCGCCGGTGTGACGGTCGCCATCGGGCACACCGAGGCCGATCTCGCGACGGCGCGGTCAGCGTTCGAGGCGGGGGCGCGCATCCTCACCCACACCTTCAACGCGATGCCGGGGATCCACCATCGCGACCCCGGCCCGGTCGTGGCCGCGATCGCCGACCCGCGGGTGACTCTCGAGCTCGTGCTCGACGGCCTCCACGTGCACCCGGACGTGGCGTTCATGCTGCTGTCGGCGGCGCCTGGCCGGGTCGCCCTCATCACGGATGCGATGGCCGCCGCCGGCGCGGAGGACGGCGACTACCGCATCGGCTCGCTCAACGTCACAGTGCGGGAGGGGAGGGCGCTGCTGTCGGGGACGCAGACGCTCGCCGGGTCGACCCTCACCCAGGAGTCCGCGGTGCGGTGCGCGATCGTCGAGGTGGGGGTGTCGGCGTCGGTCGCGGTCGCGGCCGCCACGGCAGTCCCGGCCCGCGCTCTGGGGCTCGGGCACCGGTTCGGCCTGCTCGCGCCGGGCTACGCGGCGGATGCGGTGGCACTCGACCCGCTCTGGAACGTGCGCCACGTGTGGGCGGCGGGCACCCGCATCCGCTGACGGTTTTACACGGAGGTAACACGCCGCCCGCCCCGCGGAAACATCGCCTCCCTATCTTGGACGCATGTCCGATAACCCGGTCCTGCTGTCCGTCGACGACCTCTCGATCGCGTTCACGACCGGAAGCGGGCGATTCTCGGCCGTGCGGAACGCGACCTTCAACCTGAAGGCCGGGCGCACGCTCGCCGTCGTCGGCGAGTCCGGGTCGGGCAAGTCGACGCTCGCGGCCTCCATCAACCGGCTGCTCGCGCCGAACGCGATCATCGAGAGCGGGTCGATCATGTTCGGCGGCCGCGACCTAGTGCGCGCGACCCCGAGCGAGCTGACGGGCATCCGCGGGGCCGGCATCGGGCTCGTGCCGCAAGATCCGATGTCGAACCTCGACCCCGTGCACCGCATCGGCGCCCAGATCGTCGAGGCCCTCGAGGCGCACGGCATGTCGTCGCGCGAGTCCGCCGCCCGCGCGATCGAGCTGCTCGGCATGGTCGGCATCCCCGAGCCCGAGCGGCGGTTCCGCCAGTACCCGCACGAGTTCAGCGGCGGCATGCGCCAGCGCGTGCTCATCGCGATCGGGCTGGCCTGCCGTCCGCAGCTGCTCATCGCCGACGAGCCGACGAGCGCGCTCGACGTGACTGTGCAGCGCCAGGTGCTCGACCGGCTGGAGGACCTCACCAGCGAGATGGGCACGGCCGTGTTCATGATCACGCACGACCTCGGTCTCGCCGCGGAGCGCGCGAGCGACGTGCTCGTGATGTTCCGCGGCGACATCGTCGAGCACGGGCCTGCCGCCGAGCTGCTGGAGAACCCGACCCACGAGTACACCCGCCGTCTCATCGAGGCGGCACCGAGTCTCGCCGTGCGGCGCGGCACCCCGCGCGCGATCACGCCGTACGCCGCGAGCGGCGGCACCGACGCGGATCCGGTGGTCGAGCTGCGCGATGTCATCAAGGAGTACGCGGTGCGCGACCGGCCGTTCACGCGAGCCCGTCCGTTCACGGCGGTCGCCGGATCGACGTTCACGATCCCCCGCGGCAGCACCGTCGCGATCGTCGGCGAGTCGGGGTCGGGCAAGTCGACCACCGCCCGCATGGTGCTCAAGCTCGAGCAGCCGACCAGCGGCAGCATCCTCTTCGACGGTGAGGACGTCGCGACGCTGAAGGGCGCCGCGCTCACGCGATTCCGCCAACGGGTGCAGCCGGTGTTCCAGAACCCCTACGCGTCTCTCGATGCGCAGTTCCGCATCGGGGCCACCATCGAGGAGCCGCTCGTCGTGCACGGCTGGAGGTCGGCTGCCGAGCGTCGCGCGCGCGTGCTCGAGGTGCTCGACGAGGTCTCGCTTCCGGCTGAGCTGATCGACCGCTACCCGCACGAGCTCTCGGGCGGCCAGCGCCAGCGCGTCGCCATCGCGCGGGCGCTCGCACTGCGCCCCGAGCTGGTCGTGCTCGACGAGGCCGTCTCGGCGCTCGATGTGCTCGTGCAGGCGCAGATCCTCGAGCTGCTCGCGCGGCTGCAGCGCGAGCACGGCCTGAGCTACCTCTTCATCAGCCACGACCTCGCGGTGGTGCGCCAGATCAGCGACATCGTGCACGTGATGTCGCGCGGCCGCATCGTCGAGAGCGGCACGCCCGAGCAGATCTTCGAGAACCCGCAGGACGACTACACGAAGGCGCTGCTGGCCGCGATCCCCGGCGTGCGCGTCGCCGCCTGATCCGCACCCCGTCCGCTCGGCGAGAGCGGTGTGTCGCACCGAGCGCGGTGCGTCGAATGGGCGCGCTGGAGGTGACACACCGCGCTCGCGTGCGACGAGCCGTGCGAGCTAGCGGCGCGCCTTGATGTCGAGCGCGTCGCGCATGCCGTCGCCCAGGAAGTTGACCGCCAGCACGATCGTGACGATCGCGACTCCGGGGGCGGCCGCGATCCACGGCTGGTAGAAGTTTTTGGCGCCCTCGGTGATCATCGCGCCCCACTCGGGCGTCGGCGGCAGGGCGCCGAGACCGAGGAAGCTGAGCGATGCGACCAGCAGGATGATCTGCCCGAGGTCCATCGTGGCGTTCACGAGCGTCGGCGTGGAGGCGTGCGGGATGATGTGCCGGAACAGGATGCGGCGGCGGGACGCACCGATGGCTACCGCCGACTCGACGTGTTCGCGCTGCTTGATCGACAGCACCTGCCCGCGCATCAGGCGGGCATAGATCGGCCACCAGACGATGACGATCGCGATGCCGGCGTTGGTGAGGCCGGGGCCGAGAGCCGCGGCCACCGCCATGGCGAGGAGGATCGCGGGGAGGGCCATGGTGACGTCCGCGATCCGCATGATGACCGCATCCACCCAGCTCCCGACGTAGCCGGCGATGGCGCCGAGGATGCTGCCGATGAGCACGGCGGCGACGATCGCCCCCAACGCGACCGGCAACGAGAATCGCGCCCCGTAAAGGCTGCGGGTGAGCACGTCCCGGCCGAGGGCGTCGGTGCCGAACCAGTGCTCGGCAGTCGGCGGCAGGAGGCGGGAGCCGGCGGCAGCCAGCGGGTCGAACGGCGCGATCCACTGCACCCCGACGACCATGACGATCCAGAACAGCAGCACGACGTAGGCGATCACCATCTGCGGCCGCATCCACGCCGACCGGCTGCTCTTGCGGACGAAGTCGAAGGCTCCGGTCATGCCGTTCAGCGACAGGGCGCTCATGCCAGTCTCACTCTCGGGTCGACGGCCGCGTAGACCAGGTCGGTGACCAGGCTCGCGATGAGGAAGATGAAGCCGCCGAGCAGAGTGACGCCGTTGATCGCCGGGTAGTCGAGGGTGCGGGCCGACTCGACCGCGTACGATCCGATGCCGTTCCACGAGAAGATCTGCTCGACGAGCACCGCGCCCATCAGCAGGGCGCCGAAGGCGAATCCGACGATCGTCACCACCGGGGTGAGGCTGTTGCGCAGCACGTGGTTGCGCATGATCAGCCGCTCGGGGATGCCCTTCGCGCGCACGGTGTGGACGTAGTCGGAGTGCAGCTCGTCGAGCATCGCGGCCCGCACCAGGCGGCTGACGGTGCCCATCAGCCCCCACCCGAGGATGAAAGCCGGAAGCAGGAGGTGAGCGCCGGCGTCGAGGAACAGGGGCACGTTGCCCGCCAGGAGCGCGTCCATCGTGTAGAAGCCCGTGACGTGCGGCGGCGGGTCGGTGCGCGCCGAGAGCCGGCCGGGACCCGCCGCGATGCCGAGCTGGGCGTAGAAGACGAAGAGCAGGATGAGGCCGGTCCAGAAGATCGGCAGCGAGGAGCCGAGCAGTGAGAACACACGGGCGACGTGGTCGGCCGCCTTGTCTTTGCGGCTGGCCGAGATGACGCCCAGGACGACCCCGCCGATCGCGCCGATGAGCAGCGCGAGGATGGTCAGCTCGAGGGTGGCCGGCAGGCGGTCGGCGAGGTCTGAGCTGACGCTCGAGCGGGTCTGGAACGACGTACCCATGTCGCCGGTCAGGAGGTTGCCGAGGTAGCGCGCGTACTGCTCGAACACGCTGCCGTCGAGACCCCACCGCTCGCGCGCGGCCGCGACGACCGCCTCGTTGCCGATGTTGCGCTCGCCCACCAGGGCGGCGACAGGATCGGTGGGCAGCAGCCGCGAGATGGCGAAGGCGATCGTGACGATGCCGAAGAGCAGCAGCGGCATGATCGCCAGGCGCTTTGCGATGAAGGTGGTCATGGGGTTCTCCGGTGGTGGGGGTGCGACGGCTGCCGCACCCCCACCGGGGTCGGTGATTCCAGGTCAGCCGGTGAGCCCGAGCTGCCCGATCTCGAGGTTGCAGCAGGGGCTGTACTCGACTCCGGTGATGTCGCTCTGGTACGCGAGGATCAGCTGCGGGTTGACGATCGGGATGACGAAGGCGTCGTCGTGCATCAGCTGCGCGAGCTGCTGGTACGTCGCCGTCCGCTCGTCTCCCGACTGCGCGAGGGCCGTGGCGAGCAGGTCGGTCTGCTCCTGCGAGACCGAGCCCGTCCATCCGTTGATCAGTCCGCCCGCGGCGATGTCGCCGAAGTACTGCACGTACTGGCTGGAGTCGGTGTGATCGGGAGCGAAGTACACCGCCGTGACGGGCGTCCCCTCGCCGCCGACCACCGTGATCCACTGCGAGAAGTCGACCGGATTGAGCTCGAGCGTGATGTTGATGGCCGCGAGGTACTGCTGCACGGCCTGCATCTCGACGTCGAAGTCGACACCGTAGGCGACGGTCTTCGGGTATGTCGCGCTGATCGTGAAGCCGTCGGCGTACCCGGCCTCCTCCATCAGCGCCAGGGCGGCGTCGAGGTCGTATTCGGGCAGCTCGACCTCCTCGCTGCCCTCGAACCCGTTCGGGATCGGCGACCCCTGCGTCTTCCCGTAGCCGGCGACCAGGGTGTCGATGATGCTGTCGTAGTCGATCGCCTGGCGGACCGCCTCGCGCACCCGCACGTCGGCGAGAGGCTCGCCGCCCGGCGCGGCCGGGAGCAGGGCGATGTAGGTGAAGTTGTACGAATCGACGATCTCGGTGCTGACGGTCGCGCTGCCCTCGAGCTGGCCCAGCGCGTCGGGCGAGAGCTGCATCGCGACATCCACATCGCCATGCTGCAGCTGCTGCAGCTGCGAGCTGGAATCGGTGACCTCCTTCATCGTGACGTCGGTGAAGGAGGGCGCCTCGCCCCAGTACTCCGGGTTGGCCTCGAGCGTGATCGACTCGCCCGAGGCGTAGTCGGCGAGCACATACGGGCCGCTGCCCGCCGAGTTGGCCAGGAACCACTCCTCGGCTGTGTCGGAGGTCGCGGCGTCAGCGTCGGCGGTGGCACCGTTCTCGGCGGCGACATCGCTGTTGACGATTCCCAGGTACGGCGCCGCGACGATCGCGAGCAGGGCCGAGTTGGGGGCCGAGAAGTTGACGACGACCGTCGCCTCGTCAGGCGTCTCGATCGTGCTGAGGCCCGCGAGGAGGAAGGAGGCGGATGCCTGCAGGTTGACGAGACGCTCGAACGACCATTTGACGTCCTTGGCCTCGACGGCCGAGCCGTCCGAGAACACAGCGTCGGGATCGAGGTGGAACGTGAACGAGGTGTTGTCGGCGTTCGCCTCCCAGCTCTCGGCGAGGCCCGGAAGCACCGTCTTCGCGTCGGAGGGGTCGATGACCACGAGCCGCTCGTAGAGGGCGGTGTAGATCACCTGGCAGGTGTCGCAGTAGCCGCGCTGCGGATCCATGGTTGTGATGTCCATGGCACGGGCGATGACGAGCTCACGCGCTCCGTCGCCGGCCGGTGCGGCGCCGCCCGCGCAGGCGCTGAGCGCCAGGGTGGCCACCGCGGCGATCGCGATGAGAGCGCGACGCGCGGGGCGCATCCGTCTGATTCCTGTCTGCAACTGCTTCCTCCTCTGTGTGGTGCCCGGTCCTGCGGGGGATGCAGGGCCGGAATCGGGGAGGCCGCAGCGCTGGGGCCGATGGTGCGGTCGAGCTGTCAGCCGATGACGGACTTCGTCTCGGCGAACGCGTCGTCGGTGCGCTCCAGCGCCTCGGCGATGTCGTCGTCGGTGTGGGCGGTCGAGAGGAACCAGTTGTGCACCGGATGCAGCAGCACTCCCCTGCGCACCGCGGCATCCGTGAACGCGGCCGCGATCGCATAGCTGGGCGTGTCGTCGACGAACCGGAGGAAGGGCATCGCCGGCGGACCGCTCTGCACGACCTCGAACCCGTAGGCGCTCGCCTGGGCCGCCAGGCCGTCCCGCAGCATCTGGCCGGACGCGGCCATCTGACCGGGGGTGTCCGTGGCGCGCAGTTGGGTGATGTTGGCGATCGCCGCGGCCATGGCGACGCCCGAGTACCAGAACGAGCCGGTGGCGAAGATGCGGCTGGCGGCGTCGCGCAGGGAGTCGATGCCCACCACCGACGAGATGGCGTAGCCGTTGGCCATCGCCTTGCTGAAGGCGGTCAGATCCGGGCTCACGCCGAGCGGCTCCCAGGCGCTGCCGGTGACGAGCCGGAAGCCGGTGCGCACCTCGTCCATGATCAGAACGGCGCCGAGGCGGTCGGCCAGAGCGCGCACGCCCTGCGCGAAGGCGAGCTCGACCTCGAACTGGTCGGTGGCGGGAGCGTCATGCTTGAAGGGCGAGAGGATGATCGCTGCCACGTCGTCGCCGCCCTGCTGCGCCGCCGCCTCGAGCGAGGCCAGGTCGTTGAAGACGAACGAGATGATGTCGGTGCGGTCGGCCGGTGTCGTGCCGAGCGGGTTCGGATTGAACCACGCGTTGGCGCCGTGGTAGGCCGTGGTGCCCTTGAGCAGCTTGGTGCGCCCGGTGGCGGCGCGCGCGATCGTGACGGCGAGGCTCGTCGCATCGGTGCCGTTCTTGGCGAACATCGCCCAGTCGGCGTAGTCGACGGTGTCGACCATCAGCTCGGCCAGCTCCACCATGCGCGGGGTGGGCCCGCCGAGCGCGTCGCCGAGCGCCTGCTGCGCAGCGGCCGCGGCGTCGACGACCGGATTGCGGTACCCCGAGACCATCGGGCCGAAGGCGCACATGAAGTCGATGTACTCGCGACCATCGACGTCGGTGAGGCGCGCGCCGCGGCCCTCCGCGTAGAACTGCGGGTAGCCGGCGGGCAGGAGCGTCACGTTCATGTGGCCGTACATGCCGCTGGGGATGACAGCGGCGGCCCGAGCGCGCAGAGCGTCGTCGATGGGCTTGGTCGCCGGCAGGGTCGAGGTGATGGTCATGGCCCCAGTTTTTAGTACACGCGTCCGAAATAGATTTCCCCGCTGTTACGAGCGCGTAAATTAAGACACATGCCCAAGATCGTGGATCACGACCTCCGTCGCGCAGAGGTGCTCGATGCCACCTGGCGCGTCATCAGCAAGCGCGGACTCGAGGCGGCGACGGTGCGCGAGATCGCCAAGGAGGCAGGCGTCTCGAACGGGGCGCTCGCCCACTACTTCACCAGCAAGGACGACATCCTGATCCAGGCGCATCGCCTGGCCTACGACCGCGTGTTCGACCGCGTAGCCGTGCGGAGCGCCGACCTCGACAGCGGCGCCACAGTGCGCGAGATGCTCTACGAAGCACTGCCCCTCGACGAGGATCGGCGGGTCGAGGCGGTCATCGACGTGAGCTACATGGGGCGCGCGCTCACCAACCCATCGCTGAACGCGGTGCGCGGCGAGTCGGCGCGCGTCGCGCGCGAGTGGTGGATCGACGCCCTGGGCGCTGCGCGCGACGCCGGTCACCTGCGTGCGGGCCTAGACCTCGCGCTCATCTCCGAGGAGATCCTCGTCTTCGTGGACGGCGTCTCGATCCAGGCGGTGCACTATCCGGCGCACATGACGCCCGAGCTGCAGCGCCGCCTGGCGGACGCTCTGCTCGACCGCATCCTCGCCTGAGGCGACGCCGGGCTCGGGTTGCACGATCGGAGCGCGTCGTTATATTGGACGCGTGTCCGATAAAAACGCCGCCCCTCACATCCGCCTGAATTCCGGCACCCTGATACCGGCACTCGGGTTCGGCGTCTTCGAGATGGATGCGGCCGAGACGGCCGCCGCCGTCCAGACCGCGCTCGAGATCGGGTATCGCCACATCGACACCGCGGCCGTCTACTTCAACGAGGCTGCCGTGGGGGCGGGGGTGCGGGCGAGCGGGCTTCTCCGCGACGAGGTGTTCGTGACGACGAAGCTGTGGAACACCCAGCACGACGATCCGCGGGCCGCGCTGTCGGCGAGCCTCGACGCGCTCGGCATGGACCACGTCGACCTGTATCTCATTCACTGGCCCGACAGCACGCAGGGGCGTTACCTCGCCGCCTGGGAGGCGATGCAGGAGCTGCAGCGCGCGGGGCTCGCGCACGCCATCGGCGTCTCGAACTTCTCGATGCCGCAGCTGCACGAGGTGATCGCGCTGGGCGGTGCCGTGCCGGCCGTGAACCAGATCGAGGCGCATCCGCTGCACCCGCAGGAGTCGCTACGACTTTTCCATGCCGCGAACGGCATACTGACGCAGGCCTGGTCGCCGCTCGCGCGCGGCAAGGCCTTCGGGCTTCCCGCGGTCGCACGGATCGCAGCTGCGCACGGACGCACCGAGTCGCAGGTCATCCTGCGCTGGCTGCTGCAGCGCGGCATCGTGCCGCTGCCTAAATCGGCGACCCCCGCCCGCATCGCCGAGAACCTCGACGTCTGGGACTTCGACCTCGAGTCGGCCGAGATGGCGGCGATCAGCGCGCTCGCCTCCGACGTCCGGGTCGACGCGTCGTACTACGCGCGCTTCGCCTGACGGCGGCCGCGAGGCTCAGCGCTCGAACGCCAGCCGGTTCTCCCAGGCGAACCGGTAGTACGCGGCGTGCGACAGTCCCGCCGCCGCGGCCTCGTCCACGATCACCGTCACCTGCGGATGAAGCTGGATCGCCGAGCCCGGCAGCGAGGCCGACACCGGCCCCTCGACGGCACCGGCCACCGCATCCGCCTTGCCTGCCCCGAACGCGAGCAGCACGAGGTGCCGCGCGTCGAGGATCGTTCCGAGCCCCTGAGTCAGGCAGTGGCTCGGCACGTCCTCGGGCGTCGGGAAGAAGCGCGCGTTGTCGGCTCGGGTCTGCTCGGTCAGCGTCTTGATGCGGGTGCGGGAGGCGAGCGACGACCCCGGCTCGTTGAATCCGATGTGACCGGTGCGCCCGATGCCGAGGATCTGCAGGTCGACCCCGCCGGCCTGCGCGATCGCGGCCTCGTATCGCTCCCCCGCGCCCTCGACCGGTCCGCCGTCATCCCCCGGCACCCGCACGCGCGCCGGATCGAAGCCGAGGGGCTCGACCACCTCGCGCGTGATGACCGCCCGGTAGCTTTCCGGGTGACCCGGCGGCAGCCCGATGTACTCGTCGAGCGCGAAGCCGCGGGCCCTCGACAGGTCGGCGCCGCGCGCGGCCAGCGCCCGCCAGACGGGAAGGGGCGTGGATCCGGTGGCCAGCCCCAGCACCGCGTCCGGCCGCGCGGCCACGAGCCTCGCGATCAGGTCGGCGGCGATCTCGCCGCCCTCGTCGGGAGTCCGGACGATGGCGACCTCGGCCATCAGAGCGCCTCGGTGCGGGCGCGGGGGGCGTGCTCGTGGCGGGTCTCGACAGGCTCGACCGACGGGTACCTCTCGAGCGGCTCGAGCGACGAGTGCTCGGGCGGAACGGCCGACTCGCCGACCAGGGCCGCCCCGACCGCCGCGGCCGGCAACCCGCGGGGCATGAGCGCGACGCGCTTGGGCAGGTCGAGCGACGAGAGGAACTCCGACGCGTCGGCCCAGCCGCTGAGCACGCCGCTCAACGCGTCGAGCAGCGCCGGCCCGAGCGAGCTCACCCCGCCGCCGATCACCACGCGATCGACGTCGACGGTCAGCACGAGGATCCGCACCGCGGCGGCCACGTTGACGACCAGCCGGTCGCGCACCTCGACGGCGAGCGGGTCGCCCGCATCCGCCGCCGCGAAGAGCGCCCGCACCGGCTTCAGGTCGTCGGTCGGCCACTGCCGCGCGACAGCCGAGCCCGATGCCATGAGCTCCAGGCATCCACGCTGACCGCAGGGGCAGAGCGGTCCGGCCGGGTCGACCGGGATGTGCCCGATCTCGCCCGCGACGCCGCGAGATCCTCGCCAGAGCCGGCCACCGAGCACGAGCCCGGCCGCCAGTCCCGTGCCGAGGTTGAGGTAGGCCATCGAGTGCGTCGGCGTCGCGTCGAGCAGGTGGAAGGCGCCGAGCGCCGCCGCGTTGACGTCGTTCTCGACGCGCACCGCGCGCCCGAACCGGGCCGCGAGCTCCGCCCCGAGGTCGAGCCCGGAGAGGCCGAGGTTGACGGCGTGCGCGACCCGACCCGTGACCGGGTCCACCGCGCCAGGGATCCCGACGCCGATCGACACGAAGTCGTCGGCCGTCCCGCCCGACAGCCGGATCAGCTCCTCGACAGCACCGACCGCGGTCTCCAGCACCGACGCCGCGCCGAAGCCGGTCGGCATGCGCAGCTCGTGCGCGATCGACCCGTCGGGCAGCAGCGCGACGGCCTCGGTCTTGGTGCCGCCGATGTCGATCCCCGCGCGCAGCGGATGCAGCCCGCTCATCCCGGTCATCGCTCCCCCGCCCCGAGGTGCTCGAGCAGCGCCTCGCCCACGAAGCGCGACGCACCGAAGGTCGCGATGTCGGCGTACGCGCGATCCGGCGAGGGCCAGCCCATGTCGACGACGACGACCGACGGATCGGCGGCCCGCGCGGCGTCGATGGCCTCGCGCACCCAGCCGTGCCGGTGGTTCGCCGTGCCGATGACGACGACCGGCCCGCCCGTCGGAATCGCGTCGCCCTCGCGCACGACCGTCGCATCCGCCCCGGCCGCCGCGACGCCCCGGGGCGCGTCGCCGACCGCGATGTTGGCGGCGGTCTCGATGGTGACGAGACGGGCGCCGGGGACGACGACGACGCCGTCGGCGACGTCGAAGGCTGCGATCGCACGCGCGGTCTCGAAGGCGGGCTCGACCGCGCTTGCCTCGAGCGCCGCAACCGTCGGCGCCGCGAGCTCGGATGCCAGCCGTGCGTTGCGCGCCGCCGCGTCGGCCAGGCGGGCGGCCGGCAGCGATCCGTCGGCGACGGCGGCGACGAGCGCCGCCTCGATGTCGGCGAGCTGCGCGTCGGTGTTGCGTGTGCCGATGCAGAGCAGGTCGCAGCCCGCGGCGATGGCTCGCACGGCCGCGGCCGGGATGCCGATCTCACCGCTCGCGCCGACCATGTCGAGAGCATCCGAGACGATCACTCCGTCGAAGCCGAGGCCTCCCTCGTCGACCGGGGCTCGCAGCAGGCCCTGCAGGATCGGCGCGGAGAAGCTCGCGGGGGCCGACGCGTCCAGCTGCGGCAGCAGCACGTGCGACGACATGATCGTGCGGGCTCCCGCGCGAATCGCCGCGGCGAACGGCAGCAGCTCGCGCACCCGCAGCTCGGCGAGCGGGAGGTCGACGACCGGGAGCGCGAGATGCGAGTCCTGCGCCGTGTCGCCGTGGCCGGGGAAGTGCTTCGCGCTGACGGCGACGCCGCCCGCTTCGTGCGCGGCGACCCAGGCCGCGACGTGCCGCGACACCGCGGCGGGGTCGGTGCCGAAGCTGCGCACCCCGATCACCGGGTTGTCGGGGTTGGAGTTGATGTCGGCATCCGGCGCGAAGTTGAGGTTCACGCCCACCGCTCGCAGCTCGGCCGCGACCGCCGAGGCGACCTCCGCCGTCAGCGCGAGGTCGTCGATGCGGCCGAGGAGCGCGTTGCCGGGGTACGGCGATCCGCTCGAGTAGTAGAGGCGCGTGACGTCGCCGCCCTCCTCGTCGATCGCGATGAGCGCGGCGGGGTTGGCCTCGCGGATCGCGTCGGTGAGGGTGCGGAGCTGCGCGCGGGACGTGATGTTGTCGCCGAAGATGCACACCCCGCCGAGGCCGGCTCGCAGGCGGGCGGCCAGCCACTCGGGAAGCTCGGTGCCGACGAATCCGGGCATCAGGACGGCGAGGCTCATCCCTTCACCGCCCCCGCCGCGACGCCGGACGCCATCCGACCCTGCACCAGCAGGAAGAACACGATCACCGGGATCGCCATCAGCGTCGACCCCGCCATGATCGCAGCCCAGTCGGTGGCCTGCGTGGCCTGCACGAATGCGCGCAGCCAGACCGGCAGCGTCCGGGTCTCGGGCTTGTTCATGATGACGAGCGCGAAGAGGAACTCGTTCCACGCCTGGATGAACGCGAACACCCCGGTCGCGACGAGTCCCGGCCCGAGCAGCGGCAGCGTGACCCGGAAGAACGCACCCATGCGCGTGCAGCCGTCGACCATCGCCGCCTCCTCGAGCTCGATCGGGATGCCGCCGACGAAGCCGCGCAAAGTCCAGATCGTGAACGGCAGCACGGTCGCCAGATACACCAGGGTCAGGCCGATGATCGTGTTGATCAGCTGCCAGCCGTCGAGCACCCGGTAGATCGAGACGATCATCGCCTCGGCCGGGATCATCTGCGCGACGAGCAGCAGCACGATGAACGTGCGGCGCGATCGGAAGCGGAAGCGTGACAGAGCGAGCGCCGCGAAGAACGCGAACAGGAGCGCGGCGATCACGGTCAACAGCGTCACCGCGAGCGAGGTGCCGAGGGCCGGCAGGAACTCGATCGATCCCGACGGCTCGGTGATGACGGTGACGAAGTTACGCAGGGTGAACTCGTCGGGGAAGAAGTGCGGGGTCGACGAGCGGATCGCGCTCGTCGGCAGCAGGGCCGAGTTGACCATCCAGTACACCGGGAAGGCCGAGCAGACGAAGACGAGGATCGCGACGACGTTGAGCAGGTAGCGCGTGGGCCGGTGGCGGGGGCGTTCGTTCACGGCTCCTCCGTCCTGAGCGTGTTGCGGATGTAGTAGGCCGAGAGAGCAAGCATGACGATGACGAGGATCACGGCGATCGCGCCGCCGGCGCCGAGATCGCCGCCGCCGATCGCGCGCTTGTAGATGTAGACGCCGATGGTCGACGTCTCGGCCTGGATGCCGCCGATCGTCTGGAGCGCGTAGATCTGCGAGAAGACCCGCATGTCCCAGATGATCTGCAGCACGAGCAGCACGACCAGAACTCCGCGGATGAAGGGGAACACGATCAGCCGGAACCGCTGGAACCCGCTCGCCCCGTCGAGCGACGCGGCCTCCATCACCTCGCTCGGCACCTGAGTCAGCCCCGCGAAGGTGGTGAAGGCCACGAACGGGATCGACTGCCACGTGATGATGATCGTCGCGACGAAGAAGAACGAGAGCGGCTCGATGAGCCAGCTGTGCCCGATGTAGTCGATGCCGGTGATCTGGGTGACGAGGTAGTTGACCACGCCCGACTCGGTGTCGAACATCCAGCCCCACACGACGGTGGCGGTCAGCGGCGGCATCGCCCAGGCGAGCAGCAGCCCCGCCGAGACGAGGGTGCGGAAGCCCTTGCCGAGCTTGGACATCAGCACGGCGATCAGGATGCCGAGCAGCATCGTCGCGACGACGTTGACGAGGGCGAACCCGACGCTGCGGCCCATGACGAGCCAGAACTCGGCGTCGGTGAGCACGGCGGCGTAGTTGTCGAACCACACCCAGGTGGGTGCGGCACCGAAGATCTGGGCGCGGCCGAATTCCTGGAACGAGATGATGATCAGCTGCAGGAGGGGCCAGCCGGTGATCGCGAGCAGGACGACGCCCGCCGGGATCAGCAGGTACATCGGGGTCAGGTCGCGACGGCGGCGCACTGCTCGCACGTCAAGCGTCATGGGAAGGGTCTCCGAGTACGATTCGAGGGTGCCCCGGAAGTCTTCCTAGGGCGACGGGCCACCGGGTGGATGCGAGGGCGGGTGCAACCGCCTCCCGCATCCACCGTGGCGTCTTCTAGCTGTTGAGGATGTCCTCGATATCGGTGTCGAGCTGCTCGGCGAGCGCCTCGACGTCACCGCCGTTCGCCACCTGCACGAAGAAGTCCTGCAGGAGGCCCGCCGCCTCGACGTCCGCCCACTTCGGGCTGGCCGGGGTGAGCTTGGCGTTGGCCGCGGACTCGGCGATGATGCCTGCGAGCTCCGGGGTGGCAGCGGCGACCTGATCACCCAGCGACGTCAGCGACGGCACCAGGCCCGCGCCGGCGAGGATGGTCTGGTACTCGGCGCTCTCGATGATGCCGAGGGCGCTCTTCGCCAGCTCCGGGTGGGTCGTCTTGGCCGAGATGGCGATGTTGGATCCTCCGGCGAACACCTGGGCGGCTCCGCCGTCCTTGCCGGGCAGGGCGAACTCGCCGAGCGTGCCGGTCAGCGCGGTGTCGGCCTTGTCCTCATCCGCGATGATCGACCAGTAGGCCCAGCTCGGAGCCGACATGGTGGCCGCCTTCTCCTCGCGGAACGGCACCCACACCTCGGTCTCGTCGCCGTCCTTCGGGGCGAGCGACGACGCCATCAGCTCCTGCACCTGCTCGATGCCGGCCATCGACTCGTCGGACGAGAACTGGGCGTCCCAGGTTCCGTCGTCCTCCTGGACCGCGACCTCGCCGCCGTTCTCCCAGATGAAGGGGAGCGCGTTGTACCAGTCCTTGCCGGGGTAGTAGACACCGGAGACGCCGGGAAGAGCGGATGCCAGCTCGCCCGCGTTGGACACGTACTCATCCAGCGTGGTCGGCACCTCGACGCCCGCGGCCGCGTACTGCGCGGTGTTGTAGAACACGATGCGCGCACCGGAGTAGTACGGAGCGGCGTAGAACTTGCCGTCGTAGGTGCCCGCCTCGACGAAGCCGGGCAGCAGGTCGTCGCCGCCGAGCGCCTCGTAGTCGTCGGTCAGGTCGAGGAACGCGCCCGCCGACGTGAACGCCGCGGCCTGCGTGTTGCCGACCTCGACGATGTCGGGGCTGTCGTTCGACGAGAGGCTCGTCGTGAGCAGGTCGACGAGACCCGTCCACTGCTGCTCCTCGATCGTGAGGGTCGATCCGGGGTTCTCCTCCTCGAAGGTGTCGACCAGGTAGTCGCGCGCCTCCTGCGGGGTGTCGGTGCCGACCAGCCAGACGCGGAGGTCGCCGGTCGACTCCTCGGCGGGAGCCGCCGTCGAGCATCCGGCGAGAACGACCGCTGCCGCAGCGAGGGTTGCTGCGAGGGCGAGTTTCCTCATGTGTTCTTCCTTACTTTTCCTAGGGCGACGGTGGCAGCGGACGCTGGCACCCCGTGATGCGGGAGTGATGCGGGAGGTGCGGGGTGGTGCGGAGGGGTGGGGTCACGAGACCCCGAGCTGCCCGGAGAGGACCATGGCGGCGGATCCGCGCATGACGATGTCCCGGCCGAGGGCGGTCATCCGCAGCGTCAGATCCCCGTGGAACGCGGGCATCGTGCGGCTGCGGATGGTGTCGATGGCCGCCTGTGCAAGGGGGCCGTCGAGCAGGTCGACGGGGCCGCTGAGCACGACCTCCGCCAGATCGAGGGCGCCGACGATCGGCGCGAGGGCGATGCCGAGACGCTCGCCGGCGCGCGACAGGATGATGTCGCGCTCGGCCTGGCCCGCCGCATCCGCCAGCTTCGCCTCCAGCCGTGGGGCCGCGAGCCAGGTCTCGAGGCAGCCCACCTTGCCGCACGCGCAGAGCTCGCCGCCGTCGGTGCCGACGACCACGTGGCCGATCTCGCCCGCGGCGAAGCGGTTGCCGAAGAGCGGGGTGCCGCCGAGCAGCAGACCCGCGCCGACGCCGTGACCGATCTTGACGAGCATGGTGTCGCTGAGCGCCTCGCCGAAGCTGTGCTCGGCGAGCACGGCCGCGTTCGCGTCGTTGGCGACGAGCACCGGCAGGCCGGTCGCCTGCTCGAGCAGCGTCTGGAGGGGGACGTCGGTCCAGCCGAGGTTGGGGGCACTCAGGACCGTGCCACCGAGGTCGACGACGCCCGGCGAGCCGACGCCGATGCCGAGGATCGGCAGCGTGGCCCGTGCGACGAGCGCCTCGGCGAGCGCCAGCACCTTCGCGGTGGCGGCGTCTCCCGTGGCGGACTCGAGCTGCACCTCGAGGGAGGCGACGACTCCCCCGTCGAGGTCGAGCACGGCCCCGCGGAACTCGGCGTACTCGCTGAGGTCGAGGCCGAGGATCTGGAATCCGGTGCGGTTGATGTCGAGCAGGGTGGCGGGCTTGCCGGGACGCGCCTCGTCGCGCTGACCGAGCTCCACGACGAGGTTGTCGGCCATCAGCTGCCCCACGAGATCCCCGATGGTCACGCGCGTGAGTCCGGTGGCACGGGCGAGGTCGGCGCGGCTGACGCTGCCCGACCGGTAGAGGGTCTGCAGGACGAGTGCGCGGTTGTGGCTGCGGGCGTGCTCCGGGAGCGATTTGCCGCTGGGGCGCAGTCGCCCGGTGGCGAATCCCGACCGCTCTGACGTGGACACGTTTGTTAGTAAAGCGTACGTACTAACTACGCGCAAGGTTTGCGAAGCGTCTTTACATACCCGTAACACGGGCGGCTCCGGCCACGCACGGATGGGCCCGGAGAGAACCGGGCCCATCCGTGATCAGCCGGGGTCGCGCCCTAGAACACCACCCAGAACAGCTTCGACGAGCTGGTCGACGGAGCGTTCAGCGCATCTCCGCTGTACGTCGCGCGCACGGTGTAGAAGCCACCGCGCAGCTTCGGCAGCTGGTAGCTGATGCGCCCGCTCGCGTCGATCGACCCCGGCACGGCGTACGTCTTGCCGTTGACGTTGAGCGTGACCGTGCCGGTCGGTGCCACGGCACCCGACCCCGCCGAGCCCCACACCGTCGTCGTCACCGTCGTGCGCTGCCACGAGAACAGCACCTGCGGGGACACCGACACCTTGGTGCTGGTGGACTGGCGCACCGTGACGGCGGCCGACGTCGCGGTGGCGCTGACGCCGTCCGGGTTCGTCGCCGTCACGACCACGGTCAGGGCGCGACCCGCATCGGCCTTCTTGACCGTGTAGCGCGCCGTCGTCGCGCCCGCGATGTCGGCGCCGTCCCGCTGCCACTGGTAGGCGAAGGCGAGGTCGTCGCTGTCCCACTCCCCCGGATCCGCGGTCAGCCTCTGGCCCACATCGGGCGTTCCCGAGATGGTCGGCGGCGACACGTTGACCGGAGCATCCGGCACCACCGTCTCCTCGGTGGTCACCGTCAGCGCCGTGACGCGGCCCGTGTCGGCGTAGCGGACGAGCCCGAGGTACGAGCTGAACTCGTCGAGACCCGACCACGAGGCCGTGTAGGCCACCGGCACCCCCTGCACTCCCTCGAGAACCGGCGGCTCGAGGGTCAGCGGTGCCGCCGCGGCGGGCACGACCGACGTCGCGACCAGGTCCCACGGCGTCGGGCCGGGCACCGAGAACACGACGACCTCGACGATGTAGTCACCCGGTGTCGGATCAACGATGTCGACCCGCTCATCCGCCGCCCCGGTTGCCGACGTCCACTGCTCGACCGGTGTCCCCGCCCCGTCGAGCCGCAGCACGTACAGGTCGAGGTCGGCGAGGTCGTCGAGGGAGTCGAGGTCGAAGCGCGCGAACTCTGCGCCCTCCGGCACCGTCACCTCGTAGTCGACGAACTGGTCGTTGGCCGTGCCGACGCCCGAGTTCTCGCCGGTGGGGTCGGCCGGATCCTTCAGCAGCTCGCCCTTCGCGAGCCCCGTCGTCGACAGCGGGATCGACCCGGTGCCGCCCGGCGTCACCGTGATCTCGGTGGCGCCTGCGGTGCCGGTGCCCTCCGCATCCGACGGTGCGATGAGCGTCACCGGCTGGACGGCCACGGGGGTCCGCACCGCCGTGTCGCCGCTCGTCAGCGTGATCGACCCGGTGGCCCACTCGTCGAGCGGAGCGGTCGTGCGGGCGATCCCGATCTCGAGACGCTGGGTGGCCCCCGCCGCGATCGTGAACGTCGCCGGCGACACCGTCACGTCGACGCCCGCCAGCCCCGCCACCGATGCGGTGTAGGTGCCGTCCTCCAGAGCGGTCACGGTGCGCACGATGGTCTCGGATGCGGTCAGCGATCCGATCGCGATGGACGCCAGGTTGAGCTGGCTCGGATCGATCGGCTCGGTCGCCGGCCCGGTCTCGATCCCGACGCCCTCGATGTACGACAGCCAGTCGGGGGTGTCGTTGAGGTAGACGAGTCCGGGGGTGAGGAAGGCGGTCGGATCGACGTGGCCCGCACCCTGCGCGAACGGATCGGTGACGGCGGCGCCGTCGGCCCCGACCGTGTCGTACGCGGTCGTCATGAGCGCCGACTTCACCTCCGCCGGGGTGGCCGTCGGATGCGCGCCGAGGTACAGCGCGCCGAGACCCGCCACGTGCGGCGCGGCCATCGAGGTGCCCGAGAGGAACTCCCACCGCGGATCCTCACCCTCGGCGTTGTTCGCCGCCGCGAGGATTCCGACACCGGGTGCCGCCACGTCGGGCTTCAGCACGTCGCTGCCGTCGGCGAGCACCGGACCGCGCGACGAGAAGCCGGCGACCTGCGGCACGGGAGGCGTGGTGCCGGTCGAGTTGCCGCGCTCGAGCGTGACGGTCGTGCCGGGGGTCGACGCCGCCGCGATCACCGCGTCGCGGTACTGGGCGTCGAGGTGCACGGTGGGCACGGCGTGCTCGTCGAGGTCGAGCGATCCGGGGATCACGTTGACCAGCACGACGCCGATGCCGCCCGCGTCCTTGACGACCTGCGACTTCTGGGCGCGGGCGTTGTTGCCTCGCTCGCAGACGATGATCTTGCCCGCGACGATCGAGGGGTCGAGCGTGCCGGGAAGGCAGAGGTTGGGCGTCGTCGCGCCCGGCAGCCCTGCCGACAGGGCGGTGATCACCTCGCCGGTGACGGGCTCCTCAGGGATCGTGATGGACACACCCGCGTAGGTGCCGCCGGTCGAGAAGGTGGCCTCCGCCTCGTAGCTCGGGATGGTCGATGCCGCGACCGTGGTCACCCACGGCGCCGCGTTGTCGAGGGTCGATGCACCCGGTCCCGAGTTGCCGGCCGACGCCGCGACGAAGATGCCGGCCGCGGCCGCGCCGAGGAACGCCTGGTCGGTGAACGACACCGTCGTCGAGGCTGCTCCGCCGCCGATCGAGTAGTTCAGCACGTCGACCCCGTCGATGACCGACTGGTCGATGGCCGCGATGATGTCGGAGTTGGTGCAGCCGTCGTCGGTCGTGTCGTCGGGGTTCGGGCCCGACCAGCAGACCTTGTAGGCCGCGATCTTGGCCGCGGGGGCGACTCCCGAGATCTGTCCGTAGTCGATGCCGAGCACGCTCGCCTCGACACCGAAGTTGCCGGCCGCTGTCGACCCGGTGTGCGATCCGTGCCCGTCGCCGTCGCGCGGCGAGATGTACTCGGCGACGCCGGGAGCACCGAGGCCGAGGTTGGCCGCGCCGAAGCCATCGAGGAAGTAGCGGGCTCCGACGATCTTGGTGTTGCACTCGCTGCCGTCGAACTGGCCGTCAGCGTCGCCCGCCTGGCACTCGCCGCGGAACGTCTGACCGTCGCCCTTGACGAAGCTGATGACGTCGCCCGACTTGGTGGGTCCGCCCGGCTCGCTGCCGAACGCGCCGCCCGCGAAGGACGGGTTCTCGGGGGCGATGCCGGTGTCGAGGATGCCGACGACCACGCCGGCGCCCGCCGCATCCGTCCCGCCGAGAGCAGCCCACACGCCGTCGTCGCCCGACAGCCCGAGGAAGTCGGTCGACGGGACGGCCGCGGTGACGTGC
The DNA here is from genome assembly GCA_964246985.1 of uncultured Microbacteriaceae bacterium. Classification (GTDB taxonomy): domain Bacteria; phylum Actinomycetota; class Actinomycetes; order Actinomycetales; family Microbacteriaceae; genus CAXTSE01. The sequence goes on from CAXTSE010000010.1 coordinate 48,654, forward strand.
CGCAGCTCGTCGGGCTGGAGGTCGACGACGCGACGGTCGGATGCCAGCTCGGCCGCCTGCTCGGCGGTCAGCTGAGCCGAGAACGCGTTGACCGCCATCGTGTACGAGTGCGTGATCGAGACGCCGGCATCGGCCGCGACCTCGAGCTGCTGCTGGCCGAGGTACTCCGAGTAGGTCTGCACCGGAGCCCGTCGCGCGTTGAGCTGCGACCCATCGTCCGGGGCGGTCGGCGCGAACCCGGCGACCCCGCCCTCGTAGGTCGCGACCGGCTCATCGGCGAGGCCGATGATGTAGCGGCCGTCCTCGAAGACGGTGTGGGTCTGGGTCGCGAGGCCGTCGGCCGCGGATGCGGGGGCGGCCAGCGCGGCGACCCCCGACAATCCGAGGGCTGAGGCGGCGATCGCGGCGACCAGTCGGCGCAGACGGGTCGGCGAAGACCCGGAGTTTCTCGTCACAGAGATGTCCTTTTCGATGGTGATCGGGGAAGGACAGTCGGGCCTGTCGTACGTGAACGATACCCATGTCCCTCGAACGGGGGCAAGGACCGGGTGCGGATCCGGGCGCAGCGCTCTCGGCGTATCCACAGCCCGCTCAGAGGGTTCATAGTGTCCGCCTGCCATGCTGGACCCTGCCGGCGCACCCCGGCGCACAGACCTCACGAGGAGATGACATGTCCCCCCTTGCCGCCCGCGCCACCGTCCGCACCCTGCCCCGTCCGGTCGTCCTCGGAGTGGCTGGACTCGGTCTTCTCGGCGCCCTCGCCGGGTGCTCGACCGCCGCCGACGCCGGCACGTCCGACGGCTCGTCGGGCTCGTCTGATAGCGGGTCGTCGAGCTCGGGGGGAACCTCGTCGGCCGCCGGCTACACCGACGGCACGTACACCGAGGACGGCAGCTACAGCGCCCCCAGCGGCACCGAGACCATCACGGTCGAGGTCACGCTCGCCGACAACACGATCACCGCCGTGACCGTCACGCCGCAGGCCGAGGGCGGCACTCAGGCCAACTACCAGGAGAAGTTCGCCGAGGGGATCTCGGCCGAGGTGGTCGGCAAGTCGATCGACGAGGTCAACGTGTCCCGCGTGGCCGGCTCGTCGCTCACGAGCGCCGGCTTCAACGACGCCATCGAGGCCATCAAGGCCGACGCGGCAGCCTGAGCGTGACCGATCCGCTCCCCCACGCCTGGCGATTCGACGCCATCGGCACGGTCTGGCGGATCGACACCCCCGACGAGCTGACGGCAGAGGCGCGCGCGGCCGTCAGTGTGCGGATCGACCGCTTCGATCGTGACTGGTCGCGGTTCCGGAAGGACTCGCTGGTCTCTCGTATCGCCGGGACGTCGGGTGGCGGGCGATACGCCCTCCCCGATGACGCTCCCGCCCTCCTCGGGTGGTACCGGCGGCTCTACGAGGCGACAGGCGGCCGAGTCTCCCCGCTCGTCGGACGCACCCTCGAGACGCTCGGCTACGACAGCGCCTACCGGCTGACGCCCGCATCCGCCGCCTCGCGAGCTCCGGTGCCCGCCTGGTCGGATGCCGTCGCCTGGGACGGCACGCACCTCGACGTCGCGCAGCCCGTCGTGCTCGACGTCGGGGCGGCCGGAAAGGGCTACCTCGTCGACATCGTCGGCGACCTGCTCGCCGAGCTCGGGGCGGGGACGTCGATCGTGGATGCCGGAGGCGATCTGCGCGTGCGAGGCGACGTCTCTCTGCGGGTCGGCCTCGAGCATCCACGCGACCCCTCGAAGGTCATCGGAGTGGTCGAGCTGCGCGACGGGTCGCTCTGCGCGAGCGCCTCCAACCGGCGGGCCTGGGGCGACGGCCTCCACCACGTGCTCGACGCCGTGACGGGCGTGCCGACCACGACCGTCATCGCCACCTGGGTGCTCGCACCCGACGCCCTGCACGCCGACGGCCTGGCCACCGCGCTCTTCTTCGATGCAGACCCCGATCTGTACCGGCATCCGGGCGTCGCCTGGGCCAGAATGTCCAGCAGAGGCCAGGTGCAGCACTCGGCCGACTTCCCCGGAGAGTTGTTCACATGACCGCCCAGCTCGATCGTCTCCTCGGCCGCGTCACGATGTACACGCTCGTGATCATCTGGCTCGGCGTCATCCTGGTCACCGCTCTCGTGGCGAGCATCCTGGGCGTGCTCAGCTTCACTCCCCTCGAGCTGCTGGCCAGTGTCGGTGTGCTGTTCGCGACCTCGTATCTGGTCAACGGCCTGTTCGGGGTGCTGTTCCGGCTGCGGCCGCAGCTGAGCTCGACGGCGATCACCGCTCTCCTGCTCGCGTGCATCTTCGACCCCACGATCGACCCGGCCGGGCTCGGCATCCTCGCCCTCGCGGCCGCCCTCGCGGTGGTGGCGAAGTACCTGCTCGCCGTCCGCGGGCGTCACGTCTTCAACCCCGCGGCCATCGGCGCCTTCCTGGTCGGATTCGTCGCCTACTTCGTGCCGTCGACCTTCGCCTCCTGGTGGGTGGGCACCGGTCCGCTGCTCCCGTTCGTCGCCGTGGGCGCTCTCGCGATCCTGTACCGCACGCGACGGCTCCCGCTCGGGCTGGTCGCCGTCGGCGTCTACGTCGTCCTCGCCGGGCTGGTGGTCGTGCTGCAGGGTGGCTCGTACCTCGGCGGAGTGCAGACCGCTGTGCTGTCGTCGCCGATCGTGTTCCTCGCGGGCTTCATGCTGAGCGAGCCGCTGACCCTGCCGCCGCGCCGCCGGCAGCAGCTCCTCGTCGCCGGGATCGTGGCGGTCGCCTACGTGGTGCCGTTCTCGTTCTTCGCGGGGCTCCTGCACAACTCGCCCGAGCTCGCGCTCGTCATCGGCAACGCCGTCGCCTTCGCCTTCGGACAGCGCCGCGGCATCCGCCTCGCCTACGTCGGCAAGCGCCGGCTGTCACCGACCAGCTGGGAGTTCGAGTTCGAGCCGGCCGCGCCGGTGCGATTCGCGCCCGGACAGTACATGGAGTTCACGCTCCCGCACACGCGCACCGACGCCCGCGGCTGGAGGCGCGTCTTCAGCATCGCATCGGCACCGGGCGACGGGTCGCGCGTGCGCTTCGGCATCCGCCTGCCCGACGAGTCGTCGAGCTTCAAGAAGGCGCTGCTCGCGCTCGAACCCGGCTCGATCGTCTCGGCGACGTCGGTGAGCGGCGACTTCCTGCTCCCTGCGGACGCCGACAAGCCGCTGCTGCTCGTCGCCGGCGGCATCGGCATCACCCCGTACATCAGCCACCTCGCCGCCCTCCGCGAGGCGGGCGAGAGTCGCGACGTGTCCGTCGTCTATGCGGTGTCGTCGGCGGATGACATCGCCTACGTCGACGAGCTGACCGCGGCCGGGTGCGCGGTCACCATCGTGTCGCGCGACAAGCCCGCGAGCCTGCCGAAGGGCTGGACCTGGGCCGACACCGACCGACTGACCGGCGACTCGCTCCTGGCGGCCGTGCCCGATGCCGTCGCGCGTGACGTCTTCCTGTCGGGCCCCCCGAACCTCGTCGGAAGCCTGCGCACGGCCCTCAGGTCCGCGGGAGCGCGGCGCGTCCACACGGATGTCTTCCTCGGGTACTGACCCCGTTCGCCGTGCGCGAATCGCCGAGTTATCGACGACGCCGACTGCTAATTTCTCCTTAGTTGAGTCACTACGACTCAAGTTCATCAGGAGGACACCATGGCTTATCTCACCGATTCGCGTCAGGGTCCGCGGCTCATGCCGATGGACCTCGCCCGAGACGACGACCGCTACGTGCTGAATGCCGACCTGCCCGGCGTCGACCCCGCCACGGTCGACATCGCCATCGACGGTCAAACCCTCAGCATCCGCGCCGAGCGCACCCCGGCCGGCCCCGAGGGGCTCACCTGGATCGCGCGCGAGCGCACCAGCGGCACCTACCTGCGCCGCCTCACGCTCGGTCAGAACGTCGACACGGCCGGCATCTCGGCGTCGTACGACAACGGCGTGCTGAGCGTCGTCATCCCGGTAGCCGAGAAGGCCAGGCCGCGGAAGATCGAGGTCAGCACCGCGGCTCCGGCCGCCGCGTAGCAGCGGACCTGCTCCGAAGCCCCTGGATCCCGTGGGATCCGGGGGCTTCCTGCTGTCTGTAGCGTGATCGGCATGACCCTCGGAGTCGACGAGCCGGACGCGCGCGGCCGCATCGGACTGCACCTCGCCGGCCGCGACCTCGATCGCAACCCTCGGGTGCGCGTCACGGACGTGAGGCTGCTGGCCAGCAACTGGCACGTGTTCCGCAGCACGACCTTCGACTACCTCGGCGACGACGGCGAGTGGAGGAGTCAGACCCGCGAGACGTACGACCGCGGCGACGGAGCGACCGTCCTCCTCTACGACCCCCGGCGGCGCACGGTGCTGCTCACACGCCAGTTCCGGTACCCGGTGTACGTCAACGACCACCCCGACGGCATGCTCGTCGAGACCGCCGCGGGCCTGCTCGATGACGACGCACCCGAAGAGGCGATGCGTCGCGAGGCCGCCGAGGAGACCGGCATGGTCGTCGGGGAGGTCGAGCCGGTGTTCGTCGCGTACATGAGCCCCGGCTCCGTCACCGAGAAGCTCCATTTCTACGCGGCCGCCTACGACGGACCGCCGGCGATCCTCTCCGGGGGCGTCGAGGAGGAGGGCGAGGAGATCGAGCTGCTCGAGCTCGACATCGACGCCGCGGTCGCCGACATCGGCGTCGGCATCGTCGACGCCAAGACGATCATGCTGCTCCAGTGGGCGGTGCTCTCCGGCCCGTTCTCGGGTCGGTAGCCCGCGCTAGCCTGCCGCCATGGCATCGTTCGCCGACAAGCCGATCCACTACTTCGCCACGACGGCCGAGTGGGAGGCGTTCCTCGAGACCGGCCCCTCCGACGACGGGGTGCGACTCCAGCTGCGCAAGAAGACCTCGAGCGCGCCGGGCATCACCTGGCAGGAGGCGCTCGACGTCGCGCTCTGCTTCGGGTGGATCGACGGGCAGGCCGGGCGCTTCGACGACGACTACACGCTCCAGGCCTTCACTCCGCGACGGCGAGCCAGCCCGTGGTCCCAGATCAACCGGGAGCACGTCGCCCGGCTCATCGCAGCGGGGCGGATGCGCGACGGCGGGCACGCCGAGATCGACCGCGCCAAGGCGGATGGTCGGTGGGACGCCGCCTACCGCCAGAAGGGCGCGGTCCCGTCACCCGAGCTGCGGGCGGCCCTCGATGCGAGCCCCGTCGCGGCTGCCGCGTTCGCGGCGCTGCCGAACCAACAGCGCTTCCACATCCTCTTCCGCCTCAGCAACCTCAAGCGGCCGGAATCGCGCACCCGCGTGATCGCCGAGACGATCGCCCAGCTCGAGGCGGTCAGCCCGGAATCGTCGTGAGCTGGCCGGGCATCATCCCGCCGGCCGTCTGCGGTGCGAAGATCGCCCACAGCAGCGCGAGGTACGTGAGCGTGAAGATCACCGGGGTCACGATGCGCACGACAACCGTCCACCTGGCGGTCTCGATGATGCGGGTGCTCACCGCGCTCAGCTCGCCGAGCTTCCCGAGCGCGACCAGGTCGGCGGCGATGGCACGTGCCTCGCCGGCCGCCGCGATCTGCGCGAGCGCGCCCAGGATCCCGCTCGACAGCAGCACCAGGGCGGCCGCGACGCGGATCGGGGTCGGCTGTGCGCCGAGCCCCTCCGTGACCAGCCAGATGCTGGCCGCCAGGAGGAGCGTCGGCGCGAGCTGCGAGGTGATGATGTGCGCGCGGGCTGTCGCCCACATGCCGTGCAGCTCGTGCTCGGTCATCAGCCCAGCCGCGCCTTGAGGTTGGCGTCGAGCGTCTCGAGGAACTCCTCGGTCGTCTGCCACGCCTGGTCGGGCCCGACGAGCGCAGCCAGGTCCTTCGTCATCGCGCCGGCCTCGACCGAGGTGATCACGACATCCTCGAGGGTGAGCGAGAAGTCGATGAGCGCCTGGTTGTCGTCGAGCTTGCCGCGGTGCGCGAGGCCGCGCGTCCAGGCGAAGATCGAGGCGATCGGGTTGGTCGACGTCGGCTTGCCCTGCTGGTGCTGGCGGTAGTGGCGCGTGACCGTGCCGTGCGCGGCCTCCGCCTCGACGACCTTGCCGTCGGGGGTCGAGAGCACGCTGGTCATGAGGCCGAGGGATCCGAAACCCTGGGCGACGGTGTCGGACTGCACGTCGCCGTCGTAGTTCTTGCACGCCCAGACGTAGCCGCCCTCCCACTTCATGGCCGAGGCGACCATGTCGTCGATGAGGCGGTGCTCGTAGGTCAGGCCCTCGGCGTCGAACTGCTCCTTGAACTCGGCCTCGAAGATCTCCTGGAAGATGTCCTTGAACCGGCCGTCGTAGGCCTTGAGGATCGTGTTCTTGGTCGACAGGTAGACCGGGTACTTGCGCGTCAGACCGTAGTTGAGCGACGCACGGGCGAAGTCGCGGATCGACGCGTCCTGGTTGTACTGCACCTGGGCGATGCCGTCGTCGGGGGCGTCGTAGACCTCGAACTTCATCGGCTCGGACCCGTCGTCGGGCGTGAACTCGACGGTGAGCTTCCCCTTGCCCTTGAACACGAAGTCCGTGGCGCGGTATTGGTCGCCGAACGCGTGGCGGCCGATGATGATCGGCTTGTTCCAGCCGGGTACGAGGCGCGGGATGTTGGAGATGATGATCGGCTCGCGGAAGATCACGCCGCCGAGGATGTTGCGGATCGTGCCGTTCGGCGACTTCCACATCTTCTTGAGTCCGAACTCCTCGACGCGCGCCTCGTCGGGGGTGATCGTCGCGCACTTGACGCCGACGCCGTGCTTCTGGATCGCGTGCGCGGCATCGATGGTGACCTGGTCGTCGGTCGCGTCGCGGTGCTCGATGCCGAGGTCGTAGTACTCGAGGTTCACGTCGAGGTACGGGTGGATGAGGCGATCCTTGATGAACTGCCAGATGATGCGGGTCATCTCGTCGCCGTCGAGTTCGACGACGGTGCCCTCGACCTTGATCTTCTCCATCGTGCACGCCTTTCTCTGAGCCGTCGACCAGCCTACCGTCTCGGGCAATTGTCTCGACATCGAGAGACCGGCCGCGCGTCGGCTCCGGCGGGCTAGCCTGGAGCCATGGCAGAGCTGAGGATCGAAGAGCTGGGGGCCTCGACGGTCTCGGCTGCGAACAGTCTGACCCTGAAGCCGGGGCAGGAGGCCTTCCTCGAACCCGAGACGTACCAGCATCTCGAGCAGAACCTCGATCCGGCCAACTCCTGGCCCCGTGTGATCCGCGACGGCGACGAGGTCGTCGGCTACATCATGGGCAACTTCGACCCGGATGCGCCGGAGGACTTCCTGCGCGCCGCCCTGTGGCGGGTCGACGTCAGCGCCGACGCCCAGGGGCGTGGCGTCGGCCGCTTCGCCGTGCAGGCGTTCGCCGACGAGGCGCGTGCTCGCGGCTTCGATCACGTGACCGTGGTCTGGGCCAGCGGCGAGGCGGGGCCGGAGGCGTTCTTCCAGGCCGTCGGCTTCGAGGTCGTCGGCGAGACGCCGTACGGCGAGAACCTCGGCGCGCTGAAGCTGTAGTGCCCCGCGAGCCGCACCCGGACTTCGCCGAGGCGGTCCTGGATGTCGTGGCGGGCATCCCCGAGGGTCGTGTCATGGCGTACGGCGAGGTCGCCTCCACGATCGGCTCGCAGGCTCCCCGCGCCGTCGGAGCGGTGATGGCCGCCTACGGGGCCGACGTCCCGTGGTGGCGGGTGGTCCGCGCATCCGGCCAGCCCGCCGCGGGTCACGAAGCGCGCGCGCTCGAGCACTACCGCGCCGAGGGCACCCCGCTCCGCTGGTCGGCGGATCGCTCCACCTTCCGCGTCGACCTCCGCGCCGCCCGACACGTGCCGCGCTAGGCCAGCGTCGCCTCCAGGTGCCAGACCTTCGCGACGATCTGCCAGCCATCGGTGCCGCGCACGAACGAGAGATGGTCGACGAACACCTGATCGATCACCCGCAGCCGCACATGCACCGAGGCCGCGGCATCCGACAGCCAGTCGACGCTCAGCACCTCGTCGACGCGCTCCTGACCGACGGATGCCGGCGAGGCCCGATTCGCGACGACCTCACGCCAGGCGGGGTACGGGTCGACCGTGACCACGCCCTCGTCCACGTCGAACAGCGTGCTCGCGGGATGGAAGACACTGTCGAGGAGGGTGACGTCGCATCCGTGGAGGGCGCGGAAGTACACGTCGACGGCGGCGAGGAGCTCGGATTCGCGGGTGCTCATGCGAGCATCCTGCCAACGCTGGGCCGCGCCTCCCACACCGATCGAGCCACTACACCAGCGATTCGCGCCAGGCGGCATGCAGCTTCGCGAAGCGCCCGGTGCCCGCGATGAGGTCGGCCGGGGTGCCGTCCTCCACGATCCGCCCGTGCTCCATGACGAGCACCCGATCCGCGATCGCCACCGTCGAGAGCCGGTGCGCGATGATGATCGCCGTGCGGTCGGCGAGCAGGGTCGTCAGCCCCTCCTGCACGAGGCGCTCGCTCGGGATGTCGAGCGACGCGGTCGCCTCGTCGAGGATCAGCACCGCCGGGTCGGCGAGGAACGCGCGCGCGAACGAGAGCAGCTGCCGCTGACCGGACGAGACGCGGCCTCCGCGCTTGTTGACGTCGGAGTCGTAGCCGTCGGGCAGCGCCATGATGAAATCGTGCGCGCCCACGGCGCGCGCCGCGCCGCGGATCTCATCCATCGACGCACCCGGCTTGCCGAGCGCGATGTTGTCGGCGACCGAGCCGCTGAAGAGGTACGCCTCCTGCGTGACCATGACGATCGCGCGACGGAGGTCCTTGGGGTGCAGACGCCGCAGGTCGATGCCGTCGAGCCGCACGGATCCCGCGGTGGGGTCGTAGAAGCGAGCCAGCAGCTTGGCGAGCGTCGACTTGCCCGCGCCGGTCGATCCGACGAGCGCGACCGTCTGCCCGGCCGGCAGGCTGAGGGTGAAGTCGGGCAGCACGACGCGATCCTCGGTGTAGGCGAAGCGCACGTCGTCGAAGTCGACGGCGCCCTTGGCCGACCACAGATCGACCGGGTCGACGGGATCCGGCACACCGGGCTGCTCGGCGAGGACGCCCGAGATCTTCTCGAGCGCGGCCGCGGCCGACTGGTAGGAGTTGTAGAACTGCGCCATCTCCTCCATCGGATCGAAGAACCGCCGCGTGTACAGCAGCACCGCGAGCAGGGCGCCGATCTCCAGCACGCCGGATGCGACGCGCAGCCCTCCGACGATGAGGACCACGCCGACGGCGACGTTCCCGATCAGGATGAGGCCGGGGTCGAAGATCCCGAAGAGGCGGATCGCGCGCGCATTGGCATCCCGGTAGTCCTCGACGACGCGGCCGAACTCCTCCTCGTTGCGGCTCTCCTTGCGGAACGCTTTCACCGCCCGGATGCCGGTCATCGTCTCGACGAACTGCACGATGACGCGCGCCGAGAACACTCGCGTCGACCGGAACACCCGCTGCGAGCGCGTCTGGAACCAGCGTGTCAGCAGGAAGAGCGGCACGAGCGAGCCGGCGAGCACCAGCCCGCTCCACGGGTCGAGCAGCACGAGCGCGATCGCGATGAAGAGCATCGAGAGCACGCCGCGTACCAGGCCGTTGACCCCCTCGTCGAGCAGCTCGCGGATCGACTCGAGGTCGCTCGTCTGGCGCGCGATGATGCGTCCGGACGTGTAGCTCTCGTGGAACTCGAGGCTCAGCCGCTGCGAGTGCAGGAACACGCGCTTGCGCAGCTCGAGGAGCACGGCCTGGCTGATGCGGGCCGACAGGATCGTGTACTGCGCGATGAGCACCGACCCGGCGACGGCCGCCAGCACGTAGGCGGCGACGATCGCGATGAGCGGCCGGGGGTCGTCGTCCATGGCGGCGGGCAGCCCCTGGTCGATGCCGAACGCGATGAGGGCAGGACCGGCGACCTGCAGCCCGGTGCTGATCACGACGGCCGCGAGCGCGATCGCGAGCCGGCCGTGCAGCGGCTGCAGCAGGGAGCGCAGCAGCGTGGTGGAGCGCTGCCGGATCTCGCGGCTCTCCGAGCGCGAGTAGTCATCGCGCTCCTCGCCCTCGACTCCCTCGACGGTGCTCGGCGCCAGCTGGCGCGCCGCCGCCTCTGCGGCGCGCGTGCGCTTCGCGCGCCGAGCGCGGTCGCCGCGCTTCGCGGTGCTCATCGGCTGGCTCCTTCCTCGTCGAGGGACGAGATCACGTAGCGGTAGTGGTCGTTCGTGGCGAGCAGCTCGGAGTGCACCCCGACCGCGGTCACCCGGCCGTTCTCGAGCAGAGCCACGCGGTCGGCGAGCATCACGGTGGATGGGCGGTGGGCCACCACGAGGGCGGTCGTCTTGGCGAGCACCCGGCGCAGTCCCGCCTCGACACGGGCCTCGGTGTCGACGTCGAGCGCCGACAGGGGGTCGTCGAGCACCAGCACGGCGGGATCCGCGGCGACGGCGCGCGCCAGTGCGAGACGCTGCCGCTGACCGCCCGAGAGCGAGAGGCCCTCCTCGCCCACCAGGGTGTCGGCGCCGAGCGGCAGGCCGGCCACGAAGTCCGCCTGGGCGATCTCGAGCGCCTCGGCGAGCACCGCATCGGCGGCGTCGCGCCGGTCCGGCCCCTCGAGGTCCGGGCGTCCGACCAGCACGTTGTCGCGCACAGACGCCGAGAACAGGGTGGCGTCCTCGAAGGCCATCGCGATATGGCGGCGCAGCTCCTCGCGGGTCAGGTCGCGCACGTCGACGCCGTCAAGCCGCACGGTGCCGCCGGTAACGTCGTAGAGCCGGGTGGCCAGCGCGGTCAGCGTGGTCTTGCCCGACCCGGTCAGGCCGACGAGGGCCATCGTCTCACCGGGCTCGAGCTCGAGGTCGATGCCGTCGAGCAGGTCCGGGAACTGCGCAGGCGAGTCCTGGTACCGGAAGTGGACCGCGTCGAAGGCCAGCCGCCCGGTCGGGTGCGCGATCGTGCGGGGCTCCGCGGGATCCGTGATGGTGTTGGCCTCGTCGAGCACCTCGAAGAGCCTGTCGACGGCGGTCCGGGTCTCGAGGGTCATCGACAGCAGGAAGCCGATCGACTCGATCGGCCAGCGCAGCACGGTGGCGGTCGCGAAGAACGCGAACAGCTGCCCGACGGTGAGCGCCTCGGTCGAGGCGAGCCAGACCCCGACGGCCAGGCAGATCGCGAATGCCACATCGGGCACGAGCAGCAGCCAGAGCCAGATGCCGGCGATGGCGCGGGCCTTGTCGATCTCGGTGCCCCGCAGCTCCTCCGCCTGCCGCGAGAACTTCTCGAGCGAGAACTTGCCGCGCCCGAAGGCCTTGAGCACGCGGATGCCGTGCACGGACTCCTCGACCGCGGTCGCCAGGTCGCCCTGCTGGTCCTGGGACCTGCGCGAGATGATCGAGTACTTCTGCTCGAAGACGAAGCCCTGGATCCACAGCGGGATGGAGCAGACCAGGAAGATGAGCCCGAGGATCCAGCTCCAGGTGAAGAGCACACCGAACCCGATGACGATCGTGACCAGGTTGACGACCAGCAGCACGATCCCGAAGGACAGCCACCGGCGGATGTGGCCGAGGTCGGTCATCGCACGCGACAGCAGCTGACCGCTCTGCCAGCGGTCGTGGAAGGCGACGGGCAGATCCTGCAGCTGGGCGTAGAAGGTGTTGCGCATCGCCGCCTCGACCTTGGTGCCGGGCGTCAGCACCAGCCACCGACGCGCGGCGATGAGGCCCGCCTCGACGACTCCGAGCGCGAGCACCACGATCGCTGCCGGCCAGATCTGGCTCTCGTCGCCCGTCGCCAGCGGGCCGTCGACCAGGGTCTGCAGGACGATCGGGATGGCGAGGGCGACGAGGGCCGCGAGCAGCGCGACGACCATGCCCATGATGATGCGCGGCAGCGCGGGCCGGACGAACGGCAGCAGGCGCAGCAGGGTGCGCACGGTTCCGAGCTGAGGCGACGCGGGGTCGCGGGTGGCGTGAGTGGATGAGGACATGGTGATTTCCGGTCGAGTGGACGCGCGGGCGCTCGACGCGCGGGCGATCCGTCGGTGGTGCTGTGGGATGCGGGGGCGACAGCCGCGGGCGCGGCGTCTCGTGAGGCGGGCGGGCGGTGGCCCTACGGTCGTGCGGCGGCGCGCGCGCGTGCGGACGCGGCGACCGGAGCGACGGCCGAAATCAAGGCCGGGGACGCGATCCGAGTGAACTCGATCGTCTGCATGGTGGCCTCCCCGTTCGCGATGCTCCCGGCAGGTGCCGGACAGCCTTTCAGACTAGACCCGGCCTCGGTCGGAAGACAAGGCACGGTCAGGTATCGGACCGAAGCCGCACCGACAGGCAGGTGACGCAGCCTTCGAGCTTCTCGAACTCGCTGATGTCGACGGTGACGACCCGGTATCCGAGGCTCTCGACGAGGGCCGCCGACCGCGGCACCGACGCGGCCATGAGCACCGTGTCGGGCGACAGGACGACGACGGCCGCACCGTGCTCGGGCACCGGCAGGAAGCGGTCGAAGAGCTCGGGGTGGTCGACGGCATCCGGATGGCCGATGACGGTCCCGTCGGGGAGTGCCGTCACGGCCGACTTGAGATGCAGCACCGAGCGCACCGGCACGCCGACCACCGACCAGCCGCGCGGGGTGAGCAGAGCGCGCAGCTGGCGGATGCCCTCCCCGTTCGTGCGTCCGCCCTGACCGGTATAGACGGTGCGTCCGATCTTGAGCACGTCGCCGCCGTCGAGCGTGCCCGGCAGCTCGATGGCCGCGGTCTCGGTGCCGAGTCGCTGCAGGGTGGCGCGCACCGCATCCGTCTCGCCCCGTCGGCTGTCGGCGCCGGGACTCGTGAGCACGGCCAGGTCGTCGAACACGACGACCGCGTCCTCGATGAACACCGAGTCGGGAAGCTCGTCCACCCGCGCGACCTCGACGGCCGGGAATCCGTTCGCCGCGAGCGCCGCGACGTACGCCTCCCACTGCCGCTCGGCGAGGTCGATGTCGACCGGCACGCGGTCGATGTGCGTCAGCTCGCCCTCTGCGAGCCGGCGGGAGGTGGGACGGACGAGCGCGCGCATGGACTCAGCGTATCCAGGTGTGGTTCTGCAGGAGTTCGCTCCTCGACTCGCGGATCATCCCCGCGACGGGTCCTGCAGAACAGTCCCGTCCTGCAGAACGAGGAGACCCGGTGGGGCGGGGCGCTCGCGCGCGGCCGGCCCCACCGCACGCGCGCCGCAGAGGCGGCGGTGCGCCGAGGGCTCAGTGGAAGAAGTGGCGCTCGCCCGTGAAGTACATCGTGACGCCGGCGGAAGGACCGTCCTTGGGGATGGCGCCTTCCGGCACGTGAATATGGATGTCGCGTTTCTCGAACATCTCATCCTTG
>CAXTSE010000010.1:62032-120739 GCA_964246985.1 uncultured Microbacteriaceae bacterium
CCGGTGAAGTACATGGTCACGCCCGCGGAGGCGGCCGCCGCGATGACCTCCTCGTCGCGGATGGACCCGCCCGGCTGCACGATGGCGCGCACCCCCGCCTCGATGAGGATCTGGGCCCCGTCGGCGAACGGGAAGAAGGCGTCGGATGCCGCCACGCTTCCCGCGGCACGGTCGCCCGCGCGCTCGACCGCCAGCTTGCACGAGTCGACCCGGTTGACCTGGCCCATGCCCACGCCCACGGATGCGCCCCCGGACGCGAGCAGGATCGCGTTCGACTTCACCGAGCGGCAGGCCCGCCATGCGAACTCGAGGTCGGCGAGCGTCGCGTCGTCGGCGGCCTCCCCCGCGACCAGCTTCCACTGCAGCGCCGGCGCGAAGTGCGCGTCGGTGGTCTGGATGAGCAGGCCGCCCGAGATCTGCCGCAGCTCGTCGTCACCACGGCCGTAGCCCTCGGGCAGCTGCAGGAGCCGCAGGTTCTTCTTGGCCTGCAGGATCTCGAGCGCGTCGGCGTCGAAGGACGGGGCGACGACGACCTCGGTGAAGATCGGGGCGATCGACTCCGCCGCCTCGCGCGTGATGGGACGGTTGGCGGCGATGACGCCCCCGAACGCCGACAGCGGGTCGCAGGCGTGCGCCGCCGCGTGCGCCTCGGCGATGCTGGGCGCGGTCGCGATCCCGCACGGGTTGGCGTGCTTGATGATCGCGACGGCCGGCCCGTCGAGGTCGTAGGCCGCGCGCAGGGCCGCATCGGCATCCACGTAGTTGTTGTACGACATCTCCTTGCCGCCGAGCTGTATCGCCTGCGCGATGCCGCCCCCGTCGGGGCTGGTGTACAGCGCGGCCCGCTGGTGAGAGTTCTCGCCGTAGCGCAGTACGGCCGAGCGCTCCCAGGTCGCTCCGACCCAGCCGGGGAAGCCGGTGCCCTCGTCGTCGGGCGCGACGACCGCGCCGAGCCAGGAGGCGACGGCGGTGTCGTAGGTCGCGGTGTGCCGGAAGGCGGCGAGCGCGAGCTCGCGGCGCTGCGCCAGCGACGTGCCGCCCGCCCGCACGGCGTCGATCAGGTCGCCGTACTGCGCGGGCGAGGTGACGATCGCCACGTTGGCGTGGTTCTTGGCTGCCGCGCGCACCATCGTCGGGCCGCCGATGTCGATCTGCTCGACGACCGCATCCGGCTCGGCGCCCGAGGCGACGGTCTCAGTGAACGGGTAGAGATTGGAGACGACCACGTCGAACGCCTCGATGCCGAGCTCGGCGAGCTGCACCTCGTGCGACGCGAGCCGCAGGTCGGCGAGGATGCCGGCGTGCACGGCCGGGTGCAGGGTCTTGACCCGACCGTCGAGCGACTCCGGGAATCCGGTCAGCTGCGAGACCTCGGTGACGGGGTGGCCGGCGTCGGCGATGAGCTTGGCGGTCGAGCCCGTCGACACGATCTCGACGCCCGCGGACGCCAGCGCCGTTGCCAGCTCGGACAGCCCCTGCTTGTCGTACACCGAGACGAGCGCCCGGCGCACCGGGATCAGGTCGCGGGCCCGGTAGTCGGACGGATGGGATGCGGGCGCGCTCATGTGAGCTCCTCCAGTCGGATGGTGCCGGTGGCGATGCCGACGATCGTCTGCACCAGCAGATCGCGTTCGACGAGCTTGATGCGGTCGTGCAGGCGGGACTCGGTGTCGCCGGGCAGCACCGACACGCGGCGCTGCGAGACGATCGGCCCGGAGTCGACGCCCTCGTCGACGACGATCACGCTGGCTCCGGTCTCGGTGGCGCCCGCGGCGAGCGCGTCGCGCACCGCGTGGGCGCCGGGGAACTCGGGGAGGTATGCCGGATGCGTGTTGAGCAGCTGGGCGGGGAACGCGGCCACCACCCGCGGCGGCAGCAGGCGCATGAACCCCGACAGCACGATCAGATCGCCCTGCCATTGCCGCACCTGCGCGATGAGCTCGTCACCCCATGCGTCACGGGTGTCGAAGGCCCCGAACGGCACGACGAAGCTGGGGATGCCGAACTCCTCGGCGTGCGTCAGCCCGTCTGCGTCGCGGTCCGCGCCCACGGCGACGATACGGGCGGGGAAATCGGCTGCGGACGCGACCTCGAGCAGAGCGCGGAGGTTGGAGCCGCCCCCGGAGATCAGGACGACGAGGCGCAGCACCGCCCCAGCCTAGCGGGACCGGATTCCGCGCCAGGTGCGGGGCAGGGCGCCGGCGGCGGCCATGCCGATGCCGATCGCGAGGGCGAATTCGACGGTCGCGGCGAGCCCGACCGCGAGCGGATCCGGGCCCACATCGACGAGGCGTCCCGGCCCGGCGCTCCCGGCCGCGCTCCAGGCGAGCAGGCCCATGAGCACTCCCCCGACGACCCCGCCGCCGACCGCGGTCGCGACCGTTGCGAGCACGGGAACGGCCTCCGACTCGGTTCCGAGGGCGCGGGTCAGCGCACGCCGCGCGGCGACCCCGGCGAAGAACCCCGCGACGACCGGAACGAGCAGCCCCGCGAACCCCAGCGGCAGGTCCCCGGTCGGGATCGCGCCGAGCACCGGGATCGAGGGAAGCGGGCCGAGGGCCGTCCCGACGGGCGACACCTGCGATCCGGTGCCGATGGCGAAGCCCGGACCGACGAGCCACGACGCCGTCCAGACCACCAGGTCGGGCAGCAGGGCGAGCTGCGCGGCGGTCACGGCGATGCCGCCGACGATCTCGGTGTGGAGCGACTCGTACAGCCGGATGATCTCGGCGTAGTGCGTGACGATCATGGCCGCCGCTGCCAGTGCGCTGGCCGCGATGGTCGCGGCGACCGCCGCCACTCCGGCGCGCACCGCACCGGCGACGCTGGCACGCACGGCCACGGGGGCGCGGGCCACGAGCGCGGCCACCCGCCGTGTCACGGGATCGACGCCGGCGCCCGTCGTCTCGACCTCGGCCCCCCAGCGCCCGACGAGCAGACCGAGCGCGAACACCAAGGTAGGCAGGAGCACCCCCTGCCAGATCGACGGGCGGGCGATCGGGATCACGGCGGTCATCGTGACCCCGAGCGAGGCGAGGGCGAAGACCCCGGCCGCGCTCAGCTCGCCGAGCGTGCGGTGGCCGGACTCGGAGATGCGGCGTCCGGCGCGCACCCCGAGCAGGAGGGTGACGAGGGCGAAGCCCAGCAGCGCGATCGTGACGAGCACCGGGGCCTCGGCGCCGGGGATCCCGAGCGCTGCGGCGGTGACCGGATCGAGCGTGAAGGTGATGTCGACGCCGTGTCCGACGAGCCAGACATCCACGGAGGCGCGCCAGAAGATGAGCCAGTCGGGGCCGAAACCGAAGTGCGCCGCCCAGACGATCGTAAGCGGCACGAGCGGGATCGCGACGCCGATGGCGACCACGAAGACCGCTTCGAGTGCCGCCAGGAGGACGGTGAGGCGCCGGGTCATCGCGGCGACACTACCCCGGTTCCCGCCCGCGTCGACCGAGGCACCCCGCAGACTGGACTCGTGCAGGAATCGGTCTACCAGCGCGTGCTCGGCGCGCGCATGTCCGAGCTCGACCCGTCTCTGCGCACCTACTTCTCCCTGCCTCCCGACGGGCACGTGGGCTCCGGCTCGGGTGTCTACGACACCGCCGGGTCGCGCCGACGCTGGCTGCTGCCGCTGTGGACCTGGCTCGGCTGGCGGCGGGTGCTGTTCCCGGAGTTCGGTCACGGCATCCCCTTCACGGTCGTCAACACTCCGGATGCCGCCGGCAGCCTGGGTGCGGTACGGACGTTCGCGTTCGCCCGACGCACCCGCGTCATGGTCGACCGGATGACCGTCGTCGACGGGCGGCTGCACGACAGGCTCGGGCGCCGCGGCGGGCTCGAGGTCGAGCTGCTGCTCGAGCTCGACGAGGGGTCGCTGCGCATGACCTCGCGGCGCCAATGGCTGCATCTCGGCCCGGTGCGGGTGCGGATGCCGGCACTCGTCCGCGTCGACCTCACCGAGAGCGCGCACCCGGCGGGCCAGCACGTGGACGTGCGGATGACCGCGCCGGTGCTGGGTGAGGTATTCCGCTACGCGGGGACCTTCACGTACGGGTACGTGCCCCGCTGATCGAGGTCAGCACATCGGGTCGGCGCTCGGCACGACCCCATCCACGAAGTACGCGTCCACGACGTCGTCGATGCACGCGACTCCGTTGCCGAACACCGTGTGGCCCTCGCCCTCGTACGAGATCATCACGCCGCTGTCGAGCGTCTCGGCCAGGTCGACCGACTGCTGGTACGGGGTCGCAGGGTCGTTCGTCGTGCCGATCACGAGGATGGGCGGCGCGCCGGCCGCGGCGAACGTGGTCGGGAAGTCGCTCGGCCGCTCGTACGGCCACTGCGAGCATGCCTCCTCGAGCAGCGCGTAGTCGTCGAGCGCGAGCACGCCTCCGACGATCGGCGCCCGCTGCTGCATGATCTCGAGCCCCTCCTGCACGTCGACGTCGTCCGTGCCGATGGTGCCCTCTGCGCACGTGACGGCGAAGTAGACGTCGATGGAGCGATCCGCATAGCCGCCGCCGTCACGCCCGTTGTACGAGTCGGCCAGCTGGAACATCGTGTCGGCGACCCCGTCGCGCAGCTCGCTGAACGCCTGGGTCAGGTACGGCCAGTTGCCCTCGTTGTACAGGGTGAGCGCGATGCCGGTGCCGACCGTCGCCGAGTCGAGCACGCGCCCGCCGGTCTCCAGGTCCTGGCCGTCGACCCCCACCACGAGCGCGTGCGCCTGCGCCAGCGCGGCGTCCAGCGACCCCGAGAACGGGCAGTCGGATGCGTCGAGACAGCTCTGCATGTAGGCGCGGAAGGCGCTGTCGAAGCCCGCCATCTGCGTCGCCAGCTCGTCGAAGGTGCCGAACGGCGGCTCGACCGCGCCGTCGAGCACCATCGTGCCCACCTTCTCGGGGAACAGGTTGGCGTAGATGGTGCCGATGTAGGTGCCGAACGAGTAGCCGAGGTAGTTGAGCGTCTCGTCGCCGAGCACCGCGCGGATCATGTCCATGTCGTGCGCGACGCTGACGGTGTCGATGTGGGCGAGCAGGTCGCCGGTGTTCTCCTCGCAGGCATCCACCCAGGCCTGCTGACGCGTCTGCAGCTCGGCCGCCCAGCCGTCGGATCCGTAGGGGTCGTCGTACGTGCCGTACAGCATCTCGTCGCGATCGGCGTTCTCGGTGAAGCAGACGATGGGCGTGGAACGGCCCACCCCGCGCGGATCGAACCCGATGATGTCGAAGCTCTCGCGCAGGGACTCGGTGCCCGTGAAGCCGAGGCCGTAGTCGTAGCCCGACCCGCCCGGGCCACCGGGGTTGAGCAGCAGCGACCCCTTCTTCTCACCGGTCGCGCGCTGGCGCGAGATGGCGAGCTCGATGCGGTCGCCCGTCGGCTCGTCCCAGTCGACCGGGGCGATCATGGTCGTGCAGTCGGCGCCGGCTCCGCAGGACCGCCAGGTCACGTCCTGCTTGTAGTACGGCTCGAGCTCGGGCGCGACGGTCTCATCGGTGTGCGAGGTGACCGTCGTCGCCCCGCCGCCCGTGAGCTGGGTGATCAGCGTGCACCCGGACAGGAGCACGGCCATCACGATCGCACCCGCGAGCAGCCGAGCTCCCTGAGGAGCGCCGCCGGAGGCGATGCGTCTCGAAGGGCGAAGCGGCCTCAGCACATCGGATCCGAGCTCGGAACGGTGCCCTCGAGCAGGTAGGCGTCCACCGCGTCGTCGACGCACGCGACACCCTGCGCGTAGACCGTGTGACCCTCGCCCTCGTAGCTGATGAGCACGCCGCTCGAGAGCTGCTCCGACAGCGACACCGCGTTGGCGTACGGGGTGGCCGGGTCGTTCGTGGTGCCGATCACGATGATCGGGGCGGCGCCCTCGGCGTCGAAGACCGACGGCTGCTCGGCGACCGGGGTCGGCCAGTTGGAGCACAGCACGTCGAGGATGATCGTGTCGTCGTAGGCGAAGTAGTCGCCGAGGATCGGCGCCTCGCCGCGGATCTTGTCGAGGCTCTCGAGCGGCGTCACGTCGTCGATGCCGAGGTCGCCCTCGACGCAGGTGACCGACGCGTAGACGTCCGACGAGTTGTCGGCGTAGGTGCCGTCGGGGTTGCGGCCGTTGTAGCCGTCCGCGCTCGCGAAGGTCGACTCGGCGTCGCCCGCGTAGAGGTCGACGAACATCGTGGTGAGGTCGGGCCACGCGCTCTCGCTGTAGAGGTTGTAGGCGATGCCGGTGCCCGCCGTGGCCGAGTCGAGCTGGCGACCGTCCGCGACGGTCAGCTTGAGCGTGTCGATGGTGCCGAGCAGCGCGCGCACCTGGTCCATCGCGTCGTCGGCCGTGCCCGTGAACGGACAGCTCGAATCGGTGTCGATGCAGTCGGTGACGTAGGCGCGCAGGGCGCTGTCGAATCCGGCCATCTGGATCGCCAGCCCGTCGAGGTCGCCCTCCTCGGGGTCGACGGCGCCGTCGAGCACGAGGCGTCCGACCTTCTCGGGGAACAGCTCGGCGTACATCGTGCCGAGGTAGGTGCCGTACGAGAAGCCGAGGTAGTTGAGCGTGTCATCGCCGAGCAGGGCGCGGATGACGTCCATGTCGCGCGCGACGCTGGCGGCATCGATGTGGGCCAGCAGCGGGCCGGTGTTCTCCGCGCAGGCCGCCGCGTAGTCGGCCTCGCGCTGGGTCAGCTCGTCGATCCACTCCTGCGTGCCGTAGGCCGCGGTGTAGGTGCCGTAGAGGTACTCGTCGCGGTCGGCGCCGTCGGTGTAGCAGGTGACCGGCGTGGAGTGGTTGACGCCACGAGGGTCGAAGCCGATCACGTCGTAGTTGGCCAGCACGTCGGGCGTGACGAGGTACTGGGCGTAGTCGCGCACGTAGTCGTAGCCCGATCCGCCGGGGCCGCCGGGGTTGATGAGCAGGGAGCCGATCGCGTCCTCGGTGGCGGAGTGCCGCATCACGGCGACCTCGATGGTCTCGCCGTCGGGGTCCTCCCAGTCGAGCGGCACGACCACGTTGGTCGAGTCGAGGAGGTCGCCCTCGTCGGTCCAGTCGAGGGTCTGCCCGTAGAAGCGCTCCAGCCCCTGCGGTCCCGAATCGGGCGCCGTCGTCGACGTGGGCACGCCGCCGAGGAGGCTGCACCCTGTGAGGGCGATCGCCGCGGCCGCGACGAGGGCGGTGGCGGCGGTGAGACGGGCGGCGCGGGGCCGACGGGAGGTGGGCATCGAGTGTCCCCTTCGAACTGGGCGATCCGGATGCGGACGCGCGCTCCAGCCTAAGCGCCGCGTGTTTCGCTCAGGTCTCGATCGGGTCGCGGTTCGCGCCGGTCGCCGCCGCTCGGGCGAAGTGCCGGGGCGGCTGCTCCCCCGTCCGCGCACGCCATCGCGACTCGTACGCATCGCGGGCGGACCGGCGCGCATCGTCGAGGGCGTCGACTCCGGCGGCCTGCAGCGCCTCGAGGTCGTCGAGCCACCAGATGCGGTCGCGGCTGCTGGCATTCCACTCCGAGAAGCGCTCGAGCGGCAGGTCGATCAGGGCGCCCGGCTCGTCGACGCGGCCGATCGCGCCGAGCGTGAGCACGCGCAGCGCGGGCATCTCTCGCAGCGCTCCGAACGACGTGATGACCTTCGCGTGCTCGATGACCAGCCGCTCGACGCCGTCGAACCGTCCCGCGTCGGCGAGGTCGAGCTCAGGCACCTCCTGCAGCCACAGCGACCGCAGAGCGCCGGGGAACGGCAGCGGCGGCAGCACCGGCATCCGGCGGCAGGCGACCACACGCAGCGACGCCGCCGCGGTCGGATGCTCGGCGAACAGCGACGGCTCCGGATGCCACACCCCGACATCGGTCACCCCCGTCGCCGAGATGGCCGAGCCGGCCGCCCGCCAGCTGTCGGCGGATGAGAGCGTGACGCTCCGCAGGAGGGGCAGCCGCGAGAGGTCGACGGGCGCCGTGCGGTGGCGCAGGTCGAGCGACAGGGAGCGCAGGCGCGACAGCCCCGCGATCGACGCCAGGTCGCGGATGTCGGGATCGGTGATGCGCAGGCTGCGCACGTGATCCGCGATCGAGTCGAGGAAGGCGAGGCCGCCCGCCGGTGCCGCCGCCACCTCGAGGTCAGCCCCTGCCGTGAGACGCGCGAGCTCGGCGATCGTGGGCTCGGATCCGTCGACCACCACGGGTGCCGCGCTCTCCGTAGCCAGCCCGCGCCCGTCGTCCACCCCGTCACGCTACCCGGCTCCTGGCTCCACCCGGAACGACGGCTGGCTTAGAGTTCGAGCATGTCCGACACCGTCCGCCGCATCGGCCGCATCCTGCTCGGCCTGTTCCTCGTGGGCGCCGGGGTGTCGCACCTGACGGTGCTGCGCCAGGCCTTCCAGGCGCAGGTGCCGCCGTGGCTTCCGCTCGACCCCGACTTCGTCGTGCTCGCCTCGGGTGTCGTCGAGATCCTGCTCGGGCTCGCCGTGCTGCTGGCGCCCCGTCGGCCCGGCCCATTCGGCATCGGGTTCCGGCACGCCACCGGCTGGATCGTGGGCGCGTTCTTCGTGGCGATCTTCCCCGGCAACATCTCGCAGCTCGTCGAGTCGATCGACGCGAGCGGGGTCGAGGTCAGCGTCACCTGGATCGTGCGCCTGTTCTTCCAGCCGCTGCTGGTCGCCTGGGCGCTGTGGTCGTGCGGCTCGTGGAAGGCGCTGCGGGAGTGGCGCGCGGGGACGCGCGCCAGAGCCTAGAGCGCCGCGATGATCTCGCGCATCAGGGCGGCCGTCTCGGACGGCGTCTTGCCGACCTTGACCCCGGCGGCCTCGAGGGCCTCCTTCTTGGCCTGCGCCGTGCCCGCCGAACCGCTGACGATCGCGCCGGCGTGGCCCATCGTCTTGCCCTCGGGCGCGGTGAATCCGGCGACGTAGCCGACGACCGGCTTCGTGACGTTGGCCTTGATGAAGTCGGCCGCGCGCTCCTCGGCGTCGCCGCCGATCTCGCCGATCATGACGATCGCCTTGGTGTCGGGGTCGTCCTGGAAGGCACGCAGCGCGTCGATGTGCGTGGTGCCGACGATCGGGTCGCCGCCGATGCCGATGGCGGTCGAGAAGCCGAGATCGCGCAGCTCGAACATCATCTGGTAGGTCAGGGTGCCCGACTTCGAGACCAGGCCGATCGGTCCGGTGCCGGTGATGTTGTTCGGCGTGATGCCGACAAGGGACTCGCCGGGCGTGATGATGCCGGGGCAGTTGGGGCCGATGATGCGGGTCGTGCCCTTGGCGCGCGCGTATGCCCATGCCTCGGCGGTGTCCTGCACGGGGATGCCCTCGGTGATCACGACGAGCAGCGGGATCTCGGCGTCGATCGCCTCGATCATCGCGTCCTTCGCGAAGGCCGGCGGCACGAAGATGATCGACACGTCGGCGCCGGTCTCAGCGATGGCCTCGGCGACCGTGCCGAACACGGGCAGCTCGACACCGCCGTCGTGCGACACCGTCGTGCCGGCCTTGCGCGCGTTGACGCCGCCGACCACCTGGGTGCCCGCTTTCAGCATGAGGGCGGTGTGCTTGGTGCCCTCGCCGCCGGTGATGCCCTGGACGATGACCTTGTTGGTCTTGTTGAGGAAGATCGACATGTTCTTTCGTACCTTTACTTCGAGGCCAGCTCGGCGGCCTTGTCGGCCCCGGAGTCCATGGTGTCTGCGAGCGTGACGAGCGGATGCGCGGCGGCCGTCAGGATCGCCCGCCCCTCGTCGACCTTGTTGCCGTCGAGACGCACGACGAGCGGCTTGCTCGCGGACTCGCCGAGCTTCTCGAGCGCGCCGACGATGCCGTTGGCGACCGCGTCGCACGAGGTGATGCCGCCGAACACGTTGACGAAGACGCTCTTCACCTGGGGGTCGCCGAGGATCACGTCGAGGCCGTTCGCCATCACCTCGGCGGACGCTCCGCCGCCGATGTCGAGGAAGTTGGCCGGCTTCACGCCGCCGTGGTTCTCGCCCGCGTAGGCCACCACATCCAGGGTGCTCATGACGAGCCCGGCGCCGTTGCCGATCACTCCGACTTCGCCATCGAGCTTGACGTAGTTGAGGCCGGTAGCCTTCGCCTTCGCCTCGAGGGGGTCGGCAGCGTCGGTGTCCTCGAGCTCTTCGTGCTCGGGGTGACGGAAGTCGGCGTTCTCGTCGAAGCTGACCTTGCCGTCGAGCGCGATGATCTCGCCGGCGCCCGTGAGCACGAGCGGGTTGACCTCGACGAGCGTCGCGTCCTCGCCGACGTAGACCTCGTAGAGCTTGACGAAGACGGGCGCGACCTTGTCGACGAGCTCGGCGGGGAACTTGGCCGCGACCGCGATCTCCCTCGCGCGGTCGAGGTCGATGCCGGTGGCCGGATCGATGTCGATGCGCGCGAGGGCGTCGGGACGCTCGACCGCGAGGATCTCGATCTCGACGCCGCCCTCGTAGCTGGCGAGCGAGAGGTACGAGCGGTTGGCGCGGTCGAGCAGCACCGAGAAGTAGAACTCCTCCTTGATGTCGGCGCCGGCGGCGACCATGACCCGCTTGACGACGTGGCCCTTGATGTCGAGACCGAGGATCGCCTTGGCGGCCTCCTCCGCGTCATCCGGGGTCTTGGCGACCTTCACGCCGCCGGCCTTGCCGCGGCCGCCGACCTTCACCTGCGCCTTGACGACGGTGACGCCGCCGAGCTTCTCGGCCGCGGCGCGTGCCTCGGCGGGGGTGTCGGCGACGATGCCGGGGAGCACGGGAACGCCGTACTTCTCGAAGATGTCACGGGCCTGGTACTCGAAAAGATCCACGCTGTTCTGCTTCTTCCGTCTGCTTCGGAGTCGTGTGCGGCCCCGCCCCTCGGGGGAACTGTCTCGACGCCGAGATGACTTGACGTCGAGAGATGTGGGCCGCTGGAAAGCCTAGCGCGGGCGGATGGGGCCGCCGTCCGTGCGGCCCGGTCACTCGGTTTAAGTTCAGACGTTCTTCTCGGGTCCGCCCCTACGCGATCGCGAATGACCAGCTGTGCACGCCGAGCCAGTGGCCAGCGTGCGCAGGTGGTCATTCGCAGGAAGACGGGCGAGCATGGTGAGGTGTCCCACTCCCCCGCCTTCGAGCGCTACGCGTCTGATGGGGCGCTCGTGCTGGGGGGCGGGGCGGCGATCCTGCTGCAGATCGCGGATCCCGTGGTCGGAGCCGGTGTCGCGGCGCACAGCGCCTTCGCCGACGACCCGATG
Source organism: uncultured Microbacteriaceae bacterium (assembly GCA_964246985.1). GTDB lineage: Bacteria > Actinomycetota > Actinomycetes > Actinomycetales > Microbacteriaceae > CAXTSE01. The sequence goes on from CAXTSE010000010.1 coordinate 73,225, forward strand.
CGGCGCCTTCGGCACACCCTCACCTACGTCTATGCGATCGGCCTCGGCTCCGACGCGCAGGCGCGCCTCGCGGCTGCCTTGGTGGATCGGGCGCACGCCGGCGTGCCGGGCGCCGATGACGCGCGACGCCAGCTCTGGGTGGCGGCGACGCTCTACCGGCTCGGCATCGAGGTGCACGAGCTGCTGCACGGACCCATGCCGGTTGCGCTGGCCGACGAGATCCTGTCCGCGAACGCGGCGCTCGGCACGGCGCTGCAGATGCCTGCCGAGGTCTGGCCGGTGACGAGAGAGGCGTTCGACAGGTACTGGGCGGACGCGGTGGCAGCCCTCGAGGTGACCGACGACGCGCGGCGGGTGGCCCGCGATCTGCTGCGCCCCCGCAACGTCCCGCTCTGGGTGCGCCTGGCGATGCCGCTGGGGCGCACCGTGACGGCCGGCCTGCTCCCCGCATCCGTACGAGTGGCGTACAGGCTGCCGCACGACCCGCGCGCGTTCCGGCGGGCGGTGCGCGTCGCGCGGCTCGCGGTGCGGCTCACGCCGCGACGGCTGCGCGAGTTGCCGTCCCGGCGTCTGCTCGCGCACCTGCGCGCCCCTCGCGGCTGACGGCTCTCGTCGTCGGCAACTCAGGTCGCAGACGCAGAGACGGCCCGCCTCGCAAGCGAGACGGGCCGTCCTCCTGAACTGCGAACAGCTACTCGGCCAGCAGGCCGTACAGCTCGCGCCGCAGCGTGTCGAGCTTCTCGACCGCGGTCGTGCGCTGAGCGGGAGTGCCCGCCGACGCGACCTGGTGGACGACGCCCATCAGCTTGCCGACGCTCTCGCGCAGCTGCGCGAGCTCCTCGTTGGCGGCGCGGGCGCTCTCGCCGAGGTCGAAGGCGCGGGCGAGCTCGTCCGCGTGCTCGGTGACGTAGGCGCGCCCGGCCTCGGTGAGGCTGAAGGGCGTGCGGCCGCCGGTGTCCCCGGCCTGCTCGATGAGCTCCTCGTCGACGAGCTGCTGCAGGGTCGGGTAGACCGATCCGGGGCTGGGGCGCCAGGCGCCCTCGCTGCGGGCGGCGATGGCCTTGATCAGGCCGTAGCCGCTGTCGGGGTTCTCGGCGAGCAGGGTGAGGATCGCGGCACGCACGTCGCCCTTCCGGGCGCGGCCGCCGGGGCCGAAGCCGCGGCGCGGGCCGAAGCCCATCTCGGGTCCCCACATGCGCGGGGCGCCCCAGCCGCCGGGGCCGAAGCCGGGCATGCCGTGATCGTGCGAGCCGCCGTGGCCCTGGCCGCGGAAGCGGCCTCCGACGAAGGCGGGGCCGGCGGGGTAGGCGCCGTGAGCGGCGCGGTCGTGGAACTGGTGGTTCTTCATGGTGTCTCCTGACAAGATGGTGGCGGTAGGTCGTGTACCTATCGCGATACCCCAAAGATATATCGCTCGTACCGACATGTCAAGACCCATCAAAGATATATCGGAGAATCCCCTAGATCTTCTCGATCGGCGCGATCTTGATGAGGAGGCGCTTGCGGCCCGCCGACTCGAACTGCACCTCGGCGATCGACTTGGGGCCGTTGTCGGTGACGTCGGTGACGTGCCCCTCACCGAAATCGGCGTGGCGGATGCGGTCGCCGACCGCCAGCGTCAGGTCGCCGTTGTCGCGCACCTTGTTGGTGACCGGCGAGGTCCACTCCGTCTTGGTGCGCGGCGCCGCGGGCGGAAGCGAGGTCGAGTAGCTGAAGCCGCGGGCAGGGCCGCCCGCGTATCCCCGTGCGTTCAGCGCGCGCGGACGGGATCCGCCCCTCGACGTCGCGTCACCCGGACTCTGTCGCCAGTCGATGAGGTCGGCCGGGATCTCCTGCAGGTAGCGGCTCGGCATCGCGACCGCGGTGTCGCCGAACGTCGAGCGGGTCATCGCGAGCGAGAGGTAGAGGCGCTTGCGGGCGCGGGTGATGCCCACGTAGAACAGCCTCCGCTCCTCGGCGAGGCCGCCCGGCTCGCCCGACGACATCTGGTGCGGCAGCAGCCCCTCCTCGATGCCTGTCAGGAACACGGCGTCGTACTCGAGTCCCTTCGCCGTGTGCAGGGTCATGATCGAGACCGACCCGTCGTCGTCCTCGATCTCGTCGGCGGCCGCGAACAGCGCGATGCCGGTGAGGAACTCGATGAGCGTGCCCTCGGCGTTGGTGCGGCGGAACTCCTTGGTCTGCGCGACGAGCTCCTCGAGGTTCTCGGCGCGGGCCTCGTCCTGCGCGTCGCCGCTCGAGCGGAGCGACTTCAGGTACCCGGTCTTGTCGAGCAGGTGGATGAGGATGTCGGACGGCGCGGCGTTCCGCGCGTACATCTCGGTGCCCGTGTCGAGCACGGACGCCAGGTCGAGGATCGCCGCCGTCAGCTTCGGACCGAAGCCCAGCTGCGCCGCGTCGTCGAGCGCCTCGCGCAGGGGGGTGCCGACGTGATCCGCGTGGCCTTGGAGAGCTGCTTCGGTTGCCGGCCCGATGCCGCGACGCGGAACGTTCATGATGCGCCGGAGCGCGAGGTCGTCGAGCGGGTTGGCCACCTGGATGAGGTAGGCCATCGCGTCCTTGATCTCGGCACGGTCGTAGAACTTGGTGCCGCCGGGGATGCGGTACGGGATGCCCGAGCGGATGAAGATCTCTTCCAGCGGCCGGGTCTGGGCATTCGTGCGCACGAAAACGGCGACGTCGTCGTAGCGCTCGCCCTTCGTGCGCAGCGCCTCGATCTCGTCGGCGACGAACTGCGCCTCGTCGTGACCCGAGTAGCCCGTGTAGCCGATGATCGAGTCGCCGGCGCCGACCGTCGTGAAGAGGTTCTTGGCCTTGCGATCGAAGTTGTTCGCGATCACCGAGTTGGCGGCGTCGAGGATGTTCTGCGTCGAGCGGTAGTTCTGCTCGAGGAGGATCGTCGCCGACTGCGGGAAGTCGCGCTCGAACTCGGTGATGTTGCGGATGTCGGCTCCGCGGAATGCATAGATCGACTGATCGGAGTCGCCCACCACCGTGAGCGACGCGCCCGGTATGCCGCCGTCGGCATCCAGCCGCATCCGGGTGTCGGCGGGGACGTGCTCGGGCGTGACCGGTCGCACCAGCTCGCGGATGAGGGCGTACTGGGCGTGGTTGGTGTCCTGGTACTCGTCGACGAGCACGTGGCGGAAGCGCCGCTGGTAGAGGGCGGCGACCTCGGGGAACGCCCGGAAGAGGTGCACCGTCTCGCCGATCAGGTCGTCGAAGTCCATCGCGTTCGCCCGGCGCAGCCCCGCGGTGTAGGTGCGGAAGATCTCGAGGAACGCAGCCTCCTTCGGATCGTCGAGGTTGGCCGACCGGCCGAACGACTCGACGTCGCCGAGCTCGTTCTTGATCTTCGAGATGCGGGCCGCGGTGCCGCCGACCGTGAATCCCATCGTGTCGAGGTCGAGCTGCTTGATGGTGCGCTTGATGAGCGCGCGACTGTCGGCACTGTCGTAGATCGTGAACGACCCGGTCATGCCCATCGCCTCGGCCTGACGCCGCAGGATGCGCACGCACGCGGAGTGGAAGGTGGACACCCACATGCCGTCGGCGGCCCGCCCGACGAGGGCGGCGATCCGCTCGCGCATCTCGGCGGCGGCCTTGTTGGTGAACGTGATGGCGAGGATCTGGCTGGGCCAGGCCTCGCGGCTGTGGATGAGCCCGGCGATGCGACGGGTGAGCACGCTGGTCTTGCCGGATCCGGCGCCGGCCACGATCAGCAGCGACGGGCCGCGGTAGAGCACGGCCTCGCGCTGCTGCGGGTTGAGCCCCTCGAGCAGGCTCTCGTCGACCTGGGGGGCGCCGCCGTCACGCACCGCGGAGCCTGCTGCGCCCGGGTCGGTGTCGAAGCCGTCGAGCAGGAAGGTCATGATGGGGCAATTCTACGGCCGCCCCCCGACCCCGGCCGGCGGGCTGCGCGACTCGGCCGGCGTCAGAGCCCGTCGCGGGCGGCGACGCCCAGGTCGGGGTGGTCGACGAAGATGCCATCGACTCCCGATGCCAGCACGAGCTCGAACTCACGGCGCCAGTCGCCCCAGCGCGCGGCATCGCCGCCCGCACGGTGCGGCTCGGCGAGGAAGCGGTTCTCGGGCCGCAGGGTCCAGGTGAAGACGTCGAGGCCGGCGTCGTGCGCCCGGTCGACGACGTCGGGGGTGGTGACGGCTCCGCGCCCGGTCTTCAGCAGCGTGTTCTTGTCGACGCTGATGCCGTCGACGTCGGCCGCGAGGCGAGCCAGACCCGCGTCGGTGAGCTGAGCCGAGTAGGGCAGCGCCTTCCGACCGAGACGCGCGACCTGGTCGGGGGCCGAACCCCGTGACTCGAGCAGGTACACGTACCTGCCCTCGACGCCGCGCTCGCGCAGCTGTCCGAGCACGGTCTGCTCGAAGCTCTCGACGATGAGGCGATCGGGCGAATCCCACCGCCGCAGCTCCGTGGCCAGCAGCTCGTCGAGCGGCAGACCGATCGAGGCGAAGTAGGTGGCGTGCTTGATCTCGGCCACCAGCTTCACGCGACGTCCGGTGGCGGCCGCGTCGGCATCCAGCAGCTGCAGCAGCTCGTCGAGGCGGAGGATCGGGTGGCGGCCGTCGAACGTGGCCGAGTTCGGTCGCACGTCGGGCAGCCGCTCGACGGCGCGGAGGGTCGCGAGCTCGTGCCAGTCGAAGTCCTCGGTGAACCAGCCCGTCAGGCTCGTGCCGTCGATGCGCTTGGTGGTGCGGCGGGAGGCGAACTCCGGATGCGCGGCCACGTCGGTCGTGCCCGAGATCTCGTTCTCGTGGCGCAGCACGAGCACGCCGTCACGGGTCGCGACGATGTCGGGCTCCACCGCGTCGGCCCCGAGCGCGAGCGCGAGCGCGTACGACGCGCGGGTGTGCTCCGGTCGGTATCCGCTCGCCCCGCGGTGGCCGATGACAAGCGTTCGGGGGGCGGTGGAGTCCATGGTCGCCAGGATAATCTCGCTGGATGACGACCTGCGCGACGTGTGCCCGCGCACTCCAGCCCACCTGGAAGTTCTGCATCTACTGCGGCACCCCCACGGGCATCACGGAGGCGGATCCGGCCACGGTGGACGAGCCCACCCCGCCGGTCGAGCCCGTCGAGACCGAGGACCTCAGCGAGCCCGAGTCGGACGACCTCGACGGCGACGAGTTCGACCTGGTCGACTACGACGCCGAGGTCGACGACCTGCGGACCGTCGACGGCCCCGAGTCCGACGCCGACCCGGAGCCTCCCGCCGCGGGGACCGTGCGGTCGCGTCCGCTGCCCGCCCCGGTGGACCTGAGCGGCGGCTTCGACCACCTCGAGGCAGACGAGGACGACGGATATCCGTTCGACGACGATGAGCCGATCGACCTGCCCGACGAGGACGCGCCGACGCCGTCGATCGCGTCGCTCGCCGCGGGGCTCCCCGAGCCTGCCGCCGTCGACCCCGACGAGAGCACCGAGACCGCAGCGACTCGCGACCGTGTGGGCTCGGTCAACGTGCTGGCGATCATCGCCCTCGCGCTCGGCGTGCTGGTCAGCCCGCTCGCGGCGCTCTTCGGCCACCTGGCCCTCAACCAGCTCAAGACCTCAGGCGAGAAGGGCGTGGTCCCGGCGTGGATCGCGATCGTGCTCGGGTACGTGTGGCTCGGTGCCGCTATCGTGCTCGGCATCACCTACTTCGCCACGAATGCCTGACGCCGCGCCCCTCCGGCACGAGCACTGGCGCGAGCCGACCAGCCTGATCCCCCTGCGGTGGGGAGGGCACCGCTCACGTGCCTGGGGAGGACTCGCGCTCATCGTCTCGGGCGGCGTGGCCATCGCCGGGGCGAATGTCTACACCCCGTGGCTCTTCGCACTGGGGGCGATCTCGCACCTGGTCGGCTGGTGCGTCATGCCGTCCGCTGGATGGCGACGCGTCGTCGTGCTCGCTCCCTCTCTCCTCGGCGTCGCTCTCGTGCTCGGCGGCCCGCAGTTCCTGTTCGCCCTCGCGCTCCCCTACGCGTGCTGGCTCGTCGTGCGTCATCGTCCGGCCCGCAGCTGGCCGACGGTGAGCTTCGTGCTCGCCGGCGCGCTGCTGCTCGGGCGCATCTTCACCCTGTACAGCGACATGCTCGCGGCTCTCGGCATCGAGACGGCGGTGATCGTCGCGTCCGCGTGGTGCGCGCGGCTGCTGCACGACCGCGGCGGGGTACGTCGTTTACCCTCTGTTTAACCCCCTCGTCACCCGGCCGCGCCGCCCGCGTGCGCGATCCTGAACAGACCCCCCACCCGCACGTCCTCCCCCCGAAGGAACGCGATGCACTCCCCCCTGCCCCAGCGCCCGGCGGACGTCAGCCGACGCTGGGCCGTCGCCTCCCTCGTCGTCCAACTGTCCCTCGTCGGCGCCCTGGCGGGCACTGCCGTCGTGGCGAACGCGGCCGACCCGACCGACGAGCCGGGCCCGGTGGGACCGACGGCCGTCGTCGCCGGAACGGTGTGGGCCGATGCGTCCGAGATCCGCGCGGCGACGGGGATCTGCGTCGCGCTGCTCGAGCCGGGCTCGGGTGTCGTCGTCGACGCGCAGCTGGCGAGCACGGGCTCGTACTCGTTCCCGGCTGTCGCGCCCGATGCGTACACGCTGCGGTTCGCCGACTGCGACTCCTCGCGTGTGCAGCCCTATGCCACCACCTACCTCGGCGACGGGCAGCGTCTCGACTCCGCGACCATCATCACGGTCGCACCGTATGTCGACGTCCTCGGGCTCGACGCCCGCCTCTCGCCGGCGACGGAGTCGGCGGTGACCCCCGTCCCGCCGCCCGGCGGTGCGGCGCCGAGCGCACCGGCACCGGTGCCGGCGCGGCCGAGCGCGGGAGCGACCTCGGGCGGTGGAGCCTCCGACGGGAGCCTTCCGACGCTGTCGCTGCCGGAGACGACCCCGACCCCCACCCCCTCCCCGACAGCGTCCGCGACGCCCACGCCGTCCTCGACGTCGACGCCCGCGCCGTCATCCGACGCCTCGGCGCCGGATGCGACGGACCCGGCGTCGGACGCGGAGACCCTCGCCGTCGGCTGGGTCGTCGGCGGAGGGATCGCGGTGCTCCTGCTCGCCATCATCGCGTTCGTCATCTCGCGCCGCCGCGCGGCCTGACGGGCTCTCGGCGCGCAGTTCGCCCTGGGCGGATCCTCAGCCGTCGCGCGGACGGCGTCCATACAATGGGGGACACACAGCCCCCGAAAGATTCGAGGACACCTTGGCCAACCCCGCCTTCTCCAACTCGCCCGTCTTCTCCGCGAAGGCGGCGCAGCGCGCCGCAGCGCCCGCAATCCCCACGCCCGGCCAGCTCGCCGAGCACTACGCCATGCCGGATGCCACCCCGGTGCAGACCGACCGCATGAGCTACGAGGACACGATCGTCAAGACGGTCATCAGCTTCGTGATCCTGCTGGCCGGCGCCGCCGTCGGGTTCTTCATCCCGATCCTCGCCATCCCGGCGGCCATCGTCGGATTCGTCCTGGCGCTGGTCAACATCTTCAAGAAGAAGCCGTCCCCGCCGCTCGTGCTCGCGTATGCGGCCGTCGAGGGCGTCTTCGTCGGCGGCATCTCGGCGATGTTCTCGACCCTGTACGAAGGCATCATCCCGGCAGCCGTTCTCGGCACGCTCGGCGTCGTCGGTGTCGTCCTGGCGCTGTTCGCCAGCGGCAAGGTGCGAGCGTCGAAGCGCGCCACCAAGATCTTCCTCGTCGCGATGGTCGGCTACCTGGCGTTCTCGCTGATCAACGTGGTCCTTCAGCTGACGGGCGTGACGAGCGAGTACGGCGGGCTCCGTGGCGTCGAGATCGCGGGCATCCCGCTGGGAATCCCCCTCGGCATCCTCGTCGTGCTGCTGGCCTCGTACTCGCTGGTCATGGACTTCGACAACATCAAGCGCGGTGTCGACAGCGGGGCGCCCCGCATCTACGGCTGGACGGCCGCGTTCGGCATCATGGTCACCGTCGTGTGGCTCTACCTCGAGATCCTGCGCCTGCTGTCGTTCTTCATGCCGCGCAACTGAGCCCATGGTGCGCCGCCGCCCCTGCGGCGCACGTGCGTGATCGTGATGCAGAGAAGGCCGGATGCGATCGCATCCGGCCTTCTGTCATTCCCACTCGATCGTGCCCGGCGGCTTCGACGTGACGTCGAGGACGACCCGGTTCACGCCGGCGACCTCGTTGGTGATGCGGTTCGAGACGCGCGCCAGAACGTCGTAGGGCACGCGGGTCCAGTCGGCGGTCATGGCGTCCTCGCTCGAGACGGGACGCAGCACGATCGGATGGCCGTAGGTGCGGCCATCGCCCTGGACCCCCACCGAGCGCACGTCGGCGAGGAGCACGACCGGGCACTGCCAGATCTCGGCGTCGAGGCCGGCCGCGGTCAGCTCGGCCCGCACGATCGCATCCGCCTGGCGCAGCAGCTCCAGGCGCTCGAACGTGACCTCGCCCACGATGCGGATGCCGAGTCCGGGGCCGGGGAACGGCTGACGCGCCACGATGACCTCGGGCAGTCCGAGCTCGCGGCCGATCGCGCGCACCTCGTCCTTGAAGAGGGTACGCAGCGGCTCGACGAGCTCGAACTGCAGATCCTCCGGCAGCCCGCCCACGTTGTGGTGGCTCTTGATGTTGGCGGTCCCGGTGCCCCCACCCGACTCGACCACGTCGGGATACAGCGTGCCCTGGACGAGGAAGCGGATCGGGTCGCCCTCGGCGGCGAACTCGGCGATCAGATCGGCCTGGGCCCCCTCGAAGCTGCGGATGAACTCCCGCCCGATGATCTTGCGCTTCGTCTCGGGGTCGGTGACGCCGGCGAGCGCCGACAGGAACTGCTCCCGCGCGTCGACCGTGACGAGGCGCACCCCCGTCGAGGCGACGAAGTCCTCCTCCACCTGCCTGCGCTCGTCGGCGCGCAGCAGCCCGTGGTCGACAAAGACGCAGACCAGCTGGTCGCCGACGGCCTCGTGCACGAGGGCGGCCGCGACGGCCGAGTCGACCCCGCCCGACAGCCCGCACAGCACCCGGCCCGATCCGACCTGGGCGCGGATGCGCTCCACCTGCTCGGCGATGACGTTGCCGCTGTTCCAGTCGGCGGGGATGCCGGCCGCGCGGTGCAGGAAGTTCTCGATGACGGCCTGGCCGAACTGCGAGTGCTTCACCTCGGGGTGCCACTGCACCCCGTAGAGCCGGCGCTGATCGCTGGCGAACGCCGCGACGGGCGTCGACTCGCTCGACGCGAGCACCTCGAAGCCCTCAGGCGCGCGCACCACCGAGTCACCGTGGCTCATCCAGGCGGTCTGCTCGACGGGCTGCCCGTCGAGGAACACGTTCTGGGGGCCCGACCTGTGCACCTGCGTGGAGCCGTACTCGCGGGCGCCGGTCTTGGCGACCTCGCCGCCCAGCTGCTGGGCCATCACCTGGAATCCGTAGCAGATGCCGAGGGTGGGCACCCCGAGCTGCAGGATCCCGGGGTCGAGCTCGGGCGAGCCGGGCTCGTACACGCTCGCCGGTCCGCCGCTCAGCACGATGCCGACCGGGTTGCGCGACGCCACCTCGTCGGCCGAGATGGTGTGCGGCACGATCTCGCTGTACACGCCCGCCTCGCGGACCCGTCGCGCGATCAGCTGCGCATACTGGGCGCCGAAGTCGACGACCAGCACCGGCCGCGCCTCGGTGCTGTCGGACGCGCCGGCGACCGCATCCGTCTCGCTCATGCGGACGCCTTGGAGGTCGCGGCAGCTGGAGCCCTGCCCTCGACGGCAGCGATCCGCGCCTCGACCATACGGGGCACGCGGCTCTCGAAGAAGTAGGACAGCAGAGGGATGATGCCTCCCAGGGCGATGAAGAGGAACCGGCCGAACGAGTAGCCGGTGAGACGCCACAGCACGAAGTCGGTGCCGAGGTAGAGCACGTACAGCCAGCCGTGCACCGCGAGGATCACGATCGACAGGTTGATGCCGACGAGGTTCTCCTTGTAGGTCAGCGCGAGGAATCCGCTCGGCCCACCGAGCTCGATGTCGACCAGGAAGATGTAGCGGAAGACCATCATCAGGACCAGCAGGAGCAGGAACGATCCCGTGATGATCGACGACACCTTGTAGACCTTGAGGGCGGTGCGGATGCGAGGGATGTCGGCGGCGCGTGGCGCGAGTGGCATGTCCCTATTCTACGTTCGCGGCGCTGGGGTGCCGGCCTCGTCGGAGCCCGCGAGGGCCGCCTCGAGAGCCTCCTCGCGCTCGCGTTCCACGACGTCGCGCACCACCCGGTACCAGAGGTAGACGGCGAATCCGCCGAAGAGCGCCCACTCGACCGCGTAGAACACGTTGAGCAGGTTGAGGCCGACCTCGCGGATCGGCTCGGGCGAGATGATCGGCTCGAGTCCCGCGATCGGCTCGGCGAGCACCAGGTATCCGGAGTACGCCGGGCCGGGCGCGGGGTCGTCCCACTCGTTGAGCAGCTGCGGCACGGCCATCGCGCTCCGCTGGCCGGCCTCGAAATCGGTCTGCTGAGGGCCCTCGCTCGGCAGGTACCGGCCCGTGATCGGCCCGTCGGGCAGCTGCGGATCGCTGGCCTCCGCCGCGTCGACCCCGGACCGGTCGGCCGACCATCCGAGGGCGACGGCGAGCGACGCCCCGTCGTCGGTGATGAGGCGTCCGATGAGCCAGTACCCCGATGCGGACCCGTTGTCGCGATCGGACAGCACCGACAGGTCACCGGCGGTCAGCGACCCGCTGACCGTGACCCGGCGACCGAGCTGGGAGTCGGTGACGCCGGTCTGCGGCTCGGCGATGCTCGTGAGGGGCACGGCCTGCTCGGTGTCGGGGCCGGGGTCGGGGTCGACGTTGGCGAAGCTGCGCTCGAGCTGCCACTGGCCGAGCGCGGCGAAGGCCCCGGCGATGGCCAGGGCCAGCAGCAGACCGCCGATCCAGCGCCCTCGTCGGGCGACGGCGAAGAAATCGCGCATCAGTACTCCGGATCCCGTTCTCGCGGCGGACGCGCGGGCGGCAGGTCGCTCCGTGCATCGCTCTGCTCGGCGGCCTGGTCGGCGAGGCGGCGCTCGGCGTCGTCGAGAGCGATCTCGATGTCGGCGAGCGACGGTTCCTCGTCGACGCCCGCCGGGACTCCGACCGGCTCGCCACCGCGCACGGGCACGGGGACCGGCACCGGCGTCGCAGCGGGAGCCGACGAGGCGACGGGCACGGGCGCCGCAGCCGGCGTGGGGCTGCGGCCGGGCAGCTCGTCTGCGGCCACCTCGAGGGCGGCGGTGTCGTCGCCGTCGACACCGGCCATCGCGGCTTCGGCGAGCGCGAAGTCTCGGTCGCGCGTCGCGTCGAGGGGCACGGCGCCACCGCGGCGGCGGCCGAACAGGCGCGCTCCGATGCGCTCGGAGTTGACCGCGAGCACCGGGCCGACGACGGCCATGACCAGCACGTACAGGCCGGCGAACGGCGTGAGCCGCTCGTCGAGGCCGGCGGATGCGGCGAGGGTGGCGAGGATCAGCGCGAACTCGCCGCGGTTCTGCAGCATCCCGCTGACGTTCAGCCCCTGAGCGCGGGTGAGCCCGTTCAGCCGGGCAATGAGCTGCCCGCCGGCCGTGTTCACCACGAGGGTCATGACGACGGCGACGAGCACCACCGGCACGACGGCGCCGAACTGCGCGATGTTGAGGGCGAGCCCGAAGTTGAGGAAGAAGAAGGCACCGAACACGTCGCGCATCGGCAGGGCGAGACCCTCGATGCGACCGCGGAATCGGGTCGCGCCGAGGACGAGGCCGATGAGGAAGGCTCCGATGGCGTCCGAGACGCCGATCATCTCGCCGATGCCGCCGAACGCGACCGCCAGCCCGAAGAAGAGGATCGTGAACAACTCGTCGTCCTTCGTGGCGACGAGCCGGGACACGAACCGGCCGCCCCAGCGGGCGAGGGCGAACATCGCGACCAGGAACACGAACGACGTGGCGAGCTTCAGGACGATGCCCCAGACATCCGTCTCGCCGCTGATCACGACCGTGACGATCGCCAGGTAGACCGCGATGAAGATGTCCTCGACGACGGCGATGCCGAGGATGATCGGCGTCTCGGGGTTGGCCAGACGGCGCAGCTCGATGAGCAGCTTCGTGATGATGGCGCTCGACGACACCGCCGTCATGCCCGCGATGATCAGGGCCTCACGGGCACCCCAGCCGACCCACATCCCGAAGCCGAAGCCGACCGCCATGTTGATCGCGATCCGGGTGCCGCCCGAGAGCAGCAGGGCGCGGGCGTTGCCGAAGAACTCGTCCTGGTCGAATTCCAGACCCAGGCTGAAGAGCAGGAAGATCAGTCCGAACGTGGCGACCAGCTCGACGTCGGCAGACGGGACCTCGAGCGGGAAGAAGTCGGTGTTCGGACTGGCCAGCAGGCCGACGAGCATGTAGATCGGGATGGCGGGAAGACCGATGAGCTTCCCGAGCCTGCCCAGCGCGTAGGCGATGACGAACAGGGCGCCGAGGACGAGCAGGTCTTCTCCCAGGTGCTCCATCGCTCAGCTTCCGGGCGGCGCGCTCACGGAGTCAGCAGGCGTCTTCGCCTTGAACTCGCCTGTGCGGTAGAACTGGAAGGCCTTGGCGACCTTCTCGGGCGCTCCGGCGACCACGAGCGTGTCACCGGGGAAGACCTTGAAGTCCTCGTCGGGGGCGGGGTTCGCGGATTCGCCGCGCACGACGGCGACGACGGTCACGCCGGGCAGCCCCCGGCTGGTCATGCTTCCGAGAGGCTGACCGGCGATGTGCGCCTCGTAGTCGACATGGAACCAGTCGATGCTCAGGCCGGGGATCTGGTCGAGACCGCTGAGCGACTCGGTGATGCGGGTGCCGCCGAGCAGCTCGGCGAGCGTGTGGGCCTCGTCCTCGTCGAGGCGGAGGCTGACCTTCCGCTTGTCGCCGCTGTCGTCGTCGGCGTCGGCGAAGGTGATCAGGTCGCTGTGGCCGGAGCGGTGGGTGATGACGCCCACCTTGCCGCGGTCGTCTGTCACGAACGTGTGCAGGACACCCACGCCGGGCAGCTTGACCCGTCGGACGTCGACCATGGAAGTGCCTCCAGAGAGCTCGGGAACAGCTCCGATTCTACGCGGGAGGATCGGACGCCACCGGCCCGTACGCCGCAGGCGGACACGAGCAGGCGGACATACGAGGAAGCGGGGCCGACCCTGTCGGATCGACCCCGCCTCGCTCAATGCTCCGCCATCAGGCGGAGCGGTCCATCAGGACGCCGGAACCGCCGGCACCTTGTACGCGACCCCCTCGTACGTGAACACGTTCCCGTACGTCGAGCGGATGAAGTCCCGCTCCGTGGCGCTCGCCGTGAAGAAGTGCTGGGTCTTCTTCGCGTCGAAGAAGCGGTACACCTCCACGCCCGTCGCCGCCGTGGCTGCGCCCACGTAATAGGCGATGCCCTCGTACTTCCACACGTTCGTCGGGTACGCGGCGATGATGCCGTCGCGCTCCGCCGAGCTGGTCGTGAAGAAGTGCGTCTGGAACTTCGCGCTGTAGAAGCGGTACAGCGGCGTGGATCCCGCCGATGTGCCGTCGAGGTACGCGTTGTACGCGACGCCTTCGTACGTCCAGACGCTCCGCGGGTAGTTCGCGATGACCTGGTCCCGCTCGGACGTGCTGTTCGTGAAGAAGTGCGCGCCCGTGCTGGGGCTGTAGAAGCGGTACACCGCGACGGTGGTCGCCGGCGCCGCCGTGACCGCCGCCGTTCCAGACGACGTGGTCGACGTCGTCGCGTAACCGGCCTTGATGCCCGTGGCCTTCACCGACAGCACCGTTCCGAGGTCGGAGGCCGACACGACGTAGGTCGCACCGGTGGCCGTCGCGATCGGGCTGCCGTTCCGCAGCCACTCGTACGTCACGCTGACCGGGGCAGGACCCCAGGCGGCGGCCGTCGCGGTCAGTGTCTGGCCGACCTGGGCCGTCCCCTCGATCGTCGGCACCGTGGTCGTCAGAGTCCCGGCGGCGACCGTGAGGGGCGCCGAGGTCTTGACGACAGTGGTGAGTCCGTCGAGCGTTCCGGTGACCGACACCGTGACCGGCTTGCCGAGGTCGGCCGCCCGCAGCGTGAACGTCGAGGACGTCGCGCCCGAGACCGCGACACCGTCCACCTTCCACTGCGTGGACAGCGCGACACCCGCCGGGCTCCACGTGCCGGTCGCGACCGTGAGGGTCTGACCGACTGCCGCAGTGCCCGTGACGACGGGGACCGGACCGGTGATGCCGCCCGCGAAGGTGTACATCGTGCCGTTCCAGGTGATGTCGCTCACGACGGACTCGCCGCCCGCCTGCACGCCGAAGCCGAGCCAGCGCACCGCGGTGGTCGCGTCCAGGATGTCACCCAGCGGGTACTCCACGTTCGCGACGATCGTCGAGCCGATGTTCCGGCTCGAGACCCACGGCGACGTCAGGTCGAACGTGTGCGGACCGGCGGTCAGCGTGGCCGACCGCAGCGTGGCGAAGGTGTTCGTCGTGGTCGCGGTGTCGAAGAAGATCGGCACCTGGTACGTGACCGCACCCGAGACCACCGAGACACCGGCGTTGTCGATCAGCGGGCCGACGGCCGGGCTGTTCGACGCGGCGCCGCCGCGGATGATCTGCGACTTGACGTTGCCGATGCCGAGCTTGAGACCGGCGTCGACGACCGCGTAGGCCGGGGTCGCGTTGAGGTAGCCCTCGTGCCAGCTGGAGTACGTCTCCGGCGTCTCGGTGGGCTTGATCTCGCTTCCGAGCACCCGCACGGTCTCTGCGGGGGCGGCGGCGGCGAGCGGCGAGAAGGTCGTCTTCAGGCCGTTGGCCGTCACCGACGTCACGACCGCGGGAGCGTTGACCTGCACGCCGTAGGCGAGCACCTTCACGCCGCCGAGCGAGGTGAGGTACGCCGACCAGTCCGCGAGCGGCAGCTTGGTGCCCGCGGGGAGGACGGCGGTGCCGGAGGCGTTCCGGATCGCGCCGGACGACACGAACACGTCGCTGACCACCGGGCCGGTGACCCCCGCCGACAGGTTCTCGATGCGCAGCGTCGTGAAGAACTGGTCGCCGACCGTCGTCGTGCTCGCATTGTCCCCGTAGAAGATCGGGAACTGCAGGCTGACGTTGCCCGACGCGACATCGACGCTGGATGCGGTGATGAAGCCCTCCAGGTCGGCGGTCGCGAGCGGCACCGGCAGTCCGTTGATGATCTGCGAGGAGTTCACGCCGTTGTCACCGAGGTGCAGGCCGTCGGCCTTGACCGAGTAGCCGCGCTTGGCGTTCGTCGCGCCCTCGTGCCAGCCGGCGTAGATCGCCTCGTTGCTGCGGATGCCGTGGTCGTTGACCGTCTCGTTCGACGTCGCGGCGGCGGGTGGCGCTTTCAGGAAGCCGTACGTCTGGCAGGCGACCTCGATCGACTGGATGACAGCCGAACCGACGACTCCGGAGCCCAGGCTGTAGCCGATGGCCGTCAGCTTGGCGTCCGGGAAGCTGGCGAGCCAGCCGTCCAGGGTGCCGTGGTTGCTGCTGCCGAAGCCGCCGCCGTGGCTCGGGGCCGCGTCCTTGACGAACTGCGGCGCGTTGTCGGGCACCCAGTAGTCGTTGCCGTAGATCGACTCGCCGACCAGCGTCGCGTCGTAGGAGCCGTTGTTGTCGAAGTCGGCCCGCAGCTGGATGCTCGGGAGCGATCCCGAGGTCGCGCCGAGGTTCAGCTTCGGCACGCCGACATCCTTCAGCGGGATGCTGACGGCGAGGTAGCCGGCGGCCTTGCGCTGGTCGGGGCCGGACGCGGGCGCATTGCCGAAGGTCGCGATCTCGAGACCGGAGGCTGTGAACGTGTTCGTCCCCTGTGTGCGCGACTCGCCGAAGGTCCAGCCTCCGGAGGTGGTGCTGGTCGCGACCGGACCGGCCGTGACGGCGGTGCAGGCCTGCGTGACGGGCTGCGTGAACGTGTAGGTGGTGTCGCCGAATGCAAGCGTCGGAACGACAGCCTCGGTGTTCGCCGTGACGCCGTAGCCGCCGAGCCAGACCTTCGCGTTGGAGGAGAAGATGGCGTTCAGCAGCTCACCCAGGGGGGCCTCCTGCTGAGCCGTGTAGCTTCCGAACGCGCGCGTGGTCGCCCACATGTCCGTGAGCTCGAACGTGCGCGTTCCCGCTGTCAGGTCCGTCGAGCGCAGCGTCGTGAACGAGTAGTTGCCGCTCGTCAGGGCCGAGCCGAAGAAGACGGGCAGCTGGAACGTGACGCTGCCGTCGGCGACCGTCACCGACGCCGAGGCGAGCAGCGCGCGCAGGCGGCTCTCGCTCACCTCGGAGTTTGCGACGTCGGTTCCCTTGATGATCGTGGATCGCGTCGGGGTTCCGAGGTGGAGGCCGTCCGGCTTCACCGAGTAGGCGGGCGCGGACTGGCCTTCGTGCCACGACTGGTAGGTCGCGGTGGTCTCGCTCGGCTTGATCTCCGCCTGGCGGACGGTCGAGGTCTGCGTCTGCGTCGGGATGAACGAGTCGTCCGCGTTGATCTCCATCACCAGACCGTGCGATCCGGTCCAGTCGGTGTCGGCGCGGAGCGTTCCCACGCCCGCCGAGCCGCCGTCGGCGTAGAACTGGCCGAGCGCCGACTTCTGGAACATCTCGTCGATGCTCTCGTCCTTACCGATCGACGGGTTGGCGCCGCGGACGCTGACGTTCAGCGAGTCGTAGGGGCCGGCCTGTCCCATCGGGGCGACGCCCTGCACGTTGGTGTTGTACCCCACCGAGACGACGACGTCACCTGAGACGACGGGGTGGTCGACGAGCGGGAAGTCGACCTTGAAGGCGAGCCCATTGGCGCAGACGCCGTTCTCGGCCATCCACTGCGTGGGGTTCGTGCACTCAGGCGAGGCGGAGGGACGGAAGGGGACGGCGACGGTCTGGGTCACCGAGGTGATGAGGGCGCCGAGCTTCGGCACGGCGCCGCGGTTGTCGACGTCGTAGACGTTGACGGTGATCGGGTGGGCGAAGGTCGCGCCGGGCGTCGTGGTGCACGCCGTGCCCGCCTGGGCCGGCGTCCACGTCGTGCCGGAGAGCGTGAAGTCGCTCTCGCACGCCCAGTCGGTGAGGCTCACCGTGACGGATGAGAGCGCGCGCTGCGTGCCGCCGAGCTGCACGAAGTCGCCGAACTCGGACGTCGACCGGGCGGCGAACCCGACACTCGGGTACGACGGCGGGAGCACCGTGGGGAGCGAGTCGTAGACCCGCTCCGGGGCGGCTTGGAGGGCTGCAGACGGCGCCTGCGCCTCCGCGAGCGCGGGGGCGGCGGTCATGACCGCGAGCCCCGTCGTGGTCAGTGCCAGTGCCGCGACGGCACTGGCGATTCGGGCAAGCGGACGGGACGACGAGATCATCGGGGCTCCAGGCAGGGCGAATCCCGCAGCGGGAAGGGCGCAACGTCGCGACCACGGATGCGCGCGCAGAGGGCGCACCCGTGGTCTCGGCGGGCGCCGTCGACCGAGGACGACGGCGTCGGATTCAGTGGGTTTTCGGGTTGAGCGGTGATGCGGGGGCGATGCGTGTGACTCGGATGTGGCGATGAGATCGCCCGGCAGCGTTTCGGGTGCCGGCGGGCGTTTCGGGTGGTGCGCAGAGACCGGTTCGGGCCGGTATCTGACTGCGGGTCACGTTAGTGAGGGCAGACGACATCGGCTACATCATTTATGACTACACGACGATGCAGATGCCCGGAAACACAGGGATACTCAGCTGGTCTACCCCCCGAACTGGGGTCACGATTCGTGTCCGCAGAAGGGGGGACAACGAGGTGTCTAAGCCGATTCAGATGAATGCAGTCAGCTCTGCTGATAGGGGGCGATGACGACCTCGACGCGCTGGAACTCCTTCAGGTCGGAGTAGCCGGTCGTGGCCATCGACCGCCGCAGCGCGCCGATCAGGTTGACGCGCCCATCCGCCACTTCGGACGGACCGAACAGCAGCTGCTCGAGGGGCGCGAGGGTGCCGACCTCGACGCGGTTGCCGCGCGGGAGCTCGGGGTGGTGCGCCTCGGCGCCCCAGTGCCAGCCGCCGCCCGGCGCCTCCTCGGCGCGGGCGAGGGTCGATCCAAGCATGACGGCATCGGCGCCGACCGAGATCGCCTTGACGATGTCCCCGGAGGTGCCGAGCCCGCCATCGGCGATGACGTGCACGTAGCGCCCGCCCGACTCGTCGAGGTAGTCGCGACGGGCGCCGGCGACGTCTGCCACCGCGGTCGCCATCGGCGCGTGGATGCCGAGCGAGGCCCGCGTCGTGGACGCCGCTCCCCCGCCGAAGCCGACGAGCACGCCGGCGGCGCCCGTGCGCATGAGATGCAGAGCGGCCGTGTAGGTGGAGGCTCCTCCGACGATGACCGGCACATCGAGCTCGTAGATGAACTTCTTCAGGTTGAGGGGCTCGACGCCCTTCGAGACGTGCTCGGCGCTGACCGTGGTGCCGCGGATGACGAAGAGGTCGACGCCCGCATCCACGACGGTCTTGTAGTGCTCCTGCGTGCGCTGGGGACTCAGGGCGCCCGCGACCGGGACGCCGCTGTCGCGGATCTCGGCGAGGCGCGCCTTGATGAGCTCGGGCTTGACCGGCTCGGCGTAGATCTGCTGCATGCGCTGGGTGGCGTCGGCCGCCGACAGCCCGCGGATCTCGGCGAGTGCCGCCTCGGGATCGTCGTAGCGGGTCCACACGCCCTCGAGGTCGAGCACGCCGAGTCCGCCCAGGCGCCCGATCGCGATCGCGGTCGCCGGGCTCACGACCGAGTCCATCGGCGCCGCCAGCACCGGGATGTCGAAGGTGAAGGCGTCGATCGACCAGGTCACGCTGACGTCGTGCGGATCGCGCGTACGGCGGCTGGGCACCACGGCGATGTCGTCGAATGCGTAGGCCCGACGGGCACGCTTGGACCGGCCGATCTCGATGTCACTCACCGAGCCAGTTTAGGTGTCGCGGCGCACGGCAGGATGGAGGCATGGACCTCGAGGCAGACCCGCTCTCCCGTCTGCGTCAGCGGACCAGCGTCAAATGGCAGCTCTTCCCCCGCGACGTGCTGCCGCTCTTCGTCGCAGAGATGGACTACCCGTCGGCCCCTGCGATCCTCCGCACGCTGCAGGAGCGGGTGGCCGCATCCGACCTCGGCTACGCCGCGCGGCCCGACGAGCTGGCGGTCTCCTTCGCCGGCTTCGCCGAGCGTCGCTGGGGCTGGCGCCTCGATCCGTCCCGCATCCGCATGACGACCGATGTCAGCGTCACCATCGTCGAGACGCTGCGCCGGGTCATCGCACCGGGAGACGGCGTCGTCATCACCTCGCCGGTCTACCCGCCGTTCCGGGAGCTCGTCGAGGAGGCAGGTGGTGTCGTCGTCGACGTGCCGCTCATCGACGACGGCGCCGAGTGGTCGCTCGACCTCGGCGGAATCGAGAGGGCTTTCGCTGACGGTGCGCAGGCG
The DNA here is from genome assembly GCA_964246985.1 of uncultured Microbacteriaceae bacterium. Taxonomy (GTDB): domain Bacteria; phylum Actinomycetota; class Actinomycetes; order Actinomycetales; family Microbacteriaceae; genus CAXTSE01. Next base: position 92,676 of record CAXTSE010000010.1, read on the forward strand.
ATGCTGCTCTGCAATCCGCACAATCCCCTCGGGCTGGTGCATTCCGCGTCGGCCCTCTCCGCACTCGCGACGATCGCCGCCGCGCACCGGGTGACCGTCGTGAGCGACGAGATCCACGCACCCCTCACCCACGCGGGCGTCACCTTCACGCCGTTCCTCCGCGCGTCGGACGACGCCCGCGAGTGGGGTGTGGCCGTCACCTCTGCGAGCAAGGCCTTCAATCTTGCCGGCTTGAAGTGCGCGTTCATGGTCGCGGCCTCGGATCGCGCACTCGCCGTGCTCGACGGCATGCCGGAAGAGGTCACGTTCCGCACGTCGCTCCTCGGGTTGCACGCCTCCACCACCGCGTTCAGCGGTGCCGCCGACGACTGGCTGGACAGCGCGGTCGCGGCGATCGAACGGTCCCAGGCTCTGCTCGTCGACCTGCTCGCCGAGCACCTGCCGGGCGTCGCCTACCGGCCGGGCACAGCCGGGTACCTCGCCTGGCTCGACTTCCGGGGCGCGCAGGCGGACTGGGGTGACGACCCGTCCGTCCGCGCCATGGAGTGCGGCGTCGCCATCACCCCCGGCCCGGAGTTCGGCCCGGCGGGGACGGGTCACGCCCGGCTCAACCTGGCGTGCTCCCCCGCAGTGCTGCGCGAGGCCATCGCCCGGCTCGCCGCCTGACGCGCCTGCTACCTCGAGTAGTTCGGCGCCTCGACGGTCATCTGGATGTCGTGGGGGTGCGACTCCTTGAGGCCGGCGGGCGTGATCCGCACGAAGCGGCCCTGCGCCTTGAGCTCGGGGATGGTGCGGGCGCCCACGTAGAACATGCTCTGCCGCAGTCCGCCGACCAGCTGGTAGACGGTCGTCGCGAGGTTGCCGCGGTAGGGCACCCGGCCCTCGATGCCCTCGGGGATCAGCTGCGCATCCGAGGGCACGTCGGCCTGGAAGTAGCGATCCCGCGAGTACGAGGTCTTCTTGCCGCGGTCCGACAGCGCTCCGAGCGAGCCCATGCCGCGGTAGTTCTTGAACTGCTTGCCGTTGGCGTAGACGAGGTCGCCAGGCGCCTCGTCGGTGCCGGCCAGCAGCGAGCCGAGCATGACGGTGTCGGCGCCCGCCACCAGCGCCTTGGCGATGTCTCCCGAGTATTGGAGGCCGCCGTCGGCGATCACCGGGATGCCGGTCTCGCGCGCAGCGAGCGACGCCTCGTAGACGGCCGTCACCTGGGGCACGCCGACGCCGGCGACGACGCGCGTCGTGCAGATCGAGCCGGGGCCGACACCCACCTTGATGGCGTCCGCTCCCGCGTCGACGAGCGCCTGCGCGCCCGAGCGGGTGGCGACATTGCCCCCGATGACGTCGACGCCGGAGAAGGCGGAGTCGCCCTTCAGACGGCGGATGATGTCGAGCACCCCGGCCGAGTCGCCGTTGGCGGTGTCGACGACGATGACGTCGACGCCGGCGTCCAGCAGGCGACCCGCCCGCTCCCACGCATCCCCGAAGAAGCCGATCGCCGCGCCGACCCGCAGGCGGCCCGCGTCGTCCTTCGTGGCGTTCGGGTACTTCTCGCTCTTGTCGAAGTCTTTGACCGTGATGAGCCCGCGCAGGCGGCCGTCGCCGTCGACGAGCGGGAGCTTCTCGATCTTGTGCTGCGCGAAGATGGCGACCGCGTCATCCGGATCGATGCCGACGCGACCGGTGATGAGCGGCGTCTTCGTCATGACGTCGCGCACGAGGGTGGACTGGGCCTCGAACGAGGAGACGAACCGCATGTCGCGGTTGGTGATGATGCCCACCAGGCGTCCGTCGCTCTCGACGACCGGCAGTCCGGAGACCCGGAACTGGCCGCACAGCGCGTCGACCTCGGCGACCGTGGCGTCGGGGCTCGTCGTGACCGGGTTCGAGATCATTCCCGACTCCGACCGCTTCACCTTGTCGACGTGCGTGGCCTGGTCGTCGATCGACAGGTTGCGGTGCAGCACTCCGAGCCCGCCCTGGCGCGCCATGGCGATGGCCATGCGCGACTCGGTGACGGTGTCCATGGCGCTCGAGACGAGGGGCGCGCTCACCGTGATGCGCCGGGTGAGCCGAGACGACGTGTCGGCCTCGCTCGGAATCACGTCGGTATGCCCGGGCAGGAGCATGACGTCGTCGTAGGTGAGGCCGATGAAGCCGAAGGGGTCAGGCTGGTCCATGGAGTCCCTCGAGAGTGCAGGATGCAGACGGATGTGAGCCCGGCTGCGGCAGTGGAGTCAGGTACTCGATCTTAAGCGGTTTTGCCCCCCGAACATTCCGCCCCATACTTGCTGGATCGCAACGTGTCGCCCCCGGAAACACGAAGGCAACATTCGATAGGTAACGTCAGCGCTGACGGGCCCACAGCCCCCGTCGCGCATTCCCGACTTTTTGGAGGTTCGGTGGCCACCACCCGAACGGCGTTCGCTCTGCGAGCGCCCCGGACGATCGGGATCATCCTGATGGCGCTCGCCGCGCTCGTCATGATGCTTCTGATGACCGCGACCCCCGCGTCGGCCGCGACATCGGCCGACGGCGATCCGTACCGCATCAGCGGCAACGTGCAGCTCGACGGGGAGCCGCTCGAGGGCGTCAGCCTCACGATCGACGGCCCCGGCGGCGAGCAGACCGTCGAGACCGACGAGAACGGCCAGTGGCGGGTCAGCGTCCCCGACAGGGACACCTACGAGGTCACTCTCGACGAGGACACCCTTCCCGAGGGCATCGCGGTGGTCGACGACGCCGACGACAGCCCCAACGTCAAGGAGGCGGAGGTGGGGGCCGGCGGTCGCGTGGCCGTCAACTTCTTCATCGGCGAGGGCACCCGCAACGTCACCAGCTTCTTCGACCAGTTCATCGAGCGCGTCGTCAACGGCCTCATCTTCGGCTTGATGCTCGCTCTCGCGGCGGTCGGCCTCTCGCTGGTCTTCGGCACCACCGGCATCTCCAACTTCGCGCACGCCGAGATGGTCACCTTCGGCGCCGTGATGACCCTGGTCTTCTCGCGGTTCCTCGACTGGCCGATCTGGCTCGCCATCCCGCTGGCCGTGGTGCTGAGCGCGGTGCTCGGCTTCGCGCTCGATGCGGGCCTCTGGCGGCCGCTGCGCAAGCGCCGGGTCGGCACCGTCCAGCTGATGATCGTGAGCATCGGGCTCTCGCTCGCGATCCGGTACATCTTCCAGTTCTTCATCGGCGGCAACACGTCGCAGCTCGAGGGGGCGGATGCGCGGCCGATCCCGCTGTTCGGCTCGGTCGCGCTCAGCGTGATCGACCTGATCTCGATCGGCGTCAGCCTCGCCGCCATCATCGGATTCGCGTGCTGGCTGCTCTTCACCCGGATCGGTAAAGCCACCCGCGCGATCAGCGACAACGCGCAGCTGGCCGCCGCATCCGGCATCGACGTCGACCGCGTCGTGCGCATCGTCTGGGTCATGGCGGGCGGTCTCGCCGGCCTCGGCGGAGTGCTCTTCGCCTACTACCGCCCCGGCATCAAGTGGGACATGGGAGCCGAGATCCTGCTCCTGGTGTTCGCCGCGGTCACCCTCGGCGGTCTCGGCACGGCCTTCGGCGCACTCGCCGGAGCGCTCGTCGTGGGCCTGGTCGTCGAGCTCTCCAGCCTCGTGATCCCGTCCGACCTGAAGTACATGTCGGCTCTGGTGATCCTCATCATCATCCTGTTGTTCCGACCGCAGGGAATCCTCGGCCGCAGAGAGAGGGTCGGATAACCCATGGACTGGTTGCAGATCCTCAGCAACTCGGCGTCGTCGATCATCAGCCCGGCGACCATCGCCTACGCGCTCGCCGCGCTCGGCCTCGCGATCCACTTCGGCTTCGCGGGCCTGCTCAACATGGGCATCGCCGGCTTCATGGCCATCGGCGCCTACGGCTACGCGATCTCGATCCTGCAGTTCGACGCCCCCTGGTGGGTCGGCGTGCTGGTCGGACTCGGCGGATCGGTGATCTTCTCGCTGATCCTCGGCATCCCGACCCTGCGACTGCGCGGCGACTACCTCGCCATCGTCACGATCGCCGCGGCGGAGGTGGTGCGTCTGCTGTTCCTGACGTCCGCATTCGACTCGGTCACCGGATCCGCCGACGGCCTGAGCGGCTACCGCGACGACTTCAACTCCTCCAACCCGATCCCGACGGGCACGTACGGCTTCGGCCCGTTCGAGTACAACGAGACCGGCTGGTGGGTGCGCATCCTGGGCTTCATCGCCCTCGGGCTCGCGGTCATCGCGGTCTACCGGCTCGTCACGTCGCCGTGGGGCCGGGTGCTGAAGGGCATCCGCGAGGACGAGGATGCGGTGCGCGCCCTCGGCAAGAACGTCTTCTCGTACAAGATGCAGGCCCTCGTGCTCGGCGGCGGCATCGCCGCGATGGGCGGCATCATCTACGCGATGGACCGCAACGTGAACTCGGGCGTCTACGTGACGTCGTTGACGTTCTTCGTCTACACCGCGCTGCTGCTCGGTGGAGCCGCGACCGTGTTCGGACCGCTGCTCGGGTCGATCATCTTCTGGGTGCTGCAGACCTTCCTCAGCAACGTCCTGCCGGCGCTCGCGTCGTCGGGGCTGCTGCCCGGCATGAGCTCCATCCAGGCGGCGACGCTGCGCTTCATCCTGGTGGGCATAGCGCTCATGCTCCTGGTCATATTCAGACCCCAGGGCATCCTGGGGAACAAGAAGGAGCTGACCTTTGTCAAGTGACTCCGCCTCCCCCGTGTCGTCGGCCCCGGTCGCCAGACCGAAGACGACGGGCCTGCACTCCGGCGAGATGGTCGCCGGTGTCGCGAAGGTCGACCCGATCATCGTCGCCGATGGCGTTCGCCGCACCTTCGGCGGCCTGACGGCCGTCGACGTCGCGCACCTCGAGATCCCGCGCGGCGCGATCACGGCCCTCATCGGCCCGAACGGCGCCGGCAAGACGACCCTCTTCAACCTGCTGACGGGCTTCGACAAGCCGGATGCGGGCACCTGGATCTTCGACGGCAAGTCGCTCTCCGGCGTCCCGGCCTTCAAGGTCGCCCGCATGGGCCAGGTGCGCACGTTCCAGCTGACGAAGGCGCTCGGACTGCTCACGGTGCTCGAGAACATGAAGCTCGGGGCCAAGGGGCAGCGCGGCGAGCGCTTCTGGTCGAGCCTGATCCCGGCGCTCTGGCGCAAGGAGGACGACTCCATCGAGGAGCGCGCGATGGTGCTCCTCAAGAAGTTCAAGCTCGACGCCAAGGCCGACGACTTCGCCGCCTCCCTGTCGGGTGGTCAGCGCAAGCTGCTCGAGATGGCTCGCGCCCTGATGACGAAGCCGCAGCTGGTCATGCTCGACGAGCCGATGGCCGGGGTCAACCCGGCGCTGACGCAGTCGCTGCTCGACCACATCCTCGACCTGAAGGACGAGGGCATGACGGTGCTGTTCGTCGAGCACGACATGCACATGGTGCGGCACATCGCCGACTGGGTGGTCGTGATGGCCGAGGGCAAGGTGGTGGCCGAGGGCGACCCGACCAGCGTGATGCAGAACCCGGCGGTCATCGACGCCTACCTGGGCGCCCACCAGGAGCTCGACCTCGGCATCGTCACCGGCCGCTACACGGCCGCCGAGGCGGACGCGACCACCGACGCCGTGGCCTCGACATCCATCGAAGCCGACGAACTCGCCGCCCAGGGGCTGGCCGAGCTGGAGGACGACGCCAAATGAGCTCTCCTGTGACCACCGAGGCGCTGGTCGTCTCGGTCGACAACATCACCGCCGGGTACCTGCCGGGCGTGAACATCCTCAACGGGTGCTCGCTGACCGCGGCGCAGGGCGAGCTGATCGGCATCATCGGGCCGAACGGCGCGGGCAAGTCGACGCTGCTCAAGGCGATCTTCGGCCAGGTCAACGTGCGCACCGGGACGATCTCGCTCGAGGGCACCGAGATCACCGGCCTGAAGGCCGACAAGCTCGTGCAGCGCGGGGTCGGCTTCGTCCCTCAGACGAACAACGTGTTCCCGTCGCTGACCATCGAGGAGAACCTGCAGATGGGGCTGTACCAGCGCCCCGCCGCCTACCGCGAGCGCCTCGAGTTCGTGACGAGCATCTTCGCGGAGCTCGGCAAGCGCCTGAAGCAGCGCGCGGGCTCGCTCTCGGGCGGTGAGCGCCAGATGGTGGCGATGTCGCGGGCGCTCATGATGGATCCGAAGGTGCTGCTGCTCGACGAGCCCTCCGCAGGGCTGTCGCCGGTGCGCCAGGACGAGGCGTTCATCCGCGTCTCCGAGATCAACAAGGCAGGCGTGACGACGATCATGGTCGAGCAGAACGCCCGCCGCTGCCTCCAGATCTGCGACCGCGGCTACGTGCTCGATCAGGGCCGCGACGCCTACACCGGCACCGGACGCGAGCTGCTGAACGACCCCAAGGTCACCGAGCTCTACCTCGGCACCCTCGGAACGTAGCTCCGGCTCGAGTTCATCCGACGGCCCCCGGCTCCTGCCGGGGGCCGTCGTCGTTCCAGGACCGCCGTGGTCCCGTGTTCTGCAGGACTCCTCTGGCCGAGCCACACGCCGACGGGGTTCGTGGTCCTGCAGAGCACGCAACTCCTGCAGAACGAGCGCGCGGGCACCATGCCTTCCGCGTACGGCAGAACGCCCCCGGTCCAGAGGACCGAGGGCGTTCTGTGCTGTGAAGCGAGCTACTTAGCCCTCGTAGGCCGTGTAGTTGTTGTCCTCGCCGTACTGGTAGATGCCGATCGACGCCTCGGTCGGGTCGCCGACCTCGTCGAACGTGATCGGACCCGAGATGCCGTCGTAGTCGGCAACTCCGCCACCGAGGATGATCTCGGCGCAGTCGGCGTAGGTGGAGCACGTCTCACCGTCACCCGAACCGCCGGAGACCTCCTGCAGCTTCGCGGCGATCTCGGCACCCTCGGTCGAGCCACCGGCAGCCAGCGAGGCGAGCGCGATGAGGACCGTGGCGTCGAAGGACTCGGCAGCGTAGCTGTAGTCCTCGAGCGCCGGGAGGCCCTCGTCCGACACGAAGGTGTCGAGCTCGGCCGTGAAGTCGCCGATCGAGTCGATCGACAGGCCGGGCAGGGTGCCCTTGCTGCCGGTCAGCGATCCAGCGGCGAACTCGTCACCGAAGTTCTTCAGGTTGCCGTCGACGAAGTACAGCTTGTCGGCCGGGAACTGTCCGAACAGGCCGGGGAGGATGGTCGAGACCTCGTCGAACGTGATCAGAGCGATCGCGTCGGGGTCGGCCGCGAGGACCTCGCTGATCTGAGCGGTGAAGTTGGTGTCACCCGTGTTGTAGGTCGGCTGTGCGACGACCTCGCCGCCGGCGGCCTCGAAGGCCTCGGTGACGTAGCGGGCGAGCCCGGTGCCGTACGAGTCGTTCAGCACGATCATGCCTAGCGTCTGGTTGCCGTCCTCGGCGATCAGGTTGCCGAGCACCTCACCCTGGAGGGTGTCCGACGGGGCCGTGCGGAAGTACAGGCCCTTGTCGTCGTAGGTGGTGAAGGCGTCCGACGTGTTGGCCGGCGAGAACAGGATCGTTCCGGCGTCGACGACCTGGTCGATGAACTGGAGCGAGGTGCCCGACGAGGCGGCACCGATGATCGCGGAGACGTCCTCGCCCAGCAGGCGGGGGATCTCGGTCTCGTAGGCCTTGTTGTCGGTGTTGCCCGAGTCGCCCAGGGTCAGGTCGGCGGTCAGGCCGGTGTCGGCGGTGGCCGCGTTGATCTGCGAGATGGCGTACTGCACGCCGGCCTCTTCGGGCGGGCCGAGGAAGGCCAGGTTGCCCGTCTGGGGAAGCGCGGTGCCGATCTTGAGGGTGTAGTCGTCGATCGGGCCGGCGGACGAGGAGGCCTCGGGGGCCGGGGTCGAGCAGCCGCTGAGGACCAGGGCGGCGGTGGTCAGGAAGACCCCGGCGCCGATGGAGGCCTTCAGAGACCGTGAACGAGAGGCGGAAGCCTTCGTCGGGATCATGTTGCTCCTTGCGTCTGTGTACAGGACAGCGGTGTCGGGGGGCCGACACCTGCCCTAAAAGTAGCCGCGAAAAGGCCTCGCCAGGCTTCCTCCCTGTTACAGGCATGTAACACGCACCAATCGTTACAAACGAGGGCTCCGGTCGGCCTAGCCTCGGGATATGGAGGGCGCTGCGCGGATGCTGCTGGTCGCCGCGATCGCCGCCGTCGCGCTGGCGGGGTGCGCTTCTTCTTCCGCGCCGCCCCCCGGATCCACCGCCCCTCCGGCCGGGGTGACGGTGGCCGTCTACCAGACCCGCACAGACGTCGGCCAGCACAGGCTGGAGCTGTCGATCACGAACGGCACGGATGGCCGCCTGACGATCACCCGGGCCGAGTTCCGCTCCGAGCAGTTCGTCGAGCCCGCGGCGTGGCCGAAGGACTCGACCTTCGTCGCCGCGGGGGCGACCGTCGACCTGCCGGTCGAGCTGGGGGCGCCCGACTGCGACGCCGTCAATCCCGTGCCGGTGGTCGAGTTCGACTACGCGCTCGAGTCCGGCGTCACGGGTACCGCAGTCACGGAGGCCGACGACCGCATCGACCGGCTGCCCTCGCTGATGGCCGAGGACTGCATCCAGCAGTCGGTGGAGGAGGTCGCGGTCGTCACGGCGTCGACGGCTCCGCGCATCGTGTCGCGAGCCGGTGCGCTGGTGGCCGAGGTCGATCTGACCGTCTCTCCATCCGGATCCGCGGGCTCTCTGACGATCGTGTCGTGGCGCAGCACGACCCTCGTGACCCCTGTCGACCCCGCGTCGGCCGCCACCCTGCCTGAGGCCGAGCTCGACCTCGTCGTCGCCGGCACCGGCACTCCGTCGACCGTGACCCTCACGCTCATGCCGAACCGGTGCGATCCGCACGCCGTCGCCGAGGACAAGCGCGGCACCATCTTCCCGTTGAGCATCGTGCTCGCTGACGGCACGGAGGGCACGCTGTTCGTGCCGGCGGCGGATGCCGTACGCGGCGCGCTGTACGACTACGTGCCGCTGGCGTGTGCCGCTGTGCCGGTGGGATAGCCGCTATGGGGTCGCAGAGGGGTCCGGTGACGCGCTGTCTGTGGACAGAGAGGCGAGGCTGACGCCGGCGTAGGCGATGCTGAACCCCTGCGTCACGGCGTCGAGGCACGAGCCGTAGCCGCCGCAGGCGACCTCGCCCGAGCTCACGGCGGGCAGCTCGCGTGTGAGGGAGGCGCCGCCGTCGTCGCTCGCGATCGCCGCGGCGAGCGCTGCCCGGACGACATCCTCGTAGGCGATGGCCCCGAGCGTCGGGTCGGACACGCCCGGATCCTCGCGCAGGATGGCGGCGGCGAGGACGGGATCCAGGGGGGCGCTTCCAGCCGACGGCAGCACCGGCACGTCGGACGCGGCCGCCGCGTCCGTGACGCTCGCGACCAGGTCGTCGGACGACGGTCCCACGACGACGTCGACACCGCGAGCCACCAGATCCGCGAGGGCGGCCGCCGCCGTGTCGGCGGTGTCGCCTGCGTTCCGGGTGACGACCTCGACCGGCTCGCTGTTCACGCCACCCGCCGCGTTGATCTCGCGCACCGCCGCGTTCACCCCCGCGACGGCCGCGGCCGCGGCCGGATCGGATGCGCTCAGCAGGGTGCCGACCCGCAGCACGCCGTCGCCCGTCGGCGTCGAGGTAGGGGTCGGAGTCGGCGTGGGGGTGGGAAGCGCCGTGCACGACGCCAGCAGCAGGACCACCGCGACGATGGCCGCATACCCCCGCGCCGATCCGATGCCCCCGCGTTCCACGCTGAGACCCTAGCCCCGCGTCAGGTCGCTTCCGGGGAGGCGCGACGGGTCGCCCGCGCGCCCCGCACCATGTCGGCGGTGAGCACGATCAGCGCGACCCACACGAGGCCGAAGCCGATCCATCGCTCGAGGGGCATGTCCTCGCGCAGCAGCACGACGCCGATCACGAACTGCAGCACCGGTGCGATGAACTGCGACAGCCCGATGTAGACGAGCGGCAGACGGCGGGCGGATGCGGCGAACAGCAGCAGGGGGATCGCCGTCACAGCACCCGCGGCCAGCACCAGGACGGTGTGCAGGGTGCCCGACGACCCTGTCGCCAGGCCGACCGTGGACGCGACGACGATGAGCTGCACGATCGCCACGGGCGTGAGCACCGCGGTCTCGAGCGTGAGCCCGCTGATCGCATCGACGGTGCCGCCCACGCGCTTCTTGATGAAGCCGTAGATGCCGAACGAGAAGGCGAGCGCCAGCGAGATCCACGGCACGACGCCGTAGCCGATAGCGATGACGAGGATCGCCGCCGCCGCGATCCCGATCGCCGCCCATTGCGCCGGGCGCAGCCGTTCGCGCAGGAACACCACTCCAAGCAGCACGGTCACGATCGGGTTCATGAAGTACCCGAGGGCGCCCTCGACGACGTGCCCGGTCAGCACGGCGAAGACGTACACCTGCCAGTTGATGTAGATGAGTACGCCCGCCAGCGACATCATGCCGAGGATGCGCGGCTGACGCGCCAGCGCCCAGAGCGTCCGCCAGGTGCGAGTGACCGTCAGCAGGATGGCGCAGAACACCAGCGCCAGGACGATCCGGAATCCGACCACCTCGAACGGGCCGGCGGGGGCGAGCAGGACGAAGTAGGCGGGGAGGATGCCCCAGAGGGCGTAGGCCGACAGCCCGAGCCCGAGGCCGGCTCCGAATCCGGGGCTTCCCGGCCCGGTCGCGATGCGCGGAGGGGCGGGAGGAGCGTCGGGCACCGGTTCAGGCTAATGCCGTGCGGAACGGCCGTCCGACGCCGGAGACGCCGGAAGGCCCCGCTGGCAGGACCAGGGGGCCTTCTGGCGGGAACGGTGCGAACCGCCCCGGATGATGCGGAAGGACTACTTGACGACGATCGCGAGCACGTCGCGCGACGACAGGACCAGCAGGTCCTCGCCGCCGACCTTGACCTCGGTGCCGCCGTACTTGGAGTAGATGACCTTGTCGCCCACGGCGACGTCGATCGGCACACGGTTGCCGTTGTCGTCGATGCGACCCGGTCCGACAGCGACGACCTCGCCCTCCTGGGGCTTCTCCTTCGCGGTGTCGGGGATCACGAGACCCGACGCGGTGACCTGCTCGGCGTCGACCTGGCGGATGACGATGCGATCTTCGAGCGGCTTGATGGAGACCGACACGGCTGACCTCTTTCTGAAGCTGAGTGCTGGCACACTCCCTATGAGAGTGCCAGGACAACTATAGGCCCTGGTTAGCAGTCGATCAATGCGAGTGCCAGCCGGGGTGCGGCCACGGGCGGGCGGGTAGCGTGGCGACATGGACATCGCCGAGCTCTCCGAGCTGCTGTCGGCCGAGAGCCTGCGCCTGCTCGACGATCTCGGCCCGATCTCGTCGACCACGGACGTCGTGCGCGTCGTCTCGCGCCTGCGCGCCGACGGCCACTCCGGTGCTCGAGTCGCCGCCGTCCTCGGGCAGGCCCGGCTGCGCGGCAAGGCCGCGGCGAAGTTCGGCGACTTCGCCGCCCGCATGCTCTTCACCCCCGACGGCCTCGAGCAGGCGACGCGGCTGCGGGTCGCCTCGCTGCACGCGGGCCGCTTCGCCGAGGCGGGGGTCGACGTGGTGGGCGACCTCGGATGCGGCATCGGAGCCGACTCCCTCGCCTTCGCCGGGCTCGAGCTGGGTGTGCTCGCGATCGAGCGCGACGAGGTCACGGCCGCGGTGGCGGCCTTCAACCTCGCGCCCTTCCCCGACGTCCGCGTCGAGATCGGCGACGCGCTCACGACCGACCTCAGCGCGGTCGGCGGCGTGTGGCTCGATCCGGCCCGACGTGCCGGCGGCTCACGCCTCGCCGATCCCGCCGACTGGTCGCCGAGCCTCGACTGGGCGTTCGAGGTGGCGCGCGAGCGCCCCACCGGCATCAAGCTCGGACCCGGCATCGACCGTGACCTGATCCCCGACGGCTGCGAGGCGCAGTGGATCTCGGTGGGGCGCGAGGTCGTCGAGCTGGTGCTGTGGTTCGGGGCGGTGTCGCGTCCGGGGATCGGACGCGCAGCCCTCGTGCTGAGCGACTCCGGCGCAGCCGAGCTGACCGCGGCGGAGGACAGCGCGGATGCCGAGGCCGGCCCGCTGGGACGCTGGCTCGTCGAGCCCGACGGGGCCGTGATCCGCGCTCGCCTCATCGGCGACCTCGCCCGCCGGATCGGGGGCCGCATGATCGACCCGACCATCGCGTGGATCACGACGGACGATGAGCCCTCGACCCCGTTCGGGCAGGTGTTCGAGGTGCGCGAGCGCTGGCCGCTCGACGCCAAGCGCATCAAGCGCGAGCTCGCACCGCGGGGGATCGGCGAGCTCGAGATCAAGAAGCGCGGGGTGGACGTCGATCCGGCCGAGTTCCGGAAGCGGCTGTCGCTCGACGGTCCCGAACGTGCGGTCCTGATCCTGACGCGGGTCGGCGGCGAGCGCGTGGCGCTGCTGGCCGACCGCGTGGCCTAGGAGTAGGTCGACGCCGAGCCGAGCAGCGCCAGGAAGACGAACGGCAGCGCCACCGACACGATGATGATGATGAGCAGCAGGATCGTGTACACGTAGCCGATGATCACACCGGCCAGCGCGAGGCCGCGGCCGGTCTCGCCCGTCCTCTTGATCTGCGAGAGCGCGATGCGGCCGCAGATGATGCCCACGATCGGGACGAGGAAGGCGCCGATCAGGGCGATGATCGCCATGGTGTTGGTCGGCGGCGCGTAGCCGACGGCGTACTGCGGTGCGCCGTACGGCTGTTCGGGCGGAGGCGTACCGGTCACTCAGCTGAACCCGCCGTTGGCGCCGACGACCCCGAGCACGAACAGCGGCACGAAGACCGAGAACGCGATGATCAGCAGCACGAGCGCGGTGTAGGCGTAGCCGATGATGGTGCCGGCGAGGGCGAGCGAGCGCCCGGACTCACCCGTGCGCTTGATCTGCGCGAGCGCCATGTGGCCGCAGATGATGCCGACGATCGGCACCAGGAACGCGCCGATCAGCGCGATGATCGCGAGCGTGTTGGTGGGCGGCGCATAGCCGGTCGCGTAAGCAGACGGCGCGTACTGCTGCTGGTACTGCGGGGCCTGCTGCGGCTGCACGTAGGGGTTCTGGGCCGGAGGCTGCTGCGAGGTCTGAGGCTGGGCGGGCGACTGCGGATCGGGCACGGGCGGCGTATCGGTCACGCGTCCAGACTCCCAGCGGGGCCGAGGAGTGTCAAACCCTCACATCTGCACGACCGTGACGGGCAGCGTCGAGTCGGCCCCGAATCCGAGCGTCGACGGCGCGTGGCCGGCCGCGATGAGCTGGGCGCCGAGGGCGGCGATCATCGCGCCGTTGTCGGTGCAGAGCGCGAGGGGCGGGATGCGCAGGGTCACCCCCGCGGCCTCCGCCCGCTCGGCCGCGACCTCGCGCAGGCGCGCGTTGGCCACCACTCCCCCGCCGAGCAGCAGGCGCGGGACGCCGAGCTCCCGGCAGGCGGCGATCGCCTTGGCCGTCAGCACGTCGACCACCGACTCGCGAAAGCTCGCCGCGACGTCGGCGACGGGCACCTCCCGGCCCGCGGCGCGCTCGGCCTCGACCCACCGCGCCACCGAGGTCTTGAGGCCGGAGAACGAGAAGTCGTAGCGGTGCCGCTCCAGATCCTTTGCCGCCGTCAACCCGCGCGGGAAGCGGATCGCGGTCGGATCGCCCTCCGCCGCCGCCCGATCGATCTGGGGGCCGCCGGGGTAGGGCAGCCCGAGCAGGCGTGCGACCTTGTCGAACGCCTCGCCCGCGGCGTCGTCGATCGTCTCCCCGAGCAGCTCGACGTCGTCGGTGAGGCTGCGCACGAGCAGCAGGCTGGTGTGCCCGCCGGAGACGAGGAGCGCCACCGTGGGCAGCTCGAGCGGCTCGTGCTCGGCGGACGCGTCGTGCAGCAGGTCGGCGCCGACATGACCGACGAGGTGGTTGACCGCGTAGAGCGGCCGGTCGAGCGCGAGGGCGAGGGCCTTGGCCGCGCCGACGCCGACCATGAGGGCCCCGGCGAGTCCGGGTCCGCTGGTGACCGCGATCGCATCGACGTCGGCCAGGGTGATGCGCGCCTCGGCGAGCGCCGCCTCGAGAGCGGGTCGCAGAGCCTCGAGGTGCGCGCGCGCTGCCACCTCGGGCACCACGCCGCCGTACCGGGCGTGCTCGTCCATGGACGACGCGATCACGTTGGCGAGCAGCACGGTGCCGCGCACGACGCCGATGCCGGTCTCATCGCAGCTGGTCTCGATGCCGAGGACGATCGGCTCGGTGCCGCCGCTCACGCCGGCCTCGTCCGCGGAGTCGGCACCTGCAACCGCATGATGTGCGCGTCGATACCGCCGCGGTAGTACCGCGGACGCACCGAGATCTGCTCGTACCCGAGGCTCTCGTAGAGGGCCTGCGCGTGCGGGTTGTCGGCGCGCACCTCGAGGAAGATCTCCTCGGCACCCCGGCGTCGCGCCTCGTTGTGCAGGGCGATCATGAGGGTGCGCCCGAGACCCGCGCGGCGTGCGGCCGGGACGACCGCGATGGTCTGGATGTCGCCCTGCCCGGTGCCGAGCGGGGCGAGGAGTCCCGCGTAGGCGTCGACCGCTCCCTCGTCGCTCGTCGCGACGAGGTAATGGGTGTGATCGCTCGCGAGCTCGGCGGCCATGTTCTCGGTGCTCCACGCGTCATCGTCGAACGTCGCCGTCTCGATCGCCATGATGGGGTCGAGGTCGTCGAGGGTCGCCCTGCGCAGCTGCCACGTCATCCGGTGACCGTCTTCGGGGTCGAGAGGGTGACGTCGGGGGCGCGCAGATAGAGGGGTTCGGCCGGGCCGAACGGGCGGCCGGCGGCGTAGAGGTGCTCGGCGAGCAGGCCGAGGGATGCGGCGCTGATCTCGGCGGCGTCGATGCGGTCGAGCGCGGCGTACCCCTCGACCACGTCGGGCAGCTGCTCAGGGTGATGCAGCGTCGGACCCGACACGAGCACCGGGAATCCGGCCTCGTCGGGGGACGCGTAGACCGACCAGGCCACCTCGCGGCGTCGAGCGTCGGTCACCACGAGCGTCGGCGCGGTGCGCCCGAACGCGACGGCGTCGTGCGATCGCATCGGCACGACGGGGCGCCCGATGCCGAATGCGAACGCGCGGGCCGCGGCGATGCCGACCCGCAGCCCGGTGAACGGTCCGGGGCCCATGCCCGCGACCACGCCGCTCAGCTCGGCAGGACGCACTCCGGCGTCGGCGAGCGTGCGCTCGATGAACGTGCCGATCGCCTCGGCGTGCCCCCGTGTGTCGGGATCGGACGCCTCGGCGAGCACCCCGCCCTCGAGGTCGACGATCGCGACGCTCGTGCCCGCGGAGGTGTCGATCGAGAGGAGCACGGAGTCCAGGGTACCGGTGGTCTCGACGCGCGGCCGAGGGTCGCTACTCGACCAGCGAGGGCTCCACGTCGAGCCATCTCTCACCGACTCCCTCGATGCGCACGTGCCGCGGAGCGTCCTCGGCCAGCGGGTCGCCGCCGATCGGGCGCTCGATCGCCACCCGCAGGAACGACTCGGCCACCGCATCGAGCTTGCCGCTCCCCCACTCGACGACGACGATCGCGCCGTCCCAGTCGAGGTCCAGGTCCTCGACCTCGGCTGCCGTCGCGAGCCGGTACGCGTCGACGTGCACGAGGGGCGTGCCCGAGGCGGTCGGATGCGTGCGCGCGAGCACGAAGGTCGGGCTCGTGATCGCACCGCGGGCTCCGAGCGCGGCGCCGAGTCCGCGGGTGAACGTGGTCTTGCCCGCCCCGAGCTCACCGTCGAGCAGCACGAGGTCGCCGGACCGCAGCAGCGGGGCGACCCGCGCCCCGAGCGCCTCCATCGCCTCGCCGTCGGGGATGGCCAGCTCGACGGGCATCACCGGACGGCGACCCGCGGCACCCGCGGCCCGATCCGCGTCACCAGCTCGTAGTTGATGGTGCCCGCGGCCTCTGCCCACTCCTCGACCGACGGAGCGCCGGTCGACGGATCGCCCCACAGCACGACCCGGTCGCCCACCGACACGTCGGCGTCGCCCACGTCGACGATGAACTGGTCCATGGCGATGCGCCCGACGATCGGGAAGCGGCCGTGCCCGATCAGCACCTCGCCCGTGTTCGACGCCGCGCGCGGCACCCCGTCGGCGTAGCCGAGCGGGACGAGCGCCAGGGTCGTCTCGTGCATGACGCGGTGCGTGAAGCCGTAGCTCACACCCGCGCCGAGCGGCACGCGCCGCACGGCGGCCACCGATCCGGCGAGCTCCATCGCCGGACGCAGTCCATAGGCCGTCGCGTCGACCCCGTCCGCCGGCGCCAGACCGTAGAGCCCGATGCCGATGCGCACCATGTCGAGCCGCGCATCCTCACGGGTGAGCGCAGCCTGCGTCGCGGCGACGTGTCGCAGCTCGGGGTCGAGACCGGATGCGCGCGCGGCGCCCACGAGGTCGGTGAACAGGGCGAGCTGCGCGTCGTCGTCGGACCGCGACGTGTTGGAGAGGTGAGTGAGGATGCCGCGCACCCGCACCGACCCGGTGCGCTGCAGCTCGGCGGCGCGTGCGAAGGCCGCCGGGGCGTCGTCGGGGGCGATGCCGTTGCGGCTGAGACCGGTGTCGAGCTTCAGATGCACGGCAGCGGGGCCGGCCGCGGCCGCGCGCTCCAGCTGCGCGCGGGAGCTGATGCCGAGGTCGATGTCGGCGTCGATGGCGGACTCGAAGTCCGCGTCGGTCCCGTGCAGCCAGGCGAGCACCGGCAGGGTGATGCCGTCGTCGCGCAGGGCGAGCGCCTCGTCGACGTCGGCGACTCCGAGCCAGTCGGCCCCGGCCTCCACCGCCGCCCGCGCGACCGGCAGCGCGCCGTGGCCGTAGGCGTCCGCCTTCACCACGGCCATCACGGCCGCGGGCGCGACGACGCGACGGATCGCCGCGAGGTTGGATCGGACGGCGTCGAGGTCGATGCGGGCCTCGCGCATGGGGTGCGGGAGGGACGGCTCTGCGGCGTCGCCCGCGGGCAGGAGTGTCACGACTCGGCCACCACCATCGCGACGGCGACGCCTGCGTCGTGCGACATCGTCAGGTGGATGCCGGTGATCCCTCGCCTCTCGACGATCGCCGCGGTGCCGCCGATGAGAGCGAACGACGGATTGCCGAGCTCGTTGTTGACGACCACCATGTCGTGCCACTGCACCCCGGTCGAGTCGCCCAGGGCCTTGATCAGGGCTTCCTTCGCGGCGAAGCGTCCCGCGAGCGAGCGCAGAGGAAGATCGCGTTCGCTCTCAGCGAACAACCGGATGCGCAACGCCGGCGTGCGGTCGACGGCACGCTCGAAGCGCGCCAGATCCACGACGTCCACCCCGATGCCGGCGATAGTCATGTGCCGGCTACTCGACCGTGACCGACTTGGCCAGGTTGCGCGGCTGGTCGACGTCGAGGCCCTTCGCGGTCGCGAGCTCCATCGCGAAGATGTGCAGCGGCACCACCGCGAGGATCGGCTCGAACATCGGACCGGCGAACGGGATGCGGATGACCTCGTCGGCGAACGGCACGACCGCGACGTCCCCGACCTCGGCGACCGCGATGACGCGCGCGCCGCGGGCGCGGATCTCCTGGATGTTGGAGACCACCTTCGGGTGCAGCGTGTTCTCGTGCCGGGGCGACGGCACCAGCACGATCACGATCTGGCCGGGCTCGATCAACGCGATCGGGCCGTGCTTGAGCTCGCCGGCGGCGAAGCCCTCCGCGTGGATGTACGCCACCTCCTTGAGCTTGAGCGCACCCTCGAGGGCGACCGGGTAGCCCACGTGGCGCCCGAGGAAGAGCACGGAGGAGGTGTCGCCCAGCCAGGGCGCGAACTCGGCGATCCGCGTCGCCGTCGACTCCAGCACCGAGTCGAGCTTCGCCGGGATGTTCTGCAGTTCCTCGATGGACGCGGCGATCGCTGTCGCGTCGAGGGATCCGCGACGCTGCGCGATGTCGAGTCCGAGCAGGTAGAGCGCGGTCACCTGGGCGACGAACGCCTTCGTCGACGCCACGGCGACCTCGGGGCCGGCGTGGATGTAGAGGACCGCATCGGATTCGCGCGGGATGGTCGAGCCCTGCGTGTTGCAGATCGACAGCGTGCGCGCACCCTGCTCCTTGGCGTACTTGACCGCCATCAGGGTGTCCATGGTCTCGCCGGACTGGCTCACGGAGACCACGAGGGTCCGGGGTGTCAGCACCGGGTCGCGGTAGCGGAACTCGTGCGAGAGCTCGACGGTCACCGGCACCCGCGACCACGTCTCGATCGCGTACTGCCCGAGCATCCCGGCGTACGCGGCGGTGCCGCATCCGATGATCACGATCCGGTCGAGGTCGCGCAGGGTGTCGCCGATGGCGTCGAGTTCGGGAAGCGTGACGACCCCGTCGTGCACCCGGCCGAGCAGCGTCTTGGCGACCGCCTCCGGCTCCTCGCTGATCTCCTTCTTCATGAAGGACGGCCAGCCGCCCTTCTCGGCCGCAGCGGCATCCCAGGCGACGTCGAACTCGCGGGTCGGGACGGGGTTGCCGGCGAAGTCGGTCACAAGCACCGAGTCGGGGCGGATCGTCACGATCTCGTCCTGGCCGATCTCCATGGCGCGGCGGGTGTGCTCGACGAAGGCGGCGACGTCCGAGCCGAGGAAGTTCTCGCCCTCGCCGAGCCCGATGACGAGCGGCGAGTTGCGACGGGCGCCGACGACGACGCCGGGCACGTCCTGGTGCATGACCAGCAGCGTGAAGGCGCCCTCCAGTCGGGCCACGACGCGCTGCATGGCGACGGTCAGGTCGCCCGTCTCGCGGAACACCTGCCCGACCAGCAGGGCGGCCACCTCGGTGTCGGTCTCGCTCGTGAACTCGGCCCCGGCATCCAGCAGCTCCTGCTTCAGCTCGCTGAAGTTCTCGATGATGCCGTTGTGGATGAGGGCGAGCTTGCCGTCGTCACCGAGGTGCGGGTGTGCGTTGCCGTCGGTCGGACCGCCGTGGGTCGCCCAACGGGTGTGCCCGATGCCGGTGTGCCCGTCGGGCAGCGGGGCCTCGCCGAGGTCGTCGGCGAGGATGCCCAGCTTGCCGGCGCGCTTGCGGGTGCCCATGTGGCCCGCGTCGTCGAGCACCGCGACCCCGGCCGAGTCGTAGCCCCGGTACTCGAGCCGCTTCAGGCCGCCCAGCAGCACGTCGATGGAGCTGTTCGGGCCGACATAGCCCACGATTCCGCACATGAGGCCTCAGTTTAGACGGCGGGGCCCGGCGCCGCCGTCGCAGTAGAGTTGCGCAGATGTCCGACCACGGCGCGAACGGCGCGAACGGGAACGAGACCCCGTTCACCGAGATCGAGCGCGGCGAGTGGGCCTCCCTGGCACCGAGCACGCCGCTCACGCTCAACGAGGTCGACCTGCGCAAGATCCGCGGGCTCGGCGACTCTCTCGACCTCGACGAGGTCGCCCAGGTCTACGTCCCGCTCAGCCGCCTGCTCAACCTCTACGTCGCGGGGACCCGCCGCACGCGCGAGGCGACCACCGCCTTCCTCGGCCAGGCGCCGCATCCGACGCCCTACGTGATCGGCATCGCCGGCTCGGTCGCCGTCGGCAAGTCGACCATCGCGCGCCTGCTGCGCGAGCTCCTGTCGCGCTGGAGCGACACCCCCCGCGTCGAGCTGGTGACAACCGACGGGTTCCTCTGGCCGAATGCCGAGCTCGAGCGGCGCGGGCTGATGCAGCGCAAGGGGTTCCCCGAGAGCTACGACCGCCGATCACTGCTGCGTTTCGTCAGCCGGGTGAAGAGCGGGGCCGACGAGGTGCGCGCGCCCGTGTACTCCCACCTCATCTACGACACGCTCCCGAACGCGTCGGCCGTGGTGCGGCGCCCCGACGTGCTGATCGTCGAGGGCCTCAACGTGCTGCAGCCGCCCGCGTCGAGCGCGCGGCTGGCGCTCAGCGACCTGTTCGACTTCACGATCTACGTGGATGCGCGCACGAGCGACATCGAGGACTGGTACGTGCGGCGCTTCCTGCGCCTGCAGCGCGGGGCGTTCGCCGACCCGCAGTCGTACTTCCACCGGTACGCCAGCCTCAGCGAGGCGGAGGCGGTGGCTCGGGCGCGCGCGATCTGGTCCGAGATCAACGGCCCGAACCTCGAGCAGAATGTGCTGCCGACCCGCGCCCGCGCCGACCTCGTGCTGCGGAAGGGCCCCGACCACGCGGTGTCGACGGTGCTGCTGCGGAAGGTCTAGGGCGAACAGTCAGATGCGCTCGAGCACGAAGACGGGGATCTCGCGGTCGGTCTTCTCCTGGTACGTGGCGTAGTCGGGCCAGGCCGCGACGGCCCGCTCCCACCAGGCAGCCTTCTCGTCGCCGGTGACCTCGCGCGCTCGGAAGTCGTGCCGCTCGGCGCCATCCTGCAGCTCGACGTGCGGCTCGGTGACGATGTTGTAGTACCAGACCGGATGCTTCGGCGCGCCGCCGAGGGACGCCACGACCGCGTACACCCCGTCGTGCTCCACGCGCATGAGCGCCGTCTTCCGCAGCTTGCCCGACCGCGCTCCGACCGACGTCAGCAGCACGATCGGACGGCCGCGCAGCGTGTTCGCCTCGGCCCCGCCCGTCGCCTCGAACGTCTCGGCCTGGGTGCGCGCCCAGTCGGAGGTGGACGGCTCGTACTCACCGGTGAGAGGCATGCTCCCATCTCACCAGATGGTGCCGGGTGGCGCTGGGAGCGCTGGGCTCAGAGCGCGAGGCGCCCGCGCACGACCTCGGCGAGCTCGTCGGCGAGGCGCTCGGCGGTCGCCTGATCGGCAGCCTCGACCATCACCCGCACCATCGGCTCGGTGCCCGACGGGCGCAGCAGCACGCGACCGGTGTCGCCCAGCTGGTGCTCGGCCTGCGCCACAGCCTCGGCGATCGCGTCGTCGGTGGTGAGACCGTGGTGGTCCACCCCGCGCACGTTCACGAGCACCTGCGGGTAGACGGTCATCACCGACGCGAGCTCGGCGAGCGTCTTGCCGGTGCGCGCCATCTCGGCTGCGAGCTGGAGGCCCGTCAGCACGCCGTCACCGGTGGTGGCGTGATCGCTGAAGATGATGTGACCCGACTGCTCTCCGCCGAGGCTGAACCCTCCCTCGCCGAGAGCCTCGAGCACGTACCGGTCGCCGACGCGGGTCTC
Organism: uncultured Microbacteriaceae bacterium; assembly: GCA_964246985.1. GTDB lineage: Bacteria > Actinomycetota > Actinomycetes > Actinomycetales > Microbacteriaceae > CAXTSE01. The sequence goes on from CAXTSE010000010.1 coordinate 113,845, forward strand.
GACCATGCGGATCCCGTGCTCGGCCATCGCCACGCGCAGACCGAGGTTGCTCATCACCGTCGCGACGAGGGTGTCGTCGACGAGGTGGCCGCGCGCCTTCAGCGACAGGGCGAGGATCGCCATCATCTGATCGCCGTCGACCGTGTTGCCGTCGGCGTCGATGGCGAGGCAGCGGTCGGCGTCGCCGTCGTGTGCGATGCCGAGGTCGGCCTTGTGCTCGAGCACCGCGGCGCGCAGGAACTCGAGGTGGGTCGACCCGACGCCGTCGTTGATGTTGAGCCCGTCGGGGTCGGCCCCGATCAGCGTGACCGTCGCACCGGCATCGGTGAAGACCTGGGGCGAGACGCCGGCCGCGGCACCGTGAGCCGCGTCGATGACGACGTGGATGCCGTCGAGACGCGTACCCAGCGTGCCGAGCAGGTGCACGACGTAGCGGTCCTCGGCGTCCGCGAAGCGGCGGATGCGGCCCACGCCTCCGCCGGTGGGCGTCAGCTTGGGCTCGGCGAGCGCCGCCTCGATGCGGTCCTCGACCTCGTCGGGGAGCTTGGTGCCGCCGAGCGCGAAGAACTTGATGCCGTTGTCGGCAGCCGGGTTGTGCGAGGCCGAGACCATGACGCCGAAGTCGACCTTCTCGTCGGCTACCAGGAACGCGGCTGCGGGCGTCGGGATGACCCCCGCGTCGAGCACGTCGATGCCCGAGCTGGCGAGCCCGGCCGCCACGGCGGCGCTGATGAACTCGCCGCTGACGCGGGGGTCGCGGGCGAGGACGGCGCGGGGTCGCTTGCCGGCGGCTCGGCGCGCATCCGCGTACTTGCCGCGGGTGAGCACGAAGGCAGCGGCCTGAGCGAGCCCGAGGGCGAGGTCCGCGGTGATCAGATCACCGTTCGCCAGCCCTCGGACTCCGTCAGTACCGAAGAGTCGAGGCATGGGGTGCGGCTCGCGAGCGAGCAGCCCTTAGCGCTTCGAGAACTGCGACGCCTTGCGGGCCTTCTTGAGACCGGCCTTCTTGCGCTCGATGACGCGGGCGTCACGGGTGAGGAAGCCGGCCTTCTTGAGCGCCGGGCGGTTGTTCTCGCGGTCGATCTCGTTGAGGGTGCGCGCGATGGCGAGGCGCAGGGCGCCCGCCTGGCCGGAGGGGCCGCCGCCGGTGATCTTGACGACCACGTCGTAGCTGCCGAGCAGGTCGAGCACCTTGAACGGGTCGTTGATCAGCTGCTGGTGCAGCTTGTTGGGGAAGTAGTCCTCGAGCGTGCGGCCGTTCACGACGAACGTGCCGGTGCCGGGCGTGAGGCGCGCGCGGGCGATGGCCTCCTTGCGGCGGCCGACGGCCGAGCCGCCGACGCTGAGCACGGGACGCGGGGCGCGGGGCGCCTCGTCGGCCGGCGTCTCGGTGGAGTAGCTGCTGGGGGCCGCCTCGACCGCGGCGGCCGCGGTCTCGGGAGCGATGGTGTCTTCGATCTTCGCCATGAGTTCTCTAGTCCTTGAAAGTGTGCGGGGGGCGCTACTGCGCGACCTGGGTGAGGGTGTAGGTCTTCGGCTGCTGCGCCTCGTGGGGGTGAGCGCCGCCCGCGTAGACCTTCAGCTTCTTGATCTGGGCACGGCCCAGCGAGTTCTTCGGCAGCATGCCGCGGATGGCCTTCTCGACCGCGCGGGTCGGGTGCTTCTCGAGCATCTCGACGTAGGTCTGCGCGGTGAGGCCGCCCGGGTAGCCCGAGTGGCGGTAGGCCAGCTTCTTCTCGAGCTTCTGACCGGTGAGGGCGACCTTCTCGGCGTTGACGATGATGACGAAGTCGCCCATGTCCATGTGGGGGGCGAAGGTGGGCTTGTGCTTGCCGCGCAAGATGGCGGCGGCGTGGCTGGCAAGACGACCGAGCACGATATCGGTGGCATCGATGACGATCCACTCGCGCTGGATGTCCGCCGGCTTGGGGCTGAACGTACGCGTCACAGTACTGACTGCTTTCTGTCGAGATGTTCGTGAATCCCGCTCCGGTGAGCGTTCCCGATCGCGATGCGCGGGAACCCTGCGGTGGAGGGCTCAGACGTGTCCACGGAATGCGGACAACCTCGCTAGGTTAGTCGATCCCCTGCGCGCCGGTCAACTCGCCTCCGGCGGCGCCGGCCCCTCGGCGCGCGCGGGTCTGAGCCGCGCGCTCGGCGAGCTGGTCGTCGGCCGGGTAGCCGACCTCCATGAGGGTGAGGCCCTTGGCGGGCAGGACGGCGAAGTCGGCGGATCGCGTGGCCGCGTCACGCAGCTCGGTCACGCGGGTGGCGGTCAGCCTGGCCTGGCCCGCCGCGACGCACGCCCCGACGAGCGCGCGCACCATGCTGTGGCAGAACGCATCGGCCTGCAGCCGGGCGACGAGCACGCCGTCGCCGTCGCGCTGCCACGAGAACTCCTGCAGCTCGCGGATGGTGGTCGCCCCCTCGCGCGGACGACAGAACGTGGCGAAGTCGTGGAGGCCGAGCAGGGAGCGCGCCGCCTCGTCCATCGCCTCGACGTCGAGCGAGGCCGGGTACCAGAGGGTGTGCAGCCGGGCGCGGGGATCGTGGAGCGCCTCGTTGTCGGCGATGCGGTACTCGTATCGCCGCCACGTCGCCGAGAAGCGCGCGTCGAAGCCCTCGGGGGCGTAGGCCGACGAGAACACCCGCACATCGGACTCGAGACCGGCGATTCCGTTCAGCCGTCGGGCGACGGTGGCGGGTCCCGTGGGTGCCGGTCGGCCGCCGCGATCGGGGCGGTCGAGGATGCGCAGCTGCTCCTCGGTCAGGTCGACGTGCGCCACCTGCCCGATGGCGTGCACTCCGACGTCGGTGCGTCCGGCGACGGTGAGCTGGGGCGGCTCCCCCGCACGGCGGAAGATCGTGGCGAGCGCGGCCTCCAGCTCGCCCTGCACGGTGCGCTGGCCGGGCTGCCGGGCCCAGCCGGCGAAGCGGGTCCCGTCGTAGCCGAGGTCGAGCCTGATGCGCCGGGGGTCGGGCTCGCCGGGTGTCACGGCCCGAGTCTAGGCTTGACCCCGACCTCGCCATGCCACCTCAGACACCTCTCGACACGGTCACCCCGGCGACGAAGCCGGCGGTGCGCTCGCGTGCACCCCGCGGCAGCCGGGCCGTCGCCGAGCCCCCACCGCCCCTCCCGTTCCGCATCGTCGGGCTCGACGGGCTGCGAGCGCTCGCCGTCGCGCTCGTGATCCTCTTCCATCTCACGCCTCCCGGAACGCTGGTCGGCGGCTTCGTCGGCGTCGACGTCTTCTTCGTCGTCAGCGGCTTCCTGATCACCGGGCTGCTGCTGCGCGAGCACTCCGACACGGGCCGGATCGACCTCGCCTCGTTCTGGCGCCGCCGTGCCCGCCGACTGCTCCCCGCGCTGGGCCTGCTCCTCGTCGTCACGCTCGCCGCGGCTCTCGTGGTCGGCGGCGACGTGCTCGTGAACCTCGGCAGGCAGGTGCTGGGCGCTGCGACCTTCAGCGGCAACTGGCTCTCGATCGCCTCGGCGTCGAGCTACTTCGACGACTCCACCCCCGAGCTCCTGCGCAATCTCTGGTCGCTCGCGGTCGAGGAGCAGTTCTACCTGCTCTGGCCGCTTCTCGTGGCCGTCGCACTGATCCGGATGCCGCGGCCGCTGCGTCTGGCCGTGATCGGTGCGCTGGCGCTGGCTTCGGCCGTCGCGATGGGGTTGCTCTGGGATCCGGTCGACGCCACCCGCGTCTACTACGGCACCGACACCCACGCGTTCGGACTGCTCGCCGGCGCCGCCCTCGCCGTGCTCTCCCAGGCCTGGCCGCAGCGGGCCCTCGAGTGGCCGCGCCGCCTCCGCACCGCCGCCGGCTGCATCGGCGCCCTCGCCCTCCTCGGCCTCGTGGCCTCGTCCGTCGTCCTGCAGGGCGACGCGGCCGTCACCTACCGGGGCGGCCTGCCGCTGGTCGCCGTGCTCACTGCTCTGGTCATCGCGACGCTGCTGGTCCCCGGCACCCCGCTCGCCCGCCTGCTCTCCCTCCGTCCGATCGCATGGGTGGGGGTGCGCAGCTACGGGCTGTACCTCTGGCATTGGCCGGTGCTCGTCCTGGTGGCGGCGGCGCTGCCCGGCTGGCCACGCGACGGGGCTCTCGGGTGGGCGATCGGCGTCGTCGCGCTGGTCATCACCGTGGCCGCCGCGACCGTGTCCTACGCCCTCGTCGAGCAGCCGGTGCGCCGGGTCGGCTTCCGCGCCGCCGTCGGCCGGTTCACCGGGTGGCTGCGGGGGTCCCGCCATGGGCTGATCGCCGGCACCTGGGTCGCCGTGCTGGTGGTGTCGGGCACGATCGCCGGCGGGGTGGCCATCGCCTCCGACCCCGGTCAGGGCGAGACGGAGGCGCTGGTGGCGGCGGGACAGCAGGCGATCGTCGAGGCCAACGCTGCCGCCGAGGATGCGGCCGCCGCGGCGGCCGCCGCCGACTCCGCGACCCCGGCCTCCGATCCCGGCGACGCCACGCCGGCCGCACAGGTCGCCGGCGGCGATCAGATCGTCGCGATCGGCGACTCCGTCATGCTGGCGGCCGCGCCCACCCTCCAGCAGGACTTCCCCGGCATCCAGATCGACGCCGTCGTGTCTCGTCAGCTGCTGTCGGCCCCTGCCCTCGTGCAGGCGCTGGCCGACTCGGGGCAGCTGCGCAGCGTTCTGGTGCTGGCGCTCGGCACGAACGGGCCCATCGACCGCGACACCCTCGAGAAGGTGCGCGCGATCCTCGGACCCGATCGGCAGCTCGTCGTCGTCAACGTGCAGGCGCCGCGCGCCTGGACGGACGGGGTCAACACGACCCTCTCGGGCTTCGCCGTCTACTACCGCGATGTCGAGCTCGCCAACTGGCACGACGCCATCCAGCCGTCGCTCGGGGTGCTGGCCGGGGACCGGATCCACTTCGGCAGCGCCGGCGCCGTCATCTTCAGCGCCTCCATCCGCGACGCCCTGCAGCGTCTCGCCGAGCTGCCCCCGGTGCGCGACGAGCGGGCCGACGAGTCTCTGCCCCGACCCGTCTAGGTCGATCCATCTGAGTCGAGCCCATTGCCCCTCGCACGGGGGCCATGCCAGGGTGGGGGACAGATCCAGGCATAACGGGGTACCTCGATCGGCGCGACGCGCCTTCTGTGGGGTTCCCTCCGACAAGGAGGTCACATGTCCGATCCCGCCCGCACCCCCGCCGCGCCTCCTCCGGGCGGCGTACTCGACTACGAGAAGATCGCCGAGAGCGACGACTTCCGGCTCCTCCAGCGCAGCCACCGCCGCTTCGTCTTCCCCGTCGCGGCGCTGTTCCTGGTCTGGTACTTCGTCTACGTGCTGCTTGCTGCCTACGCGCATGACTTCATGGCGACGCCGGTGTTCGGCAACGTCAACGTCGGCCTGCTGCTCGGGCTCGGCCAGTTCGTGACGACCTTCGTCATCACCATGTCCTACGTCGCCTACGCCAACCGCAAGCTCGACCCGGTGGCCCAGCGCATCCGCACCGACCTCGAGGAGCAGGAGCGATGAGCGCAGCGATCTCCGTCATCCCCACCGCCCTCTCCGCCGCCCCGACCCAGGCCGAGAACAACCCCGTCCTCAACATCGCGATCTTCCTGGCGTTCGTCGTCGTCACCCTGGTGATCGTGTTCCGGGCGAGCCGCAACAACAAGACGGCCGCGGACTACTACGCAGCCGGACGGTCGTTCACCGGACCGCAGAACGGGTTCGCCATCTCGGGCGACTACCTCTCGGCCGCGTCGTTCCTCGGCATCTGCGGAGCCATCGCGGTCAACGGCTACGACGGGTTCCTCTACTCCATCGGGTTCCTGGTGGCGTGGCTGGTCGCGTTGCTTCTCGTCGCCGAGCTGATGCGCAACACGGCCCGCTACACGATGGCAGACGTGCTGTCGTTCCGGCTCAAGCAGGGTCCGGTGCGCACGGCCGCGGCCATCACGACGCTGGTCGTCTGCTTCTTCTACCTGCTCGCGCAGATGGCGGGCGCGGGCGGTCTCGTGGCGCTGCTGCTCGGCATCGAGGGGCCCGTCAATGTCGGCATCGTCATCGCCGTCGTCGGCGTGCTGATGATCTTCTACGTGCTCATCGGCGGAATGAAGGGCACCACCTGGGTGCAGATCATCAAGGCGATCCTGCTCGTCGGCGGCGCCGCGATCATGACCATCTGGGTGCTCGCGGTGCACAACTTCGACTTCTCGGCGCTCCTCGACGACGCCGTGGCGACCTTCGGGGCGTCGCAGAAGGCGGCGGACGCCGGGGTCACGGGAGAGGCGCTGCTCGCGCCGGGCCTGCAGTACGGCGCGAACCCGCTCGACTTCGTGTCGCTCGCGATCGCGCTGGTGCTCGGAACCGCGGGTCTCCCGCACGTGCTCATGCGCTTCTACACGGTGCCTACGGCCAAGGAGGCCCGACGCAGCGTCGTCTGGGCGATCTGGATCATCGGCATCTTCTACCTGTTCACGCTCGTGCTCGGCTACGGCGCCGCGGCACTGGTGGGGCCGGATGCGATCCTGGCCGCTCCGGGTGGCGTCAACTCGGCCGCTCCCCTGCTCGCCCTCCAGCTCGGCGGACCGGTGCTGCTCGCGATCGTCTCGGCGGTGGCGTTCGCGACCATCCTCGCGGTGGTCGCCGGGCTGACGATCACGGCGGCGACATCGTTCGCGCACGACATCTACGCCAATGTGCTGAAGCGCGGCGAAGGCACGTCCGGGTCGGTCAACGAGGTCAAGATCGCACGCCGCACCGTCGTCGTGATCGGCGTCGTCGCGATCCTCGGAGGCATCGCCGCCCAGGGTCAGAACGTCGCGTTCCTGGTGGCGCTGGCCTTCGCCGTGGCGGCGAGCGCCAACCTGCCGACGATCCTCTACTCGCTGTTCTGGAAGCGGTTCACCACCCGCGGTG
>CAXTSE010000011.1:0-114160 GCA_964246985.1 uncultured Microbacteriaceae bacterium
GACCGCACCGGCTGGATGCCGGCGTTCTCGAGGCCCAGGTCCTCGACATCCGCCGGCCAGCCCGTGGCCATGACCACCGCATCGAACGTCTCGGTGCGCGCCTCACCCCCGGCTCGCCAGGTCAACTCGATCGCGCCATCTGAGGCCTCGACCAGCCCGTCGACGCCCTCGATGCCGGTCGCGACGGTCACGCCCTGCTCGACGAACGCCTGTGCGACCGCCGCGCTGATCGACTCGTCGGACGGCATCAGGATGCGCGGCGCCAGATCGAGCACCGTCACCCGGCTGCCGAACGCGTTGAAGACCGTGACGAGCTGGGCACCGGTGTTGCCGGCGCCGATGATCGCGATGCGGCCCGGCAGCGACGGCAGGTCGAGCACGTGCTCGGGCACGGTCGCCAGCTCGGCGCCGGGGATCGGCAGGCGGCGAGAGTGCCCGCCGACGCAGACGATGACGGATGCGGCGGTCACCCGCCGCCCCGAGTCGAGCACCAGCGTGGTCGGGTCGGCGAAGCGCGCGCGCCCCTCCATGATGAGCTCCACCCCGGCCGCGGCGAACCGCTCGGGCTCGGCCTTGATGGAGCGCACCCGGTCGACGGTGGCGCGCACGCGGGCGACGGTGGCGTCCCAGTCCAGCTCGTGCTCGCCGCCGCCGATCCCGTAGGCGTCGGCCGTGCGCACATCGCGCATGAGGCGGGCGGTCTTCGCCAGCACGCGAGTCGGGACGCAGCCGGTGTTGACGCAGGTGCCGCCGGTGCGATCCGCCTCGAGGACGGCGACGCTCGCGCCCAGCTCTGCCGCTCGGAGGGCCGCGGCGGTGCCGGCCGGACCCGCGCCGATCACGACGACGTCGAAGCTGCTGTCGGAGGATGCGAGGCTGTCGGAGGAAGGGGTCCCGGTCACAGCCTCACGCTACCGGCGGTCGCCGACGCTAGCCTGGGCGCATGCCGATCATCCCCTTCGGCGGTGTCAGCCCGTCGATCGACGACACCGCCCTCATCGCCGAGAACGCGACGCTCGTTGGCCGCGTGACGATCCGCGAGAGCGCGAGCGTCTGGTTCGGCGCCGTCATGCGCGGCGACACGGCCGACCTCGAGCTCGGCGCGCGCAGCAACCTGCAGGACAACGCCGTCGTGCACGCCGACCCCGGCTCCCCCGCGATCATCGGATCGGACGTGAGCATCGGCCACGGTGCGGTCGTGCACGGATGCCGCATCGACGACGGCTGCCTGATCGGCATGAACGCGACCGTGCTCAACGGGGCCGTCGTCGGGGCGCAGTCGCTCGTCGCTGCGGGTGCTGTCGTGCTCGAGGGGTCGGTGATCCCTCCACGCTCCCTCGTCGCGGGGGTGCCCGCGAAGGTGCGCCGGGGGCTCACCGACGACGAGGTCGCCGCGCTGACTGCTAACGCGGCGCACTACACCGAGCGCGCGGCGCTGTACCGGGCGTAGCGCGGGCGGGATCTCGACGCGCGGCGTCGCCGCTCCTCGATCACCGGATCGGGGTCTAGCCGACGAGCTGCTGCACGAAGACGTGCGGCGTGAAGCCCGTCAGGTCGTTGATTCCCTCGCCCTGGCCGACCAGCTTGATCGGGATGCCGGTCTTCTCCTGGACGGCCAGCACGAAGCCGCCCTTCGCCGAGCCGTCGAGCTTGGTGAGCACGAGACCTGTGACGCCGGCGTGCTCGATGAAGGCCTCGGCCTGGGCGAGCCCGTTCTGTCCGGTGGTGGCGTCGAGCACCAGCAACACCTCCGCGATCGGGGCCAGCTTCTCGACGACGCGACGCACCTTGCTGAGCTCGTCCATGAGTCCGCTCTTCGTCTGCAGACGGCCGGCTGTGTCGATGAGCACCATCTCGATGCCCTCGTCCATCGCCTTCTGCACGGTCTGGAAGGCGACGGATGCCGGGTCCTGACCCTGCTGCTGCGGGCGCACGATGGTGGCCCCGGCGCGTTCCGCCCAGGTCGCCAGCTGCTCGACGGCGGCCGCACGGAACGTGTCGGCGGCGCCCACCACGACGCTCCGGCCGTAGTTGGTGAGGAACTTGGCGAACTTGCCGATCGTCGTCGTCTTGCCGACGCCGTTCACGCCCACCACCAGCACGACCGCCGGACGGTTGCTGAGGGCGAGAGTGGGGTCGAGGCGGGCGAGCCGCTCCTCGAGCGTCTCGCGCAGCATCCGCTGCAGGTCACGCGGATCGTCGGTGCGGTAGGTGGCGACCTTGCCCCGGAGCTCCGCCACGATCGCCTCGGTGAGGTCGGGTCCGAAGTCGGCCGAGATGAGGGCGTCGTCGAGCTGCTCCCAGGTGCTGTCATCGATCGTGGCGCGCGCGAACATGCCGCGCAGAGCGGAACCGAGCGAGAACGAGGCCATGGTGCCAGCGTATCCGGGCCGCGAGACGGTCATCCGCCGCCGCGCACGGCAGACTGTCCGAGTGACTTTCGCCTTCATCCGCCACGGACAGACCGACTGGAATCGCGACGGACGCCTGCAGGGCTCCAGCGACATCCCCCTCAACGACACAGGACGCGGACAGGCGCACGACGCCGCCGACGTGCTGCGCGACGGCGGCTGGCAGGTCGTCGTCAGCTCGCCGCTGGCGCGCGCGCGGGAGACCGCCGAGATCATCGCCGGTGAACTCGGCCTCGAGCTGGGGCCCGCCTACGACGAGCTCATCGAGCGCGACTACGGTCCGCTCGAGGGCATGAGCGACACCGAGATCGTGGAGCGGTACCCCGACCGCGACTACCCCGGAGCCGAGCCGCTCGACGCGGTGGTCGCGCGCGGGAAGGCGGGCCTCGCCCGGATCGCCGACGACTTCCCGGATGCCGACGTTGTGATCGTCTGCCACGGCACGATCATCCGGTACACGCTCGCCTCGCTCGCCGGTCAGGCGCTCCCCGGCATCGCGAACGGATCGATCTCGACCTTCCGACTCGACGGCGACGCCTGGAACGTGCTCACCGTCAACGGGTCCCAGCTCATCGCGGTGGCGGACCCCGACGCCTGACCGCGCGACTCCGCGGTCAGGAGGCCGTCGCCGCCTCCGGGTGCGCGACCCGCTGACCGACGACCGCGCTGACGCCGTCCTGCCGCATCGAGACGCCGTACAGCGCGTCGGCGATCTCCATGGTGCGCTTCTGGTGGGTGATGACGATCAGCTGCGAGTCTGAGCGCAGATCCTCCATGACGGTGAGCAGCCGCCCCAGGTTGGCATCGTCGAGGGCGGCCTCGATCTCGTCCATGATGTAGAACGGGCTGGGGCGGGCCTTGAAGATCGCGATGAGCAGCGCCACCGCTGCGAGTGAGCGCTCACCGCCGCTCAGCAGCGAGAGCCGCTCGATCTTCTTGCCCGCCGGCTTCACCGTCACCTCGATGCCCGTGGTGAGCAGGTCGTCGGGATTCGTCAGGAAGAGGCTGCCCGTGCCTCCAGGGAACAGCACGGGGAACACCTGGTCGAACGCCGCTCGGGTGTCGTCGAAGGCGGCGCCGAAGATCTCCTGCATCTTGCCGTCGATGTCCTCGATGATCGTCAGCAGATCCTTCCGGGTCGCCGTCAGATCGGCGAGCTGATCGGTGAGGAAACGGTGGCGCTCCTCGAGAGCGGCGAACTCCTCGAGGGCGAGCGGATTGACCCGACCGAGCTGGCCGAGCTTCCGCTCGGCGCGGGTGAGACGCACCTGCTGGGCGGCGCGGTTGTACGGAGTGCTGGAGACGCGGGTCTCGCTCGCCGATTCCGAGGGATCGCCGCTCGACCCGCTCAGGTCGGCGTCGACCGGCACCGGCACCTCGGGCCCGTACTCGGCGACGAGCACGTCCTCGACGAGCCCGAGCTCCTCGCCTGCGCGCTCGAGCAGCTGCGACAGGTGCAGCTTCTTCTCGTAGCACTGCATCTCGAGTCCGTGGACGTTCTCGTTGAGCCCCGCCAGCCGCTCGCGCAGCGCGCTCTCGGAGCGACGCAGCTCGGCGAGCTCCTCGTTCTGCTTCGCCCGCCCGGCCTCTGCCGCCGCGAGCGCCACCCGCGCCTCCGACACGGAGCGGTCGACCGAGTCGAGCACGGCGGGCAGCGCGTCGATCACTCCCGACGCCGCGGCGACCTGGTGCTGCCGCAGCACGGCGAGGCGCGCGGACTCCTCGGCGGCGGTGCGCTCGGCCTCGAGCTGGCGCTGCAGCGTCTCGGCCTGCGCCTGTTGAGCGCGCACGCGCTCGCGGGCCGTCTCGAGCTCGATGCGGGCCTGCACCTCGGCGGAGCGCGCGGTCTCGAGCTCGAGCAGGAGTCCGTCGCGGGCTGAGACGTCGAGCATGGGCCGCGGCGTCGAGGCGTGGGCGTCGCGCTCCGAGGTCGCGGCGGCCACAGCCGACTCGGCCGCCTCGACGGACTCGGACAGTGCGCGCACCGCCGCGGCCAGCCGCTCCCCCTCGGCCGCGGCCGCCTCGAGCTGGACCCGCGACCTCCCGAGGGCCTCGCTGCGCTCGGCGAGCCGAGCATCGAATTCCTTGAGCGCGGCCTGGGCCTGCGCGGCGTCGATCTGCGCGAGGTCGAGAGCCTCGCGCTTCTCGGCGAGGGCGAATCGCGACCGCTCGATCGCGGTCGTGACGATCACCAACTTCTCCTGCGCCGCATCCCGCTCGGCGACCAGCTCGAGGATGCTGCGTCCGCCGCCGGATCCGCCGCGCAGCACGTGCTCGGTGAGCACGTCGCCCTCGCGGGTGATGACGGTCAGGTCGCCGATCTCCGACAGCGCCGGCCAGGCGGCTCGCGCCGCCTCGAGGTCGTCGACGACCACGACGCGCGCGAGCAGGCCGCGGATGCCGTCGGGCGCGGTGACGAGCTCGGATGCGGGAACGGCGCCCGCGGGCAGCTCGCCGACAGCGCGACCCGCGGTCGCCGCCGCCACGACGATCTCGACGCGACCCGCGTCCGACGCCCGCGCCGAGGCCAGCGCGTCGATCGCGCTGTCCCGGTCGTCGGCGAGGACGGCATCGGCCAGCGAGCCGAGCGCCGCGGCGATCGCCGCCTCGTAGCCGGCGCGCACCTGCATGTGCTCGGCGACGAGCCCCCGGATGCCGCGGGCACCCACGATGGCACCCGAGCCGTCCTTCTGATCGACCGCGAGCGACAGGGCGCCCGTGCGCGCGGCCAGAGCGTCGCGCTCGCGCTCGGCGGCATGCACCTCGTCGCGCAGCACCTCGACCGCGGCCTGCAGCTCGGCCACCGCCGCACCCGCGGCCTCGACCGCGGCGGAGAGGCCCTCGTCGACTGCGGCCTCGTCGACGCCCTCGAGCGCAAGGAGCTCGGCGCGCGCGGTCTCGCGCCGCTGCTCGGCCTGCTCGAGCGCGGTGCGCGAGCGGTCGAGCTCGGCCTGGGTGGCCGCGCGACGCGACTCGGCGGCGTGGACCTGGCCCGCGAGCCGCCCCTGCTCGAGGTCGTGCTGCGACACGAGCGCACTCTGAGCGCTGATCTCGTCGTCGAGGGAGTCGAGACTGCCCTTCGCCGTCGCGGTCGCCGCGGAGGCCCGGCCGAGCGCCTCCTCGGCCGCGCCGACCCCGGCGACGAGCCGCACCGCCTCGGCACGCGCGTCCTCCACCATGCGCGGCGAGATGGTCGTCGACATACCCGGCAGCTCGGCCTGCTGGCCGAGCAGGGCGAGCCGCTGGTTGGCGAGGTTATAGAGCGAGCGCAGGCGCTCCTGCACCTGCTCGAGTCCGAACGCGACCCGGCGCGCGTCGTCGACGGCGTCGCCCGCCATGGTCTGCTCGAGCCGAGTCTGTCGGAGCCTCGCCTGGTCGAGCTGCTCCTGCAGCACGATCCGCTCGGTCTTCCGCTCGCTCTCGGCGCGGGTCACGCTGCTGATGGCCGCGCGCAGCTCGACGACCTCGTCGGCGAGCAGGCGAGCACGGGCGTCGCGCACGATGGCGGCGATGAGCTGGGCCTCGCGCGCGATCTCGGCCTGGTGGCCGAGGGGCTTGAGCTGGCGGCGGATCTCGCCCGCCAGATCGCTGAGACGCGTCAGGTTGGCCTGCATCGCCTCGAGCTTGCGCAGGGTCTTGTCCTTGCGGCGGCGGTGCTTGAGGATGCCGGCCGCCTCTTCGATGAACCCGCGACGCTCCTCGGGCGTGGCGTGCAGCACCTGGTCGAGCTGTCCCTGTCCCACGATGACGTGCATCTCGCGGCCGAGCCCGGAGTCGCTCAGCAGCTCCTGCACATCGAGCAGCCGGCACTGCTGGCCGTTGATGGCGTACTCGCTGCCGCCGTTGCGGAACAGGGTGCGCGAGATGGTCACCTCGCTGTACTCGATCGGCAGCGCGCCGTCGGCGTTGTCGATGGTCAGCAGCACCTCCGCCCGCCCGAGCGGTCCGCGGGTCGACGTGCCCGCGAAGATGACGTCGTCCATCTTGCCGCCGCGCAGCGTCTTGGCACCCTGCTCGCCCATCACCCAGGCCAGGGCGTCGACGACGTTGGACTTGCCCGAGCCGTTGGGCCCGACGACGCACGTGACGCCCGGCTCGAAGGCGAAGGTGGTCGGCTGTGCGAAGGACTTGAATCCCTTGAGGGTCAGGCTCTTCAGATACACAGCTTCTCCGCGCTCGGGACGACCAGGGCTCTACGGTACCGGATGCGAGTCCTCGACTTCGCGGGGCGCGGCGGCTAGCCTGGCGGGCTGGCAATGAGGCAGCGCAGGCACGTCGCGAGGGGCATCCGATGACCGATTTCACCATCGAACGGCTGCACATCCCCGCATCCCTCGACGGTCCCGGCGGGGAGGACTTCGTCGCCTCCGTCGAGGTGCGGAACGCCGCGGAGGTGCGCGCGTACGGTTCAGCGGAGTACGCCTACCCCGCCGAGCAGCTCTTCCCCACCTGGCTCGATGCGCACGAGCCCAAACGCCTGTGGGTCGCGCGCGACGGGTCGGCTCCCGGCGGCGCCATCATCGGCCGCGGCGTGCACGAGATGCTGCTCGCCGACGCGTCGACGGTCGGCTGGGTCGACGTCGACGTGCACCCGGATGCGGAGGGCCGCGGCATCGGACGCGCGCTCGCGGACGTCGCCGAGACGTACGCCCGCGAGCTCGGCCAGACCCGCGTGATCACCTACGCCGTCTCGCCCGAGGGCCCCGGCCCCCGTCTGGAGCCTCCCACCGGGTTCGGATCGATTCCGGCCGCCAGCCGGCAGGCCCGGTTCCTCACGGCGCGGGGCTACCGCCTCGAGCAGGTGGTGCGCGCCAGCCGATTCGCGCTTCCCGCCGACTCGGAGGATCTGCGCGCACGCCGCGTGGCGGCAGAGGTGCAGGCCGGCCCCGACTATCGGGTGCACACCTGGGAGGGCCGCACTCCCCCGCGCTGGCTCGACGACGTCGCCGTTCTCCTGACGCGGATGTCGACGGATGCGCCGACCGCGGGGCTCGAGGAGCCGGAGGATGTCTGGGATGCCGCCCGCGTCGCCGCGCGCGAGGAGATCGACGAGGCGGGGAGCACCGCCACGCTCACCGCCGTGGCCGAGCACGTGCCGACGGCGCGTCTCGTCGGCTTCACGCAGGTGTCGGTGCCCCGCGCGCTCGACCGTCCGGTCAGCCAGGACGACACCCTCGTGCTGCGTGAGCATCGAGGACACCGTCTCGGCATGCTGCTGAAGGTCGTCAACCTGCAGGCGCTCTCCCGTGCCCCCGGTCATCCGTCGGTGCTCACCTGGAACGCCGAGGAGAACCGGCCGATGCTCGATGTCAACGAGGCCGTCGGCTTCGTGCCGACCGGATACGAGGGGGCGTGGAGACTCGATCTCTCCTGACAGGACGTCGGATGCTTCCTGGGAGTTAGGCGCAGACCGTGACGAACCCCTTCGGTCGACCGTCTCAGCGGTGAGACACTCTCTCCTCGAGACCTGAAGGAATCTTCATGAAGACCAAGTACCTCGTCATCGCCCTCATCGCCTTCGCCGCCTACACCCTGGGCGCGAAGGCCGGGGAGGATCGATACCGGCAGATCAGCGGCACGTTCACCAAGTACTGGAACGACCCAGCCGTCAAGAAGGCCCGGGCCAAGGGCCGCAAGGCCCGGAAGAAGGCCGCGAAGAAGCTGGAGCGCGAAGTGACGCAGCGCTCGCGCGAGTTCCGCCGCAGCCACTGAGCGCGCGCGACTCCGGCCACGACCCCTCGAACCGCACGACACCAACCACCACAACCACGACAGGAAGGCCCACCATGGCAACCACCGACGAGATCCGCGACGCCGCCGACGAGGCGCGGGCGAACGCCAGCAAGACGGCCGACGTGGCGCGTGAGAACGCCCGCAAGACCGCCGACAAGGCACGCGACACCGCGGCCCAGGTCGCCGACGACGCCGCCGACACGGCCGAGGAGTTCACGGACAAGGCGCAGCGCGCCGCGACCGAGGCCCTCGACACCACGAAGAAGGTCGCATCCGACGCCCTCGACACCACCAAGCGGGTCGCGTCCGACGCGCTCGACGCCACGCAGTCCGCCTTCCGCGAGAAGCCGGCCGTGTCGTGGGGCGCCGTCGCCGCGATCGCCGCGGTCGTCGGCCTCATCCTGGTGCTCTCGAAGCGCCGCTGACGCACTGCCCGGAGGTCAGGCCTTCCGATCGGACCGATCGGGAGCCTGGCCTTCGGCGTCTCCGGCTGCCGCGGAGTACTGGCTGACGGTCGCGACCGTCATCCGCGAGCGCCAGATCCGCGCGATCCCCACCCGCGACGTGACGTCCCAGCGGCGCAGGATCTCGCCGATGTGCTTCTCGACCGTCTTCACGCTGAGGTCGAGGTCGGCGCCGATCTCGGCGTTGCCGAGACCTCGCGCGATCCGCTCGGTCACCGCCTCCTGCCGGGGGGTGAGGGCTGCGGGCGCAGCGGAGGGCGGCGCCGGGAAGAGCTCCGCCACCCGCGCCGCGACACCGAACCGCGACGCCGAGCCGAACGCCGCGAGAACGCGCGAGACGTGCGCGCGCACCGTGTGCTCCGACAGATGCAGGTCGTCGGCGATCTCGCGATTCGACAGCCCCTCGGCGAGCATGAGCGCGATGTCCCGCTCGCGCAGCGACAGACCCTCCCAGTCGCTGCCCGCCGCAGGCCGCAGGCGACGTCCGGCCGCCCGGAGCTCCCGCGCGGCCGCCCGTCGTGCCGCGTGGTGGCCGGCCGACTCCGCAGCGTCGACGAGGGCCTCCAGTCGAACGCTCGCCTCCCCCGTCTGCGACGCTGCGATCCGGGCTCGGGCCGCCAGGATCTCGCCTTCGGCCGCCTCGACCACGCGACCCTGCGCTCGAGCGGACGCGACCGCGCGGTCCGCCCATGCGACCGCCGCCTCGGCGTCGCCGCGCAGCAGATCGACGCGACTGCGCACCCGCTGGGCCGTGGAGTCCGCCATCGGGCAGGCCAGCAGGGGCTCGACCGCCGTATACCAGGCTTCGGCGGCATCGAGATCGTGGTCCTGCGCGGCGACGGCAGCCATCAGCTCGATGGCGAGACCCCGGTCGATCACGGCGAAGGAGCTGAACCGCTCGTCGGATCCGGCCCGCAGGGCCAATCGCGCAGCGCGCCGGACATCGCCGACCGCCACCAGACCGAAGGCGGCGAGCAGGTAGCAGCCGCCCGAGAGGTGGTCGTCGGGAACCGGGCGAGCGAATTCGACGCGGTCGGCGAGCGCCCGCACCTCCGACCGCTCGGCGGCGTTGCCGCGCACGAGCGACTCGGTCGCCGCGAGGAGCACCTCGGTGATCGGCGGGGCGCCGGCAGCGCCGGGGTCGGCCGCGCGGTTGGCCCTGATCCGTGCCAGCTCGTCCACGGCCTCGCTGATGCGCCCTCGGAACGCGAGCAGCCGGACGCGCATGATGCCCATGACCACGGCGTACGGATGCGCCACCCCGTCGCGGGCGAGGAACGTCGCGTCGTGCGGCCCCGCGGCCTCGAGGAGCGCGGCTCCGAGCTCGAGCCGGCCGCACGCGAGGGCCGCCTCCGCGAGCGCGTAGGCCGTGAAGCCCGCGATGTCGTCGTCTGGCTCGGACCTCCGGAGGTGCGCGAGAGACTCGCCGAGCGGGTCACCGTGGCGGCCGCCATCGGCCTGGCCTTCGTCGCTCGGCCAGCCAGCGAGTCCACCCACCGCCGTGCCTCCGCCTGCGACCGCGAACCCCCAGGCCGCAGCGGCGAGCAGCGCACCATCCGGATCGGATGCCGCGGCGGTGCGAGCACGCACGGCGAGTCCCGCGGCCCCCTCGAAGTCCCGAGCCAGGAACGAGCAGACGGCCCCCAGTGCCTGCGACCACGCGTCGACGCGGCCGGCGAGGCGAGCCGCCGCGTCGCCCGCGCGTGCGCTCAGCACCAGATCGAGCGACTCGGCGAGGACCCCCGCGCGGTCGGGCGACACGGCCGCGGTCATGACGCGGCCCGCGCCGCAGCCCTCACCCGCTGGCAGTACGCGCAGAAGTGCGAGCCGCGGTTCATGAAGCTCTCGCGCACGATCGCGCGACCGCAGCGCGGGCAGGGCAGTCCGGTCTGCCCATAGGCGTTGAGCGAGTGCGAGAAGTACCCCGACGCACCGTTGACGTTGACGTACTGCGCATCGAAGCTGGTTCCGCCCTCGGCCAGCGCCCGTGCAAGCACCAGCCGCACCTCCGCGAGCAGGGTGACCGCCCGTGGACGGCTCAGGGTGCGGGTGGGCTGGTCGTAGTGCACGCGCGAGGCCCAGAGCGCCTCGTCGGCATAGATGTTGCCGATGCCGCTGATGAGCGTCTGGTCGAGCAGGGCGCGCTTGATCGTCGTGTCCTTCTTCGCCAGCGCAGCCAGGAAGCGCCGGTCGTCGAAAGCCGGGTCGAGCGGATCGCGCGCGATGTGAGCGACCTGGCTCGGTATCCGCTGGTCGGGTCGGTCGACCGTGGGCACCAGGTGGTCGAGAGCCATCGAGCCGAAGATGCGCTGGTCGACGAAGTCGACCCGCAGCTCGCCGTGCACCGGGTGCGTCAGGTCGAGCACGATCCGCGTCAGCCGGTCCCGAGGTGCGTCGGGTGCGCGCAGCAGCACCTGTCCGCTCATGCCGAGGTGGACGACGACGGCCTCGAAGGGCCCGTCGGTCGGCACCCACAGGAACTTGCCGCGCCTCTGCGGCTCGGCGAGCACGGCCCCGGTCAGACGGGCGACGAAGTCTTCGGCCGGGCCGCCGTGCCGGCGCAGGGACCGCTCGTCGAGCACCTCGATGCGGGTGACGGTCGCGCCGGTCGCCGCGGGCGCGAGACCGGAGCGCACCACCTCGACCTCGGGAAGCTCGGGCACGGGCGTCGGTCAGCGCTTGGGTCGCTGGAGGATCGACCACGCCTCGAGGGCGGCGGCCATCTCGGCCTGCTTCTTGCTGGTGCCGTCCCCGCCCGCGATCGAGGGCCCGCCGTTCGCGAAGGCGACTGTCGCGTGGAATCGCTTGGAGTGATCCGGCCCGCTGTCCGTCACCGTGTACACGGGAAGGCCCCGACCGAGGCGGGTGGACAGCTCCTGCAGGCTGGTCTTGGGATCCATGGCTGCGCCGAAGCGGTCCGGATCGGCGAGCAGCGGTGCGATCAGGCGCAGCACGAGCGCGGTCGCCTCGTCCGGGCCGAGCGACAGGTAGGCCGCGCCGATGATCGCCTCGACGGCGTCGGCGAGGATCGACGACTTGGCGCGTCCGCCGGTGAGCAGCTCGCCGCGGCCGAGGAGCATGTGATCGCCGAGGCCGATCCCGACGGCGATCTCGGCGAGCGCGACGCTCGAGACGAGACTGGCCCGCCGTTTGGCGAGCTCGCCCTCGTCGAGGTCGGGGTTGTCGCGGTAGAGCATGACCGTGACGGCCTGCCCCAGGATGGAGTCCCCGAGGAACTCGAGCCGCTCGTTGTGGGCCACGCCGCCGTTCTCGTACGCGTACGAGCGGTGCGTCAACGCCAGCTGGAGCAGCGCGGGATCGATGTCGGCGCCGAGCGCGCGGCTGAGATCAGCGCGTGCGTCGGGTACGACCGTGTCGCCCGGAGGGCGAGACATTGCCGCTATACGTCCGCGACCTTGCGGCCCTTGTACTCCAGGTACAGGGGCGTGCCGGCGCTGTCCTCGACGACCTTCGCGCGGTGCGGGAGGCTGTAGACGGTCTTGCCGTTCTCGACGGTCTTGACGAGGGTCGGGACGATGCCCTTCCACTGCGAGCGGCGCGAGTGCGTGTTGGAGCGCGACTGCTTGCGCTTGGGAACGGCCATGGTGGTTCTCTTCTCTGCCTGTGACGGGCTCTGTCTCGGCACGCTGCAGCGTGCCGGAGGTCTTAGTTTGCGGTGTCTTCTGCCGGGAAGTTCTCGAGCGCCGCCCAGCGGGGATCGATCACCTCGCGAGGCGTGCGATCGGGATGATCCGCCAGACGCTCCCCCGTCTCCGGGTCGAGGCCTGGGCAATCCGGTCGGCAGACCGGCTGGAACGGCAGTGCGAGCACCACCGCATCCCGGACGACCGGTTCAAGATCCACGTGATCGTCTTGAACCTGGTAGTCGAAAGCTTCATCGAGAGAATACGCGAAAAGCTCCTGGAATTCGACCTCGATGGGGAGGCGCACCGGGTCGAGGCAGCGCACGCACTCGCCCACGGCCACCGTCTCGAGCTCGGCAGAGACCAGGATGCCGTCGTGCAGGCCCTCGAGCCGCACCCCGATCTGCACCTGGGCGCCCTCCTTGACCACGGCGAGCGCGGCGCCGAGCTGCTCGGGCGCGTCGAAGTCGAGCTCGCGCTCGCGCATCTCGCCCGGCCGGTGCATGATGTCGCGGACGTCGAGGTCGTAGGGGTTCTTCGGGGCAGGCATAACGTCTCATGCTACCCGCCGGGCGCGTTCCCGGCAGGCTCGGTCAGCGCAGGCTCTCGACCGCCGTGAAGGCCTCGTCGTAGATCGCGAGGGCTCGCTCGACCTCCTCGGCAGACACCGTGCACGGCGGGACGACGTGGATGCGGTTGTCCGCCGAGAACGGCAGCAGCCCGCGTGCCATCATCTCCGTCTTGAGCAGGCCGATGGTGGCCGCGGCGACGGGTTCGCGCGTCTCGGCGTCCTGCACGAGGTCGAGGGCCCAGAACACTCCCAGCCCGCGCACCTCTCCTATCATCGGATGCGCATCCGCCAGGGCGGCGAGCCCCGGTGCGAGCACGTCCCGGCCGATCGCGGCGGCGTTGTCGACGATCCCCTCGTCCTCCATGGCATCGATCGCCGCCACGATGGAGGCCATCGCGAGCGGGTGGCCGGAGTAGGTGAGCCCGCCGGGGAACACCTCGTCCTCGAACGCGTTCGCGATCGACTCGGAGATGACGACGCCGCCCGCCGGGACGTATCCCGAGTTCACGCCCTTGGCGAAGGTGATCAGGTCGGGCACGACGCCGTCGCCGTTCACGAGCTCGTTCTGCCAGGCGAACCAGTCGCCCGTGCGGCCGAACCCGGACATGACCTCGTCGAGGATGAGGATGATGTCGTACCGGTCGCAGAGCGCCCGCACGCCGGCGAGGTAGCCGGGCGGCGGCACGAGCACCCCGGCGGTGCCGGGGATGCCCTCGAGGATGATCGCTGCGATGGAGGCGGCGCCCTCGGCCTGGATCATGCGCTCGAGGTGGTGCAGCGCGCGCGCGCACTCCTGCTCGGGCGACGTCGCCCAGAACTCGGAGCGGTAGAGGAACGGCCCGAAGAAGTGCACATGCCCGCGGGCGTACTCGTTGGGCACGCGGCGCCAGTCGCCGGTGGCGACCACCGCGGCTCCGGTGTTGCCGTGGTAGCTGCGGTAGGTGCTGAAGACCTTGTCGCGTCCGGTCACGAGGCGGGCCATGCGGATGGCGTTCTCGTTCGCATCCGCACCGCCGTTGGTGAAGAAGACCTTGCCGAACACGGGACCGGCCTTCGCGAGGATGCGCCTGGCCGCCTCGCCGCGGGCCAGGTTCGCGTGCGCGGGGGCGACGGTCGGCAGCAGGGCCGCCTGCTCCTGGATGGCGGCGACCACCTTGGGGTGGGCGTGCCCGATGTTGACGTTGACCAGCTGGCTGGAGAAGTCGAGGTAGCGGGTGCCGGCGTCGTCCCAGACCTCGGTGCCGGACGCCCCGGCGATCACGAAGGGCTTCAGCGCCCCCTGCGCGCTCCAGGAGTGGAAGACGTGGGCTCGGTCGAGCTCGTAGGCGAGCGATTCGCTCATGGTGCGTGTCCTTCGTGTCGGATCGGTTCGGGGGTCGAGCCTGTCGAGACCGGGTGTGGTCTCGACAGGCTCGACCGACGGTGGTGCCGTGGTGCTACTGGCCGCCCTCGGTGAGGGTGACCTCGATCGGCGTGTACTCGCCGTCGACGACGACGCCCTCATCGGCGAGCTCGTCCAGCGCCTGCTGGATGTAGTCGTTGGAGTACGCCGAGTCGGCGGGCTCCGCGGTGATGAGGTTCAGACCGTCCTGGTTCTTGGCCGAGAGCGCGCCCGCGACCGTCTTGTCCCACGCCGCCTGGTCGACGAGACCGAAGTCGCCGCCCGCCCAGATCAGCTTGTTGACCTCGTTCATCTGCCAGAGCTGGTGCGTCGGGCCGACCGGGAAGGCGGCCTCCGCGTTCGCCGCGATGTCGTACACGGTCGACGCGGCCTCCTCGGGGTTGTCGCGAGCGTAGATCCAGCCCTTGGTGATGGCCTTGAGGAAGCGGACCGCGGCGTCGGCGTACGCCGGGTCGTCGGCGAGGCGGGCGGTGTCGGCCCAGATCGCGTCCTGGAGCATGGCTCCCTCCGTGTCCTCGTACGAGATGACGTCGAAGTCCTCGGGCTGGTACAGCTCGCCCGTCTCCGGGTTCACGACCTCGAGGATCTGCGCCCACTCGTTGTACGTCATCGCCTGGGCGGCGTCGACGTCGCGGTCGAGCAGGGCGTTCATGCTGAAGTCCTGCGTGGTGATCGAGACCGTCGATGCGTCGAGGTCGTCGGCGGCCATCGCCGCGAAGATCTCCCACTCGTTGCCGAAGCCCCACGACCCGATCCGCTTGTCCTCGAAGTCGGCGACCGAGGTGAGGCCGTCACCCTTGTACGAGACCTGCAGCGTGCCGGACTTCTGGTAGACCTGCGCGATATCGGTCAGCTCGGCGCCGGTGGCCTCGAGCGTGCCGAGCACCTTCGGGACCCACGCGATCGCGAAGTCGACGTCGCCCGCCACGAGGGCGTCCTGCGGCACGATGTCGCCGCCCGAGGGGATGATGTCGACGTTGTCGAAGCCCTCCTCCTCGAAATACCCCTGCTCCTGCGCGATGTAGTAGCCGGCGAACTGCGCCTGCGGCAGCCACTGGAGCTGCAGCGAGATGTCGGTGATCGGCTCGAAGTCGCCGTCGTCCGAGCCGGGGTCGGATGCGGGCGCCGAGCAGGCGGCCAGGGCCAGTGCCGCGGTGGCGGCGGCGGTGGCGAGGACTCCGCGCCGGAGGATGCTGTGTCTCATGCTTGTCCTTGTCGTCGATGGTGCGGGATGTGGTGCCGGGGGTGGTGATGTGCGTGGTGCGGGGGTGGTGCTGAGGGTGCCGGTCAGACCGGCGGCCGCCTCGTCACGAGTCGCTCGAGCAGCGATGTGACCAGGAAGAAGGCGAGGCCGATGGCGATGCCGCCGGCGACGTAGGCCCAGGCGAGCGACGCCCGGCCGGATTTCGCGTAGGTCGCGATGGCGGTGCCGATGCCGTCGGCCGGACCGCCGAAGTACTCCGCGACGAGGGCCGAGATGACGGCGAGCGATGCGGCGAGGCGGAGCCCGGTCATCAGGTAGGGCAGCGCCGTGGGCAGGGTGAGCACGCGGAACGTCTGGAGGCCGGTGGCACCGGAGGCGCGCAGCAGGTCTCGATGCACGGGACGCGTCTGGCGCAGGCCGCGGAGGACGTTGACGAAGATGGGCACAAACGATGCGATCCCGGCGACCATGACCCGGCCCACCTGACTGGATGCGCCGAACATGGTGTTGAGGATGGGCGTCACCGCGACGATCGGCACCACGGCGATCGCGGCGACGAGCGGTGTGAGCATGCCGTCGACGGGCCGCCACGCGGCCGCCACCCCCGCGAGGGCGATCGCGACGAGTGATCCGGCGAGCAGGCCGAGCAGGGCGTTCGACCCGGTGATCAGCAGATCCTCGCCGATGATGCCGCCGTACTGGCCGACGTCCGACCCGATCGCGATCGGGCTCGGGAGGGCCCGCGGCGCGGCGTGCAGCACGTCGACGACGAGCAGCCAGAGCGCGACGATGACCACGCCGACCGCGACGGGGGCGCCGACGCGTGTCCACGCGGGCCCTTCGGGACGCGTCGCGCTGTGCGCGGCGCTCCTCAAGGAGCTCTTCGTGGTCATCGCTCGTTCGCCCGCGCGACGGGGGCGCCGTGGAGCGCCTCGCGCACCTCGGTCACCTTGGCGAAGTACGCCGGCGACTCGCGGAGCGCCTCACCGCGGCGCTCGCCCAGGTCGGTCTCGACGATCGTCGTGATGCGGCCGGGTCGCGGGCTCATGACCACGACTCGATCCGACAGGAACACGGCCTCGGGGATCGAGTGCGTCACGAAGACGACGGCGGCACCGGTCTCGGCGGCGATGCGCGCCAGCTCGGTCTGCAGGTACTCGCGGGTCATCTCGTCGAGGGCGCCGAAGGGCTCGTCCATCAGCAGCAGCCGCGGGTGCTCGGCGAATGCCCGCGCGATCGCCACGCGCTGCTGCATTCCGCCCGACAGCTGGTCGGGGAACCTGTCGACGAACTCCGACAGCCCCACGAGCTCCGCCAGCTCGGCGACCCGCTCGGCGCGCGCGGCCTTCGACTGCCCGTGCAGCTCGAGAGGGAGCGCGATGTTGCCGGCGACCGTCCGCCACGGCAGGAGGCCCGCCTGCTGGAACGCGATCCCGTACTCCTGGTCGACACGGGCGCGGTCGGGGGTCTTGCCGAAGATCTCGAGGGTTCCGGTGGTGGCCGCGTCGAGGTCGGCGATGAGGCGCATGAGGGTCGACTTGCCGCATCCGGACGGGCCGATGAGCGAGACGAACTCCCCCTCCGCGACCTCGAGGTCGACGCCGGTGAGCGCGACGACGTCGCCGGTCCTCGTGGGGAACGTCTTGCCGACGCCGCTCGCTCGCACAGCTGCAGTCATCAGGTGGCCTCTCCTCGGCGGTAGCTGGACAGGACGAGCCCGAGGATCGCGACCGATCCGGCGGCGACCAGGCCCATGGCGATCGCGCCGAAGGTCGGGCCCCACGGGGCGGCGGGGTCGCTCGACCCCTGCCCCGCGAGCTGGATGAGCATGCGCCCGATCCCCCCGCGCATGCCGATCGACACCTCGGCGACGACCGCACCCACGACGGCGTTGGCAGCTGCCAGGCGCAGCGCGGGCAGCAGATACGGGACCGCGGCGGGTAGGCGGAGGCGCAGCAGCGTCGGGCCGTAGCCCGCGGCATAGGTGCGCATCAGGTCGAGATGGATGCGGTCGGGCGCGCCCAGCCCGCGCAGGGCTCCGACGGCGACCGGGAAGAAGGCGAGATAGGAGGCGATGATCGCGACCGAGATCCACTGCGGCCAGGGCGGCCCGCCGCGGGCGATCTGGGTGCCGATCGCGTTCACCACCGGCGCGAACGCGATGAGCGGCACCGTCTGGCTCACGACGATCCAGGGCAGCAGGCCGTACTCGGCGAGGCGCCAGCGCTGCATCACGATGCCGAGCAGCATCCCGACGACTACCCCGATGATCCAGCCGACCGCGGCGATCCCGAGCGTCAGCCCGGCCGCCCCGATCACGGTCACGATCAGCGGCGGGGTGTCGCCTCCGCTCGTCGGCTCGAAGAGCCGCGCGACCATGTCGCCGATGTGCGGCATGGCGCGGTCGTTGGTGCGCGGCAGCAGGAGGAAGCCCGAGCCGGTGTCGCCGTCCGTGGCGCCGATCAGCACGCCCTCTGCCGGCCCGAGCAGCTTGTAGAGCTCCCAGATCAGCCCGACGGCGACCACCCCGACGACGCCCCAGATGACAGCCGACACCCGCTTTCCCGGCGCGCGCCGGACGCGGAGGGCGGGAGGAGCGTCGAGAGCTGTCACGCGGTCAGGCCTTCGCCGTCAAATGCGTGCTCAACGCCGGGATCACGGTCTCGCCGTACACCCGCAGCGTCTCCTCCTTGTTGTCGTGCTGGAGGTAGCCGGCGAACTGGTCGACTCCGATGGCCTTCAGCTGCTCGAGCTTGGCGATGTGCTCCTCGGCCGTCCCGAGCACGCAGAACCTGTCGACGATCTCGTCGGGCACGAAGTCGACGTGGTCATTGCCTGCCTTGCCGTGCGAGTTGTAGTCGTAGCCCTGACGACCGGCGATGTAGTCGGTGAGAGCCTGCGGCACCGACCCGTCGGAGCCGTACTTCGACACGATGTCGGCCACGTGGTTGCCCACCATGCCGCCGAACCACCTGCTCTGCTCGCGGGCGTGCTGCAGTCCCGCATCCGTGCCGTCGGTGATGTACATGGGCGCCGCGACGCAGAAGGTGATCGAGTCGGGATCGCGCCCGACGTTCTCGGCCGCCTCGCGCACGGTCTTGATCATCCAGGCGGCGATGTCGACATCCGCCAGCTGCAGGATGAACCCGTCGCCCACCTCGCCCGTGAGCTTCAGTGCGAGGGGGCCGTAGGCGGCCACCCAGACCTCGAGCTCGGAGCCGATCGACCAGGGGAACCGCAGCGTCGCGCCGTTGTACTCGACCTCACGCGAGTTGCCGAGCTCGCGGATGACGTGGATCGACTCACGGAGCGCGGCCAGCGTCGTCGGCTTGCCGTTGGTGACGCGCACCGCCGAGTCGCCGCGGCCGATGCCGACGACCGTGCGGTTGCCGTACATCTCGTTCAGGGTCGCGAAGACGGATGCGGTGACCGTCCAGTCGCGGGTGGCGGGGTTGGTGACGAACGGGCCCACCTTCACGCGCCGCGTCTCGGCGAGGATCTGGCTGTAGATGACGTAGGGCTCCTGCCAGAGCAGGTGCGAGTCGAAGGTCCAGACGTGGCTGAATCCGTGCTGCTCGGCGAGCTTGGCGAGGGCGATGGTGCGGCTGGCGGGCGGGTTGGTCTGCAGTACTGCGCCGAAGTCCATGAGGCTCTTTCCGTCAGATGAGGTACTGCGAGAGGCCGCGCTTGATGAACCGGCCGTCGCCCTTGGCGCCGAGGTAGGCGCCGTCGTCGATGAGGACCTTGCCGCGGCTGATGACCGTGTCGACGTGGCCGTCGATCTCGTAGCCCTCCCACGCGGAGTGGTCCATGTTCATGTGGTGGGTGTCGGCGTTGATCGAGGTGTGGCCGTTCGGGTCGTAGACCACGATGTCGCCGTCGGCACCCGGAGCGATGACGCCCTTCTGCCCGTACATGCCGAACATGCGGGCCGGGGTCGTGCTGGTGAGCTCCACCCAGCGCTCGAGGGTGATCTGGCCGGTGACGACACCCTGGTACATGAGATCCATGCGGTGCTCGACCGAGCCGATGCCGTTGGGGATCTTGCGGAAGTCGTCGCGACCGAGCTCCTTCTGGCCCTTCATGCAGAAGGGGCAGTGGTCGGTCGAGACCATCTGGAGGTCGTTGGTGCGGAGCGCCTGCCACATGTGGTCCTGGTGGCCCTCGGCGCGCGAGCGCAGCGGCGTCGAGCAGACCCACTTGGCACCCTCGAACTCGCCCCAGGTGGGGTCGCCGACCGCGCCGAGCTGCTCCTCGAGAGAGAGGTAGAGGTACTGCGGGCAGGTCTCGCCGAACACGTTCTGCCCCGTGTCGCGCGCCCAGGCGAGCTGCTCGACGGCCTGCTTGGCGCTGACGTGCACCACGTAGAGGGGGGCCCCGGTGAGATTCGCCAGCATGATCGCGCGGTGCGTGGCCTCCTCCTCCATCTGCCAGGCGCGGGCGATGCCGTGGAAGTAGGGCTTCGTGTTGCCGGCCGCCACGAGCTGCTCGGCCAGGACGTCGATGGCGGGGCCGTTCTCGGCGTGCATCATCGTCAGGAGGCCGAGGTCTGCGGCCTGCTGCATCGCCTTCAGGATCTGGCCGTCGTCCGAGTAGAAGACGCCCGGATACGCCATGAACATCTTGTAGCTGGTGATGCCCTCGTCGACGAAGCCCTTCATGGCCGCGAGCGAGTCGGGGTCGACGCCGCCCATGATCTGGTGGAAGCCGTAGTCGATGGCGCAGTTGCCCGCGGCCTTCTCGTGCCACCTGGCGAGGCCGTCCTGGATGCGGGTGCCCGTGGTCTGCACGGCGAAGTCGACGACGGTGGTCGTGCCGCCCCAGGCCGCCGCGCGGGTGCCGGTCTCGAACGTGTCGCTCGCCTCGGTGCCGCCGAACGGCAGCTCGAAGTGGGTGTGCGCGTCGATGCCGCCGGGGATCACGTACTTGCCGGCCGCGTCGATCACGGTGTCGACGCTCGACGCGAGGTCGCTGCCGAGAGCGGTGCTGCCGGGGCTGACCAGCGCGACGATCTTCTCGCCGTCGATGAGGACGTCGGCCTGCGTCCGGCCGGTGGCCGACACCACGGTGCCGCCCTGGATGAGTGTGGTCGCCATGTCGTGCTCCCCTACGGCTTCGGGATCGACGTGTAGGACTCGGGACGGCGGTCGCGATAGAACTGCCAGTCGTCGCGCATCTGCTGCACCATGTCCATGTCGAGATCGCGGATGAGGATCTCCTCGTGCTCGCCCGATCCGCGCTCGCCCACGAAGTTGCCGCGCGGGTCGATGACCTGGCTGGTGCCGTAGAAGTCGACCGCGAGCTCGCCGTACTCGTTGTCCTCGCGCCCGACCCGGTTGGGCTGCAGCACGAAGTAGCCGTTGGCGACAGCCGCGCACGGACCCTCGACCTCCCAGAGGCGGTTCGAGAGGCCGGGCTTCGTGGCGTTCGGGTTGAACACCATGTGGGCGCCGTTCAGCCCGAGCTCGCGCCAGCCCTCCGGGAAGTGCCGGTCGTAGCAGATGTACATGCCGATCTTGCCGACGGAGGTGTCGAAGACGGGGTAGCCCATGTTGCCGGGACGGAAGTAGAACTTCTCCCAGAAGCGATCGAGATGCGGGATGTGGTGCTTGCGGTACTTGCCGAGGATCGTGCCATCGGCCTCCACGATCACCGACGTGTTGTAGTACACCCCGGTGATGTCCTCCTCGTAGATCGGGAGGATCATGACGAGGTTCAGCTCCTTGGCGAGCGCCGCGAAGCGCTGCACGATGGGGCCGTCGGCCGGCTCGGCGTAGCGGTAGTACTTCTTGTCCTCGGTGATGCCGAAGTACGGGCCGTAGAAGAGCTCCTGGAAGCAGATGACCTGCGCCCCGTCGGCCGCGGCGTCGCGGGCGAACTGCTCGTGCTTGTCGAGCATCGACTCCTTGTCGCCGGTCCAGGTCGTCTGGGTGATCGCTGCTCGGACGATGGCCATCGGTGATCTCCTTCGGTGCGGTGCGTTTTGTTATTGTTGCCCGTAAACATTTCTCTGACGTTACGAATCGTGACGCGCGGCGTTAAGCGGCAACCTACGGCGGTGCGGATGAAATCGGTAGCCCTCGCGATCGAGGAGCGGTCCCCCCAGGGGATCGCCAGCGCCATCGCGCGGCTCATCACCACGGGCGACCTCGCGCCCGGCGACCGGCTTCCCACGGTGCGGGAGCTGGCCGCCGACCTGGCCGTCAGCCCCGCGACCGTCAGCCACGCGTGGCAGACGCTCGCGGCCTCCGGACTCATCGTCAGTCGCGGACGCAGCGGGAGCTTCGTGCGCTCGGCGCCCCGCGAGTGGATGCCGCGTCGCTACCAGGGGCTCGACGGCAATCTCGACGCACCCCTCGACCTCTCGCGCGGCACCCCCGACCCCGAGCTGCTGCCGTCGCTCGGACCCCCGCTGGCGCGAGTGTCGGCGGTCGCCGGTACCTCGAGCTACCAGCAGAAGCCCGACATCCCGGCCCTCCACGACCTGCTGCGCGAGACCTGGCCGTCGGCGGTGGAGTCGATCACGGTGACCAACGGAGCGCTCGACGCGATCGACCGCGCGTTCGCGGCTCTCGTTCGCTTCGGCGACCGGGTCGTGGTCGAGGATCCGACGTTCCCCCCGTTCTTCGACCTGATCGAGCACTACGGCCTCGACCCGGTCGCCGTCGACCTCGACGAGGAGGGGATGCGGCCCGACGCGTTCAGCGCGGCGCTCGCCTCCTCCCCCGTGCTCGTGCTGCTGCAGCCGCGCGCCCACAACCCGACCGGCATCTCGATGTCGCCGGCGCGGGCCGAGCGACTCGCCGGCCTCCTGCGGCGCAGCCGCACGGCGGAGCACACCGTGGTGATCGAGGACGACCACTCGGGAGCGATCTCGCGGGCCCCCGACGTGTCGCTCGCCAGCTGGCTGCCCGAGCGCGTGCTGCACGTGCGCAGCTTCTCGAAGTCGCACGGCCCCGACCTGCGCATCGGCGCGCTCGGCGGCCCGCGCGAGCTCGTCGACCGCGTCGTCGCGCGTCGACTGCTCGGGCCGGGCTGGACCTCGCGGATGATGCAGGCGCTGCTGTTCGAGCTGCTGACTGACGCCGACTCGGTCGCCGAGGTCGAGCGCGCGCGGCGGGTGTACGGCGAGCGGCAGACCGCGATGGCCGCCGCACTGGCGCAGGCGGGAGTCCCCGCGGCGGTCGGCGACGGCCTGAACGCCTGGCTCGCGGTGTCCGACGAGAGGGATGCCATCGTGCAGCTGGCGGCCTCGGGGATCCGGGTCGCGCCGGGCGGCCCGTTCCAGCTCGGCGACGTGCGGGCGTTCGTGCGGGTGACGGTCGGGATGGCGCGCGACGACCACGCCGCGGTCGCCGCGGCGCTCGCCGTGGCCTCGGGCGCCTAGCCTGGCCCGATGAGGATCACAGTGCTGGCCGGCGGCGTCGGCGGCGCGCGCTTCCTGCTCGGTGCGCGCGCCTGGGCGCGTCAGAACCGGCCGGATGCAGAGCTCACCGCCGTCGTGAACACGGGCGACGACATGTGGCTGGCGGGTCTTCGCATCACCCCGGACCTCGACTCGATCACCTACGCGCTGGCGGGTGTCAACGACACCGAGCGCGGCTGGGGTCGGGTCGGCGAGACCGAGCGGGTGTCGGCCGAGCTCGCCGCGTGGAACGTGGGCTGGCCCTGGTTCACGCTCGGCGACCTCGACCTCGGCGCGCACATCGCCCGCACCTCGTGGCTGCGGGAGGGGCTGCCGCTGAGCGAGGCGACACGACGTCTCACCGGCCGCTGGCCGCTCGGGGTGCGGCTCCTCCCCGCGACCGACGACGAGGTGGAGACCCATGTCGTCACCGCCGACGGGACCATGCACTTCCAGGAGTGGTGGACGCGGCATCGCGCCGTCCTGCCGGCGCTGCGCTTCGAGCAGAGCGGCGTCGCGATCGCGCAGCCCGCACCCGGCGTCCTCGATGCGATCGCCGACGCCGACCTCGTGCTCGTCGCCCCCTCCAACCCCGTCGTGTCGATCGGCACGATCCTCGGCATCCCCGGCCTACGCGAGGCGGTGAGCGCGACGTCGGCACCGGTGGTCGGGGTCTCGCCGATCATCGGCGGTGCGGTCGTGCGCGGCATGGCGGACGCCTGCCTCGCCGCGATCGGCGTCGAGACCACGGCGGATGCGGTGGCGCGCCTGTATGGAGCGCGCGGTTCGACGGGGACGGCCGGCGATGCCGGCATCCTCGACGGCTGGCTCGTCGACGAGGTCGACACCGACGTCGCCGCGGGGCTCGAGGCCGCAGGCATCCCCACGCGCGCGGTGCCGCTCTGGATGCGCGACGACGCCACCAGCGCGGGCATCGTCGACGCGGCCGTCAGCCTGGCTGCTCGCTGACCCCGCCCGAGGCCTCGGTCTCGGTCTCGGTCGCAGTCTCGGTCGCAGTCTTGGTCGCAGTCTTGGTCGCAGCGTCGAGCACCGCGAGCGTGCGGGCGCCGAGTCCGTAG
Organism: uncultured Microbacteriaceae bacterium; assembly: GCA_964246985.1. GTDB lineage: Bacteria > Actinomycetota > Actinomycetes > Actinomycetales > Microbacteriaceae > CAXTSE01. The sequence continues at coordinate 23,914 of CAXTSE010000011.1, forward strand.
GCGCGCGCCTCCGCGAGCTGCTCGACGTCGTCGACGTCCCGGCGCAACGACGATCCGGCCGGAACGGGCAGCAGCACCAGCCCCGCCGCCGCGTGCCGCGAGGCGGAGCCTGCTCCGAAGAAGCTCTGGAAGGCCGCACCGCCTCGCGCCGTGACGAGCGTGGTGCCGGTGCCCTCGGCATCGGCGACATAGGCCCGCTCATGCGCGACCGCGAGGTCGAGCGCGGCGTCGAGGTCGGCCGCGGTGAGCGCGGGCAGGTCGCCGAGCAGCGCGGCGCGCGCGTCGGCGACCGGCACATCGGAAAGCCCGAGTGCCAGCGCCGCCGCGATGCCCAAGGGTGCCTCCTCGAGGCGCGGATGCGCGCCGAGCGCGGCGAGGTCGGCGGCCAGCGCGCGGTCGGCGGTGACCGCGATCACGCGAGCGACGCGGGCGCATCCGAGGGCCGCCGCGACGGTGTCGAGGGCGATCGCCCGCACGAGACGGTCGTCGTGCGTCAGCCTGGATTTGCCCACCGCGGCGGGCTTGAAGGGCACGACCACGGTCCAGCCCGCGCCTGTGCCGGGACCGTCGTCCCGACCTCTGAGGGGTGCTCCGGCCATGGCTCCATTGTGCGTGTAGATTCGGGGCAAGGTCCGCGAGCACTCTCTGCGCTCGTGCGCGGCGCCGGTCATGGCGTCGCTCGGCCGAGCTGGGCCGTCGCGCCCGCTCCCGCCGTCGTCGACCTCAGGAGATATCCCCCGTGCCCCGTCGCTCCCCGCGCGCAGCCCGCCCCGCTGCCGTCGCCGCCGCCCTGGCGCTCGCATCCGCCGCTCTCCTCGCGGGGTGCTCGGCCACCGCCGCCCCCGCCCCGGCCACCCCGTCGACCGTGACCGCCGTCGAGCTGGAGAACTGCGGAGTGCCCGTCACGTTCGCTGCGGCTCCGGAGCGCGTCGTCACCATCAAGTCGACATCGACCGAGATGCTGCTCGCCCTCGGCCTCGGCGATCGGATCGTGGCGACCGCGTTCCAGGACGGCCCGCTGCCCGAGGCGCTCGCCGCCGACGCCGCCGACGTGCCCTCGATCTCGGACTTCATGCCCGGCGAGGAGGCGGTGCTCGAACTGGAACCCGACCTCGTCTACTCGGGCTGGGAGTCGGCGTTCGCCGCCGACGCGACCGGTGAGCGCGACGAGCTCGCGTCGCTCGGCGTCGCCAGCTACGTTCAGCCGGCCGCGTGCCGCAGCGCTCAGGTGCCGGGCAAGCTCGACTTCGATGAGGTGTTCCGCGAGATCGGCGAGGTCGCGTCGATCTTCCGCGTCGACCCGGCGCCGCTGATCGAAGCGCAGAAGACCGAGCTGGCGACCGTCGTGCCCGACACCCGCGGCCTCACCGCCCTCTGGTACTCGTCGGGCACCGACGAGCCGTACGTCGGCGCCGGGATCGGCGCGCCGCAGCTGATCCTCGAGACGGCGGGCCTCGACAACATCGCGGGCGACATCGACCAGACCTGGTCGACGCTCGGCTGGGAGGCCGTCGTCGATGCCGACCCCGACGTCATCGTGCTGATCGACGCGAGCTGGAACACGGCCGACAGCAAGATCGCGGCCCTCGAGTCCAACCCGGCGACGGCCGCGCTGCCCGCCGTGCAGAACTCCCGGTACCTGATCCTGCCGTTCGCGGCGGGCGAGGCCGGCGTGCGCACGGTGTCGGCGGCGGTGTCGATCTCGCAGCAGCTCGCGGAGCTCGACCTGGGATGACCGCGGCAGCGCCAGCAGCGGGGGGGCGGCCGGACGGACGCGGCCGGACGCGACGACCCGTCGTCGTCGGCATCGTGCTCGCCGCTCTCCTGCTGGCCTCGGTCGCTGTGGCCGTGACCATCGGCCCGGCCGATCTACGGGTCGATGAGGTGGTCGGCAGCGTGCTCTCGCACCTCGGGATCGGCCAGAGCCCCCTCGATCTCATCCGCGACGGCATCGTGTGGCAGCTGCGGCTGCCGCGCGTGCTGACGGCCGCGGCGGTCGGCGCGGGGCTCGCGATCTCGGGGGCGGTCATGCAGGCGCTCACCCGCAATCAGCTGGCCGATCCGTATCTGCTCGGGCTGTCATCCGGCGCCTCGCTCGGTGCCGTGAGCGTGCTGCTGCTCGGTGCCGCGGTCCTGCTGCCGGTGGCGGCGTTCGCCGGGGCGCTCGCCGCACTGCTCGCGACGCTCGGGCTCGCGTCGGCCATCGGACGCATCACCCCCACCCGCACCGTGCTCGCGGGACTGGCCGTGTCGTCACTGGCGGGTGCGGTGACGAGCTTCGTCATCTTCTGGACCGCGACCGGCGACTCCTACCGCGAGATCCTGTCGTGGCTGCTCGGGTCTCTGGCCGGGGCGCGCTGGCCGGCCGTCGCGATCTCGGGGATCGCGCTGCTCGTCGTGGGGGTTCCTCTGGCGCTCAGCGGGCGCGTCCTCGACGCGTTCACCTTCGGCGACCGCGCCGCCGCCTCCCTCGGAGTGCCGGTGGCGGGGGTGCGCTGGGGGCTCCTGGGGGCGACGGCGCTGCTGACCGGGGCCATGGTGTCGGTGAGCGGGGCGATCGGGTTCGTCGGGCTGATCCTGCCGCACGCGGTGCGCCTCCTGATCGGGCCGGGCAACCGGGCGCTGCTGCCGCTCTCGGGACTCGTCGGGGCGGTGTTCCTGGTCTGGGCGGACACGCTGGCGCGCACCGTCTTCGACCCGAGGGAGCTGCCGGTCGGGATCGTCACGGCGATCATCGGGGCGCCGGTGTTCGCGGTGCTGCTGACGCGGCGACGGAGCGAGGCGTGAACGCGGAGGCCGCGGTCGGTGCCCGCCCCGGCGCCGAGCTGCGCGTCGCGGACGTCACAGTGCGAGCGGGCGCGCGCGGACCGGTGCTGGTCGACGGGGCAGGCTTCTCGGCGGCCGGCGGCACGCTCACCGCGCTGCTCGGACCGAACGGAGCGGGCAAGTCGACGCTCCTGCGCGCAGTCGCCGGGGTCGAGCGGCCGCAGTCCGGCTCCGTGCACCTCGACGGCGTCGATCTGCTCGCCCTCCCGCGCCGCGAACGCGCGCGCCGGGTCGCGCTCGTCGAGCAGGACACCACGACCGAGTTGCCGCTCACCGCACGCGCCGTCGTCGCGCTGGGGCGCACTCCGCACGAGGGCCTGCTCGGGGGAAGTGATCCTGCTGCGGGGGGCGTCATCGACGGCGCCCTGACCACGGCGGGCGCGGCCGAGTTCGCCGCGCGCGAGATCGGGACCCTGTCCGGCGGGGAGCGGCAGCGGGTGCTGCTTGCCCGCGCGCTGGCGCAGCAGCCGCGCCTGCTGCTGCTCGACGAGCCGACGAACCACCTCGATGTCGCCGCGGGTCTCGATGTGCTCGCGCTGCTCGGGGATCTGGCTCGCTCCGGGACGACGGTCGTGGCAGCTCTGCACGATCTCAGCCTGGCGGCCGCGCACGCCGACGCCGTGGTCGTGCTGCATCACGGCCGCGTCGTCGCCGCGGGGCCGACAGCGGCGACCCTGACCCCCCAGCTCATCGGCGACGTATACCGGGTCGACGCGGCGTGGGTCGACAACCCGATGACCGGGCGCCCGATGCTCGCGATCGCCCGCCGCGCGCGCTGACGCGCCGCGAGGCGTCGAGGCCTCCCGGACGCTCTACCCGTCCGGGTCCCAGCGGAACCTCGCGGCGAGCGACGCGGGCAGGAACACCGCGCGCAGCCGTCCTCGACGGGAGACCGTCGCGCCGATAGCGCGGCGCACCGAGCGCAGCTCCTCGACGGTCGGCGAGCCCCGACCGGGCGGGGCGAAGGCCGACAGCTCGACATCACCGCGGAATCCGCTGATCGTGGCCTCGCTGCCCGCCATGACGACGGCGAGACGCTCGGCGAAGTCGCGCGGGGTCTCGGAGTCGGGTGCGGCCCAGCCGTGGTCGCGCGCGGTGTCGCGCACCTCATCCCACGCCGCGGCCGCCCCGTCCTCGCCTCGCCGCAGCCTCGCGTAGCGCCTCCGGCGCACGATCACTCGCGCGACGGCGGGGGTGAGGCCCCCGAGGAGGAGGATGCCGAGCATGGTGAGCAGGACGTACGGCAGCGGATCCGCGGCCTGAGTCGGCACCACGGGGTCGCCGGTCAGCGGGTCGATCTCGACGGGGCGCTCCGGCGCCGCGGTCGCCGTCGGGGCGGCAGACGGTGCGGCGGTCGCGGGCAGGGCCTCGTTCTCGGGGGTGGCCGGATCGTCGACGGGGACGTCGAGCCCGTAGTCGGGCACCTCGCCGCGGCCCGGCGTCGGCTCGAAGCGCAGCCAGCCGACACCCTCGAAGTAGAGCTCCGGCCAGGCGTGCAGGTCGTGGGAGCTGACGGTGTAGACCGGCTGGCCGTCGATCGTGGACTGCTCGCCCGGCTGGAAGCCGACGGCGATCCGCGCCGGAATGCCCAGCGAGCGCGCCATGACGGCCATCGCCGAGGAGTAGTGCACGCAGTACCCCGACTTCGCGACCAGGAACTCCGCGAGGACGTCCGTCCCCGAGCCGTCGTAGCCCTGCTCGACCGGAGCGTCCTCTGAGTACTCGAATTCCCCGTCGGTGAAGTAGGACTGCAGGGCGAGCGCGATGTCGTAGTTGGAGGTCAGCGACCCGCGGATCTCGGCGGCGGTGTCGGTGATGATCTGGGGCATGCGGGCGGGCAGGCCGAGGTAGCGCAGCACGTCGATGTCGGTGTACTCGGCCGGCGCCGCATCCAGGTCGGTCACCGGCACCGACACCTGCAGCTGATCGAGGCTCGGCTCGACGTCGCTGAACGCGACCGAGTAGGTCTGGCCGTTGACGGAGGAGTTCGAGGTGCGTGCCGAGAGCCCGTCCGGCTCCCAGAACCAGTCGCCCTCCGTGCCCGTCACCGACTGGGCCGGGTACGGCAGCGGCAGCCACCTGCCGGAGATGTTGCCGACCTCGACGACCGCCTCCTTCCGCTCCCGCAGCACGGCGTCGGTGAGCCCGGCCGGTGCCGGGAACGCGTCGACGGTCCTCTCGCTCAGCGCCGGCACCCGCGCGGGCGACCAGGTGCGCCCGTTGAAGCTGTCGAGAGTCGCGAGCCGCAGGTAGAGCCCCGAGTCGGAGTCGGTCGTGTAGGTGACGGCGACCACGGGGTCGCCGCGGCGCAGGTCCTCACCGAGGGTGATCAGCGGATTGACGCCCGCCGCGAGGCCGCCGCTGGTCGCCGCCGCGTCGGGGTCGACGCTCGGCAGGACGGATGGCGTGACGAGCCCTCCGATGATCGCCGCGACGCCGGCCAGGAGGAACACGCGGCGCGATGTCTGCGAGCGGCCGGAGCGGAGAAGCAGCAGGTAGAGCACCGCGGTGACGACGAACCAGAGCGGGTCGGTGAGCTCGGGCCGCACCGCCGTCGGGATCACCAGCAGCCCGAGCAGCGGGATCGCCGTGAGCGCCGGCACCCCATGAGCGGCCGCCGCCTCCGCGGCGAGCGCGCAGCCGATCATCAGCAATGCGAGCAGGAACACGATGCCGAGCTGCGGCTCGGCGGGGAGGCCCTGCTCGGCGATCGACTGGAAGCCGCTGCGGGAAACGTCGGTGAGACGCTCGATCGCGTCGGCGCTCGGCAGGATCCCGAGGAACGCGACGTCGCTGGCGTACCCCGCGGTGACCCCGATGATCGCGACGACGATCGCGATCAGCGGGGGCAGCCAGCGGCGCGCGCTGAGGGTGCGGACGACGGTCGCGACGCCGACCACGACGATCGCGAACCCGGCGCCGACGAACCACCAGCTGAGGCCGGTCACGAGGACGTGGACGCCCGCGAGCGCCGCCAGCAGGGCGCCCAGGACCAGCGCGGCCCGCCCCCACAGCTGCGCGGGTGGAGTTCCGTCCCCGCGCCGGGTGCGGGAGCGAGCGGGCGCCGACGACCGACCCTGGGCCGGACGCCTCGTCTGCGAGCTCTGCGGCCTCCGAGGCGCGGCCCGCGGGTCCTGTCGCTGGTCAGTGAGCGCCACGGAGCACCCCCGCCTCGGTCGACGCGGCACGCCAGGCGGCCTCCATGTCGGACTCCTCGTCGACCGGCACGACCTGCCACCCCGCCTCGATCAGCCGTCGCGTGACGGCGGGACGCGCGTGCACCAGGAAGGCCACCGCGGCCTGTCCCGGCCGCCGGCGGCGCAGGAGCCAGCCGACGGTGTCGTCCTCCGGGTCGGCGAGCAGGGCGAACACCGGACCCTCGGCGTCGGCGATGACCGAGGCGCCGATCGGGTCGTGGCGTCGGTCGAGCAGCCGGACTCCGGCGAGGCTGGTGAGGAAGCCCTCGCTGCGGCCTCGGCCCTCGCGACCCCCGAGCGGCTCGAGCTGCGCGACGCCGGTCTCCTCGAGTGAGACGCGGAAGCCGCTCGCCTCGAGGTGCGCACCCAGGCTGGCCGTCATCCGCACCACCCACTCGAACGACTCGCTGTGGGACGCGGGCGACCAGGTGTCGCCGGGATCGGGCTCGGAATCGGGGTAGCCGGCCTCGCGGGTGTCGACGATGATGCGGGCGTCGGGGTGGCTGCGCGGCTCCTCCTGGCGCACCATCAGCTCGCCGTGGCGGGCGGAGGCACGCCAGTGCACCCGTCGGAGCGCGTCTCCGTAGCGGTACTCGCGCGTCGTCAGGTCGTCGTCGTTGCCGGTGATGCGCCGCTGCACCAGCTGGGCCGTGCCCTCGCCGTCGGCCAGGGTCGGGCCGCCGGTGGGCAGCTCGGCGACCGCGGGCACCACGATGAGGCGGTCGGCCTGGCCGATGGCCTGCGTCGCGACGGCCATCCCGAAGGGGTCCTCGTACTCGACCACGAACGGACCGATCGGGAAGATGCCGCGGCGCGGCGGCACGACCTCGTAGTCGACCGAGACGACGCGGCGGTTCGCCGACCCGGTGCGGATGGACGGCAGCTCGTGGGCCGCGGCGTCGTGCGACCACGGGATGGCGTCGTTCCACTGCAGGGGGATCGATGCGGCCGATCCGACGTTGCGCACCCGGAGCGTCACCCGGGTGAGACCTCCGGCCGAGACGACGGGCGGAGCGAAGAGCCGCACGATCTCGAGACGGGGGCGGCGGATGCGGAGGATGAGCATCGCGAGCACGACCAGCAGGACGGCGGTCATCCCCACCACCAGCAGCTCGGTGCGGTGGAGCGGGTAGGACAGCAGGAGGCTCGCGACACCGACGGCGAGGGTCGCGACGCCGCGGGGCCGGAGGCGAAGGGCGCGGCGGCGCGACAGGATCTCGCCGTCCGCACGGACCGCGCGCTGGCCGCGGGCACGCCGCGGCGGGCGCGTCGTGCGAGCGGTGCGGGTCGGTCGAGTCGGAGCGGCCATCACACGGCCCCGGCTGCTCCCAGGGGTACCGGGGTCGAGGCGACGATGCGCGCCGTGATCTCGGCGAGCGCCTCGGTGCCCAGCGGGCTCGATCCGACGCTCGATCGGGTCGCCATGAGGCGATGGGCGAACACGGGGACGGCGAGCGCGTCGATGTCGTCGGGCAGCACGAAGTCGCGTCCGTCGAGCGCGGCACGGGCCTTCGCGGCGCGGACGAGCTGCAGGGTCGCGCGGGGGCTGGCTCCGAGGCGCAGGTCGCGATCGACGCGGGTCGCCGCCGAGATCGCGACCGCGTAGTGCTCGACGGCACTGCTGACGTAGACCGACCTGACGGTCGCGATCATGCGTCCAAGACGCTCGATGTCGACGACGGGCCGGAGGGCGTCGATGGGGCTGCCGTTCTCGCGCGTGCGCAGCATGGCGGCCTCGTTGGCGGCATCCGGGTAGCCCATCGAGATGCGGGCCATGAACCTGTCGCGCTGAGCCTCGGGCAGGGCGTAGGTGCCCTCCATCTCGACCGGGTTCTGCGTGGCGACGACGGTGAAGGGGGTGGGAAGGCGATGGGTGGACCCGTCGACCGAGACCTGCCGCTCCTCCATGCTCTCCAGCAGCGCCGACTGGGTCTTGGGACTCGCGCGATTGATCTCGTCGCCGATGACGATATTGGCGAAGATCGGCCCCGGCTTGAACTCGAAGACGCGCTCGCTCTGGTTGTAGATGCTGACGCCGGTGATGTCGGCGGGAAGCAGGTCGGGCGTGAACTGGATGCGGGACACCGTGCAGTCGACGCTCTTGGCGAGCGCTTTGGCGAGCATCGTCTTGCCGACGCCGGGCACGTCCTCGACGAGCAGGTGGCCCTCGGCCAGCAGGACCGTGGTCGCGATCTCGACAGCTTCGCGCTTGCCGTCGATGACCGTCTCGATCGCAGCCATGACGGCGCGGCTGTCGAGGAGGAACTCGGAGATGGTCAGCGGTTCGGCGGAGCCGGCGACATCGGCGTCGATGCCTGCCTCACGGGGATAGGCGCTCATCTTCTGAAGTCTGCCATGCGAGTTCGGTGCTCCCTCTGTGAAAGTGCCGGAGAAGTGGACGCATCATGCAGTTCACGACGCCGTGCTCTCAGTGCTTCGGAACCCGCGCCACGGTCGATGGTGCGCGGGCATCGGCAACGGCTCGCGGCGGGTTCCCTCAGGTGGCATCGCCACGTACCCGTCCGCTCGCTGCTCGACCCGACATCCCTGCTCGTGCACCCATCGATGATGGAATCGGCAGAGCAGGATTCCGTTGGCCAGCGATGTCTCGCCACCGTGCGCCCAGGGTTCAGGATGGTGGACCTCGCACCATGAGGGTGGGCGATCGCACCCTGCAGCTCGGCACCCGCCGTCGCGGGCGGCCAGCGCGACCCGCTGTCTCACGGTGTGCAACCGTGAAGTGCGCCCGACATCGATCGCCGTCTCGCCGTCGAAGAGGATCGGCACCGCCCCCGCAGCGCACACCTGCCTCCGCGCTGTCGCAATCGACACGGCCGCGCTCTGACCCTCGAACTGCGCCGCACCCTCGCCCGACTCGAGATCAGCATGGGAGACGTGGACCTGCACGGCGGGCCGACGCTGCACGAACACCCGACCGTCGTCGGCCGCACCCGCGATGCGCACGAGCTCGACGAACGCGTCGGCGAGCAGCTGGTCGGTCGAGCGCGGGTCGTCGACGATGCGCTGGGAGCGCTCGGCGGAGACGGGATCGACGAATCGGGGTCCGCCCCGGCGCGGTGACGTGATCTGGTCGAAGGCGGCGACGACGATCGCGGCCGACTCCGGGTCGAGGAGACCGGTGAGACGGGTCATGCCGTCGGCCTGCGGGGTCACCCGCAGGAAGCGCCGTTCGAACCGCAGTCGTTCTCTGTCGGCGACCCCGGCCGCGTCGAGCTCGTCGCGGATTGCACGAGCCTGAGCGGCGACCTGGCGCACCGGTATCTCACTCGCCACCGCGACCAGCAGCTCGGCCGCCGCGTCGAGCGCCTCGGATGAGACCGTGCTCGAGGGCTCCCCCAACCCGACCCGGATCGCGTGGGCGGAGAGCATCGAGAGCTCGCCGTTCTGGACGCTGTCGACCACCGCGCGGGACGTCACGTCGCCATTCGCTGCCTCCGCCATCAGCTCACCGATCCGAACAATCGCTCGCGCCTCATCGGGCGAGATGCCGGCGAGACGCTCGATGAGCTGCTCCGGCCCGCGCGCACCCTCGCGCTGCGCCAGACCCGCATGCCCGAGGTCGCGCGACGAGCGCCGGGCTATCTCGGCAGCGAACTGCGCGGCACCCAGCGCCGCCCGCCTCTGCGTGGCGATCCATGCCCTCTGCCCTGACAGCAGGTCGGCGTCGGACAGGGCTGCGAGCTGCTCCCGCGACAGCGCGTCGGGCAACAGCGCCGAGACCGCGGTCGGGGGGAGGGTCATGACACGATTCTACGCGAGATTCGAACATACGTTCGAGTTGTCCACAGCAGCGAGAAGCCGCCACGGGGGCGCGACCTACGCCCCTGCGTCGCCCCTCGAAGCTCGCACGCCCGCCTCGTACCCCTCGCGCCACGCCTCGTCCGACCCGAGCCGGAACATGTCAGACGCCCCGCTCCGCACCAGAGCCCGCGCGCCCGGCAGGTCGAGCGCTCCCACGAACCGGCCGAGCCCGCGCACGACGGCGACCGGCATGGCCGACGACTTGCCCTTCACGAGATCGGCGGCTGAGGCGATCTCGTCCGCGACGGCTGCCACCGTGACCTCGAGCGACCGTCCGGATGCGTCCCGCGTCCCGCGCAGGTCGTCGACGACCTGCAGACCCGCGGCTCCGATCGCGGCATCCGTCTGACCCTCGCGCCACGGGCGACCCAAGGTGTCCGAGATGACGACTCCGACGTCGACGCCGAACCGCGCGCGCCAGGCCGCAGCCAGGGAGCGCGCCGTCGCATCCGGATCCTCGGGCAGCAGGAGCACCGTGCCCTCCGCCACGTTCGAGGCATCGACGCCGGCGGCCGCCATGACCAGCCCCAGTGGGTTCTCGACGATCCGCGTCACCCCGCGCGCGTGCTCTCGCGTGGCGACGACACGCACGGTCTGCGACGTGATCGCCTCCTCCCGGTCGGCCGCCGCGACAGTGCGGCCCTCCGCCTTCGAGACGATCTTCGAGGTCACGGCGACGATATCGCCCTGCTCGAGGCGCCCCTCCAGAGCGTCGCCGATGACGGCGGCGAGGTCGTCCCCCGCGGCGAACTCCGGCAGCCCCTCGATCCCGAAGACGAGCAGCTCACTCATCGCGTCAGCCCCGGCAGCACGTCACGCCCGAAGACCTCGAGCCACTCCGCCTGGTTGCGGCCGACGTTGTGGAGGTAGACGCGATCGAAGCCCAGGTCGAGGAACGACTGGATGTGCGCGCGGTGCCTCTCCGGATCCGCGCTGATCGCCAGGCGGCCGTCGAAGTCGGCCGGGCGCACCATGCGGGCGATCGCGTCGAGGTCGTGCGGCGACCGGATGTCGCTCTTCGAGAAGCGCATGCCGAGGTTGGGCCACTCGGCGATGGCGTGCGCGGCGGCCAGCTCGTCGGTCTCGGCCCAGCTGACGTGCAGCCGCAGCACCCGCGTCATCGCGGCAGGGTCGCGCCCCGCCTCGCGTGCTCCCTCGTCGAAGCGCTGCAGCAGCAGGGCGAGCTTGTCGAGCGGGGCCTCCTCGGTGATGAGCCCGTCGACGGTGCGGCCGGCGCGGCGCGCCGTCACCGGTCCGGATGCCGCCACCATGATGCGCGGAGCCTCCTCCGGCATCGTCCACAGCCGCGTCGACTCGAGCTTGTAGTACTGGCCCTCGTGCCGCACATCCTTGCCCGAGTGCCCGGAGGCGAACAGCTTCTTGATGATGTCGACGGCCTCGAACATGCGGTTGATGCGCTCGGGGGCATCGGGCCAGTAGCTCCCGACGACGTGCTCGTTGATCGCCTCGCCGCTGCCGAGCCCGAGCCAGTGCCGCCCCGGATACATGGCCGCGAGCGTGGCCGAGGCCTGAGCGACCATCGCCGGATGCCAGCGGAAGGTGGGGGCGGTCACCCCGGTTCCGAGGTCGCCGGTCGTCGTCTGCCCGAGGGCGCTGAGCACGTTCCAGACGAACGACGCCTGCCCCTGCTGCGGCACCCACGGCTGGTAGTGGTCGGCGGCCATCACGCCGCTGAACCCGTGTGCCTCGGCGGCCGAGGCCAGCTCGAGCACCTCGGTGGGGTGGAACTGCTCGAGCATCGCCGCGTAGCCGACGAGCGGCTGCGCCGCGCGAGGGACTGCAGTGCCGGGCATCCGCCCATTCTGCCGGAGCTAGGGCGTCGGGGCTGGACCGGCTGCCGGATCGCCGGCCTCGGCGCGCACCGGATCGAGCACCGCATCCGACCGCTCCCCCGCCGCCTGTCCTTCGAGCTCGATCAGGATCGTGTGCGTCGGGGTGTCGCCGGAGTGCTCCTGCGCGGGCAGCCAGACCGCCTCTGCGGCCGACAGCTGCACCTCGCGCGACTGCCCGCCGGATGAGAGCCGACGACGGAATCCGCTGAGGGTCACCATCACCGAATTCGGATGCCCGATGTGAACACTGTCTACAATCATCGGATGACGACTACCTGGACTCCTCACGTCGCGGCGATCACCCTGTGCGTGCAGGATGTCGCGCGCTCGCGCGAGTTCTACCGACGCACATTCGACCTCCCCGTCCACTACGAGGACGACGTGAGCGTCGTATTCGACCTCGGTGGCGTGCTGATCAACCTTCTGCAGGAGGCCGAGGCAGTCGAGCTGCTGACGCCCGCCCCGGTCGGGGACGCAGCCGCGGGATCACGGCTGCAGCTGACGCTCGACGTCTCGGACGTCGACGAGGTCGCGGCAGCGTTGACGGCGCGCGGGGTCACCCTGCTGAACGGCCCCCAGGATCGCCCGTGGGGCATCCGCACCGCCGCGTTCGCGGACCCCGACGGGCACATCTGGGAGATCGCACACTGATCCCCGCGCCACCCGAGCGTGGGGGGAGCCACGCCCGGGACGGCCGCGGGAATCGCGACATCCGCAGCAGAGGGGGTCCGCTGCGGAATCCCTGTGACTCGGTGTCGGCACGACGAGGATCAGCACCCCCTGACCCCTGCGATCAGGCTAGGACTGCGGGCGTGGCAGAGCGTCCCCCCAACCGGGCGTCAGCAGAAGGGGGGACCCGCGCTGCACCCTCCCCGACACCCTCAGGTGCAAGGCGCAGACTGGTCGCATGCCCTCCGACCGCTCCCTCCGCGTCATGAACGGCGTCCACCGCGCACTGCTGCGCCTCAGCGGCGGCCGACTCGGCTGGCAAGCGGCCGGGATGCCGATGCTCGAGCTCACCACGACCGGCCGCAAGTCGGGCGAACGGCGGTCCACGATGCTCAGCTCGCCACTCCAGCTGGGCGACACGATCGTCATCGTGGCGTCGCGAGGCGGCGACGACACGCATCCGGGTTGGTACCACAACATCGTCGCGAATCCGGATGTCGAGGTCGTCTTGAAGGGCGGCCCGCCGACGCCGATGCGCGGCCGGGTCGCGACCGCCGAGGAACGTCGCGAGCTGTGGCCGCGCGTCACACGGGATCACGCCAACTACGCGGGGTACCAGCGCCGCACCGAGCGCGAGATCCCGCTCGTGCTGCTCGAGCCCGTCGACTCGCAGTAGCGAGCGCCGGCCGCTACGCCAGAGCGCGCAGGCGCGGAGCCAGATCCTTCTCGAAGAGCTCCAGGAACCGGCGCTGGTCGTGGCCGGGCGCGTGGAACACGAGGTGATTCATCCCGGCGTCGACGTACTGCCGGATGCCCTCGACCACCTCGTCGGGATCGCTCCCGACGATCCAGCGCGAGGCGATCTGCTCGATCGGCAGCGCATCCGCCGCCTTCTCCATCTCCATCGGATCGGTGATGTCGTGCTTCTGCTCCTTGGACAGCGCGAGCGGCGCCCAGAAGCGCGTGTTCTCGAGCGCCGTGTCGGCATCCGTGTCGTAGCTCAGCTTGATCTCGATCATGCGGTCGATGTCGTCGAACGAGCGCTCGGCCTTCTCGGCGCCCTCCTTCACGGCGGGGATGAGCTGCTCGGTGTAGAGCTCCATGCCCTTGCCGGAGGTGCAGATGAAGCCGTCTCCCGCGCGGCCGGCGTAGCGCGCCACCACGGGGCCGCCCGCCGCCACGTACACCGGGACGGGCGTCTCGGGCCGGTCGTAGATGCTCGCGTCGTGGGTCGAGTAGTACTCGCCCTCGAAGTTGACGCGGTCCCCGGTCCACAGGGTGCGCATCAGGTCGACCGCCTCGCGCAGACGGGCGAACCGCTCCTTGAACTCGGGCCAGGCCTGCTCGCCGCCCTGGAATCCGGTCGCGATCTCGTTGAGGGCCTCGCCCGTGCCGACCCCGATGAAGATGCGCCCCGGATACAGCACCCCCATGGTCGCGAAGGCCTGAGCCAGCACGGCCGGGTTGTAGCGGAACGTCGGGGTCATGACGCTGGTGCCGATCTGGATGGTGCTGGTGCGCTCCCCCACGGCCGACATCCAGCTCAACGAGAACGGCGCGTGCCCGCCCTCGTGCCGCCACGGCTGGAAGTGGTCGCTGACGGCGACGCTCTCCATGCCGTGCGCCTCCGCGGCGACGGCGATCTCGACGAGCTCACGGGGCGCGAACTGCTCGGCGCTGGCCTTGTATCCGAGTTTCAGGGGCATGGCTCCATTGTGGTCGGATCGCGGACGAGCCGCTCACGGCCGTCCCGTCCGAAACGCCACTTTCTGCAATTCCGCCGAAGAACTCCGCATATTTCGGCTTCTCGGGCGCCAGCCGTCAGACCGGCTGGTCCACGATGCCGATGAATCGGCTGCCGATGCCGTCGGCCTCGCGGCGGCGCATGCCGGGCTCGGGGTCGGGCAGCTCGCCGGGGGTGTGGCTGTCGCAGCTGAGGTAGGTGAAGTCGGGCCACCACTTCTTGGGCCGAGCCTGCTCCGTGTACCCGCAGATGGTGCAGGTGAGCGTCGCCCAGACCGGGCGCTTGCCCGTGCGGTTGGCCCGAGACTGGGCGAGCCAGGCGGGCGGATTCGCATCGAGTGCCGCGAGCTCGGCCTCGGTCAGCTGCGTGGGCAGCCCGTGTCGGCTGGCCATCTCCAGGGGGATGTCGAGGCGGGTGGCCGCCTCGCGGCGCGAGATCATCCGATAAGGCTAGTGGCGGTCCTTCTGCAGGAAGTCGGCGACCGCGCGTGGCACGTACGGCGCCACGTCTCCGCCGAGGGAGGCGACCTGCCGCACGAGCGAGCTCGACACGTGGGCGTGTGCGGGATCGGGCAGCAGGAACACCGTCTCGACGCCGGCGAGGTTGCGGTTGACGATCGCCATCGGGGTCTCGTACGCCACGTCGACCTGCGAGCGGATCCCCTTGACCAGCGCCGTGGCGCCGACGTCGGTCGCGTAGTCGACGAGCAGTCCGACGCTCCAGCTCGTGACGATGAACGTGCCCTTCAGCTTGGCGGCGGCGATCGCGTCCTGGATGAGCGAGACGCGCTGCGCGATCGGCAGGAGGGCTGTCTTCGTGGGGTTGTGCACCACGAGCACGTGCACCTCGTCGAAGAGTCGCGCGGCCCGTTCGATCACGTCCAGGTGGCCCAGAGTGACCGGGTCGAACGACCCCGGGACGACAGCGATCCGGCTCATGCGGGTCAGCCTAGCGGGCGCGTGTTACCGCTTCGTGACGCGTGACGCAGGGCTACGGGCGGCGCGCTCCGGCGCTACGACTTGGCCAGGAACGCCTGCTCCTCCTCGTCGAGACGGCGGGCCAGCGCCTCTGCCAGCGCGGGGTGATCTGCGAGGGTCGGGTCTGCATCCAGGACGGCGACGGCCGCCTCGCGAGCCTCGCCGATGAGGTCGCCGTCGCGCACGACGCGCAGGAGCTTGAGCGACGAGCGCCCGCCCGACTGGGTCGCGCCGAGCACGTTCCCCTCGCGGCGCAGCTCGAGGTCGACCTGCGCGAGCTCGAAGCCGTCGAGGGTGGCGGCCACGGCGTCGACCCGCTCGCGCGCGAGCGACTCGGGCTCGGCGTGGGTGACGAAGAGCGCGAGACCGGGGACCCCGCCACGGCCGACCCGGCCACGCAGCTGGTGCAGCTGCGCGACGCCGAAGCGGTCGGCATCCAGCACGACCATCGTCGACGCGTTGGGCACGTCGACGCCGACCTCGATCACCGTGGTCGCGACGAGGACGTCGATGCCGCCCGCGGCGAACGACCGCATGGTCGCGTCCTTCTCCTCGCCCGTCATGCGCCCGTGGAGCGGCGCGATGCGCCGACCCGCGAGCAGCGGATGCGTGCGCAGCATCTCGAGCGTCGCGAGCACCGAGGCGGTCGGGGGGCGGGGGGCGGGGTCGGTGTCTGCCGCGGCGGTCTCGACGGGCTCGACTGACGGGTCGATCGAGTCCTCCTCGACCTGGGTGGCGTCGATGGCGGGGCAGACGACGAACCCCTGTCGGCCCAGCGCGAGCTCCTCGCTGAGGCGCTCCCAGACGCGGTCGCCCCAGCCCGGATGCTCCGCGAGCCCGACCACGTGCGACGCAATCGGCGAGCGTCCGGCCGGCAGCTCGGCGATCGTCGAGACGTCGAGGTCGCCGAACACCGTCATCGCCACTGTGCGCGGGATCGGCGTCGCGGTCAGCACCAGCACGTGCGGTGAGTCGCCCTTCAGCCGCAGGGCCTCGCGCTGGTCGACGCCGAAGCGGTGCTGCTCGTCGACGACGACGATGCCGAGCTCGGCGAACGACACCTTGTCGCCGAGCAGCGCGTGCGTGCCCACCACGATCGAGGCTCCCCCGGATGCGGCGGCCAGCAGCGCCTTCCGGCGCTCCGCCGTCGACAGCTGGCCGGTGAGCAGCGTCACGCGCAGACGGGCGCTGAGGTCGGGGCCGAGCGTCGCGACGAGCGAGCGCAGGTGCTGCCCGGCCAGCACCTCGGTCGGAGCGAGGAACGCGGCCTGCCCCCCGGAGTCGGCGACCGCGAGCATCGCCTTCAGCGCGACGAGGGTCTTGCCCGATCCGACCTCGCCCTGGACCAGGCGGTTCATCGGGATCCCGTCGGCCAGGTCGCGCTCGATCTCCTCGCCCACCCGCTGCTGGTCGCCCGTCAGCGTGAACGGCAGCCGCGCGGCGAACTCGGCCGACAGCTTCCCCGGCACCCGCGGGGTCGCCGCCTCGGACCGGCGCGCGGCGCGCTGGCGCAGCAGCGCCGTCTGCAGCACGAACGCCTCCTGGAACCGCAGCGCGTCCTGCGCCTGGCGCCAGTCGGCATCCGAACCGGGTCGGTGGACGAGCTCGATCGCCCGCGCGAACGGCAGGAGGCCGCGCTCGGTGCGCACGCTCGCCGGAACGGGATCGTCGAGCTCGGGCAGCGTGTCGAGCACCTGCGCCATGGCGGCGGCGAGCTGCCAGCTGGCGAGCGTCGAGGTCGCCGGGTAGATCGCGATCGGGTGCTCGGCCCAGTCCTTGGCGATGGTCGTCGTCGCCTCGGGACTGGTGTCGTCGGGCTCGAACAGCTGGTAGTCGGGGTGGGCGAGCTGCCGCATGCCGCGGTAGTCGCCGACCTTGCCCGCGAAGATGCCACGGAGCCCCGGCCGCAGCTGCTGCGCGCGCCACGCCTGGTTGAAGAAGGTGAGGGCCAGATGCCCGCGACCGTCGCTGATCGTCACCTCGAGGATCGACCCGCGTCGGTTGCGCATCGACCTCTCGGTCACCGAGCGCACCTCGGCCACGATCGTGACGCTCTCGCCGATCGCCAGCTCGCTGAGCGCCGTCAGCTCGCCGCGCCGGGCATAGCGCCGCGGGTAGTGGGCGAGGAACTGCCCGACCGTCTCGTACCCGAACGCCTTCGTGATCGCCTGGCCGGTGCGCCCGCCGAGGGCGGTGCTCAGCCGCTTCTCGAGCGGCGAGTCGACGGGCGGAGTCACGCGTCGAGGCTACCTACATCCACCCGCGCTTCTTGAACACGATGTACAGGCCGACGCTGGATGCGAGCATCAGGCCGAGCGCGAACGGGTAGCCCCACGGCTGGTCGAGCTCGGGCATGAACTTGAAGTTCATGCCGTAGATCGCGCCGATGAGCGTCGGCGCGAACAGGATGGCGGCCCAGCCCGAGATCTTGCGGGTCTGGTCGGCCTGGCGCACGTTGGCCTCCGACAGCCGCGCGGCCTCCTCGTTCTGCCGCTGGCCGACGAGCGCCGCGTTGACGGTCAGGATGTCGCGCAGCAGCACCCGGAACTCCTCGATGCGCTCCTTCGCCTGCACGACGTGGTCGGCGACGTCGCGCAGGTACTGCTGCAGCGTCTCTCCCACGAAGCCATCGGCGAAGCCCGCCGAGAGGGTGTCGATGATGCCGACCAGCGGCGTGACCGCCCGCTCGAACTCGATGACCTCGCGGTTGAGCTCGTAGACGCGGCGGGACACCTTGGGGTCGCCGTCGAACACCTGCGTCTCGATCTCGTCGATGTCGTTCGCGATGCCCTTCACGACCGGGAGGTAGCCGTCGACGACCGCGTCGAGGATCGCGTACAGCACGGCCTCGGTGCCTTCGAGCATCGCGTCGGGGTTGGCCTCCATGCGCTTCCGCACCAGAGACAGGTCGGGGCCCTCGGCGTGCCGCACGGTGATCACGAAGTTCTTGCCGCTGAAGACGTGCAGCTCGCCGAAGTCGACGCTCTCTGTGTCGTCGTCGTACTGCGCCGCCCGCAGCACCATGAAGAGCGTGTCGCCGTAGCGGTCGAGCTTCGGACGCTGGTGTGCGTTGACAGCGTCCTCGACCGCGAGCTCGTGCAGGTCGAACTCCGTGGCCAGCTCGTCGAGGGTGTCGGCGGTCGGCCGGTACAGCCCGATCCAGGCGAAGGCGTCCGGATGCTCGGCGAGCGCGGCAAAAGTTCCGGTGAGGGATGCGGGGCTCTGCACCCGCTTCCCTGCGACGTAGACGGCGTTGTTGACGACCCCGCGCTGGCGCGTACCGGTCGGAGAGGAGGACACCTGCTGATGGTACGACCGCGGGGGCACGGCGGCGCGCAGGCCCGCTAGCGTGAGGCCCGCTACCGTGGATGCATGACGCGCATCATCTCGGGATACGCGGGGTCCCTGCAGCTGAAGGTGCCGCGGTTCGGCACGCGCCCCACGTCCGACCGGGTGCGGGAGGCGATCTTCTCGGCTCTCGAAGCCCGCGGCGCGATCGAGGGGGCGCGCGTGCTCGATCTGTACTCCGGATCCGGTGCCCTCGGCCTCGAGGCGGCGTCGCGCGGCGCCTCCCACGTCACGCTCGTCGACAAGGTGGCCGCGGCGTCGACGATCGCGCGCGACAACGCTTCGCGCGTGCGGGCCGCGGCGCCGCGGGGTGCCGCTCCGGATGTGGTGGTGTCGAGCCAGCCGGCGCAGTCGTTCCTGGGCGGGTCGAGCGGCGTCTTCGACCTGGTCTTCCTCGACCCGCCGTACGAGCTGGGCGGGCTCGAGCTGACGCACAACCTCGAGGCGCTCGTGCCTCGGCTGGCGGCGGATGCGGTGGTCGTCCTCGAGCGCGCGTCGCGAGATCGCGCCCCCGACTGGCCAGACGGGCTCGAGCTCGACCGCCGCAAGGACTACGGCGACACCGCCCTGTACTGGCTGTCGCCGACCCCGGACGTCGGCTAGCCGCGGCCGCCGTCCCAGTCTGCATAGGGATCCCAGCCGCCTCGCGCATCGAACGGCGACCCGTCGACCAGCAGTCCGGCGCCCGCGACGACCCGTCCGATCACACGGAAGCCGCCCGGCAGCTCGGCGTCCGGAGGGAAGGCTGCGAGCAGAGCGTGATCCTCGCCGCCCGTCAGAGCCATGGGCGAGCCGACCGCCTGCGACGAGAGGTCGACCGCGACCCCGCTCGCGTCGGCGATGCGGCGCGCGTCGATGGCGAGTCCGTCGCTGACGTCGAGCATCGCGGTGGCGCCGCCCTGGGCTGCGAGCACGCCATCGCGGATCGGCGGGCTGGGGCGAAGCTGCGCGCCGACGGACTGCGGCTCGGCCGCCCGCACCGCCGCCGCACGCGCCCGATCCGGTTCTCCCGCGTCGTCGACGCCCCGCTCGAAGAGCAGCCGGAGTCCCTCGCCCGCCAGCCCGAGCTCGCCGCTCACGGCGACCACGTCGCCGACCTGTGCGCCGGAGCGCAGCACAGGAGCGCGCCCCTCGAGGTCACCGAACGCCGTGACCGCGACGACCAGGGTCGGCGACACGGTGAGGTCTCCCCCGACGACACCGGCGTCGGGGGCGAGCTCGGCGAGGGCGTCATGCAGCCCGCGGGCGAAGTCCTCGAGCCACGCGATCGAGGTGTCGGCGGGGGCGGCGAGCGCCACGACGAGCCCGCTGGCACGGGCGCCCATCGCCGCGACGTCGGCGAGGTTGGTGGCGGCAGCCTTCCACCCCAGGTCGCCCCCGCTCGACCACGCGCGGCGGAAGTCGGGCCCGTGCACCATCGTGTCGGTCGTGACGACGTAGCGTCCGTCGGGCGCGGTCAGCACGGCGGCATCGTCGCCCGGGCCGACCAGCGTCGAGCCGCCGTCAGGCAGCAGCGGGAAGATGCGGCGCAGCACCGCGGCCTCACCGAGGCTGCCGAGGGTCTCCATGCCTCGACGCTAGCGCCCTCCCGACCACACAGGAGCGCGACGGTAACCTGAAGGCGATGACCCGGATCCGCCCCCTCCTCGCCGGCCTCGCCGCCCTCGCACTGGCCGCGACGCTGGGTGGGTGCGCCTCCGCGGTTCCGCTCGTCGCCGCAGACGATGCCAACGACCCGAACTGCGCCAGCGTGATCGTGCGACTGCCCGACCTCGTCGCCGAGCTCGAGAAGCGGCAGACGAACGCGCAGTCCACCGCGGCCTGGGGCACGCCGGAATCTGTCATCCTCACCTGCGGCGTCGAGGTGCCGGCGGCCTCGACGCTCCCCTGCTTCGACAAGCAGGGGATCTTCTGGCTGCGCGACGACAGCAACGACACGTACTGGACCTTCCGCACCTTCGGTCGCGACCCAGCCGTCGAGCTCGCGGTCGACCGCGACATCGCATCGGGTCCCGGTGTCGTCATCGACGACCTCACGTCGGCGGTCTCCTACCTGCCGACCGACGGACGGGTCTGCACCGACCTCGAGGACACCGTCACCGGCGGCGACGTGCCGCCGCTTCCCGGTGAGACCGAATCGCCCGCACCGACACCCTGACGCGCGGCTAGCGCGTCGTCGTCAGACCGAGCTGGATGAGCTCGTCGATGAGCTCGGGGTAGCTCAGCCCCGAGGCGAGCCAGCAGGCGGGGAACATCGAGATCGGGGTGAAGCCCGGCATCGTGTTGATCTCGTTCACGATGAAGTCCGACCCGGTGTAGAAGAAGTCGACCCGCGCGAGGCCTGTCCCGCCGATGGCCTCGAACGAGCGGGCCGCGATCCGCTGCATCTCCGCCAGCTCGCCCGAGCTCAGCTCGGCGGGGCAGACCAGCTCGACCCCTGACGCGCCCTGGTACTTCGCCTTGAAGTCGTAGAACTCGCGGGCGGTGAGCACGATCTCGCCCGCGACGCTCACCCGCGTCGGCCCGTCGTCGCGGCCCTGGAGCACCGCGCACTCGACCTCGCGCCCGGTGATCGCCGCCTCGACGAGCACGGACCGGTCCTCGTCGAACGCGATGTCGAGGGCCGTGTCGAGCTCGTCCCACGCGGTGACCTTGCTGACGCCCACGCTCGACCCGGCCCGTGCCGGCTTCACGAACACCGGCAGGCCGAGGCCCCCGATGCGGCGGCGCACCAGGTCGCCATCCCGCGCGAGCGCCGCCCGTGTCACCGTCACCCACGGGGCCACCTCGACGCCGGCCGCCTCGAGCACGCTCTTGGTGAAGTGCTTGTCCATGCCGAGTGCCGACGCGAGCACGCCGTTGCCGACGTACGGGAGGCCGAGCAGCTCGAGCTGGCCCTGGATCGTGCCGTCCTCGCCGAAGGGCCCGTGCAGGATCGGGAACGCCACGTCGATGTCGCCGAGCGACGAGACCGAGCCGTCGGGGTGCGCGACCGTGAACTCGCGGCTGACCGCCGAATCCGGGAAGCGCACGCGCGTGCCGTTGTCGACCAGCTCGGGCAGCGTGTCCCCGAGCGAGAAGCTGCGCACGAGGTCGGCGTCCTGCAGGGTGAACGCGCCGTCGCGGGTGATGCCGATCGGCACGACCTCGTAGCGCGTGGAGTCGATCGCGCCGAGCACGCCGCCGGCGGTCGCGCAGCTGATCGAGTGCTCGCTCGACCGGCCGCCGAAGAGCAGGGCGACTCGGATCATGGGCGGGCTCCTCGGGGGTGGGTCTCGACAGGCTCGGCCAGCGGTGTCGGCTCGATGAGCGGTGTCGGCTCTACTCGCCCTGCGGCTCGGCGGAGTCGGTGGTCAGGTGCGGCGCGATGTCGCGCGGATTCAGCGTACCGGCCAGCACCTCGGCGACCTGGCTGACGATCGGCATCTCGACGCCTTTGCTCGCCGCGAGCGCCAGCACGGGCGCCACCGAGCTGAGCCCCTCCGCAGTCTGGTTCATCTGCGCGATGACCTCGCCGAACGCGTACCCCTGGCCGAGGAGGCGTCCGGCCGTGTTGTTCCGCGACAGCGGCGACTGGCAGGTGGCGATGAGATCGCCGAGGCCGGCCAGACCGCTCAGTGTCTCGGGCCGGGCACCGAAGGCGACCGCGAAGTCCGTCATCTCGACGAGGCCGCGCGTGATGATGGAGGCCTTCGTGTTCTCGCCGTAGCCGACGCCGTCGACGATGCCGATCGCGACCGCGATGAGATTCTTCAGTACCCCGCCGAACTCGGTGCCGATGACGTCGGTGTTCGTGAACGAGCGGAAGTAGGGGTTCGTGGCGCGCATCGCGACGGCCGACGCGGTCTCGAGGGAGGCCGACGACACGACGGCCGCAGTCGGCTGCTCCTTGGCGATCTCGAGCGCGAGGTTCGGACCGCTGACGACGGCGATGCGGTCGGGGCCGAGGCCGAGCTCCTGCTGGATCACCTCGCTCATGCGGTCGCCGGTGCCCCGCTCGACGCCCTTCATGAGCGACACCACGATCGCGTCGGCGGGGATCAGCTCCCTCACGATGCGCAGGTTCTCGCGCAGCGACTGGCTCGGCACGCTGAGGTACACCTGCTCGGCGCCCGCCAGCACGTCGGGCAGGAGGCTCGAGGCCGAGATGCCCCGTGGCAGGTTGATGCCCGGCAGGTAGTCGGTGTTGCGCCGCGACTGCATGATCTCGCGGGCGAGCTCCGGCCGACGCGACCACACCGCGACGCGCGCGCCGCCGTCGGCCAGGACCTTCGCGAACGTCGTGCCCCAGGAGCCCGCGCCGAGCACGGCCACGTGCGGGACCCCCACGATCGGAAGCTGCATCGTCAGGGTCTCGTCGGGCACGCTGCCATTCTGTCAGGCTGGGCACATGACCAGCCCGGCGCCCGCGACCAAGCCCGTGCCCGAGTTCTTCGCCGGCTTCGGGGTGCTGCTGCAGGGCTTCCACGTCTGGCGGCGGCGTCCGGGTCTGATGGCGCTGGGGCTCGTTCCCGCCCTGATCGTCGCCGCGGTGCTCGGCACCCTCCTCATCGTGGTGCTCCTGAACATCGACGGCATCGCCGCATTCGTCACGCCGTTCGCCGACGCCTGGGATGCGAGCATGCGGCGGATCCTGCGGCTCGGGGTCTCGCTCGCCATCGTCGCGGGGGTGGTGATCCTGGCCGTCTTCGGCTTCACCGGCCTCACGCTGCTGGTCGGCGACCCGTTCTACGAGCGCATCTGGCGGGAGGTCGAGAACGAGCTCGGCGGTCTCCCCGAGACGTCGGGCCCCGGCTTCTGGCGCACCGTGCGCGATGCGCTCGCCCTCGGCCTGAAGGCGCTCGGCACCGCGATGCTGGTCGCGCTGGTCGGGCTCATCCCGGTCGTCGGCGCCCCCGTCGCGGCGGTGCTCGGACTGCTGGTGTCGGGTCGGTTGATCGCCCGCGAGCTCACCGCCCGTCCGCTGGAGGCGCGCGGGCTCACGGCCGGCGATCGCGTCCGGGTGCTCAGGGCTCGATCCGCCCGAGTCACGGGCTTCGGCGTGGCCGTCAACCTGTGCTTCCTCGTCCCCGGCGGCGCGATCGTCGCGATGTCGGCGGCCGTCGCCGGCGCGACGTTCCTGGCACGCGACGCCCTCGAGGCTCACGCCGCTCGCAGCGTGCCGCCCGACCCGGCGACGCGGCGCTAACGGCGGGTCGAGCACCCGACGTCAGGCACCCGAGGTCGTCAGGCGCCCTGGGGTCGCCCGAACTCGCTCTGCCCGTGCTCGGCGGGGTCCCATCGTGCCTCGGGAGCCGTCTCGCCCCGCAGCTGCTCGACGAGGTCGACGACCGCCTCCATGACGGCGGCGGTCGCCGCGGCGAGCGCGGGACCCTCGGCGTGACGGCCCTTCCAGGCAGTCAGGTCGACCTCGTCGCCGATGACGACCTCGACGGTCTTGCGCGGGAACAGGCTGATCTTCTTCGACCAGCGCGGCAGCACCCGCTGCGCGCCCCAGCTCGCCGCCGCGATGATCGGGATGTCGTGCTCGAGAGCGAGGCGCACCGCGCCGTACTTGCCGCGCATCGGCCACATGTCGGGGTCGCGCGTCAGCGTGCCCTCGGGGTAGATGACGAGAGCGAGCTGCTTGTCGATGAGCCGGCCCGCCGCCGCGATCGGGGCGGCCCCGCCGACCGCGCGCTCGACGGGCACCTGATCGGTGATCTGGAACGCGCGACCGACGATCGGGATGCGGAACAGGCTCGCCTTGGCGAGATAGTGCGGCGCCCGCCCGTGCTTCCAGAGCGTGTAGGCCGTCACGAGCGGATCGAAGTCGCTGTAGTGGTTGAACACCATGATGAACGAGCCGGTCGCCGGGATCTTCTCCACGTTCCGGAATCGGAATCGTGTCAGGAACAGCACCGCCGGCACGACGATCGCCGCGAAGAACCGCCAGGCGAATGTCTTTTCAGATCTCCGCCGACGGATCTCGACAGGCTCGACCAACGGAGTCAGCCCTCGAGCGTGAAGTCGGCCCCGAGCGCCGTGAGCTTGTCGACGAAGTGCTCGTAGCCGCGGCTGATGATGCCGAGGTTCGTGACCCGCGAGGTGCCGTCGGCGGCGAGCGCCGCGATCAGGTAGCTGAAGCCGCCGCGCAGGTCGGGAACGCGCACATCGGCGCCGTGCAGGCGGGTCGGGCCCGTGATCACGGCGGCCTGCTCGAGCTTCCGACGCGGTACGCGGCGCGTGAGCGACTCGAGTCCGTCGGTGTGCACGACGATGTCGGCACCCATCTCGTTGAGGGCGTCGGTGAAGCCGAGACGGTTCTCGTACACGGTCTCGTGCACGACCGAGACGCCGTCGGCCTGCGTGAGCGCCACGACGAGCGGCTGCTGCCAGTCCGTCATGAAGCCGGGGTGCACATCCGTCTCGACCTGCACCGGCTTCAGTGCGCCGCCGCGGGAGAAGCGGATGCCGTCCTCGTGCACGTCGAATGCACCGCCCGCCTTGCGGAAGACGTTGAGGAACGTCATCAGCTCCTGCTGGCGGGCACCCTCGACGAAGATGTCGCCGTCGGTGGCCAGTGCGGCCGAGGCCCAGGACGCGGCCTCGTTGCGGTCGAACAGGGCGCGGTGCGTGTAGCCCGTGAGGCGGTCGACGCCCTCGATGAAGATGGTGCGGTTCGGCTCCATCCAGATGATGGCGCCCATCTTCTGGAGGATCGCGATGAGATCCATGATCTCGGGCTCGATCGCGGCGTTCTTGAGCTCGGTGACGCCCTTCGCGCGGACCGCCGTCAGGAGCACCTGCTCGGTGGCGCCGACGGACGGGTACGGCAGCTCGATGTTCGCGCCGTGCAGTCCCTCGGGAGCAGTGATGCGGATGCCCTCGTACGACTTGTCGACGACCGCGCCGAACGCGCGCAGCGCATCCATGTGGAAGTCGATGGGACGGTCGCCGATCCGGCAGCCGCCGAGGTCGGGGATCAGCGCCTCGCCGAGGCGGTGCAGCAGGGGTCCGCAGAACAGGATCGGAATGCGGCTTGAGCCCGCGAGCGCGTCGATCTCGGCGAAGTGCGCGCGCTCGACGTTCGTGGGGTCGAGCAGCAGCTGACCGTCTTCGGGCGAGGTGACCGCGACGCCGTACGCGCCGAGCATGCCCGTGACGACGCCGACGTCGCTGATGTTGGGGACGTCGAGCAGCAGGCTGGGCGTCTCACCGAGCAGGGCCGCGACCATCGCCTTGGTGGCGAGGTTCTTGGCCCCGCGCACCTTGATGCGACCCTGCAGCGGCTTGCCGCCGTGGATCACGATGCTGTCGGACATCATGCCGACGCGGCGACCCGCCTTCCGGGCGTCCTTCGACAGAGCCACGCCGCCGGTGTCGGCCGGCAGTTCGTCTGTTGCCACTGAATCCACCACTGGTGCACCTACTTGTCGAGCTAGAGAACGGGAAGAGTGCGGGGCCGCCAGCTTTCGCGGGTGGCCTCGAACTCCGTGATCCGCGCTTCGTCGCGCAGGGTGAGGCCGATGTCGTCGAGCCCCTCGAGGAGCCTCCACCGAGTGTAATCATCGATCTCGAAGGCGACCGAGAGGTTGCCGACGGAGACGGTGCGTGCAACCAGATCGACCGACGCGGCTATTCCCGGCTGCGCCTCGATCGCGGCCCACAGCTGCTCGATCTCGGGCTCGGTGACGGTCGCGGCGAGAAGCCCCTGCTTGCCCGAGTTGCCGCGGAAGATGTCGCCGAACTTCGGACTGATGACCGCCTTGAACCCGTAGTCGCGCAGCGCCCAGACCGCGTGCTCACGGCTCGAGCCGGTGCCGAAGTCGGGTCCGGCGAACAGCACCGTGGCCCCCGCGTAGGCGGGCTGGTTGAGCACGAAGTCGGGATCCTGGCGCCAGCCGTGGAACAGGGCGTCCTCGAAGCCCTTCTTCGTGACGCGCTTCAGGAACACCGCCGGGATGATCTGGTCGGTGTCGACGTTGCTGCGCGGCAGCGGGACGGCGGTTCCGGTGAACTGGGTGACCTTCTCCATCACTCGGCCTCCTGCATCGCCAGGTCCCACGGGGACGACAGCGTGCCGCGGATCGCCGTGGCCGCGGCCACCAGCGGCGACACCAGGTGGGTGCGACCGCCCTTGCCCTGACGGCCCTCGAAGTTGCGGTTCGAGGTGGACGCGCAGCGCTCCCCCGGCGCCAGCTGGTCGGGGTTCATCCCGAGGCACATCGAGCAGCCCGCGAACCGCCATTCGGCGCCGAACTCCTCCACGATCTTGTCGATGCCCTCTGCCTCGGCCTCGATGCGCACGCGGGCCGAGCCCGGCACGACCATGACGCGCACGTGATCCGCCTTCTTCCTGCCCTTGATGATGGAGGCGAAGGCGCGCAGGTCCTCGATGCGGCTGTTCGTGCAGGAGCCCATGAAGACCGCGTCGACGCGGATGTCCTTCATCGGGGTGCCCGCGGCGATGTCCATGTACTCGAGGGCCCGCTCGGCGGCCGCCCGGTCGTTCGGGTCGGCGAAGACGGCCGGATCGGGCACCGCGTCGCTCAGCGAGACACCCTGGCCGGGGTTGGTTCCCCAGGTGACGAACGGCTCGAGGGTGTCGGCGTCGAGGAAGATCTCGGCGTCGAACACGGCGTCGTCGTCGGTCGCGAGCGTGTCCCAGTAGGCGACCGCCGCATCCCAGTCGGCGCCCCTCGGAGCGTGCGGACGACCCTGCAGGTAGTCGTAGGTCGTCTGGTCGGGCGCGACCATTCCGGCGCGGGCGCCCGCCTCGATCGACATGTTGCAGATCGTCATGCGGCCCTCCATCGACAGCGAGCGGATCGCGCTGCCGCGGTACTCGAGCACGTAGCCCTGCCCGCCGCCGGTGCCGATCTGGGCGATGACCGCGAGGATGATGTCCTTCGCCGTCACGCCCGGACGCAGGGCGCCCTCGACCGTGACCGCCATCGTCTTGAACGGCTGCAACGGCAGGGTCTGGGTCGCCATGACGTGCTCGACCTCGCTCGTGCCGATGCCGAGGGCCATGGCGCCGAACGCGCCGTGCGTCGAGGTGTGCGAGTCGCCGCAGACGACGGTGATGCCCGGCATGGTGAGGCCGAGCTGCGGCCCGACGACGTGCACGATGCCCTGCTCGACGTCGCCGAGGGGGTGCAGGCGGATGCCGAACTCGGCGCAGTTGCGGCGCAGCGTCTCGATCTGGGTGCGGCTGGTGAGATCGGCGATCGGGCGGTCGATGGCCAGGGTCGGGGTGTTGTGGTCTTCCGTCGCGATCGTCAGATCGGGTCGGCGCACCGGCCGTCCGGCCAGGCGGAGGCCGTCGAACGCCTGCGGACTCGTCACCTCGTGCACGAGGTGCAGGTCGATGTAGATGAGGTCGGGCTCGCCGTTCTCGCCCTTCGCGACGAGGTGGTCGGCCCAGACCTTCTCGGCCAGGGTGCGGCCGGAGGCGGTCGTGTCGATCGACGTTCCGGTGGGGCTCGGGATGGTGCTGCTCATTGCTGTTGTCCTTCTCCTTCGTCGGGATCGGCCCACGACAGGAAACTCCGCGACGAGGGAGGCCGGTGAGCTAGGCCTCGTCGCGGCGACGAAGGAGGAGGCGCCGGTCGAGAAGCATGGACCCGAGAATACCCTGTCGGCGGCCTGAGCGCCGCCCGCGCCGGCGGAGCCGCGCGGCAGCGCGATCAGTGTCGCGGGTCGTGCGCCACCTCGGCCGCGACGACGGCGGCGATCGCGGTCGCGTACGGGGCGGCTCCCCCCGGCGACGACTCCGCGTCGGCGGAGAGACGGCGTCCCGCGCCGATCGCGAAGCCCGCGCGCAGGCTGATCGCGCGCACCGCGCCGGAGGTGAGCGGCAGGTGCGCCGACGGCGCGGCGGATGGGGCGCCCACCTCGCAGACGATGGTGGAGGCGAGAGACACAGCATGCTCCACCCAGGCCTCGGCTCCCGCGCCGCTGACGATCCCGTGCTCGGCACCGGCGTCGACCCGCACCTGACCGTGCCCGCGGACGAGGATGCGCGCGGCATCCGCGGCGAGCCGCTCGACCATGATCGACGACGGCGCGGCGTGCACGCCGTCCCCCGCCAGGACGTCGAGGAGGCGACCCGAGTCGGCGCCCGACTGGACGAGAGCCCACAGCCCCGGTACGCGGTCGTCGGAGGACAGCACATCGACCGCGAGGACCAGATCCTCTCTGCAGAGGAACAGCCAGCCGACCGTGCTTCCCTGGTAGGTGTGCGCTGACACGCGTGCCCACTCCCGTCGGCCTGCGACGCGAGCGCGCCACGGCGGACGATTATCCAGAAAGCGCGAGCATCGTGGATAGGTGAGTTCTAGTGGCACCCGAACGGGGGTAGACAGCTCACGCGGTCGGCGAGGGGGCGAAGTCGCGCCGCCGATGCCCGTCCCGGTCGTCGCGCACGATCGTCGCGACGAGCTCCCGCCCCGCGGGCAGCAGCCGGACCGTCAGCCGGCCGTCGGCGAGCGACCGGAGCTCGTCGACCACGGCCGCCTCGACGAGCGCCGCGTCGGCGGGCGGCAGCTCGTCGGACCTGTCGTCGAGCAGCACGACCTCGGCCCCGCGCGAACGCGCCGCGGTCGCGGCCGCCGCGATCGCCGGCGTCGCCAGCTCCCGGCCGCGCAACGCGTCCCTCAACGACGCCTCGACCAGCATGAACTCACGTCGGCTCTCCGCGTCGAGGTACTCGCCGCGGGCGATCCGCGCGAGCACCGGCCGGGCGTCCGCCGCCAGCTGGACGGCCTGCCGTCCGCGCTCGTCGATCTCGGCCGCCGAGGCGGCCGCGGCCGCCGCTCGCGCGAGCCTCTCCTGTCGGACATCGTCGAGACGCCGAGCACCGCGCGTCAGCAGCACACGGAAGAGCGTCGCCATGAGGAGGGTCCCCGCGTGCCGGATGCAGAGGTCGACGGCGTCGAGGGGGCCGCGCCCGACCGTGACGGTCCAGACGACCGTGATCGCGAACATCAGCGCGAGCAGCACCCACCCGGCCGCGACCCGTCCGCGGAACGCCAGGAAGAACGCGAGCCAGGTGACCGCGCCGAAGTGCCACCCGGCGTAGCCGAGTCCGCCGGCGACGGGCAGGCCCGCCTCGACCAGGACCGTCACCAGGACACCCGCTCCGACGACCACGACGGTGAGGAGCCGCGGGAACTGCCCGGTACCGGCGTTTCCGAGCACGACGGCGGCGCCCGCGAAGACCATCAGCGCCGCGATGACGAGCGCGGGATGCGCCATCACGGACAGGCTGCCGACCGCGAAGACGACCTGCGCCAGGACGATCACCACCAGCAGCACGCGGGCGATCGGGGTGCCGAGGTTGAGCAGCTCGCTCGGGTCGAGAGGCGCGGATCGGGGCGGTCCGGTCGGCGCGGACTCGGCGTGCGGGGCGCCCGACGGCGTCATCGCGTCACCCGCGTCGAGTCGGGGGCGTCGTCGGCGACCCGTGCCGCGGGCCGCGGTTCCGACGCGGACGCGCGGGGACGCGTCGACGAGGGCGACCACTCCAGGTGCACGCGCGTCCCGCCTCCGGGCGAGCTGTCGATCCGAGCGGTCGCGCCCTCGACGGCCGAGACGCGCTCGAGGATGCTCGACCGGATCCCCAGCCGCTCCGGGGCGACCGCGGCGCTGTCGAACCCGCGGCCGTCGTCGGCGAACTCCGCGGCGATCCCGGTCCGCGTGCCGTGCAGCGCGAGGCCGAGCCGGAGGGCGCGGCCGTCGACCGCCGCGTGCCGCACGCTGTTGCGCGCCGCCTCGCCGACGGCGCCCGCGATCGCGATCGCCGTCTCGAACGGGATGCGACCGCGGAAGCCGGTCAGCGACCCGACGATCTGCACGCCGTCCGCCACCTCGGAGGCGGCGGTGCGCAGCTCGACCTCGAGATCGGCGGCCGTGACCGCGCTGCGTGCGTCGTCGGTCGCGAAGGTGTCGATGCGCCGGATCGCGCCGCGGGCGCTGCGCTCGACCGCGTCGTCGCGCTGATCCGCCCGCGCCGCGGCCAGCAGGGTGGTGATCACGTCGTCGTGCACCAGTGCCCCGAACCGCGACCGCGCTCGGGACCGGGACTGCGTCTCGGCTGCGCCCCGCGCCTCCACCTCGGCCAGCGCGAGCTCGGCGTCCTGGCGGCGACCGAGGCCGAGCGCCAGGTGGAGCAGGACAGCGATGACCGAGCCGAAGGTGAGCATCGACACCCCGTCCTGCACCGGGATCGACCAGCCGTCGTCGAGGACGACGTACCGCAGGAGCACACCGAGGACCGGGTACGCCAGGGTGAGAGCCCACGCGACGCGGCTCCCGAATCCGAGCACGGCGGTCGCCGTCGACACCGTGATGATGTTGAGCACCCACGGCGCCACCCCGTCCGGCAGGGCCGGCGCCGTCATGGCGGGCACCCAGCCGACGAGCAGCGCGAACGACACCACGGTGTGGGCGCGGGCCAGGCGGGTGATCGACGACGCCCGGCCGACTCGCGCGACCGGGATCATCGCGATCGGCAGCAGGCAGTAGAGGAGCGTCACCGGCAGGTAGAAGAGCGGATTTAGCGACCCGGCCTGGTCGACGATGGTCGGCACCGCCAGCGCGGTGAAGATGACCGTCCCCACGCCGCTCGCCGCGCCGACCGTGCGCAGGTGGCGGTCGTACGCGGAGTCGGGCGTCATCGGGGGCGTGGGTCGGAGCCGAGGATGCCGTCCTCGCGGGCGCGGAGGTGCAGGTCGACCTTCGTGACGGCGGGGCGGCCGGCGAGCGCGTACTTGGTGCGGATGCGACTGACGTACGCCGCGATCGTCACTCGGGACAGGCCGGTGATGGCGGCCACGCTGGCCGCGGTCTCTCCGGAGGCGTAGAGCCCGAGCACCTCCCGCTCGCGCTTGCTGAGCCCGGCGTCGGCGATCTCGGAATCGCCGTCGATCGCCGCGGCCCAGTCGGCCGTGGCCGCGACGGTTCCGTCGAGCACGCTCGCGATCACGTCGACGATGAGGTCGGCGCGGTCGGACTTGCGGATGATGCCCACGACCCCGGCCTTGGCTGCGGCACGGATCAGGGCCGGGTCCTCCCCGGCGGTGAACGCCACGGCCGGCACGCCCGCCGCGTGCAGAGCCGCGACGTTGTCGCCCGGCGAGCTGCCGTCGTCGAGCCGCAGGTCGAGGAGCACCAGGTCGAGATCGGCGAGCTCGAGCTGGCCGACGGACCGCACCACCGAGACCAGCTGCCAGTCGGGTTGCGCCTTGAGCAGCTCGCGCACGCCGATCCCGACGATGTCGTGGTCCTCCACGACAGCGATGCTGACCGTCATTGCTGCTCCTCTGCGATGCCCGATTCGATGCGTATGGACGAATCGTGGCACACGTCGACCTCTCCACATCATGCAGATCGCGGATGACATCCGCGTCCGGCGGACATCTTGCCCCCGCCCCGCCGGGTCACTACGGTGACGGCCATGCGCCGTTTCCCCGCCGCGCTCGCGGCCGCCCTGACCGTGGTCGCCCTCGCCGCGTGCTCCGCGGCGCCTCCCGAGTTCGACCCCGCGACCGGCGACGGGTACGAGGAGCTGGTGGCCGGGTTCGCGGAGCTGTCTCCCGAGCAGCAGCTCGACGAGCTCGCCGCCCACGACGCGGTGGTCGAGCGCGAGCAGTGGACCGGGGAGCTCGAGGATGAGCTCGGCGGGCCGGAGGCGACCGACGAGGTGTTCGCGGGTCTCGTGGCGCAGCTGCAGGACTCGGTGGGAGTCGCGCAGGCCGACGACACCCCGTACACGCTGGCGTCGTACACGACCAGCAACGTGGGCGAGGCGAGCGGTGCCGGGATGTTCGCGGGAATGCTGTTCAGCTCGCTGATGAGCGAGGCGGGCATCGCCGCGACGCAGTACGGCGCCACCGGCGACGTGGTCAAGGACTTCGGCGAGCACGGCAACCTGACCGTCTCGGCGGGCGAGGACGGCGTGGTGACGACCGGATACGAGGTCAGCACCACCTACAAGGGCGTGAAGATGACGATCGTCGTCGGCAACTCGATGAACCCGTGCCCCGACGAGAACGGGGTCGTCGACGCCTCGGGGAAGTACCAGATCAACGTGGAGGGGCCGAACGGCGCCGGGTCGTCGACGCAGATCGACCTCGAGATGACGATCCAGGTCGACGACGACGCCAAGATCGCGTCGTCGGACTACACCTACGAGGCCACCTACATGAAACGACCGCAGGCCGCCGACGCCGCGATCTTCGATCTCACGACGGAGTCGCTCTCCTTCCGCGCAGGAAGCAAGGGTGGCTGGGAGAGGACCGACCTCAGCATCGCGGGTTTCTGGAGCAAGACCTTCGAGACGGAGGCGGCGTTCATGAGCGCGTTGCAGGCCGCTTGGGTCGCGTCGAGCCTCGAGAAGGCGGCCGCGAGGGGGTGGCAGGACGGCCGGTGCATCTCGCTCACTGCGTCGTACTCGGCCGGACCGACCGGCCTGAAGCCGAACTCCGAGGTGACGATCACGGCCAAGCCGGTCGCTAAGAAGGACGGCAAGCCCGCCGGAGGCACGGTCACCGCGGAGCTGACCGGCGGCGCCGAGTCGGTCACCCCGAGCGGCACGAAGGTGAAGGCCGACGCGAAGTTCACCTACACCGCGCCCGACAAGAAGGACCAGACCGGCACCGTGCACTTCGAGTCGCGCTCGAAGCGCGGCGTGGGCAAGCTCGACGCCACTCTCGACACGAAGGACCTCAGGGCGTACTCGGCGGTCGGAGGCGGCGGGGACTTCCAGGGGTCGGGCATCGTCTGCGACATCACGAAGCCGTTCACGATCTCCGGCAGCGGTGTGACCATGCAGTTCACCCCGACGGGTGTGGCCGGGGGCACCTACAGCTACTCCGGATCGATCTCGGGCTTCGCGGTCTCCGGCGGCGAGTCGTACGAGGTCACGTCGGTCGACGGCGTGGCGACATCGATCCGAGGGTACGGCGTCGGCAGCGTCGAGACTCCGATCGGCACCCAGTCCGGATACGGCGAGGAGAACTACACCCTCACCCCGCTGGAGGGCACCCCGGAGGGCTGCTAGTCCTTCGGCGCGCTCTCGTCGACGGGGAGGCGCGCGGACGGCTTCCCGCCGTCCATCCGCAGCTTGATGACGCTGGCGATAACGGCGATCGCCATCGAGCCGACGATGACGCCGAGCGAGGTGAAGGTGTCGATCTCGGGCGCCCACTCGACATGCCGGCCGCCGTTGATGAAGGGCAGCTCGTTCTCGTGGAGGGCGTGGAAGAACAGCTTCACGCCGATGAACGCGAGGATGAACGCGATGCCGTACTTGAGGTACACGAGCTTGTCGACGAGATCTCCGAGCAGGAAGTACAGCTGCCGCAGACCCATCAGGGCGAACACGTTGGCGGTGAACACGAGGAAGGGCTCGGTCGTGATGCCGAAGATCGCCGGGATCGAGTCGAGGGCGAAGACCAGGTCGGTGGTGCCGAGGGCGATGAAGACGATCAGCACAGGGGTGAACACGCGGCGGCCGTCGACGACGGTGCGCAGGTGCGCCTTGTCGTAGGTGTCGGTGATCGCGATCCGCTTGCGCAGGAACCCGATCAGCTTGTTCTCGTTCTCGGCCTCGTCGTCGTGGTTGGTGAAGGCCTGGTTGGCCGCCGTGTAGAGGAGGAACAGCCCGAAGATGTAGAACACCCAGCTGAAGTTCTCGATGATCGCCGAGCCGAGCACGATGAAGATGCCACGGAACAGCAGGGCGAGGAGGATGCCCACCATCAGGATCTCCTGCTGGAACTTCCTCGGCACCGAGAACCTGGCCATGATGATGATGAAGACGAACAGGTTGTCGATCGACAGGCTGTACTCGGTCAGCCAGCCCGCGACGAACTGACCCGCGTGCTCGACGTCCCCGAGCACCAGCAGCAGCCCCGCGAAGATCAGCGCGAGGACGACGTAGAACCCGATCCACAGCGCCGATTCGCGGGTGGACGGGATGTGCGGGCGGCGGTATGCCAGGAAGATGTCGGCGGCCAGGATCAGCGCGAGCGCGACATAGGTGCCGATTTCGAACCAGAGGGGGATCTCGAGGGAGGACATGCACGCCTTTCGGGAGACTCCAGGCTAGCTCAGTGTCAGCTTCCGAACCCCGCGAGCACGGAGGTCAGGTTGATGACCGCGGGCCCGAGCACGACCACGAAGAGCACCGGAAGAATGCAGACCATGAGCGGGAACAGCACCTTGACGGGGATCCTCATCGCCTTCTCCTCGGCGCGCTGACGGCGCTTCATGCGCAACTCGGCCCCCTGCGACCGCACGACACCGCCGACCGAGACACCGTACTGGTCGGCCTGCATGACGGCACGCGCGAAGCGGCGCAGATCGACGACGGACGTGCGGTCCGACAGCGCGGTGTAGGCCTCCTTGCGACTGAATCCGACGCGCATGTCCTGCACGGTGCGGGTGAGCTCCTGCGCCAGCGGGCCCTTGCCGTACTGTCCGGCGCGCGCCATCGCGGTCTCGAGGCTGAGCCCCGCCTCGATCGAGATGATGATCTGGTCGAGCGCATCGGGGAGGTCGTGCTGGATCGCGTCCTGACGCTCGCGGGCGCGTCCGGCGACCACCGCATCCGGGGCGAGGAACGCGACGACGATCACGATCGCACCGAACAGGAGGCGCGCGGGCTGGGGCGCCGGGATGACGACGAGCGCGGCGAACAGCACGGCGACGCCCGTGCCGACCACCTTGATGCGCGCCATGCGGGCCAGCGGCCAGCTCATCGTGAGGCCCGCGAGAGCGAGCTGCCGCTCGAGCCGGGGCCGGGTGGGCAGCAGCCGCACGAACGGGTCGCGCGCGTTCTCGGCGGCGACGGCTGCGGCCTGCGTGAGCGCGCTGGTCGGCAGAGCCGTCACCGGGGCGTCGAAACGCCGGCTCCGGGCGCGGACGGGCACGAGCCCGTACACGAGCAGCGGCAGGGCGACGATCAGCAGGGCCGAGGCCACCAGGGCGAGCATCAGGGGCGACATCGCATGCCTCCTAGAACCGGATCCGCACGACGGCGCGCAGCCAGAGGGTGCCGATCGCGAACAGCACGAGGGATGCCGCGATCATCGCCCAGCCGAGCGGGGACGTGATGAAGACCGACAGGTAGGCGGGCGAGAGCACCATCAGCACCGCTGCGACGCCGATCGGCAGGATGATCAGCACGTTGGCCGACATGCGGCCCTCCGCGCTGAGAGTCGCGACCTGGCGACGGATCTGGTTGCGCTCGCGGATGGTCTCGCCGACGTGGTCGAGCACCTCGCTCAGGTTGCCGCCGACCTCGCGGTGGATGGCGACGGCCTGGGCCGTCCACGCGAGGTCGTCGCTGTGCATGCGGGTGGCGCACTCCTCGAGGGCGGTGCCGAGGTCGAACCCGATGCGGTGCTTGTTGAGCACTCGGGAGAACTCCTCGGCCGTCGGCGACTCGCTCTCGAGGGCGACGGTGTCGAACGCGGCGCTGAGGCTGTGGCCCGCGCGCAGGCCGCTCGCCACCAGCTGCAGGGTGTCGTCGAGCTGCTCCGCGAAGGCGGCGCGGCGCGTGCCGAGCCGATGGGAGATGATCGCGCGGACCCCGAGCACCACCAGCGCCACGAGCACGAGCGGCAGCAGCCAGACGACGGCCGTGCCGCGCGCCAGGGCGACCGCCGAGCCGCCGATGACGACGGCGCCGAGCACCAGGGTGACCACGACGACGAGACTCGCAGCGCTGGTGCGGATCCCCGCCAGCTCGAGGGTCTCGCCGAGTCGGGTGTACCAGCCCCGCGACCGCAGCGTGCGGTCCGCGAACCCGAGGGCGCGCATCCGGATGCCGACACTGGGCGCGTCGGACGGCGCCGACACCAGCAGCACGAAGGCTCCGAGGGTGAGAGCGACACCGCACAGCACGAGGCCCACGATGAGCTCGAGCATCACGCACCGTCCGTTCGGAAGATGTCGGGGTCGATCGCGATGCCGAGGTCGGCGAAGCGGTCGGTGAAGCGCGGGCGGATGCCGGTCGGCTTCGCCGATCCGAGGAAGCGGCCGAACCCATCGACGCCCTGCGAGTAGTCGAAGGCGAACGCATCCTGCAGCGTGACCTTCTCGCCCTCCATGCCGAGCACCTCGGTGAGATGCGTGACACGGCGCGTGCCGTCCCGCAGTCGCGACACGTGGATGATCAGGTCGACCGCCGACGCCACCTGCTCCCGCACGGCCCGCAGCGGCAGGTCCATGCCCGCCATGAGCGACAGGGTCTCGAGCCGCGAGATCGCGTCGCGGGGCGAGTTGGCGTGCACCGTGCTGAGCGAGCCGTCGTGGCCGGTGTTCATCGCCTGCAGCATGTCGAGAGCCTCGCCGCCGCGGCATTCGCCGACCACGATGCGGTCGGGGCGCATGCGCAGCGAGTTGCGCACCAGGTCGCGGATGGTGACCTCTCCCCTGCCCTCGATGTTCTGCGGCCGGCTCTCGAGGCGCACGACGTGCTCCTGCTGCAGCTGCAGCTCGACCGAGTCCTCGATGGTCACGACGCGGTCGTCGGCCGGGATGTACGACGACAGGACGTTGAGCATCGTCGTCTTGCCCGTGCCCGTGCCGCCCGAGACGATGATGTTGAGCCGCGCCTGCACGCAGGCGTACAGCAGCTCGCCCATCTTCTCGGTGATCGTCCCGAGCTCGACGAGGTCGCGCGTCTGGAACGGGTCGCTGGCGAACTTGCGGATCGTGAGAGCCGATCCGCCCACGGCCAGTGGGGGGATGATCGCGTTCACACGCGAGCCGTCGGGGAGCCGCGCATCGACGAGGGGAGAGGATTCGTCGATGCGCCGCCCGACCCGGGAGACGATGCGCTCGATCACTCGACGCAGTCGCTCCTCGCTTCGGAACGAGCTTCCGGTGCGCAGCAGGCGCCCCTTCCGCTCGACATAGATGTGATCAGGGCCGTTGACCATGACCTCGGTGACGGTGGGGTCGTCGAGCAGGCGCTGCAGCGGGCCCAGCCCGAGCGCGTCGTCGGCGACATCGTCGATCAGCACGAGACGCTGCTCGGCCGAGAGCATGCCCGCCTTCTCGGCGATGATCGAGGCGAGCTCCTGGCGCGCCATCGCGAGCAGCTGCGCCTCGCTCAGGGTGGCGTCGTTGAGCCGCTGGCCCATCCGCTCGTAGAGGGCGTCGGTCGCGACGGCCCGCAGGCCCTCGAGCTCGGCCGGCAGGGCGGCCTGGTCGGCCGCGTCGTCGTCGAAGGTGTCGTCGGCGGTCGACTCCGACTTGCCGCGGCCCGGGCCGTCGGAGGCGCGGCCGAGCGCGCTGTCGGACGCGCGCGACGGGAATTCGACGACGGTCGCCGTGTCGGCATGCATCGCCTCCCCGCTGAGCACCGTGTCACTGGGCTTCAGGTAGGGCGGCGGCAGGATGCGCCGGTTGCGCACGGCATCCAGGCGGTCGGACAGGCTCACGGGACCAGCTCCTTCCGGCGGTCGGCGCGCGCATCGCGGCCGGCCGCATCCGACTCGATCCGCTGCACGAGGCGCAGCAGGGCCCGCGACGCGGGGTCGCGTGGCGCGTCCTCGACGACCGCGATCCCGCGGTTGACGCTGAGGGACACAGCGCGGCGGCTCGGGATCACGATGTCGACGGGAGCGCCGATCACGCGCTCGGCGTCGGCCACGGTCATCCCGCCGCTCGGCGCGATCTGGTTGACGACGAGGTGACGGGCCTGCGGGGCGATGTCGAGCTCGCGCAGCACGTCGTACGACGTGCGGACCCCTCGGGCGCTCGGCAGGTCGAGACCCGCGACCATCACCAGCACGCTCGACTGCTCGACGGCCGCCAGGACGGCGTCGCCGAGGCCGGGGCCGGTGTCGACGACGACGTGGTCGAAGTCGGCGGCGAGCTGCCGCAGCATGTGCGAGACGCGTGCGGCGTCGAGGTGGTCGGCCGCCGCGGGCGAGGACGGGGCGGCGAGCACCGCGATCCCGCTCGGGTGCTCGGTCAGGAAGGTGCCGAGGACGAACGGATCGCGCGCCGCCGCCTTGCCGAGCGCATCCGCGACCGAGTGCCGGTGCTCGACGCTCAGGACGGTGGCGATGTCGCCGAACTGCAGGTCGAGGTCGACGAGGGCGACGCGGCCCGGTGCCGACCGGGCGAGTCCGACGGCGAGGTTGCTCGCGACGGTGGTCTTGCCGACCCCGCCCTTGGGCGAGGTCACGGCGACCACCGCACCGGGGATGCCGCGCGCGGCCTGTCGCCGCTGGGTGGTCACGCCGTTGAGGTGGAGGACGCGCTCGCGCGAGCGGTCGACGAGCGCGTCGACCTGCTCGAGATCCGCCTCGGGGCTGAGGAAGTCGGTCACGCCCGACGCCTCTGCCTGGATGCGGAGGGTCACGTCGTCGGTCACCAGCGCGATGACGTCGGCGAGGTCGCGCAGCGAGCGGGACAGCCAGAGCGCGAGCACGGGCGGCATCTGATCGCCGAGCACCACGAGCTCGGGGCGACGCTCGAGCCAGATCATGCGGCTCACCAGCACCTCCGAGCTCGCCGGCGCGATGGTGACGACCTCGTTCCCGAGCAGCTTGCGCGCCTGGGTCTCGAGGGTGGATCCGGCGCCGATCAGGACGACGCGGCTCACGGCGCGACCCCGACCGAGCCGGCAGCGGGCGCGGAGGCCGCGGCGGTCGACGCTCCCGGCGCAGTGTCGTCGTTCTGGGACGACATCCAGATGTGCCCGAACTCCGCCGCGTGTACGACGGCGGTGGCCTGCTCGGCGGTCAGCGCGAGCGAGACGAGCACCAGTCCCTGGGTCACGGCCTCGTCGCTCGATGCGACGCCCGACGTGACCGAGGTGACGAGCACCTGGTCGAGCAGCAGCTGCGTGGTCGACCCGGCCCCGGACGTCGGGTCGAAGCTCACGAAGACGCCCACCCTGTCGCCGGGGCCGACGGCCCCGCCGGCGATGCGCTGCAGGTCGACGGCGACGGCGATCTCCTGCATGCCCTCGGGCAGCGAGACCCGAGCCCCGCTTGAGGCGAGCTCGGACGGGCTCTGGAACCTGTCGGCGAGCACCTGCTCCCCCTGCACGAGGTCCACGGCGGCGACGAGGCCGGCGAGATCGCCCTGGTCGTCGACGGCGCCCTGGGGCACGTAGGCGGCGGGGACCTTCTCGACTCTGACCGAGCCGCCCAGATGGTCGCCCGACGTGCCGGCCGGGATGTCGGCGGTCACGACGAGCACCGGCACGAGCTGCTCTCCAGCGGCGGCGCGATCGTCGGCGGAGCGCACCGCCATGACGAGCACGCCGGCGCCGACGACGGCGAGGACCGCCGCGACGACGACTGCGATGATGCGGGTTCTCATGTCATCTCTCCCTGATGATGTCGGTGATGCGTCGCGGCGGAGCCGCTAGTCGATGAGGTGCACGCCGAGCAGCAGCTGCTGCGCCTCGGCGGGGGTCAGGAACCCCTGGAGCACGCCTTGCACTCCCTGGCAGGTGGGTACTTCGAGCCCCGGAATGCCGAGGAGGTCAGGGCAGTGGGGGCCGGTGGTCGGCATCTGCTTCGGGCCGATCGTCGCGGTGACGATGTTGAGCAGGTTCACGTCGAGGGTCTGGAAGTCGTAGCCCGTCAGCGTGACGAGCGCGTACTTCCTCACCTCGTAGCCCTGATTCAGCAGCACGCCGTCGACGACAATCGGCACCAGCACCCGGTCGTAGACCGGCAGCAATACCTGCGTGCCGATGAGACGGGAGGCCAGCGCGGCGCACTTGGTGGGCAGCACCTTGGTCAGCGTCGTCGACACGTAGGCGACGAGGTCCACGTCGTAGCTGCAGTCCGATCCGAGCAGACTGAGCCCGTCGTCGAGCGAGATGAGGTCGGTCTGCGTCACCCACCCCGGACCGAGCAGGTCCATGACGCCGGGGATCAGGCCGCACTTCGCCGCCTCCGGGTCGAGCAGGTCGTAGCGCAGGAACACCGTCGCGGTGGTCGACGGCGTCGGCAGCGAGCAGGAGTGGTAGGCCAAGGGCAGCGGCACCGCGCCCTGCCCCCAGTCAGCCGTGGCATCCGCGTCGATCGTCGTGTCGTCGACGTTCCAGATCTGCGCGAAGAAGCTCGGCTGATTGCTCGTCAGCGTGACGCGGACGGTGCTCGCCGTGAACAGCACCGAGGTGACGTCTGCGGATCCGTCGTTGACGTTGTCGGCGGCATAGCCGCCCGCGATCGAGGTGGCCGTAGCGCGGATGTCGGCCGCGCATCCGGAGGCCAGGGTGAGCGACGACTCGAAGCAGCGCTGGGCGATGCCGAGGGCCGCCGCATCCGCCGCATCCTGCAGCTGGGCCTTGCGTGCCTGTGCCGCGCCGATGTCGACGACCATCGCGGCCATCCCGAGCAGCACCACCATCATGATCGCGATGATCACGGTGACGGCACCGCGCTCCTCGCGACCCCGGCGGATCACGCGGGTGCGCAGCGAGAGGATGCGTCGATCGCGCATGGCGTCAGCCTCCGCAGCGCCGGGTCGCGACGCCCTCGATGTCGACGGTGGCGCCGAAGAGCCCCGTGATGAACAGCTTCTGGTAGCTGATCGTGACCGTGACGTCGCTGCCGGTCGCGCAGGTGCTGCGCGAGAAGGCGATGTCGCCGGCGGTCACGTCGGCCGTCATGCCCGGCAGGGCGGCGAGCGCCGCCGACGTGGCCGTCGCGGTGCTGCCGCTCACGGCCATCGACCGTGCGGCCTCACGCGCTGCGCCGGTGACCATGAGCTGGGCGTTGAAGACCGACCCGTACTCGATGATCCCGAACAGCACGAGGATCAGAAGTGGGAAGACGAGAGCGAATTCCACGGCGACCGCGCCGCGCTCGTTCCTCCAGCTGCGTCGTGACATGACGAGCCTCAGACTGCGTCAGCAGCCGACAGGCGAGCGGGCACCCCCGCGCTCGCTCACCCGACGGGTGCTGTCTAGAGTCGACCGTTGACGTCGACGAACGCCTGATTGATGTTGCCACCCAGCAGTGCGACTGTGCCGATGATGATGGCGGCGATGAGGCCGACCAGCAGGCCGTACTCGACGGCGGTGGCGCCCTCGTCCTCGGTGACGAGACGGCTCTTGAGTGCGACGCTCAGGTGCAGCAGCTTGTTCGACATGCGGTTTCCCCCCATTGATGAAATGGCCTGATCCGGGACCTCCCGCCGCCGGATGGTTGGTCCGGTCGGGTGTTCGGGTGGCTCGTTGCGATGACCCTACGACAGGGTGACGAGCGGGTGATAGGTGGCGCCGGTCCCCAATTAGGGGGACCCCTCGTTCGGGTGCCCTGACGACAGACGACGCTGCGCCATGGCCACGTACTCGGGGTTCAGCTCGACGCCGAGGTAGCGGCGTCCGAGCGCGGCGGCCGCGACCAGGGTGGTGCCGGAGCCGGCGAACGGATCGAGCACGAGGTCGCCCTCGCGGGAGCCGATCCGGATGCACCGCTCGGCCAGGCTCTCGGGGAACGTGGCGAAGTGCCCGCTCGCCTCGCGGCTCGGCTGGGTGTTGAGCTCCCACACGCTGCGCAGCCGGCGGTCGTTCGGGCCGCGGACTGCATCGACGTCGTAGAGGTACTTCTCGCTCGCACTGAGCAGGAACACCATCTCGTGCGATCGCGTCGGGCGGTCGGTGACGCTCTCGGGCTGGGCGTTCGGCTTGCTCCACACGATGTCGCTGCGCAGGTACCAGCCGCGCTCCTGCAGCGTGAACGCGAGCCGCCAGGGCACCCCGATCAGGTCCTTCGGCTTGAGGCCCTCCGGGGTCGGCGGGCGGGTGCCCATGGCGCGCGCGACGTTCTTGCGGTCGGGCGCTCGCCAGGCGCGGTTCCCCGAGGTGTACGAGTCGCCGATGTCGAGCCAGAGCGTGCCGTCGGGCCGGAGCACCCGGCGCACCTCGTCGAACGTGTCGGCGAGAGCCTCGAGGTAGTCGTGGACGCTGGCCTCGAGTCCGAGCTGACCCGCGATGCCGTAGTCGCGCAGCGACCAGTAGGGCGGACTCGTGACGACGGTCTGGGCGATGCCGCTCGGGAGGCCGGCCAGCACCGTGCGGGCGTCGCCGGTGAGCAGGGCGGATGCGGGGCCTGAGTCGGACATGGACCTCCAGCGTATGACGGGGGCGTGCGTCATGATGTCCGCATGTGCGGACGCTTCGCGATGGACGAGAAGACGAACGACCTGATCGAGCAGTTCGTGCTCGACGGCAACGACTTCCGCGACTGGGCGCCCTCGTACTCGATCGCGCCCACGGATGTCGTGCCCGTCATCCGAGAGCGAGCGTCGTCCTCGAGCGGTGAGGTCACCCGCACCGTAGAGGCCGCGATCTGGGACTTCCGCCCCTCGTTCATAACCAAGCCGGGTCGGCCGCAGTTCAACGCGCGCATCGAGACCGTCGCGACCAACGGGCTGTGGAAGGGCGCGTTCGCGTCGTCGCGGTGCATCGTGCCGATGCGCGGGTACTACGAGTGGGAGGACCGCGAGGTCGGCGCGGCGAAGCCGGTCAAGATCCCGCACTTCATCCGCGGCTCGGCGCCCGTGCTCGCTGCCGCGGGCATCGCTACGGCTCGCAAGGTCGACGACGAGTGGGTGGTCTCGACCGCGATCGTCACGCGGGAGGCGCGCGACGCATCCGGCGAGGTGCACGACCGCATGCCCGCGTTCCTCACCCCCGACGCGTACGACCGCTGGCTCGATCCCGGCAAGCTCGGCGACGACGGGGCACGGGCGGAGCTGGTGGCCTGGCTCGAGGGCGTGTCCGAGGGGGTCGCCTCGACCATCACGACGTACGAGGTGGACCGGCGGGTGAACAACTCCCGTGCCGTGGACCCCGGCGACCCGTCGCTGATCGCTCCGACGGACGCGTGACCGTAGCATTCCGACCATGACGACTCCCCCGTCCATCACCCTTCGCGCTCGCATCGCCGACGACGCCGACGTGCTCTACGGCATCGCCGCCGAGCTCGACACGTGGGAGGAGCGCGGAGCCGAGTCGCCGCGAGCCCTGACGCGCGCCGCCTACGACGCTCGGGTGGCGCCGAGCGACTCCGAGACCTCCGGGGCGACGACGTACTTCGTGATCGACGCAGACGGCGACGCCGTCGGCTACGTGCTGCTGTTCGGCGTCGATCACCTCGCCCGCCACGCGGAGGTCGGCATCGCGCTGGCCGCCGCCGCACGCGGTCGCGGCATCGGCACGGCCGCGCTGTCGCAGCTGGTCGGGTTCGCCTTCGTGCGCTGCAACCTGCGCCGCCTGCACCTCGAGGTGATCGAGTCGAACGGCGCGGCGATCCGCTCGTACGAGAAGGCCGGATTCGTGATCGAGGGTCGTCAGCGCGAACACGCGTGGGTGCGCGGTCGGTACGAGGACATCGTGCGGATGGGACTGCTGCGCAGCGACTGGTCCCCCATCGACCGCGACCCCGACGCGTCGTAGTCTTCTCATCAGGGGGACGGCGGGCGCCGTTCGATGGGGGCCTCATGACGACCGCGCCGACACGCCGACCGCGACGCGGGCCGTTCTCGAGAGGCGCTCTCGACATCCAGTCGAAGCTGCTCGTCATGCTGCTGCTGGTGAGCATCGCAGCGACGGTCGTCGTCGGGATCGTCGGGTACGTCAGCGGACGCGGGTCGCTGCAGGAGGCCGCCACCGACCAGGTGACCGCGCTGCGCGAGACCCGCTCGCGCGCCATCGAGCAGACGTTCGCCGACATCCAGGGCGCCGTCGTGCTGGACAGCCGCAACGCGAGCGCTGTGCAGGCGGTCGAGGCGCTCACCGCCGGATTCGCCGAGCTGGCGGCACGCCCGGTCGATCCCGAGCAGAAGGCAGCCGTCGACGCCTACTACTCCGACACCTTCGTGCCCGAGTTCGAGGCTCGGAGCGGCGATGAGGCCGACCCGCGCACCTTCCAGCCCGACTCCGCGGCCCAGGTGTACCTGCAGGCGAACTACACGATCACATCGAACGACTTCGACGCCAAGCTGCAGGTCGACGACGCGGGCGACGGGAGTGCGTGGTCGGCGGCCCACGCCGAGTACCACGACTACTTCCGCGAGCTGGTGAACCAGCTCGGCTACGAGGACGTCCTGGTGCTCGACACCGAGGGCAACGTCGTCTACGCGGCCTACAGCGGCGTCGACCTCGGCACGAACGTCGTCGACGGTCCCTACGCCGGCTCCGCCCTCGCCGATGCGTACACCGAGGCACTCGGGGCGACGACCGTCGACGCGTCCGTCCTCACCGACTTCTCGCGCTACGCCCCGTCACTCAACGTGCCGACGGCCTGGGCGGCCTCGCCGATCGGTGCCGACGGCGAGAACATCGGCGTGATGGCGGTCCAGATCCCGATCGACCGCATCAACTCGGTGATGACGGGGGACGAGGACTGGG
The DNA here is from genome assembly GCA_964246985.1 of uncultured Microbacteriaceae bacterium. Lineage (GTDB taxonomy): Bacteria > Actinomycetota > Actinomycetes > Actinomycetales > Microbacteriaceae > CAXTSE01. The sequence goes on from CAXTSE010000011.1 coordinate 68,736, forward strand.
CCGACGACGGCCTCGGCGACACCGGCGAGGCCTACCTCGCGGGACCCGACGAGACTCTTCGGTCGGTGTCCCGGCTGCTGCGGGAGGATCCGGAGGCATTCGAGCGCGACGTCGTCGCGGCCGGCACCTCGCCCGAGGTCGCCGAGCGCCAGGTCGCAGTGGCGGGCAACGTGCTGCTGCAGCCCGTGAACACGACGGCCGTCGAGCGAGCCCTGCGCGGCGAGACCGACACGATCGTCACGACCGACTACCTCGGCCACGAGGTCATCGCCGCGTTCGCCCCGCTCGAGATCGAGGGCCTGCAATGGGTGATCGTCGCGAAGGTCGACACGTCGGAGGCGTTCGCGCCGGTCGACGCGTTCACCCGCACACTCCTGCTGTCGGTCGCCGGCATCGTGGTCGCGATCTCGCTCCTGTCGCTGCTGCTGGCCCAGGTGTTCGTGCGTCCCATCCGCCGGCTCCAGGGTGCGGTGCAGCGCGTGAGCGCCGGCGAGCTCGGCGCCGAGATCGAGGCCAAGCCGGGCGACGAGTTCGGCGATCTGGCGGCATCGTTCAACGAGATGAGCCGCAGCCTGCGGCTCAAGCAGGACCTCATCGACGAGCAGCGCGCCGAGAACGAGCGCCTGCTGCTGACCCTGATGCCCGAGTCGGTCGCCAAGCGCTACAAGGAGGGCGAGGAGACGATCGCGGAGGACCATCAGGACGTCTCGGTCGCCTTCGCCGACATCGTCGGCTTCGCCGAGTTCAGCCGGGGCATGGCCTCGAGCGAGTCGCTCGCCGTGCTGAACGGCATCTGGCGGTCGTTCGACGACGCGGCCGAGCAGGCCGGCGTGGAGCGGGTGCGATCGAGCCGCAGCGGCTACCTCGCGAGCTGCGGGCTCACGGTCCCCCGCGTCGACAACGCGCAGCGGATCGTCGACTTCGTGCGCGAGGCGCAGCGCATCGTCGATCGGTTCAACGTGCAGAATGACGCGACGCTCGAGCTGCGTGCCGGGCTCGACACCGGCACCGTGACGAGCGGACTGGTCGGACGCACCAGCGTCGTCTACGACCTCTGGGGCGACGCCGTGAGCCTCGCCTTCAGCCTGCAGGGCGCGACACAGGCACCGGGCGTCTACGCCACCCAGCGCGTCGTCGACCGGCTCGGCGACGGACTCCCCCTGGCGGATGCGGGCGAGGTCGAGACGGCCGCCGGGCCGCAGCGGGTGTGGAAGCTCGAGCGCGACGGCGCGGGGGTCCGACGTGTCGGGCAACGTGTGGGAGCAGTCCTGGTTCTGGCCGGTCGCCGGGGTCGTCATCGGTCTCCCGATCGTGCTGCTGGTGCTCACCGAGGTGCAGTCGACCCTCGCCCGGCGCAACCGGCCGTCGGCCAAGCTGATCAGCCTGCTCAAGAACTTCGTCCTGCCGGTGACGGCGATCCTCATCCTGGTCACGCAGGTGACGATCTCGGTCGACTCGGTCGACTTCACCTGGACGCGCATCGTGGCCACGGTGCTGGGGTTCCTGCTGATCCTGTTCGTGCTCAACACCGTCAACTTCGGGCTCTTCACCAACGCCCGGAAGGGCACGTGGCGCGACCGGCTGCCGTCGATCTTCATCGACATCGGGCGGCTCGTGCTCATCTGCATCGGCCTCGCGGTGCTCTTCAGCGTCGTCTGGGACGCCGACGTGGGCGGGCTCTTCACGGCGCTCGGCGTCGGCTCGATCGTCATCGGACTCGCGCTGCAGGGCGCGATCGGCTCGGTCGTCTCGGGGCTGCTGCTGCTCTTCGAGCAGCCGTTCCGGCTCGGCGATTGGCTGGAGGTCGACGGCACCCGCGGACGCGTGGTGCAGGTCAACTGGCGTGCCGTCCATCTCGACACCGGCAACGGCATCCAGATCATGCCGAACGCCTCGCTCGCGGGTGCGGCGTTCACGAACCTGAGCCGGTCGGTCACCTTCTCGGTCTCGACGACGGTGACCTTCTCGACCGACGACTCCCCCACCGCCGTGTGCAGCCTGCTGGAGCGGGTCGCCGGCCGACTGCCCGAGGTGGTGCCGGGCACGACCGCGACCGCGGTGCCGCTCGGCGGTGCGAGCTACGAGGTGGGCTTCGAGGTGGGCACTCCGGGGCTCGAGGGCCAGGCGCTCGCCCGATTCCGCACGTGGCTGTGGTTCGCGGCGCGGCGCGGCGGCTTCGCCCTGGACGGTGACACCAGCGACGCGGTGAGGTCTCCCGAGCGACTCGACGCGGCCATCCGGCAGGTCTCGCCGACCCTCCGGCTGACCGACGACGACACGGCCGCGCTCACCGGGCAGACCAGCGTCGAGCGCTACGGCGCGGGCGAGGTGCTGCTGGATGCCGGGGCCGTCCCGACATCGATGCGGTTCCTGCTCGACGGTCTGGTGAGCCTCGCAGCGGCGGTCGACGGAGATCTGCTGCCCGTCGCACGGATCGACGCGGGCGACTACATCGGAGAGTCGTCCCTCACGCGCGAGCCCGCCGCCACATCCGCTGTCGCCCTCGCCGAGACGACGGTGCTGGTGGTGCCCATCGCGACCCTCGACGGCCTGCTGCGCCGCAAGCCCGCACTCGCTCGAGAGCTCGGCCGCGTGATCGAGCAGCGCAAGACCGAGGTCGCGACCTCGCTGCGCGAGCTGGGCTGAGCGTCCGGTCCGCGTCGCCGGCGGGGGCGTCGGCGGCGGATAGCATCGCACCGTGGCGAAGACGCGCGTGCTCATCATCGGCGGCAACGGGATCATCTCGTGGTGGGTGAGCAGAGCAGCGGTCGACGCGGGGTACGAGGTCACGCAGCTGACGCGCGGCCTCACGTCCGATCGACCGCCGATCGCGGGCGTCGAGTCGCTCAGGGGCGACGCGGATGACGCCGCCTCGATCCGCGCCGCGGTCGAGGGGCGGGAGTTCGACATCGTCGCCAACTTCCGCGCGTTCCACCCCGATCAGGTCGCCGCCGACATCGAGCTGTTCGGCGGGCGGATCCGGCAGTACCTGTTCATATCGTCGGCGTCGGCCTACCAGAAGCCGATCGCGGCGCTGCCGATCGTCGAGTCCACACCCCTGAAGAACCCGTTCTGGCAGTACTCCCGCGACAAGATCGCCTGCGAGGACCTGCTCGTCGCGGCCTACCGCGACACCGACTTCCCCGTCACGATCGTGCGTCCGTCGCACACCTACGACGGCGGCAACATGCCGTTCCCCGGCGGCTGGACGGCGTTCCAGCGCATGCGCGAGGGCAAGCCCGTCGTCGTGCATGGCGACGGCACGAGCTGGTGGGCACTCACCCACTCGCGTGACTTCGCCCGCGCCTTCGTCGGACTGCTCGACAACCCGCACGCTCTCGGCTCGGCCGTGCACATCACGTCGGATGAGCACCTCACCTGGGACGACATCGCCCGCGAGCTCGGCCGCGCCATCGGCGTCGACCCCACGCTCGTGCATGTGGCGAGCGAGCGGATCGCCCGCGAGCTGCCCGAGCTCGGACCGTGGCTGCTCGGCGACATGGCGCACTCGGTGATCTTCGACAACACGCGCATCAAGACGCTCGTGCCCGGATGGGTCGCGACGACCCCGTTCTCCTCGGGAGCCCAGGAGATCGCGGACTGGTACCTCCGGGAGCCGTCGCGGCAGGTCGCGGACCCGACGATCGACTCCGCGTGGGATCGTCTGGCCGCGCTCTGAACCCGCATACGTCAAAACCCCCGGCGAACCGAGGGTTTCACGTCCGTGACCCCAGCGGGATTCGAACCCGCGTTACCGCCGTGAGAGGGCGGCGTACTAGGCCTCTATACGATGGGGCCGTCACGACAACTTGACGAGTATGCCACATGCGCGGGGGCGGGCCAAACCGGTGGCGGGGTTGCTCAGGGCACGGGAGGCGCGAGCACCTTCAACGCGCCGGGGCGCACCTCGAGGGTGATCGGCAGAGCCGCGAACCGGTCGCCGTCGGCGTACCCGACGACACCGGCGGCCTCGATCCGCACCTTCTTCACCTTGTGCACCTCGACCCGCGAGTCCTTGAGGTGGTCGCCCTTGAAGACCTTCGGGAAGATGCGCATGAAGGTGAACCGCGACAGAGGCTGCACGACGAGCACGTCGAGCAGCCCGTCGTCGACCTTCGCGGTCGGCGTCACCTTCATGCCGCCACCGAGCGACTCGCCGTTGCCGACGCACACGAGCGTCGCGCCGGTCTCGAGCACGACGCCATCCATCGTGAGCTTGTAGTCGATGCACCGCAGCTTCGCGAGCTCGAGGATGAGCGCGATCGTGTACCGGCTGGCGCCCTTGGGGTGCCGCATGTTGTTGGCGCGCTCGTTGGCGAGCGCGTCGAATCCGGCGCTCATCATGCAGCCGAACCAGCGCTCCTCGCCGTCGTCGGAGGTCGCGTAGGCGGCGTCGATGGTGCGCGGCGGACGCTGCAGAGCCTCCGCGAACGCCTCGATCGCCTTCTCGACGTTGTCGTGCGGGATCCCGAGAACGCGAGCCATGTCGTTTCCCGTGCCCGACGGGATGATGCCGAGCGGCACCTTGGTGCCCGCGACCATGTTCACGCCCAGGTTGACCATGCCGTCGCCGCCGATGACGACGAACGCATCCGGCTTCGACCGCACGGCGGCACGCGCCGTGACCAGCAGCTGCTCGAAGTCGGGCTCGACCATCATCGTGACGTCGTGCCCCATCGCCCGCAGCGTCTGCACGGCCGCCGGCCCGACGGCCCGCGTCTTGCCGAACGATGCGTTCGGGTTGACCGCGACGACGATGCGCTTCGGTCGGAACTTCTCGGCACTCGGTGACACGTCAGGCCCTTCGTCGCGCGTGGAGCACCAGAGTAGCGGCGCGTTCCCCCTCTGTTCGCAGCCGCGCCTAGGCTCGACGGGATGTTCGAGAGCGCGCCCCGACCCCCGTTCGGGCTCCGGCGCGCCCTCGCGGACGCGGGGCTCGTCATCGCCCTCGCCGCGACCCACGAGCGGGTCGGCCTGGCCGGTCTGCTCGCTGGGCGGGGACGACGCGCCCGCGCCGCCGCCGTGCCCGCACGCGCGGCGGTGCCGGGCCGCGGCTACCGCTGGGACCGCAGCGACCGGCGCGACCGCGTGTGGTGGCCTCAGGGCGTGGACATCCGCGACGACGTCATCGCGGTGAGCTGGTACGCGAAGCCGCGCGGCGGTCGCGAGGTGGCGACGCGGCTGAGCTTTGTCGACCTGCGCGATCCACGGCGTCCGCGCTACCACCACGTGCTGCTCGTCGAGGCCGTCGCCGATCCGTCGTCACCCGGCGGGGTTCGCGCGGCTCCCGTCTCGGTGCACGCGGGAGGCATCGCGTGGATAGGCGGGCGGATCCACGTGGCCGACACGTTCGGAGGGCTCCGCGTCTTCGAGGTGGCCGACATCCTCCGGGTGACCCGGCCGGGCGGCTGGCGCGCCCGCTTCGCGCTCGCGCTCGACCGGCGCCGCGACATCCTCGCCCGCCGCGACGCGGTGCTCGGGTTCGATCATGTGCTGCCGCAGTCGGGCGGCTGGACGGCCGAGAGCGCGGAGGGCGCACGCCGTCTGCGGTACTCGTTCGTGTCGCTGGAGCACGACGAGGCGGCCCCCCATCTCGTCGCCGGCGAGTACCGCAACGCCGACGGGCAGGGGCGTCTCGTGCGGATGCCCGTGGATGCTGCGACCGGCGAGGTGGGCGCCGCCGACGGCACCGGGGCTCCCGAGGTGCACGAGCCCGGCATCGAGCGGATGCAGGGCGCCTGCGTCGTCGACGGCACCTGGTACATCACGACCAGTCAGGGCACCCGCCGGAACGGCGATCTCTGGACCGGCGCACCCGGCGCGCTCGTGCGCCACCGCGGAGTCCTCCCCCGCGGGCCCGAGGACCTCGCCCGCCAGCCCAGCACCCGGCTGCTGTGGTCGGTCACCGAGCAACCCGGCGCCCGCTGGCTCTACGCGATCGACGCCGACGCCTGGAGACCGGTCGACGAGCGGGCAGAGACGGCGCCATGACGGCCGACGATCCGCCATATCCGCCCCCTCAGCGGGCGAAGCGCAGCCTGCGCAGCAGCTGCGCGTTGAGCGCCACCACGATCGTCGAGACCGACATCACGGCCGCGCCCACCGCCGGCGGCATGAGGAACCCGACCCCCGCCAGCACTCCCGCGGCCAGCGGGAGCCCGATCACGTTGTAGCCGGTCGCCCACACCAGGTTCTGCAGCATGGTGCGGTAGCTCGCCCGGCTGAGGGTGAGGGTGTCGGCGACCCCGCGGGGGTCGCTCGAGGCGAGCACGATGCCCGCCGACTCGATCGCGACGTCGGTGCCCGCGCCGATCGCGATGCCGACGTCGGCGCGCGCCAGCGCCGGGGCGTCGTTCACCCCGTCGCCGACCATGGCGACCGTCACCCGGCCGCCGTCCTGCAGCCGAGCGACGACATCCGCCTTCTCGCCCGGCAGCACCTCGGCGAACACCTCGGTGATGCCGAGCTGATCGGCGACGTGCGACGCCACGGCGTGCGAGTCGCCGGACAGCATCGCCACCCGCACACCCCGGCGCGTCAGCAGCGCGACGGCCTCGGCCGACTCGGGGCGCACAACGTCCGAGATGCGGTAGAGCGCGAGCGCCGACCCCGCCTCGTCGTCGAGCAGGTAGACGAGCGTGTGCCCGTCGCCCGCGCCCCCCGTCGACTGCGCCGCCATGCTCTCGTCGAGAGCGATGCCGCGGTCGCCGATCAGCCGCGCGCTGGCGACGGTGTACGAGCGTCCGTCGACGGTCGCCGACACCCCGCGGCCCGCGAGCGACTGGAACCCGGTCGCCGCCGGGACCGGCCGCGCGCCGGCACCGTCGTGCGACGCCGCGGCCGTGATCGCCCGGGCGATCGGATGCTCGGAGCGACTCTCGACGGCCGCCGCGATCGCGAGGTTCCGCGTCGGATCGGTGCCGGGAGCGTCGACCGACCCCGCGAGGCCCTGCCGACCCGTGGTCAGCGTGCCGGTCTTGTCGAACAGCACCACGTCGATCCGTCTGGCGTCCTCGAGAGCCGCGCGGCTGCGCACCAGGATGCCCCGGCGCGCGCCGATCGACGTCGAGAGCTGCGCCACCAGCGGGATCGCCAGGCCGAGCGCGTGCGGGCAGGCGATCACCAGCACGGTCACGACGCGCTCGAGGACGAAGGCGGGATCGTCGGGACGCAGCAGCACCCACGCGATCGCCGTGACGACGGCGACGGTCAGCGCGACGTAGAAGAGCAGACCGGCGGCGCGATCCGCGAGCAGCTGCGTGCCCGACTTGCTCGCCTGCGCGTCCGCGACCAGCTTCATGACCCCGGCGAGTGCCGTGTCGCCGCCGACGCGCGTGACGCGCACGGTGAGGGCGCCACCCGTCGCGATGCTTCCCCCGACGACGGATGCGCCGGGCACCTTGGCGACCGGAGCCGACTCGCCCGTGAGCAGCGACTCGTCGACGTCGGACTCTCCTTCGACCACCTCGCCGTCGACGGGGATCGCGGCACCCGGCCGCACCAGCACGAGGTCGCCGACCGCCAGCCGTGCGACCGGGACGGTCATCTGGTGGTCGCCGTGCAGCATGACCGCCTCGTCGGGGATCAGCTTCGCCAGCTCGCCGAGCGCGTCCTGCGCGCCCATCACGGCGTTCATCTCGATCCAGTGGCCGAGCAGCATGATGACGATGAGGGCGGCGAGCTCCCACCAGAAGTCCATGCCCGGCAGCCCCAGCGTGACCGCGAGCGAGTACGCGAACGCGACCATGATCGCGAGCGAGATGAGCGTCATCATGCCCGGCGCCTTCGCCCGCACCTCGGATGCGGCGCCGCTGAGGAACACGCGCCCGCCCAGCAGGAAGATGGCGGCCCCGAACACCGCGCTGAGGTACTCGCTGCCGGGGAACCGCGGACCGTCGAGACCGACGATGTCCTGCAGCCCCGGCGAGAACACGAGGGTGGGGACGGCGAGGACGAGGTTCACCCAGAAGAGGCGCTGGAAGTTCGCGTGCGCGCTGGAGCTATGAGCATGAGCCATTTCTGGCTCATGCGGCGACGCCAGCGCCGAGCCCCGTCCCGGGGCTCGGTCGTCGGCGTACTCTCCATGGTGCTCGTGCGCGCTCATCGGTTCTGCAGCCCGTAGACGGTGAGCAGCTCGTCGACAGCCGCGTCGCGGCGCGCTCCACCCTCGTCGAACATCTCGGTGACGTGTGTGCGCAGGTGATTCTCGATGAGCAGCTTGTTGAGGCTCGTGAGCGACTTCTGGATCGCGAGGGTCTGCGTGATGATGTCGACGCAGTAGGCCTCGTCGTCGATCATCTTCTCGACCCCGCGCAGCTGGCCTTCCAGGATGCGCGCCCGGTGCAGTGCCCGTTTCTTGATGTCCTCGATCATGTCAAGAGGATACCCCCTGGGGGTACTTGCCCGCTTACGATCACCCCATGAAGATCACCAAGCACGAACACGCCACCCTGCTCCTCGAGAAGGCCGGATCGGCGCTGGTGATCGATCCGGGGCTGTTCCTCTCCGCCCCCGAGTTCTCGGACGTCGTCGGCATCGTCATCACGCACGAGCACGCCGACCACTGGACGCCCGACACGGTGCGGCGCATCGTCGAGCGGAACGACGGCGTGCGGATCCTGGGCCCGGCCGGCGTGGCCGCAGCCGCCACCGATTTCGAGATCGAGGTCGTCGCCGCGGGCGACACCGCAGAGGTCGGACCGTTCACGCTGCGCTTCTTCGGCTCGGACCACGCTGTGATCCACGAGTCCATCCCGGGGATCGACAACGTCGGGGTGCTGGTGGACGACGAGCTCTACTACCCCGGCGACTCGTACACCGTGCCCGACGTCGCGGTCGGCACCCTCGCGGCTCCGATCGGCGCGCCCTGGCTCAAAATCGGCGAGGCGATGGACTTTGTGCTCGCCGTCGCGCCGCAGCGCGCGTTCTACGCCCACGACATGACGCTCTCGGCGGCCGGCAAGGGCATGCACGCGGACCGTCTCACATGGGCGACCGAGCAGGGCGGCGGCACCTTCACCGCCCTCGAGGTGGGTCAGTCTCTCGACGTCTGAGTCTCCGCACAGGCTCGACCGGTGGGGTCTGCCATACTTAGGTAATGCTTACCTCAGTTGCCGAGCGCCCGCTCGCCCGCGATGAGCGCCCGGCGTATCGCCCGTACGTGCTCGAGGTGCGCCGTGTCGAGCGCCTGGCGCCGCATTTCGTGCGACTGACGCTCCACGGAGAGCACCTCGCGCACTTCGGCACCGACGGACACGACCAGCGCGTCAAGGTCGTCTTCCCGTTGCCGGGTCAGGGATACGCCGACTTCGGCGCCGACGACCCCGGGGTCGCGATCGACGGCAGCTGGCACGCCCGCCTGCGCGCCCTGCCCGCCGCCGAGCGCAGCCCGTTCCGCACCTACACGGTGCGGCGCATCCGCCCCGACGACCGCGAGCTCGACATCGACTTCGTGATCCACGGCGCGTCCCATGACGCCGACGGCCACGACGAGCCCCTCGGCCCCGCTGCCGCCTGGCTCGCGCAGGTCGGCATCGGCGATCCGGTGATCGTGATCGGCCCTGATGCTCGCAGCATCCACTCCGCCGTCGGCATCGACTGGCACCCCGGCGACGCACGCGAGGTGCTCCTGGCCGGAGACGAGACCGCCGCGCCCGCGATCTGCGCGATCCTCGAGGCGCTGCCTGCGCACGTGAGCGCCCGCGCCTTCATCGAGGTGCCGGACCGGGGCGACGTGCTCCCCGTCGATCGCAACGCGGACACCATCACCTGGCTTCCGCGCGGGCGCGCAACGACCGGGTCCGAGCTCGAGCCGGCCGTGCGCGCCTGGGTCGCAGCGCACGCCGGCCTGGTGGCACCCGCAATCGCCGCCCCCGCACACGCGGCCGCAGCATCCGCAGATCTGGAGGACGTGGATGTCGACGTCGACCTGCTCTGGGAGTCTCCGCAGGACGAGCACCGAGGCTTCTACGCCTGGCTCGCGGGCGAGGCGGCGACGATCAAGTCACTGCGGCGCTTCCTCGTGAGCGAGACCGGCATCGATCGGCATGCCGTCGCGTTCATGGGCTACTGGCGCGCGGGACGCGCCGAGCGACAGGAGTGAGCGCCGCCCACGGACTGCGAGCGACCCGGCCTCTGGCCGAGCAGACGCAGACCGCGCGCCGCTCGAGCCCCGCGCGCGCCACGACGACCGTCGCGGCGGCCGGGGTCGGCCTCGCGCTGCTGGTCGTCGCGAGTCTGGCCATCGGCACCCGCGCGATCGACCCGGCGACCGTGCTCGATGCACTCTTCTCCCCGGTTTCGGGTGACAACGACCATCTCGTGGTGCGCGAGCTGCGCGTCCCGCGCACCGTCGTGGGCCTCGTCGCCGGAGCCGCTCTCGGCCTCGCCGGGGCCGTCATGCAGGGGGTGACGCGCAATCCGCTCGCGGACCCCGGTCTGCTGGGCGTGAACGCCGGCGCCTCACTCGCCGTCGTCATCGGCATCACCTGGTTCGGCGCCGGGTCGACGAGCGGTGTCATCGGATTCGCTCTCGTCGGCGCGATGGCCGCGACGACGCTCGTCTACGCGGTCAGCGCGATCGGGCAGGGCGGAGCGTCGCCGGTCAAGCTCGCCGTGGCCGGTGCGGCCGTCACCGCAGCGCTCACCTCCCTCACCACCCTCGTGCTCCTCAGCGACCTCGACACCCTCGACCGCTACCGCTTCTGGACCATCGGCGCCCTCACCGCCCGGACGCTCGACGACGTCGCCGCGCTCGCCCTCCCGCTCGCGGTCGGCGGTGTGCTCGCGCTCGGCCTCGGACGCTCGCTCAACGCCCTGGCGCTCGGCGACGACCTGGCGCGGGGGCTCGGGCAGAACGTCTGGGCGGCGCGCATCGTCGCCGGCGTCGCCGTGCTTCTGCTCTGCGGCAGCGCGACCGCCCTCGCCGGACCGTTCGTCTTCGCCGGACTGGCGGCACCGCACATCGCGCGCCGGCTGGTCGGCACCGACTATCGCGCCGTGCTCGCCCTGTCGATGCTGCTCGGCCCCGCGCTGCTGCTGGTGGCGGACATCGTGGGCCGTCTGATCGGCGGGTCCGGCGAGATCGAGGCCGGCCTTCTCGTCGCCGTCATCGGAGCACCGCTCCTGATCGCGCTGGTACGTCGCGGCCGGCTGGGGTCGCTGTGAGCACCGTCGGAATCGCCGGACGCCGCCCGTCCACCTCGTCGCCCGGCGAGCTCGTCGCCCGCGTGCGTCGCGCGGGCCCCCGCCGCGAGGCCGTGGTCGTCGGCGCGCTGCTCGGCGTGATCGTCACGGCCGCCGCGGTATCCCTGGTGCTCGACACCGGGCTCGACCTGCGCCAGCTGGTCGTGACGCTGGCAGGGCAGGGCGACCGGAGCGACGCGTTCGTGCTGTTCCGCCTGCGGCTTCCGCGCATCGCACTCGCGGTGCTCGTGGGTGTCGCCTTCGGCCTGGCCGGCGCGCTCCTGCAGTCGGTCGCGCGGAATCCGCTCGCCAGCCCCGACATCCTCGGCATCTCGGGCGGCGCGACGATCGGCGCGGTCTCGGCCCTGCTGCTGGCCGGTGCGAGCGGCCCGATCGTCGGTCTCTCGGCGTTCGCCGGAGCCGCCGTCGCCGCGCTGGTGATCGTGCTCCTCGCCTGGAATCAGGGGCTCTCGGGCTATCGCTTCGTGCTGATCGGCATCGCGATCGCCTTCCTCGCGAGCGCGGTCGTCGAGTACCTGCTGTCGCGCGCCCGACTGCAGGAGGCGCAGGCCGCCCTCGTGTGGATCGTGGGCAGCGTCGCGGGCGCCCGCGCCGACGAGGTCGCGTCGATCGCGATCGCGCTCGCCGTGCTCATCCCGATGACGGCCTGGCTCGCGCCACGGCTGCGACTGCTCCAGCTCGGCGACGACGCGGCCCGCTCGCTCGGGGTGCGGGCAGACGCAAGCCGGATCGGCGTGCTCGCCGTCTCGGTCGCGCTCGCGGCAGCGGGCACCAGCGTCGCAGGACCCGTGGCGTTCGTGGCGTTCGTCTCGGCGCCGCTCGCCCGCTCGCTGGTCGGCGGCGGGCGCCTGGCGCTGATCCCGGCCGCCCTGACCGGCGCCGCCCTCGTGCTCGTCGCCGACCTGACCGGCCAGCGGCTCCTCCCCGGCGACCTCCAGGTGCCGGTCGGCATCGTCACCGCCGCGATCGGAGCCCCGTACCTGCTGGTGCTGCTCGCCCTCGGCAACCGACGGGGAGGGAGCGCCTGATGCCCGACACCCCCCGCCACGAGTCCGCCGGCCATGCGCTCGTCGCCCGCGGCCTGAGCCTGGGGTACGGCGACCGCACGGTCGTCGACGCCGTGGATCTGGCGATCACCCCCGGTCGGATCACCGTGCTGGTCGGCGCGAACGCGTCCGGCAAATCGACCCTGCTGCGCGGACTCGCTCGCCTCCTGCCCGCCCGCGGCGGCACGGTCACCCTCGACGGGTCCGACGTGGCGCGCATCCCCCGGCGCACCTTCGCCCGCCAGGTCGGGCTGCTGCCGCAGCAGCCGATCGCGCCCGAGGGCATCTCTGTCGCCGACCTGGTGGCGCGGGGGCGGTATCCGCACCAGGGCTGGTTCCGACGGTGGTCCCCCGCCGACGACGAGATCGTCGCCCAGGCTCTCGCGGCGACCGATGTCTCCGAGCTCGCCGGCCGCAGCATCGACGAGCTGTCGGGCGGCCAGCGGCAGCGAGTATGGATCGCGATGGCGCTCGCGCAGGATCCCGACATCCTGCTGCTCGACGAGCCGACGACCTTCCTCGACATCGCCCATCAGCTCGAGGTGCTCGACCTCGTGCGGCGGCTCAACCGCGAGCGCGGCACGACCATCGTCATGGTGCTGCACGAGCTGAGCCTCGCGGCGCGCTACGCCGACGAGCTGATCGTGCTCGCATCCGGGTCGGTCGTCGCGCGCGGCACGCCCGCCGAGGTGCTCACGGTCGAGACCATGCGCGGCGCCTTCGGGGTGGACGCGCAGGTCGTGCCCGACCCCGTGACGGGAACCCCTCTCGTGATTCCGGTGTCGCAGACTTAGGGTAGGCTTGCCTTACTGACCACCGACCCTGGAGCTCCCGTGCCCCGTCACCCCCTCACCCGCACCCTCGTCGCCCTCGGCGCCATCACCGCGCTGACCCTGACCGGCTGCGCCGCGACGCCCGCTGCCGACGACGCGACCTCCGGCGCTGCCGACGGCGCCTTCCCTGTGACCATCGAGCACGCGTTCGGCGAGACGGTCATCGAGTCCGAGCCCGAGCGCGTCGTCACGCTGGGCTGGGGCAGCGCCGACGCGTCCATCGCCCTCGGAGTGATCCCGGTCGCGATGCCGTTCCAGAGCTACGCCGGCGACGAGAACGGCATGCTCCCGTGGATCGCCGAGGCACTCGACGAGGCCGGGGCCGAGACCCCCGTGATCTTCCCCGACAGCGGCGAGGAGCCCGCCTACGAGGAGATCGCCGAGGCCGACCCCGACGTGATCCTCGCCGCGTACTCCGGCATCACCGCCGAGCAGTACGAGCTCCTCAGCGAGATCGCGTTGGTCGTCGCCTACCCCGGCGAGGCCTGGTCGACGCCGTGGCGCGACCTCATCGACATCGTCGGCACAGCGCTCGGACGCAGCGACGAGGCAGCCGAGCTGCAGACCTCGATCGACAGCCAGCTGTCGGAGGCGGCGGACGCGCATCCGGAGTTCGCCGGCCAGACGCTGGCGGCGGTGTGGGACGTGGGCGGCACGTTCTACGTCTACAAGCCCGAGGACCCGCGCGTCGAGTTCATGCTCGACCTCGGCTTCGTGAGCGCACCCGCCGTCGACGAGCTCGACACCGGCGAGGCGACGTTCTTCTACACGCTCAGCTACGAGCAGCTCGACAAGCTGTCGAGCGACGTGCTCGTGAGCTACGGCTCGACGCAGGACGAGCAGGACGCCTTCCTGGAGTCGACCTACGCCGGGCTGATCCCCGCCGTCCAGTCGGGCAAGGTCGCCTCGCTCGTCGGCACCGAGCTGATCTCGTCGGTGTCGCCGCCGACGGCGCTCTCGCTGACCTGGGGTCTCGACGAGACGGTGTCTGCACTCGCGTCGGCGGTCGCCGGGTCGTAGCAGGGCACGCACCACTCGAGGGCGGCACCAGCGCACGGGTGCCGCCCTCGTCCACGTCCTGGTCAGGTCGGGGGTGCCGCACGTCGGGCGCGGATCGCCCGGATGCTGAGCTGCGCGACAGTGAAGAGCAGGAGGATCGCGAAGAGGATCGACGCGAGACGAGGCGGCAGCAGGAACGCCAGCGCGACCCCGCCGAAGCTCGCCGCGGTCGCGGCGAGGCCCGCGATCACGCCGTCCCCCACCCGCACCAGCCCGGCGCGCGCATTCGCGACGCTGCCCGTCACCGACGTCGGGATCATCGCGAGCAGCGACGTGCCCTTGGCGAGCAGGTCGCTGATGCCGAACAGCGCGACGAGCACCGGCACGAGGATCACCCCGCCGCCGATGCCGAACATGCCCGACGCGATGCCCATCACCACGCCGACGAGCACGAGCAGCACGGTCGTCACCGGCGTCAGGACGAGCTCGGCTCCGCGGGACGGCACCTCGAAGAACAGCCGGACGGCGATCACCGCGAGCAGGGCGATGAACAGCCAGCGCAGCCAGCCGAGCGGCAGCGTGCGGAGGAGGCGCGTGCCCACCAGCGAGCCCGCGATGCCGCCGACCGCCACGATCGGGCCGGCCACGACATCCACCTCCCCCTGCACCAGGTACTGGATCGCGCCCGCGATCGCCGTCGGCACGATCGCCACCAGCGAGGTCGCCGCCGCCCGTCGATGGTCGAAGCCGAGGAGCCAGATCAGCAACGGCACCATGACGATGCCGCCCCCGACGCCGAAGGCCCCGGAGAGGAGACCGCCGATCGCGCCGACGAGGATCAGGGAGAGCACGCGGCGCGCGGGGCGCGGCTCGGTCGGGGCGCTCACGCCACGGCTCCGGGCCCGCGGGGCGCCTGCGGTGTCGCTCGCGACAGCTGGTGCTGCACCTCATCGAGCGTGGCCTGGTCGGTGACGACGATGCGCACCTCCTCGACGCGGGTGTCCGTCGCCGAGATCGTCTCGATGGCCGCGGCGATCGCGTCCGCCTTCGGCCAGGCGTAGATGCCGGCGCTGATCAGCGGGAAGGCGATGGAGCGCACGCTGAGCTCGTCGGCGACCTCGAGCGAGCGGCGGTAGCACGACTCGAGCAGCGCCCGATCGGTCTGACCGGCGGCGTGGTCGGGGCCGACGGTGTGGATCACGAACCGGTTCGGCAGCTCGCCCGCGGTCGTCCATCCCGCGTCGCCGGTCGCGAGGCCGCCCGGGAAGCGCTCGATGCACGCGCGGAGGATCTCGGGCCCACCGGCCCGGTGGATCGCGCCGTCGACTCCCCCGCCGCCGCGCATCGCGCTGTTGGCGGCATTGACGATTGCATCGACCCCGTCCTGCCGGGTGATGTCGCCGAGCACGGCGGTGAGAAGCGTCATGACGACAGTCTGCAGTGCTGGGGTACCTGGACTCGAACCAAGAACAACGGTACCAGAAACCGCCGTGTTGCCAATTACACCATACCCCAAGAAAACCCTGGTCAGACCGGGATTTCGTGAGACTCGAGCGACCTGGCGCCATGTCTGAGCATGAACAGTCGGCCCCGCGAGCCGTCGTCCAGCATACGGCAAGTAGCGTGGACCTCGTGACGACCCGCATCTATGTGACCTCCGCCGAAGGCGGCACCGGCAAGTCGACAGTCGTGATCGGACTGCTCGATGCTCTCGACCGCACCGTCGATCGCGTGGGGGTGTTCCGGCCGATCGCCCGGTCGACGGATCGCGACTACATCCTCGAGCTGCTGCTCGAGCGCGCGAGCGCCGACCTCGCCTACGAGGAGTGCCTCGGCACCACCTACGAGCACGTCCACGACGACCCGGAGGGCGCGCTCGGGCTCATCGTCGAGCGGTTCGCCGCGATCGAGGACCGCTGCGACGCGGTCATCATCGTCGGCTCCGACTACACCGATGTCGGAACGCCCACCGAGCTCACCGTCAACGGCCGCATCGCCGCCGACCTGGCCGCATCCGTGCTGCTCGTCACAGGCGGCCGACGCGCCGACGGCCACGGCTCGCGCACCGCCCGCGACGTCGCCGACTTCACCGACGTCGCTCTCGACCAGCTGGCCCACGAGCACGCGCCGGTGGTCGCCGTGGTGGCCAACCGCGTCGATCCGGATCACGTGGACGAGATCGCGACGGCCCTCGCCGCCCGCGTGCCCGAGGGCGTGCCGACCTGGGTCATCCCCGAGGATCCGACGCTCGTCGCGCCGCTGCTGCGCACGGTCTTCGAGGCCGCCGAGGCCAGGATGGTGCGCGGCGACGAGGCGCTGCTCGAGCGTCCGGTGATGGGCACCGTCGTGGCCGCGATGTCGCTCGAGAACGTGCTCCCGCGGCTCATCGAGGGGGCCGTCGTGGTCGTGCCGGGCGACCGGTCGGACGTGCTCGTGGGCACCCTCGTCGCGCAGCTGTCGCAGACCTTCCCGTCGCTGGCGGGCATCCTGCTCAACGGCGGATTCGACCTCGAGCCGTCGATCGAGCTGGCGATCGAGGGGCTGTCGACGTCGCTGCCGATCGCGCGCACCGAGCTCGGCACCTTCGACACCGTGACCGCCCTCGCGGGTGCGCGCAGTCGCATGGCGGCCGACTCGCCGCAGAAGCTGGCTCAGGCGCTGGCCCTCTTCGAGAGCTCGGTCGACGCGGGCACCCTGATCGAGAGGCTCTCGCTGACCCCGGCGACCGTCATGACGCCCGCCCGGTTCGAGCACGTGCTCGTCGAGCGGTCGCGCGCCGCGGCCAAGCACATCGTGCTCCCCGAGGGCGACGACGACCGCATCCTGCAGGCGGCGGGGATCGTCAGCCGGCGGGGCATCGCCCGGCTCACCATCCTCGGCGACGACGCGACGGTGCGCGGGCGCGCGGCCGAGATCGGCGTCGACCTCGGCGAGACGACCCAGGTGGTGTCGACAGCCGACCCCGAGCTGCACGCGCGCTTCGCCGAGGAGTACGCCCGCGTGCGGTCGCACAAGGGCATCAGCCTCGATCAGGCCGCGGACACGGTCACCGACGTCTCGTACTTCGGCACGATGATGGTGCACCTCGGCCTCGCCGACGGCATGGTGTCGGGGGCTCGCCACACGACGGCGCACACGATCCGTCCGTCGTTCGAGATCGTCAAGACGGCGCCGGGGGTGAGCGTCGTGTCGAGCGTGTTCCTGATGGCGCTGGCCGATCGCGTGCTCGTCTACGGCGACTGCGCCGTGATCCCCGACCCGACGAGCGACCAGCTCGCCGACATCGCGATCTCCTCGGCCGCGACCTCGCGCCAGTTCGGCATCGAGCCTCGCGTCGCCATGCTGAGCTACTCGACGGGCGAGTCGGGCTCGGGAGCCGAGGTCGACAAGGTGCGCGCGGCCACCGCCCTCGTGCGCGAGCGCGCTCCGCAGCTGCCGGTCGCCGGACCGATCCAGTACGACGCCGCGGCCGACCCGACGGTCGGCGCATCCAAGATGCCGGGGTCCGACGTCGCGGGCCGCGCCACGGTCTTCGTCTTCCCCGACCTCAACACGGGCAACAACACCTACAAGGCCGTCCAGAGGTCGGCGGGCGCCGTCGCCATCGGCCCGGTGCTCCAGGGCCTCGCCAAGCCGGTCAACGACCTCTCGCGCGGAGCCCTCGTTCGCGACATCGTCAACACGATCGCGATCACCGCGATCCAGGCTGACGCGCAGGACGGGAGCCCCGCCTCATGACCAGCGTCTTCGTGCTCAACGCCGGATCGTCGTCGGTCAAGTACCAGGTGCTCGACCCCGACACCGGGGCGGTGGCCGCCTCCGGCAACATCGAGCGGATCGGGGTGCCCGGCAGCGACGTCGCGGATCACGCCACGGCCCTCGCGCGCATCCTCGCCTCGATCGACGGCGTGGCCATCGACGCGGTCGGGCACCGGATCGTGCACGGAGGAGAGCTCTTCAGCGACGCCACCCTGATCGACGACGACGTGGAGGCCGCGATCGAGCAGCTCATCGAGCTCGCTCCCCTGCACAACCCCGCGGGCCTCGCCGGGATCCGCGCAGCGCGCGCTGCGCTGCCGCAGCTGCCGCAGGTGGCCGTGTTCGACACCGCGTTCCACAGCACGATCGGGGCGACGGCCGCCACCTACGCGATCGACGCCGCGCTGGCGGCCGAGCACGGCATCCGCCGCTACGGGTTCCACGGCACGTCGTACCGCTACGTCTCGCGCGCCGCGGCCGCGCACCTCGGACGCGACGCCGACGACCCCGACCTCCGCATGATCGTGCTGCATCTGGGCAACGGCGCCTCGGCGACCGCCATCGCGGGCGGACGGAGCGTCGACACGTCGATGGGACTCACGCCGCTCGAGGGCCTCGTCATGGGAACGCGATCGGGCGACATCGACCCGGCCGTGCCGTTCCATCTCGCGCGGGTGGCCGGGATGGGGGTCGACGAGCTCGACACCCTGCTCAACAAGCGCAGCGGGCTGCTGGGGCTGTCGGGGCGATCCGACATGCGCGAGGTCGTCGACGCGGCGGAGGCGGGCGGTGCGGCCGCCGAGCTCGCGCTGGGCGTGTACGTGCACCGCATCCGCCACTACCTCGGCGCCTACACGGCCGTGCTGGGCGGGCTCGACGCCGTCGTGTTCACAGCGGGCGTGGGCGAGAACAGCGTCGCGGTGCGCTCGCGCGTGATCGCGGGCCTCGAGGTGCTGGGGCTGACGCTCGACCCGGCGGCCAACGCGCTCCGCTCGGGCGAGGCGCGCACCATCTCGCGGCCGGACGGCGCCGTGGCCGTGCTCGTCGTGCCGACCAACGAGGAGCTCGAGATCGCGCGGCAGGCGGCGGCGTTCGCCTAGGGGCGGGGCGGTACGGTTGATCCGTGCCACCCGGAGCCCCACCTCGACGCCTTCCGCGGTGGCTGTGGCTCCTGCCGATCGGCGCGGTCCTGGCGGTGGCGGCGGTGCTCATCGCCCGCGCGATCCTCGTCTCGCCCGACGCGGCCGGCTTCTTCCGGGACTACCCCGGAGAGACCGCCCTCCCGGCCGACGCGCCCGTCGGATTCCCGGCCTGGCTGAGCTGGTCGCACTTCCTCAATTCGTTCTTCCTCGTCTTCATCGTGCGATCCGGACTGCAGATCCGGTCGAAGCGGCGGCCGCCGGCGTTCGTGACGCGCACGGCGGGGCCGATCAGCGCGGCGCGTCCGCCCCGGCGGCTGAGTCTCCACGTGTGGTGGCACCTGGTGATCGACACCCTGTTCACGGTCAATCTGGTCGCGTACCTGGTGCTGCTGTTCGCATCCGGCCAATGGGTGCGCGTGGTGCCGCTCGGCTGGGATGTCATCCCGAACGCGATCTCGGCCGCGGTGCAGTACGTCGCATTCGACTGGCCCACGCACAACGGCTGGGTGCACTACAACGCGCTGCAGCTGCTGTTCTACTTCGCGACGGTCTTCCTCGCGGGGCCGCTCGCGCTCCTCACGGGGCTGCGCCTGTCGCCCGGCTGGCCCACGTCGTGGACGCGCGTGAACAGGCTGTTCAGCGAGGCCCTCGCCCGCCGGGTGCACCTCTGGGTGCTCGTGTACTACATCGGGTTCACGATCGTGCACGTCTTCCTGGTGTTCGCCACCGGCGCCCTGCGCAACCTCAACCACATGTACGCGGGGCGCGACGATGAATCGTGGATCGGCGCGGCCGTCTGGGCGACGTCCACCGTCATGACCGTGGCTGCGTACTTCCTCCTTCGGGAGCCGGTGCAGACCCGCCTCGCCGCGCTGACAGGCACCGTGAAGCACATGCCGCCCCCGCGACCGCACGCCCCCGAGGAGACCCGATGACCGACGCCCTGCACCCCCTGGTCGCCGAGTACCTCGCGCGTTTCGACGCCGCGGCGCCCGCGTCGAACCTCCCGGAGGACCGCGTCGCCGAGCTGCGCCGCGAGATTGTCGACAACCTCGGCGCCGCGATCCCGGTCGGAACGAGCCACTCCGACGCGAGCGCCGTGCTCGACGGCTTCGGCGCCCCCACGGAGCTGTTCGCCCAGGCGGCCGACGTCGCCGATGCCGAGCCCGTCGGCTCGCGTCAGGCGCGCACCCGCGTGCTGGTCACCGGAGCCGTCGTGGTGATCGTGATCGCCCTGGTGCTGACCGTGGTGCTGCCGATCGTGCAGGTCGTGGGACGCTAGCCGGCGAGGTGCTGCCGGTACCGCTCCAGCCGCGCGAGCGTCGACTCCTTGTCGAGGATCTCCATCGACTCGAAGAGCGGCGGCGAGATGCGGCGGCCCGAGATCGCGGTGCGCAGCGGCCCGAACGCGACGCGCGGCTTGAGTCCGGCGCCGCCCTCGTCGACCGGCGTGAGCAGCGCGGCGCGAAGCGCCTCCTCGATGGCCGCCGTCGACCAGTCGTCGAGCTGCTCGAGAGCCGCGTACGACGCATCGAGCACGAGCCGGGCACCGTCGACGTCGGCGGCCTCCGGCAACGCGTCGTCGTCGTAGGCCAGGTCGGCGTCGGCCGTGAACAGGAACCCGAGCATGCCGCGCGCCTCCCCCAGCAGGGCGATGCGCTCCTGCACGAGCGGTGCGGCCTCGCGGAGGATGGCGGCCTGCGCCGGAGTGGGCGGGTCGGCGACGAGCCCGGACAGGTACGGCACGATTCGCGCGGTGAAGTCGTCGACCTCCAGCATCCGGATGTGGTCGCCGTTGATCGCCTCGGCCTTCTTGAGGTCGAAGCGCGCGGGGTTGGGGTTGACGTCGTGCACATCGAAGGCGGCGATCAGCTCGGCCGGCGTGAACACGTCGCGGTCGGGACCGATCGACCAGCCGAGCAGCGACAGGTAGTTGAGCAGGCCCTCGTGCACGAAGCCGCGCTCGCGGTGGATGAAGAGGTCGGCCTCCGGATCGCGCTTCGAGAGCTTCTTACTGCCCTCCCCCATCACGTACGGGAGGTGGCCGAACTGCGGGACGAAGGTCGTGACGCCGATCTCGATCAGCGCGGCGTAGAGCGCGATCTGCCGGGGGGTCGACGAGAGCAGGTCCTCGCCGCGCAGCACGTGGGTGACACCCATGAGCGCGTCGTCGACGGGGTTCACGAACGTGTAGAGGGGTGCGCCGTTGGGACGCACCACCACGAAGTCGGTGGTGGACCCGGCGGGGAAGGTGATCTCGCCGCGCACCAGGTCGGTGAACGACAGCGCGGTGTCCGGCACGCGCAGCCGCAACGCCGGCTGGCGGCCCTCGGCGCGGAAGGCCGCCCGCTCGTCGTCGGTCAAGTCGCGCTCGAAGTTGTCGTAGCCCTGCTGCGTGGAGCGTCCGTTCGCGACGTTGCGCGCATCCATCTCCTCGGGCGTCACGTAGGACTCGTAGAGATGGCCCGCGTCGAGCAGCTGCGTGATGAGCGCCTGGTAGATCTCGGTTCGCTGCGACTGGCGGTACGGGGCGTCGGGTCCGCCCTTCTCGACCCCCTCGTCCCAGTCGAGGCCCAGCCAGGTGAGGGCGTCGACGAGCTGGAGGTAGCTCTCCTCGCTGTCGCGGGCGGCATCCGTGTCCTCAATGCGGAAGATCAGCTTGCCGCCGGTGTGGCGTGCGTACGCCCAGTTGAACAGGGCGGTGCGCACCATGCCGACGTGGGGTGTTCCGGTGGGCGAGGGGCAGAAGCGCACGCGGACGTCGGAGCCCGACGCGGTGCTGAAGGGAAGTGTGCTCATGGCACCGTCCAGCCTAGGCCGGTGGTCGAGTCGCCGCGGAGCGGCGTGTCGAGACCCTCACAGCGGTGATGACAGCCGCCACGGCAACCACCGCCACCCCGACCCCCGCGACCAGCACCGCGCCCTCCGGCCGGACGATCGACTGCCCCGAGAGCGCCTGCCACGTCGCGAGCGCGATCACGGCCGTGTAGGTCGCCGCCGCGATCATCACGAGCCGCAGCCGCAGCACCCCGTCGGCGAGCGGGCGCACCCGCCGAGCGAGCAGCTCGAGCACGATCGCGACGATCGGCAGCACCTGCAGAGCGTGCATGCCGATGAAGTGCGGAATGCGCAGGTCGCCGGCGACGGTGCTCCAGCCGAGCACGGGCAGGCCCGGACCGCCGTCGGGGACGCCGACCGTGTGGGCGCCCGCGATGCCCTGGAAGTTCGAGAGCTGATCGGCGTTCGGTCCGGTCATCAGGAACGCGAGCGCCATCCCGACGATGGCCAGCACGGCCCCGGCCCGGATCGCGAGGGTGCGCGCCGGGTCGCCCAGCCGGTTGCGGAACAGCGCGACCGCGACGATCAGCGTCATCCCCCACACCACACTGATCGAGCCGGCCATCACCGCCCACGCCGCCGTGTGCAGCGGCGTCGAGACGTTGAAGTGGCTGGTGTCGCCTGCCGCTGCGAACCCGGTGATGATGACGAGCTCGATCACGAGCCCGATCGCCGAGACGGTGCCCGCGATACGTGCCACGCGCTGACCGCGCTCCAGCTGGCCGATCAGCCAGGCGAGGGTGACGGCGTAGATGGCCGTCGACAGGGCGAACTTGAGCGGCTTCGACCAGACGTCGAGTCCGGTCACCTGCCGGTCGTCGGCGAGGAGCCCGACGAGCGAGACGAGCGAGAGCACGACCATCGACGCCGCGAGAAGCAGCAGCGGCCGGTGCCAGCGGATGCGGCGGAGGCCGAGACTGCCCGGTGCGATCTCGGGGCGGTCGGGCGTGCGGACTGCGGTGGTCATCGGGACTCCTTCGACGGCGGGGACGCGGGTGTGGATGAGGGTGCGGATGCGGATGCGGGATCGCCGTGGCCGTAGTGCGCGGCGACCTCGGCGGGGACGGGGAAGATGGCGCGCGAGACGCTCTCGTGCGCCATGCGCCGGAGTCCGGCGAGGAGCGCGTCGCCGAGCACCGTGCCGATGACGACGGTCTCGGTGCTCGCCGATCGGCCGGCGGCCGCGGCGACCAGCTCCATGTCGGAGCGCGCCACCAGCTCGGCCGCCTCCGCGTAGTCGTCGAGTCCACCGAGGAGGTCGTCGCGTCCGAGCGCGGCGTAGTCGTCGATGACCCGAGCCGCGAGCGCGTATCCGGCGTTGCCGGGGTCGACCGTCCACCCGCGCGCGGCGATCAGGGCGTCGAGGTCACGGTGTCCGCGGGACGCCACGATGGCCCCGTCGCCCTCGTCGGGGGCCGGCGCGGACGGGGCGGTGGGCAGGGCCATCGCGGCGATTCCCGCCGCCACCCCGAAGGGCATGCTCTCGTCGTCGATGGCGGCGAGCACGGCGCGCGCGGATGCGACCGACAGCCCGCCGACGTCGAGGAACGCGCGGATGAGGCGGAGACGCGCGAGATGGCCCTCGTCGTAGGACGACTGCGTCTCGCTCGTCTTGGCGCCGGGCGCCAGTAGATCCTCGCGAAGGTAGTACTTGATCGACGCGACGGGGACGCCGGATCGGGTGCTGAGCTCCGAGATCTTCACATTCGGATAGTAGCACTATCGGATAGTTTGTCTATCCATAGGTTGGAGGCCCTAGCGGGAGGCCAGCGCGATCGGGTCGACCAGAGGCAGATCGAAGGCCGCCGCCACCCCGTGGTTGGCGACCTCACCCGCGTGCACGTTGAGCCCCAACGCGAGCGCGGGGTCGTCCTGCACGGCCTTCTGCCACCCCTTGTCGGCCAGCGCCAGCACGTACGGCAGGGTCGCGTTCGTCAGAGCACGGGTCGATGTGCCGGGCACCGCTCCCGGCATGTTGGCGACGCAGTAGTAGATCGCGTCGTGCACCCGGAACGTCGGCTCGTCGTGGGTGGTGGCGTGCGACCCCTCGAAGCACCCGCCCTGGTCGATGGCGATGTCGACGAGCACCGAGCCGGGCTTCATCGTGGCGACCATCGCATCCGTCACCAGCTTGGGCGCCTTCTCGCCGGGGATCAGCACCGAGCCGATCACGAGGTCCGCGTCCTTCAGCTGAGCCGCGATGTCGTAGGCGGTGGACAGGCGCGTCTGCAGGCGTCCGCCGTAGCGGGCCTCGAGCTCGCGCAGGCGCGGCAGCGAGATGTCGATGACGGTCACGTCGGCCTCGAGACCGAGCGCGTTGACGGCGGCGTGCTCACCCGCCACCCCTCCGCCGATGACGACGACCTTGGCCTTGGGCGTTCCGGGCACGCCGCCGAGCAGCATGCCCGCCCCGCCCTGCGAGCGCATGAGATGGTAGGCGCCGACCTGGATCGACAGGCGTCCGGCGACCTCGCTCATCGGCTGCAGCAGCGGCAGGCTGCGATTCGGCAGCTGCACCGTCTCGTAGGCGATGGCGGTGGTGCCGGACGCGATCAGTGCGTCGGTGCAGGGCTGCGATGCGGCGAGGTGCAGGTACGTGAAGAGGGTCTGCCCGGCGCGGAGCCGCGGGTACTCGGCCTCGATGGGCTCCTTGACCTTCAGCAGCAGGTCGGCCGCGGTCCACACCTCGTCGGCGGTGGCGGCCAGCCGCGCGCCCGCCTCGGTGTACGCGGCGTCGGTGATGCCCGATCCGAGCCCTGCCCCGCTCTCGATGAGCACGTCGTGACCGCGGCGGGTGAGCTCGTGCACGCCCGCGGGCGTGATGGCGACGCGGTTCTCGTTGTTCTTGATCTCGGCGGGGATCCCGACCAGCATGTGTGCTCCTCTCGCGGTGGTCTCATTGTGCTGATCGTGTGTTTCCGGCGGGTATCCTGTGCATGGCGTTCGGCAGATGGCGTGTTTCACCGAACGATCAGCGGATGACAGACAAGGAGATCACCGTGGTCGCCAGAAACGTTCGGCTGGGCATCGATCTCGACGACGTCGACCGCCAGCTGCTCGAGCTCCTCGCCGCCGATGCCCGAACCCCCAACTCGCGGCTCGCCGAGCTCGTCGGGATCGCGCCCTCGACCTGCCTGGCGCGCGTGCGCTCGCTCGTCGACCGCGGCCTGATCACGGGCTTCACGACCACCGTGTCGCCTGCGGCCCTCGGCCTGAGCCTCGAGGCGCTGATCAGCGTGAGCATCCGCGCGGGCGCCCGCCAGCGCATCCCGGAGTTCCATGCCGACATGCGGCGGCTGCCCGAGGTGACGCAGCTGTTCTTCCTGGCGGGGTCGGAGGACTTCGTGCTGCACGTCGCGGTGCGCGACACGGCGGCGCTGCGCGAGTTCGTGCTCGAGAACCTGTCGGCACATCCCGCCGTGGCGTCGACGCGCACCAGCCTGGTGTTCCAGCACGATAGCGCGCTGGAGCAGAAAGGGAAGGCCATTTCTGGCCTTCCCCGCGACGCCAGCGCCGACGCCCGTCCTGGGCGTCGGATCAGACGAGCGCCAAGATAGCGCACGCCGCGAGCCCGAGCACGATGCCTGCGCCCTGCACGACCGTCAGCCGCTCCCGCAGCAGGATGAGAGCCAGCACCACGGTACCGAGCGGGTACAGCGAGTTGAGCACGCCCATGACGGCGAGATCGCCGATGTGCAGGCCGATGACGAGCAGGATGTTGCCGGCGACCAGCAGGGCGCCCGCCGCGAGCGCCTGCCCGAGGGCACGACCGGACCGCAGGCCGGCGAGCTCGCCCGGCCCGTTCCGCAGGCGTCCGATGGCGAGGGCGGCCGCGAACAGCAGGAGGGCGACCACGAGGTCGGCGAAGAGCGGAAGCAGTCCGGACTCGGCCGGGGTCTGGTCCATCACGATGATGTACCCCGCGAATCCGACGCCCGCGACCACCCCGTAGACGATGGCCCGACCGCTGAGCCGCCGTCGGGCTGCGCCGCCGTCCGCACCGGCGCCGGGCTCCGACCGCGTCACCGAGAGCAGCACGGCCGCGACCACCACGGCCACCAGGGCCGCGTACCCGATGGGCGGGAACCGCTCCCCCAGGGCGATCCCGAAGATCGCCGGCAGGATCGCGTAGATCACGGCGACGCCCGGCGACAGCACGCTCATCGGCCCGACGGCGAGGCATGCGTACAGCGCCCACGTGCCGATGGCTCCGAGCACGCCGGCCACGGCGCCCAGGGCGACGGCGTCATCCGAGTAGACCGGCCGCTCGATGGCCAGGGCCACCCCGCCCACCGCGACGGCCACCGCGAAGGCGAGCGCGCTCGAGAGCAGCGGCGAGATGCGCCGTGCGGCGATTCCGCCGAGGAAGTCCGACGCCCCGTAGAGCAGGGCGCTGACGAGCCCGAGGACGGCGACCACGGGTCAGCCGCCCACGGCCGTGAGCGGCCGCGGGCCGCCGCCGGTGACGCGCGCGGCGACGGCGATCAGCACGACGACGACGAGCGCGACGGCGGCGAGCGCCAGTCCGCGGTAGCCGATCGCCGACAGCACCAGCCCGGCGCTCGCTCCGCCGACCGCACCCGACGCGCTCATCAGCAGGTCGGCACGACCCTGCGTCACCGTGCGGCGGGCCGGGTCGGCCGACTCGGCGATCAGGGCGGATCCGGCGACTGTCGACGCGCTCCAGCCCAGGCCCAGCAGCAAGAGTCCCGTGGCGACAGCCGCCTCGTTCTCGGACCCGAACGACGTCGTGACGAGCGACACCAGCAGCAGGCCCTGCCCGACGGCGATGACCCGCTCACGCCCGACCCGGTCGCTCAGCCAGCCGAACACGGGCGACAGCGCGAACATCCCGGCCACGTGCAGGCTGATCGTGAGACCGACGACGACGAGCGTGGCGCCGTGCTGCACGAGGTGGACGGGCGTCATCGACATGACGGCGACCATCGTGGCGTGGCTGAGCGACGTCGCGATCAACCCCGTGCGCACCCCGGCGGGGTCCGCGGACTGCACAGGCGGCGCTCCCGCGACGGCACGCTCGCGGCCGATCCGGGCGGCGAGACGCAACGGATCGGGCCGCAGGAACACCAGGTACAGCGTCGCCGCGAGCACCTGCGCGACGATCGTGAAGAGGAACGGGCCGCTCAGCTCGGGCAGTCCCAGCGAGCGTCCGAACGCATCCGCCGGCGCGATGAGGTTGGGGCCGAACACGGCGCCGACCGTCGTCGCCCACACGACCATGGCCAGGTCGCGCCCGCGCGTGCCCGGCTCGGACAGGTCGGTGGCCGCGAAGCGCGACTGCAGGTTGACGGCCGTGCCGACGCCGATCAGCACGAGCGCGGCGAGCAGCAGCGGCAGCGACACCGCGATCGCGGCGAGCAGACCGACGACCGCGCCGCTCGCGGCGATGAGGGCGCCGGTGGCCAGCGACGGTGCGCGTCCCGCGCGCCGAGCGAGCGCCGCCAGCGGCAGTGCCGCGAGCGCCGCGCCGACCGTGGTGCCCGTGGCGGCCATGCCCGAGAGGGCCGGCTCCCCGGAGACGGAGGTGACGAGCAGGGCGCCCGCCGAGAGGGTCGCGCCCATGCCGATTCCGGCGAGCGCCTGCCCGGCGATCAGCACGCCGCGCACCTTACGGCGTGCGGCGCCGATGTCGGCGTCGGTCAGGTGGAGGGGGTCGGTCACCGCGCGTCGCGATTGCGCGCGGGGTTGGTGAGGGTGCCGATGCCCTCGATGGTGATGTCGATCGACTGCCCGTCGACGAACCCGCCGAGGCCGGACGGGGTGCCGGTCATGATGATGTCGCCGGGCAGCAGGGTCCAGACGTCGCTGATGTAGGCGATCAGCTCGGGGATCTTGTGGATCAGATCCTTCGTGTTGCCGTGCCGCCGCGGCTCGCCGTCGACGAACGTCGTGATCTCGAGGTTGGTGGGATCGAGCTCGGTCTCGATCCAGGGCCCGATCGGGGCGAAGGTGTCGTAGCCCTTGGCCCTGGCCCACTGCCCGTCGGCGAACATCTGGTCACGCGCCGACACGTCGTTGCCGGCGGTGTAGCCGAAGACGTAGTCGGCCCAGCGCTCGGCGGGAACCTGCTTCGCGATCCGTCCGATCACGATGACCAGCTCGCCCTCGTGGGTGATGCGCCCCTCGACCGGCGGGATCTGGATCGGATCGCCGGGGCCGATGACGGCGGTGTTGGGCTTGAGGAAGATCAGCGGGTTGTCGGGGGCGTCGACACCCGCCATGTCCTGCCGGTGCTCGGCGTAGTTGAGGCCGACGCAGACCACCTTCGAGCGCGGGATGACCGGTGCCAGCAGCCGCGCGTCGGCGAGCGGCACGCGCTCCCCCGTCGTGTCGAAGCCCGAGAACATCGGGTCGCCGTTCAGCACCACGAGGTCCTCGCCGTCGACGACACCGAATCGGGGATCCCCGCCATCGACACTGAACCGCGCAACCCGCATGGACTCAGCCTATCCCTGGCACGATTGGCGGCATGGCCGACCTCCTCTGCACGGGACCCGCGGATGCGGCACCCGCGCTGGTCCTCGCGCACGGTGCGGGCGGCGCGATGGACTCCCCGTGGATGACCCGGTTCTGCCTGCTGCTCGCCGACCGCGGCATCCGGGTGGCGCGATTCGAGTTCGCGTACATGGCCGGGCGACGGATCGGCGTGCGGAAGCCGGCGCCGCGCGCCGAGCTCGTGGTGGACGAGTACCGGGAGGTCGTCGCGCAGATCGCCGCCGAGGCGGGCGGGCGGCTCGTCATCGGCGGCAAGTCGTACGGCGGCCGGGTGGCATCGCTCGTCGCCGACGAGCTGCACGCGGCAGGCTCTGTCGCGGGGCTGGTGTGCCTCGGATACCCGTTCCATCCGCCCGAGAAGCCGCAGCAGCTGCGCACCGCCCACCTGCTCGAGCTCGCGACGCCGGGGCTGATCTGCCAGGGCACGCGCGACCCGTTCGGCGGGCCCGACGAGGTCGCGGGCTACGGCCTGTCACCCGCGATCGAGATGCGCTGGTTCGACGACGGCGACCACGACCTCCGCCCCCGCGCGGCCGTCAGCGGGCACACCGCCGCCGAGCACCTCGCGAGCGCCGCGGACGCGGTGGCCGGGTTCGTGCGATCCGCCGGCCGGCGACCCTGAGGCCGCTCAGCACTCCACGACGTTGACCGCGAGCCCGCCCTCGCTGGTCTCCTTGTACTTCGTCGACATGTCGATGCCGGTCTGACGCATCGTCTCGACCACGGTGTCGAGCGAGACGTAGTGCGAGCCGTCGCCGCGCAGCGCGAGGCGGGCGGCCGTGACGGCCGTCGAGGCGGCGATCGCGTTCCGCTCGATGCACGGAATCTGCACGAGCCCGCCGACCGGGTCGCACGTGAGGCCGAGGTGGTGCTCCATCGCGATCTCGGCCGCGTTCTCGACCTGCGCGGGCGTGCCGCCCATCACGGCGGTGAGTCCGCCGGCCGCCATCGCGCACGCGGAGCCGACCTCGGCCTGGCATCCGCCCTCGGCCCCCGAGATCGAGGCATTCGCCTTGAACAGCGAGCCGAGCGCGGTCGCCGTCAGCAGGAACTCGCGGATGCCGGGGGCCGGGTCCTCGGCCTCGCAGACGAATTGCGCCCAGTAGCGCGCCACGGCGGGCAGGATCCCCGCGGCTCCGTTGGTCGGAGCGGTGACGACGCGTCCGCCCGACGCGTTCTCCTCGTTGACCGCCAGCGCGAACGTGCCGAGCCAATCCCCCGGCAGCACCGGACCGGCGACGCTCGCGCCGCCGTGCAGCTGGTCCCGGATCGCCCCGGCGCGCCGCTTCACCTGCAGCACGCCCGGCAGCATCCCGCGGGCGTGCATGCCCGCCTCGATGCACGCGTCCATCGCGCGCCAGATCGCGTCGAGTCCCGCGTCGACCTGACCGGGCAGCCGCCGCGACACCTCGTTGGCGCGGGCGATCTCGGCGATCGACAGGCCGCGCTCGGCGGTGAGCGCCAGCAGGGCATCCGCGGTCGCGAAGGCGAACGGGTACCGGTGCGGGGCCTCGGCGATCTCGCCCTCGCGCCGGATGAACCCGCCGCCGACCGAGAAGTAGGTCTCGGACGCGATGACGGCCCCCGCGGCATCCCATGCCGTCAGCGTTAGCGCGTTCGGATGCTCGGGCTTGCGCGTCAGAGGCGCGAGGCGGATGTCGGCGCGCGCGAACAGCACGGGGTGCGATCCCGAGAGCAGCAGCGGCGACCCGTCGAGCCAGGTGCTCCAGGCCTCGCGCACCTCGTCGGGGTCGACCGTCTCGGGGGCGCGACCCTGCAGACCTACGAGCACGGCATCCGGGGTGCCGTGGCCGATGCCGGTGGCACCGAGCGAGCCGAACAGCGTGCAGCCCACGCGGGCGACGCCCGGCAGCAGGCCGGACGCATCGAGCCCGAGCGCGAACTCGCGCGCGGCGCGCATCGGCCCGACGGTGTGCGAGCTCGACGGCCCCACCCCGATGGAGAAGAGCTCGAAGGCCGAGACGTAGGCGGTCACAAGGCCACGTTACGCCTCAGGCCTCTCAGTCCTTGAGCTTCAGCATCCAGCCGTGGCGATCCTCGCCGCGGCCGTACTGGATGTCGGTGAGCTCCGCGCGCAGCGAGAGGGCGATGCTGTCGGCGACCTCGGGCATCGTGATGGTGCCCTCGGCGCTCTTGAGCTCGCCGATCGGCGTGATCACGGCGGCCGTGCCGCAGGCGAAGGCCTCGACGATGTCGCCCGACGCGACGCCGTCGCGCCACTCGTCGATCGACACGCGGCGCTGCTCGACGGTGTAGCCGCGGTCGGCCGCGAGCTGCAGGATCGACGCCAGCGTGATGCCCTCCAGGATCGAGTCGCTCTCGGGGGTGATGACCCTGCCGTCGCGGGTGACCAGCACGACGTTCATGCCGCCGAGCTCCTCGAGGTAGCGGCCCTCCTGCGCGTCGAGGAACAGCACCTGCTGGCATCCGTTCTCGTACGCCTCGGCCTGCGCGACGAGTGACGAGGCGTAGTTGCCGCCGGTCTTGGCCTGGCCCATGCCGCCGTGCCCGGCGCGCGTGTACTGCCGCGTCAGCCAGATCGAGAGCGGGGTGATGCCGCCGGGGAAGTACGCACCCGCCGGGGACGCGATCACGTAGTAGTTGACCTTGGCCGCGGGACGGACGCCGAGGAACGCCTCCTTGGCGAACATGAAGGGACGGAGGTACAGGCTCGCCTCGCCCTCCGACGGCACCCAGTCGGCGTCCGCCTCGATGAGACGGCGGATCGACTCGATGAAGTACTCGGTGGGCAGCTCCGGCATCGCGAGGCGCTTCGCCGAGCGCTGCATGCGCGCCGCGTTCCGGTCGGGGCGGAAGGCCCAGATCGATCCGTCCGCGTGGCGATAGGCCTTGAGGCCCTCGAACACCTCCTGCGCGTAGTGCAGCACGGCGGCGGCGGGGTCGAGCGAGATGGGGCCGTAGGCCTGCACCCGCGGACGGTGCCATCCGCCGCGCTCCGACCAGCAGATGTCGACCATGTGGTCGGTGAAGTGCTTGCCGAAGCCCGGATCGGCCAGGACGGCGGCGCGAGCGTCGGCCGACGTGGGCTCGGTGGTCGGCTGCACCTGCCAGAGCAGGTCCTTGGTGGCCATGGGGAGCAGGTTGATCGTCATGTGCTCAGTCCTTCGAGAGTCGTCTAATCAGTGTGCGCCCACGCGGCCCGCGATGGCAGAGCCGATCTCGCGCGTGGTGCGGGATGCGGTGCCTCGGTCGGCCAGATCCGCCGTCACCGCCGCCTCGACGCGCCGGGCCGCATCCGGCAGCCCGACATGGTCGAGCAGCAGGGCAGTCGACAGGATCGCCGCGGTGGGGTCGGCCTTCTGCTGACCCGCGATGTCGGGAGCCGAACCGTGCACCGGCTCGAACATCGACGGGAACGCGCCGTCGGGGTTGATGTTGCCCGAGGCCGCCAGTCCGATGCCGCCGCTGATCGCGCCGGCCAGATCGGTGAGGATGTCGCCGAAGAGGTTGTCCGTGACGATGACGTCGAACCTAGCAGGATCGGTCACGAGGAAGATGGTCGCGGCGTCGACGTGGAGGTAGTCCCAGACCACGTCAGGGTGATTGGCCGCCTCGGCCTGCACGACGCGCGACCAGAGCGCGCCGGCGTTCGTGAGCACGTTCGTCTTGTGCACGAGGGTCAGCTTGCGGCGCCGCTTCTCGGCCAGGTCGAAGGCGTAGCGCACGACGCGCTCGACGCCGAAGGCGGTGTTGACGCTGACCTCGTTGGCGATCTCGGCGGGAGTTCCGACGCGGATGCTGCCGCCGTTGCCGACGTACGGCCCCTCGGTGCCCTCCCGCACCACCACGAAGTCGACATCGCCGGGAGCGCTCAGCGGACTCGTCACACCCGGGAACAGCGTCGTGGGCCGCAGGTTGACGTAGTGGTCGAAGGCGAAGCGGAGCCTCAGCAGGAGGCCGCGCTCGATGATGCCGCCGGCGAGCTTCGGGTCGCGCGGATCGCCGCCGACCGCGCCCAGCATGATCGCGTCGTGACGGGCCAGCGATGCCAGATCGGCATCCGAGAGGATCGCGCCGGTCTCGAGGTAGTGCCGTGCACTGAAGGGATAGTCGGTGACGACGACCTCGGCCTCCCCGTCGACGGCGGCGCGCAGCACCTCGAGGGCCTCGGCGGTCACTTCGGGGCCGATCCCGTCTCCGGCGATGACGGCGATGTCGAGGGTTCTGGTCACGGTTTCAGCCTATCGGCGGCGCATACCGCAATCGCGCGGCCGACGCCACACCCTCGCGCAGATGCCTCGAACCCCTAGCCTCATGGCTATGAGTATCGGACTTGGCATCTTTCTGTTCGTCGTCGGCGCGGTTCTGACGTTCGCCCTCAACATCACGCTCGACTGGATCAACCTCGATCTGGTCGGCTACCTGCTGATGGGCGCCGGCGTCGTGATCACGATCATCGGCATCGTGCTCCTCGCCCGCCGCCGCCAGTCGACCACCACGGCGCGGTCGGCTGTCGACCCCGTCAGCGGCGAGCGCGTCGAGCAGCGCTCGACCACCGTGCGCGGCGAGAACGACCCGATCTGACCCGACTCGGGTCAGTACAGCAGGCTGAAGATCGGGCCGGTGAGCAGCCCGAGCACCGTCGAGACGACGGTGTAGCCGCCGACCCCGATGGCGATGCCGGAGGCGAGCTGCGGCAGCCCACGCCGTGACGCGGCGACCAGCCCCAGCACGAGGGCTGCGGCCCCGGCCAGCAGGCGCAGCACCGCGAACACGCTCAGCAGCCCGCCGATCGCACCCGTCGGCATCCCCATGTCGTAGGCGATGACCGGCAGGAAGCTGCCGAGGAGCTGCTGGACGATCCCGACGACCGCCGCGACGATCGCGAGGACGAAAGCGACGCGGCCGAGCGGATTTCCCGGCCCGCCAGCGGTCGGCCCCTGCGGGGCGTACGGGGCGGTTCCGGGGGGCGGAGGATTCGTCATGTCGCCAGACTAGCTGGCGACGACGTCGATCTCGTGCAGCTCGTCGGCCTGGATCGCCTCGCGGACGCGCTCGAGCACCTCGTCGGGAACGGGCGAGTCGACCGTGAGGATGCTCAGCGCCTGTCCGCCCGCGCTGCGACGCGCGATCTGCATGCCGGCGATGTTGATCCCCGCGTCGCCGAACTCCTTGCCGTACACCGCGACGATGCCCGGACGATCGGCGTAGGCCATCACCACGTGATGGGCGGCGATCGGCACCTCGATGTCGTAGCCGTTCAGGCTGATGATCTTCTCGACCATCTTCGTGCCGGAGAGGGTTCCCGACACCTCCACCGTGGTGCCGTCGGCGAGCACGCCGCGGAGGGTGGTGGTGTTGCGGTAGTCCTTGCTCTCCTCGCTGACCGTGAGGCTCGACGTGATGCCGCGCTGCTCGGCGAGCAGGGGCGCGTTGACGTACGAGACGTTCTCGGTGACCTGGTTCGTGAAGTAGCCCTTGAGCGCCGCGAGCCGGTAGACGCTGACGTCGTAGGCCGCGAGCTCGCCGCGCACGTCGACCTCCAGATCGATGAGGGCCCCGTGTCCGGCAACGGCCGCCAGCACCTGCGCGAGCTTCTCGACGAGGGCGATGCCCGGCCGCACGAACGGGTCGATCGCGCCGCCGGCGACGTTCACCGCATCCGGCACCAGCTCGCCGCCGAGCGCCTGCCGCACCGAGCGGGCGACCGAGACGCCCGCCTTCTCCTGCGCCTCGTCGGTCGAGGCGCCGAGGTGCGGCGTCACGACGATGTTGGGTGCGCTCGTCAGGACGTCGTCGGTGGGCGGCTCGCTGGTGAAGACGTCGACCCCGGCTCCGGCGATCTCGCCCGAGCGCAGAGCCTCGCCGAGCGCGGCCTCGTCGATGAGCCCGCCGCGGGCGACATTGACGACGTACGCGGTCTTCTTCATCGACTTCAGCTCGGCCGCGCCGATCATGCCCGTCGTCTCGGGCGTCTTCGGCATGTGGATCGTGACGAAGTCGCTCTCGGCGAGCAGCTCGCCGAGACTCGCCAGGCGCACGCCCAGCTGCTGCGCGCGGGTGGCCGTGATGTACGGGTCGTAGGCGACGATCTCGACGCCGAATGCCTGCAGGCGGGCCGCGATGAGAGCGCCGATGCGCCCGAGCCCGATGATGCCGACCGTCTTCTCGTAGAGCTCGGTGCCGGTGTACTTCGAGCGCTTCCACTCCCCCGCCGCGAGGCTGGCGTGCGCGGCCGGGATGTGGCGTGCGAGGCTCAGGATGTGGCCGATGGTCAGCTCTGCGGCGCTGATGATGTTGGACGTCGGGGCGTTGACCACCATGACGCCGGCCGCGGTGGCGGAGCCGATGTCGACGTTGTCGAGCCCGACGCCTGCACGCGCGACGACCTTCAGCTGGGGAGCTGCGGCGATGGCCTCGGCGTCGATCTGCGTGGCGGAGCGGATGAGCACGGCCGCCGCGTCGGACAGCGCCGAGAGAAGCGCGGCGCGATCGGTGCCGTCGACGGAGCGGATGTCGAAGTCGGGCCCGAGGGCTTCGACGGTGGCGGGTGAGAGTTCTTCGGCGATCAGCACGATCGGCTTGGCCACGAGGGAGGCTCTTTCGTCGGGGACAGGGCATCCCCAGAGTAGTGCGTGACACGATGGGCCCATGACGGGCATCGAGGTCGCGGCCCTGGTGCTGCGCATCGTGCTCGCGGCGGTGTTCGCCGTCATGGGAGCGCTGCACTTCGTGCCGAGCGTGCGACGCGGCATGCGGGCCATGATCCCGCCGGCCCTCCGACGCGAGGGCTTCCCGTCGCCTGCGTTCCTTGTGGCGTTCACCGGGGTGTGCGAGCTGGCGGGAGCGGCGGGCCTGCTCGCGCCGTGGCCGGGTGTGCGGCTCGCGGCCGGTATCGCTCTGGCCGTGTTCCTCGTGGCCGTGTTCCCCGCCAACGCCTATGCAGCCGACCACCGCGACCGGTTCGGCGCGACGGCCGTGCCCTTCTGGCCCCGTCTGATCGCCCAGATCGTCCTGATCGCACTCGTGCTGGCGGCGGTGCTCGTCTAGTCGGATCGGCGAGCTGGAGACGAGAATCATCCGCATGACCTTCACCGGCTTCCGCCCCGAGGCGGGGACCTTCTTCGAACAGCTCCGCGATGACAACACGAAGCCGTTCTTCGACGCCCACCGAGACGCGTATGTCGAGCTCGTCCGTCAGCCGATGGAGGATCTCCTGGCGGCAGCCGAAGTGTCGTACGGGCCCGGGCGGGTGATGCGGCCGAACCGCGACGTGCGGTTCGCGGCCGACAAGGTTCCCTACCGCACCGACGCGAGCATGTGGGCGGGAACGGTCGGCGGCGTCTATCTCACCCTCTCGGCGGCCGGAGTGGAGGCCGGCGGCGGGCTCTACGATCCGACGCGCGATCAACTCGCCCGCGCCCGCGCCGCCATCGACACGAGCCCGCGCGCTGCGGCAGAGCTCTCAGAGATCATCGAGGGTCTGAGCGGGAAGGGATTCGAGCTCGCTGGGCCGTCGCTCACGACCGCGCCACGCGGATACCCCAAGGATCACCCACGCATCGACCTGCTCCGCCTGAAGCACTACGCGGCGATCCGCCGATCCGCGATCGACGTCGCGCCCGAGGTCGTCTTCGCGACCTGGAGAGACGTCGAGCCCCTCATCGAGTGGAACGCGACCCATGTCGGCGCTGCACTCTCCTGGCCCTAGGAGCAGTCAGCCGTCGCGGCGTGCATCGCGCACGAGACCAGCGACGAGCAGGATCGCGAGCACCACGGCGATGATGCACGCGCCGAGGATCGCCTCGATGCGGCCGGGAACCTCCCCGGACGTGCCATAGAGCACGAGCGCGAGGATCGCGACCGCCAGCGGCACCGTGTAGGCCAGTCGTCGAGCGGTCACGATCAGTTCGCGAACGCAGGCTGCAGCGCGGCGACGAAGGCCGCGAGCGACAGCGCCACGGCGTTGGCGGCTCCGAGACCCGCCGCGAGGATGAGCGCCCGGTTCACCAGCGCCCGACCGCGGCCGACGAGGACCGCGGCGACGAAGAAGACCGGCGGGATCGCGACGCCGACGACGAGTGCCCACCACGGGGTCGCCGCCCCGATGCCGAACGTCTCGTAGATGCGCGGGAGGGCCACGAGGTTCGAGAGCGCCTGGAAGAGCCCGTAGGCGAACAGGAGCCCGAACACCGCGGCCACGAGCACCGAGGCGAGCGGACCCGGGGGTGCGAGCGCCTCCTCGAAGCGCTCCGGAATCCGATCCGTGTCGTCGGTCATGCTGCGCCTCCCGCCGTCGCGAGAACCGCCAGGATCAGCGGCCACGGTACGAGCAGCCCGGCTCCGAGCGCGAACCAGCCCACGCGCGTCAGGGTGCTGCTGTCGCGCGTCAGGGTCAGCGTGGCGCCGAACCACAACGGCGCCGCGATGATCGCCGTGAACATGCCGAACTGGTCGAGCACCGCGAGCAGCAGCTCGGTCTGGTTCGATCCCGCGCGCTGCACCGAGAGGACCCAGCCGAGCGTGTCGACGAGGTAGACGAGGGCGAATACGGCAGTGAGAAGGGTGCGCACGGGACGTGCGGGCGGTACGGGCTCGTCGACGGCCTCGTCCCCGCCCACCCCGTCGGCGAGGTCGTCATCAGGGCCGCCCGCTGTCCCCGCGACGGCGAGGCGGGATCCGCCGAGCTGTCCGCGGTCGTCGTCCCCCTCCCAGCGAAGGGCCTCGTCGTCGTCGTCCCAGGCCTCGTCGACCGGCCGCGCCACTCAGCGATCCAGTCTCAGCTGGATGACCTCGACCACGTGCGGGAACAGCGGATGCGCGGGCTCAAGCCCCGTGATCGTCTCGGCGAGCGCCTCCGCCGACGCGCCGTCGGCGAGCATCGCCTGCAGCTCCACGCTCTCCGCGTCCTCCTCGACGTC
Source organism: uncultured Microbacteriaceae bacterium (assembly GCA_964246985.1). Classification (GTDB taxonomy): domain Bacteria; phylum Actinomycetota; class Actinomycetes; order Actinomycetales; family Microbacteriaceae; genus CAXTSE01. Next base: position 105,977 of record CAXTSE010000011.1, read on the forward strand.
GAAGCGCAGGGCGGCCCCCATCGCGTTCAGCAGGTCCCAGGCGGTCATCCCGCGCTCGACCAGCTCGGCGGCCGGGCCCACGAATCGCTCGTGTCGGCTGAGCTTGCGGAGCGGTCCGCGGCCGACGCGCTCGCAGGTGTCGGGCAGGTCGGGGTTCGAGATGCGCTTCAGCGTCTTCTCGATGTAGGCCTGCTGCTCGTCCTCGCTGAACCCGTGCTTCGCGACGAGGAGCGCCTTCGTCTCGTCGAGCACGGCTCGGACCTCGGCCTGCAGCTCGGGGGTGGCGAGCGCCTCGCGGATCGACACCCAGCCGCGATCGTGCCCGTGGTAGGCGGCGGCGGCGTGTGCGGTGTTGACGGTGAAGAGCTTCCGCTCGATGAACGGCTCGAGGTCGTCGACCCAGGTGACCCCGGCGATCTCGGGCTCGGCGCCGCCGAACGGTGTGCGGTCGACGACCCACTCGAAGAACGACTCGATCGTGACGTCGAGGCCGCCGTCCTGCTCGGGCACGATGCGGTCGATGGCGCAGTTGGCGAAGACGACGCGATCGGCGGCGACCTGCTCGGACTCGACGTGCTTCCGCACCTCGGTCGCGAGGATGTCGGTGCCGCCGATGGCGTTCTCGCAGGCGATCACCGTGAGCGGCCGGGCGTCTGCGGCGCGGGCGGCGAGGCCCTTCGCGATGACGGGGGCGACGAAGGCGAGGATGCGGGCGCCCACCGCCGTCGTGACGACGTCGGCCGTCGCGATCGCGGCCACCACGTCCGCCTCGTCCGTGCGGCTGTTCAGAGCGGTGTAGCCGTCGACGATGTGGTCGCGAGCGCCGTCACCGATCTCGTGCACGAGGTAGCTGGGCTGGCGCTGGAGGGCGCCGATCAGGTCGTCGCTGACATCCGCGAACACGACCGCGTACCCGCTCTCGTGCAGGAACTGGGCGACGAAACCGCGGCCGATGTTGCCCGCGCCGAAATGGACGGCTGTCTTCTTCACCCTCGCATTCTGCCCGGTCCTGCTGTGCGGCACGTGGCGACTTTCCGCGCGCGGCACCGGCGCGCGTTACCGGGCCGACACATCGGTGTTGTTGACTCATCAGATGGATCTCATCGACGTGCGCGAGGTGCGGGTGGCGCGCACGCGCGACGATCTCGCTCTGGCGACCGGCGAGGTGCCGCTAGGCGGGGGCACCTGGCTGTACTCCGAGCCGCAGCCGGGCACGACAGGACTGGTGGATCTGACCGCGCTCGGCTGGGAGCCGCTCGTCGTGAGCGCGGCGGGCCTCGAGATCGCGGCGACGTGCACCGTCGCGGAGCTCTCGGCACTGGCCCCGGTGCCCGGATGGACGGCCCAGCCCCTCTTCGCCCTCTGCGCCGACGCGCTGCTCGCGTCGTGGAAGATCCAGCGCATCGCGACGGTCGGCGGCAACATCTGCACCGCGCTGCCCGCGGGGCCGATGACCTCGCTCGCCGCCGCCCTCGACGGGATCGCCGTCGTGTGGGGCGCGGACGACGAGGGGCGGCGCATCCCTGTCGCCGAGCTGGTGATCGCCCCGCAGACGACGGCGCTGCGTCCGGGTGAGGTGCTGCGCGCGATCGAGCTACCGGCCTCGACCCTCGCCTCCCGCGCGGGTATGCGCCGCGCGTCGCTCTCCCCGCTCGGTCGCTCGGCCGTCCTGGTGATCGCCCGCGTGGATGCCGACGGCGCCTTCGTCGTGACCGTCACCGCGGCGACGCCTCGGCCCCGCCGGTTCGCCTTCGCCGCCATCCCGACCGCCGCCGAGCTGTCGGCGGCCATCGACACCGGAGCCTCCGCGCCCGGCGACTGGTACGACGACCCGCACGGCTCTCCCGACTGGCGCCGCGCGTTGTCGCTGCGCTTCGCCGAGGAGCTTCGCCTGGAGCTCGCGGGAGGCACGGCGTGAGCGCCCGCGACGGCGTGCGCGTCACGGTCGACGGGGCCGAGCTGCTGCTGTCGTCCGACCCCGGACAGGTGCTGCGGTCGGCGCTCCGCGAGGCGGGCGTCCACTCGGCCAAGAAGGGGTGCGACGCGGGCGACTGCGGCGCCTGCTCGGTGCTGCTCGACGGCTCACCGGTGCACTCCTGCCTCGTGCCGATGCACCGAGTCGAGGGACGCACGGTCACGACGGCAGCGGGCCTCGGCACCCCCGACGCACCGCATCCCGTGCAGCAGGCGTTCGTCGACGCCGGCGCGTACCAGTGCGGATTCTGCACGGCCGGGATGGTCGTGACCGCCTCCGCGCTCGACGAGACCCAGCTCGCCGATCTGCCGCGGGCGCTCAAGGGCAACCTGTGCCGCTGCACGGGCTACCGCTCGATCGCCGACGCCCTCGCGCAGGTGCGCAACACCGAGACGGCGGATGCGGGCGCCGCCGTCGGTCGATCGGTCGCGCCTCCCGCGGCGATGCGCATCGTCACCGGGCGCGAGGCGTACACGCTCGACACCGAGGAGCCGCACGCCACCACCGGCCTGCTGCACCTCGCGGTGCTCGGGTCACCCCACGCGCACGCCCGCATCCTGTCGATCGACACCTCGGCCGCCTCCGCAATGCCGGGCGTCGTGGCGGTGCTGACCCACCTCGACGCGCCCCCGACGTACTACTCGACCGGCCGTCACCACTCGCGGCTCGACGACCCCGACGACACCCTTCTCATGGACCCCGTGCTCAGGTTCCACGGGCAGCGGGTGGCCGCCGTCATCGCCGAGACCGTCGCAGACGCGCAGCGCGCGCTCGACGCGATCTCGGTCGAGTACGAGGCGCTGCCCGCGGTCTTCGACCCGGAGGAGGCGCGGCTCTCCGGTGCCCCGCTGCTGCACGCCGACAAGCCCAACACCTCCCGCATCGTCGCACCGCACCGGAACGTCGTCGCCCAGCTGCACGGCGAGCGGGGCGATGTCTCCGCGGCTCGCGACGAGGCGGACGCGGTGGTCACCGGCACCTGGACGACCGCGCGCGTCAGCCACGTGGCTCTCGAGACGCACGCGACGCGCGGCTGGCTCGACGCCGACGGGCGCCTCGTGCTGCGCACCTCGACGCAGGTTCCGTACCTCGTCCGCGACGAGATCGCGCGCATCTTCGACCGACCCCAGGAGTCGGTGCGCGTCTTCACGGCGCGCGTCGGCGGCGGCTTCGGCGGCAAGCAGGAGATCCTCACCGAGGACCTGGTGGCGCTCGCCGTTCTGCGCACCGGGCGCGCGGTGCAGTACGAGTTCTCGCGCGAGGACGAGTTCGTGCGCACGCCGCTCCGGCATCCGATGCGCGTCTCGGTCACCGTCTCGGGCACCCGTGACGGGCGCCTCACCTCGCTCGCGGTCGACCAGCTGATGGACACCGGCGCCTACGGCAACCACGGCATCGGCGTCATGTTCCACAGCGTGCACGAGTCGGTCGCCACCTATCGCTGCGCCAACGTGCGGGTGGATGCGGAGTCGGTCTACACGAACAACCCGCCATCGGGAGCCTTCCGCGGCTACGGACTCGGGCAGGTGATCTTCGCGATCGAGTCGGCGATCGACGAGCTGGCGCGCGAGCTCGGCGTGGAGCCGATCGAATTCCGCCGGCGGAATGTGATCGTGCCGGGCGACCCGGTGATCACGATCGAGGAGGACGCCGGCGACCTCGCATACACGGGCGAGCACGGCGCGGGGCAGGCACTCGACCTCGTGGAGGCCGCCCTGCGGCGGGGCTCGTCGGTGGAGCCTGTCGAGACCCTGGACGGCTGGCTCGTCGGCCAGGGCGTCGCGCTCGCGATGATCGCCACGATCCCGCCGCGCGGGCACCACGCGGATGCGCGCATCCGGGCGCTCGGCGGGCCCGACGACGGGTTCTTCGAGCTCGAGGTCGGCACCGCCGAGTTCGGCAACGGATCGACGACGGTGCACGCCCAGCTGGCCTCGCAGGCGCTCGGCACGACGCCCGACCGGATCCGCATCCTGCAGTCCGACACGGATGTGGCCGGGCACGACACCGGCGCCTACGGTTCGACGGGCGTCGTCGTCGCGGGGAAGGCCGTGTACGCCGCGGCGACCGCGCTGGCGGCGCAGCTCGCGAGCGGCGGGTCGCGCGAGGCATCCGCCCACTCCGACGGCTCGCCGCGGTCGGTCGCGTTCAACGTGCACGGGGTGCGGGTCGCCGTGGACCCGACCACGGGCGAGGTGCGGATCCTGCAGTCGGTGCAGGCAGCGGACGCAGGCACCGTGCTGAACCCCGAGCAGCTGCGCGGGCAGATCGAGGGCGGAACGGCTCAGGGCATCGGCTCGGCGCTCTACGAGGAGGTCGTCGTCGACGGCGAGGGCCGCGTCACGACGGCGGCTCTGCGCAACTACCGCACACCGAAGTTCGGCGATGTGCCGCGCACCGAGGTGCTGTTCGCCGAGACGCACGATCCGCTCGGTCCGCTCGGTGCCAAGTCGATGAGCGAGGCGCCCTACAACCCGGTCGCTCCCGCGATCGCGAACGCGATCCGCGACGCCCTGGGGGTGCGCCCGTACGAGCTGCCGATGTCGCGGGACCGCGTGTGGCGCCTGGCGAACACGGTGATCGAGTAGCGGCCGCAGGTCGCGTGTCGAGATCACTCCGACGCTGCCGAGGTCTCGACACGGCGCTGCGCGCCTACTCGACCACCGAAGAGCTCCGCCGGTGGATCGGGCCGGTGAGCCGGGTGAGCTCGCGTCCCGACGCCCCCGTGCGCACCCGCAGCACCTCCGCGAGGATCGACACCGCGGTCTCCTCCGGGGTCGACGCCCCCACGTCGAGGCCGATCGGCGAATGCAGCCGCGCGAGCTCCTCGTCGGTCACCCCGAGCGCGTCGAGCGCCGCGACGCGGCGATCGTGCGTGCGGCGGGACCCCATCGCGCCCACGTAGCCCGCCTGCGAGCGCAGCGCGACGGCGAGCGCCTCGGCGTCGAACCTGTCGTCGTGGCTGAGCAGGGCGATGACCGTGCTCGCGTCGATCTGGGTGCGTGCGAGGTACTCCGGCGGCCATTCGACCGCGAGCCCCGCGCCGGGGAATCGCGCCGAGGTCGCGAACAGCTCCCGCGGATCCACCACGGTCACCTCGAATCCGAGCACCTGAGCGGCGGCCGACAGGGCGGACGAGAACTCCATCGCTCCCACGACGATGAGCCGCGCCGGCGGCATCCGGCTGTCGATGTAGGCGGCGGGATCGGCGCAGTCCGCGGTGTCGAAGCCGGATGCGGTGAGCGCGACCCGCGCGGACCTCCCCGCCGCCGCCTCCCGCAGTGCCGCCATCGCGGCGGCCGACCCAGCATCCGTGCCGGCCGGATCGAGCAGCGCCAGGTGGATGCGCAGCAGCCCCCCGCAGCTCAGTCCCACGCCGAGGGCGAGCTCGTCGCTGACGCCGAACTCGACGGTGCGCGAGCGGCCGTCGTCGAGCACGCGCTCGGCGACCTCCACCACCGCGCCCTCGACGCATCCGCCGGCGATCGAGCCGATGACGTCGCGGCCGTCCCAGGCCATCGACGTGCCGATGGTGCGCGGCGCGCTGCCGTCGATGCCGACCGCGGTCGCGACGACGATCGGCGCGCCGGCGTCGAGCCGCGCGAGCAGCCGTTCCGCGAGCTCGAGCACGTCATCAGGGTGACACATTCCTGTGCCACCCTCGTCACGTGAGACTGACCGGTGCCACCGCGATCATGATCGAGGCTGCGACCGAGCGCGCCGGCGACCTCGACCTGCCCGGCCCCTCGACCGAGGTGCTCGACGTCGGCGGCTGCGTCGTCACACCCGGTCTGATCAACGCGCATCACCACCTCATGCAGAGCGCGTTCCGCACGCTGCCGGGCACCCGTGGGGTGCCGATGGCGGCCTGGCTCCCCGCGATGGCGGCGGCCTACGCCGACGCGGGCATCGACGCGTCCCTGACGGCGGCCGCCGCCGGCGTGGGTGCGGCCGAGGGGCTGCTCAGCGGCGTCACCACCGTCGCCGACCACCACCTCAACTGGGGCGGCGTCTCGACGGCCGACTCCGTCGACGTCGCCCGAGCGACCGCCGACGCGGCCCGTGCCGTCGGCTCCCGGCTCGTCTTCGTGCGCGGCGCGGCGCGCGACGACCCGCAGGAGGCCGCGGCGAGCGCGGAGGCGATCATCGCCGGCCTGGCGCCGTCTGCCGACGACGGAACCGGCATGCTGCAGCTCGCGGTCGGTCCCGCCGGGGTGCACAGCGACTCGCGCGAGACGTTCGAGCTGCTCGCGGAGGTCGCCGCCCGCCACGGGCTGCGTCGGCGCACCCAGGCCAACGAGCAGGTCGACGTGGCGATCGCACTCGAGAAGTACGGGCGGCGTCCGATCGAGCTGCTCGAGGACTGGGGCTGGCTGGCTCCGGACGTGACCCTCGCCCATCTCTGCGACGTGACGGCCGCCGAGATCGCGGCCCTCGCATCAGCGGGGGTGAGCGCGACCCACGCCCCCGGATGCGACGTGCCGATGGGCTGGGGAATAGCTCCCGTCGCGGAGCTGCTCGCGGCCGGGATCACCACGGGGCTCGGCACCAGCGGCGGCGGCTCGAACGACGCAGGGCACCTGCTCGCCGACGCCCGGCTGGCGATGCAGGTCTCGGGCCTGGTGGGCGACCAGCTGCCGGCCCGGACGGTGCTCGCCATGGCGACCGCCGGATCCGCCGCGGGCCTCGGCCGACCCGAGCTCGGCCACCTCGGCGCGGGCACGGCCGGCGACGCGTGCGTGTGGGACGTCGCGGGCGTCGCGGATGCCGGGGTCGCCGACCCCCTGGCCGGCCTGCTCTGGGCGAACCCCGGCCGCCGCCCGCGCCACGTGATCGTCGGCGGCGAGGTCGTCGTGCGCGACTACGCGCTCGTGCGGACCGACGAGCGCGACCTGGTCGAGGCTCTCCGGGCCCGGGTGGGGCGCTGAGTTCACACGGCGAAATGGGCGCGTCACACGCCGGAAACGCAAGGCTCGTACGGTCGACCTTGTTCCACTTTGCTCTCAGGAGATCCACGTGTCCGCACTCCCCCAGCCGATCCGCGAACTGCGCAATGCGACGCTCGCCGATGGGGCGCGGGTCGACGTGCGCATCGAGGGCGACACCGTCCTCGGGGTCTCGCCGAGCACGACCGCCGGGATCTCCTCGACGTCCGGGGTCTCGACGGGCTCGACCGACGGGGTCCTCGACCTCGACGGGTTCGTGCTGCTGACCGCGCCGGCAGAGCCGCACGCCCACCTCGACAAGGCCCTGTCGTGGGACGAGATCTCCCCGCCGATGGGCGACCTTCCGCGTGCGATCGAGTCCTGGCACGCCTACTCCGACGTCATGACCACCGCGAGCATCGCCGACCGCGCCCGCACCCAGGCGCTCGCCATGCTGCGCAACGGGACAACGGCGATCCGCAGCCATGTCGACCTCCTTCCCGGTCGCGACCCGCTGCGCTGCGTGCACGCGATGCTGCGGGTGCGCGACGAGCTGCGGGACCTGCTCGACCTCGAGCTCGTGACGCTCTGCAAGGACGACATGCCGGACGCGGTGATCGAGGAGGCGCTCGACCTCGGCATCGATCTGGTGGGCGGGGCTCCGCACCTGGCCGCCGACCCGATGGGCGAGGTGCGTCGGCAGCTGGCCATCGCCGAGCGCCGAGGCGTGGGCGTCGACCTGCACACCGACGAGGCCCTCGATGGCGAGCCGACGATCCTCGAGTTCGCCCGCATCGTGCGCGACTGGACGGTCAACGTCAGCGCCGGCCACTGCGTGCGCCTCGGCACCCTCGAGCCGCACGAGCTCGATGAGGTCATCACCGAGGTACTGGCCAGCGACCTCGGCATCATCTCGCTGCCCATCACCAACCTCTACCTGCAGGGCTGGGAGCACCCGGTCTCGACGCCGCGCGGCCTCACCGCGCTGCGTGCCCTGCTCGACGCGGGCGTGCGGGTCGCGGCCGGCGCCGACAACGTGCGCGACCCCTTCAACCCGGTGGGACGCAGCGACGCGCTCGAGACGGCGTCGCTGCTCGTGACCGCCGGGCACCTGACCCTCGACGAGGCGTACGCGGCAGCCGAGAAGGATCGCCTCACGTTCGACGAGGAGCGAGGCACCGCCGAGCGCCCGGAGCGTGACCCGCAGCGCGGAATCGTCAATTAACGCGGCTGGGACTCCATGAGACCGGTAACCGCTTGATGCCGTGGATGAACGCCGACTGA